>JBGAJR010000013.1:0-175417 GCA_044224815.1 Polyangiaceae bacterium
GTCGTCAGCGTGGCGAACGTATGTTCGGGGGGCACGTTGGGATCATGGCCGGAGGACGGATGCCCGACAAGTGCGACTTCGTCGCCTTTCACGCGCCCGCCCACCTTCGATAGACTGGAGAGATCCCGTGGGAGCTCCGCGACAGATCGGCCGGTTTGCCATGTACGGCGAGTTTGCCGCCGGCGGCATGGCGACCGTCCACTTCGGCCGCGTCGCGAGCGGTGCCGGAAAGGGCGAGCGCGTCGCGATCAAGTGCCTGCATCCGCACCTGGCGAAGCTCCCCGAGTTCGTGTCCCGGTTCATGGTCGAGGCCACGCTCGCCGGGCGGATCGTGCACCCCAACGTCGTCGCGACGAAGGAGGTCGTGAGCGAAGGCGGCGAGGTGGCGCTCGTCATGGAGTACGTCGACGGCGAGTCCCTCGCCGAGCTCATGAACGAGTGCGCCGAGCGTGGCGAGCGCGCGCCGCTCGGCGTCACGCTGCGCATCGCGGTCGACGCGCTGCGAGGCCTCCACGCAGCGCACCGCGCCACCGGTGACGACGGCGAGCCCCTCGAGCTCATCCATCGCGACGTGTCGCCGTCGAACATCATGGTCGCGACCGACGGCTACGCGCGCGTGCTCGATTTCGGCATTGCCAAAGCCGCCATCAGCCTGAACACGACGCGCGAAGGACAGCTCAAAGGCAAGCTCCGCTACATGGGGCCCGAGCAGCTCCGCGACGCCAAGGTAACGCAACGCACCGACGTGTACGCGCTCTCGGTCGTGCTCTGGGAGCTCGTCACCGGGGAGAAGCTCTTCGCGGCGTCGAGCGAGGCGGCCACGCTCGCCAAGGTGCTCGAGAGCGTGGTGATTCCCCCGAGTCGGCTCGTGCCCGGGCTCTCCACTTCGCTCGACGCCGTCATTCTGCGCGGCCTCGAGCGCGACCCGACGCGACGCTTTGCGAGCGCCAGCGAGATGGCGGAGGCGCTCGAAATGATCGGCCCGCTCGCCAATCGGGACGAGGTCGGTCGCTGGGTGACGACCTTGGCCGGGGAGCGACTCGCGGCCCGCACCGCCCAGATCGACGACGACGCCGCCGATACCGGCGCGCACGCCGCGCCCCGATCGAAGCGCACGGAGCCGGTCACGGAGACGCGATCGGTGGTCGCCGTCGGCGTCCCCGGACCGGCGCGCGCCGCGACCACGCCCCCGCGCCCGGGCGGCTTCGTGATCCAAACGCCGGATGCGATCCGACCGCTCACCAAGGACGTCGGCGCCGACGCGCCGGTCGCCATCGGCCGCTACGTGCTCTTTCGCCGCATCGCCGCGGGCGGCATGGCCGCGGTCTGGCTCGGTCGCCTGCGCGGCCAAGTCGGCTTCGCGCGAACGGTCGCCATCAAGCGGCTCCACCCGCAGTTCGCGACGGATCCCGAGTTCGCCGCCATGTTCCTCGACGAAGCGCGCGTCGCGGCGCGCATTCGCCACCCCAACGTGGTCCCGACGCTCGACGTCGCGGCCGCCGAGGGCGAGCTGTTCCTCGTGATGGAATACATCGAGGGCGCCTCGCTCGCGCAGCTCACGCGCGGCGCACAGATCGCCGCCGCGCCACCGCCTCCGGACCTCGTGGCGAGCATCCTTTCGGGCGTCCTTCACGGCCTGCACGCCGCGCACGAGGCGCGCGACGATCAAGGCGCGCCGCTCAACATCGTCCACCGCGACGTTTCACCGCAGAACATCATGGTCGGCACCGACGGCGTCGCGCGCATCCTCGACTTCGGGATCGCCAAGGCGGTCGGTCGCTCGCAGAACACGCGCGAAGGCGAGATCAAAGGCAAGCTCCGCTACATGGCGCCCGAGCAGCTCGCGCGCGCGGAGTGTGATCGCCAGGCCGACGTATTTTCGGCGGCCGTCACGCTGTGGGAAGTGCTCACCGGCCGCCCACTCTTCGAAGCGACCAACGAAGGCGGGATCGTGCGCGCGGTGCTCGAGATGCCGATCCCGCCGCCGAGCCGCCTGAACCCCGCCGTGTCGCCGGAGCTCGATCGCGTGGTCTTGCGTGGCCTCGAGCGCGACCTCTCGCGGCGTTACCCGACTGCAGCGGCGATGGCGATCGATCTCGAGGAGGCCGTGCCGCTAGCGCCGCCGAGGCGGGTCGGTGAATGGGTGAAGCAGATCGAAGGCGAAGGCGTCGCACGCCGCGCCGCCGTTTTGGCCGAGCTCGAGCGCGCTCGCTTCGATGACGACGATGGCGTTGCGGCGACGAGCGTGCGCTCCGGCTTCACCGCGGTCCCGGTGGTCAACGACGGCGATGCGAGCGAGGTGCGCGCGCCGCGGAGGCGCTTCGGCGGCTGGCTCTTTGCGGGCGTCCTCGTGGGAGCTCTCGCGTTCGTCTTCGCTCGCGGCCGACCTCTCGTTTGGCTCGGCTTCGCGTCGGCGCGGGATCTCTCGGCCAGCCCCAGCGACGCGCCGCTGCCGAGCGCAGCGCCGCCCCCTACGTCCACGATCACGACGGCCGTCGACGCCAACGACGCCGGTGAAGTCGCGCCACCAGCGGCGAGCGCAGCGGCGCCGCCGACGGTGTCGGTGCCCGAGGTCGCGGCGACCGCCAGCGCGCCGTCTACGATCGCCGTGACGACCGAGCGCGCGGCGGCACCACCGCGCCGCAAGCCCGCCGCGCCCACCCCCGCAAAGGCGAAGCCGACCGTCCCGCTCTACTCGCGCGAGTAGGCGGCGCCGAGCGCGGCCTACACGCGACTCAGTTGCAAGCGCGCGCGGATTGCTCGCACGTCTGCGAGCGACACTTGCGCCCGTCCGTCTGCGACTCACCGCAGGTGCGGCAATCACCGGCGACGCACACGTGGTTCATGGCCGGGCAATCGGCGGCCGCGTCCGTGCACGGACAGTGGGCGTAGGCGCTGCCGAGGCAATACGCGCTCGCGGCCGGCTCGCACGATCCCTGCGCCCCGGAGTCGGGGCACGCCCAGCACTGGATGAGCCCGCTCCCGGTGCCGCACGAACCACAGCTCGCGACGCACGTGTGGTCCACCGCGCAGTAGAGCTCCTGCGCGCATCCCGCGCACGTCGTCCCCGGCAAGCAGATGCCGTTGCAAATGTGCCCGGTGCACGGCGGCGGCCCGGTGTCCTTGACGACGTCGGCGCCGGCATCCACGACGCTCGAATCGGCGCCGTCGACCGCGCCCGATGCGTCGTCCGCGACGACGTCCAAGGCGACGTCGACGGCGCCGTCGGTCGTCGCGCTGCCGTCGGGCGACTGATCGACGAACTCACCGTCGACTCCGAGAATGGAGGCGCACGCAGCAGTGGTTCCGACGACACCGACGAGGAAGATGCGCAGCCGCAACATCAGAAGCTCCTCGAGAGCGAAAGACTGGCACCGCCGAGCGTCGGAGCGACGCCCGGCACGAAGCGAAGCGCGGCGTCGGCACCCGCGCGCGGCGCGCCGTTCGGACGCACGGCCCACAGGATCGCGCCGGTCACGAGACCTGCCGCGCCGACCCCGAAGGCGACGTTGGACACGAGGCTCGTCGTGGCCACACTGTCGACCGCGCGGCGACCTTCAGGATCGCATCGGTGCTGGGGACAGTGCGTGTCGATCGTGTCCTTCTTGGACCACGTGAGAACGCCGAAGACCGAGCCTACGACCACGCCCACGCCTCCCACGCCGAGCGACGCATAGATGGGCCACGCTGGCCACGTGCGCACGCTGGAGTGCTCACCTGCCGCCGCTGCGCTGTCACGGGGAACGTCGGGCGGAGCGAACTCGACGGTGAGCTCCTTCTTCTCTCCGGGCGACAGAACGAGCTGGACCTCACGAGTCTTGCCGCTTCCGTTGTCGGTGACGACCGAGTGGAGCCCGGGGTCGATCGGGAGCGCGACGCCGAGCGCGGGCGTCCCCTGCACGACCCCATCGCGCTTCACGACGCCCGCCGAAGGCGCGCCGGTCGGAAGCCGCAGCGTGAGCTGAGCCACCATCGACTTGAGGGCCTCGACCTGCTTCACCGCGAGCTCGCGTCGCTGCCCCTGGCGTGCCTGCTCGCGCGGCGAGAGCGCATCGAAGCGAAGGAGGTAGTCCTGGTAATGGACGAAGGCGCTCGCGCTTTTCCCGAGCTTGGCCTCGCACTCGGCGAGCGTGAAGAGCGACCCGGCGCGCGGGTCGAGGCGAAAGCTCTCGGCGAGCATGGGACAAGCCTTCTCCAGCTCGCCTGCCATCATCGCGGCGAGGCCTCGGTCGAACATCGCCGCCGCCGCCGCTTCATCCGCGTGGGCGGTGTGCCCGGACACCATGAGGGCGATGATGCTCGCCCATCGTGTCAGTCGCTTCACGAAGGGACCATACCACTCTCGGGCCGCGCCGACAGCCGAACGCGCGCCGGCGAGTAGTCAGCTGTAGACGCGATGCCGCTCGACGAGCGCGCGCACACGGCCGAGCCCGTCCACGCTCCGCGAGCCGTACCAGCAGAGGTCTTTCCCGTTCGTTCGGACGACCGCGCCCGCGCGGGCCGCCGGAACGTCGAGCGCGCGGAAGGAATCCGCATCGGCTTCGCTGAACGGATGCGGCTCGTCGGGAAGGAGAATCAGCTCTGGTTGCGCGAGGACGACTTCCTCGAGGGTGACCCGCGGATAGCGGACGTCGCGTCCGGCAACGTCCTCCGGCGCGGCGATGGTCCCGCGCCCGAGGTCGGCGGCGAGCGGATACCGTCGCTCGCGCCCGGCAAAGACGTTCTCGGCGCCCGCGAGGAGGAGCATGTCGCTGATGAAGGTGCTCCCGTGGATGGTCATGAGCGGCTGCATCCAGATCGGGCAAAACGTGCGCAACGGGCGCCGGGCGGCGCGGTCCGCGTCGGCCTCGCGCACGGCGTCGTACCCACGCTTCACGAGATCGCGCACGCGCGGGTCACGCTCGACGCGGAAGATGCGCGCGAGCTTGGCCATGTGTGCCAGCCCGTCGGCCACGCGCTTGGGAAACGCGATGTACACCCGCACGCCGGCCTGCACGAGGCTCTCGAGGGTGCCTCGCGTGTTCTCCTCCTGGTTGGCCACCACGAGGTCGGGCTGAAGATCCATGATCGCGGCCGCGCGCGCGTCCTTGGTGCCGCCCACGCTGGGCAGCTTGGCGACGACGTCGGCGGGCAGCTCGCAGTAGTCGGTGCGACCGACGAGCGCGTCCGCGCAGCCGAGATCGGCGATGGTGAGCGTATCGCTCGGGACGAGCGACACGACGCGCTTGGGCGCGGCGCCGAAGATGAGCTCGCGATTCCGATCGTCCCGGATGCGGATCATCATTCGAGGAGGTCTCCTTCCTCGGCCTTTCCGCCGCCGTCCGCCTCCTCCGGCGCATCGTCCTTGAGCGGCGGGGGAACCGGCGGGCCACCGTCGGCGTGGATGCCCACGCGCGCGGCGCATCCGGCCCACGCCTCGTCGCCGCACGCCTTCCCCGCCGAAACGCAGGCGACGACGCGATGGTCCTCGCGCTCCACGATCCGATCGATGATGAAGCGGCAACCGCGCTCGCAATCCTCGTCACGGCACACGCTCGCGGCGCGCGCCTTGCACTCTCCGTAGCAACGCGCCTCGGAACGAGCGTCGAGCACGGGCGAGCAGGCCGCGGCGACGAGCGCAGAAAGCAGGGCGAACGAAGAAGCGGCGACCAAGAGAGGCGGGCGCATGTTCGCTCGCTCGTATAGCAAAGTTTCGGCGCGGACGTTCGGGGCGGACGAGCGCTCGGATCAGCGGAGCGCGGCCAGCGACACCACACGGAAGCCACCGGCCGGCACGTCGACCGGCTGAGTGCGCGAGACCCCTCGAGCGTCGAGCACGACCGTGTGCTTGCCCGCGGGCACGCGGATACGCGCCACCGCGAAGCGCGCCGGCAAGGTCTCCCAGCTTCGCGTGTCGGGCGTATCGAGCGCGGTGAGCGTGGCTTGCGCACCGAGCGACGCGATGAGGGCGATCACGCCCGCCGTGCTGTCGCTCCGGCCTCCTGCAGCACGAATCCCCTCGCCCGCCGCGAGCCGCACCACCATGCGCGAGATCGCGGAGGCCACGATGGGACCTTCGAGCTTCGCCCACTCGCGCCGCACCTCGGCCGAAACGTTCACCGCCTCCTCGAGGCGCTGGGCCCGCCCATCGATGGTGGCGAGCGGCGTCTCGTACGCGCCTTGATCCGGCGCGAGCGACGGGTAGTTCACCCACGTGACCAATCCCTGCGCCGCGAGACGATTCGCGGCCGCGGCGTCGTCGGGGCGGATCGCGCCGGCGAAGTACGTGAGCGCGAGTCCGATGGGCACTCGCTTGGCGATCTTGTGCGGGACGCGTCCGTAGCCCACGAGGAGCACGATCTCGCCCTCCCCGCTGTCTGCAGACGGCGGCGCCTGACCGCCCTCGGCCTCGAGCGCGGTCAGGCGCGGCGTTCGATACGCGCCCTTGGCGAGGAGCGCGCGCACCGACCCGCGCAGCGAGGAGAAGCCGCGGTGCGCGAGCGCGGTGTCGTACCAGCGGAGGGCCTCGTCGACCTCTCCGCTCTTTTCGAACGTGAGCCCGGCCAAGAAGCCGCCGAGCCCGAGGACGGAGCTCGACTCGTCCTTGAGCTTGTCCTTGAAGTAGGTGTGCATGACGGCGAGCCGCCGCGCTTCGATGCGCGCGCCGTTCAGGTCACCCTGCTCCAGGTAGTTCACCATGTTGAGGGTGTTGATGAGCAGCTTCTCGTACGGCGGGGCTTGGTAGCGCCCGGCCGAGTCCGAGAACACGTACTTGCCGAGCGTGTCGGACGCGTCGTGCGAGAGGTCGAGCATGTCGATCGCCTTGTCGGCGGCCTGAAAGTCGACCTCCGAGCGATCGAACGCGGCGAGCGACTGCTGGATCGTCGCGCGGTCGAGCACGAGGAGCGCGTTGTCGCCCTCGAGATCCGTCGGCAGATCCGTGTCGGCTTTGACGCCGATCTCCTCGTTGATGGCGGCGATGGCGGCGCGCGGCTGCCCGTCGTCGAGCGCCGTGCGCACGCGGAGCGTTCGCGCCTCGTGACCGCCACATCCGACGAGCGTGACGACTCCGAACACGAGGCCGAGCGCGAGCCCAGCCGCGCGGAAGGACGCGCGCGCGTGTGGACCGAACGGCACGACGGGGCCTCGGCTCACCGCACCATCTTGGTGACGTATGACTTGTGCTGCCACCGGACGACGCTCGTCTCGATCTCGACGACCTGCATGAAGAGAAAATACTGCACGCGACGCGCGTCGTCGGTGCGCTCGTCGGCCGCCTGCACCTTGCCGGTGATGAAGTACTTGGCGCCCATCTGGCGACCGTACTTGGCGACGTTGGCCGGGTTGAAGACCGCGTTCTGCTGGCCCTCGACCTCGGCGATCATCTCCTTCTGTCGCTCGCGACTGATGACGGTGACGGTGCCCGACTCCACGAGCCAGGTCTCGGTCTCGCTCAGCGCCGCCGCGAGCTGCGAGTCGATGTGCTCGCTCGTCGCGTTCTGGAACGGGAAGATCGCGATGGTGTCCTTGCCGCGGTTGTCGCGCCAAAGGCTCATCACCGGCGCGTTGCGCAGGTTGTTCAGGTTCTCGGAGAGCATCCGTTGGATGTCCTCCTTGTCGAGCCCGGTGCTCATCGCCGGGTTGTCGATGCTCGGATCGTTCGAGCCGCGCACGTACTCCTTGCCGCACGCGGTCGCACCGAGCGCGAAGGTGAGCGAAGCGAGCGAAAGCGAACGAACGAAGAGGGGGGAGATTTGGTGAAGGTGCATCATGAGCTCCGAGGCCACGCAGCCACGTAGGTAGGGCCGAGACGGCGACGATCATAGTGCGATTCGACGCCCAGCGGTGGCGGCGCGAGCGCCGTCACGCACCGAACGACGCGCGCTCCCGTCGATCCATTCACCGAACCGCGGCGAGATGAAGATTCCTTCACCGTTCGTGAAGCCGCGTTCACGACACCCGCGACGCGCCGATCAGAGCGACCTCTGCTCGGTCACCCGCGGGTCTTCTTTTTCGCCTCGAGCGCGCGCTCGATCGCTCGGCGGAAGGTGGCGCCGTCCTGCGCACCGACGAACTTGGTCTCGTCGATCCACACCGTGGGAAGGCTCCGCCCGCCGGCCGCCTTGAACTCCCCGATCTCGGCCTCGACGCGCGCCGCGATCGCCGGGTCCGCGAAGCACGCGCGGAACGCGGCGGCGTCCGCGCCGCTCTTGACCGCGAGCTTCTCGCACCCGGTCGGCGTGAGCTCCTCGACCGGCGCGGTGAAGAGCGCCTCCGTCATCGCCTTGTCGATGCCGAGCTTCTCGCCGCAACACGCGGCCTTCGCCGCGTCCATCGCGTGAGGATGAATGGTGCGGAGCGGCACCTGTCGGCGCACGAGGCGAATGTCCGCGGCGTGCTCGGCGAGCACCGGAGAGAGCGTCTCGTGCGTCATGCGACAGAACGGGCACTCGTAGTCGACGAAGTCGACGACCGTGACCTGCCCGGTCGGCGTGGCTTTGATCTCGCGCTCGACCATGCCCCAAAGACCATCCGGCGATCCGTCGTTCCGGGGCGGGAGCGGCCGCGTGAAGCCGAAGAGAAGAGGCAGCGCAATCGCGAGGAGGAACGCCGGGACACCGCCGCGGCGGAGCCAGCCCGGCTCGCTCGCGCCCTCGCCCGCGGCCCCGATCGGCTCGCCGCGCCCGCGAAGCATCGCCCCCGCGAACACGACGATGGCCGACACGTCGACGACGATGCAGAAGCGACAGAACGTCGCGAGGCGAACCTGCACCGAGAGGAGGAACGCCGCGATGAGCGCGCCCGCCGCCGCCAAACCGAGGTGCGCGAGCCGCGCACGCGGCGAACGCAGGAGCGCGAGCGCGGCCATGATCGCGAACGCGCCGAGACCCGCCGCCGGCGTCGGCACGCCGAGCACCGATGCGAACGCGGTCGCGCGAAGCCGCGCGCAGCCCGCGCCTGCGTCATCGCAAAAGACCGCGGCCGGCCGGACGTAGTCGACGAGGAGGGCCGCGCTGGCAGCCAGGGCCGTCGCGGTGGCAACCACGATGAGCGCTTGGCCGAGCGCGGCGGCGCGGCCGTTCGGGAGAGCGCGCGATTCCATGCCTGAATCCGTGCCAGAGCTCGGCGGCCTGGTCAAACCGTTTGCTTCGGCGGGGCGATTCGGCGACCGTGTGCTCGGCGCGATCCGCATTTGGGCGCGCAATTTCCCAGGAATCAATGCCCCGCCATCTCCCGAGCCGCGACGAGGTCCTCACGCTCCTGCGTGACGAGAACCGCCCGCTCTCCGCTACTGAAGTCGCGACCGCGCTCAACGTGCCGCCCACGAGCGAGCGCGGTCTCGTCCGCCTCTTGGACAATCTCGTCCTGAACGGCGACCTCGAAGGTCACGAAAACGAGCGTTTCAGCCTCGTCCGCGCCGATCGCCCCAAAGGCCCCACGCCGGCGGCGCCGCTCGCAGCCAAGCACGCCGAGCCGACGCACTCGCACCAAGCGCGATCCCACAAGCGCGAGGCCGCTCCGCCCGCGCGTCGCGACAAAGATCGCCACCAGAAGAAGTCCCTCCCGACGCGCGCCGAGCGACGCGGCGGCGGCGCCCCGGTCCGTCACGACGCCGCGACCGAAGACGCTCCGGTCGCGCGCACGTCGAGCGCCGGGGATGCGCGTCCCGCGCGCGCCTCGGGTTTGGAGGAGCGCGAGGGATTGCTCAGCATCGCCGCGCGCGGCTTCGGCTTCGTGGGCGCTACCGGACCGACCGGCGACGACGTGTACGTCGCGAAGGAGTCGATCGGCGGCGGCATGCACGGCGATCGCGTGCGCGTCGCCATCGTGCGCCGCACCGCGCGCGGCCTCGAAGGCGAGATCGTCGCCATCATCGAGCGCAAGAACAAGCGCGTCGCCGGCACGCTTCGCCGGCGCGGCAAGAGCGCGTGGCTCGAGCCCGACGACGCGCGCCTCCGGAGCCCGATCCCCCTGCCCGCCGAAATCGACACGCGCGCCGGCGAGGGAAACAGCGGCAACGACGGCGACGCGGCGGTGGTCTCGATCACGCGCTTCCCCGAGCTCCCCGACGAGCTCCCGGAGGGCAAGCTCGAGGCGGTGCTCGGTCGCCCGGGTGAGCTCAACGTCGAGGTCGCGAAGATCCTCGTGCGCGAGCAGATCGAAGAGCTCCACGGTGAACGCGCGGTGCGCGAGGCCGAAGACTACGGGCCCACGGTACCGGTGCAGATGCTCGAGGGCCGCGAAGACCTCACGCACATTCCGCTCCCGACGATCGATCCCGAGGACGCACGCGATCACGACGACGCCGTGTGGGTCGAGCGCACGAAGCACGGTGGGTACCGCGCGTACGTCGCCATCGCCGACGTGAGCTCGTACGTGGTGCCGGGCACGCAGCTCGACGCCGAGGCCATGGCTCGCGGCTGCAGCATCTACTTGCCGGATCGCGCGATCCCGATGCTGCCGCGCGCGCTCTCGTCGAACCTCTGCTCGCTCCTCCCCGACGTCGTTCGCCTGTGCCTCTGCATGGAGGCCGAGATCAACGCCGCCGGCGACGTGGTGCGATCACGGATCATCCGCGGCTTCATGAAGAGCGCAGCCAAGCTCACGTACGGCTCGGTGGCCCGCGCGCTCAAGCTCTCCGACGTCCCGCCCGTCGATCCCAAGGCCGAGGCCATGGTCGACGGCCTCCGCGTCGCTTACGAGCTCTCGCGCATCCTCCGCGAGAAGCGCATGAAGCGCGGCGCGCTCGATCTCGATCTCCCGGAGGCGAAGATCGCGCTCGGCGAGGGCGGCCACCCGACGGCCATCGGCCGGCGCGCCGACGATCAGGGCGTCCGCAAGGCCTACCAGCTCATCGAAGAGCTCATGCTCCTCGCCAACGAGGTGGTCGCGCGTTGGTTCCAAGAGAAGAACCTCCCCACCGTCTACCGCGTGCACGCGCCGCCGGACGAACAGAAGCTCGAGCGCTTCGCGCGCCTCACCGAGGCGCTCGGCATCGAGTTCGAGGTCGAGGACGCGCAGGATCCCAAGAAGGTGAGCGAGCTCCTCAAGGGCTTCGCCGACCACCCGCAGGCCAACGTGCTGCGGATGCTGCTCCTTCGCTCGCTCAAGCAAGCGACCTACGACGTCGTCAACATCGGGCACTTCGGCCTCGCGTCGAAGGCGTACCTCCACTTCACATCGCCGATCCGCCGCTACCCGGACCTCCTCGTCCACCGCGGCACGCACGCCGTCGTCCTCGGCAAGCGTCGGCCACCGAGCGAGCAAGAGATGCTCGCCGAAGCCGCCAAACGCTCGAGCGAGAACGAGCGCCGCGCGATGGACATCGAGCGCGAGGTCGTCGACATCTACCGCTGCGTGTTCATGCGCGACCGCATCGGCGAGCGCTACGAGGGCACGGTCACCGGTCTCGTCGGCACCGGCGCCTACGTGATGCTGGACGATCCGTTCGTCGACGTGATGGTGCGCTTCGAAGATCTCGGTGACCGCTACGAGCTCGACGACGACGGCATCTCCGCGGTGTCGGAGCGCACGCGCGACGTCATTCGCCTCGGCGATCGGATGATGGTCGAGATCCTCGACGCGGCCATCGTGCGCCGCACCGTCTACGCAAAGCGCATCGGACACACCACCACCGGCAAGGACGGGCGCAAGGATCTCTCGCGCCGAGAGCGGCGCGGCGGCGAGAAATCGCGCGGGCGCGCCGATCGTTTCGGCGGGAAGAGCGACAACCGCAAGACCGACAGCCGCAAGGACAAGAACGGCAAGGCCGCTCACGCGAGCAGCAAGAAGGGCAAGAGCAAGGGCCCGAAGCGCGGCAAGCGGCGCTGACGCCCGCGCGTCGTGTATCGTTGAGGGCGTTCGATGAGCTCGCCCGAGTCTCAAGGCCGCTCGTCGCGCGCCGACGCACGCTTCCTGGCGCTGCTGGAGCGCGCGTTCGCGGAGCACGCCGGCAAGGACGCGCGCATCGATCCGGTCGAGCTGAAACGCGCCCTTGGCCTCCGCAGCGACGCGCTCGCCGCGCGCGTCTTCGCGCTCTTCGATCGTGATCGCAGCGGCACCATCGATCGCGAAGAGTTCATCGGCGCCGTGCGCCGACTGTTCGCGGGCAGCGATCGTGACCGATTGCTGTTCGCCTTCCAACTCCACGACGAAGACGGCGACGGCTCGCTCGACCTCGGCGAGCTCAAGCGAATGATCGCGGTCAGCCTCGCCGAGAGCGACATCGTCGAACGCCCGACGCAGCCCGCCGACGCACTGGCGCGCCTGCTCCTCCAGAAGGCGGACACGAACCGCGACGGGAAGCTCTCGTTCGAAGAGTTCGCGGTCGCGATCGAGAAGCGGCCCGAGCTCCTCCAGAAGATGATCCGCAGCGAGGCGGTGTGGATCGCCCCGAACGAAGAGCTCCTCGCGTGGATCGACGACGACGCGCGCGGCGCGGCCGACGCCGTGCCCGTGACCGCCTCGCTCGCCGACAAGAAGACCGCGATCTTCGTCGCGCTCCTCGTCCTCGTGAACGTGGCCGCCTTCACGGTGGCGTTCGTCCGCGCGCGGGCAGACGGGGGCGACCCGCTGATGGCGATCGCGCGCGCGCTCGGCCGCGCGCTCGACGTCGACGGGGCGCTCGTTCTCGTACCCATGATGCGTCGCCTCGCCACCAAGGTGCGCGCGACGGCCCTCGGACGCGTCGTCCCGGTCGACGACGCGATCGACTTCCATCGCTGGGTCGGCCACGGAATGTTCGCGCTCGCGTGGGCCCACACCGGAGCGTTCGCCATCGCCTACGCGCGCGGGCATGCGCATCTCCCGTTCTTCCACTTCGTGACCACGCTGCGCGGCGCGTCCGGAGCGGCGCTCCTCGGCGTCTTCTCGGTGATGTGGCTCTTTGCGCTCTCGTTCGTGCGGCGGACGCGTCACTTCGAGCTCTTCGCGCGAACGCACGCACTCTACGTCGCGTGGTTCGCGCTCGCGATCGTCCATGCGCCTCCGTTCGGCGCGTGGGCCGCGCTCCCGCTCGCAGGTTTCGCGATCGAGCGCGCGCTCCGTGGCCTCCGTCGTGCGCCGGCCTGCCCGGTCGTGTCCAGCGACGCGCTCCGCTCCGGCGTCACCCGACTCGTGGTGGAGAAGCCCACGTCGTTCTCGTTCTCCGCCGGCGACTATGCCTTCTTGCGCGTCCCGTCCGTCGCGAAGAGCGAGTGGCACCCGTTCACGATCAGCAGCGCGCCCGAGGCCGACGCGCTCACGTTCCACGTCCGATCGCTCGGCAACTGGACGTCGGCCTTGCGACGCAAGGTCGAGTCCGGTGAGGGGCCGCCGAACGTCTACGTGGACGGTCCGTACGGCTCGCCGAGCGCGGCCATCTTCGAGTCACGCTTCGCCGTTCTCATCGGCGCCGGGATCGGCGTGACGCCGTTCGCGAGCGTTCTGGAGAGCATCGTGCTCCGCAGCGGCGAGACGAGCCCCAGGCCGAGCAAGCTCGAGCGCGCGCACTTCTTCTGGCTCAATCGCGATCAGTACTCGTTCGAGTGGTTCGGAGAGCTCCTCCGCGACCTGGAGAAGCGCGACCAAAAGGGCCTCCTCGACGTGCACCTCTGCATGACCGGCGCGCGCGCGGGCGCGGTCGCGCTCGGCGTCGAGCTCGCGCGTCAGATGATGCGTGACGAGGGCCGCAGCGACATGATCACCGGCCTCCGGCACTTCACCCACGTGGGTCCACCGGACTGGCCGAGGCTCCTCGGTGCGATCGCGTCGCGACACGCGCCGAATCGCGTGGACGTGTTCTTCTGCGGCCCGCCCGGCTTGGCGCGAAAGCTCGAGGCCGTGTGCGAGAAGCTCGGAATGCCCTTCCACGAGGAGCGGTTCTGATGCGTGCAATCTACACGCTCGCCGCCGCGCTCTTCGGTCTCGCGTCGTGCGCGCCGCGCCCCGACGACGCTCGTGCGAGCGTCACCGACGCGGGCGATGCCGGCGTGCGCGCCCACACCGAGCTCAACTGCATCGAGTGCCACGCCGCCGAGTACAAGGGCGCTCGACACCACCAAAGCGAGCGTCCGACCACGTGCGCGGTGTGCCACGCCCAAACCCGATGGCACCCGACGCACGTCGACCACCCGTGGCCGCTCGACGGCGCCCACGAGAAGGCGAAGTGCTTCTCGTGCCACGAGGGCGAGCCGGCCCACTATCGCGACACGCCGACCGAGTGCGTGCGCTGCCACCAGAAGGACTACGACAAGGCACCGAACCACGCCGGACGTTTTCCGACCACGTGCCAGACGTGTCACACGACGACGGCGTGGAAGCCGACGCTTCCGCACGAGTGGCACGCCGAGCCGCACCCCGCTCCGAGCACGACGCCGGCGCCGCCTCCAAGCGCCGCGCCGAGCGCCGCGGCGAGCAGCGCCAAGGCACCGCCCAAGCCGAAGACGCCGCCCAAGAAGCCGCCCAAGAAGCCCACGCCGCCGCCGAACCCGGACGACTGGCCGAACGTGATCACCGGCGGCAGCGGCCGTCGCTGAGCGTCGAGCGGGAGCGTCAGAAGACGACGCGAACCGGCGACGTTCGGCTCTCGTTCGTGCCGTCGCCGAGCTGCCCTTGGCGGTTGCCGCCCCAGCAGAAGACGTCACCGTCCGCCGTGCGCGCGCAGGCGTGGCCCGCGCCGACGGCGATCTCGACGACGTTCTTGAGCCCGTTGACGGGCCCGATCGGCTCGCTCACGGACTTGGTGCCGCGCCCGAGCTCGCCTTCGTGGTTCGAGCCCCAGCAGCGCACGGTCTTGTCGAGCGCGAGCGCGCAGGTGCGCGACTCGGCCGACACGATCTTCTCGATGCCCGTCGCGTTCTTCACCGGCGTCGGCTTGTTCCGCGACTCCTTGTCGGGCGAGGTCCCCAGCTCCCCCTGATCGTTGCGCCCGAAGCAGCGCACTTGCGCGTCGACCACGACGCACGCGAACGAGTCACCGGTCGAGAGCGCGGTGGCCTTGGCCACGTCGAGCGTGATCGGCTTTCCGTTCTTGGCCGCCGCGAGTCCCTCGCCAAAGCAGGTGACCTTGCCCTCGAGCGTGCGCGCGCACGCATGCGCACCGGACGCCGCGATCTCTTCGGCGCCGGCGGTGGGCGCTCCGCTCTTCACGGCCTCGGCGCCCCAGCACTTCACCGCCCCCGTCTTGCTGCGCGCGCACGCGACGAGGCCGCCCGCGCGGAGCTCGACGATGCCTTCGAGGCCGGCCACTTGCGTCGGCCGCGACTTCTCGACCACGCGATCGTCGCCCAGAATCGCGCCGCTCCCCCAGCAGCGCACGGTCCCGTCCTTGAGGCGCGCGCACGAAAATCCGCTGCCCGCCGCGACCTCTTCGACGTCGCGGAGGTTCGGAACCGAGAGCGGCCGCGATCGATTGCCCGCGGCGCCGCCATCGCCGAGCTCGCCGTCGCGATCGCGGCCGAAGCACATCACGGTTCCCCCGACCACGACGACGCACGTGTGAAAGTCGCCGGTCGCGACGCTCTTCACCTTCTGCGGCCCGCGCGGTCCGTCTTCTCCTCCGCCGCCTTTGCCGACGCTCTGGGCGCCTTCTGCGGGCGGCGGCGGCGCGCCTCCGCAACCGACCGCCGCCATCGACACGACCCAGAGCATCGGCGGGGCGAGGAGCGCGGACGACCGTGCACGCGGCGACATGAGACCTCTCAAGTTACCTCGGGCCCCGCGCGCTTCAGAGATGAATCGATGCGCGCGGATCTTCGGCGTCGAGCGCCGCGAGCTTGGCGACGAGCGCGTCGATCTCGGGCGTGCGCGTCTTGGGGAGCTGCACGAGGAAGCGGACGTAGAGGTCCCCCGGCTCTTTGGACTTGCGGGTCACGCCCTTTCCGCGGAGCCGAACCGTTGTGCCGCTCTGCGCGCCAGCCGGAACGGAGAGCTTCACCGGTCCGTCGGGAGTCGGCACCGTGATTTTGGCGCCGTTCCACGCTTCGGCCAGGGTGATCGGAAGCTCGAGGTGGAGATCGAGTCCTTCACGACGGAAGTACGGGTGCTTCTCGACGTGCACCACGAGGAGGAGATCGCCGGGCGGACCGCCGTTGGGAGAAGGCGCGCCCTGCCCGGGAATGCGCACGCGGTCGCCTTCGTCGGCGCCGGCTGGGATGCGCACGGTGACCGGCGCGCCACCTCCGCCGCGCGGGCGCAGCTCCACCGTCGTTCCGTGGAGCGACGACGCGAAGTCGATCTTGAGCTCGCTCTCGAGATCGCTCCCTTTGACCGGACCGCGCCGCCGACCGCGACCGAACAGATCGCCGAACATGTCGCCGACCGATCCGTTTTGTCCGCCACCGAAGAGGTCCTCGAGGTTCACGGTGCCGCCCGCTCCCCCGAAGCCACCGCCCGGCATGCCGCCACCGCGCGACGACCAGTTGCGATACGCGCGCGCTTGCTCGGGGTTGAACCCCTCGCGCAAGCCGTCTTCGCCGAACTCGTCGTAGAGCTTTCGCTTCTTGGGGTCGGAGAGGACGTCGTAGGCGTGATTGACGGCCTTGAAGCGCGTCTCCGCCTGCTTGTCGCCCGGGTTTTTGTCCGGGTGAAGCTTCTGCGCGAGCTTGCGGTAAGCCTTTTTGATCGCCTCGGCGTCGGAGGCCTTGGGGACGCCGAGCACCGAATAGAGGTCTTCTGCTGCCATGGGTCGAGGGGCCCGAGTAGCGGCCTTCGCGACCCAGCGTAAGTCGCCTCGAAGCGGCTCGCCAGGGGTCGACCGGCGCCTCGACGCCGTCGGCGGCGGAGTCCGTCAGGTCCCGCCGTCTTCGCGGTGCGCGAGGGGGGTCAGGTCCGGGAAGCTCGGCTCGACGCGCCATCCGGTCCCGTCGAAGCGACAGCGGAGGGTCGCTCGCTCTTGGGGCGCGCCGCCGACGACCTCGACCATCGCGTCGTCGCCGTTTCGCGTCGAGCTCATCGTCAGCGGGCGGAATCGCAGCCCGAAACGGCCCTCGGCCACCATCTCGTACGCCTCGACCTGGCGGCCGTGCACACGACGCGCGCGCGCGGCGCGCTCCTCGAGGTTGGCCCGCGCTTTCGGGCCGAGGAGCGCGAAGGCCTCGCTCGCCGCCCGGCGATCGTCGGCCGACTCCTCCATGCGCTCGAGCCAAAGTCGGACCGCGCCTTCGGGCGTCGCATCGGGCGCGGGACGTGAGCACGCGACCGCGAGGCCGAGCGCCGCCGACACGCCGGCCTTCAGCCAGATCGATCGCGTGCTGCGGTGCTCGAACGACATCGAAGAGGACCTTACCCGAAGCCCCCCGAACAGGGGAGCGGCCGACGAGGATCCCCAAAGGAGCGCCTTTCGATAATCTGCGCCGATGGCGAAACTTCCCCTCCTCTCTTCTTCGAAGACTCCGTCTGCGATCCTCCTCGCGTCCACGCTCGCGTCCGTGAGCCTCGGGCTCGGCCTTGCCTCCGGCTGCGACGGCGACGACTCCGAAAAGGCGCCCGCGGGGGGCGACGCTGCGACTGGAAGCGACGCGACCACCGGCAGCGACGCGACGACGGGCAACGACGCCTCGAGCAGTGACGGGAGCGCGACTGACGGCGGAGGCACGGACGCGGCAAGCACCGACGCGAGCGCGACCGACGGCGCCATCGACGACGGCGCGACGACCGATGGCTCGGCGATCGACAGCGGTCCGGTCGTCGACGGCGGACCGTACGGCCTCGCCTATTCGGGCTCGTTCAACGGCATCGACATCCGCAACGTCACCGCGGGCCTCACGGCCGACGGCGGCATGGCTGGCTACGTCTTCATCAACAACCCGACGAAAGAAGCGCCCTACGTCATCACGGCCAAGACCGACGACGTCTTCGCCGACGGCTTCGTGAATGCGGGACGGTGGACCGACGGCACGGTGGGCGGACCGTTCTGGGACGACGGCGGCGTGAAGACCCTCTCGGCGAACGAGGCCTTCCACTACGGGCTCGCGCGCATCGCGACCCCGCCGCCCGCGAGCGGCTCGGCGAGCTACACGCTCCTCGCAGCGACGAAGCCGCAAATCCAAGACGGAAGCGAAGCCGCCGGCACCGTGACCGCCGCGTCGTTGACCGCCCTCTTCAACGGCACGGCCAACGCGAGCATCGGTTACTCGCTCACCGTCGACCTCCCCGACGGCTCGTTCACGGTGGTGGGCGGCGGCGGAACGGGCTCGCCGAACGATGCCGGTGCTGGCTACAACCTCGGCGACGCGGGCTTCACGTTCTACACGCCAGGGGTGACCGCTCAGGGCGATGGCGGAGTGTGCACCACCCCATGCAGCGCACTCGGCTATGTCGTCTTCAGCGGCGGGAACGCGGAGCGGGCCATCCTCGCCTATACGTTCGGCGCGGCCGGTTTGGCCAAACAGCACCGCGGCGTGGTCGTCTTCCAGAAGCAGTAGCGGCCGAGCCCGCTCCGAACTTGGCTCCCATGTAGGACATTCAACTACAATGTCCGCGTGGTGAAAGAGCGCGAGCGGGTCGTACGGCTTTCGTGGGGTGGCAAGGAGCGCGCGCTCGCGCCCCATCACGCAGGGGCGCGAAGCGGAGCACCGACGCACGAGACCCGGGCCGGCCTCGTGCTTCCGGGTCATGTCGTCCCGCACGTCGCGCATGGCTCGTCACGCGGCGTCGTCCTCAAAGGCGACAACGCCGCGCTCCTCGGCGACCTCCGCGCGACGATGCGCGAGTCCGTCACGCTCGCGTACATGGACCCGCCCTTTTTGACCGGCCGCGTGCACAAGGCCGTGAAGCGCGCCCGCTCCGAAGGCGGCATCGAGCGCGAGCTCTCGGTGGCGTTCGACGATCGCTGGGAGGACCGCGCCGCGTACCTCGAGTCCCTCGGAACGCGGCTCGTCCACATTCGCGATCTCCTCGCGCCGCACGGCTCGGTGGTCGTGCACGTCGATCCCAAGACGAGCCACTACGTCAAAGTGCTCTGCGACGAGATCTTCGGCGACGAGTGCTTCGCGAGCGAGATCGTCTGGCGCTATCGGCGCTGGCCCTCCAAAACGCCCAATTTCCAGCGCGTTCACGACGTGCTCCTGCGCTACCGCAAAGATCCGGACGTGACGCCGCGGTGGACGCCGCTCTACGAGCCGCTCGCGCCTTCGACCCTCGCGACGTGGGGCACGAAGAAGCAGCGCGCCGTCGTCGGTGACAAGGGCCGGCGCCTCCGCTCGTCGACCACCGAAGAAGCCTCGCAGGGCGTGCCGATGGGAGACGTCTGGGACATCGGCGTCATCGCGCCCGTGGCCCGCGAGCGAACCGGCTACCCGTCGCAAAAGCCGGAAGCGCTCCTCGAGCGCTTGGTGAGCGCGCTCAGCGCGCCCGGCGACGTCGTCCTCGATCCCTACGCCGGGAGCGGCACGACGCTCGCCGTCGCCTCGCGACTCGGTCGTCGTTACGTCGGCCTCGACGCGAGCGACGTCGCCATCGCCACGACGACCGGGCGCCTCACCGCGCTCGAAGGCGCGGCGGTCCCCGAGCCGCCGGCGAGCCGACCGCGAAGCAAGGGCGGCGTCGACCTTGAGGAGGGGAGCGGCCGCGCGTACCCTCGCGCCGTACGCCAATGACGGTCTCCTCCAAGCAAGTCGGCGCCGCGATCGCGCTGCTCGTCCTCGCGTTTGGCACGAGCGCGCTCAAAGTGGTCGACGCTTCGACGGCGGTGATGGGCATCGGCCTGGCCGGCGCCGCGCTCCTCCTCTTCATGCCGGGAAGCGGCGGCGGCGGAAGCCTCGAGGCGGTCGTCGACATGGTGCGAAAGGCCGCGGCCGGCGACGCGCCGCGCGCCCCGGCCGGCGCATCGCCCGAGCTCGTCAAGGTGGGCGAGGAGCTGACCGGCCTCCTCGACTCGCACAAGCGCGTGCGGCAGGAGATCACGGCGCGCGACAAAGCCATCTCCGAAGCCGAGAAGCTCCTCGAAGAAGCCATCGAGCGCCTCAAGGCGTCGACCACGACCCAGCTCGCGCTGTGGGACGAGACCGGCTCGCTCATTCGCAGCATGGCCGGCGGCATTCAGGGGGTGACGCAGCAGGTCGACGCCCTCACGACGAGCGCCGAGGAGTCGAGCTCGTCGATCTTGCAGATGACCGCGACCAACGAGGAGGTCGCCGAGAACGTCGGCGAGCTCGCGGGCAGCGTGCGCGAGACGGTGAGCTCGATCGAGGAGATGGCGTACTCGATCAAAGAGGTCGCCAAGAACGTCGACGCGCTCTCGCTCACCGCCGAAGAGACGAGCTCGTCCATGAACCAAATGGACGTCTCGATCGACCAGGTTCAGTCGAACGCCAACGAGACCGCCCGCCTCTCGGAAGAAGTGGCCCTCGACGCAGAAAAAGGCGCCGAAGCCATCTTGAAGACGATCAGCGAGATCTACCGCATCAAGGAGAGCTCGCAGGAGGCCGTGAGCGTCATCCAGAGCCTCGGCTCACGGATCGAAGCCATCGGTCAGATCGTCAACGTCATCGACGACGTCGCCGAGCAGACGAACCTCCTCGCCCTGAACGCCGCCATCATCGCCGCCCAGGCCGGCGAGCAAGGCAAAGGCTTCGCCGTCGTCGCCGACGAGATCAAAGACCTGGCCGAGCGCGCCGGCGCGAGCACGCGCGAGATCACCGATCTCATCAAGACCGTTCAGTCCGAGTCCAAGAACGCCATCGCCGCCGTCGAGCGCGGCGCGCACAACGTCGATCGCGGCGTCGAGGTTTCGAACGAAGCCGAGCGCGCTTTGAAGAAGATCCTCGAGAGCAGCCAGAAGTCGACCAACATGGTGCGCGCCATCGCCCGCGCCACCGTCGAGCAAGCCAAGGGCTCGAAGCAAGTCACCGACGCCATCGGCCGCATCGCCGAGACCGTCCAGCAGATCGCCGCGGCCACCGCCGAGCAGGCGCGCGGCTCGGAGCTCATCATGAAGAGCGCCGAGAAGATGCGGCTCATCACCCAGCACGTCGAGCGGAGCTCGCAAGAGCAAACGCGCGGCGGCAGGCAGATCACCGGCGCCATCGAGGCCATCAGCGCGATCGTCACGCAGCTCAACGCGAGCCAGCGCAATCAGGCCCGGGGCATCGAGCAGGTCCTCTCGACCAGCACCAAGTTCGAGGAGACGGGCCGCGCCCAGGACGCGACCCTGCGCGAGCTCTCCGGCGCCCTCGAACGCCTGGGTCGCCTCTTGTGACCGAGCCGTGTGAGCCCGCGCCTCGCCGCGGGTAAGGCACGGAAGAGCCCGCGATCGCTCCCCTTTCGCGCCCGGCCACCGCGCAAAGAACGGTGTGCGCGGCGGGGAGATATGACACGAGGATCACCCTTTATTTGAGGCCCTCCACCGACTAGAAGACTCCTGTGGTCGCTCCGTCTAACGGAGACCATTCGAAAGGGAGGAGGCCCCTGTGGTTCGATTCGCTCTTGGCTTGAGTTCGGTTGCGCTCCTTGTGCTGGGTGCGATGGGTGGTTGCAGCAGCAACGACGAGACCACGCCCACCACCGGCGACGGTGGAGCCGAGGAGGCTTCGGTCGGCAAAGATTCCGGCAAGCCCGTCCCGGTCGATTCCGGCAACGACGACGGCGGCAGCACCTGCGCGCCCGGCGACGTCTCCGGCTTCAAGGCCACGTGGAAGGCGCCCTCGGGCATCCACCAGAAGGTGTGTACCCCCGAGCAGATCGCGCTCCTCGCCGACTGCGTGTGGTCGCACCCCGGCCGCGACGACACGGCGTGCACCAACTTCTTCAAGGCGGCGGCCAACAAGGCATGCCTCGGCTGCGCGTACACGCCCACCTCGGGCAAGACGCTCGGCGCCGTCGTGTCCAACGGCACGTCGGTCCAGGTGAACTACGCTGGCTGCATCGCGGTCACCACCGGCGACACCACGGCCAACGGCTGCGGCGCCAAGGTCCAGGCCGCCCAGCTTTGCCAAGACGAAGCCTGCGTCGAGAACTGCCCCGTTCCCTCGGATGACACGGGCGCAGCGTTCAACGCGTTCCTCGCGTGCCAGGAGAAGGCGGCGGCCGAAGGCTGCAAGTCGTACAGCGACGAAGCAGCCTGCACCGACACCGCGGTCGCCGACGGCGGCCCGGCCTCGGTCTGCAACCCCGACACGCAAGACTTCGGCGAGCGCGTCTCGATCTACGCCGAGCTGTTCTGCGGCGGTCTCGGCGGCGACGGCGGAACCGACGCGTCGACCGACGCGAGCGACGCCGCCACGACCGACGCGGCCGACGACGCGAGCACGACCGACGCGGGCGACGCCGCGAGCGACGCCGCGAGCGACGCGCCCGCCGACGGCTGACGCCCGCGCGCGCTCCAGCGCACAACACGACGAAGGGCTCGTGACTCGGTCACGGGCCCTTCGGCTTTTGTCGGAGCACACGCGGCGCGCGCCGCGCGTTCGGTCACTCGACGGTGACGGTCTTGGCGAGGTTGCGCGGCTGATCGACGTCAGTGCCCTTCAGATCCGCGACGTAGTACGCGAGGAGCTGCAACGGAACGACGGTGAGGATGGGCAGGACCTCGGGACCGCACGGCGGCACCTCGATTACGTCGGGGATGGTCATGGCGAGCTGCGACGGCGAGCGCCCGCCCGGCTGCGAGTGCGGCGCGCCGTCGTCGACCAATCGCAGGACGTCCGCGTCGCCGCGAGTCACGACGGCGATGACGCGGCCCTCGCGCGCCTTCACCTCTTGAAGATTCGAGAGCGTCTTTTCGTAGTGCGCGTCCTTGGGCACGACCACGACGACCGGCATCTCCTCGTCGATGAGGGCGATCGGGCCGTGCTTCATCTCGCCGGCGGCGTAGCCCTCGGCGTGGATGTACGAGATCTCTTTCAGCTTGAGGGCACCCTCGAGCGCGACCGGGAAGCCCGTGCCACGGCCCAAGAACAGCATGTCGTGCGCGCGGTGGTACTTCTTGGCGATGCGCTTCACGTTCTCGGCCTGCTCGAGCACCTCGCGCACATAAGCGGGGGCCTTGAGGAGCTCGTCCAAGATCGATCGACCGGCCTCCGGCGAAAGCACGCCGCGGCGACGGCCGAGGTAGACCGCGAGAAGAAGGAGCGCCGCGAGCTGGGTCGTGAAGCACTTGGTGGAGGCGACGCCGATCTCGGGGCCGGCATGCGTGTAGAGTGCACCGTCCGCCGTACGCGGGATCGCGCTGTCGAGCACGTTGGCCACCGCGAGGACGTGCGCGCCGGCCGCCTTGGCGGTCTTCACGGCGGCCAGGGTGTCGGCCGTCTCGCCGCTCTGGCTCACCGCCACCACGAGGTCGGTGGGGAGGAAGACCGGATCGCGGTAGCGAACCTCGCTGCCGATCTCGACCGTCGCCGGGAGCTTGGCGAGCTGCTCGATCCAATAGCGACCGGCCATGGCGGCGTGCGCGCTCGTGCCGCAGGCCACGAAGTAGACGCGCTGAATCTTGCCGGCGAGCTCCGGCGACAGCCCGAGGTCTTCGCCGAGCACGTCGCCGTGCGAGCGCGGATCGATGCGGCCGCGGAGCGTGTCTTCGATGGCGCGTGACTGCTCGAAGATTTCCTTGAGCATGAAGTGCTTGTAGCCACCCTTCTCGGCCTGCGAGGGCGACCAGTCGATGCGCTTCTTGGCGCGCGTCACGGGCGTGCCGTCGAGCTTGGTGATCTTCGCGCCTTCGGCGGAGAGAACCGCGATCTCGCCGTCCTCGAGGAAGATCACGTCGCGCGTGTGCGCGAGGAGCGCCGGGATGTCGCTCGCGGCGAGCATTTCACCGTCGCCGATGCCGAGGACCAGCGGCGAGGCGTCCTTGGCCACCACGATCTCGTGCGGGCGGTCGCCGTGCACGACCGCGATCGCGTACGCGCCATGGACCTGCGAGAGCGCGCGGCGCACGGCGTCCTCGAGCGACGCAGCGCCACCCCGGAACGCGTCGTCGACGAGGTGGGCGACGATCTCGGTGTCGGTCTCGCTCGCGAAGCGCACGCCCTTTTGCTCGAGGGCGCGGCGGAGCGCCACGTGGTTCTCGATGATGCCGTTGTGCACGACGGCGACCTTGCCGGCGACGTGCGGGTGCGCGTTGGCCTCGCTCGGCCGACCATGGGTCGCCCAGCGCGTGTGGCCCACGCCGCTCGAGCCGACGAGCGGCGACTTCTTGAGCGCCGCGTCCAGGTTCGCGAGCTTGCCGACGGCGCGGACGATCTCGACGCCGCGCCCCGTGTGGACGGCGAGGCCGGCCGAGTCGTAGCCGCGATATTCGAGCTTACGCAGCCCGTCGACGAGGATGGAGGCACACTCTTTGGGCCCGACGTACGCAACGATTCCGCACATGGTTTGTCGAGGAGACTATAGCCGCGATCGCCGGGACTGACGCCCCGATTCGCGCCCACGCGCGGCGCGTGAGCGAGGGGGCCGCCCGCTTTCCGGTGGGACCGAAACGCCCGCTCGGAGGGATCGCATTCCGCCGCGGACGCATCTCGTGCCATCGTGCGCGCGATGAGCGGCGGGGGGGAGCACGGCGAAGCACAAGCGACGGGACCGCTCGACTTCCCGCTCGACACGCGGCCGCTCCGGGACCCCGAGGCGATCGCCGCACGGGATCGCGAGTGGCTCGAGAAGGTCTACGACCCGCGCGTCCCGCAGCTCACGCTGCGCGCGGCCGCGACCGGCGCGCTCTTCGGCGCCGTGCTCAGCCTGAGCGACCTCTACATCGGTCTCAAGGTCGGCTGGGTGTTCGGCATGAGCATCACGTCGAGCGTCCTCACCTTCGCGGTCTTCAGCGTCTTCGGGAAGATCGCGCCGGGCATGCGCGCCCTCTCCCCGCTCGAGACCAACACGTCGCAGACGGTGGCCTCGGCCGCGGCGTACATGGCGAGCGCCGGCCTCGTGAGCTCGATCCCCGCGCTCACGATGCTGACGCGCGACGGAACGATCACGCTCCCCACGCTCACGAGCCCCATGCTCATCGCGTGGCTCTTCTTCATCTCGTGCCTCGGCGTCGTGATCGCGATCCCGGTCAAGCGAAGCATGATCAACGCCGAGCAGCTCCGCTTCCCCACCGGCCTCGTGTGCGCCGAGACCATCCGTACGATGCACGCGTCGGGCAAGGATGCGATGGACAAGGCGCGGGCGCTCGTCTCGGGCGGCGTCCTCGCGGCCGCGCTCAAGTTCGTGGTCGACTGCAAGCTCGGCTTCTTGCGCCTCATCCCCGACGCGATCGCCCTGCCCGGCACCTGGGCTGGATTGCCGCTCTCGGCCTGGTCGTTCCGCCTCAACACGAGCCTCCTCCTTTATGCAGCGGGCGTCATCGTCGGCATCAAGGTCGCGACGAGCCTCTTCATCGGCGCGCTCTTCAATTACGCCGCGCTCGGGCCGTGGCTCGTCGAGCACGGCGTCATCCGCATCGCGAGCGCGGACGCCGCGCACGATCCCGCCGCGTGGACCGCGTTCCAGCGCGCGGCCGAGGCTGCGCACGCGCTCCCCGTGCGCTCCGCCGACGCCGTATTTCGCGAGATTCGCGCCAAATGGAGCGTGTGGCCGGGAACGTCGCTCATGGTGAGCGCGAGCGTCGTCGCGTTCGCGTTCCGCTTTCGGACCATTGGCCGCGCGCTCGGCGGCGTCGGGCGCTTGGTTCGCTCGATCGGCTCGCGCGGCAAGAGCGGCGGCCCGAGCGATCCGCTCGCGGCAGTGGAGGTGCCGACGTCGTGGTTCGTGGCCGGGCTCGTCGTCACCGGCGCGCTGTCGATCGTCATGCAGCGCGCATGGTTCGACGTGCCGATCTTCGAAGGCTTGGTGTCGGTCGCGCTCGCGTTCGTGCTCTCGATCGTGGCCGCCCGCGCCACGGGCGAGACGAACATCACGCCCATCAGCGCGATGGGGAAGATCACGCAGCTCACGTTCGGCGTGCTCATGCCCGGAAACGCGACTGCGAACCTCATGACCGCGACGGTGACGGCCGGCGCCGCCGCCCACTCCGCGGACTTGCTGACCGAGGTGAAGACCGGCTACCTGCTCGGTGCCGCGCCGCGGAAGCAGCTCTTCGCACAGGTCCTCGGCGTGCTCGTGGGCGCGCTCGCCTGCGTGCCGGCGTACCTCCTCTTGGCGCGGCCCGAGCGGCTCGGCGCGGATCTGGCCGCGCCCGCAGCCGTCGCATGGGCGAGCGTGGCCAAGCTCCTCAAGGACGGGCCGTCGAACCTGCCGCTCTTCGCGCTCGAAGGCATCATCGTCGGTGCCATCGCCGGCGCGGTGCTGGCGGTGCTCGACGAGACGCTCCCGAGTCGGTGGCGGCATTGGGTGCCGAGCGCGACGGGCCTCGGCATCGCGTTCGTGATCGACGCGAACGACAGCATCGCCGTGTTCATCGGAGCGCTCGTCGCCTGGGGGTTCGCTCGCCTCCGGCCCGAGCTCGCCAAGCGGTGGACGTTCAGCGGCGCGAGCGGCGTCATCGCCGGCGAGGGATTGATGGGCGTGGTCGTCATCGTGCTGCGCGACGTGATCGGGGTGCTCCCACGCTGAGGTCTGCGCCCCATGCTCTCCCCGGGCACGTGGGGCCCCGGACCGTGCTCGAAGCGCGATCGAGAACTCGATTTGAGAAGTCCGCGGGCGAGGCCGCCGTCGGCATAAGCCGCTCATCCCGTTCCCAAATCATCAAAATGATTCACCCTTAGCGGACGCGCTTCCCTGGACACCGGAGCGTCCAGGGTTGGCACCGTCGGTGCAATCACCTTCAACGTTCCGGATCGCTTCGAATCTCTGCCTCGCCACTCCGACTTCGCTTCGCCACTCCGACTTCGCTTCGCCACTTCGCCTTCGCTTCGCCACTTCGCCTCTTCGCCGGGCGCTCTAGCGCTCCTTGTTGCTTCGCTTCCGTGGCTTTGCTTGCGCCTCTCCTCTTCTTCTCTTCTCCGGTTCGCGCACACGCGCTTCTTCGGCTTCCTTCTTCGATCGCTCGTATCGCTTTCCCTAGCTTGGAGTCGTTGCGATGAAACCGTCGTCCCCACGCGCGGCCTCCCCCGCGCCATCCCCTCACCTCCCCGCACGAGATCCTGCGTCTTCCCCTGCCGCGCATGATCCGTCTCCGCTCCGGCCTACCGCCGCCGACGAGTCGTCCGAGCTCGATGCCTCCGGCGTGCACGAGGTCCGCTTCCTCGAGTCCGACCTCGTCGATCGCTTCGGGGATCGCGCGACCGCCCCCCGAAGGCGGCCTGGCGTCGACGTCCGCAAGCTCCCGCTCGATCCGACGAGCGCGTTCGTCCTCGGCTTCGTCGACGGCGTGACCACCGTCGACGCGCTCCTCGACATCGGCCCGCCGCGCGACGCCCTCGCCCGCAGCCTCTGCTTACTCTTCGATCACGGAGTCATCGAGCGCTGAGCAGCGCTCGGCGTCGTGCCGCGATCAGCGCGGGCACGTGAGCGGCGGGAGCTCGGCCGGTGATGCTCCGTCGGCGATGGCCCGCGCTTCGGCAAACACGCCGCGCACGGCGTCGAGGCGAGCGGCGATCGACACGCCCGGCGTGCGCTCGTCCGCGTCCATCGCGCTCATGCTCACCACACCGACGACCTCGCTCGTGCCGCGCACGAGCACCGGACCGCCCGAGTCGCCCGGACAAATGGAGGCGCGCAAGCGGAAGACGCCCTTGTCGACCGCGTCGATGGGGCCTCCGAGCCGCTGCCGACGATGCACGCCACCGGTCGACATCGCGCAGCGGCCGAAGCCCACGGGATCGACCACGGTGACGGCGCGCGCCGACTGCGGCGCGGCGTTCGCTAGCGACGGATCGCCGTTCGTGGGCTCGCGATTCGGCGGCGCGTCGAGCCGCGGCGTCATCATGGCTACGCCGACCAGCTTCCGCTCGAGCACGAGCACCGCGACGTCGCCGGCGCCTCCGGCGTGGCCGCACGGGGGCGCGACGACGGCCTTCACCGCCACGCGGCCCCACGCGAGATCGTCGCCGCCCAGCTCGATCGCCAAGTCGCTCGCCGGGAGCGCCGTGGGCGACAGCTCTCCGGACTCGCCTCGTTGAACGATGCAGTGATGCGCGGTGAGGACGAGGTCTTCGTCGACCAACGTCCCCGAGCAAGACGCCTTGGGCGTGACGACGCGCACGATCGCGTCTTCGGGCGTGGCGAGCGCGAACGGCACGCGGAGCGCGCGACCGGACTCACCGAGCAGCGCTTCCTCGTGCGCCGCGGGACGAACGGGCGGGCGCGACGACGACGCGCGCATGCATCCCGAGCCCGCGAGCGCGAGCCCGGCGAATGCGACGAGCGGCAACGGCCGCGTGGACGCCGTCATTGGACGGCGAGGCGCGCTTGCCTCGTCGCGTTGTGGTAGGCGACTGCGCTGATCTCCGGATAAGCCTGGGCGTCTTCGACGCCGAAGTGAACGAGCTCTTGAAGGATGTCGGCGCGACGGGTCGCGGAAGCGAGGAACCACGTCTCGCATTTCTCGCCCGACGCCTCGTCGACGCACGCCGCGATCGCGCGACGCTCGGCGCGGAGCGCGTCGCCCGAGCGACCCTGCTCGGCGAGGGCGCGCGCGTAGACGTGCTCGACCTTGGCGCGATGACGCACGGCTTCGGGCGCGGCTTCGATGGCGTGGATGGCGAGGCCGGGCGCGCGCGTGTCGAGGTACGCCTGCGCGAGATCGCGACGCGCGGCTTCATCCGTAGGCGACGCCACGACGCGGGCTTCGAGATCGGCGACGACGCCTTGGGCGTGCTCAGCGACGAGCGGCCGCTCACGCTGGGTGCCGCTCGAAAGCCAGAGCCCGAACACCGCCGCCAGCACCCACGCGTTCCACGCCCAGCCGCTCATCCGCTTTTGCCCTCTCCGCCGCGACCGAGCTCTGCGCCCTGCCGCGTCCAGGTTAGACGCACGACTCTGCCAAACGTTCTTACCGAGCGTTGCATGCCGCGAAAGGGCGAGACAACGACGGGACGCCGAAAGTTCCCGACAAAAGCGTCGGGGCTCGTAAGTCTCTGAAAGGGAAGCCTAATTGCGGTGGAGCGAGGACAGGCCTCCATCCGCGGTCCCCCTCTGACACGCGAGCTAGGCGCCGGCTTGGATGACCTCCAACAAAAAGTCGGCGACGGCCTTGGTGCCGAGCTCGCCGCCCACGTCGCGCGTGCATTTCTTCTGGCGAATCGCGGTCGCGACGGCCTCTTCGATGCGCCGCTCCTCGCCCTCGAAGCCGAGGTGGGAGAGCATCATCCCCACCGTGAGGAACGCGGCCATCGGATTGGCAAGGTCCTTGCCCGCCAATGGCGGCGCGGAGCCGTGGACGGGCTCGAACATCGCGACCCGACGCGCCGAGGTGTCGGTGGCGCTCGGCCCGGTGGTGAGGACCGGGTGCACGTTGGCGCTCGCGGCCATGCCGAGGCCGCCTTGGAGCGCGGCGCCGAGGTCGGTCACGATGTCGCCGAAGAGGTTGCAGGTGACGACCACTTCGAACGGCGAAGGATCCTGAACGAGGTAGAGGCAGAGCGCGTCGACGTAGACGTGCTTGGCTTCGATGCCGGGGAACTCCTTCGCGACCTCGAAGAAGCAGCGGTACCAGAGCTCGTGCGCGTGCTTCATCGCGTTCGACTTGTCGGCCATGTGCACGGTGCGTCGACCGGTCTTCTTGGCGTGCTCGAACGCGGCGCGGATGACGCGCTCGACACCCTTTCGGGTGTTCACGTCTTCGTTGATGGCGATCTCGTCGGGCGTGCCGCGCTTGAATTGCCCGCCCATGCCCACGTAGATCCCTTCGGTGTTTTCGCGGAAGACGACGATGTCGACGTCCTTGGCCGCGCGGTTCTTGAGCGGAACGAGGCGATCGTCGAGCGCCTTCATGGGGCGGACGTTGGCGTAGAGATCGAGGCCGAAGCGAAGGCCAAAGAGGATGTCGCGCGCGTGCTCGAGACCCGGCACGCGCGGATCGCCGAGCGCGCCGAGGAGCACCGCCGAGACGCTCGACTCGATGCGCGCGCGGATCTCCTTCGGATACGTCGTCCCATCGGCGAGGTAGCGGTCGGCGCCGAGATCGAGATCCCAGAGCTCGAGGTCGAACCCGCGCCGCTCCCGATAGTGCTCGAGGAGGCGACGCGCCTCGCGGAGAACGTCCTTGCCGATGCCGTCGCCGGGGAGGAGCGCGATCGTGTGCATGGCGCGTTCTACTACGGCGCCGCGCGATCCCGGATCGGGAGTTTGAGGGAGAGGCGGAGAGAACACGGAACAGGCAACGGGCTACGGGCAGCGGGGAATGGAAGCGGAGCGGTCTCCTCCTCAGTTGCCCGCTTCCGGTTGCCTGTCGCCTGTTCCCCAATTCCCGTACGGCGACGGGGCCACAGGAAAGGGCGCCAAAATCGGCCTCTCGGACGCGTCTCGTGCCCCACCCCTCGGCCGTCCAGTGGCGGACGATCACGGCAAGAGACGGACACCGCTGGATCGCGATGGACCAAGGGGAGGCGCAACAAACCCCAGGAAACGCGCACAAATCACGGTTTGAGGCGCCCGGTCGTGCTGCGCACGGTTCCTGCAACCCGAGGTAGGCAGCTGTACGGAGTCATCATGAGCGCTTCATCTCACTTCATGATCCCGATGTCTGTGGCCGCGAGCCGTCCCCGCCCCAAGGCGGCGGCGCTCACGCCCCGCCCGCTGAACGCGGCCGAGTGGGAGGCGCTCGATGCGTCCCGCCGCCAGGCCTCGCTCCTCGCGCTCCTCGGGATCTACGTCGTGGGCCTTGGCCTCGTGGTGATGCTCTACGAAGGCGAGGACATCGGCGTCATCCTGAGCGCCTTCTTGGCCCACGCGATCTGGATGGCCGCGCGCGCGACGACCGCCGCCATGCGTCGGCAGACGATCTCGACCCGCCTCGGCACGCTGGTCGTCCACAGCCGCGCTCGCCTCGTCCCCGTCCCCGCCTGCATCTACGGCCGACGCTGACCTCCACACGCGAACGATAGTCAGCCACGCTCGCGCAGGATCGCTTCGCACACCTCGACCACGCTGGTCACGCGCGGGACGTCCGCGTGCATGCCGGCGTAGGCGTCGTGCACGTCGATGAAGGCGTGGCGCATGCCGGCGTTTCGCGCGCCGACGACGTCGGTGGTGAACGTGTCGCCCAAGTGGAGGGCCTCGCTCGGCGGCGTGCCCTCGAGCGCGATCGCGAAGATGCGCGGGTCGGGCTTCTCGACGCCCACGACCCCGCTGTCCACGAGTCGGTCGAGGTGCCGATGCAGCTCGAGCTCGGTGAACAAGGGATCGAGCATGCCCTCGGAGTTGCTCACCACGACGACGCGCACGCCGCGGGCGCGGACGGCGTCGAGCGCGGCACCGAGGCCCGGCGGCACCAACGACCAAAGATTGAACCGCACGTGATCGCGCCACAGATCGCCCATGAGGGCGCCGAGGCCAGCGAGCGGAATGCCTGCAATATGCAAGAACGTGGCGACCATGCGGCCCCACGCCGCCGCGCCCGGCTTGTCGTCGCCGTCGAACGGGACCGAAACCATCGCGCTCCGGTCGTGCTCGAGGCGACGCTTGGCCTCGCTCTCACCGGCGACGATGGCCGCGACGTCGACGTCGTGACCGCGCGCTTGGACGAAGCGCGCGACCCGCGGCTGATCGAGGAAGATGATGGTGCCGCCCGCGTCGAGCGACACAACACGAACGCCGCGAACGAGCGCGCTCAATCGAGCGGTGTCCGCGGCGTTCATGGCGGCCGAAGCCTCGGTCATCACCAGAGCTTGGTGACCGGCGTGTACTCCATCTTGTGCGCCTGAGCGACCGGCTCGCAGGTGACGTGGCCCTTGAAGGTGTTGATGCCCTTCTCGAGCGCCTTGTCGGCGCGCGCCGCGGCGACGAGCCCGGACTCGGCGATCTTGATCGCGTAGCCCATGGTCGTGTTGGTGAGCGCCCACGTGCTGGTCATCGAGACCGCGCCCGGCATGTTGGGTACGCAGTAGTGAACCACGCCGCCGACCTCGTAGGTCGGGTGGTCGTGGTTGGTCGGACGGCAGGTCTCGATGCAGCCGCCCTGGTCGACGGCGACGTCGACGATGACCGAGCCCGGCTGCATCTTGCGGACGAGCGCCTCGCTGACGAGGACCGGGGCCTTCGCGCCCATGACGAGCACGGCGCCGATGACGAGGTCGGCGCGCATGACGGCCTCCTCGATGTTGGTCGGGTTCGAGTAGAGCGTCTCGATGGCGCCGCCGAAGACGTCTTCGAGGTGCACCATCACGTCGCCGCGCACGTCGAGCACGGTGACCTGCGCGCCCATGCCGATGGCGATGGTCGCGGCGTTCTTGCCGACGACGCCGCCGCCGAGGATGACGACGCGGCCGCGGCGCGTGCCGGGGACGCCACCGAGGAGAACGCCCTTACCGCCGCGCTCCTTCTCGAGGCAGGTCGCGCCGACTTGCGCGGCCATGCGACCGGCGACTTCGCTCATCGGGCGGAGGAGCGGAAGCGATCCGTCCTCCATCTCGATGGTCTCGTACGCGACGCCGTTGACCTTGGTGCGCGCGAGCTCGCGCGTGAGCTCCGGCTCGGCGGCGAGGTGGAGATACGTGTAGAGCGTCAGGTTCTCACGGAAGTACTGGTACTCCGTCTTGAGCGGCTCCTTGACCTTGACGACCATCTCCGCGCCCCACGCGTCGGCCGCGGTGGGAACGATGGTCGCGCCCTGGGCGACGTACTCGGCGTCGCTGATCCCGCTGCCCTCGCCCGCGCTCTTCTCCACGAGGACCTTGTGACCTCGCTGGGTGAGGCTGCGGACGCCAGCCGGGGTCATGCCTACGCGGTACTCGCGCGTCTTGATCTCCTTGGGGACACCGATGATCACGGGCGTGCTCCTTCTTCTGCGACGCGGCGGCGGGCCTTCCCCCGGCCGCGGGCGCGCGACCATAGCGCAGGGCGCGCCGCGCGAAAGCGGATTTGCTCATGTTGCAGCGCACAAGCAGCGCCTTGCTCGATGTGTGATCCCTGAGCGCCGAGGCGTTGGACGCCTTGGGGCGGATTCACCGCAAATCCGCGTGGCATGCGCCGTGCTCGAACATGGGCATGACTTCCCGTAGCGGTTTCGCCTTTGCGTTGATCACCCTGGTCGTGGGCTGTTCGTCGAGCACGTCGACGACCGACCCCGCTCCCAAAGGAACGACCACCAGTGGATCCGGCGATGCGGGCGCAGCGTCCGCCCCGCCCGTTGCGGCGAGCCCCACCCCGGCTGGCAGCTCCGCGTCGACCGGCCTGAGTGCCTTCGCCACCGCTTTCTGTACGCGCCTTCAGCAGTGCCCGACGGAGTGGAGCGCCGGGGTCCAAGGCGAACCCGTCGCGGATGTCCCGGGCTGCGCCGCGAAGATCGCGAGCATCATCGGCGCGAACCTCGCCCTCCAAGGCGTACAGCCCGATCCTTCGGGTGGATGGACTGCGTGTGCCCAGGCGGTGACGCAGGAGCCGAGCTGCGATCGCGTCACCGACTGGAAGCGACACGACGCGTGCCACTCGAAGCCGGGGTCGCTCCCGGACGGCGCGACGTGCACGCACGCACGTCAGTGCGCGGGGCTCGGCTGCAGCGAGGTGTGCGGCGCGGCCGCGAAGTTGGGGGAGTCGTGCGCCCAGTTCGACTGCGCGGACGGGCTCCAGTGCGACCCCGACCAGAAGTGCATCTCCGAGCAGATCGTCGGCGAGGCATGTGACGACTCTCGCATCTGCGTCAACTCCGAGTGCACGGCTGGAACCTGCCAGCCGTGCCCCGGCGGCGAGTGCACCTCGGCTCCGTCGAATTGAAGCGCCGTCAGCGACCGCTCACGGGACGACCTTCACCGCGCCGCGCATGAAGTTCGGGTGGAACTGACACCGGAAGCCGAACTCTCCGGCCGTGGTGAAGGTCACCTCGAGCGCGCCCGCGTCCGGCGTGACGTTGGTGAGCGCAGGGATCGGGCTCGGGCTGTCGCCACCGAAGGATTGGAGCGGGTGCTTGTTGAAGGCGCCCGCGAACGTCACGGTCTGACCGACCTTGATCTTCACGCAGCGGTTCACGTACTGCGCCGGCGCGTCGTCGTTGGGGAACGAGATGTCGGCGCCGCCCGCGCCCTGGCCGCCGGCGTCGGTGCCGCGGAAGTCGGCGCTGGGCGCGTCGAGCTCGGCCTCGGTGCACGCGATCGGCACCGGCCCCGCATCGACGCCGGTGTCCACCGTCCCCGTGTCGGTGACGCTGCCGCTGTCCGTAGGGGTGCCGCCTTCGGCGACGGTGCCCGCGTCGCTGCTCGTGCCGGAGTCGGCGGTGGCCGCCGGGGTGGCGGTGGTGCTGTCGCTGCTGCAGGCGTAAGCGGCGGCGGACGCGGCGAGGACGAACGAGACGAGCGTGACGTGCTTCATGATGCCTCCAAGACGTTGCGAAAGGGGACCGGACTTCGGCCCGACCTTCGACGATACTACGTCTCGACGATGCTCGCGTACGACCTCGCTCGCCCGCTCCTTTTCGCGCTCCGCCCCGCCGAAGCGCACGAGCTCGCACTCGAGAGCCTGGGAGTCCTCGAGCACGTCGCCCTCGCGCGCGATGCGGCGCGACGCGCCTTTGCGGTCCGCGATCCGGCGCTGGCCGTTCATGCGATGGGCCTCGAGTTCCCCAACCCACTCGGCTTGGCGGGCGGATTCGACAAGAACGCGCGGCGCCCGCGCGCGCTCGCCGCGCTCGGCTTCGGGTTCCTCGAGCTCGGCACGGTGACCGCGCTCCCGCAGGAAGCGAACCCGTCGCCCAACGTCTTTCGGTTGCCACGCGATCGCGCGCTCATCAATCGACTCGGCTTTCCCAACGAGGGCGCCGAGGTCGTCGCCGCGCGCATCGAGGCGCGCGTGGGGCGACGTGGCGCGCGCGCTTGGTCGCGCGAAGAGCGCGTGCCGATCGGCGTCTCGATCGGAAAGTCGCGCGCGGTGCCGGTCGCGCCGCTCGACGGCGTGGTGGCCGACTACCTCGCGAGCTTCGAGGCGGTGCGCCCCGTCGCGGACTTCGTGGTCGTAAACGTGTCGTCCCCCAACACCAAGGACCTCCGCGCGATTCAGGGCCCGGCATTGGCGCGAGTCCTCTTGGGCGAGCTCGTCGCGCGGCGCGCCGCCGCGGGCGACGACGTCCCGCTCTTGATCAAGGTCGCGCCCGACACGAGCGACGACGATCTCGACGCGCTCTTCGGGGTGACGCGCGAGACCGGCCTCGAAGGCGTCATCGCCACGAACACGACCGTCGGTCGCACCGGGCTCGTGACCGACCCCATCACCGTGAGCGCGTGCGGCGCGGGAGGCCTGAGCGGACCTCCGCTCCACGCGCGAGCTCTCTCGGTCGTCGCGCGCGCCCGCGCGCGCCTCGGTCCCGACAAGACGGTGATCGGAGTGGGCGGCATCGAAAGCGCGAAGGAGGCGCGCGCCATGCTCGACGCAGGCGCGAACCTCCTCCAGGCGTACACGGGCTTCGTCTACGGCGGCCCGGGGTTCGTGCAACGCACGCTGACCGGGCTCCGCGCGGCTTCGGATCAGTCCTCCTCGTAGACGACGATCTCTTCGCCTTCGACCGCGTCGCAGTCGAGCGCCTACCAGTGGCCGCCCATGCAGAAGTCGACGTGCGTCTCGTCGCCGCCGAAGCCGAGCGATCAGCCGTCCAGGCCGAGTCGGGCCAGCGCTGCGCGACGCACTTCGTCTCGATAGGCGTTGGTGAGCACGGGCGCCGGCGTCGCGCCGAGGAGCGCCGCGGCGAGCGCGCCGTCCCGCACGAAGAGGCCGGTCTGGGCGATGAGTGAGAGCGCGAACGCGCGCGGCTCGACGTCGGCTGGGACGAGCGCTTTGCGACGCCAGCGCTCGACGCGCGCCACCGCCGCGACGAAGAGTGGGGCCACGCGCGACTCGACGTGCGCGCGGGCCGACGATCGACGGTGCAGCTTCTTCGAGGTCACTGGCGCTTCGGCCTCGTGACGGAGGAGCGCGAAGATCTCGCGGTGCCGCTCGTGGAACTCGAAGAGCCAGGCGACGAAGTCCTCCACGAGCGCGCGCGCGGCGCGTCGATCCCGCTCGACCGGCCGCGCGAGGAGCGCGGCGGTGCCGATCTCGATCGACCCGACGGCGCGATCGACCACGGCTGCATAGAGCCCGGCCTTCCCGGCGAAGTAGTGGTGGATGAGCGCTTGCTCGACGCCCGCGCGCGCGGCGATCGGCGCGAGCCGCGCGCCGGCGAAGCCCGCCGCGGTGAACGCCTCCGCGGCGGCGACGAGGATGCGCTCGCGCGTCGCCTCGGCGTCGCGCCGTTTCAGGCGCTCGCGTCCCACGACTCGAACTCCAAGATGCCGAGCTTGGCGAACGCGTCTCGCACGCGCGGGGTCAAGAGCCCGAGCCGCTTCACGTTGGGCACGATCTTGGAGAAGAGGAGCCGACGAAAGAGCTGCATGCTCTCGGAGGCCGAGGCGATCGCTTCGCACTCTGCCTGGGGAAGACCGAGGCGCTCCCAGATCTCCTGGCCGAGGAAGCGATCGCGGAGGAGGCGCGAGCTCTCGATCACGAAGTCTTCACGGATCGTGAGCTCGCCGCCGGCGAGGCCTTGGTAGTGATCCTTGAGCGAGAGAACGCCGAACGCCACGTGCCGCGCCTCGTCTTGCATGATGCGCTGCGTGATGTCGCGGATGAGCGGCTCGCCTGCGGTCTGGTGCAAGAAGCCGAAGGCGCCGAGCGCGAGCCCCTCGACGAGGATCTGCATGCCGAGGAGCTTCATGTCCCAGCGCGAGTCGGTGAGGATCACGTCGAGGAGCTCTTTCAAGTGCGGGCTCGGCGGATAGACGAGCTCGATCTTCTCGCGCAGGTACCGATCGTAGGCCTCGACGTGGCGGGCCTCGTCGAACACCTGTGCCGCCGCGTAGAGCTTGGCGTCGGCGGTGGGCGCGAGGTCGACGATCTGTGCCGTCGCGAGGAGCGCCCCCTGCTCGCCGTGGAGGAAATTCGAGAGAAGGTAGCTCGTGAGGTGCTGACGGAGGCGCGGCACCTCGGTCTTGGGGTCGAGCTTGGCCCACACGTGCGACCCGAAGAGCGGGTTCGTCATGTCGGGCATGTTCTCCGCCTCGGGATCGACCGATGTCTCCCACGCGAGCGCCGACTCGGCGTTCCACATGAGGTCCTTGGACTTGGCGTAAAGCGCGCGGAGCTCGGGGCGCGTGCTCGCGTAGTCCCAGGTGTACGTGATGGGGAGCTGGGCGGTGAGGACGTCGGCCATGGCTAATTGACTATTTTGTAAATTACGAGCCGGCCGACGTCAAAGGCGCTCGCGCGTTTTCAGCGGCGCTCGACGGTGAGCTCGCGCACCACCGCGCCCGCGGTGCCGCGCGCGCGGAGGCCGAGCGAGACGCGGCGGCTCCCGAGCGCTACGAGGTCGCAACGCGCGGTGACGCCGTCCGCGTTCGCCACTTGGGCCGTTGCGCCGCGGCGCGTGAACGAGAACCGCTTCGTCGTCGGCGCCGGGCAGAGCGCGCCGCCGAGCTCGAGGTCCGCGCCGCGGTCGTCGCGGAGCACGAGCACCGGCGCCGCATCGCCCGCAACCTCGATCGTGGCTACGAAGTCGCCATAGATCGCGTCGGGCACGAACGCTGCCGTCCCGTCGGCGAGGGTGAGCCCCGTGCCGGTGTCGAAACGAATCGGAGAGAGCGTTCCAGAAGCCACGAGGTGATTCGGCACGAGCGGCAACGGCTGGTCGCGCAGCATTGGCCGGACCTCGGTCGCGTACGGGCCGCGCACGTCCACGCGGTACCCGACCAGACGCCCGCCGTCGGTCCAAAGCGCCAAGCCGGGATCGCCGAGCGCGGTGGGCGCGCCCTCCGCGGGACCAGCAGCGCCCTCACCGAGCGGAGCGAACGTCCCCTCCCATGGCTGCCAGCGGAGCCAACGCGAGCCGGTGAAGAGGAGCGGCGCACCACCCGCGCTCGCGAAGAGCGCGATGCGCTTCACGTCGCCCGTGAGCGAAGGCGCGGGCTCGAGGTCACCGTCTTCGGTGAGGACCAACACCGACGCCGCTTCGACCATCGACCCGCGGAGAACGACGCTGAGCGCGCCGCCCGCCGCGAGCGGGACGACCGAGGCTTGTGCGCCCACGTCACCGTCGCGAGGCGCCCGCGCGGCGCGAGTGGCGTCGGCGGTGAGCCACTCGAACGTGGCGACGCGTGCGCCGGCAGCGTCGAAGCCGCCCCACACGAGGATCTCGCCGTTCGCGAGGCGCACCGCATCGGCGCCGCGCCGCGGCTTCGCGAGCGACGCGAGGCCGGGCGTGCGCGCGCGTCCGGCGATCGGATCGACGATCTCCAGTGAGCCGAGCACGTTTCCCGTGGGCCCGCGTCCACCTACGAGGAGCACCTCGCCCGTCACGAGCGTGACGGCTGCGTGCTCGGCGCGGGCCGTGCTGAGCGGAATCGGCGCGCCGTCGAATGCCTTCACGCCGTCGCCGAGGACGAGGCGCTCCGCGGTGTCGACCAGCGTGCCGTCTCCGGGGCGAGCGCCGCCGGTCACGAGCACTCCGCCGCGATACGCTGCGGCCGCCGCGCGCTCGCGCGCCACGACGAGATCGGTGCCGACGCGCTCGACGTGCCCGGTCGAGAGATCGGCGACGAAGGTCTCCGGGACGCGCCCGGGCTCGGTCCCTCCGCTCAAGACGGCGTAGTGATCGCTGACCGTGAGCCGCGCGTCGCGCCGCGCCGCGTCGCCCACCGAGCCAGTGAGCGGGCACTCGCGGGACGCGGGCCAAGCGAGGATGTCGGCGGCCCCGCGCTCGGGCACCAGGGTGGCGCCGCGGAACGTGAGATCGCCCGCCGCGATGTCGACGACGAAAGCCCTGCTCGTCCGGGGAAGAAGCTCGAGCGGGACGCCCAGATCGCGGAGGAACCGGCCCTCGTATGCGGGGGAGGACGGCGATGGTTGGAAGTCACCGAAGGCGTAAAAGAGGGCGTATCCCTGGCCGGGCACGGCGCAGGCGGCGGGAGTGTGGACTGTCAGCACCCGGTCGACGACCTCCGGCTCGGGGGCGCAGGCCGCCGCCAGCCAAACGGCCGCCGCGCCCGCCGCCAGCGCGGTGAGCCTCGGAGATTCCATACGAATACGGGCAGGTCGGGACACTGTTACAATGATGAGGCAGCGCGGCGCCTCCACGGCCAATGTACCCCCAAGTCTTCGGAAAGTACGTCCTCGAGAGAGAGCTCGCGCGCGGCGGGATGGCCCGCGTGCTCCTCGCGACTTTGCGCGGGGCCGGCGGCTTCGAAAAGAAGTTGGTGGTCAAACAGATCCGCGACGAGCTCGCGCTCGATACCGACTTCGTGCGCCGGTTCGTCGAGGAGGCCAAGACGACGGTCTCGTTGAGCCACCCCAACATCGTCCCCGTCTACGAGCTGGGCGTCGAGCAGGGCACGTACTTCCTCGCCATGGAGCTCGTCGAGGGCGCGAGCCTGGCGGAGATCATCGAAGGCGACGACAAGTCGGAGAAGATCCCGCTCACGCCGGCGCAGGGCGCTTACGTCGGCATCGAGATCTGCCGGGCCCTCGACTACGCGCACCGCCGCATGCAGGTCGTCCACCGCGACATCACGCCGCGCAACGTGATGGTCGACGACGAGGGGCAGATCAAGCTCATCGACTTCGGTATCGCCGCCCGCGCCGAGCTCGGCGGCGCCGACGAGCGTGAGCGCGTCTTCGGATCGCCCGGGCACATGCCGCCCGAGCAGATCGAGGGGCGCGAGCTCGGCCCACCGACCGATCTCTTCGCGGTGGGCGTGCTCTTGATGGAGCTCTGGAGCGGTCGCGCCCCCTTCCGGCGCAAGACGCCCGAGGAGTGCTACGAGGCGATGCACGGCGTGCACCCCAAGCCGAGCGACGTCGACCCGCGCCTCCTCCCGCTCGACGACATCATCGCGAGCGCCATGGCGCTGCCGATCGAGAAGCGCCCCGAGACCGCCGATGATCTCGGCCGCGTGCTCCGCCGCTTCCTCGCCGACGAAGACATCGGTGACGTGGCGCGCAGCCTAGGCGATCGCGCGCGCGAAGCACGCGAGCGCGCCGCACGCCGCGCCGAGGCGACCACGACCGCGCTCGTCCGCAAGCGCGAGCCGAGCCAGGCCGAGATGGTGACGCGCACGTTCGCGGCGCGCGAAGAGCTGGTCGGCGCCGAGCCGGACGCGCCGAGCACGCGGAAGCTCGGCTCCGAGCGCCCGCCGCCGTCCTCCGACGGCCGCGTGGAAACGATCGCGACGAGGCCGCTCGAGACGCCGATGCGCGAGTTCCAACCGGCGGCCGCGCCCGACGCCCCGGCCAAGAAGCGATCGAACCTGCCGGTCGTCGTCGGGGCTGGAGTCGTCGCAGTGCTGGTGGCTGCGCTTGGCCTGCGCGCGCGTCCGCGAGAGACCGATCCGCGTCCGACGACGGTCGCCACGGCGACCACGAACGAGACCCATCCGACGACGAGCAGCGTGACCGCGTCCCCTCCGGCGACGACGCGCGCGGCGCCCGATCCGACGGCGTCCGGTCACGTGCCGGTGAAGCATGCGCCCTCGAACGAGCCGGCGACCACGGCCGCTGTCAGCGCGACCGCCGAGCCCCCGGCCGAGCGCGCGCCCGCGCGCTTCTCGATCTACTGCGACCCCGGGACGCGCGTGACCATCGACGGCGCGGCGCGCGGCGGCTGCCCGATCCGCGATCTCGCCGTGGAGCCGGGACCGCACGACGTACGCTTCGTGTTCGAGCCCACCGGCGAGTCGCGCGGCGAGCGCGTTCACGCGCCGTCGGGTGCGAAGATTACGCTCCGCGCCGACTTTACCGGAGAGAGCCCCACCGTCCGCGTCGAGCGCTGATCGCGCGCGCGACGCGGACGCGGGCGATGCGTCAGCCGGCTTCGGGCGCCGCTTCCGTGGCAGTGGGTGCAGGCGGGGCGAGCTCGACGGCGACGACTTCGAACGCGCCGTCCTCGACCTCGGCCTTGGTCTCGATCGTGAGCGCCTGCGTGCGCGTCGCGCCCATGACGTCGTGGCGGATCGACTCGATCACGTCGCGCGTCTTTTGGTTCATGGCGAGCGTGAGGCTCACGACGACGCGGCCCGTCGACGCGCCCGACTCGCTCTTCTTCTTGTTGATGGCGAACATGCACGCCTTGCCGTAGTCGAGCGCCTCGGGGTGCTTCGGCGCCGCGATCGCGAGCTCGGCGACCGTCGGCCACTTGGCGGCGTGGATGGACGGCTGCTTCGTCTCTTCGGCGAAGATCCAGCTCCACACTTCTTCCGTCACGTACGGGACGACGGGCGCGAACATGCGGAGGAGGATCGAGAGGCCGATGCGCAACGTTGCCACGGCGGACCCGGTGGCTTCTTTGCTCGCGCCGAATTCCCCGCGGATGCGGCCCTTCACGAGCTCGAGGTAGCTGTCCGTGAAGTAGCCCCAGAAGAAGGCCTCGGTCTCCTTGAGCGCCGACGCGTAGTCGAAGCCCTCGAGGTCCTTGGTGGCCTGCTCCACGACCGAGGCGAGCTTCACGAGGAAGCCGCGATCGAGCTCGCTCGTGACCGGGTGAACCTCACCGGGCTGCGAGAGGACGTACTTGCCCGCGTTGTAGATCTTGGTGACGAGGCGGCGGCCGACCTTGAAGACCTTTTCGTCGAACGCGGTGTCGGTGCCGAGCCGCGCGTTGGCCGCCCAGTAGCGCACGCCGTCGGCCGAGTAGTTGTCGAGGAGGTGCATGGGCGTCACGACGTTGCCGCGGCTCTTCGACATCTTCTTGCGGTCCGGATCGAGGATCCATCCCGAGATGACGACGTTCTTCCACGGGATCTTGTTCTCGTGGAGCATCGCCTTGGCGATCGTATAGAAGGCCCACGTGCGGATGATCTCGTGGCTCTGCGGGCGAATGTCCGCCGGGAAGAGCCGCGCGTGGCGGTCCTTGTCGATCACCCACTTGCTTCCGATCTGCGGCGTGAGCGAGCTCGTGAACCAGGTGTCGTAGACGTCGAGCTCACCCTCGAAGCCGCCGGGCTGACCGCGCTGCGCCTCGGTGTAGCCGGGCGGCGCGTCGGTCGCGGGATCGACCGGCAAGGTCTCCGCCGCGGCCAAGATCGGGTTCGCGTAGTCGGGGATGCCCTTGTCGTCGAGGCGGTACCACACCGGGAACGGCACGCCGAAGTAGCGCTGACGGCTGATGCACCAGTCGAGGCCGAGGCCCTCGGTCCAGTTGCGGTAGCGCGTCTTCATGTGATCGGGGTGCCACTGGATCTGCTCGCCCTTCTCGAGGAGCGCGCTCTTTTGATCGAGGAGGCGCACGAACCACTGACGCGTCGAGATGAACTCGAGCGGCTGGTCGCCCTTCTCGTAGAACTTCACCGGGCGCTCGATGTTCTTGGGCGTGCCCTGGAGCGGCGCGCCCGCGCTCGGCGCCGAGGCCGAGTCCGGTGACTTCAGGAGCTCGACGATCGCCTTGCCGGCTTGCTTCGCGCCCTTGCCGACGATGCCGGCGTACGCGGCGTTTGCCTTCGCGGCGTCGTTGCTCTCCCAGCCGGGCGTCCCGAACGTGAGCGGCACGAGGCGACCGTTGCGACCGAGGATCTGGCGCAAAGGAAGCTTCTGCTCACGCCACCACTGGACGTCGGTCTGATCGCCGAACGTGCAGACCATAAGGATGCCGGTCCCCTTCTCCTTGTCGACGAGCGGGCTCGGGAAGATCGGCACCGGCACGTGGAAGATGGGCGTCACGGCGCGCTTTCCGAAGAGGTGCTGGTAGCGCGGATCGTCGGGGTGCGCGGTCACGGCGACGCAGGCCGGGAGGAGCTCGGGGCGCGTCGTCGCGATGACGAAGTGCTCGTTCGTTCCTTCGATGCCGAAGGCGATGTCGTGGAACGCGCCCGCCATCGGGCGATCTTCGACCTCGGCCTGCGCGACCGCGGTCTGGAAATCCACGTCCCACATCGTCGGGGCGTCGACGTTGTAGATGAGGCCCTTCCCGTAGAGGTCGAGGAACGAGTACTGCGCGAGCTTGCGGCATCTCTCGTCGATCGTCGCGTACTCCTGCGACCAGTCGACCGAGAGGCCGAGGCGCTTCCAGAGGCCCATGAAGACCTTCTCGTCTTCGACGGTGACGCGCTGGCAGAGCTCGACGAAGTTCGGACGCGACACGAGACGAGGCGGCTCTTTCTTCGCCTGCTCGTCCGTCGCCGGTGCGATCTCGAGGCCCTTTTCGTAGGGCTTCTTGGCGTCGACGCGCACGTGGAAGAAGTTCTGCACGCGGCGCTCGGTGGGGAGGCCGTTGTCGTCCCACCCCATCGGGTAAAAGATGTTCTTCCCCGTCATGCGCTGGAAGCGAACGATGACGTCGGTGTGCGTGTAGCTGAAGACGTGCCCCATGTGCAGCGAGCCCGACACCGTGGGCGGCGGGGTGTCGACGACGAAGGTCTCTTCGCGCGTGCGCGTCGGGTCGTAGCGATAGACGCCGAGCTCGTCCCAGCGCGCCTTCCACTTGTCCTCGGCCTGGGTCGAGTCGAGGTGGGGCGGCAGCGCGGCGGCGTCGATGGTGCGGAAGGTACTCATGAGGGCGCGCGAATATAGCCGCGAACGCCGTTTCTCGCACCTCGCGCGCGGTCCGGGCGTGCGCGCGCTGCGCCTGAATCGTCCGCTCGCCTCGGCACCCCGGCGCGCGCGCGCCGAATCGGCGACCAGGTCGACAGCGGGAACGCCCACTCTCTCGATCGTGAGGCTCATCCGAGCGACGCCGAGCGGAGCTAGATGTGCCTCGTTTCATGAGTTACTGGTAGCCAGTGACGCTGCGGGCTCGTACCTCACTCGTGACGTTGCTCACCGTCGCCGTGGCTGCGGGCTGTCATCTCGTCGTAGGGCTCGAAACGACACGCTCGTCCGACGGCAACGCGGACGGCAATGTGGAGGATGCGCGCGTCGACGCCGGACCTGCGCCCTCCGAGGTCCTCTACGCGGCCGTCTACGCTGGCGCGTTCCCCGTAGCATGCGTGGCGCGGCGAGTTCCCAAACCCTGGGTCACGCCGAGTCTCTACGTGGGAGGGTCGCTCGACGACCACGACGCGGGCCTCTACGAGTGGCGCTTCGACGACATCGAGGTGCGGCTCCCAGCTCCCAGCAACGGCGCTTCGCCCGCCAACGCCCCGACCGCCGGTAACCCGGGGTGCGCCAGCAACGATCAAAGCGCCGTGGCCGCGTGGCCCTACCGACTCTGGTGCAACGACTTCGACGGCGTCTCCACCGACTCACGGCTCGGCTTCGACGGCCTGCTCGGCTTCGATCTCGGCGACCCCAACGTCCAATTCGACACCGTCTACGCGTCCTCTCCGCCGAGCTCGCTGCTGTTCCGCTTCCCGCCGAGCAACAAAGAAGTCTCGCGCGGCCTGCTCCGCTCCTGGCCCGGCGTCGACTCGTCGCGCTTGCGACTCGAGTTCCGCTTTCGATTCGGGACGCCCGACAGCGGCGCGGTGCCGACGCTCGACATCAATCTGGGCTTGCTGGCGCTCGGGCTCGCGAACAATCAAGTGGGCGTGGTGTTCGGCGCCATCGGCGGTGAGATGGCCGTAGCGTTCTCGCCCAGCGTCGCGAAGCTGGACCCCCACGCGCTGGAGAACTTGGCGGTGAAGCTCGGCAAGCGCTACGACCCGACCGGCTCGTTCCTGCCGGTGGCCATCGAGATCACGCCCACGCCACCCGTCGGCCTGGACTGTCCGCTCCGATGCCTCGCGTCGGACCCTTGTTGCAATGGTGGCAGCGACGGATGCAACGGCGCCGACGGCGGATGACGAAGCGCGACTTGGCGGGCGCTCCTCGAGGGCGCAGCCCGGATTGAGCTCGGCAACGGCATCGGTCGTCGCGATCGCCGACCTCGTCGACGCCGGGCTGATGGCGGCCGGCTTTGCGGGCGGCCCGCGCCGAGGCACCATCTACGAGTGAGCTTGGTCCAAGACGTCGCGATCGCTGCGCTCGGCACGGGCGACCTCGTGGGCCTCGCGCAGGCCTATGCGCTCGACGCGAGCGTGTTTCCGCACCTGAGCTTGCCCGTCCTAGCGGGCGATCGGCGTGCGCGCATCTGGACGGCCCGCGCGCTCTCTCAGGTGATCGGTTTCGCGGGCGCGAGCGTCCGCGGGAAGGACACGCTCGACGTGGTGGGCCTCGCCGTCGATCCGTCGCATCGCGGGCTCGGCATCGGGCGCGCGCTCCTCCGCGAGGTCATCGCCGACGCTGGCCACGAGCTCCGCTGCCGGCGCATCATCCTTCACGTGTCGACGACCAACGTCGCCGCCCTCGCGCTCTACGCGTCCGAAGGCTTCGCGCGCGCGGAGCGTCGCCCGGGCTTCTACTCGGCAGCGTGCAACTTCGGCGACGGCGGCGACGCGTGGCGGATGGTCCGCCCTGTCTGAGCGCGCGCGCTCACTCCCCTTGCCCGAACAGCGCCGCGAAGAAGCGACGCGCGGTTCCGGCGTCGAACGAGAAGCCGGTCGCGCGCGCACGCACTCCGTCGTGGAACGTGAGCACATGGTGGAAGCGGCCTCCTCGCCTCCTTCGCGTCGGGACGATCTCGATCTTGGCGTCAGCGCAGTTCGCGAAGGGGAAGGTTCGTGAGCGAAAGGGCTGATGATCCCGGATCACCAGCCCGAGCCCGCGTCGCTCGAACGTGAAGCGACGAAGGCCGGCATGGAGCAGCCGCAAGCCGATCACGAAGAACGGTCCGCCTACGACGACGAGTGCGGCGGGGCCCTCAGCAAGCGCACGCCAACTCGACACGGCGCTTGGGATCGCGAAGACCAGCCCAAGCGCCACGAGAAGCCAGCGTGGGCCGATCCGAACGACGACCTCCTCTTCGCTGATGACGTCCACGTGGAGCATTGAGCTTCATCTCGGCGGGCCAATACTTCGGGGGGACGGCAGGAATGACCGCCAGCCCTCCGATGATAACGAAGCGAACGCGCGCCGGGGCTCGCCTTCGGGTACCAGGGCATCCGCCCATGCATGGCAAGTTGCCTCCACTCGCGCCGATGCGGCGCCACTCACCTTCCGCACGAGGCGGCCGCCGGCCCGCCACCGCTCAAGGCCCTCACACGATCCACGCTCATCGGTCTCGAATCGCTGCTTCGACGCGCGCGAGCGTCTCAGCCCCTGCCCACTCCGGTGAGAAGATGAACGTCAGGGCCCGGCTTAACGTCGGGACATCGTCGCCTACGGTTGCCGCGCGTGCGGCCATCACGATGGTGGAGCCACGCAGGCCCATCTCCCTAAACGCAACGGCGATGTCGAAGAGCTCGCGAGCGCCGAGAGCTGCGTTCGCTACCTCTCGCTTGAACTTCTCGAAGGCGACGTCGGCTGCCGTCGTTGGCGCCGCATCGCGCTCAAGTCCGAAGATCTGGTCCACGGCGTGCGCGGTTGCCGTAACCAGGTGCTGAACGAGTCGCCGCGCGCAGGGCGCGCAGATCGGAGGCTCGCCATCGGACGGTTCACCGAGATCTGGCCCGCCGCAGACGAAACACCCCCTGCGAAGCGTGACGCGATCGACAGAGAGTACCGGCGCACCCATGGGCAGATCGTAGCGAGCGGGCGTTGCAAAGGCACCGCGTCCGAGAAATGGACGCGACGCGCGCTCGGCGAGCTCAGCCCTGCGCCTTCAATCGAATCGGAGGCTGGACCGGGTTCAAGGCCGAACCGTGACCGCGATGTCGCCCCCCCCCGGACATGACACGCCCGCCGCAGCGTGGTCGTCCGCCAGACTCGATTGGAACGGGCGATGCTATAGGCCCCGCATGCCCCTCCGCTCCACGCTCGTCAAGATTGCGGCGACGTTCTCCGTTGCGACGGCCTGCTCCTCGAGCAACTCGGGCACGACGATCGTCGCGTCCGATGCTGGCGAGCCGACGGACGGTGCGCGTCCCAGGGACGCTGGACGGCCAGATGTCGGCCTGCCAGAGCCCCCTTGCGTTGGCTGCGGCTGCAATACGCCGGCTTCGACAAAGGGTGAAGCGACGCCGGAACAAGCGTGCGCGATCGTCGCTGCCCCGATCGGCGACGCGTGCGACGGGTTCTGCGGAACGCTCCCCGGAAACGATCCGACGTACATGTACTACTGCAGCGTGACGGGCGACTACCCAGCCGCGTATCAGAGCGCGCAGTTCGACGGCGGTTCGATCCCCGACAGTGGCCCTGACGGCGGGTCGAGCCCCGACGGCGGTCTCACTTGTCCCACGTGGACCGCAAGCGTCGTGGTGCAGTGCGGCTACTCCTGCACGGGACGGCGCACGGACGGCATCGCCGAGCCATCAGAGGCGGGTGACGCGCTCGGAGGCCTCTTCGCGAATCGCGCATACCTGGAGGCCGTCAGCGTCCACGCATTCGCGCGCCTTGAGCGTGAGCTGGCGTCCTACGGTGCGCCGAACGGTCTCCTCCGCGCGACGCGGCGTGCGCGGCGCGAGGAGATTCGACACACCGCACTGGCTTCGCGCCTCGCGCGACGTTTCGGAGCCACCACTGTCAGGCTTCCCGAGGCACCGAGTGAACCGCCCATTCGATCGCTCTTCACGATCGCGCGCGAGAACGCGGTGGAGGGCTGCGTTCGCGAAACCTACGGCGCGATCATGGGCCTCGTCGAGGCGAGCACGTCGTCCGACCCCGAGGTGCGTGCCACCTCGAAGCGCATCGCTCACGACGAGTGTGGGCACGCGGAGCTCGCGATGGCCGTGTCGGATTGGATCACCCCGCTTCTGACCGAGCGTGAGCGCGCGGACGTTCGCGCCGCCGTGGATGACGCGATCGCCGACCTTGGAGAGCGGGGCGACGCCCGAGTCGTTGCGTTGCTCCGAGACCGCGTGTGGTCTCGATCATTCGGTGCCCAGCACTGAGCACGCGCGCGACCCGGGCGGCGACGCGTGACGAATGGTGCGGGCCGCCCGAATCGCCGGTTCGCCCGCCGCCGGTGGGGCTCCCGCGGGTCGGCAGTCCGGAGACTCGTTGACTGCGCTCCTAGTAGGCGGCCGGATCGTCGAGGGAGAGGGCCTTCACGTTGACCAGCGGCAGCGCGTCGAGCGCGCGCTTGACGGTCTCGTCGAGCAGGATGAACGAGGGGTTCTCGGCCAGGCGGAACAGCCGGCATCCCCGGGCCGCGTCGGCGTCGATGACCAGTCGAGAGAACTCGATCATCGGGTAGTCCGACAGCGGATGCCGGATGGAAGCCTCGAGGTCGGCGCAGGCGACCCGGTCCACGATGTTGACGGCATGGAAGTCGGTGGCCAAGAGCTCCCCGCCGGACGTGCGCAACTCCGCGGCATAGGTGGCGAGGGTGGAGACGCCGGCATCCAGGAGGCCCTTCACCAAGCGCGGCGAGAAGAGCGGGATACGGTCGGCCAGAAAGGCGTCCGGCAGGGTGGCCCCCGGCCGATCTTGCAGTCTACACACGATGGGCTGCGACGGCGCCTCGGCGAAGGCCTGGCCCGCGCGCCAAGGCAGATCGATCTCGGGCTGCGACTCGATGCGGTGAAGCCGCAACCCCTTGCGGGAGGCGTCGCGGTCTCGGTAAAGGCGGAAGTAGCGCATCGCTGTTCTGCGGGTGCTGAGCGTCGACCCTGCGCGAGTCGGTCCGAGCGATCGTATCTTCTTTGCCGACTGGCGCGGCGCTACGGTCGCGGGGTGAATCGGAGTCGACTCTACGGATTGGTGACGGCGATCGCTTTGGCCTTCGCGACGACGGGGTGCGGCTTCGCGGTTCCGATCACATCGCAGCATCGGTCGGTGCAGAAGGCGCCCGCGTCGGAGGACGACAGCGACGCCGCGCGACGCGCCACCGTGATGCTGACGGCGGCGCACGACCTCGCGTGCCCCAACGTGGAGATCGTCCTCATGCTCGAGCGGCGGTACGCGAACACCGCCGCCCCGCGCTACGTGATGGAGGGCTGCGGCAAGCGCGCGCTCTACGCCGAGACCTGCGAGGACTACCCTCACTGCCGATACTTGATGCTGTCGACCACGCCCGTCCCCACCGAATGAGCCAGCGCGTGATCGCTTTTCGTCGCACGGCCCACGAAGGAGTCAGTGGTGGCGGCCGGGGACCGCGCGAAAGTAAGGAGTCTTCGATGATCAAGTCTCGCTCGGAAGCGCACGGTTCACGGGTCCTCTCGCGGCGGGAGGCCACGACGCAGCTCCTCGTCACGTTGGGCGGCGCTTTCGCCGCCGCTTGCGGGGCTTCCAGCGTGACGGGCGCGGGCGCGAGCGACGGCGGGAGCGCTTCGACAGGCAGCGGCGACGACGGCGGCGCGGCCGCGACCGGAAGCGACGCGGCGACGACGACCGTGGTCGACGGCTCGTCGTGGGCCTCGGGCGGCACGGCGGCCATGACCGCGAAGGCGAGCTACCCGAACCCGTTCGCGTCTGCCGCCGCGACGTGCACCGCGATGCTCTCGGTGACGGAAGGCCCGTGCACCGAAGCGCAGGATCAAGTGCGCCAAGACATCAGCGAAGGCTTCGCGGGTCTGCCCGTACGGCTCGCGCTCCGCGTCGTCGACGCGTCGTGCCAGCCGGTGAGCGGCGCCACGGTGAAGATCTGGCACACGCAGAAGACCGGCTCGTACTCCGGGAACACGCCGAACCCCGGCATGTGCCTCAAGGATCAGAGTGACTCGGCGAAGCACTATTTCCGCGGCTTCCAAACGGCCGACGCCGACGGCCGCGTCGACTTCGACACGTGCCTTCCGGGTTGGTACCGCGGCCGCACCGTTCACATCCACTACACGGTCGGCCACAACGGAAAGACCTTCACCTCGCAGCTCGTCTTCGATCAGGCGCTCGTCGCCTCGATCTTCGCGAGCCACCCGGACTACGCGGCGTACGGCCCGCCGGACACGACGAACGCGAGCGACAACGTCGTCGGCGGCAAAGATCTCTCGACCTTCGTCCTCGACACGCAGCGCATGTCCGACGGCGCGATGCTCGCGTCCAAGACCCTCGTCGTCAGCGTCTAATCCCCTTGGGGCCGTGTGATGCCGTGCGATGCAGCGATCGCGTCGGGGCTCAAGCCTTGTAGAGCGGATTGTTGTTCGCGCCGGCGTCCGTGCCACCCCCCGTGATCGCTTCGAGCGTCGCCTCGTCGAGCTCCTCTGTGGGCATCGACTCGTTCGACGGGTTCTCTTCAGTCGGTTGTTCGCTTGGCGTCATGCTCCCTCCAGCAACCTCAAGCGACTCGCAGGAGGGCGGGCGTCGAGCAGATCGCTGCAACATGCACGCTCATTTGTTGCACCATGTGCCCCACGCGAACACCAAACAGCGCTCCTCTCAAGGTTCTCCTGCAACCAACCTGGAACTGCACGGAGAAGTGCCTACAGCGGCGGACCTGTCGGAGAAGTGATCTTCGTAAGTTCCACGCTCGATTCGGCCGCCACGAGCGAGAGCACCAGCACGTCGGGCGGCGCGAACAAGCGCATCGCGACCTCGGTCGCGCCCACGCCACGTGACACGAAGAGCGACAGCTCGGGAAACGTGTACGGGCCACTCGGGTGCGCGCGCCCGAAGCGGCCGGGAACGACGACCGGGCCCCAAGGCGTCGCGACGTGGCCGCCGTGCGTATGACCGCACAGATAGAGCGCGCGAACCGGTGACGGGCGCGCCGCCAGAGCGTCCCGCGTCATCGGCACGGCCTCCGGCGAGTGACACAGAACCACCATCGCCTGCGCGTCGCCGGCGGCGGAGAGCGCGCCGACGTCGGCACGGCCCGTCCAAGGCTCGTCCAGCCCGACCACCACGGTCTGGCCGCCCGCGTCGAGCGACGCGTGCTCGTTCACGAGGACCCGTGCGCCTCCGTCGCGCAGCGCCCCCTCGATTCGGTCGTGCTCTGCCCACAGATCATGATTACCGAGCACCGCCAGCTTGATGCGAGCGGGGATGCTCTCGACCCAAGCGGCGAGCGCGGCCACGCGCGACTTCGTCGCATCGAGGAAGACGTAATCGCCTCCGAGCAAGAGAACGTCGAGCCGAGCCTGAGAGAGCGCGCGCGCCGCAGCGACGAGGACGGACTCCGGGGTGGTAGGACCGAAATGCAGATCGGACGCGAAGCCGACCCGAATCGGCTTCGCGCCCCGGGGGAGCATCGGCAGCGAGCGCTCGATCACGCGGACGTTCGCGGAGCCGGGCACGCGCGCCCAGACGCGCGCCGGCCAATCGGCGTGATACGCGACGCGGGCCAACGACTCGAACGCGCCGCGCACGGCTCCGTAGTGCGAGCCTCGCCCGTCCGAGGCGAGTCGTATCAAGCGGCCCATGCAGCTCGTGGTGCCACAACCTGCGACGATTGGCTCAAGAATCACTCGCGGTCGCCCCTGCCGCGTGGAACCGCCCACTCAGTCGGCGACCGCCTTCTCGTCGCCTTCTCGTCGCCATGCCTGGGCAGGACCTCTAGGAGAGCGTCATGAAGAACACGCTCTGGCGCGTCAGCGGAGGCCGAGCTCGGAGAGGCGCTTCTCGAGGTAGCCCTGCGCGGTCGTCGCTTCGAATCGCGCGGGGTTCTCCTCGCTCACGCAGAACGGGAGCGGCGCGAGCGGGCACGTCGGATACGGGTGCACGAAGAACGGCATCGAGTAGCGAACGACGTCTTCGGCGCCCGACGCGGGGTTCACGACGCGATGCGTGGTGGCCGGGAGCCGACCGTTGGTGATGAGCTGCATCATGTCGCCGGTGTCGACGACGATGTGACCGGGCGGCGCCTCCACCGCGAGCCATCGGCCGTCGCGCGTCAGGATCTCGAGGCCCGCGGCCGTGCTCTCGCAGAGGAGCGTGATGAGGTTGATGTCCTCGTGCTCGGCCGCGCGAACGCCGCCCGGGATGAACGCGTCCTTGAGCGGCGGGTAGTGAATGAGCCGGAGGATCGAGTTACCGCCGACGGTCATCTTGGTGAACGTGTCACTCGGCGCGCCGAACACGTCGGCGAGCGCGGTGAGGAGCGTGCCCGCCGCGCCTTCGAGATCGGCGAAGAGCGCGCGCGTCGCTGGCTCGAACGCCGGAGCGCCGGCCGGAAACGCGTTGGCGCCGCCGGGACCGAGCTCGGGGAGCTCGCGCCCGACGTGGAAGAACTCTTTGAGGTCGCCGACGCTTCGGTTCTTGGCGTGCTCGGCGCCGAACGCGACGAAGCCGCGGTTGCCGCCGCTCCCGGGGATCTCGCTCTTCTTCTTCTCTTCGAGCGGAAGCGCGAAGAACTCGGCGATCGCGGCATAGGCGGCCGCGATGCGCTCGCGCCCGATCCCGTGATCGCACACCGACACGAAGCCGAACTCGTGGAGCGCCTCGCCGAAGACGCGCACGAAGCGCTCGCGCCGCGCGGCGTCCCCCGAGCGGTAGTCAGCGAGGGAAACGACGGGAATGGAAGAACCGGGGACGGTCGACATCGAGGCTCCAGGGCCGCGTCCCTCCCCGACGCGCAGCTCTCTCTCATCGTACTCGCGCCGCGCAAACCGGCCACGTTTCCAAGAGTGGACGAGAGCACCGCTGGGTGAGCCCGGTACGCGTCCCCATTCGTCCGCGCTAGAATCGAGCCGGTGTTCCGGTCCCCACTCCAGCGACTCGCGCATCGCCTGCACCTTGCGGGTCAGTCCGAGGCTCCGCTCGGGGACACGGAGATGGAGCTCGCCATGCAACTGAACGCCGGGGTCGGCATGGCCTCCGGAGCGGTCGCGGCATTCGCGGGGGCGAGCGCCATCACGGTGCTCGGCACGTTCGCCCTGGTGACCGTGCTCTTCACCGCGGCGCTCTGGCACCGGGTGCTCTTCTGGGTCCCGCTCGTCGCCGGCTCCGCGCTCGCGATCGGGATTGGCGCATTCTTCGGCTGGGCGGCGCCAACGGCCACCGCCAAGGCGCTTTGGCTCGGCGGCGGCATCGCGGTGGCAGCCCTCACCTACGGACGGCTCATCTTCCGCAAGCTTCGCCGCCGCGCCAAGTGAGCCGCCGCCGCGCACACAGGCGCTCGGCCGTGCTAATGGGCGCGGCGAAATGATTCGGTTCGACGCGGTCGCGCGCCAGCACGGGCATCAGATCCTCTTCGTCGATGCGTCCTTCGCCCTCTTCAAGGGCGAGAAGGTCGGCCTCGTCGGCCCGAACGGGTCCGGGAAATCCACGATTTTCCGACTTGTCGTGAAAGAGGAAGAGCCAGACGCCGGCCAGGTAGCGGTCGAGCGCGGCACGACCATCGGCTACTTCAGCCAGGACGTCGGCGAGATGAAGGGCAAGAGCGTCGTAGCCGCGACCCTCGACGGCGCGGGACCGGTCTCCGACGCCGCGGCGCGCCTCCGCGAGCTCGAGGCCAAGCTGGCCGATCCCGACCTCGGCGACGCCATGGAGAAGGTGATCGAGGAGTTCGGCGAGGCGCAGGCGCGCTTCGAGGAGCTCGGCGGCTACGCGCTCGACGCGCGCGCCCGCGAAATCCTCGCCGGGCTCGGATTTTCGCAAGAGGTCATGGACTCCGACGTGGGCTCGCTCTCCGGCGGCTGGAAGATGCGCGTCGCGCTCGCGCGCATCCTCCTCATGAAGCCGGACGTGATGCTCCTCGACGAGCCCACGAACCACCTCGATCTCGAGTCGATCCTCTGGCTCGAGTCGTTCTTGAAGACCTACGACGGCGCGCTCCTCATGACCGCCCACGATCGCGAGTTCATGAACCGCATCGTGAACAAAATCGTCGAGATCAACGGCGGCGAGCTCACGGTCTTCTCCGGCGACTACGAGTTTTACGTGAAGCAGCGCGCCCTCCTCGACGCGCAGCTCGAGAGCCAGTTCGAGCGCCAGCAAGCGATGCTCGCCAAAGAAGAGGCCTTCATCGCGCGCTTCAAGGCGCGCGCGAGCCACGCCGCGCAGGTGCAGTCGCGCGTGAAGAAGCTCGAGAAGATCGAGAAGGTCGAGCCGCCCAAGCGAAGGAAGAAGCTCCGCTTCGACTTCGGGGACGCGCCCCGCTCCGGCGACGACGTCGCGCGCCTCGAGGGCGTCACCAAGGCCTACGGCAAGCGGTCCATCTACGAGAACTTCGATTTCTTGATCCGTCGGCAAGAGCGCTGGTGCGTGATGGGCGTGAACGGCGCCGGCAAGTCGACCTTGCTCAAGCTCGTCGCCGGTCACACCGAGGCGAACGCGGGCCGCGTCGTCGTCGGCGGCAGCGTGAAGATGGCGTACTTCGCGCAGCACGCGATGGAGCTCCTCGTCCCCACCGAGACCGTGTGGGAGTCGCTCGTGAACAAGTTCCCCAAGGCCTCGATCGGCTCGCTCCGCACGCTGGCCGGCGTCTTCGGCTTCTCCGGCGACGACGTCGAGAAGCCGTGCCGCATCCTCTCCGGCGGCGAGAAGGCGCGGCTCGTGCTCGCGCAGATGCTCTTCGATCCGCCGAACTTCCTCGTGCTCGACGAGCCCACCAACCACCTCGACATGGACACCAAAGAGATGCTCCTCGAGGCGCTCTCCGGCTACACCGGAACGATGCTCATGGTGTCCCACGATCGACACTTCCTCCGCGCCCTCTCGAATCGCGTGCTCGAGCTCACGCCCGAGGGCATCCACCGCTATGGGGGCGGCTACGTCGAGTACGTCGCGCAGACCGGCTACGAAGCGCCCGGGGTGCACTCGTGAGGTTCGCCGCGTTCGCCGTCGCGTCGCTGTTCACGATCGTCGCGTGCGGCGGCGACCGCCCCGCCGAGCCCAACACGCCGCGCGGCGGTGAGCCCGCGCCGGGCGGAGAGCCTCCGCGCACGCCCATCACCGACGCCGAGCTCCGCGCGCGCTGGGAGAAGCTCACGCAAGAAGAGACCGCGATCGTGACGGCCATCGACGCGCTCGCACGGCTCACGCCCGCCGAGCGCGAGAAGAAGCTCGCCGAGGCGCAAGAGCGCGCGGGCTTCCTCGCGAGCGGCCTCCGCATCATGACGCCCCCCGAAGCGCTCGCGATCTGTCACAAGGCCGGCGTCGAAGGCGCGAGCGATCTCAAAGCGGCGCTCGACGGCATCCACTCGCTCTGGACCGGCAAGGGAGCGGCGACCGCCGAACGTAAGGCCGAGGCCGATCGCCTCGCCGAGGCGCTCTGCCGAAACGCAGGCAAGCTCGCCGCCGCGCGGACGCAGTGCGGGGTTACTGGAAAAATCCCCTCACCCGTTCTCTGTATGAATTCGCAGTGATCCACACCTGCGCGCGGGTGTGTAATGAGCGGTGGTTGCGTGTAGGTCTTCGGGTGCTACGCCCTCGGTCTCCTCGGGAGGGACTTTTCACCATGAAGATGACTCGCTTCGCCGTGCCCGCCGTTCTCTTCTCCTTGCTCGCCGCCTGCGCCGGCGCGTCCGATCCGCAAGACGACGCGACGATGACCGCCGACGACGAAGCGGAGGGCGCGCTCACGGCAGCCGGTCAATCGCTCGTGGGTGCGTACAAGCTCCCCGGCGACGAGTTCGGCGCGATCGTCCTCATGAGCGACGGCAAGTTCATCCACGATCAGCCGCGCCTCTTGAACGGCATGCCGATCCTCGGCGGCCCGCCGCCCGGTCGTGACGAAGGCACTTGGTCGGTGAGCGCGAAGAAGAAGACGCTCACGCTCAAGATCACGTCGGGCTGGCATCAGGGCACGCGCCAGGTCTACGGCTACGAGCTCGTCGCGATCCCGCTGAACGGCATGTTCATCGGTCGTCCGCCGGCCAAGCTCGTCCTCACCGCGAAGGTGGGCGGCGAGGTGAAGGAGTACCGCTCGACCGCGTCGTGGTGCAACGGCCTCCCCAACATCTCGACGAGCGACTGCACGCGCGAGAAGGCGCACGGCGTGTGGAGCCCGGTGGAGACCGGCGAAGTCTCCTGCGGCGAGGACAACGCGTGCGAGGCCAAGGCGGCCGTGAGCGCGCACTGCGGCGGCATCGCCGGCTTCCAATGCCCGGCCGGCACCAAGTGCGTGATGTCGAAGCCGCACTACCCCGACCAGATGGGCAACTGCGTCCCGAACTGATCGTGCGTCGCGCCCAGCGACTCGGCATCGTCCTCACGGCGCTCGCGCTCCTCGGCGCGGGCGCCGCGTTCGTTTTGTCACGAGGGCGCTCACCGCACGCGCTCCCCTCCGTCGACGAGAGCGCGATCGCGGAAGAGAGCGTGCCGGGCGCGCTCACGTGGACGTCCCCCGTCCTCATGATGGCGCTGGAGTCGCGCGGCCTCGATCTCGGTCGCGTGCTCTCGCGAGGCTCCGCCGAGTTGCGCGCGCGGAGCACGCGTGAGCTTCGGGCGATCGGCGCGTTCGCCGACGTGGCGCGCGTGATCACGGAAGACGTGCGCGAGCTCTCGGCGCGGCCCGGCATCGCCGAGAGCCCTGCGGCGCCGAACCATCCGTTTCGCGCGTCGTGGCTCGACGATCCGCGCGCGCGCTTCGATCTCGTGGGCGTGGTCGCCCGCGCCGATCGCATGCACGCCGAGCCGGAGTGGGCGGGCGAGGTGCGGCTCGTGTACCGACTCACGCTCGTCCCCGAGGGTCGTCCGCCGACGCGCCTCCCGATGACGCTGAACGCGATCCTCGCGTGGCCGCGCGAACGCCGCTCCGAGATCGCGCGCTTCCTCTCCCTCCCCGTCGGCGCCGCGCGCGCCGCGGCGATCGCCGAGCTCGTCCTCCCGCTCGGCGCGCCGCGTCGTCTCGAAGTCGACGTCCAAAGCCTGCACGGCCCGGCGATGCGTCTCACCGAGGACGATCACGCCGAGTACGTGCTTCGCTCGTTCGACGTCGCGGCGGGCGCGCGCGCGGCGACGCCCCGGCCGCTCCTCAACACGCCCGATCCGCGGATGGGCGACGAAGAAGGATCCGACCTCCTCGCGTGGGTCCGCGCGCACTTCGCCGAGATCGACGAAGGGCGCTACGTGATGCCGGCCAAGCACTCGGCGACGCGCGCGGTGTCGGTCACGCCGCGCGGCCTCGCGCGCCCCATGAATCGGCCGTTTTCGAAGCTCTTCGGACACACCCTGTCGTCGTTCGCCGATCTGCCGTTCCAGACGGCCAAGCTCGTGCGATCGCCGGCCGCGCTCCTCCGGCGACTCGACACCGGCACCTGCCAAGGTTGCCATCAGAGCCGCGGCGTCGCGGGCTTTCACCTGCTCGGCGAGGACCGTCCCGGGATGCCGCTCGAGAACGCGCTCGAGGTCGGTCGCTCGCAGCACGCGATCGAGATCGCCGGCTTCCGCGCGACGCAGCTCGCCGCCTTCGCGCGCGGCGAGGACGCGTGGCCGTCGCCGCTCCCGTTCGCGGAGCGCGCTTCCGAGATCGGATACGGCGCGCACTGCGGGCTCGGCGATCCCGGGTTCGCAGCGTGGACGTGCGCGACCGGGCTCACGTGTCGCGACTGGCTCGGTACGGGCGACGTCGGCCTCTGCCTTCCGGCCGGCGGCAACGGCGCGGGCGACGCGTGTCAGAACGCGAAGGTCGTCCCCAAGCCGGGCGCGGCCGACGGCGACGACATCGCGACCGCCGCGGCCGAGCGCTGCTCGTTCGACGGGCGCGACGCCCCGCCGGACTACTGCGCGCCGAACGGCTACGGCTTCCCCGGCGGCGTGTGCAGCGAGCCGTGCACGCGGCTCGGTGAAGTGCGCGGCGAGTCGATCTGCGCGGACGTGCCCGCCGCGGGCTACGAGAGCACGTGCTTCGAGACCAAGCAGCCGATCGAGAAGTGCATCGCGCCCTTCTTGGTGCGTCGTCGACTCCGGAGCTGCAGCGCCTCACGGCCGTGCCGCGACGACTACGGATGCGCCCGCGTCCGCGGCGCGCCACCAGGGATCGGCGTGTGCGTACCGCCCTATTTTGTCTTTCAGGCACGCGTAGATGGGCCGCTCCTCGACCGGTGAGCAGATTCACTAAATTGATCTTTTTATCAATTTTATTCATCAACCCATTGACGATGTTATCTTCCGATCGCAGTATCTTGCGCGATGGCTCGATTGGTTGCTTCGTGCCCGAGCTGCTCGGGAGACCTCGTCGCGACGCGCCTCCAATGTGAGGCGTGCGAGACGGCGCTCGAAGGTCGCTTCGAGCTTCCGGCCCTCCTCCATCTCAAGGCCGATGACCTCGCGTTCATCACCACGTTCGTCCGCGAGTCGGGGAGCTTGAAAGCGATGGCCGAGCACACGGGCACGAGCTACCCGACCGTCCGCAATCGCCTGAACGAGATCATCGTGCGCCTGGCCGAAGCCGAGGCGCACGTCGAGACCCGTCGGCACGCCATCTTGGATCGCTTGGAGCGCGGCGAGCTGTCGCCCGCCGCCGCTGCGCGCGAGCTCCGCAAGCTCGCCGGAGGGAAGGCCACATGACCACGGCATCGGAACGAGTCCGCGCGCTCAAAGAGAAGGGCGCGCTCGCACAAGACGACGCAGCGAAGCTCTTGGACGCGATCACGCCCGCGCGCGGTGACGCCAGCTCGGGTTGGGCGCGCCTCGCCGATCCGTTCGCCAAGCTCGGAACGGTGTCGAGCCTCGCGCTCGGCGCGCTCTTCGTCGCGGCGTCGCTCGCGCTCGGCGTCGCGCTCCGCGTTCGCTTCGACGGGTTCCTCGATCTGCATCTCGTCGCGCGCGACGTCACGTGGCGCGACGCGGCGCGCGATCAAGTCGCGGCGATCGCTCCGTTCGTCGTTCTCTGGGGCGCGGCCATGCTCGGCGCGCGCGGGCTCCGCGCCGTCGACTTCCTCGCCGCGGTCCTTCTCTCACGGCTCGCGCCAGCGGTCATGGCCGCGCCGCTCGCGCTCGTCATGCCGCGGAGCGTCGGCGCGATCCCCGCGCCGTCGATCGGGCTCGCGATCGGCGTCGTGATCGCGCTCGTGGGCGTCGTGTTCCAGATCACCTGGCTCTGGCGCGGCTTCCGCACCGCCTCAGGCCTCGGCGGCGCGCGCGGCATGCGCGTCTTCATCGCCGCGCTCGTCGTCGCCGAGATCATCTCCAAGGCGTGGCTCCACGTGAGCCGCTGATCGCTCCTTCGTTCGCTCTCGAACGTTCGCTCTCGAAAAAGGAAAGTCCCATGAGAACGTCCCTCCTCGCGGCGGGGGCGAGCGCCCTCCTCTTTGCGTGCGGCGCCGCCTCCTCGTCCGCGGAAACCGCCCCCTCGCCGTCTGCTGCGCCCGCGGCCACGACGACCTGTGATGCGCCGCGCGCGTCGTCGTCGGAGCTCGTCGTGCCCAACGGCGTCGGCGATCTGCACGGTACGCTGCTCGTCCCATCGGGCTGCGGCAAGCTCGCGGTCGCGCTCCTCGTCGCCGGCTCCGGCCCCACCGACCGCGACGGCAACCAAGCCGGCAAGGGCGCGCGCGAGCTCGCGCTCTTGGCCGAAGGGCTCGCGACACATGGGATCGCCTCGCTCCGCTTCGACAAGGCCGGCATCGGCGCGAGCGCGGCGGCGGCCAGGCCGGAAGCCGAGCTCCGCTTCGGCGACTACGTGAGCGACGTCGCGCGGCTCGTGAGGGAGCTCCGCGCCGACGCGCGCTTCGATCGCGTGGTGGTCGTGGGCCACAGCGAAGGCTCGCTGCTCGGCATGCGCGCGCTCGGCGAGGCCGACGGCGCCGGCTTCGTGTCGCTCGCAGGCGCAGGCCGCCCGATCGCGGACGTGCTCCGCGAGCAGCTCGCGGCGCAGCTCACGGGCGACCTCCTCACCGAGGCGCTCCGGATCATCGGCGAGCTCGAGGCCGGTCGCACCGTCGCCGACGTGCCGAAGCCGCTCGCGTCGCTCTTCCGCCCGAGCGTGCAGCCGTACCTCATCTCGTGGATGAAGGTCGCGCCGGCCAACGCCATCCACGACCTCCGCGTGCCGGCCCTCATCGTGCAGGGCACGACCGACCTACAAGTCACGGTGGACGACGCGCGACGCCTCCACGACGCGAAGCCGGAGGCCGAGCTCGCCATCCTCGACGGAATGAACCACGTGCTCAAGCACGCGACGGGCAACCTGAAGGAACAATCTGCATCTTACACGGATCCAAGCCTACCCCTGGCCGATGGCCTGGTCGCTCGGCTCGCTTCCTTCGTCGACACGCTCCGCGTGCCGTGACCGTCAGCGGCGCGCGGGGTCGAGCCAGGAGAGGAGACGCGCGCGCTCTTCGGGAGCGAGCTTCTCTCGGCTCTCCGGCGGCGGCATCGCGCCGCTGGTGAGCACGCGCCGCACGTCCCCGGCGCGGCCGCGGAAGTCGGCGGGCGCCGCGAGCGCGACGCCGCCGGCTGCGTCCGCGCTCGAGTGACACCCGCCGCATTTCGCGCGCACCAAGCGACCGAGATCGTCCGACCACACGTCGCTTGGACGAAGGAGGTGCGCGGCGCGCCCACCCGCGACGATCCAGAGCGCCGAAGCCGATACCGCGAGCGCGTCCACCTCTGACGAGCTCGTCGGTGCCGCGAGCGCCAATCCCGCGTCGTCGACGACGCCCACGCGTCCACCATCTGCGAACCACACCGCGTCGCCCTCCGCGGCCATGGCGCGGAGCGCGTCGTCGGCGACGTAGCGGAGGACGAGCTCGCCGGAGCCGTTCTCGCGATAGAGCCCGCGCTCGGTGGCGACGAAGAGCGCGCCGCGGTCGGTGATGGCCGCCGCGCGCGGTGACTCGAGGGCGTAGCGACGCGTTCGACGCTCGCCCAGATCCAAGACGACGACCTCGTCCTCGGCGAGGACCGCGACGCGCCCACCCTCGCCACCGACGACGCTGCGTCCGGACACTGGGTAGCGCTCGACGGTCTTGGCGGCGACGACGAAGAGCCCCTCGTCGGCGAGCGCGACCACGCTCGTGCCCGCGACGCCGACCGAAGATACGCGCGCCGGGAGGCCAAGGCGCGCGTTCATCGGCTCGAGCCCGCCGCCGCCGCGGAGGCGGAACACCGCGCCCGCGTCGTCGCGCGCGAGGAGCCACGCGCCAGCGCCGTCGAGCGCGCGCACCTCGAACGCTTGCACGAAGTGCCGACCCGCGGGGAGATCGGCGCGCGCGCCGCCCGGAAAAACGGCCACGACCGATCCGTCGCGTCCGAGGAGGTACGGGCCGCGCGCGCCGACCGCCACCCCGCCCGCCTCGAGCGACGGCGCGACCGCGTCGACGGTGAGCGCGAGCGGGCGCGCGGTCTCCGGCGCGGCGACATCCGCGGGGCGACGCGCGCACGCGGTGAGCGAGAGCGCCGAGAGGACGATGGCCCGGACTACGTTCACGAGACGATGAGCTCCTTCATGATCTCGCCGTCCCGCACGAAGCGCGCCGGATCGGCGCCGACCGCTGCGAGCAACGTCGAGAGAAGATCGGGGGGTGTGATGGCGCGCTCGCCGAGCGCGAACGCGCGCGTCGGCACCGGCAAGAGCTCTCCCGGATCGGTTCGGCCCACGACGTGGCCGGCGCGCATGCGCGGCGAAACGAAGAGCATGCTGTTGTTCGGGTAGTGATCGCGCCCGCCGTTCAAGTTGAGCTGCGGCGTGCGACAGAACTCGCTGAAGACGACGACGTGCAGGTGATCGGAGAGCTTGTGCCCCGCGAGCGTGGGGTGCGGAACGGCGTCGAACGCGCGCACCATGGCGACGACGACCTGGAAGAGATCCTGCAGCGTGAGCGCGTGATTGCGGTAGTTGACGGCGTGCGTGTCGAAGCCGCTCGCCGAGAACGCGACGACGCGTGAGAGGCCGCGCCGCATGGCCTCGATTGCGAAGGCCGCGCTCAACGTGGCGCTGCCGCCGAAGCGCCCGCCCCAGGGGAGCGTCGGCTGCGCCTTCTTGAGACCGGGCGCGCCGAGGATGGTGTCGACGCTCTCCTTGGAGAGCCGCGAAAGCGCGTCGTACTGCGCAACCATCGCGACCGTGCGCTCGGGGTAGGTCTCCCGATCGGCCGTGCGTCGCGCCTCGGCACCGAGCAGCTTGGCCACGTCGGCGCGATCGCTCGCGAGCGTGACGTTGTCGCGGCGCACGAGCGATCGCGCGAGCGCCCCGACGTCGGAGATGGCGATCGGGATGGCGCGCGGATCGAGCGCGCCGCCGAGATACGAGGACGGAAACTGGATCGACACGACGGGCAGCACCTCGCGCGCGCCGGTCACGTGTCCGAGGACCGCATCGAGGCTCGACGCCACGGGTCGCCCGCCCACCAGGTGTCGACCGCTGATCGCGAACGCCGCGCCGTCGGGGTGCGCGACGGTGCTCATGGCGATGCCGTTCACGATCGTCGCGCGGTCGAAGAAGTCGACGAGATCGCCGGCCCCCGGCCCGAGCGCCGCCGCCGCGCCCTTTGGGGTCACCGGTCGGAAGGAACGGACGTCACCCGCAAACGGCGCGTCGGTCCAAAGCCGCACGCCACCGGTGTTCTGGTTCGCGGTCGTCGCCGGATCGAGCGGGCCGACCTTCTCGTTTCGCGGATCGGCCCACAAGGTCACGTCCCAGCCGCCCGCGGCGTGCACGAGGACGAAGTACTCCGTCGACGGCGCCACGCCCGCGAGCGCGGGCGCGACGTCACCCAGCGCGCCGAGGGCCGCACCTCCCGCGAGGCCGGACAAGAATGCGCGACGGCTGATCAATCGACACCTCGGTTTCGCGACGGGACGAAGACGTTCATGCGCGCGCTCAGTAGTGATGAAACTCGGGGTGACGAGCGAGGCCCTGGCAGACCGCGGACCAAGCCGCGACCGGGGGCGGGACGCTCGACTTCTGTCCCCCGCGGTGGCGCGCTTCCACTTCCGTGTAGAGCGCATGGAAATCGGCCACCCGCTCGGGCGGCGCGAGGTCGACGGGGTAACCGAGAAAGCTCCGGTGGAGCACGTCGAAGCGCGGCCGGAACGCGTCGATGGTGATCGGCCCCGGCGGCGCGTCGAACGCGAAGAGCGGCGGCGCCTTGACCTGAACGAGCGCCGCGAGCTCGGGCGCGAGCATCGCGTCACGGAGGCGTGGGGTGAGATCGTGCAGCGCGGCGCGATCGCACAGCGTCGCCGCGAGGCCCTCGAAGGCGGCGACCATCACCGTGTTGGTCTGGGTGACGCGCGGCAGGTCACGCGGGTAGTCCGGGAGCCCGAGCGCCGACAGGTGCTGTTCCCATCCGAAGTAGCGCCCCTCGGCGTTGGCCGCGCCGTAGTTCTTGCGGATCTCCGGCGGGAGCAGATCGCCGAAGATCGCCGTGTACGAGTGGATGAGCACCTCGGCGGGCACGAGGCGTGGCTCGCGCGGCACGAACGACTCGCGCGGCGTGGCCGCGGGCGCGGGGAGCGCGCTCTCCACCGGGCGGACGAGCGCGGGCGGCGCCGGCCGACACTCGAGGAGCGCGAGCGCGAGCGTGAACGCGGCGAGCTCTCGTGCGCGGCTCATCGCGCCCCTCCTTCGATCGGCGGATGCACGAAGGGCGCCGGCGGCGAGGGCGGCGCACCGGCGGGACCGAGCCGCGCTTCCGCGTAGGCCGGATCGAGCACGAGCGCGCGCACCATCGCGCGCATTCGATACCCGCTCTCGACGAGCCGAGACGTGAGGCGCGCGCGTAGCGGCGCGTCGTCGGGAGTGAGGGCACGACCGAGGAAGGACGAGAGCGTGAGCTCGACCGCGCAGCTCGCGTACTCGGGCGATCGGGCGAGCTCGGCGCCGAGGGCTTCCGGGCCGCCCTCCGCGTGCTCGCGTGAGGCGTACGCGCCCTTGAGCAGCGCGGTCTTCTCGTCGGAGAAATCGCGGTCGTAGAACTCGGGGCAGTACGCGTAGGGTTTGCCGCCGCGAAGATGGCACTCCGGATTCTCCGTGGGGAGCGAGAGCACCGTCGTCGAGCCCTCCTTCACCTTGGTGAAGTACGCCGAGAGGGGCTCGAGGGTCGTATGACAGCTCGCGCATCCGGGCCGCGCCATCAGGTTGGGATCGCGCGAGGGCGGAGCTTGCGACGTGTCGGCGACGAAGGTCTTGCAGAGGAGGCCCTGATACGCGGCCGCCGCGCGCGCGCGGCGCGAGGCGAATTTCTGGAGAAACGCCGACGTCGTCAGGATGCCGGCCGCGTGCGGGCCCCGGTCGACGACGAGCGTCCATGTGTCGGCGTCGTTGACCGGGAGGAGCGGCAACCGATCCGGACGCACGAGCGGGTCGGTCTCCTCACGCATGCCGAGTGCGGTCGTGCGCTCGTGACCGCAGCAGTTGCCGGGCTCGACGAACCGATAGAACTGCGAGAGCGGCCCATTCACGTACGTGTAGCGACCCGTCACGAGCTCGCGCACGTCGCGATCGTCCGAGAAGACGCGGGACATCAGGCGCGTGACCTCCTCGCGCCAAAAGCGATGCCAGTACTGAGACGTCGTGTGGCCACCGGTGGCGACGGCGCCGGCGAGTCCGACGAGCTCGCGCGGCGCGACGTTGAACACGACGTTGTAGTCGTAGCCCGTGGGCACGCAGCGCTCGAGGCCCTGACCGCAGCCGCAGTCGGCGCTCGCCGCGAGCGCGAGCTGCGTGGTGCACGCGATCGGCTCGCCGCGATGCTTGCGCGCGTACTCGTCCTCGAACGGAAACGGGGTCTCGCGCCCGGCGGGGAGCGGCGGCGGCTTCTTGGCGTCCGCACGCGGCGGAGCGAAGAGCGTCCCGCGCTCCGCGGTCTGCGCCTCTTCGCGGCACACGCGGACCTCGGAGAGCTCGGTCTTCCCGTCCGGCTCGAACGCGATGTCGCCGATCGGATCGAAGCTCGTCGGGTTGGGCTTCCACTCGTGATGGATGCGCTCGCTCGGCCGCGGCGCGCGATAGTCGCGATAGAGCCACCACGGGCGCACGATCACCGTCGCGGCATCGAGCGCGGCGCGCGAGACGCGCGGCAACGACTCGGGCGAGGGACGTGGCTTGTTCGATACGATCCCCGACTCGGCGGGCGAGAGGCAGAAGTCGCCGTCGACGAGCTCGCGCGCGCGACGCTGGCCGCGCCGATAGAACACGCGGACGAGCCGGCCGGCATCGTCCTTGACGGTCTCCGAGTAGAGCGTCGAGGGCGGCGACGGGACGAACACGAGCGGGCTCACGTCGAGGCGGAGCGCGTCCATGTAGACGCGCACCATGCGTTCCACGTACGCGGGTCCACGTAGCGCGTCTTCCACGTAGGCGCCCACGTCGAAGCCCGCGCGACCGAAGGCCGCGATCTCGTCCCGGGTCGGCATACGCCCCGCGAGATCGATCGAGAGGGCGCGGAAGAACCGGTAGTCGTCGACGGTCGCCGCGCCGACGCGTGATCGATCCGGGGAGACCGCGGCCGAATGTGACGGCGTCGGCGCGCTTGCAGCGCCCGAGGGCGGGCCGGCCCCCGCCGAAGCGGCCAGGCCAAAGGCAACGACCGCCGCAGCGACGGACAGCGGTCTCTGCGTTCGCAGCCCGTGCAGCTTCTGCCGCATCGGCGGCCAACCTCGAAGGCGCCTCATCTTTTCGGGGCGAGCCTACAACCGGGACTCTCGGAAGATCGCGCTCGCTGGTACGTTTGTGCCATGGCCGGGCCCGGTGACGGAAGGACAGGGCGCTCCGCGGACTCCGCGGAGACGCCGGACTCCGTTGGTGAGCCGTGGAGCCACGGCGAGATCGGACCGGGCGGACGCGCGCGTGAACGCCTCGGAAAAGTCATCGCCGAGCGCTTCCGCTTGGAGGAGCTCCTCGGCGTGGGCGGCAGCGCGGCGGTGTATTCTGCAACGGAGCTCGAGAGCGGCAGCCGTTTCGCGATCAAGATCCTCCATCCCGAGCTCTCGGCGCGCGAGGACCTCGTGCGGCGCTTTCTCCGCGAAGGCGCGATCGCAAAGAAGCTCGATCACCCGGCGCTCGTCCCGGTGTTCGAAGACGGACGCACCGAAGACGGCGCCGTCTTCCTCGTGATGGAGCACCTCGAGGGTCACACGCTCGAACGGTGGGCGACCTTCGAAGAGCGCTTGCCGATCGTCGAGTGCATGCGGGTCGCGGAAGACGTCCTCGATCTCCTCTCGACGGCCCACGAAGCCGGCATCGTTCACCGCGACATCAAGCCGGCCAACATCTTCCGCATGCGGAGCGGCGAGATCCGGGTCCTCGACTTCGGCATCGCGCGCTTCTTCGAAGGCGCGTCGGACGGCCTGCAGACGCAGCACGGCGCCGGAATGGGCACGCCGTCGTTCATGCCGCCCGAGCAGGCGCGCGGTCGCTGGAACCTCGTCGACGGACGCACCGACGTCTGGGCCGTGGGCGCGGTCCTCTTCGCGCTCCTGAGCGGTGAGAAGCCGCGCATCGCCGACACCGCGCACGAAGAGCTGCTCCTCGCGATGACGCAGCCCGTTCGCTCCGTCCTCGACGCCGCACCCAAGCTTCCCACGCAAGTCGCGGACGTCGTCGATCGCGCCCTCGCCTTCGGGATGGACGATCGCTTCACGTCGGCGCGCGCGATGCAGAGCGCGCTTCGCGCCGCACGCGAGATGCTCGAAGACGCGAGCCCGGCGTCGGCGCCCACGCGCCCGGACATGCTCCGGCCGGACGACGACGAACCCGTGCAGTCTGCATCCGTCGTCTTCGTCGGCATCCCCGACCCGGACGGCGAAGAGGCGCCCCCGCCGTCGGTGCAGCAAGAGACCAACCCGCTCATCCGTCAGCCGGATCGTCCGTCGGCGCGCCCGCCGGCGGAACGTTCCTCCAAGCTGTTCGAGTCGCAGATCATCGAGCCGGCCACGGTGCCGCGCTCGGACGTGCCGGCCGGGAGCTTGGCGTCGCTCACGCGCAGCGTCGTCGGGTTCGATCCCGATCAGGGCTACATGCTGGCCGCGGTCGACGGACAGAACCTCCTCGGCATCAGGCTTCATCGCGGCATGGTGCTCTGGCAGCACCAGGTGCCCGAGGGTCCGCTGTGGCTGACGAGCTTCGGCCGCGTGCTCGTCGTCGCCTCGGGCCGCGCCATCTCGACCCTCGATCTCGTCACCGGTCAGGTCGGCATTCGCGCCGTCTTGCCCCGCCCGATCGACGCCGACGATCGCATCCCGAACGCTCCGCTCATCGTCGCGCTCCGCGCGCCCGAGCCGGTGTACGTGGCGCGCACGACGTCGTCGACGCTCTACTCGATCGACGCGGTGCAGGGTGCGGTACGCAAGGAGCGCACGTTCCCGGGGCGCGTCGAGATCGCGCCGTGGAACGACGTCCTCCTCGTTCTCTACAACCGCACGCTCGAGATGCTCGATCCGGTGACGCTCGCCACGGTCGCGCCGGCGGGGCGCGACCCCCTCCCCGACCCCGAGTCGGTCACGAGCGTGAGCATCGAAGGCCCGCTGCTCCTCGTCGGTGGAGAGAAGCGCGGCATCTTCGGCGGCGGGAGCTTCGTCGCGGTGATCGACGGGCGCACGATGCAGGAGCCGGTCGGCATGCGCGAGCGGCTCCTCGATCCCGCGGTGCGACCGACGTTCTCCAACGGCGGCATCGCGAGCGCGATCCGAACCACCGACGGTCACGGCATCATGGCCTGGCCGGCCGGTACGACGGCCGGCGTGCCGATCGCTGGACGCAAGATCGTGGCGCTGACGAGCATGCAGGGCTCGCTCTTCACCGTGCTCGCCGACGGGACCGGGGCCTTCGATCTCGCGAGCGTCGATGCGGCGACGCTGACGCCACGCTTCGCTTACGGCGCGGTCGTAGAGACGCCGCCGCTCGTCGCGCTGCCCACCCTCGGCGCGCCACCGATGCCCGAGTGGTTCATGCAGAAGAACGACTCGCGCGCCCTCGTGCTCGCGCCCACGGTGCCCACGCACCCCGATGCGCGGAGCTTCGACGCACGCGGCGGCGGAGTCGGGTGGTCACGCTCGCTCGTCGACGTCGGGCTCGTGGAGGCTTGGGGCTTCGTCGCCGGTGGCCTCGTCGTCCGTGGCGCCCGTTCCCTGCGCGCCCTCGAGCCCCGCGCCGGCACCGTGGTCGCCCGATTCTGACTTCGACGGCCCGCGAAAAACGCTGCGTTTCGCAGCGTTTTGGCCCCCGATGGACGTCCGGGGTGTAATTTTTTTCTGTAGTTGTTTCGGCTGCTTAACAAGGTCGGACAAACATCCGACTTGTAGTTTCTGGTGGCATGCTACACCTCCCCCGACCGGCGGCGCCATTTCGTGGGTTCCACGACCTCGTGCCCGCCGCTTGAAGATCGGGAGAAAACGCATCCATGAGGCTCGCTCTGATTCGCCGTCCGCTCGTCTCGCTCCTCGTCCTCTCGGCTGCCATGGGCATCACCGAAGTGGCCAGCGCACAAGCCGTCGCCGACAAGAGCTCGAGCGCCACCGCGCCGCTCATCTGGTCGACGCGTGACAACTTCTTCGCCGCGGGCGTCGAGGCCGGTAACAGCGAGGTCAACGTCAAGGCCGGCTTCAGCTTCAACGCCGAGACCGACGCGACCAAGGACCTTCTCCGCGTCGACATGTCGAAGGGCGCGCTCATCGAGGCGAGCTGGGGCGACGGCAAGACGATGACCCTCAAGTCGACGGGGTCGAACAACAAGGAAGGCTTCCTCAAGGCCGAGTACCAGCTCGCGCCCACGGTCGACCTCTTCGTCGACGCGTCGAGCATTCCTCTCGTCGGCCAAACGTTCTCGTACACGTGGAACGCCAACACGCTCCTCAACCAGATCCACGGCGCGAACTTCCAATACCACGCCAAGAACCAGGCGAACTTCGAGCCCTGGGGCTGGACCGGCGCGAGCTTCACCATCCCTGGCGCGCCCATCGCGACGAGCAAGCTCGTCAGCGTCACGTTCGACGAGATCATCGGATCGGATTCGCCGCTCAAGGGCGACATCGCGATCAACATGACCACGACGCCGACGTTCACGTACAAGACGACGTCGATCCAGCTCGATTCCAACGCGCCCCTCACGCAGGACGGCGGCGAGGTCTCGATCAGCGCGGTCGACACCGACTACCTCGAGGTCAACGCCAAGGTCCTCGGTCAGATCGACTACAAGGGCACGCTCGACGTTCGCCCGACGGTCAGCATCACGGAGATCGACATCGGCGGATACTCGGTGCCCGTGAGCATCGACTTCGATCTCGGCGCCGCTGCGGCCGCGCACATCGACTACGGCTCGGACGCGTCGCTCAAGACGCCGGCGGAGCCCATCAAGGTCGACTTCCCGAAGACCGTCTTCCACATTCCCTTGCCGAACGTGAAGGTGAAGGACAAGACGGTCGACCTCGGCACGGCGACGATCGGTCAGGAGCTCACCAAGACGGTCGACATCGGCAACACCGGCGAGATGGGCGCGGTCCTCGAGTTCGAGAGCTCGGACCCGCAGTTCAAGGTCGTCAAGGCCACCAAGGTCGCGTCCAAGGACAAGTACAAGCTCGACATCCGCTTCGTGCCGAACAACGCGGGCCCCGCGGCGGCGACGATCACGGTCAAGTCGAACGACCCCAACGAGCCCAAGATCGAGATCAAGGCCACCGCCAACGGCGCGGAGCTGCCCAAGCCGCCGCCGCCCGCCGCCGAGCCGGAGCCGCTCGCGGTCGCCACGCCCGGCTCCGACAGCGGCTGCGGCTGCGTCACCGCCGGCTCGCACGCCCCGAACACGGCCCTCGGCCTCGGTGGCTTCATGCTCGGCATCGCTGCCCTCGTCGCCCGTCGTCGTCGGTAATGCGGGGCTAGGCGCCCCCTCGATTCGTTGACACGAATCGAGCCTCCCCCGCCCTCAGGTTCTCGCGAACCTTCGCTGTTCGCGACCACACGGGTCGCGAACAGGGAGCCTCGACGCGTCCGGCTGCCACCTTTAGACCTGCCAGCCGAAATGTCTTCGGGTGCTCGAGGGGCGGCAGCCCCTCGAACGAAACCGGCCGTCCTGAGGAGCGCAAGCGACGAAGGACCGAGCAAGCTCCGCTCGCTAGAGCGGAGTTGCGACTCCGGAAGAGACCGGTACGTCTCAGCCCGCGCGCGCTTTGCGCAAGTGCGGGACCGCAGTATGAGAGGGGCGCCATGCCGGACTTCTTCGAGCTCGATCGTCACCTGACTGCGGAAGAGCGCTCCATCAAAGAGAGCGTGCGGCGCTTCGTCGACGCGCGCGTCTTGCCGACCATCGGCGAGCACTTCGAGCGCGGCACCTTCCCCACCGAGATCATCCCCGAGATCGCCGAGCTCGGGCTCCTTGGGTGCAATCTGCAAGGATATGGCTGCGCGGGTCTCTCCGAGACCGCGTACGGCATCGCCATGCAGGAGCTCGAGCGCGGCGACTCCGGCATCCGCAGCTTCGCGAGCGTCCAGGGCAGCCTCGTCATGTACCCGATCCACGCGTACGGATCGGAGGCGCAGAAGGAGCGCTGGCTCCCCAAGATGGCCAAGGGCGAGATCATCGGCTGCTTCGGCCTCACCGAGCCCGACGCCGGCTCGAACCCGGCCGGCATGCGCACGGTCGCCATCGACGACGGCACGCACTGGGTGCTGAACGGCACCAAACGCTGGATCACCAACGGCAACCTCGCGCAGGTAGCGCTCGTCTGGGCCAAGGTCGGCGGCCTCGACGGTCAGGTGCGCGGCTTCCTCGTGCCCACCGACACCAAGGGCTTCGAGGCGCAGCTCATTCACAAGAAGATGAGCCTCCGCGCCAGCGTCACGAGCGAGCTCATCATGGAGGACGTGCGCATCCCCAAGGACGCCGTGCTCCCCAACGTCGTCGGCATGAAGGGGCCGCTCTCGTGCCTCACCTCGGCGCGGTTCGGCATCGCCTGGGGCGTCATCGGCGCCATGACCGCGTGCTTCGACTCGGCGCTCGACTACGCCCAGCATCGCGTGCAGTTTGCAGGCAAACCCATCGCCGCCCACCAGCTCGTGCAGGCGAAGTTCGCCGAGATGCTGACGCAGATCACGAGCGCCCAGCTCATGGCGCTCGAGGTGACGCGCATCAAGGACGAGAAGAAGCTCCGCCCGCAGCACGTGAGCATGATCAAGCGGAACAACGTGCGCGCCGCGCTCGAGATCGCCCGCACGTGCCGGGACATCCTCGGCGGCAACGGCATCACGCTCGAGTACCCGATCATGCGCCACCTCTGCAATTTGGAGACGGTCTACACGTACGAAGGCACGCACGACGTGCACACGCTCGTCCTCGGTCAGGACGTGACCGGGATCAGCGCGTTCGAGTGACGCGGCGCGCGGACCGCTTCACGGCGCCATGAACGTGTCGGCGAGGGCGCCCGTCGCTCGGTGCGCCTCGAAGAGCGCGATCCCCACGGCGTTGGCGAGATTGAGCGAGCGCACGGCGCCGAGCGTGGGGATGCCGACGATGCGATCGGGGTGCGCCGCGAGGAGCTCCTCGGAGAGGCCCACGCTCTCGCGACCGAAGACGAGCGCGTCGCCCGGCGCATAGCCCGCGGCGAGGTAGCTCCGGTCGGCGAGCGCGCTGAAGAGGTGGAGCTTCCCGCCCGGCGACTCGGCGGCGAACGCGTGGAGGAAGTGCGCGAAGTCGAGGTGCCGGCGAACGTCGACGAGGTGCCAGTAGTCGACGCCGGCGCGGCGCACGGAGTGCTCGTCGATGCGGAAACCGAGCGTCCCCACCAGGTGGAGCGGAGAGGCGGTGGCGGCGCAGAGGCGCGCGACATTGCCCGTGTTGGGCGGGATCTCGGGCTCGACGAGGACGACGTGGAGCGGGGGCGCGAGGGGCTTCGCCCGGAGGCGCGGCGTTTGGTTGGACGAGCGGGGCACGGCTTTGACCAGCATACCGCGCGCGACGCGGCTACACATGAGAGGTGGCTTCCCTCTCCCACGCGGCCCTGCCCGACGCGAGCGTCGACCCCAAGGTCGCGGCATTTCGCGCCGAGATCCGCGCGCGCGAGATCGGACCTCGCTACTCGGGGCTCGCGCATTTCACGTTCACGTCGCTCACTTCGCTCGGAGCGATCGGCCTAGCGGTGAGCCGTGTCTCGGCGCCGTCGCCGGCGGAATGGCTCACCGTGCCGGCCGCGTTCCTCCTCGCGAACTTCGTCGAATACTTCGGACACAAGGGGCCGATGCATCACTCGCGGTCCGGTCTTCGTCTCCTCTTCGAGCGGCACACCCAGCAGCACCATCGCTTCTTCACGGATCGCGCCATGGCGTACGAGTCGTCACGGGACTTCAAGATGGTCCTCTTCCCGCCGGTGATGATCGTCTTCTTCCTGGGCGCGGTCGCGACGCCGATCGCCCTCGCGCTCTTCGCCACGCTCGGACGAAACGTCGGTTGGCTCTTCGTCGCCACGAGCGTCGCCTACTTCCTCACGTACGAGTGGCTCCACTTCACGTACCACTTGCCCGAGACCACCGCGCTCGGACGCACACGCGTGCTGGCCGCGCTGCGGCGTCACCATACGATCCATCACGATCCGACGCTGATGACCCGCGCCAACTTCAACATCACCTTTCCGATCGCCGACCGCCTCTTCGGCACGCTGAGTCGGTAGGTTGTTGAGGCGCGTGTCACCGCGCTTCCTTCAACGCTCGACGGTATGGACCGCTACGGAGTGGCCGACGCCCTTGACCGCGTGCTCACCAGCCGAGGTCGTGCGAGCGCGCTCGAGGCTCGGGAGTCGATCGACGAACGCGTCGCTCATCAAGAGCGACTTGCCCGTCACCTTGCAGAGCCCCTCGATGCGCGAAGCCTCGTTCACCGCCGCACCGATCACCGTGAAGTCGAGCCGCTCCTGCGCGCCGATGTTGCCGTAGAGCACTTCGCCGAAGTGCAGCGCCACGCCGAGTCGGAACGGATCGGGGCTCGCCTCGACGTGCGCGATGGCACGTTCCGCGGCCCGGAGCGCGCGCACGCAAACGTCGGCTTCGGAGGAATCCTCCGCGCGGAAGACGGCGAGGACGGCGTCCCCGATGAACTTCAGGATCTCGCCGCCTTCCTCGTGAATGGGGGACGCGACCATCTCGAAGAATGCATCGAGCGCGGAAACGACCTCGACGGGCGAGCGTCGGTCGGCAAACGACGTGAACCCTCTCATGTCGCCAAAGACGATCGCGCATTGCGCGAGCTCCCCGGTGCCACGTCGGAACGCGCCCGACAGAACGCGCGCCGCCGCGTTCTTGCCGAGATAGACCTCCAGCAGCGAGCGCGTCGAGTGATGCGCTGCCGCGAGCTCGAGGCGTGTGGTCAGCGCCGGCCTCAGCGTTTCGAACATCGCTATCGCGTCGTCGGTGAATCCACTCGGCTCGTCGGTCGTGCACGAGAAGTACGTCCGCTCGCCTTGACCGAACACGATCGCGACCGCGTAGTAATCGGTGCTTCCGCCTTCCCGAAGCTCGTCGAAGATGGGAAACCGACGGTCCCCCTCCGCGAGCCGGCCGCGAACCGAATCGGCGCCGTTGTGGATCTCCGCGACCGGGCTCGCCCGATACCTCTCCGCTTGCGTGATCGAGTGGCGGCGGTGGGACACGAGCGCCTCCGCCATGCCCCGTCGCCACTCGAGGTTCGAGACGAAGACTTCGGGATGCTTCGTGATGAGGCTCGTCGAGAGCCGCAGGACCGGGAAACCGGCAGCGACGAGGCGCTCGGCCAGCGCGGCGAGGAGCTCGGGCGCCGGGAGCGCTCGGCATTCGGTCGACAAGAGCCAGGTCGTGATCGGGGCGTTCGCCGGGAGCACGCACCGACTCTACCTCACGACGCGCCATCTCGGCGGGGGCGCGTCCGCTTCTGATCCGTTCGGACCGGTGCGTGCGGAAGAAGCGCTCGCTGGCGGTCGTTTTGCCCCTCGGAGGGCCGCGACCCTTTCGCCATCGCCCTGTTCGCGACGCACGCTCACGAAGTAAGCTGAAGCATTACGCACCATCGCATGCCCCCCCGCCGAGCTCGACGACTCCACGCCCTCGTTCCCCTCGCGATCTTGGCGCCGTTGGCTCTGGCCGCGTGCGGCGCCGCATCGAGCGAGGCGCCTCTCGTCGCGCCGGCACCGGCTCGACCGACCGAAGTCGCGCACGGCCGCGCGGACGGCGGCGCGCCCGCGCGCGGCGGCGCTCTTCGTGAGCTCTCGCTCCGCATCGCGCCGCATCAATCGCTCGCGTATCGCGTGAAGACCAAGACCGAGCAGCCAGGTCGCAAAGTCGAGACCGACACGACGCTCTACTTCGACGCCTGGGCCGACGGCACGGTGGTGGTCGTCACCAAGACCGGAGAGATGGAGCGCACGATGGCGGACACGGAGGTCCATGACCTCGTCCCGCTGCCCGAGGGCGCGCAGTCCGTGACGAGCAAGACCACCAAGAAGCCGGGCTTCGCCGCGGTGGAGACTGTGGAGCGCATCGAGCGAACGCCCGGCGGCGTGGAGGACGAGCGCATCGATCTCCACATCGAACGAAAGGGCCCGTTCTTCGAGGAAAAGGTGGAAGGCGCCGGCCGTTTCGATCTCGTCGCGATGCGCTACGCCGAGATCCACACCACACGAACGCGGCGCATGTTCTCCAAGCATCCGGGGAAGCCGTCGCCATCGTCGCGCGAGATGCGTACCGACATGGACGTGGTGTTCGACGCGACCGAGACCGCGGCGCGCAACCAAGAGCGCGCAGCGAGACGTGAAGCGATGACGCGCGGCGCGAACGAGCCGGCCGGCACCGCGAGCGCCATGGCCGACATCGGCGCCGTCCTCTCCGGCCAGAAGACCGACGACAACCTCCTCGAGTTCTTCGCTTACGGCCAGCCCGCGCTCGTCTATCGCGCCGTCCTCACGTTGCCCAAGATCGATCCGCGGGTGGTCCGCAGCGCCGGCACGAACGAGCGCGTGCCCGACGAGGTCGCGGGCGACGTGCACAAGGCGCTGCGCAAGGATCCGAGCCACCCGGTGGCGATGCTGCTCCTCGGCGCGCGCGACCCGCGCTTCGTCGCCGACCTCGAGCTCGTCCACAAGAAGCACGCCGAAGAGGAGGTCCGCGAGTTCGCCGGCATGCGGGTGAAGGAGCTCAAGGCGATGGCGATGCCGCTCGCGACGCGCCTGAAGAACCAGAAGGGCGGACGCGTCGATCGTGAGCTCTTCTTCGGCGAGATCGACGTCGACCGAGACGGACGCACGCTGTTCGAGGCGGCGCTCAAGGAGATGAGCACCGGCAGCGACGAGGACCGCGAGTTCTTCGGCAACGCCCTCGGCGAGGTCGCGAAGGTGCGGCTCGGCGCGAGCGTCGACGCGTGGACTGCCTTCTGGGCGAGCCACCGCGACAAGCCGTACGACACCTGGCTGATCGAAGCGCTCGACGACCCGTCGGCCGAGGTGCGCACCGAAGCCCTTCGTGCCATCGACGGCCGGCCACCCAGCGACGCGCTCCGCGCCGCGGCGAAGCGCGCCTTGGACGACAAGGTGGCGACCGTGCGCACGCACGCGGCCATCGCGCTCGCGCGGTACAAGGACGATGCCGCGGTGCGAACGCTCGTGCGAGCGTTGGCGACCGACGACTCCGACAAGTGGGCCGCTCTCCTCGCGCTCTCCTTCTTCAGTGACACCACCTTCGGGCTGACGTTCGACTCCGGGACGAGCAAGGAGGAGCGCGCCGCGCAGCTCGGGCGATGGATCGGCTGGGCGCGTCGCCGCGGGATCGACGTCGGTCTGCTCTGACGCGCGCCGCGCGATCTCAGAACGAGAGATCGGCGCTCACGCGGAAGAACGGACCGTTCATCCCGAGCGATCCGAGGCGGGTAGGCGCGAACGCGCGCGGGTCGTCACGATCGCGCGGCGTCATCGCGAAGTCGATCGCGCTCGTGGTCATCCACCCGAGCTCCGGCGTGAGCCAGAACCGCGCACGCGCGCGCGGGGCGTGGGAGCCGAAGAGCACGCTCGCGCCGAGCGACGCGTCCGCCGCCGCGCCCCATCCGCTCGCGGAGAGCTTGCTGGGCGCGGACGCATCCGCGATGGTGCCAGCAGCCCATGCTGCGCCCGGCGCGAGCTTCACGAAGCCGTAGAGCCAAGGCAGCGCGTGGTATCGGCCCTCGATGGGGACCGTGAGCCGATGCGTGACGAAGGACGCGTCTTGCCCGCGCGCATCCGAGCCACGCCCGGCGATGTCCCACCCGAGGCCCACCGCGAGCGCGAGCGCGTCTTTGGCGAGGATCGTGCGCGTGGCGGCGAAGCTCGCGCCGGGTAGCGCGTCGGTGGACGCGAACGCGTTGAATGTGCGGTCCGATACGTAGCCGACCCGCACGCCGGCCGAGATCTTGATGAAGTCTCGCTTCGAGCCGAGGCCGATCACGGGCGGAGGCGACGGCGGAGGAACCTCGGGCGGCGCAGGCACCACGGAGGCTCCGAGAACGAGCGGCGGCGGTGCGGCCGGCGCGGCGACCGATGGCGAGGGCGACGGCGGCAACGGCGGCGGCGAAGACACGGCCGGCGCGGCTGGCGGCGGGAGCGGCGAGGGCTCGTCCGCGCGCGCCGTTCGCGCCACCAAGAGCGGAGCGACCGCGACGAGAAGCGTGGCGACGATGCGTGAGTCGATCGAGCGAGCTTTCACGGCAACCCCTCCAAGAGAAGACCAGCGTGCGCCACGCCGGTCGCGCCATCGGGCTTCTTCGCATCGAAGACGGTGAGACCTCCCGAGCCTTTGAGGTGCACGGCCACGAGCGCGCGATCGCCGCCGGCCTCGGCCGCGACGTCGTAGACCGCGTCCACGCCGCGCTCGACCACGATCGGCGTCGGATGAATGTCGGCGAGCGCGATGGACGCCAGGTTGGTCGCGCCGCGCTGATACGCCCACGCCCGCTCACCGTCGGGTGACACGACGAGATCGACCGTCGATGACGACGCGCTCGCGAGGAGCGGCGCGGCGGTGCGGTCGCGAAGGTTGAGCACCGCGAAGCTCGGCGTGGTGGTGGTCGTCGCGCGGAGCTTCAGGATCTTGAGCTCCGGTCGCGGCGGTGGGACGTCGATCACGCTCTCGACGTCGCCGCCGACGCCGATGACCTCGACCGCGCGGTACGGCTGCCCGGCCGTCTTGCCGAGCGACCAAAACGCTACGCCTTGCGACGACGCGCTGCCTCCATAGAGAAGCGCCACGTCCGCGCCCGGCGTCGTCGTGAGCGACTGGGTGATGAGCGAGACGCTCTGGTACGCGGCCGGCAGCGCCACCTTCTGAGTGAGGCCGGTGTCGGGCTCGATGAGCATCGCGCTCGCCGCCGAAGGCACGATCGCCGCGATCCGAAGGCCGCCGTCGGTGCGCACGAAGGCGAGGTCGGTCGCGACGCCGCCCACGTCGACGAGGTTCACGACCGGCGAGAAGTCGTTGGGGTTGGGCGGCGGCGTGGTCCCCGCGACCGGCGCGGCGGCCGGTCCGAGCGTGAGCGTCACCACGCTCGAGTCCGCACTCGACCGAATGGCGATGCGCGCGTCGTCGGTGCGCGCGGGATCCCCATCGTCGATGACCAAGCCGGACGGCTTGAGGACCTTGCTCGTGCTCCCGCTGCCGAGGCGAACGGTGATCTCCGGGCGCGCGGTCGCGTCGTGAAGGTGATCGAGGTCGACGAGCGAGACGTCCTCCGACGTCTCGACGACGAGCAGTCGTCGCGGACCGCCGGGGAGCGCGAGCACCGGCGTGAAGGTGAAGCGCTGCGGCCTCCCGCCGAAGCTCCGCAGGGTGCGGGACACGGGAAGGGCCGCGTCGCCCGACGCGGTGAGATCGACGATGACGACCTCGTTGGGGTTCTCGACGAAGGGCCGCGACGCGCTCGCCGCGGTCGTCGTCGAGGTGGTGCTCGCGTGGAGCGCCACGTAGCGGCCGAGCGGATCGAGCGTCATCCCGCTGAGGGGCGCGGCGAGCGCGAAGCTGCGCGTGGTCGGCTCACCGCCCGGCGGCCGCGTGACGACGTCGAGCGACGGCAGCGCGTCCTCGTCGCTCTTTCGCGGTTGATCGCCGCTCGAGAGCACGAAGACGGTGGACCGATCCTTGGAGACGGCGCTCGCGACGACGTTCCGGCCGATCGGCGCGAACGTCGTCGTGAGGTCGTGCGCCGCGGTCGGCGCCGCGAACACGACGCGATGCGCGCCGTCGTCGACGAACGCGACCGCGTCGCTCATTCCATACGTCGCTTGGATGGTCGGGGGCTTGGTCCACACGTCGCTGCGCCGGTGGCATCCGAAGAGCGCGAGGGTGAAGACGATGGGCGCAAGGCGCAGGGCTCGCATCGGCGGGGTTCCTCCGTACGTCGAGTGGGTGGCGCTCATCGGCCGCGGGCTCCGTCGACGACCCGCGCCGCGAGCTCGAAGCCGGTCAGCGTGCGCGCCTGCCCGGTCGCGAGATCGATGAAGGTGATGCGCCCCTCCGGGTGCTCCTGCGCGATGAACGCGCGGCGCGCGCGGGCGGCGATTCCAGCGGCCGTGGGCGGGCTCGAGAGCGAGTAGGTGTCGACCGCGAGCGACGGGAAGTGCGCGATGGCTGCACCATACACCTTCGTTCGATCGTCTCGCAGCGTGACCACCGCGCGATCGCTCTCGGGGGCGAAGGCCACGTTCATCGGAGGCGCGAGCGTCTGCACGATCTTGGCCGGCAGCGTCGCCGCGAGCGGGACCAAGCTGAAGGCGCCGACCTGACCGGCACCGGACGGGGACGACGGATGGAAGATCAACCCGTGAGCGGCGTCGTCGGCGACGAACGCGGCCAGGACCGGCGAGTAGAGGCGCACGGCGCGCGTGGCGAGCGGCGCGAGATCGAGGACCGAGATCTGTTCGACCGACGTCTCGCCGGTGTAGAGCACGCCGCGCGCGCCGCTCGGGCCGAGCGACACCGCGCCGAAGGTCTCGCTCGGCACGGCGAGCTTGGTCACTTGATCGGGCGCGGTCCAGATGCCGGGGAGCGGGAGGACGACCACCGTCGACGTCTTGCGCACGACGGCGACCGCGAAATCGCCCTTCTGGGAGACGTCGAGATCGGTGACCTCGTCGGGGAGCGTCACGTCCTTGCGCGCGCCTGCGTCGAGCGACACGACCGTGATCGCGGAGGAGCCGTCGCGACGCACCAAGGCGAGCGTGCCATCGGGCGTGAACGACACGTCGCGCGTTCCCGGGTCTTCGAGGGGAGAGCTCGAGATGGGGATGTTCATGCCGACCTTCGGCGCGCCCGCGCCGAGAAGCTCGACGACCGAGATCCCGTCCTGGGTCACCGCGAACGCGCGCGCCGACGACGCGGCGTAAGCGATCGCGACCGGCCGGTACCCGACGGAGAGCGTGGTCGACGTGCGCGACGTCAGATCGAGGACGGTGATGTCTTGGAAGCCCTGCGTCTTCTGCGGCTTGTCGACGCGCCGCGCGTCGGTCCACGCGATCGCGAAGCGGCCGTCGGGCGAGATGCGCCATTGATTGCCGCCGCTCGGGACCGGAAGCGTCAGCGCCGCCGACGCGGCGCCGCCGGCGACGGCCACGACGGTCGCGTCCTTGGAGCCGACGTTGAGAACGATCACGCGGTCGTCGTCGCAGGGCGCCGCACACGTGGGCGGGAGCGCGGCGAGGCTCGTCGGCTGATTTCCGACCTCGAGCGTCGTCACCGCGAGAGACGTCACGTCGACGAGGGCGACGCGGCCGCTCCGCGAGTTGGCCGTCCACACGTATCGGCCGGTGGCGACGGGCGCTTCGTAGAGCGACTCGAGCTCGGCCTCGACGAACCCGCCATCGGCGGTCGCTCCCGCGCCCGGCGTGGTCGTCCCCGCCGGATCGCCCGGAAACGCGCGGCCGCTCTCGGCGCCCGAGGCCGAGAGTGAGTTGTCCATACTGGCACACGCGCCCATGAGCGCGATCGCCGAGCCCAGCCCACCCAACGTGTGCCAGCGGTTCATGGGCCGGAGCGTACGCAATCACGGTGCCACGCGGCGGATCTACGTCGGAATGCCCTACGGTCCGGGCCTGACCCGGCCGCCGGTCTGATCGAACTGTCGTGGTCGGTGTGCCTCGGCGCCGCCGGATTTCCCGCAATTCCTCGCTTCGCCAGGGCGCCAGAGACTGGGTCGCGCGAACCGCGTTGACGGAAGGAGCCCGGCGCACGTACGTTGGGGCCGCTCTTTCGGACCCGAATGCGCATATTTTCGCCTGTTCGAAGCCTGTCTCTCCTCGTCGGCCTGGCCGTGTCCGTCTTCGTGCGAACGGCGGCGGCGGGGGATTTGGATCCGACGCCCGAGCGCCTCGTCTTGCAGCCGCCCAAGCTGCCCGGCAACGAGACCTGCCAGAGCATCGCGGCGAACCCGGACGTGGCCGTGCGGGCCGGGGTCCTCCCGAGCGCGCTCAACTGTCAGCCCGACAACGTCGCCTTCCGGAACTACATCTCGGAGCTCGGCTTCGCCATCGCTCCGACGGCGAACTACCCCGCGCGCACCACCGGCGTCGGCGGCATCTCGCTCACGCTCGAGGCGAACTACACGCACGTGAACGCCGACGCGTCGAGCCTCGCCGACGGCGGCCAGCAGACCGCGTACTGGCGCAAGGCCACGCAGGGCGCGAGCAACTCGATCGAGAACACGAGCCCGCCCTCGATCATCTCGGTCTACTCCCTCAAGGTTCGCAAGGGGCTCCCGTTCGGCTTCGAGCTCGTCGGCGCGCTCGGCACCATCGCGAGCTCGAGCTTGTGGACCGTGGGCGCGGACGTGCGCTGGTCGCTCCTCGAGGGCTTCCGCACCGGCGCGCTCGGCGCGCTGCCCGATCTCTCCGTCGGCGGCGGCGTTCGCACGCTCACCGGGACGCAGAAGTTCCACCTGACCGCGGTCGGCGTCGACGTGAAGATCTCGAAGCCGATCCCGCTCGCGGACTCGGCGTCGCTCACGCCGAGCCTCGGCTATCAGCGGCTCATCATCTTCGGCGATTCGACCATCCAGGACTTCACGCCCAACACCGACGCGCTACGCGAGTGCGGTTACGGCGGTCCGGATCCGCAGACGGGTACGCCCACGTGCCGCAACAAGCTCGCGAACGCGAGCGACAACAACGTCGACTTCAACAACTACGGCACCTTCGACAAGGTGCGCATCCATCGGCACCGCATCATGGCGGGGCTCCACTACCGCTACGAGATCCTCTACGTCGGCGGACAGTTCCTCCTCGACGCCACGCCGCCGGACTCGGAGAACGCCGGCCTCCAGAGCTCGCGCCAATGGACGATGTCGCTCGAAGCCGGCGTCTTCTTCTGACGCTGATCGGAGCGCTGTCCGTCTCCGCCGCTGGCGGCGCGTGCGCGCGCCCGCCCGAATCACCGGCGGGCGTCTCCACCGTGCCGCCCACGGCGATGGCACCGGCTCGTGATGGCGGCGCGGCGCCGAAGAGCGCGGCGCCGCTGACCATCCTGCCGGCGGACTTCCGCGCACGCTACGCGAAGCTCTCGGCGACGCGCTTTCTCTCGCAAGGCCACGCCGCGGGTCGCTTCGAGGTCGAGGTGTACGCGAACGAGGTCGCCAAGGCCGCGGTCGATCGCCACGCCGGGACGTTCGCGGTGGGCGCGGTCCTCGTCAAAGAGCACTGGGAGCGCAGCGCCGAAAGCGCACCGCGACCAGGACCTGTCATGGCGATGGAGAAGATGGCGCCGGGCTTCGATCCCGAGCACGGAGACTGGCGCTACGTCGTCGTGGCCGCCGAGAGCGGCGAGGTCCTCCAGGACGGCAAGCCCGATGGCTGCGTCCTGTGCCACGACGACGCGCCGCACGATCACGTGTTCAAGTTCTGACTGCCGCGCGAGCGTCGGCGCGATCAGAGCGAGACGAGCGCGATGAGGAACGCTGCGCCGAGGCCGAAGAACAGGAGCGCCGCGATCAGGGTCGCGACGCCCGCGCCGAGGTACGAGCGCTTGAGCGCGATCTTCGCCGGCTCGCCGCCGATCGCGTATGCGCCGCGCAAGAACGCCATCGTCGCGCGGCGCGGAACGTCGCTCCCCGCGCGAAGGAGGCCGACGAGCGCGCGCGGGCCTGCCGACAGCGTGATCACGACGAGCCCGACCGGGCCGAGCATGACGTCCCACCCGGCGGCGTAGAGGCCGAAGCGAAGCGCGCGCGACCGCTGTCCGCGCGCGCCGGCTTTGCGCGCCGCCCAATCGATCGCGAGGGCGTGGACGACGTGCGCGCCGACGAGGATGGCGGCCACGGTGGGCAGGCCAACGACGACCGCGCGAAGCACGAAGGTGGTCGCCCCCGGCCCGGAGAGAACGTGTGAAGAGAGCGAGGGGAACGCGATGGCGAGCGCACCGGCGCCGAACGCGAGGAGCGCCAGCGCCGCGGTCAGCTCGGCGAGGAGCGCGAAGCGGAGAGCCGAGCCGACATGGCCATCGGGCAACGCTTCGAAGAACGATTCGGGCCGCTCGGTTGCGAGCCGCGCGGTGAGGAGAAAGCGCTGCACGGCCGAGGTGTCGGGACGCTCCCAGGGAACGATCGTGAGGAAGCCCGAGCGCTCCTCGTCGGGATCGCAGCCAAGGCAGTCGGCCTCGCCGCAGCGCGCGCACACGACCGCGGCCGGCACCTCGATGCGATCGAAGATCTCGTCGTCCACACTCGGACGCGGAGGGCGAGCCTCGTCGACCTCCGCGGGCGCCACGATGCGTGACGCAGCGCTCGCGTGATCACTCGCGGCGAGGGCTAGCCCGGAGCTCGCGCCGGCCTCGCTCTCCTGGCCGTCGGCGCGCGCCGCACTCGCGCCGCCCGGGAGGACGACGAGCCGCGCGCGACCCTTTTTCACGGGAGAGACCACGCTCAACGATGCCTCCATCGCGAGCCCTGCGCCAACTTCGCTCCCCTACCTCCACCTTCATCGCTCCCGGCGCCATCCTGGCGCGCGGGAGCGCAACCCGTTGCCGAGGGTGGCGAGGCCGTGCCGTCGAGCTGCCCCGCGCCCCATGAATTTCGGGGATTTGGCGATGGCATCACGGTTGCTTCAGGACGAACCGACACGCGCCCGACCGGTCGCCTAAAGCCCACATCGACGGGGCGAGCGAGGACGATACGTTAGGGGGCTCCGCGCCGTTCGGCGCGCGGTGCGTGGTGCATGCGGTAACGCAGCCAGGAGGAACAGCGATGGGATTCTTCGACGCGATCAAGAAGGCGTTCGGCGGTGTGACGAACGAAGTGCAGAACCAGATGAACGCCGCCACGGCTGCGCCGGTCCAGCATCATCACGAGCCAGAGCCGGAGCCCGACCACGGTCACGACGATCACATGCACACGTCGTCGTTCGACGTCGCGGGCTTCGACGCGAACGACGAAGACTCGTTCTTCAACGCCGTCCTCAACATCGAAAGCGCCGGCGAGAAGATGGGCGCCACGGACGAGACGCCCGAGCAGGTGATGGCGCGCTTCGGCGTTCGCAATCACTCGCACTGGCAAGACGTCAAGGCGTCGATGTACCAGCTCCTCGCGCAGAAGCACGGCTCGATGGACGCCGTGATGCAGCAGGAGATGAACTTCCGCATGGGCCAGGTCCAGCGGAACATGCAGAACCGCGTGAGCGCGGCGGCTGCGAGCGGCGAGCTCAACCCGGTGGAGGGCATCACCCTCGACTTCTGGGCGGCGACCAACGCGGCGCTCGTCCAGGGCGCGAGCCTCGACGACCTCTTGAAGGGCGCGGGCGTCGACCGGGCGCGCTGGGACCGCGCCAAGGGCGAGTGGGAAGCGCGCATGGCGCGTGACACCACGTTCGCGATTGCTCAGGTCTACGGCGCGGCGTTCCAGAACGCGTCGACCGGCCAGTACGCGGCCTACGGCAAGGAGGCGACCGCCGCCCGCGCCGCGAACCGCGACCTCTCGATGCAGCCCCCGATCACGCTCGAGAAATACTTCGACATCCTCTTCGAGCAGAGCGCGGCGACGGCGGCGGGTAAGGACGCGACCGCGACCTTGAAGTCGCTCGGTCTCTCGATCGTCGACTGGTGCGACGTCTCGACGTTCATGGGCTACCACATCTACCGAACCTACGCGGGCACGGGCGCGCAGAAGCTCTCGGCCATGATGGACGCGTCCAAGGCCAAGGCCGAAGCGAAGTACGGCGCGAAGGCCGACGTCGACATCGCGTTCTGATCCGACTGAGCATCTTGAGAGATCGGGGCGCGTGGTCGGCAATCGACTTCGCGCCCCGATTCGTTTCTCGAACTCGATGAGGGCGACATGAGCGCACGCGCACCCGAACGATGGGCCGGCTTTCTCTCCCAGATCCGTGAACGACACGGCGCCGTGTGCGCCGAGGCCGAGGCGAGCTTGCTTGCGACGTTGCGCGCGGCGAACCACGACCCGAACGTCTTGGCCACGGCGTGGGCGCCTCTCCATCATCGCCTCCAGGAGCTCGAGACCAAGATCATCGAGACCTGGGACAAGCAAGTCGAGGGGGTGTTCGAGTCGGAGGGCTACCCGCGCGATCTCCAAGCGACGGAGCGCGAGAAGGGCGAAGAGCTCAAGTTCGCGCTCGAGAACGCGCACCAAGCGACCGAGATGCGGATCTTGGCGACGGGCGCCCGCGAGATGTACGCCCGCGCGGTGGCGAGCCAGCGAGCGGCCGCTTGTCCTCGCTGCGGCGCCGCGCTCACGGTGCCCTTCACTTATCAGGCGATCAACGTCGCCTGCCCGTGCGGCTCGACGTTCGTCTTCGAGCCCGCGCCGATGGCGCGCAACGTGGTGGCCTTCGGTGCGCATCCCCTCGCCTGGGAAGCGGCGCAAGCCGAGTGGCTCTCGATGCGTGACGCGGAGCGCCGCTACCGGCGCACGCGACCCCCGGTGCCCATCGCCGTCATCAAGCACTACGAGCGCTCGCAGATCGCGTTTTGGACGCGTTATGTCGGGCACCGGGCCCACTTCGAGCCGGCGATGCAGAACGTGCCGCTCGAAGTCCGCTCACGCATGGAGGCGTTCTACCGCAGCGCCGAGCACGAAGAAGAGTGGGTGCGCGCCGGACGCCCCCGCGAGACCATCTGACCCTTCTCCGAGGAGACGTCTTCCGTGGAACCGATCAAGCTGACCTGCCCGCAATGCGGCGCTCCGTTCCAACCCGTGCCCGGCGCGACGAACCACACGTGCCAGTTCTGCAAGATGACGTTCGCGTTCAACGCGAGCGGCGCCTCCCCGGACGACGAGGAGGACTGGGACGACGAGGACGACGACGACGAGGATTACGACGACGAGTACTACGAAGAGCACCACCATCATCACTACCACCAGCAAGGTCCCGGCATCGCGGCCGAGGCCGGCCGCTCCGTCGCGCGGTCGCTCGGCCCGATGTTGATGGTCGGCGGCATCATCGCCCTCACGAGCCTCGCTGGCGGCGGGTACGCGCTGAACAACTTCATCCTCCACCCCAAGGGCTGGGACGGGAAGAAGCCCTACGAGTGCTCGGGCGTGGAGCAGGTGCAGTTCAAGAACGTGAAGGCCGAGTTCCAAGTCGGCAGCGCCGTCATCGTGAACGGCAACTGCCACTTCGAGTGCGAGGACTGTCAGATCAAGTCCCCCATTCCCGTCAGCATCGGCGGCAACGGTCAGGCCGTGATCGTCAACGGCACGGTCGAGGGCTCGGAGACCATCGCGGAGGTCGGCGGCAACGGGAAGCTCGACCTTCGCGGCAACGCCAAGGCGACGGGGCCGAAGCCGCGCGTGAAGGCGAACGGTCAGGTGTCGGGCCTTCCGGCCGCACCGAGCGCGAGCGCAGCGCCGGCCGCAGCGGCGGCCCCGCCGTCGACCGCCGCGGCGGCTCCGGGCAAGCCGGCCGCGCCGGCCAAGACCGCGAAGCCCGCGAGCAGCGCGCGACACTGACGACGCGACGCCACGCGCGACGTTAGCCAAGACGGCGGAGCGCTTCGAGGTCGCGTACGACCTCGAAGAACGCTACGTCGTCGAGGGCCGCGAACGTGGTCGCGGCGCCGCTGGCATCGGCGATCGTCGCCGCCCCCACCGTCTGTGGCCCGGCTTGCGCGAGCGACTCCAGGGAGATGCCCGGCGCGAGCGGGACGGAGACGCGGACCTCATCCCCTCCCACGCCGAACGCGCGCTGATACGCGCGGACGAAGCCCGGATCGTCACGGCGAAAGCCCCGCGCTTCCATCGTGCCGAGGATCTTCGCGGCTGACGCGACGTGCCCGCTCGCGACCTCGAGGGTCGCGGCCGCGCGGCCTGGATGATCGCTGGCCCCGCCAATGCGCCCGAGCTGCTCGAAGGGTTGGACGATCTCGTAGTCGGCGAAGACCCCACTGAACGCAGCCAGGCCCCCGCCGCGCGCCGGATGCGCGATGCGGATGCGCGCCCCATCGGGGAGGGACAGCGCCGCGTCGTCGGCGCCGGCGTACGAGCGATCTTCGGCGATACGGAAAGCCCGCGCATCGCCCTCCCCCGCCTCGGGAACGCACTCCCACACGATGCCGCGCGCGATGGCGCCGAGCAGCGGATGGCCGACGACGCGCGCCTCGAACGTCGCGCGGTCCCTCGTGCGCCCGGAGACCATCGCGCGCTCGAGCCGGAAGATCTGACGTTTGGCCACCGCCGCCACGTCCGTCGCCAAGGTCTTGAGGCGCGCACGCGCGGCGAGCGAGGCGCGCTTGTCGTCGGTCTTGCGTGGGCGCGGCAGCGTGCGGAGCGCCGGCCCCAGCGCGCCGTCCTCGCCCCGCTCACGCACGACGAGCGTGGCCGCCGCGTCGACCGACACGACGACCTCCCGCGCGCCGAGTGAGAGCACGAGCGTGCCGTCGGGCCCCAAGCCGGCGTCGGGGACGCTGCGGTCGGCGAGCTCCTCTTCGGTGAGACCCGATGCCGCGGCGACCTCGGCCACGAGCGCGGCGGCGTCGTTGCGGAGGGCGTCGAAGCGACTCGTCTCGGCGATGTGTGCAAGATGCATGAGAGCGACGTCGGACCCGATACGCGCGAGCGCGCCGCACGCTCGCCCGGCCTTGGCCGCGTTCTTCTGCGCCCACTCACGCGCGAGCTCGGCGACGCGTGCGTCACCGGCGGCGGACGGGAACCACACCACGGCTTCGAGCATCCACTCGGCGCGACCGGGCGCATCGCCCAGCACCCACTGCTCGAGGAGCTCGCGCGCAAACGCCGCGAGCGAATCGCCGTCGCAGGCCGCGGCGACGACGTCCAAGCCCGCGTAGCGCGGCTCGATGGGTGCAATCTGCATCATTTCGAGGAGCGCAGCGATCGCGTCTTGGTCGAGCTCGGCACCGTTCTGCATCCGCACGGGCGGAAGCTCGTCCACGCGTAGGAACGACGGCGCCTTGGGCGCGGATGCGCCCAGCGCCAACGGGTCGCGCGCGAGGAGCGCGTCGATCCGAGCCGCGACCTCTGGGCCATACGCGCGCGCCACCGCCCGAACCGTGGCGTCGTGCGCGCCGCGGGCCAGCCCCAGCAGCGCCGCCTCCGCGTCGCGACGCGACTCCGACGGCGGTCCCACCGCGATCGGGACGAGACCGTACGCGGCAATCTCCGCGTGCGCGTCGAGCCAGGCGAGCGATGCTTTGCGCACGCGCTTACGCTGCGCGGCCCGCGCGATCGCGGGCGCGATGCGCGGCGACACGAGCGCACGAACGGCGGTGAATGTTTCGAGCTCGAGGTCGTACGGAAGGGTCCGAAGCCACTCGAGCCGAACGAACCCCGGGAGCGCGGCGAGGCCATGCTTCGCGACCCACGCCACGTGGCCGCGGCTGACGTAGCCCTTGCCTTCGTTGAAGAGCGCGAGGCCAATCTCGGATGGGACCTCCAGGTGCTCGTAGCCCTGCGTGGCGCGGCCGAACGCGGCGTCGACCGGAGTGGGGCCCTCCCCCTTCACCGACTCGAGGTAAGCGGCGCGCTCCTCGTCGGTCATGGGCCGAACCGGCCAGCGGTCGCGCGGCGTGAAGCGCGCAGCGAGCAGGGCGAGGTCGACGAACGCGCGGTCGTCTCCCTGCACGGGCACCAGGATCGGTGCGCCGTCGACCGCGACCTTCTTGCGCCACGGCCGTTCACGAAGGATCGGCAGCGTGCCCGACGCGGCGACCGGCGCCGCAGCTTCCCCCTCGGCAACGCGCTTTCGCTTCTCGAGCACTTTGGCGACGAGCGCGCCGCTCTTTCCCGACGGATGCGAGGCGCTCGCGAGCTCGGGGTGGGCGCGGAGATGCTCCACGACGGTGGCTCCGACGATGGGATGCGCCGCGTATGTCGAGAGGACGCGCGTGGCGTCGGGGTGCGCGAGGCACGCGAGCGCCTGCGCGATCCGGCGCGGCGGCGTCTTGTGCACTGGCCCATACGAGGGCTTCTCCAGCGTGCGCGCGAGCGCGACCGTGAAGAGCTCGATGGCGTCGGCCGGTGCGAGCACGCTGACGAGATCGAAGGCCACGTCGGCGATCGGGCCGGCCGATACTTCTTTCGTGTACCGGAGGAGCGCCGAGGCGTCGCTCGCGGCGGCGATCAAGATCTGGATCGCCGCGCCCCGGTCCAAGCCGCTCGCGAGATCCTCGTTCGCCCACGGCTCGTCGGGGAATACGTAGTCGATGAGAGCGCGCTGCCACTCGCTCGCTTCGGACCGCAGCGCCGCCGCGACGGCGCGCGCGGCCACGTACGCGGCGTCGTCTGCCGCGCATACGAGGTGGCGAAGCGAGTCCACGCGCTCGATGCGCACGTGATGGTGCTCGAGCTTCGGAAGCGGCGCGACGTGCACCGCGGTCGGATACCCGCGATCACTCTTCACCGCGAGTCGGTTGGCCCGCGCGACGATGCGCACCGCGGTCGGGAGATCGTGCGCGGCGGCGACGAGCGGCGCGAGGCTCGCGCACTCGTTGCGGGACGGTGCAGCGCTGCCGGCACGCCCGAGGTGCGTCACCATCGCCTCGGCCACCGCGAGCGTCGCTTCGTCGGCGCGGGCCACGCGACCTTCGTCGAGTGACGCCACGAGCTCGAACGCCAGACGTCGCTCCGGCATGAGTGAGCTCTCCACGTCGCTGGTGAGCCCGTCGCGGAAGATCTCGACGTACGTCTTTTCGCGGTACGGCTTGGACGCGAGGCCCTTGGCGAGCGCCTGGAGGACCGCCTTTGCAGACGCCGGGCGCGCCGTCCCGGCGAGCGAACGTCGAGGCAGTCGCTCTTTGGCCAGTTTCTCGGGAAGCTCGAGCATCTCGCCCATGGTAAGGCGCAACCAAGTTGCGCCGAGCCAGAACGAGCAGGCGTAATCAGCGCGCCTTCTTGGGACGCTTGCTGGGGCGCACCGAAGCCCTCCCGCTGCTCGGCCTCAAGCTGGGCTTCTTCATCGCGCCGCTCTTCTTGCGCTTGGCCCCGTAGGGCTCGTATCCGCCGTCTGGGGACGCAGCGCCCTCGGCCGGTCCGCCGAGCCCCTCGAGGCGCTTCAACTGGTCGCGAAGCCGAGCGGCGGTCTCGAAGTCGAGGTTCTCGGCGGCGGCGAACATCTCGAGACGCAGCGCTTGGATCTGCTCCGACAGGTCTTCGTCGGTGGGCGCCACGCCCTTCTTGGTCTTGGGAATGTTGAGGTAGTCGATGACCCCCGACTCGGGGTTCATGTTCATGACGGCGCGAACGACCGTGGCCGGCGTGATGCCGTGCTCCTTGTTGTACGCGTCCTGAATCGTGCGGCGGCGCTCGGTTTCGTCGATCGACGCCTTCATCGCTGCGGTGACCGAGTCGGCGTACATGATGACGCGACCGTTCACGTTACGCGCCGCGCGCCCCATCGTCTGGATGAGCGAGCGGCCGCTGCGGAGGAAGCCCTCCTTGTCGGCGTCGAAGATGGCGACGAGCGACACCTCGGGCAAATCGAGGCCTTCGCGGAGGAGGTTGATGCCGACGAGCACGTCGAACTCTCCGAGTCGGAGATCGCGGAGGATGTCGATGCGTTCGAGCGTGTCGACGTCGGAGTGGAGGTAGCGGACGCGGACGCCGAGCTCGCGGTAGTAGTCCGTGAGGTCTTCGGCCATGCGCTTGGTGAGCGTGGTGACGAGCACGCGCTCGTTCACGGCGACGCGTTTCTTGATCTCTCCCAACAGGTCGTCGACTTGACCCGCCACCGGTCGCACCTCGACGACCGGATCCATGAGGCCGGTGGGGCGGATGACTTGCTCGACGAAGACGCCGCTCGCCTTGTTGATCTCGTAGTCGCCCGGCGTGGCCGACACGTAGATGGCTTGGCGGACGCGCGCTTCGAACTCTTCGAACTTGAGCGGGCGATTGTCGAGCGCGCTCGGCAAGCGGAAGCCGTACTCCACGAGCGTCTCTTTGCGCGCCCGGTCGCCGCGGTACATCGCCTGGAGCTGCGGCACCGTCTGGTGCGACTCGTCGATGATCAGGAGGTAGTCCTGGGGGAAGTAGTCGATGAGCGTGGGTGCCGGATCGCCCGCGGCGCGCCCCGAGAGGTGCCGCGAGTAGTTCTCGATGCCGTGACAGAAGCCCATCTGCTCCATCATCTCGATGTCGTAGCTGGTCCGCTGCTCGAGGCGCTGCTTCTCGAGGAAGCGCCCCTCCTTGTCGTAGAACTCGAGGCGCCCTTGGAGCTCCTCGCGAATGCCGGCGATGGCGCGCCGCATCTGCTCCTGCGGCGTGACGTAGTGGGAGCCGGGATAGATCGCGTAGCGCTGGTGCGATCCCTTCACCTTGCCGCGCAAGGGATCGACTTCTTTGATCGCCTCGATGACGTCGCCGAAGAACTCGATGCGGACGGCGGTCTCTTGCTCGTAGGACGGGAAGACCTCGACGACGTCGCCGCGCACGCGGAACGTGCCGCGGTGGAAGTCGATGTCGTTGCGCTCGTACTGCACGTCGACGAGCATGCGGAGGAGGTTGTCGCGACGGAACTCCTCGCCGACCTTCAGATCGATGAGGAGGCCGTGGTAGCTCTCCGCGCTGCCGATGCCGTAGATGCAGCTCACCGACGCGACGATGATGACGTCACGTCGTGACAAGAGCGCGCGCGTCGCGCCGTGCCGCATGCGGTCGATCGCGTCGTTGATGATGGCGTCTTTGTCGATGTACGTGTCCGTCGTCGGGACGTACGCCTCGGGCTGGTAGTAGTCGTAGTAGCTGACGAAGTACTCGACGGCGGCGCCCGGGAAGAGCTCCTTCATCTCACCGTAGAGCTGAGCCGCGAGGGTCTTGTTGGGGGCGAGGATGAGCGCCGGACGACCGTGTTGGGCGATGACGTTGGCGATCGTGAATGTCTTGCCCGAGCCGGTGATGCCGAGAAGGACCTGGTGCGCCTCGCCGCGGACGAGACCGTGCGAGAGCTCCTCGATCGCGCGAGGCTGGTCGCCCTTGGGCGCGAAGTTCGACACGAGTTGGAACGGGCTCGGCCCCGCCTTCGATCCTCCAGACATTGACCCACGAGCATGGGGCCCATGCGCGCGACACGCAAGGGCTTCTCCCGCTCGTACGCTCGCGCCGAGAACCGTGCCAAAGCGCCACACCTACGCGCGCCGCCCCTTCCCGTCAGGGCGCGAAGCCGGCGGAAGTGTGCTACTCCATTCAGCCGTGGCGGATCCTCCGAGCAAGCGCCCTGGACCGCTCCCAGGGCCGCCCCCTCTCGTGCCGAGCGTGACACCGCCGCTCCCCGGCTCGCGTGTCGCCCCGCCCCCGCCGCCGCCGCCGAGCACGAGCCGCCTCCCACCCCCTCCTCCGTCGAGCTCCGGGCGCGGGGTGGGCGCGCCGCCGCCATCCGGCGTGTCGATCCCACCGCCGCCCTCGCGCACGTCGTCGTCGGGCGTGGGCACGGTGGCGTTCCTCGGCCTGGGCGGCATGGGCGCGCCGATGGCGATGAACGTGGCGCGCCGCGGCTTCGCGCTCCAGGTCTGGAACCGCACGCGCGAGCGCGCCGCCGGCCTCACGACGCTCGGGGCCAAGCTCAAGATGAGCCCGCGCGAATGCGTGGAAGGCGCACGCATCGTCGTCACGATGGTGGCCGACGAGCGAGCGCTCACCGATCTCCTCGCCGGTCCCAACGGCGTCCTCGCCGGCCTGGAGAAGGACGCCGTGTTGGTCGACATGTCCACCATCGGACGCGCGGCCGCGCTCCGTGTGGCACAAGATGTCCGCGCGGTGGGCGCGCGCTTCATCGACGCGCCGGTCAGCGGGTCGCCGGGCCCGGCCGAGTCGGGCGAGCTCGTGGCGCTGGTGGGCGGCAAGCTCAACGACATCACGCGCGCGCAGCCGGTGCTGATGGCGATGTGCAAGCGCCTCCTCCACGCCGGTGACGTCGGCCAGGGTCAGGCGCTCAAGGTCCTCATGAACGGGATCGCGCTCCAGCAGGCCGTCGCCCTCGCGAGCATGATCGCGCTCGGCGAGAAGGCGGGCGTGCCACGGCGCACGCTGCTCGAGGCATTCACCACCGGCGCGGTCGCCACGCCGACGTACACGGCGAAGCGCGAGAGGCTCCTCGGCAAGGACTTCACGCCGGACATGACGCTCGAGATGGCCCTCAAGGATGCGCGGCTCAACGTCGAGCTCCAGAAGGAGGTCGGCCTCCCCATCGCGGTGCACCACGAGATCGTGCGCACGCTCGAGAAGGCGGTGGAGGAAGGTCTCGGCCCCGAAGACGCCTACGCGATCGAGAAGTACTTCAAGCTCTGACCGCGTCGGTCAGGGCAGGCGCGCGCAGCGGAAGCCGATTTGATCGGAGCGCGTCGTGACGTACGTATCGTAGTAGGTCGTCACGTAGTTGTAGTTATCGACCCACGAGCCACCGTGCGCGATGCGCTTGACGCCCGAGCTCATGTCCGCGCAGTTCACGCACGGAACCGGGGGAGCGAACGAGCTCACGCTCGGACGATCGGCGGATAGCTCGAACACGTTGCCGGAGAGATCCCACTGGGACCACTTCGCCACGCCGTAATTCGTCTGTCCGACCGGGGACACGCCCCCCGTGCACGGCCCGCTCACGCAGGCGATGGACCAAGGCGTCCCACCGTTGTAACCCGAAGCCCATGGCCATTGCCGCTGCTCCGAGCCCCCGGCGGCGGCGAAGTTCCACTCGGCAGCGCTCGGGAGGAAGCCATCGTCCCAGATGCAGAAGGCGAACGCTTCCCACCACGAGACGCAGTTGATCGGGAGATCGCCGGTGCCGGCGCTCCACGACGACTTGGTGCACGAGCCGAGGAACGTATCGAAGTCGGCGCTCGTCACGTGCATGAGCGAGTCGGTGACCCACGCGGTGTCCCAGCCGAGTTCGTTGCCGTTCAGCCCGCCCGGGATGTGTTGGTGCTTGCCGGCTCCCATCGCCGGGCGCCAGCCTTGCGTCCCCCACGCGTACTTGAACGCTTGGTAGCGCTTCACCGTGACCTCGTAGCGATCGAGGCGGAACGGCGCGACGGTGGCGGGGTAGCTCGGGTCGTTGTGGCGGTTGAAGGTGCCGCCCGGAACGGCGGCGTTGACGCAGCAGCTCTCCGCGTTTTGCCCGCAGGTCGCCTGGCCCGCGCCGAGACCGAGGCAGCTCGGCGGATCGACGCACTTGAACGTGTTCGGATCGCACGTCTGTACGCCGGTACACGTGCTCGGGCACCACACGGCGTGACCGCAATTGTTGGTGGCCGGGCCACAGGCCTTGCCGGAGCAGGTGGTGGTGAGTGGCTCGTCGGTGCATCCGCACTGGAACTGAATGCCACCTCCGCCGCACGACTCGCCCGCGACCTTGCAATCGCCACACGAGATGTCCACGCCGCAGTTGTTCTTGACGGTTCCGCAGGCCTTGAATTGGCAAGGCGTGACGTTGTCGGGGACGCAGGTGCAGACCTTGGGCGCGCCCTGGCAGGTCTCGGAAGCCGTGCACGCCGTGCAGCTCGCCGCGCTCTCACAACCGTTGTTTCGGTCGGTGGGCACGCACTTCGAGCCGCACTTCTTGGTGCCCGCGCCGCACGTGCCGATCACGCACGTGTTGTCGTTCTGGCAAACCAAAGTCCCGGTGCCGCCATCGAGCGCCGGGCACGGCGTCGCGTCGCACGTGGTGAGCCCGCAGCCGTACGTGGGATCCTTGATCGACACGCACTTGCCACCGCAAATCTTGTAGCCGGCGCTGCACCCGGTGAGCTGACACGCGCCGCTCACGCAGCTCATCACGGACTCGGGATCGACCGAGCACGGCGCGCAGGACGCGGAGGCGCATCCGAACGCCGGATCGTCGGTTCCGACGCAAGCGGCGCCGCAGGACTTCTGACCGGCCTGGCAGCCGGCGGGGGCATCTGGGCCGGCGTCGCCGGGCGGCGTCACGACGTCGGAGACGTCGCCGTCGCTGCCCGTCACGGGCGGGCCGCTCGCGTCGTTCTCGGCGCCTTCGCTGTACGTGGGCAGAGTCGACGCGTCGATCGTGGCGCCGCCGCACGCGCCCGCTACCGGGTCGCAGGTCTGCCCCTCGGCGCAGCGCGAACGGGCGTCCGCGCCGTCGATGAAGACGAGCGGCGAGCAGCGCGCGCTGAGCACGATGGTGAGCGCGGCCACGCGGTCGACGGGGATCTGCTGAACGAGCTCGTCGCGACGATCGACGGGCTGGCCGGCGCGGAAGCCGCTCACCGAGACATGGACCGACGCCGTCGGATCACCGTTGGACGCGATGCCGAGCGTGGTCGGAAGCGTCACCTGCTCGGGCACGAGGAGCTCGTCTCGTCGGAGCACGTTGGCGCCCGAGCTCACTTCGAGTCGCAGGCGGTCGAGCCCAAGGGGAGCGTCTTCGCTCACGATGACCATGAGCCCGCCGCGATCAGGACCGTGCTCGGTGGCGCAGGCCGAGCCGAGCACGGTCGCGGTTCCGACGAGGAGCGAGACGACGAAGGAACGAGACGAGGTGAGCCGCCGAAGCAAGTGGGTCATCGAGGACTGCCGATCGTCCGAAATGGTTTCAGGGCGAGTCCACAAAGTAAACACCTCGGCCGGGTTTCTCAGTCACACCTCAGGGCAGGCGCGCACAACGGAAGCCCACTTGGTCGGAACGATTCGTGACGTACTTGTCGACCCGAGTCGTCAGGCCGCCGGCGTAATCCCACCACGAGCCACCGTGCGCGTAGCGCGGGATCACGGAGGCGTTGGCTGCGCAGTCCACGCACGGGACGGGCGGCGCGAAGGTGGCGCTCGCCGGACGGTCGGCCGAAAGCTCGGCGACGTTGCCGAGGAGATCGTACTGCCCCCAGCGCCCGACTCGGTACGACGGGCTCGCGCCCGTGCCCACGGCGTCGGGGCCGCTGCACGTCCCGCTGCCGCTGTAGCAGTCGTTGTAGACGGTGAAGTTGCCCGGACGCTCTTGTTGGAGCGAGCCACCTGCCGCGGCGTAGTTCCACTCTGCTGCGCTCGGGAGGAAGCCTCCGTCCCAGATGCAGAAGGCTTCGGCCTCCCACCAGGTGACGCAGTTGATCGGCTTGTCGCCTTGCGTGCCGCCCCACGTGGCCTTGGTACCGCACGCGAGGAAGGTGTCGAAGTCGCTCGCCTTGACGTGCATCAGCGAGTCGGTGACCCACGACGTGTCCCACCCGGCTTCGTTGCCGTTGAGCCCGCCCTGAAGGTGACGATGCTTGCCGGCGCCCGCGCCGGGACGCCACCCCTGCGTGAGCCAGGCGAACTTGAACGCCTCGTAGCGCTTCACCGTCACCTCGTAGACGTCGAGACGGAAGCTCGAAATCTTGGCCGGGTACGACGGGTCGTTGTGGCGATTGAAGGTTCCGCCCGTCACGAGCTTGTTCTTGCAGCACGTCTCGCCCGCGGAGCCGCACGTGGCCTGACCCGGGCCGAGGCCGAGGCAGCTCGGCGGGTCGACGCACTGATTGCTCGCGTCGCACGTCTTGTCGTCGCCGCAAGTGCTCGGGCACCACACGGTGTCGCCGCAGTTGTTCGTGGCCATGCCGCACGCCTTCCCGGCGCACGTCGTGGCGATGGGCTCGGCCGTGCACCCGCACTTGCCGACCTCGCCGCCGCCGCCACAGGTCTCGGGAGCGGCGCACGTCCCGCAGATGACGTCGTTGCCGCAAGAGTCCTTCGCGGTCCCGCACGTCCTGCCAGCGCAAGCCTGAACGACAGGCTGGGGGGTGCAGCCACACTGATTCGGCACGCCGCCGCCGCCGCACGTCGCGGGAGACGCGCACGAGCCGCACGTGATCGTCTGGCCGCAGTTGTTGGTCGCCGTTCCGCACGATTTGCCGAGGCACGGCGTCACGTTGTCGGGAACGCACTGGCACGAGCTCGGCGCGCCCGCGCACACTTGGTTGGCGTTGCAAGCGTTGCAGCTGTCGGAGTTACAACCGTTGTTGCGATCGGTCGGCACGCAGCGACTTCCGCACTGCTTCGTGCCGGGTCCGCAGGTGCCGATCACGCAAGCGCCGCCGGAGCACGTGAGAACGCCCTTCGCGCCGCCATCGAGGGCCGGACAGGCCGTGGCGTCGCACGACGTCGGGCCGCAGCCGTAGGTCGGGTCGTCGATCGAGACGCACTTGCCACCGCACTCCTTGTAGCCCGGCAAGCAGCCGACGAACTTGCACGCGCCCTCCGCGCACACGTTCACGGCCGCAGGATCGAGCGAGCACGGCGCGCAGGTGTCGAGACGGCACCCGAAGCGCGGATCGTCCACCGACACGCAGCTCGGACCGCATTGCTTCTCGTGCTGCCAGCACGCACCGTTCGCGCCGAGCGCGCCATCGCCAGCACTGCCGCCGTCGACGGCCGGCCCGCCGGGGACGACGGGGCCGGTCGGGCCGGGAACCGACGAGGACGGGCTGGGAGCGCCGGCTTCGCCATTGGTGGGCGGCGCGACCTCGGCTTGGTCGGACGCGCTGGAGCAGGCGGCAGCGAGCGTGGTGCCTAGGACGAGGACGACGCCGACGAGGCGGCGGGACGGGAGGCGGGCATCGCGGAGCATGGCGAGAGGCACCAATGCACCCGGCGGACCAAGCGTGGATCATGCACGAAACGCCCGAGATCTCCCCTACGGCGCCGCGATGAGTCCATCCCTTGCCGCCTGTCCTTTGCCCGAAAATGCCAGGTCGGACGGACGCGGCGCGACGCGTGGCGCGCGCGGTCAGAGAACGCGCTGCGCGAGATCGGGTCGACCGCCGAACACGATCGCGTCGAGGAGCTGCTCTTCCTTCACGAGCGCGAGCGACGGATGGTCGACGGCGATCGCGAGCTCTCCGCCGGCGTCGGCAAAGCCTACGGCGCGTGCACCTTCGGTCGAAGCGGCATGCCACAACGCCTCGGCCGGCGTGCGATCGTCGTCTTGAAAGGTGACGCGCGTTCGCGTGCGGAGGCGCTCGTGCGTCTCCAAGCTGCGCATGTCTTCGAAAGGATCGGTCACCACGTGACTGTCGATGCCCGTGCAGAGCGCGACCCCAGCCGCGCGAAGGGCGCCGATATCCGGCAGGCCGTCCCCCAAGTCGCGCTCGGTGGTCGCGCAGATCGCGACCCTTGCTTTGGCCGAGCCGAGGAGCCCGGCCTCGTGCGCGGTGAGCTGCGTCGCGTGTACGGCCACGAAGCGATCGGAAAGAACGCCGGCGTCGGCCAAGAGCTCCACCGGCCGCTTGCCGGTCTCGGCCACGCACTCCTCGACCTCACGCGCTTGCTCGGCGACGTGCATGTGGAGCGGGAGCCCGTGTCGCGCAGCGTACTCGGCCATCGGGGCCAACCACGACGGCGGCACGGCGCGCACCGAGTGCGGCGCGAGGCCGACGCGCACGTCGGGGTCGTGGGCATACTTGGCGCGCAAGGCATCGACGTCGCGGAGGACGTCGTCGACCGAGGGATCGCAGAAGCGGCGCTGCCCCGGCTCGGCGTCGCGCCCCGGTCCGGCCCGGTGATAGGCGACGCGGAGGAGCGCGATGCGCAGCCCTTCGGCTCTTGCAGACGCGATCACCACGTCCGAGAGGAGCGTGCGCTCGGCGTACGGCGTTCCGTCGGCCTGGTGCTGAACGTAGTGGAACTCACCCACCGTGCGCACGCCGGCGCGGCGGAGCTCACGAAACGCGATGCGACTGATGGCGCCGATCGACTCCGGGGTGAGCGACATCGCGAGGCGATACATCGAACCGCGCCACGTCCAGAAATCGTCGCGCGGATCGCTCGAGCGCGAGCGGCGCTGCGCATCCCCGCGCATTCCGCGCTGGAACGCGTGCGAGTGCGCGGTGGCGAAGGCCGGGAGCCGGAGCTCGTCCCCCACGCGACGGAGGAGCGACGCGCTCATTGGCGCATCTCGCGAGCCGCCGCCTTGGTCACGAAGAAGTAGCGCGGCCAATGCCGGTAGTAGCTCACGCGGAGCACGCTCGTCCCGTCCTTGGCGTCGACCTCACCGCTCGCCGTGCCGACGACGCGAACGAGCGAGCCGAGCCCCATCGACTTTTCGCCGACCTCGTCCTCCGGTCGCAGGGTGACGAGCGCGTGGACGACGCCGAACTCGCGATCGCTCACGGTCACCCGACACGAGTCGTCGTCCCGCATGCTCTCGCACAGGTTGCGCGGCTCGAGGCGACGCACGCTGAGGAGGAGCTCGGTGGCGCCGCTCGGCCCGGGCGAGCGCCGCGTCACGATCCCGAAGAGCGAGATCGGCGTCTTCTTCCACTCGTCGGGCTGACGCTGGAACATCACCGGATCGAGCTCGCGCGATCCAGCGAGTGCTTGCTCTTCGTCGGCGAGCGGGGCGTACGTGGGCGAGTGGCCGTAAGGTCCGGCACCGCCGCACGCGACCGAGAGCGCGGCGATCGCGAGCACGGCAAATGAAGCGGCGGCGGGGCGTGCGAGGGAGCGCATGCGGGATGATTGCCCGACGGAGGCCCCCGGACGCAAGCGCCATCGTCGGTCCGCGCGTCGATGACGCGGGCAACGCTACGGGGTGGGATGCGGCGTCTCGCCGCGACGCGTGAGAATACGGGCCACGAGCTCGACCGCCGTGAGCACGAGAAGCACGAGCGCGACGGCCCACGACACGTCGACGGTGGCCTTGGTGTCTCCAAGCCCAGCCTGCGAGGCGCTCTCGGCGACCTTGCGGGGTCTGAGATCCAGCTCGCCCGGAACGGCGCTGGCGATGCGTTGCTCCTTACGTCCGCCGCCGAAGTCGACGTCGTACGCCCCGATGCTTTCGGGGACCACGCGCGCCACGACCCCATCTTGCGCCGTTCGCACCGAAGCGCCGCCGGGACCGCGAACGTCGACCTTGCGCCCACCGGTGACGAACACCCACGGCTCTCCTACCGCAGTCCGTCGATCGCTGACCCGGACGCGCGCGGCATCGATCCATGCATCGAGGAGCGGGAGGAAGCCGGGGCGGAGCGGGAGATCGCTCGCGTCGACGCCGAACGGCAGGGTCACGATCCACGCCTCACCGCGACCGAGCGTGCGCTTTGCGACCAACGGTGCGCCATCCGACCAAGGCAGGAGCACCTCGAAAGGATCACGGTCGGTGGACGCGAGGACGCTGCGTTCGGGTGGGGCGAAGTCCACGTAGCTCGCCGCGGCCTCCGCGAGGCTGCCTTTGACCGCCCCGATGTCCACGCCCTTGGCGACGTTCTTCTGCCAGGTCACGCCGCGTTCGAGCAGCGGATCGAACGACGAGCCGAGCGGCGCGGCCGCGGCGCGCGGGCCGAGCGCCACGAGGAGAACGCCGCCCTCCTCCACGAACGTGCGTAGCGCTTTGCGCTGCTCGGGCGTGAAGCCCGGCGGGTCGTCGACGAGCAACGCGACGAACGACGCGAGATCCTCGGCCCGATCGGGCACCACCGGCAGCGGTCGCGTCGCGATGTCGAGCTTGAGCGAGAGGAGCGCCTGCTCGACCGCCGGTGCGCCACCGGTGGGCAGCGACCCTTCGCTCCGTTCGACGACGACCGCGACCGCGCCGAGCGACGCTTCGAGGGCGACCGGAGCCGCGTCGTCACTCGCAATGGCGTCGGCGCCAGTGAGGCGCGCGGTGAGTGGCGGCCCGACGTCGTCGGGGATCGGGACGAACACCTCGAGGCTCGAGACCGGGGCCGTCGCGACCACCTTCTTGTCGGGGCTCACGATCTCGATCGCCCGCCCCACGGCCGTAGCCTCGGGACCGCAAGCGAGGCGGGCCCGAACGCCGTTCTTCACGCGGTCGGCGGTGACGACGGCGCAGTCGGCGGCGGCGGCCGCGAGATCGCGGAGCGGCGCCCAAAGCGGCACGTCGTTCGACGCGAGCGGCGTCGACGGCCGGCCGTCGGCCAGATCGCTCAAGAGCACGATGCGCCGGTCGACCTGCGGCAGCTCGGCGACGAGACCGCGCGCGACGTTGATCGCGCCGTCGAGGTCCGTCGCGCGATCGGTGGGTGACAGGCTCTCGATCACGCTGCGCGCGGCGCCTATGTCGCCCGTGGCGGCGAGCGCGACGCGCGGCGGCGCACCGGCGGCGACGATCGCCACCGCGTCACCGTCGCGCGACGACGCGAGGAGCTCGAGGGCGGCGCGGCGCGCGCGCTCGAAGCGAGATTGCCCGCCAGCGTCGGCGCGCATGCTCATCGAATCGTCGATCACGATGGCCAGCGCGACCGACGCGCCGCTCGCGCGGTTGAGCGAGAGCCGCGAGCAGCGGACGAGCGGCGACGCTCCGAGGAGCGCGAGCGCGAGCACGGAGAGGGCGCGGACGGCGAAGAGGGCGGGATCTTCGAGCTCCGCGCGGCGCCTGGCCCGGGGCGGCGCGGGCGGCACGAGGTGCGTCGCCGCGAACGGTCGCTCCTCGCCGCGGCGTCGACGGAGGCGGTGCGCGACGTAAGGCGCGACCACGAAGAGCCCCACGAAGAGCGCGAGCCCGGCGAGGAAGCTCATCGCGCGGCCTCCACGATCGCGCGCACCGTCTCGACCGGATCATCGTCGGTTCGCGCCAGGACGAAGCGAGCGCCGCGAGCGACGAGCGCGCGCCGATAGCGGTCCTGGAGCACGTGGAGCGCTTCGAGGTAGCGCTCCCGCGTCGCCTCCGGATCCGTCTCTACGACCTCGCCGCCCTCGAGCGCGCGGAGGCGCACGGTCCCGGAGAACGGGAGCGTCGCCTCGTCGGCGTCGAGCGTCTGCACGACGACGAGCACGCGGCCGCGCGACGCGAGGCTGGCGAAGAGATCGACCGCGCTCTCGGGGAGGTCGAGCAGGTCGCTCAAGATCACGATGATCGAGCCGCGACGCGCGGTGCGCGCGATGCCGGCGAGGGCACGCTCCACGACCTCGGGCGTCGTCCGCGCGTCACCGCCGGGCTGCACGCTCTCGAGCGCGGCCATCAGTCGCTCGAAGGCCTCGCGCCCACCGGACACCGGCACGCCGCGTGCCTCTTCGCCGCCGATGAACGTGAGGCCCACCGGGTCACCGCTCGAGACGGCGACGCGCCCGAGCGCCGCCGCGACGAGGGCCGCAAACGCGATCTTCGCGCCCGGAGCTTTGTCGCCGCGGTAGGTCATGGAGAGGGTCGCGTCGACGACGAGCCGGAGCGCGCGATCGGTCTCGGTCTCGAACTGACGAACGAGCAGGTGGTCGTGCCGGAGGAGCGAGCGACGATCGAGCCAGCGGAGGTCGTCGCCCGGCACGTACTCGCGATGTCCGCCGAATTCCACGCCCGCGCCGCGCCGCGCGCTGCGATGGCCGCCGGCGTAGACGCCCTCGGCCACCTCGCGCGAGCGGAGGGCGAGCGGCGCGAGGCTGCCCCAGTCGATCGATCTTCGTAGCTCGCGCGCTCGCGCCATCGCTCAGGGCAGCCCGACGTCGGGAAGCGGGCCACCCACATTCGCGCGCGGACCGCTCAAGAGATCGCGCGCCACCCCGACCTCGATGAGCTCGATGCCCCCGCTCGATCGAACGACGCCATCGAGCGATGCGTCCGCGCCCTTGGCGTCGCCGGAGATCTTCTGCTCCATCGCGCCGTAGAAGAGCGCCTCGGTCTTTTGCGCCGGCGTCTTCGCCGCACCGAGCAGGTCCTTCGCTCCGATTTTGCCCAAGCCGAACGCGGCGAGCCGCCCCGTCCAGCGGCCGTCGTCTTTGAGGCCCGCGAACGTACGCTCCACCGCCGGGTCGCTCGACGCCTTCTTGGTCCGCTCGACGATGCGCGCCCAAAGCGCGAGGTACACGAGATCGTCGGGCGGCAAGTCCGCGGCGAGGCCGCGGCGGAGACCATCACGCGCGCCGCCGACATCGGTCTGCACGAGGGCGCGCGAGGCCATCGACATGATGGTCGCCGACGCCTCTTGCTTGTCGCGCGGGGCCGCGTCGAACGCACGCTCCAGCGCTTGCTTCGCCTTGTCGCGCGCGCCGAAGCGATCGAGCACCTTGGCGAGCGTGCGCTCCACGCGAGCGCGCGCCTCGCCGTCGTCGGCTTTGCGCGCGGCCGCGAGGCCACGAAGAGCGCTCTCGAGCGCAGTCCGCGCCGCGTCCATCTGACCTCGCTCGCGCAGGAGATCGCTCTGCATGAGGAGGATGTCGCCGCGAAGAGAGGCCGCGCGCTCGATGTCGGGAGAGCCGAGCGCGTCTTTGATGTGCGCGAGCGCCTCCTCGACCTTGCCCTCGCTGCGCGCGATGCGCGCCAAGGTGGCCGAGACCGATCCGGTGCGCTCGACCTTGGCGGCGGCCTCGAGGAGCGCGCGCGCCTCGGCGGTTTGACCATCACGCAGCGCGAGCTCGCCCATGAGCGCGCGCACCTGGGAGGGGCTCGGCTGGAGCTTGCCGCGAATGCCGTCGGCGACGGCGACGACCGGCGCTCCCGCCTTGTACACGCGGCGCGCGGAGTCCGCGTCGGGTGCTCGCATCATCGCCTGCATGACGAGCGCGAGACCTTGCGCCACGACGCGCGGCTCGGGGTGCGCCTTGATGGCCGGCGCGATGATGGCCGGCGCGGCTTCGAACATCTCCAAATCGAGGAGGTTGACCGCGACCTCGCCCGCGCTCTCGAGCGCCGTCGGATCGAGGCGGTAGGCTTCGCAGGCCACGCGCAGCTGGGCCACGCGGAGGAGCGCTCCCAAGGTGGCGTCGACGTCTTCCCCCTCTTCGGGGCGGAGCGCGCGGAGGAGCTCGAGCCAGCGCTCGGCGGTGGGCTGCTTGGCGACGGGCTCGAGCACTTGCACGAGCTGCGGCGCGACCTCACCACCGCGCGCGCGCTCGACCGCGGCCAGCGCGCCCTTGGCATCACCTTGGCGGAGATAGATCGCTGCGAGCGTCACCGGCGCGAGCTTGAGCGCCGCCACGGCTTGGAGCGCGGCCATCGACTCGGGTGAGCGGGGGCTGAGGCCGCGCGGCACCGGGTTTCGACGAAAATTCGTACGGAACTCGATGCCCCGCTCGAGCCACTCGGTGGTGCGCGCCGTGGCTTCCTTGATCGCGACGTCGCTCGGCTCGAGGGTCGCGCGCGCGACGGCGGCGTTCTTCACCATCTGGAGCCCGTCACCCGAGCCGCTCGAGGTGGCGAGATCCTTGAGCCATCGCGCGATGGCCGCGAGGTGCGCCTCGTGCTCTTTGCGTTCCGCTTCGGGAGAGATCTGAGCGAGGACTCCGTACGCGGCGAACGCGCCGCCCTCGTCGCCGCGACCGGCGAGCTCACGCGCCGCGCCCGCGAGCGCAGCCTTGCCGTTCGGACCGAACATGCCCGCCTCGAGCTCACCGACGCTCGTGAGCGCGAACCCGCCTTGCACGGCCGCGAGCCCACGATCCGGTGCCGACGCGTCGAAGAACGCAGCCGCGCGCACCATCTGCCGCGAGACGATCTGCGAGAGGAGCACGCGCCGCGCCTCGGTGTGCGGCTCGGCCACGATGAGATCGCGCACGGCGTCGGCGAAGCGCTCGTCCGCGATGGGCGTCACCGCGGCCCGAGGCCCGCGCGACTCACCACCGACGACGGGCGGCGGCCCCTCGACCGCCCCTCCGCAGCCGACGAGGGCGAAAGCGGAGACGAGCGCGGCGCGCGCGAGGAAGGACCGGATCATGGTCCCGAATGCTACCGTCAGAACGCGGCGCTTGCACCCAGGCGAATCGCGATCATTCGCGGATCGAAGGCGGGTGCGCCGCCCTCGACGACATCGGTGGCGTGCGTGCCGGCCGGCAGGAACGGGAGAAGCACGCCCACGTACGGCTTCACCGGGCCGAGGTGGAAGCGCACTTGGGGCTCGGCGACCGCGAGCATCGCGTCGGAGCGCTCCTCTTTGGCGAAGGGCACGTTGATGAACGCGCGGAGCGCGAGATCGAGCCAATCGGCCGCGGGCACCGCGAGCTCGGCGCCGCCGACCACGTCACCGGCCACGCGCTTTTCGGGGTGGCTCGCCGTGGAGACGAGGACGGCAACCGCCGCGAACGGAACGAGCTCGAGCTTGCCGGCGTGGACACGCACCTCGATCGACGGCGTGAGACCGAGGCGCTTCGACGCGTAGAGCGCGCTGTCCTCGTAGCCGCGCGAGCCGTTGGCCGAGAGGAGGGCCGCGTACTCGTCACGCGCGGCGCGGCCGTAATCGCCGCTCGGGTTCCGGGCGACCTCCTCGGCGTTCGGGAGCGGCTGCCCGGACGACGTGGGCAGGGCGAGCGCGAATTTGGGCAGGAACGCGACCGGCTTGTCTTCGGGCGCGGTCATCCCGGCGCCGATCTCGAAGTTGCCGAACGCGAGCGCGCTGCGAGAGTCCTTCACGGTGTCGGGGCGGATCGACGCGTTGGCGAACGGAATGCGACCGAAGACGCGGAGGCGCTCGCCCAAGCGGAAGCCGGCTCCGAATTGATACGAGTCGACCGTCACCTTGCTGCGATCGATCTGCGACGCCGGCCGGATACCGAGCGAGGACGGGAGCGCTTGATTCAACGCCGGCACCTTGCCGAAGCCGACGACCACGTCGGCCGACACGTCGACGAAGGGCGCCTTCTCCTTCCCTTCTTCTTTCTTGTCGCCCACGCCCGGCTTGCCGGGCTCGGCCTTCTCCTTGCTCGGCTCTTCGGCGCCGCCGTGGGCGTGAGCCGGAGCCGCGATCGCGAACGAGGCGAGAGCCAAGGTGGAAACAGCGAGGAGCCGCGCGCGGGACGTCATGAGGACGCTACATAGTCCGCCCCGTGCGCGCCCTCAACAGCCGCGTTTCCATCGCGCCCGCGGCCGACGGAAACGGCTACGATTCCCTCCTCACCATGGCCCGCGCGCACCTCCTCGTCGTCGACGACGAACCCTCCATCCTCACGACGTTGCAGAAAGCACTCCAGCTCGAGGGCTACTCGGTGGACGTGGCCGGGGCCGTGCAGGTCGCCGAAGACAAGCTCAAGAAGCGAAGCTACGACCTCTGCCTCTTCGACGTGATGCTGCCCGACGGCGACGGGCTCGATCTCCTCGCGCGGATGCGCGCCGCCAAGGTCGAGACGCCGGTCATCATGATGAGCGGTCACGCGACGATCGACACCGCCGTCAAAGCGACGCGGCTCGGCGCGCTCAACTTTCTCGAGAAGCCCATCAACACGGACGCGCTCCTCATCGGCGTCGAGACCGCGCTCCGCTTGGATCGCGCGGAGGCCGAAGCCAAAGCGCTTCGGCAGATCAGCGGCTCGGGCACCGAGCTCGTGGGCGAAAGCGCGGCGGTGAAGCGCCTCGTCGATCAGATCCAGCGCGCGGCCAAGAGCGCCGCGAGCGTGCTCGTCACCGGCGAGCGCGGCACGGGCAAGGAGCTCGTGGCGCGCGCGATTCACCAGCTCTCGCCGCGGGCGAAGGGGCCGCTCGAGAAGCTGAACTGCGCGGCGCTCCCCAGCGAGCTCATCGAGAGCGAGCTCTTCGGCCACGAAGCCGGCGCCTTCACGGGCGCCACCAAGCAGCGGCGCGGCAAGTTCGAGCGCGCGAGCGGCGGCACGCTCTTCTTGGACGAGGTCGGCGACATGCCCCTCGCCATGCAGGCCAAGCTCCTCCGCGTGCTCCAAGAGCGTGAGATCGAGCGCGTCGGTGGCAACGAAGTGCTGAAGGTCGACGTACGCGTCGTGGCCGCGACCAACCGCGATCTCGTCGCGGCCAGCGAGAAGAACGAGTTTCGCGCCGATCTCTACGATCGCTTGAACGTCGTCCCGCTGGTCATTCCACCGCTCCGCGCACGCCGCGAAGACGTTCCCCTGCTGGCGCGGCACTTCTTGGAGCTCGCGGCGCGCGCCAACGATCGGCGCGAGATGAAGCTGAGCGACGGCGCCGTCGCGCTCCTCACGAGCTACTCGTTCCCGGGCAACGTGCGCGAGCTCCGCAACTTGATGGAGCGGCTCGTGATCCTCACGGCCGACGATCTGATCGACGAAGCCGACGTGGCGACGTGCCTGCCGGGCGGCGCTGCGCCCCAGGCCGCGGGTCTCTATCGCCCCGGCGTCCCGTTCCGCGTACTCGTCGAAGAGGCGGAGCGCACGATTTTGAAAGAGGCGCTCCTCCACCACGGAGGGCAGATGACGGCGACCGCGCGCGCGCTCGACCTCGAGCGGAGCCACCTTTACAAGAAGGCGCGCGCCCTCGGGCTCCGCGGTGACAAATCCGACGACGACGACTGAGGCGTGCGCAGCCGCCGGCGCCGCGTCGTCGGTGAATCAGCCGGTGGGCACGAAGCGCTTGAAGGTGAGCTCGTTCCGCGGGTCGTCGAGATCGAACTTGGAGATGGCGGCCAAGAACTTGGTGAGCCCCGTCTTGCCGTCGTGCGACTTGATCCTGTTGGTGAGTCGCAAGATGTCGCTCTGATAGGCCTGCTGGAAGATCGACATCGCGTCGCCGGCCTCGAAGTCGTACGCCGACGTGAGCTCCTTCGGCGGGCCCTCCACGACGTTCCCCGCTCGATCCATGTACGCGAGCTTCGCCGCTGCGTCGTCGAGCGCCTGCAGGCGCTGCGTCGCGTGCCCGCGCACCTCCCAGACGAGCCGCAGGAGGTAGTCGCGATCGTCTTTGGGGATGTAGTCCGCGTCGAGCCAAGGCTTCATGGTCGTGGCGAACGACTTCTCGAACGTCGCGTCCTCGTAGTCGCGCCAGTGTCGATACTCGTGCGCGACGGTCATCTTCGTCGCGGAGGGCTGAAGCAGGACGATGTTCTTGGTGCTCCCGATCTTCCCGATGCGGACGGCGTCGTCGGCGAGCGGCAAGCCGCCGAGCGCCGCGGCCACGACTTGCGTCTCTTCGGCGATGGTGCCGAGGACGATGGGAACACCCTTGTCGAGCATGCCTTGCAAGAACGCGCGCTGATGCTCGATGCGGAGGAGAAGGAGCTTCGCCTTGGGACGCGCGTTCGCGGGGAGCGTCTTCACCAAGTAGTAGTCCCCCTTCGCTCCGTCGAACGGCGAGACCGAGCGGAACCAACCGCCGGTGCCGCCGGCGGCCTCGAAGTCTTTCACGGCCGCGAACACTTGCTTGTTCGCGGTGCCTTCGACCGACGCCGTGTCGCGGAGCCCGGTGACGAGGGCGTCGTCCGTCGCATCCGTCTGCGCGTCGGTCGGCGCCGAGCATCCGACCGTCCCGGCGACGAGCGCCGCCGCTACCATGGCGGGAGCGAGCGCGCGACGGAGCCAGCGAGTCACCGCTCGATCGCGAGGCGTAGTCGAGTCGAGCATGGTGGCCTCACTGGAACTCGGACTCGTTCCCGGCCTTGAAGGCGTTGCGGAGCGCCTCTTCGGCGCGCGCGTCGGCCGGGTCACGGCTGGCGGCCTTGACGCCTTGGGACTGGAGCATGTGCTCTTTCTGGGCGTCGATGGCCTGGCGCATGGCGGCGTCCTCGGCGGGGAGCCCCTTGGCCTTGCGGAACTCGCTCCACTTGCGATCGATCCAACCGTGGATGCGCCAGAAGACCTTGTTCTTCAGGTTCAGCGTCGGGTCGCCCACGTCGATCGGGCTTCCGTCCTTGGCGAAGCGAACGTGAAGGTAGTTGTGAAGGCCGGCGCCGGCCTTCTGCTTCATCGAGGTCTCGAGCCAGAGACCGAACGCGTCGTCGTCGGCGAAGCTCCCGGCGTTCGCGGCGATGTCCTCGAGCTTGGCGAGCGTGCCGAGCATCTTGGCGTCGAAGGCTTTGCTCTTGTCGGGGCAGGGCGTGGTCTTGTCTTTGGGATCCGTCGGCACTTTGTCGAAGCCCTTGAAGATCGACGCGCTCTTCGGGAACTGCTCGCGCAGGATCTCGAGCATCGCGCGGTGCATGATCAAGAACTCGCGGCCGTTGCCCTTGTCACCTTCTTGCCGCTCGGCCTTCTTCCAGCCATGCGCTTGCGCGTAGTCGAGCGTCGAGTGATCGCCCTTCACCGCGTCCCAGCGCCGCTCCATGTGCCACTGGAGGTGGTGGTCACCCCAGGCGAGCCGATCTTCGAACGCCACGATGCTGGCCGGCACCATGTCCGGGTCGGCGCCCTTCGCCAGCTCGTCCTCCGAGCCCGGGTCGTCGGCCGATGCATCCGCGGCCGAGCAGCCAGCCGTCCCGGCGAGCGCGAGCCCGCACACCATCACCGCGAAGAAAGAGCGCATGCCAAACGCCCAGCAAGGCCAGTGCCGACGGCGTCCTCCGCGCGGTGACTGGGTTTTCGCCTCGTTCGCCGCGCTTCCATGGACGCGGCGAGGTGGATCGCGAAGGTGCCAGACGGCCCGGGCGGATGGGCACGTTACACGCCAACCGGCGAGCTTCACGATGGGAGTACCGCCGCTCCATGCGGGCGTGTCATCATGTCGCCCCGCGAATGCAGGAGTCGCTCCGCTTCTTTGCCAGCACCGACGTGGGTCAGGTGCGCGATCACAACGAGGACAACTTCCTCGTCGACAAGAAGCTCGCGCTCTTCGTCGTCGCCGACGGAATGGGCGGGCACGCGGCCGGCGAGGTCGCGAGCGCGATCGCCGTCCGCACCGTTCACGAGGAGATCCGCCGCGAAGCCGACCTCATCAACGATTACATCTCGGGCGCGACGGGCGCCGCCAAGGTCACCAAGCGTGACCTGATCATGCTCCTCGAGCACGCCGTCCAGCGCGCGTGCGCCAAGGTCAACGAAGAGGCCAAGAAGGACGCCGCGAAGCGCGGCATGGGCACGACCCTGAGCGCGCTCATCGTGGCAGGCCACCAAGGCTTCATCGCCCACGTCGGCGACAGCCGCATCTATCTCTTCCGCCAAGGGCGCGTCGAGCAAATCACCGAAGATCACACGGTCTACAACGAGCTCATCAAGCGCGGGAACCTGACCCGCGAGCAGATCGAGAAGGTGGGCCACAAGAACGCGATCACGCGCGCAGTCGGCGTCTACGAGCGCGTCGAGGTCGACACGCTCGTCATCGAGGTCTTGCCCGGCGACTCGTTCCTCCTCGCGTCGGACGGTTTGCACGGCTACATCGAGCAGCCGGACGAGCTTGCCGAGTACTTCAAGAAGGAAGGCGCTCAGTCCACCAAGGCGCTCGTCGATCTCGCCAACGCGCGCGGCGGCAAAGACAACATCACCGCGATCGTGGTCCACGTCGGCGAAGCGGCCGACGACACGCGCGCCAAGCGCTTCGCCCTCAAGCGCGAGGTGCTCGCCAAGATGCCGATCTTCGCGCCGCTCAACGAGCGCGAGCTCCTCCGCATCATGCAGACGGTCGAGGTCCGCACGTTCAAGGACGGCGACGTCGTCATCCGCGAGGGCGACAAGGGCGACGAGCTCTTCATCGTGCTCGGCGGGCAGGTCCGCGTTTCGCGAGGCGAAGCCACTTTGCTTCACCTCGGCCAAGGCGAGCACTTCGGCGAGATGGCGCTCATTCGCAGCGTGCCGCGCTCGGCGACGGTCACCGCCGAGGGCATGGCCGAGCTCATCACGATCCGACGCAGCGAGTTCTTCGAGATTCTCCGCAAGGAGCACGAGCTCGCCGTGAAGCTCCTGTGGCAATTCTTGGGCGTCCTCGCCGACCGCCTCGATCACACCTCGAGCGAGCTCCAGACCGCGAAGGCCGAGCTGAGCCACGAGGAAGTGACGATCCGCGCGCGAAGCTTCCCGCCCCGTACCCCGTCGTCGTCGTGATCGTGCGGGGCGCGCTCGTCGCGGCGATCACCGCCGCGCTCCCGACGATCGCGCTCGTAGGTTGCGGGCGCGATGGCCGATCGACCGCGCCCGACGCGACCCCGACCGGCCCAACCGCGAGCGGAACCGCGAAGACCGATCCGCGCCCAGCCGTGGTCGCGGCCGACGCCGGTTTCGCCGAGCCGCGTGGCGCGTCGCCTCGCATACCCGCAGGCTTACGCCTCCTCGCCGTGCGCGGGCTGGACGGCGGCGCGACCCTCACCGGCGCCGGCGATCCGGCGACGCTGCTCCCGGGCGATCGCGTGAAGCCTGGAGATCCGGTCACGATCCCGGCCGGAGCCACGGGTGTGTTTCGGAGCGCAGACCTAGGGCTCGAGCTCGAGGTGACCGGGCCGGCGCGCTTCCGCGTGAACGACGAGGAGACTGTGTTCCTCGCCGCAGGCGAGATCGCGGTGAAGGCCGCTCCGCGCGCGCCGGGAGCCGTCGCGACGCCCCAGCTCTTCACCGAAGCCCCACCGGGCCTTCGCGTCAGCACGTCCGACCGTGAGACCGTGGTCACCCCGGCCGAGCGCACACCGGCGACGGTGTGGCAAGGCGATCCGTGGACCGCGACCTTGGCCAAGGCCCTCGTCCGCGCGCCCGAGGCTCGAGCGGCCGCGAGCCCATCCGACCGAGTGAAGGCGGCAATCGAACGCTGCCAGAAGGAGGCGGCCGGCGCCCGGGCGGCGTGGCAACGAACGATCGGTGGCGGCGCCAAACCGGCGGGGCCGACCGGTGAGGGAGACGCGTACGGTGCCCACGCCGAGGCCCGGCGGCGGGCGCGCGCGGCCTGCGACGTCGCCCGCGCGGTAGTCTTCTCGGTCCGGCCTGGGGGCGGCCAGCGTGACGCGGGGGCCGGAAAGCCCGACGTGGATGCAAAGGCGGGGGCAGACCTCGCCACCGCCGACGCCCTTTGGCGCGAGCTCCCCGGTCGCGCAGACGCCGGGATCCGGCCCTCGCCCTCGAGTTCTCGTTGACACCTAAATGGCTGGCCCGTTAGCGTCGCCCCCGAGCGCGGTGATGCGGACCGGAAAACAACGGCTTTTGGCCTTGACGAGCGTCGCTTGGGGGGTGGTCTTCGCCGCCGGGACGGCGCACGCCGACGAGCCGCGCGCGCCCCGCGAGCCGCGCATGATGCGCGAGACCGGCGAAATCACGACGGTCATCGACGCTTTCGACGAAGACGACGCCTTCGACGCGAACCTCTTCCTCGGCTTCGAGCAGAAGTGGCACAACGCGAACATCCGGCGCGAGACGGCGATCGCCCAGCCGGGCCTCTCGAGCGGCGGCTTCGTCGCCAAGACCGAGAACATCGCGACGTTCAAGGAGTCGACCTCCACGCTCAACATGGGCGCGCAGATCGGCATCTTCCACGACCTCGCGCTCACGATTCGCTTGCCGCTGATCCTGAGCAACACCCGCGAGCTCGGCGACCTCGATGGCTCGGCGCAGAACCCGCAGCGCCTGGCCGATCCCTCGGGCGGCCAGCTCTTCAGCGTTCCGTTCAAGAGCCCGTCGCGAAGCGGCCTCGACTACCTCGGCGTGGGCCTCGACTACGCGATCTTGAACCAGGCGCGTGACGCGACGAAGCCGACGTGGGTCGTGGGGCTCGAAGGTCGCTTCAGCGTCGGCACGCCTCTCCACGCTTGTAACGATCAGGCGCCGGCGGGAACGCCCAAGTGCCCGGACCCGGTCACGCCGTCGGTCGATCGCGACCCGGGCATGAGCCGCGCCACGACGGCGCTCTACGCGCACACCGAGTTCTCGCGGCGCTACGGGCAGGTCGAGCCGTACACCGGCTTCTCGTTCCTCGCCGAGTGGGCCAACCAGGGCAGCGAGATCGGCGGCAACACGCCGCGCGGTGCCCTCGTGCAGAACCCGCCGCTCGTCGGCACCATCATGGGCGGCATCGAGTACATCCCCTACGAGCGCAAAGAGCAGTTCCAGCGCATCGTGCTCGGCGGCCAGGTGAAGGGCTCGTACCACTCGGTCGGTCGCGATTACACGCCGCTCTTCGACGCGCTCGGCACGACCACGTCGGCCACGCTCCGCAACCCCAACCCGAGCGCGTACCACTTCGCGTCCGACAACGCGACGAGCGTGCAGGACCCGAACAGCGAGCGCATCTGGTTCAACGGCATCACCGAAGCGCAGGCGCACGCGCGCTTCACGCTCGGCGGCAGCGTGACGTATCAGGCCGGCGAGTTCGTGAAGTTCAACGCCGGTGGCTCGTACACCTGGGTTCAGTCGTACCTCATCACCGGGGCCGACGCGTGCAACCCCATCGACCGCAAAGAGCCATCCACCGCGGGTCCCTGCCACTCGGCGGTCAACGGCGGCGTGGGACCGCAGCCGATCACCGGCATCCCCAACCCGTACCACCGGCCGCTGATCGACCTGCCCGGCCACCGCTTCGCCGTCGACGACGGGCGCATCCTCTCGCTCTTCGTCAACGGCATCGTGATGTTCTGACGGGCGGCCCGCGCCGCGGCGGGCTATGACGGACGGCATGCGCGCGTGGCAGGTGCTCTCGGCGGTCGTCGCCGCGCTCCTCGTGGGCCGCGTCGCGTGGGCCGACGACGCCAAGCCAAGCCCGAACGCGCCGCCGCCTCCACCGGTGTCGAGCGCGAGCGACGTCACCGGCACCTCGGTGGTCGTGTGGCCGACGCTCGCGCCCGCGGGTGATGAGGGCGGCGCCCCCGCACATCGCCCGACCGAAGCGGAGCAGGGGCTCTTCGTCCGCGCGCAGGAGCTCGACGCCACGCTGCGCGACGCCGTTCAAGACTTGGGCTTCGTGCTGCACGTCGGCGATCGCGGGCCCGCGATCGGACACACGCGCGATCTCGATCTCGTCGCGCGCGCGGGCGAGGGCGAGCAAGGCACGTGGGTGATCTCGCCGCGCATCGAGCACGCAGGCGAGGGCACGTTCTTGGTGCGCATCCTCGCGGTGCCGCCGAAGGGACAAGTCATCCGCGTGCGGGTCGAGCGCACCAAGGGCGCCGACGTCGCCGTCCGCGGCCTCATCATGGTGCGCGATCTGCTCTCGCCGGTCGCCGCCGCGCAAGCCGCCGCGGGCGTGAGCCAGCTCGGTCGCGTCGACGATGCGGCGAAGGCTGGCGTCATCGCGCCGGCGCGCAGCGCGGGTCGCGCCGTGCTCGCGACGAGCGGCGCGCTCTTCGGCGCGTTCGCCGCGTACAGTCTCGAGCGCGCGAGCGGGAACGACGATCCGCGCGTCCTCTATCCGCTCCTCGCGCTCGGCGCGGGCGTCGGGCTCGGCGGGAGCCTCCTCGCCGCCGACGAATGGGACATCCGCCCCGGCGACGCGTGGTTCCTCGCCGGCGGCACGTGGTGGGCGACCACGGCCGGCATCCTCATCGCCAACGGGCGCGAGGTGAAGCCGCTGTCGGATCGCTACAACTACGGCGTCGGCGCGGGCGTGCTCGGGCTCGGGCTCTCCACGCTCGCGTTGACGAGAACGCACATGGACGAGGGCGACGCGGTGCTCACGCACTCGGGTGCGGCGCTCGGCCTCGGCTTCGGCTCGCTGGCGGAGATGTTCAGCGAAGGCTCGGTCACGGCGAAGCCCGCGCTCGGCGCCGGCTATGGCACGGCCATCGGCCTCGCTGGTGGCGGCGTCCTCGCCTCGCTCGTCGAGGTGCCGCCGTCACGCGTGCTCCTCGTGGACGTGGGCGCGGGCCTCGGCGCGCTCGCGGGCGCGGCGGCGGCGAGCCCGCTCGTCTTCGAAGACGTCTCCAAGAACAAGGCGCGCGGCTTCCTCACCGCGACCGCGGGCGGCGCCGTCGCCGGCGGTCTCGCCGCGCTCTATCTCACGCGCGGGAGCACGCGCCGCGAGACCGTCGTCGGCGTCGGACCACGCGCTCGGCCGGCCGCGCCTCGTCTCGTCCTCGAGCCGATCGTGGGCGGCGTGCCAGGCGCGATGGGCCCATCGTTCGGCGCAGGCGCGTTCGCTGCGTTCTAGGCGATGAGTCGCTCGACGCTCCGCTACGTCGCGACGACGTTCTTCGCGACGCGCCTCGCGATGCTCGCGCTGGCGTGGGCCTCGAGCGCCGTGATGGCCGAGGGGCCGTTCCCGCCGCCCATCCCCGGGCGTCTCGGGTTCTTCGTGCGCTGGGACGTGTCGTGGTTCCTGTCGATCGTTCGCGACGGCTATTCGTACACGCCAGGCCACGAGTCCAACGTCGCCTTCTTCCCGCTCTTCCCGATCCTCGTCCGCGCCCTCGCGCCGCTCACCGGCGACATCGTGGCGGGTCTCGTGATCGCCAACGCGGCGCTGTTCGGCGCTGCATGCATATTGCACATGCTCGCCCGCCGCGAGAGCGGCTCGGAGGTCATCGCCCGGCGCGCGGTGCTCTTCCTCTTCGCGTTCCCGGCAACGCTCTTTCATTCGGTCGGCTACTGCGAGTCGCTCTTCTTGTTCCTCACGCTCGCCACGTTCGAGGCGGCGGCGCGGCAGCGGTTCTTCGTGGCCGGCGCGTTCGCGCTCCTCTCCGCCGCGACGCGCTCTTCCGGCGTGCTCGTCACGCTGCCGCTGGCCTACGAGATCCTCTCGCCCACGCGCGTCTTTCCCCGCCGCATCACGCTGCGGAAGGAGATCGCCGCGCTCGCCCTCCCGCCGCTCGGGCTCGCGGCCTACCTCGCCTACGTCGCCGATCGCTTTGGCAGCGTCCGCGTCGTGGTGGACGTGCAGCGCGCGTGGGGGCGCCGTTTGAAGCCCCCTTGGGACGCGGTCGACAGCATCTTCCATCACAAGCCGCCGTACGCGCTCGCGTTCGGTCTGAGCCTCCTCGCGCTCGTCGTCACGTTCGTCGTGCTGGTCACGCGGCGCGCACGCCCGAGCTTCGTCGTCTTCGCCGCGCTCCACCTCGCGTACATGACGACGAGCGGCCTCGTGGAGGGAATGCCGCGCTTCGTCGGCGCGGTCTTTCCGATTTATTTGGTGGCCGCGACCGAAACCGAGTCGCGCCCCACCACGCGCGAGCTCCTCTTGGTGGGATGTGGCGTCATGGTAGGCATGTTCGTCATCTTGTTCTTCAACGGCTACTGGCTCACCTGATCGACCTCGGATCGCGCACCGATTCGCGCGGACACGTCGCCGGGCCCTAAAGTCGAGCGGGGGCTGGCCGTTCCTCCGATCGCATGGATCGATCGCACCTCGCCGCCGTCGCGCTCGCCGCCCTCCTCGCGAGCACCGGGTGCGCCGACAAGGTCGACTTGGTGCGAGCGGTCTCGCCTGCCGACGCGCGCGCGTCGGGCTTGACCCCGGTCGCCGTCATCCACGAAGACGAGCGCATCCCCGTGCCGCTCGGGTCGCGCGTGGAGAAGGACCGCGTCGTCGTGCCGAGCGTCCAGAAGCTCGGGCCGGGCGACGTCGTGGAGCAAGACGCGCTCGGTCGTGTCACGGCCATCCGCCAAGCGTCCGGTGAGAGCATCCGCTTCGAGCCCGGCACCGCAGTGTACGTCGCAGGCGACGACGAAGTGCGCGGCGATCGCGAAGGGATGACGGGATCGATTCCGCTTCGCTACGGCGATCGGATCGAGGTCAAAGGCACCTTCGAATCGGACGACGCGCTCCCAGGCGGCGGCGTGGTCGAACGAAAGCGCTCGACTGGCCTCATCGTGGGCGGCGCGACGGTGCTCGTGTTGTCGTACGCGCCGACCGCCTACGTCGGCGCCATCTCCCATCGGCGTGCCGATGGGATTCTCTTCGTGCCCGTCGCGGGTCCGTTCCTCGATCTCGCGAATCGCCCGGCGTGCCAGCAGCCCGCCGCCGCGGCGGTCGTGCCGGTCGATTTCTGCATCGAAGAGAAGGCCACGCGGGGTGCGCTCATCGCGGCCGGCTCGGTGCAGAGCCTCGGCGCGCTCCTCTTCCTCGCCGGTCTCCCGATGCGCACCAACGTGATCGAGCGCACCGCGGCTGCGCCCAAGCGGAGCGCGTTCAGCGTGCACGTCGTCCCGACGCGTGACGGCGTCCAGGCGAACGGCACGTTCTGACGGTCAAACGAAGTCGGAGAGGCGAATCGTCTTTCGGTCGTCCTCGGCGTCCGCGAACGCGCGGAGGAGCTTCTTCACCTTCGCGGGCGAGTCGATGCTCTTCGCCGCCGCGGCGAGGTGCTTTTCGCACCACCGGTCGAAGGGGCCCTCGGGCGACTCGGGCAGGCTGTCTTCGACGTTCCAGACGACGATGCCGCGATTCTTCGGCGAGTCGTCGGGCATGAAGCACCAGCCGTTCACGTCACCGAGCTCCCAGCCCGCGAAGAACGCGAAGGGCCACTCGTACTTCTTCTTCTCGCGGAGCGCGCGCGTCTCTGCAAAGGGGCGCGCCGGATCTCCCATGGCGCCCGTGACCTGCAAGATCGCTGGCGGGGGCAAGAAGCACATGCGGTGTCGCTCCCCCAAGTCGAACGCCGGTAGCCCACGGCATCGACGAGCTCGCGGTATTCGGGCGGCAGCCACCTTCGCACGTCCGCCGCGCTCGGGTCGGCCTTGCGCGAACCTCCCGAGTACGCCGTCGCACGCGGCGAGAGCGTGGTGATGCGATGACCTAGCCCAGCCTTCTCGCAGGCACGAGCGAGAGCCGCGAATGGGCGCGCGAGTGACATGCGAAAACGTTAGCCCAACACCGCTCGATCAAGTCGAGGGACTTAACCGGCGACGCGCCGAATCGACCGGGGCGACGCTGGCGACGAGCGAACGGCAACATCATGCTCCGAGGGATCGAACGACGCAGTGGGACGTATGGATCGCTCGATCGCGACCCACAGTCGTTGCGGTCCCCATCCCTCACCCGAAAGACACCATGAAGGCCTTCCTTCTCCTCGGCAGCGCTCTCCTCTTCGCAACCGCGTGCTCGGCCTCCGGCGCCGACGACGACTCCACCGACGACGGCGAGAGCGCCCTCACCGCACCGGTCGGTGCGCCCGTCGTGATCCCCGCTGCGATCAAAGCGAATCGCCTCGGCTCTGCGGGGACCATTCGCTACGGGCAGCCGCTCGTCAAAGTCGTGCGGCCGAGCGGCTGGCCGATCGACGTGACGACGCTCACGCTGCGCGGAACCCCAGGCGACGAAGTCGAGATCGCCGTGAACGGCCGAACGAGCGCCGCGAATCCGGCGGTGGTCGTGCTCGGCGCCGCGGACCCCAACGAAGTGAAGAAGTGCGAGTCGACGTCGTCCGCGTACCTGAAGGGCTACTGCTACGCAGGCCTCACGCGTCCCGTTCTCGACTCCAACGATGACGCGGACGCCACCACCAAGAACGCCAAACTCCGCACCAAGCTCGTGACGGACTCGCTCACCATCGGGGTCTTGGGCGTCTCCGTGTTCGACATCTCGGCGACGTCGATCGCTTCGGGGCTCGATCCCTTGGCGTGCGTGAAGAGCGGCGCGACCCCCACGCGCGGAACGTTCGGTGAGTTCGACCGCGTGACGCTCACGCGCGATTGCCGTGGCGCGACGTGCGCCGCGTGGCGGGAGCTCGGCCGCGAGTCGCGCCCCGGCAACGAGCTCTCGGTCGGTTACCGCGCCGGCGGCGTAACCGTGGCGGTGGGCCTCACCGACAACGACGGTCCGTACGCCACGTTCGGCGGCGGGTGGGCCGGCGGCGTGCGCACCACCGAAGACTGCACAGCGACCACGAGTTGCAGCTTGGCGGGCGGCAACGTCACGTGCGACGACTGGCAGCGCGCGGTCATCGTGCGGCGCGGCGCGACCGCGATCGACAGCGACACGTGCTCGAGCCAGCTCTCCGGTGCGTTCGACGCCACCACGCCGCGCTTCACGGGCGTGCTCGGCGATCGTTGCATCAGCTTGCACGGCCCGGTCCGCACGTCGTACGGCGCGGGCGGCGCGCGCACCGAGACGCAGACGTTCATCGTCAAGTCTTGGTGACAACGGCCGGCGGACTCGAGACGGGTCGCGAGCCCATGACGCGACGGCGGCGGCATCGCATCCGGGAGCACCGAACGCAATGACCGGCTCGTAGCGGTCAGCGAGGCGGCACGGGGAGCTTCGCGAGAGACTCGGCGGCGCGTACGAGCGATTCCGCGTCCGACGCCAAGACGAGGAGCTCGAGCGGTCCCTCGCTCTTCCGGCGGACGACCCGCGCGGCCTCACCCCCCAGCGCGCCCTTGGCCGGGAGCGCAAACTGCTCCCCGAGGACGGGGTGATGCGCGAGATCGTCGAGGGTCGCGAACGTGACCCGCGTCGCGGCGATCATTCCCGGCTCGTCCGCGCGGAGATCGAGCGACAGCGGGCGGCGACGCGAAGCGCTGCGGTACGGCACGCCGCGAAGGAATCGATCGAGGGGTGCGCGCTCCTCGGACGTCGCGATGACGCTCCACATGAGATCTCCGATCCGGCGCCCTGCCGGAGGCGCGACCTCGTGCGCAGCGCGCGCGATCCATTCGGCGAGCGCGGGCCCGAGCGCGACGTTCGCGTCGGTGCGCCAGCGCCGATAGAGCGCGGCGCCCAAGGCCGACACGCGGGGATCGGAGTACATGGGCCGGTCGGGCGAGAAGCCGGGGTCGAAGCGCTCGGCGGCGAGCCCGTTGCCGAACGCCGTGGCCACGACTTCGTCCCAGAGACCGGCCGCGAAGAGACCGTCGTCGCCGAGGGCCACGAAGGCCTCCTCCATGGCGCGACGCGCAGGCGACTGATGATGGGCGAGGTGCGCGATCTCGTGGAACACGACGCCGAGAAGACTTCCGCTCGTCTCTTCCGGGCCGGTCTCGTGCACGAGCGACTCCCCTGCTTGCACGGCGAAGGAATGCGCGCCGGGCGGCTTGGCGACGAGCACGACCTCGAAGCGAAGCGGCGCATCGTCGGCGAGCGAAGCCTCGTGGCGTAGCGTGTGGAAGAGTGCCGCGGCGTCCTGGCTCGAGAGCCCACGCTTCATCTCGTGCGCCATGCCCTCGAGACGTACCGCCGCCGCCGCGTAGTGGGCACTCACGCGAGCGTCGGCCTCGGCCACGGCGCGGTCGAGCACGGGATGATCTTCCGCGGGCACGACCGTCTTCATGCATCGCACGGCGTCGGCGGTCGTCGTGCTCCGCCGCGCGCATCGTTCGATCACGAGCTCCCCGCCGCCGGCATCCTCGGTCGTCGCGGTCCATCGGCGTCGCGCATCCGTGTACGCAGTGAGCCACGCCGGAGGGGTGTCACCGTCATGAATCCACGCCCGGTACCCCGGATCGCGGTTGCGTACCCCGCTCGCAGCATCGAGCGCGTAGAAGAGCGTGGCCGGATAGGCCGCGCTTACCGAGATCGTGGCCCCCGACGGTGACGCGACCGGAGAGCCGTCGACGTTGGCGGACTGCACGGTGACCGGGGCGGGAGCCCCGGAACAACCGACGAAGAGCGCACCGAGCACGCCGAGCACGAAGGGGTTCGTTCGCTTGTTCATGGCGCCGTCGTACGGCACCTCGGTCACCACCGTTTCTCCGCTCGGTCACCGTTACGTCACCGGACCCACAAAACGCCGAGGCCGGCTCGCTCCTGAGAGAGCGGCGCCGGCCTCGTGTGGGATCGGAGTCAGGAGATCAGGGGAAGATCTCGCGCTCCTTGTAGACGGCCTCGATGCGCTGGAGCGCGATGCCGTACGCGGCCACGCGCAGATCGCACTTCTTGTGGCGCGCCCAGTCGGCGACCTCGCGATACGCGCGGTTCATCGCCTTCTCGAGCTTCGCGTCGACCTCTTCTTCGGTCCAGCTCTCCGAGTTCTTGTTCTGAACCCACTCGTAGTAGCTGACGGTGACGCCGCCCGAGTTGGCGAGCACGTCGGGGAGCACGACGATGCCGCGCTCGAGGAGCGCGCGCTCGCCGTCCGGCGTGCACGGACCGTTGGCGCCCTCGACGATGACCTTCGCGGTGATCGCCTTGGCCTCGGCCTCACCGATTTGGTTCTCGAGCGCGCACGGCGCGAAGATGTCGCACTTCGTCGCGAAGAACTCCTCGCGCGAGATCGCCTTGCCGCCCGGGTAGCCCGCGATCGATCCGTGGGCCTTCACGTACTCCTGGAGCTTGTGGGCGTTGAAGCCCTCGGGGTTGAACATGTAGCCGGTGTGATCGCCGACCGCGGTCGTCGACACGCCGAGGCGCGAGAGGATGACGGCGAGGTTCGAGCCGACGTTACCGAAGCCCTGCACGGCCATCGTCGAGCCGCGGAAGTCGAAGTTCGCGTCCTTGGCCCACTGGATGAGGCAGAAGACCGCGCCCTGACCGGTCGCCTTCTCACGGCCGAGCGTTCCGCCCGACGCGACCGGCTTGCCGGTGACGACGCCCTTCACGCTCTGCTTCTGGAAGCTGCCGACCATGTTGGCGTACGTGTCCATCATCCAAGCCATGGTCTGGCCGTTGGTGCCGACGTCCGGCGCCGGGATGTCGTAGTCCGGGCCGATGTTCGAGCCGAGCGCGTGAGTGAAGCGGCGCGTGATCTTCTGGAGCTCGTGGCGCGAGACGGCCTTCGGGTCGAACTTGATGCCGCCCTTGCCGCCGCCGTACGGGAGACGCATGAGCGCGCTCTTCCACGTCATCATCGCGGCGAGCGCCTTCACGTCGTCGAGCGAGACCTCGGGGTGGTAGCGCATACCGCCCTTGAACGGTCCGAGCAGGTTGTTGTGCTGGACGCGGTAGCCCTTGAAGAGCTTGACCTCACCGTTGTCCATGCGGACCGGGAAGTTGACGATGATCTCGTTCTTGGGCTGCGAGAGGATCGTCTGCACGAACGGCTCGACCTGGGCGACGCGCGCCGCGGCGTCGAGGTACTGCTGAACGACCTGGAAGAACGGGTAGTGCTTCTCCTTCCCCACGGCGGGGAGCGAGGTCACGGAGCTGCGCGAGGGGGGCGGCACCGGGATGTCAGCGGGGGAAGCGGCTTTGATGCTCGGGTCAGAAGGCTTCACGTCTGGTTCTTCCTCGACGCAGTGCGTCGCGTCGCGTGGCGGAACGTTGGTGGATGGCCGCAACGGCGGCCGTCGATGGCGCGGGGACTTTACTCACGCGATTTCACATCGTGCAAGCGACGCGGTGCTTTGTTGCGGCGCACAATCGCCGCCGCGAAAGGCCGTTCGCGTCCGCGTCGCTCGATCGTCACAGAAGGCCGCGAATCCCCGCGTCGGCGAGCGCGGCCTTGGCGAGGCGGTCCCAGCCTTGGTTGGCCTGCGGGCTCGCGGGGCTTGGGTGCGGAATGCACGCAATGCGCTCGGGCGCGATGCCGATCTTCTCGAAGCGTTTCTTGGCGTAGAGGCCGATGCCCACCACGCGCGCCGGCGCCAGCACCTCGACGGCGCGCGCGAGCGCCGCATCGCATACCGCCTCACAGGCGTCGCGCTCGGACTTCTTCAGCTTGTCGGGCGTGACGTTCGCCGCCTTGGCGTCGAGGAAGAGGAGCGGGCAGTAGTTGAGGACGATGGCCCGGGCGAAGAACGTCGCCGGGTCGCGGTGCTTCTTCCGGATGGCGCCCCAGAGCCGCGCGCCCGAGACCTCGACGCGCGTCGACGCGAGGCCGAGCACCGGGCGCTTTTCGTGGGCGTCGGCGGGAGCGCCGATCGGCGCGTCGAGCTTCATCCAGCTGCGGACGCTCTCGACGTCGCCGAAAGGAATCCCGGTCTGCCCCATGCCGAACGGCCCGGGGTTCATGCCGAGGAAGAGCACCTCCTTCGTGCCCTGCCCGAACTGCGCCACGTAGGCCTCCACCATCGGCCACGCGTAATCGAGCGGCCGATACACATGGGCGACCGGCGCCCCGAAGCGGAGCTTGGCGGTCTTCGCGCGGAGGTCGCGGAGGACGTCGATGAGAGCCCCCGTCGCGGCGGACGTGACCTTGGCGCCCGCGCGCGCGCGCGCAAAAGTTGCAGGATTTTCCACGGACACGGTTCTTATTGCGGCGGGATGCCCGCGTCCACGCGCGCGTGCATCGGAGCGCGGTGAGACCGCGCGCGATGAGACGTCACGGGAGCGGTGTGGATCGACGAGGCGCGGTATGCTTCGTGCGCATGGGCGCGACCAACCGACTGCTCGTGGGCGCGCTCATCGTCGTGTCCGCCGGGATCTGGATGTGCGGCTCCGACGACGGGGGAACCCTCGGCGACGGCACGATCGACGTCGGTGACGGTGGAACGACGGGCCCCATCGGCCCGGGAACGACGAGCGGCTGCGGCGCGAGCTGCATTCCGTTCGACGTCGGCGCGGGCACGTCGAGCCCCTTCAACCTCGCAACGCACGAGAACGCCGGCGTCACCATCGACCCCACGGGCGCTCTCACGCTCGACCCGGCCTCGACGGGCATCCCCAACATCATTTGGATCGCCAACACCGGTGAAGGCACCGTCACCAAGGTCGACACCAAGACGTACAAGGTGCTGGGGCGCTACGCCGTCGGTCCGAGCGGAACGACGCTCGACCCGTCGCGCACGTCCGTGAACTCCGCGGGCGACGTGTTCCTCGGGAACCGCGCCGGCGGGCGTCTCGTGAAGATCTCTTCGGCCGGCGCGAAGTGCCCCGACACCAACAAGGACGGCAAGGTCACGACCTCGACGGGTCTCACCGACGTTCTCCCGTGGGGTCAGGACGACTGCGTGCTCTGGGAGGTCTCGGTCCCGGGCGAAGGCATGGTGCGCGGCGTCGCGGCGCAGGACATCGAAGTCCCCGCGCCCATCCCGGACGATCCGCAGCACGTCAACGAATTCCACGCGGTGTGGGCGGGCGGCACGACCGGCCGCACCGTGCGCAAGTTCGACGGAGAGACCGGCGCGCTGCTCATCTCGACGGCCTCGCCCACGGCGATCTACGGCCTGGCGCTCGACGGCAACGGACAGCTCTACATGTCCGGCAACACCGACGGCGCGAGCTTCGGACGCGTCGACACCAACCGGTGTAAGGACCAAGCGAGCTGCGACGCCGCCGAGATCTGCGTCACCGACTGCGACGCCGCCGGCGCCTGCATCTGCACGTCGTGCACGTCGGGGCCGTGCGAGAACGCGATCAAGGAGCGCATCAACCTCCCCGACGCCGTCTACGGAATCACTGTAGACTACAAGCAACGCGTCTGGCTGGGCGGCAACGGCGTCAAGCGCTACGACCCCAAGGCACCGGCCGCGTCGCGCTACACCAAGTCGACCGACGACTTCTTCCACGGCATCGCCGCCGACGCGAAGGGCTTCGTTTGGGCGGCCAACGGCTCGAACCAGGTGCGCCGCGTGAACGGCGACACCATGCAGTACCTCGACGTCGACAACGTGCCCTCCAAGGGGATGGCCGTCGATCGCGACGGGAAGATCTGGGCGATCTCGCTGAACAACGGCGCGAGCGTCGTCGTCCCCGGCCCGCTCATCACCGACAACACGATCCTCTCCCCGCCCGGCGGCAACACCGAGCTCTCCGGGAACGCGGCGCCGACCGGCCTCGGCTACTGCTACACGTACTCCGACATGACGGGGCAGCAGCTCGCGCTCGCCAACGCGAAGCCCGGCTACTACCGCCAAGTGATCGACAGCTGCTCCGGCGAGACCACGTGGTTCGATCTCAGCTGGACGGTGAACACGCCGCCCAACACCAAGGTCAGCTTTTACGGGCGCACGGCCGACACCAAAGACGCGCTCCCCGCGGCGACGTGGGTGCGCCTGGCGACCGCGCCGCCCGACACGTCACCGGTGTCGCTGGCCAAAGCGTTCGGCGCGACGCCGCTCAAAGAGGCGCTCGAGATCGAAGTGCGACTCGCCGGCACGTTCGTGAACAACGCGCTCGTGAGCCCGACCGTGTCCAAGTTCGGCGTGACCAAGACCTGCGTGACCAAGGCCAAGTGAACCGATGACCCAGCTCCTCTCGCGCCGGCGACCCGCCGGCGGGGCGTGCGCGTTCGCACTCCTTCCTTTCATCGTCCTCCTCGTCGCATGTGACAAGCCCACCGCCACGACGACCGCCCCCGCGCCGTCGGCGAGCGGGACCACGTCGATCGTCGCGACGCCCCCGGCCACGCCTTCTGCGTCGGCGAGCGCGTCGACCGCTCCGGCCGCTTCGGGCTCCGCTGCGCCGGCGGCCGTCAAGAAGCACCCGGCAACGTGCGAAGTCGAGGTGTTCGGCAAGGTCGAGCTACCCAAGGGCACGAAGGGCGACCCCTTCGTGTACGTGGCCCAGGACGACTGCTTGAACGAGAAGGCCGCGATGCTCGGCCGCGAGAAGATCAAAGCCGACGGCTCGTTCTTCATCGAGGTGTTCGCCAAGTGGGGTACTGACATCACGATCTGCGCCGCGGTCGAGCGGCCCGACGGGACGAGCGAGCTCTACGGTCAGGCGACCAACGCCGCGGCGGAGAGCGCCGGGAAGTTCCACGCCGAAGACATCGGCGAGGTCACCTTCGAGAAGGTCACCGTGCCGCTCAAGAAGGGCCCGGCGAAGAAGCTCGCGCGCCCGACGAAGTGAGCGTCGCGCTCAGCGCGGGGCGGCCCAGAGGACGTAGAGGAACGTGACCGTCGAGGTCACGAGCAGCGCGTCGACGCGATCGAGGATGCCGCCGTGGCCGGGCAGGATCGCGCCCGAGTCCTTCACGCCGGTCGATCGCTTGAGGAGCGACTCGGCGAGATCGCCCGCCTGGCCCGCCGCGCCGCCGACGATCGCGAGGACGACGCCGTGCATCACGGGCAGGCTCGGCAAGAACCAAAAGCTCGCGAGGAGCGCGCCCAGCACGGCGGCGGCCAGGCCGCCGATCGCGCCCTCCACGGTCTTCTTGGGCGATACGGCCTCGTAGAGCTTGTGCTTGCCGAGGAAGCGCCCCGCGAAGTAGCCGCCCGTGTCGGCGAACCAAGCGAGGAGGAGCGAGAGGACGACGAAGCCCGCGCCCGCGTTGCCCCCGACGTCGCGTCGCATTGCTGCAAGCAGCGCCAGCGGAAGACCGACGTAGAGCGGCCCCATGCCGAGCGCCATCGCGCGGAGGCCCGCCGTGGGGATCTCGCCGAGCCGCGCGAGCGTGATGAAGAACGCGACGATGGGGAGCAGCGCGATCAGCGTCAGAAGGACGCGCGCGTCTCCGCCGAAGAAGAAGGCGACGACCGACACGACGAGCGAGAGCGCGACGCCGAGGACGCGCCCGCCGCGATCGTCGGGGTGGCTCATGCCGAAGAGCTCGTAGCTCGCGACGGCGGTCGCGGCCGTCGTCAGGGCGAAGAAGCCGACCGGCGGGCCGAAATACAGGAGGCCCAAAATGATGGGCGCTCCAACGAGCGCCGTGAGGACGCGGACGACGAGGTTCGACGGACCGGCCACGCGCGCGCGCTTCGCGGAGTCGCTCTCAGAGCGACGTCGCGACTCCGTTTTCGCCGTGCGCCGCACCGGCACCGTTGACGTGCACGGGCGCAGCGGGCTTGCCGACGAGACCGAAGCGCCGCTCGCGCGCTTGGTAGCTCGCAATGGCGGCGTAGAGATCGTCGGCCGAGAACTCCGGCCAAAGCGCGTCGGAGAAGTGGAGCTCGGCGTACGCGAGCCCGAAGAGGAGGAAGTTCGAGATGCGGCGCTCGCCGCCGGTGCGGATGACGAGATCCGGATCACCGACGTGGAGGCTCGGGATGCGACCGCGGAGCGCGTCGACGGTGACGTCGTCGAGGTCCATCTTCCCTTCGGCGACCCGGCGAGCGAGCTCGCGCGCGGCGTCGGCGATCTCCTCGCGACCGCCATAGCTCAGGGCGAGCGTGAGGGTCATCTGCGAGTTCTCGGCGCTGTCGTCGCGCAAAGGATCGAGCGCGGCGCGCACGATGGCCGGAAGCCGGCCCAGGTTGCCCACCGCGTTCAGGCGGATGCCGTTTCCGAGGATCTCGTCGCGCTCGCTCAGGAGAAAATCACGGAGGAGCTCCATGAGGGCGTCGACCTCGTCCTCGGGACGCGCCCAGTTCTGCTCGCTGAACGCATAGAGCGTGAGGGCGCGGAGCCCGAGGCGGCGCGCGGTGCGCACGATGCGGCGAACCGACTGCGCCCCCTCTTTGTGGCCACGGACGCGCGGCAGGCCGCGCTGCTGCGCCCAGCGCCCGTTGCCGTCCATAATGATGCCGACGTGAGAGGGCAGGTTCCGTGCTTCGACGAAGACCATCCGAGGGGCGGGGGGTTATCACGGCGGGCCCAGCGAGGCCAGTAGGCGCGTGATTTGCGGAGGTTTTTGGGCCATTTGGAGCCCGCCCGAACGTCTCGCGCGGCGCTTCCGTTCTAGGAGGGGCGACGGCCCGCCCGAAACGGCTCAACCGCGTTCGAGCACATCTTTCTTGAGCTCGCGGCCGGCAGCGTCGAGGACGCGAACCTCGATCGACTTCGCGCTGCCCGCCGGCGCCATGCCCCAGGTGCGCCACTTGGGTGAGCGGCCGACCTCGAGGGTCTGGCGCGCCCGCTCCTTGCCGTCGGCGGACCAGACCAACACGACCTCGGACGGCCCGCCGCTCTTGGCCCAGACGACGTACGTCACGACCGGCGACGATTTGCCGTCGCCGACGACCGCGCCCGAGTCGACCTTGTCGGCGAACTGCGAAGCGACGACTTCGACATCGCTCAGCGCCTCGGCACGCGCGGGCGGCGCACTGAGAGCGGTCGCCGAAACGCAAGCAAAGCCCAAGAACCACGAAAACAGACAAGCGCGGGAAGTCATGATGTCGTTTCTCCTTGGGTGGCTGAGCTTGCAGCCGCCGTGCCGCGCATGGAGACCAACGATTCTCGAGCGCTCCGCGAGCCCGCACCCGAAGCGCGTGGGTGGGGCGACACGCGAACGGTCCTACGCGGACCGCTGGCTCCGCTCGTCTACGCTCTGGCGGCAGCGCTGATTCTTCCTTCGGCGGGCACTTGGAGCGGGCGAGCGATCGCGATCGCGACCCTCGGCGTCGCGATCGTGTTGGGCACGCGCGAGGCGCCGCTGCCGCTCCGCGCGGCGCGCGCGCTCGCGATCGCCGGCGCGGCGTCGGGCGTCGCGACCGCATTCGTGTCGCCCGCGGCGTGGCTCGGGCTCGTCGTCGCGCTCGCCGCCGTGAGCGCGATGACCCGCCCGCGCGCGCTCGCGCCCATCTGGCTCGCGACGACGATCGTTCCCCTCGCCTTCGGCGCGCTCTTGGCGGTGCTCGGCGCGTCGTCGCTCGCGCTCGCGCTCGTCCTCCCCGCCGTGCCCGTCGATCCGTGGCTCGCCGGCGCGCTCACGATCGCGCGAGCGTGGATCGCGGTCGCGCTCTTCACACCGAGCGTCCTCGGCGTCGCGCGCGCCGCCATTCTCGCGCTCGTGGGATCCGGGCTCGCGCTGGCACGGCTCGCCGAGGTCGCGTCGTTCGCGCGCCTCGACGCCGAGCTCTATTGGCCCGAAGCCCCGATGCTCACCAACGCGCTCAAGCTCGCCAACGGCGAGCCGCTCTACGGCGCGCCAGAGCGGCTCGACTCGTACTCGTACTCGCCGCTCCTCGACGTGGTGCATCGCGCGCTCCTCCGGCCCTTCGGCGTCGAGCTCGAGCTCTTCGCGCACCGAGCTCTCATCCTCGCGGACCAAGCCGCAGCCTTCCTCGTGCTCGCGTTCGCGCTCGGTCTGGTGGGTCCAAGGCCGCCGCGTCCCGTTCCGCTTCTCGTGCGAGCTTCGTCGCTCGCGCTCCTCTTGTTCGCGTCGTACGCGAGCTTGATCGCCGCGGCGGTTCACCCCGATCACCCGATGCTGGTGTGCTTCGCGGCGGCGATCGCGGTCGCGGTCGCCGAGGACCGCATGCCGCGCGCGCTCGGTACGGCGCTCTGGCTCTTGGTCACGCCACTCGCCGCCGCGTTCAAGCTCTCCGGCGGAGGGATCGGCCTCGGCCTCTTCGCCATCGCCGTGCTCCGCCGCGACAAGCGCGCCCTCGTTCTGCTCGTGGTCTCGGGCGTCCTCACCGTGGCAACGATCCCGCTCTTCGGTGCGCTCTTCGGGCGGTTCACCTTCTATGCAATGACGCTTCAGAAGTCCCACCCGATGGAGTGGCGACACTTCCTCGAGCCGCCGTGGACCTCATTCTTCGCGTTCGGCGGTGCGCTCGCGGTCGCCGCGGTCGCCGCGCGCCCGCGGGGTGCGCGCGATCCCGCGCTCGCGATCTTCGTCCTCACGTGCGCCATGACCCTTCTCTCGGTGCCGGCCGCCGCGAAGTACGCAGGGCGCGACAACAACTTCACGATGCTCTTCGTCGGCGGCGTCGCGATGCTCGTCGCCATCGCGACATCGCGCGAACGACACGCGGCCGCCACCCTCGGCGTCGCAGTCTGGGGCGCGCTCGTCATCCGCCCGCCGCACGCGCCCGTGCCGCGCGAAGCGCGCGACGCGGTCGCCGCCGAGACCCGCGCCATCGCGGAAGTCGTTCGCCGCGACGCGGCACGCGGAGAGCGGACGCTCCTCCTGACGAGCGTCCTTCCTTGGATCCGCGCCGGCCGGACCGACGTGCCGCGCGATCGCTGGCACTCGGCGATCGAGCTCTTCTACGGGCACTTTCCGGAGGGCGACGGCTTGCGGCAGCGCATCGCAGCGGGCGAATACGCGACCGTCATCGGCTCGGGCAGTGAGCTCGCCAACCGCGCCGGTCCGGCCCGCGACTTCCAAGAGGGCGTCCTCACCGCGCTCGCCGCGCGCTATCGCGAAGAGCGGCCCCCCGGAATCGTCAACGCGCACGTCTATCTCCGGCGCGAACGGTGACGCGGCCCGGACGAGTGTGTTCTGCGATCACGGTGTCCGCACGGCGACATCTGGATCGGCGGTTCCCCGGACCCGATTTTCGAACTCGCGAGAACGATTGACGCGCGATGACGGCACGAACCTCGCACACATCGCGCGACATGTTCCTCCGCACTTCCCTCCTCGTCGTTTCGCTCGCCGGCGCGTCACTCGGCTCTCTCGGCTGCTCCGCGAACGGGAGCGCCGACACCGCGCCTGACGAGAGCGCGCTCACCGCCGACGGAGGCGACGGAGGCGTGGCCCCGGCCGGCGCCAAGCTGCCGAACGAGATTCAGTGGTTCCGAAACTCGGCCGAGTACCAAGTCCTCGCCCGCATGACGTACCGCGACGCGGCGCGCGCCGTCGACGAGAAGCTCGCGACGAGGCGCGACCGGAAAGCGTGGGGCGTCGTCCTCGACATCGACGAGACCGTGCTCGACAACTCGACGTACCAGAAGGAGCGCTCGGCGCAGGGCCTCGGCTACTCGCCCGACAGCTGGAACGAGTGGGTGCAGCGAAAGGCCGCGCCCGCCATCCCCGGCGCGCTCGCGTTCACGAGTCACGTGCGTGCGGCCGGCGGCAAGGTCGTCTTCATCACGAACCGCGACGCGGCCGGTTGCCCGGCGACGGAAGAGAACTTGCGCGCGCTCGGCGCGGCGTACGACGCGATCCTGTGCACGCCCGACGCGTCCAAGACCGACAAGAACCCGCGCTTCAAGGCGGTAGCCGACGGGACTGCGATCGCCGGGCTCGCGCCCATCGACGTGCTCGCGTTCGTGGGCGACAACATCCAGGACTTCCCCGACACCGATCAGAGCATCAGGCTCGGTCCCGAAGAGAAGCTCGCCGACTTCGGCGCGCGCTTCTTCGTTCTCCCGAACCCCATGTACGGATCGTGGGCGAAGAACCCCGCCAACTGACCGCGTGCGCGGCGGGACGCGTGCACGTTTCCGCCAGGATTAGACGCATTTCGTGGGGATGCGCCTACGGCGTCCGGGGGCGAATTCCCTCCCGAAGCGCGCATCCGCCGGCGCTCGACATCGATCAACGCCTCTTCGCCCGCGCGCGCTCGCCGGGGCGCCCACGCGCTTCTGGCGGAAATTCAGCCGGTTGACGTGAAGTCACGCCCCAGACGGGCGCCCGGGCAACGCGGGCCTACGCCTTGCTCGAGTGCGACGTCATGGTGAAACGTCGCGCAGTCAGCGCCCTCTTTGCGGTCGTGGCGGGTGCTGTGTTGGTAGCCGCCTGCGCCGAGGACGAGTCCACGGGGGTTTGCCCGGACTGCCGCGGATTCCCGCCGGCCCCGGACGGCGGCGCGAGTGTCCCGAGCGCGAGCGCGAGCGACAGCGGCGCTGACGTCGTCACGACGTTCGACGGCGCCACCGGAGCCAAGGACGCCACCACGAGCGACGTGAACGTGGCCGACACGGGCGCAACCGACGCGAAGGTCGGAGACGGCAGCGCGAAAGACGCCACGCCTCCGCCAGTCGACGCGTCGAGCAGCGGAGACAGCGGCAAGGTGACCTACAGCACCGACTTCAACGGCACCGAGAACCCGATCTCCGAAGGGAGCGCTTGGACGAACGGCGGCGCGGTGGGCATCGACTTCCAGAACGTGCGCACCGCGAACGGCTTGGCCTTCGGGAGCGGCACGTCCGCCAACTACGACGACTGCATCGCGCATCTGAGCGGCTACCCGGCCAACCACTTCGCCGAGGCGACGGTGCACGTGGCGTCGGGCTACTCGGCTCAGGACAGCCACGAGGTGGAGCTCCTCGTTCGGTTCAAGATCACGAACAAGAACGCGCGCGGCTACGAGATCAACAACGGCTGGAACGGCGCCTACTCGCAGATCGTCCGTTGGAACGGGGCGATGGGCGACTTCACCATGCTGTCGACGACCGGGCCCGGGTTCGGCGCGCTCGTGGAGGGCGACGTCATTCGCGCCGAAGCCGTGGGAAGCACGATCATCGCCTACAAGAACGGCAACGAGGTCATGCGCGCCACCGACAGCACGTGGTCCGACGGAGACCCCGGCATGGCGTTCTTCATTCGCCCCAACGCCGGGTCCGTTCCCGAAAACTACTGCTTTACGTCGTACCGCGCCGGCGCGCTCTGACGCTCCGCGATCACTCGCGGGCGGTCGTGACCTCGGCGAAGTCCGTCGGCGGGATCTCCGAGAGTGAGTAGTAGTCGGAGCCCGTGTCGACCGAGCCGGCGACGCAGGGCGAGCCGTAATAGAGCGTAGGCACCGACGTGACGGCACCCACGGCATAGTAGTGGACGCGCGACGAGCACCCGAGCCCGAGTGAGGTCGCCGCGAACGTGGGCGGCGTGCATCCCTTGGCCCGCGCCAAGACCGGCTGAGTGCATCCGGCGTCCTTGTACCCGGCAACGCTGGTCAGGCCCGAGACGGGCGGCAAGCAGCGGAGCTTGTCGTCCGACGCGACGCCCGCCGAGCAGAGCTCGTTGCGCTGGCTGTCGAAGAAGGTCGCGCCAAGAAGGCGCTCGCCCGTGGCGGACGCGAGCGCGCGCGTGCGAAGGCGGTCGGTCCCCTCGTCTTTGGTGGAGACGGCCGGAAGCGCCGTCAGCGGAACATCGGCGCCTTGCGTCCAGTAGCGCCCACCCGCGATCTTCGTCGCCTCCACGCACGACGCCGACTTCGAGTAGAGCGGACCGGTCACCTCGGCGCCGACCTCCGCGTAGTCCGTCTCGCCGAAGAACTCGCACGTCGCGAGCGCGCCCCCCTTTTGGACGAGCGCCGGCGTGGTGCCGCACGCGTGCGGCTGGAATGCCGCCGACGTCCTGCACGTGGACTCCGCGAAGCCTTCGGAGAAGGCGACCGTGATCGGGAGGCAATGCTTCGCCAGCCATACGACCGAAGAGAGATCACACGCGTAGCCGCGCTTTTGGGCCGCAATCGTGCGCGCGTCGATGGTTCCGTCCGCGGCGACGAGGACACGCGCGACGAGGTCAGCGCCGCGCGGCTCCTCCTTCACCGTCGCGCTGACGAGCTCGCTCGTGCCGACCGGCACCGAGCCGTCGTAGAAGTCGATGGCGCCCGGCGCCTCCGCGCTTCCGCACGTTCCTCCGCCGTTCTTGTAGTGAACCTCGATCGGCGCGCTGAGCTTCGCCGTCGTTTGGTACGCGGTCACGCTGCATCCGTCGGCGGAGCCCACGCTGACCATCTTGGGTGCCGCACCGCAGGGCGACAGGCCGATCAGCGGAACCGAACAGGCGCCGTCGCTGTAGGCGATCGCCGCGCCCGTGATGGGTAGGCAGCGCATCTGCCCGTCGTCCGCCTTCGCGAATCGGCAATCCATGTCGAGCAGGGTGTCGTGCCACGAGACGAAGAGCGTCGCTCCACCTGCCGCCTTGACCACGTTGGCGCGGAGGCGCGTCCCGCTCTTCCACTCGATCGGGGCGCTCGCGGGCGCGTCCGCGCCGACGTCGGCGACGGCACCATCCGCGGGAGGCGTCGCGCCGTCTTGCGCTACGCCGGCGTCGTCGGCGGGCGTGGGCGACGGCGTGTTGGACGACGAGGACGAGCAAGCGACGACGAGGACGAGCCCCGCGAGGGGCGCCAAGAGCGAGCGAGACCGCATGCGCCGAACGTACCACCAGGAGCGCCGAGTCCTCCTCTCCGTCCTCGGCGGGGTCCGGCGTCAGGGCACGAAGGCGCTCCCGCCATTCTCCAAGGTGATGAACGCACCCGGCGCGAGGCCGGCCGCCGCGCTCGCGCGCGCCAGATCTTCGGCCGGCTCGTCCATGCCCTCGTCGGCCAAGTCGAACGTTCCCCAGTGGATGCCGACGCTGCGCGCAGCGCCGAGCGCGCGGTGGGCCGCGACCGCCTCGATGGGATCGATGTGCTGGGGCCGCATGAACCAACGCGGCCGATACGCGCCGATGGGAAGGAGCGCCACGGTCGGCGGGCCGAGCCGCTCCCGAATCATCGAGAAATGCGGCCCCATGCCGGTATCACCTGCAAAGTACACGCTGTGCTTCCCGTCGCTGACGAAGAAGCTGCCCCATAGCGTGGCGAAGCGATCAGTGAACGTGCGCGTCGACCAATGCTGCGCCGGCGTGAACGTGACGGTCACGTCCTTCACGCGACGGGACTGCCACCAATCGAGGTCGAGCGCGCGCGCCTGCCCGATCCCGAGCTCGGCGAGGAGCTTCTCCGTGCCGAGCCCGGCGAGCACGACCGGCATGTCGCGCTCGACGACGCGGGCGATCGTGGGCCCGTCGAGGTGGTCGTAGTGATTGTGGCTGATGACGATGGCGTCGATCGGCGGGAGGTCCTCGAAGCGAATGCCGGGGTCCTTGTGCCGACGCGGGCCGATCCAGAACGCCGGGCCCACGCGCTCGGACCAGACCGGATCGGTGAGCACGTTGACGCCGCTCATTTGAACGAGGACCGTCGCGTGGTTGACGAAGGTGACGCGCAGGCCTTGAGTCACGCGCGCCGGCGGCGGCCGCGCGTCGGGGATCTCGACCCACTCCGGCCACGTCACCGCGTCACCGGTCACCGCCCACTCCAAGAGATCGGTGATGCCGGGCGGATCGAACCGGGCGAGATTCCGAAACGAGCCGTCTGCGAAGTGATCGGTCGGTGGCCCCGACAGTCGCGGCGCGGGGACGCACGCCGCCGCGCCCAAAACGAGCCATAACGAGACGATGACGCTGGTTCCCCCGCGCATGAGTGGAATCCTTGTTGGGCCTCCGCGCCGCCTGGTCAATGGGCGAGCCGCCCCCGCTCGCGACGCTGGCCTCTTGTGGTAAGGACGAGGCCATGATCGGCACCCGCGTCACCCTCCGCCTTCGCATGTCTGCGCACGACGCCCACTACGCGGGCGAGCTCGTCGACGGCGCCCGGATGCTCGCCCTCTTCGGCGACTTGGCGACCGAGCTCTTGATCCGGCTCGACGGCGACGAAGGCCTCTTCCGCGCGTACGACGCGGTCGAGTTCCTCGCCCCCGTGTTCGCCGGCGACTACATCGAGGCGTCGGCCGAGCTCGTGGAGATGGGCAAGACGAGCCGCAAGATGCGCTTCGAGGCGCGCAAGGTGGTCACCAACCTTCGCCAGCACGGTGCCCCGGCGAGCGCCGCCGACGTGCTCGCGACGCCGATCGTGGTGTGCCGCGCGAGCGGAACCTGCGTCGTCCCCAAGGAGCTCCAGCGTGGCCCCAAGGGCCTCTACATGCCGGCGCTCCCGGCCGCACCGGCGCCCGAGGCCGGTCCGATCGTGACGCCCGTGTCGACCGACGGCCTGCCGCTCGTCCTCACCGCCGCCATCGTCGGCGCCGAGGTGACGCGCGCGCAAACGCCGCACCTTCCCATCACGCCGGCCGAGGTCGCCGCCGAAGCGGCGCGCTGCCGCGAGGCCGGCGCAGCGGTGATTCACCTCCACGCCCGGAACGACGACGGCTCTTCCACGCAATCGGCCGAGCGCTTCGCCGAGCTCATCGACGCGATCCGCGCCAAGACCGACTGCATCGTCCAGACGACGACCGGCGGCGCCGTGGGGATGAGCATCGCGGAGCGCGCGGGGCCCCTCGCCTGCAAGCCGGAGATGGCGACCCTCAATTGCGGCACGATCAACTTCGGCGACGACGTGTTCGTGAACTCGCGTCCCGACATTCGCAACCTCGCGCGCATGATCGCGACCGCCGGCAGCGTCCCCGAGCTCGAGTGCTACGAGGTCGGTCACGTCGAAGAGGCGCTCAAGCTCGTCGACGAAGGGCTCTTGCCCGGTCCGCTCCACTTCCAGTTCGTGCTCGGCGTCCCGGGCGGCATCGGCGCGCGCGAAGAGCACGTGCGCTACCTGTCCACGCTCGTGCCGAGCGGCGCGTCGTGGGCGGTCGCGGCCGTGGGCCGCTATCAGAAGCCAATGACCGAGCTCGCGATGCGCTTGGGCGGACACGCGCGCGTGGGCCTCGAGGACAACATCTACCTCGACAAGGGCGTGCTCTCCGAAGGGAGCGCGCCGCTCGTCGCGCGCGCCGCCGCGTACGGACGCAGCGTCGGCCGCAAGCTCCTCGATCCGAGCGAGGCGCGGAAGCACCTCGGCATCGTCCGCTGACGCGCCGCGCGTCAGTTGCAGCCGGGCATGCCCTGACCCTTGCCGATCGCGCACGGCATGCAGAGCTCGGTGGGCCCGCAGCCGCCGCGCATCGTGCGCTGAACCGGGCCGAGCATCGCGGCGAAGCAGATGTCCAGGCAGACGCCGTTGATCCCAGCCACGTCGCAGTGAACGGGGTTTCCGTCCACCATCGCCGCCGGGGCGCAGAGCTTCCCGCCGGGGCAGCTGTCGTGCGAGAGGGAGTCGCGCTGCCCTTCCGGCGCGGCTTCGGGGTTCATGCACGTCCCGGAGCCGTGACAGCAAGACGGCGGCAGCGCCTCGGCCGCGCCGCCGACGCACGCCTTGTCGTGCATGCCGAGCGGATCGCACAGGTGCGTTTCCTTATTGTCCAACGGGTTCACGCACGGAACGCAGCGCTCGTCGGGGTCGCAGACGTCTTGCTTGAGCTCGTCCTTGTGCGCGGCGGCGTCCTTGACGAGCAGGCTCAAGCAAGCGCCGGGCTTGTTGCCGAGGAAGAACGTGCACGACTTGAGCTTGCTGCCGCCGGCCGCGAGGAGCGTGTCGGGCGTGCAGACGTCGGTGCCGCCGCCGCACTCGGCGTTCGAGAGCTGGTCGGTGAACTCGGACTTGGTCCCGTCGTAGCAGTGTCCCTTGCCCCCACCGCATGCGCGCAACGTCGTCAGGTTCGGCTTCACGAAGGGCGAATCACATACGCGCGTGGCACTCGCGACCTTGAGCGGCACCTCGATGTCGATGTACGTCGCTTCGCCGACCGAGCACGCGGCGACGAACGCGATGGAGCCGGTGAGGGCGAAGAGGTGGCGGAGCGCGAACGGCATCGGTCAGCTCACTGGCAACCGGGGACGCCCTTGCCGGCGACGAACGAGCAGGGGAGGCACACCTCGGTGGGCCCGCACCAGTCGCGGCTGAAGACGCCGAGGCCGCCGGCGATCGAGAGCATGCTGTTGAAGCACATGTCCATGCAGACGCCACGCGCGCCCGCCGACGTGTTGCAGACCTGCGGGTTGTTCGAGACCATCGACTTGGGCACGCACGCGTTGCCTGCCGAGCACGAGTCCTGGGTCACCTGATCGCGCGACGATGCGGGGACCGCGCTCTCGGCGATGCACACGCCGTTCGAGACGCCGCCCGTCGTGCAGCACGCCTGCTGGGGCGCGGGCGGGGTCGACCCGCCGGAAGGAGCGGGTGATGCGCCACCGCTGCACGCCGCGTCGTGCACGCCGATGGGGGAGCAGAACGGCGTCGGCGCGTTGCCGTGCGTCGGATCGTTGCAAGGCACACAGAGCTGTCCGCCGGTGCATACGTCGGGCTTGAGCACGCCCGCGCCTTGCGCCTCGAGGGCCGGGATCAGCTTCGGTTGAACGCAACCGCCAGGTCCGATGATCGAAGTGCAGCTCTGGAGCTTGCCGCCGCCCGCCTGCAGCACCTCGTTGGGCACGCAGACCTCGGCGGCGTTGGGGCACGCGGTGAGCTGATCGCTCATCGGCACCTTGGTCTTGTCGTAGCAGTGGCCGAGGCCGTTGCCGCACGCCGTCAGCTTGGTCAGGTCGGGCTTCACGAAGTCGCTGCCGGCGCAGGTGCTCGCCGCACCGCCCGCAGGCGCCGCCCCCGAGCTCAACGTGGTCGACGACGCGCCCGCGCCCGCGTCGGCCTGCGCCTGCGATTCGTGCGTCGTGATGTACGTGGGGCTGGCGAGCGTGCAGGCCTGGCCGAGGGCGCCGAGAACGACCACGGCCGAGAACGCGGAGAACGCATGCCGAGACATGCGTCACCACGCTGCGAGGGGCGTTCCATCCGTTGGGCACGCCCCTGGATCAGGTTTGATTCAGCGCGATTTCGCGAGTTTGAAGTCAGAGGTCGCGCCCTCTCGGCGTGTGCCTACACGCCCCCCGGATCCGGCGCGCCTCAACGTGTCGCCGCGCGCTACGCCCTGGGGCGGATCAGTAGCCGCCACCACCCCAGTCACGCGGGCAGCCTTGGAAGTTCGTATACCCAGGGAAGCTCGGGCTGGCCTCCCAGTTCGAGTGCGTGCAACCGATGGTCTTGTACTGGTTGAGGGTCGAGAGGCAGGTCTGCGCGTCGTCGGCCATGACCACGCGCATCACGCGAGCGTCTCGCCATCGCAGGAGATGACCTGCGCGCAGCAGTGACCGAGATCCTTGCACGCGGTCGGGAGCGCGTTGGTCGCCGCATCTGCGCCGACAGACACGCTGCCGTCACCGAGCACGCCGCCATCGCCCACCGGCCTGCCAGCGTCGGAGACCGGGCCCGGGTTCGTCGGCGGGGTCGAGGGCGTGGCCGCGCCAGGATCGGTCGCGGTCTCCGCGACGGGCTCGTCCGCGTAGGTCGACGCGTCCGTGCCGGCGCCGACGCGACCACCACTGACACCGAGATCGCCGTCGCCGCTCTTGCTGGCGCAACCAGTGACGACGCTGAAAAGGGCGAGGACCGAAGAAGCAAGAACGAAGCGGTTCATGCCTGGGGCAATTCACGACGCGTGCCACGCGAATTGCCCGCAAATCCTGGCAAAATATCCCCGTTAGGGTCACGGCGGCCGCGCAGACCGCGATCTCGAATCGAGAAGCGCGCGCCGAGCGCAGGAGACCGAACGCGTCAGAGCGCTTCGGCGAGGACGAGCCCGTGCGCGCGCGCCTCGTCGACGTCGACCGAGTCACGCGGACCGGCGAGGATGGCCCAGCGGACGGCGTTCTTCATCGCGCGAACGGCAGACATCGCCGCGGCGAGGCTCGGGAAGACCCACGAGAGCGTGCCCGGCTCGACATTGTTCCAGCCGTAGACGACGAGGGTGACCTGCGAGACGGCGGCCTCGGCCGACGATGCGGTGCGCTTCCGGCGGCTCGATTCGCCACGCGCGAGCAGGCCCGTCGACTGCGTCGACGCCTTCAGCGCTTTGAGCCACCCCCTCACCCTTGCCATGACGACTTGGCGAATGGAGCAGGCTCACGGCGCCGCGTAAAGCGAGAAAACACCTACGCAGCGTGTCATTTTCGCGCCTTTTCCATGACGCAGGCTGAGATGGCGCGCGAGCGACGGTCGCGATCGGCGCCGAATCGGACCGGATTTCGGCCGCAGAGTAAGATGGGCCCGTGCTCCTCCGGCGCAGCCGTTTCCGACGCGCGAGCCAGCCGCCGCCCAGCGTGCCGGCGTCGGTGCGTGGGCCGAGCTCGGCGACGATCCCCGTGCGGTACCGTCGCCGCTTCGAGCTTCTCCCGCTCGCGCCGGCGGTCGTGATCCTCATCGGAGTCCTGGCGGCGATCGTGATCGGGATCGTGGGCACGACGCAGCTCGAGAGCGAAGGCAACGCGCAGGCCGCGACGCGCTCGAAGATCCTCGCGGCAACCTTGGCCGCGCGCCTCCGCGCGCTACCGGAGAGCGTGCGCCTCGACGCGATGCAGCTCGCGGCGCGACGGACGGGCGCCCTCTTCGTGCTCGCCGACGGCAAAGGGCAGGTCGCGCTCGACGCCAGCCTGGGCGCGCCCCCGAAGGACGTGCTCGCGCGCATGCTCGACGTCGGCGAGGGCGAGACCGAGACCGCGATCGGGCCGGCGCGCTTCGCGGTGCATTGGCTCGGCGTCGGCTCGAAACAAGCGGTGGTCGCATTCGTGCGATCACCGCGCACCGGCGGCGCGGAGCGCGCTCTCCTCGCCGCGCTCGCGGCGTTCACGACGCTCCTCGTGGGCGCGGCCGCAGTCTTCGCCTACGGTCTCGCCCGCGACGCGGACGTCGACGTCGAGCTCCTCGCCGAGCGCGTGCGCGGCATGTCGAAAGTGAAGAGCGAGCCGAGCGGCGAGCGCGCGCCCATCCGAGCGCTCGACGAGACCGGCGCCTTGACCGCGGCGTTCAACCAGCTCGTCCTCCGCTTCGTGGCCGCGGAGCGCGCGTATCACGACAACTTGGAGCGCGCGAGCTCGGCCGATCGCGAGCGCGCGGCGTTCCTCGCCGCGGTGAGCCACGAGCTCCGAAGCCCGCTCAACGCCATCCTCGGGTTCACCGATCTCCTCATGCAAGAGGTCGACGGTCCCCTCCCCCCCGCCGCGCGCGAAGAGCTCGAGCAGGTTCGCGCGTCGGGCTCGCACCTCGCCGAGCTGGTGAACGACATCCTCGAGCTCTCGGCGCTCGAAGGCGGGCAGCTCAAGCTCTCGCGCCGCGCGGTCGACGTGGTTCCGCTGGCCGGCGAGGTTCTCCGCGAGGCGAGCGCGCAGGTGCGCGGCCGACCGGTGCGCCTCGCGCTCGCCGGCGACGCCAACGTCGTCATCGACGCCGATGCCAAGCGCGTGCGGCAGATCCTCACCAACTTGGTGGGGAACGCGGTGAAGTTCACGAGTGAGGGCGAGGTGTCCGTCACCGTTCGCCGACACTTGAACTATGCACGCATTTCGATCCGTGACACCGGCCCGGGCATCAGCGCCGCGGACCGCGCGCTGATCTTCGAAGACTTCAAGCAACCGGAGAGCGAGCGCAAGCGACGTCGTGGCTCGGGCCTCGGGCTCGCCATCGCGCGTCGGCTCGTCCTCATGCACGGCGGATCCATCCAGCTCGACAGCGAGGTCGGCCGGGGCTCCACCTTCGAAGTGATGCTCCCGCTCCACTTCGGGAAGGGGCGCCCATGACGATGCTGTCGCGTGCCCGCCGCCTCGTCGCGCGGATCGCCCTGGTGCAGGCTGGAGTGCCGCTCCTCTCGACGGCGCTCACCCTGGTGCTCGCGCCGCGCGCGCTCCTCCTCGATCCCACCGATCTCTCACTCGCCGTCGGCAGCTGGGCCCTGCTTGCGCTCCTCATCGCCGTCATTCAGGCCGTGATCACCGCGATCGTCTTGGCACCGCTCATGACGACGCTGGAAGCGCTGTTCGCTGCCGAGCGCGACGTCCTCCCCGAACGGCTCTCCGCGCTCGACGCGCTGCCGGCCAAGCTGGTGAGCCTCCTCATGGGCGTGTCGGCGGGCGGCGCCGCGGTGACGCTGCTACCGGGGCTGCGACCGCCGAGCCACGACATCTCGACGCAAGCGACGCTCGCGCTCTTCCACCTCGCGGTCATCGCCGCGGTGGCGCTGCCGCTCTACGTGTTGCTCCGCTCGATGGTCGCCCGCGTCATCGAGCTCGCGCCCTCCGAGGTGGCAGCAGCGGCGATCGAGCTCGAAGAGTCACCGAGCCGCGCCCTCACGCGCGTGCGCACGCGCTTTCTTCTCGCCGTCGCCGCGCCGGTGGGCTTCATCGCCCTCGGGGCCTCACTGCTCGCGTACGCGCACGTGCGCGCGGCATCGGAGGACGTCGAGCGCGGGACCGCCGAGGCGCTCGCCAAAGGTGTGCTCGAGCCGATCGGCAGCTCCACGGCCGGCCGCGACCAAGCCGTCTCGGCAGCCGCGGGCTTCGGCATCCTCGTAGACGTCGCGAAGGGCACGCCGCCCGCGGAAAACGTGGCCTTCGAGACCGAAGACGGATGGGCCAAGCTCGTCGTGCCGCTCGAAGACGGGGCGGCGACGGTACGCATCCCGCGTCGCACGTTGAGCGCGCGCACGCTCGCCTACGCGCTCGTGGCCTCCGCGGCCGCGCTCTTGGCGGCGCTCCTCGGCGCGCGGATCGGCGGGCTCTACTCCAAGGACCTCGTCTTGGCACGCGGCCTCCTCGAGCGCACCGGCGCGCTCGAAGTCATGACCGGCCGCTACTCGCCGGGAGAGCCGCGCTTCTCTTCCACGTCGCATCTCCTCGACGCGGTCGGCGAGCTCGGGCTCCGCTTCCGAGAGTTCGGCGCCGCGCAAGAGCGAGCGATCGGCGCCAAGGGCGCGACGGAGCGCATGCGCGCGCTCTTCCTCGCCGCCATGAGCCACGATCTCAAGTCACCGCTCAACTCCATCCTCGGCTTCGCCGCGCTCGTCGACCGCACGCCGCTCACGACCGAGCAGCGCGAGAGCCTCACCATCATCGAACAGCGCGGCCGCGAGCTCCTCCACCTGATCAACACCATCCTCGATGCGTCGCGCGCCGAAGCCGGGCAGCTCGAGCTTTCGATCGAAGAGACGCACGTGGGCGACGCGATCATGAGCGCCGTCCTCGATTCGCGCGATCTCGCTGGCGGCACCGACGTCTTCATCGGCGCCGAGGTCCAGCCGGCCATGCCGACGACGCGGGTCGATGGGCAGCGGCTCGTGCAGGCGCTCGTCGGTGTCATCGGAACGGCAGTTCGCTTCACCGAGAAGGGCACCGTCACCGTGCGCGCGACGCACGGCCCATTCGTCCAAATCGACGTCGAGACGGCTGGGCGTGGCCTCCATCCGGGCGAGCGCGAGAAGATCTTCGAGGCGTTCAAGTATCCCGATCGGGCACGACGCTTGGGAAGCCTCGGCCTCGAGCTCTCGCTCGCGCGCGCCATCGTTGAGCTCCACAAGGGCGCGATCGACGTCGACGTTCCGCAAGGCGGAGGCATCGTCTTCCACGTGCGGCTTCCGCTCGACGACGACGCGCCCGTCTCGGTGCCGCGGCCGAGCGTGCGCCCCGGTCGCTGATCAATCCCCAAAACGCGAATGGCCACCGCACCCGAGGGTGAGGCGGCCACTCGTCGGCCGTGCGGCGATGTCAGACGCGCTCGAGGAGAACGGCGAGGCCCTGGCCGCCGCCGATGCACGCGCTGCCGACGGCGTACTTGCCGCCGCGGCGCGCGAGCTCGTAGACGAGGTGCGCCGTGATGCGCGCGCCGCTCGCGCCGAGCGGGTGACCGAGCGCGATCGCGCCGCCGTTCACGTTGGTCTTGGCGCGATCGAGGCCGAGCTCCTTCTCGACCGCGAGGTACTGGGGCGCGAACGCCTCGTTGACCTCGACGAGATCCATGTCCGAGAGCGCGAGGCCGGCCCGCGAAAGCGCGTGCTTGATCGCCGGCGCCGGACCGATGCCCATCAGGTTGGGCTCCACTGCAGCGACGCCCCACTGGACGAGGCGGGCGAGGGGCTTGAGGCCGTTCGCCTTGGCGAAGTCCTCGGACGTCATGACGAGCATGGCCGCGCCGTCGCAGATGCCGGACGCGTTGCCGGCGGTGACGACGCCGTCCTTCTTGAAGACCGGAGAGAGCTTGGTGAGCGCCTCCATGGTGGTCTGCGGGCGCGCGTGCTCGTCGACCGCGAAGGTGACCGTGCCCTTCTTGCTGGTGAGCTCGATGGGCGCGATCTCATTTTTGAAGTGGCCGGCCTCGTTGGCCGCGGCCCAGCGCTTCTGCGTCCCGAGCGAGTACTCGTCGCAGTCCGCGCGCGTGATGCCGTACTTCTGCGCGAGGTTCTCGGCCGTGACGGCCATGGGCGTCTGACAGTAGCTGTCGGTGAGGGCGCTCCAGAGCGAGTCCTCCATCTGCGGCGCCTTGCCGAACGCGAACCCCTCGCGACCGCCGCGCACCACGTGCGGCGCCTGGGTCATGTTCTCGGTTCCGCCGACGAGGACCGCGTCGGTCTCGCCCATGAGGATCTGCTCGGCGCCGTTGATGACCGCCTGGAAGCCGGAGCCGCAGAGACGGTTGACGGTGAGCGCGGGCGTCGTGATCGGGAGGCCGGCCTTGAGGCCCACGTGCCGCGCGCAGTAGATCGCGTCCGGGCTCGTCTGCATGACGTTGCCGACGATGACGTGACCGATCTTGTCGCCCGCGATGCCGGACTGCTGGATCGCCGCCTTGGCCGCGTGCACGGCGAGGTCGGTGGCGCTCATTCCCTTGAGCGAGCCGAGCAGGGTTCCGAACGCGGTGCGCTTCGCGCCGACGATGACGATGGACTTCGAAAGCTTGGCCATGGGACTTCTCCTCGTAGAGCCCGAGGAATGTGGCTTCTTTGTCGCGCGGCGTAAAGGCCGGCCCGCCGATTTTCCGCGTTGGCGCGCTCAGTGAGCGAGGTCGGAGATCACGCCCTCGAGGATCGCCACGTCGCCCTCGTGCCAGCCATGGAGCTCGTGGCGAACGACGCCGCGCGCGTCGATCACGAACGTCGACGGCATCGTGGCCGGACGATACCGATTCGCGGTCACGAGGCCGCGGTCCCACGCGATCGGAAACCGGAGTTGGAGCGAGCGCGCGAACTCGGCGATCGCGTCGGGCTCGTCGTCGACGCTGAGCCCGACGACGCGCACGCGTCCGGCGCTTCGTGTGGCGAGGTCATCGAGCGCCCGCATCGCGCTCTTGCAGGGGCCGCACCACGTCGCCCAGAAGTGGAGCACGAGCACGTCGCCGGTGGTGGCGAACCACACGGCGCTCGTTCCGGACGCGGAGCGTCCGTCGATCGGCGGCGCAGCGTGGCCCAGGAGCGGGCTCGAGGCTCCGCTCCCATCCGTTTGGCCGGGTTGCGGCGTCGACTCGGCCGCGATGGGAAGAGGCGGAGGCAGAGGGGCCGTGCGTGCGACGGGCACGCCGTCTTCGCCGGTGCACGCCGCAGCGAGGAACGCGATCACCACCGAGCGCACTCGGTCCCCGAATCGCAGCATCATCGTTCGACGCTCGCACGAACGTCGGCTTGGGTGCACGCGTGAGCGACCGGTCGACACACTGACCAGCTCGTATCCTGCATAGACCCCACTCACCACGGATGCCGCGCGCTACGATTCCTCGGGTGCGGGCGGTGCTCATCTTCGCCTTGGCGCTCACGCCCCTCGCCTGCTCGCTCCTCGTCGACACGAGCGGCCTCTCGGGCTCGGCCATCACGCCGGACGGAGCGAGCCCTGACTCCCCTGCCACGACGGACGCCCGCGGCGAGGAGAGCGCGATCGACAGCGCCGACGGGCGCGACGGCAACACGGACGCCGACGCCGCGACGATGGCGGACGTCACCACGACGCCCGACGCGAGCTCGTCGGACGCGGGCCCGGACGGCGCGGCGAGCGCCGCGTACCGCGCGGCCGTGCTCGCCGATGGTCCGTCCGCCTACTTTCGTCTCGACGACGCGAGCGGTTGCGCCGACGAGAAAGGCGGCACGCCGTGCGCGCTCGCCGCGAGCGGAATCACTCGCGGCGTCCCCGGCATCGCCGGGAGCAGCGCAATTCGCCTCGAGCAAGTCGCGGCGACGCTGACCACCGCGCTCGCCGATACCGACCTCGGAAAGTCGTTCACGATCGAAGCGTGGATCGCGATGGACGCGGCGAGCGCGGTCCCGGCGAAGAACGTCGCCGACATGGAAGACTACGCGCCGTCGCGCGCCGGCGTGACGATGTTTCTCTTCACCGCGAGCCAGTTCCGCACCGAGACCTGGTCGAGCGGGCAGTTTCTCTCGTACACGCTCGCAGCGGCGGCGCTCACGCCAACGGTCTTCCACCACATCGTCGTGGGGTACGACGCGACGACCAAGCTCGACTTCGGATACTTCGACGGCGCGCTCTCGGAGGGCGGCTCCCAGACCGACGCGGCGGCGCGCCCGATCGTGACCCACCCGCTCGTCTTCACCGGATGGACCGGAGCGATCGACGAAGTGGCGCTTTACGCGAAGGCGCTGCCGCCCGCGCGCGTCCTCGCGCACTACGGGCTCCGCTGAGCGTCGCCGCGCACGGCAACGCGTCAGCGCACCACTTCCACGTCCATCTGAATGAACTGACCGTCGAACGCCGCCGGCGCGGGCGGCACCCCGGGCACGACGATCGCCACGCCGGTGCCGTCGGTGTTGACGATCTCTTCGGTTGCCGAGTCGACGGGGTCGGCAACGAGCGTGACCGTCGCGCCGGCCGCGATGGGGATCGTCGCGCGATAGTCGATCGGGAAGCAGCGGTAGAGGCCGCCCTCGCCGCGATTCAGGTAGTACGTCGCCGGCGGTGACGAGGTCTCGAGCGCGTAGATGTTCCACGTGTCGTTGATCGGCGCGCCGCCGATCTGGAAATAGGCGCCGTCGTTCGTGCCACCGACGTAGCCCTCCGTCTCGACCACACCGCGGAAGTGCAGCGTCACGTCGTACGTCACGCCGCGCTCGCCCCCCATGCGCGCGGTCTGCTTGACGAGCCCGGGCGTCGTGCACGAGTCGCGCCCCGACCGCGTGACGCACGGGAGCTCCCAGCGGAGGCCGGTGAATGCCGCCGCGACGGCGACGCATCGAGACGAGATGCACGCCTCCTCGGCGCGGCAGCGCGTGCCGCACCGCCCGCAATCATTGGGATCGTTCGTGAGGTCGACGCATCGCGAGACGCCGCCGTCGACGCCGCAGCGCGTCCCCGCGCCGCCGTCCTCGCACGACACCGGCGGCCGAACGCGACCGGCATCGCTCGCGTCCGCGCGCGCGTCCCGCACGCCGCCGTCCGCGCCGACGCCCTGCGTGAACGGATCGGCGAGCTCGGTACGCGCGCCGCACGCCGCGAAGAAGCTCACGACGAAGAGGACGAAGACATGGCGGCGGCCTCGCATGGCAGCGCCAGCATGACTCACGCGGTGCCCGAGCGCCGCAAAGAACGCGCGACCGCTTCACGGTGAGCGCCGAGCGATTTCATGGTGTGGGGCGAGTTCGGCCAGGCGGGCGGGCACGCGCCGATCGTATGGAGAGGCATGCTTCACCCCCGCGCGCTCGTGCTCGCCCTCGCGCTCGTGCCGCTCGTCGTCCTTGCGTGCGCCGGATCGGCCAAAGACGGACTTTTCGTCGACGCACCGCTCGACGCGGGCGCGACGGATGCTGCATCACCCGATGTCGCCGCGAAGAGCGCGATCGACGCCACTCCCGTGCCCGACGCGGCCGCTCCGGTCGACGCGCACGTCATCGACGCGTTCGCGGCGTCGTGCGTGCCGCGCGACCCGACGGACGGGGCGACCCGATGCCGCGGATCCGCCGAGTGTCCGACCGGCCAAGTGTGCTGCGCGCACGAGGGCGAATCATCGTTCGGCGCCACCGGCGGCGCTTGCTCGACCGAAGCCTGCGACGGCGATCGCGTGCAGCTCTGCACGTCGAGCTGCGAGTGCTTGCGCGGCGTGTGCCGAAACGCGTGGCCGTACGAGATCCACGGCTCCTGCGGATGACGTCGAGCCTGGGCTGAAGTCTCAGCCCGAGAACGTCGCCCACGCGCCCGTGACGACCGACTCGTCGCGCTCCTTGATCGCCACGCGAACGGCGACCTTGCCGGGGGCGACGATCCAACCGCTCGTGACGAAGGTCTCGCCCGGCCAGACCGGCTTGCGGAACGTGCACTCGAACGCGGTGAGGCGCTGCGCGTCGCCCCCGCACGCGCCCTTGGCGACGTGACGCATCATGTGTCCGTACGTCGCGAGGCCGTGGAGGATCGGGCCGCGCTCGAAGCCGACGCTCTTCGCGAACTCCGGATCGGCGTGGAGCGGGTTCCAGTCGCCCGAGAGGCGATACAGAAGCGCCTGCTCGGGGCTCGTCGCTTCTTCGATGACGAAGTCGGCCGGGCGATCGGGGATCGAGATGCCGACGTCTTCCTTCGGCGGCGGCTCACCCCCGAAACCACCTTCGCCACGGCAGATGATGGCCGACGTCGTCGTGGCGATCTTCTCGCCCTTTTCGTCGACGATCTCGGTGTCGATCACGACCTGCGCCATGCGACGGAGGTCGTAGATGCCGCGCACGGTCGACCGCGCCGACACCGTGCCCGACGGGGCGAACGGCTTGTGGATGCGCACACGCTCACCACCGAAGACGACCATCGCGAAGTTGGCGTTCGTCGCGCGGAGGGCGTCGAACATCGGCGCGAACTCCGGCACGACGGCGAAGCTCGGGTAGACCTTGGGCCCGCGCCCCTCGAAGAGGTAATCGAGCTCACTAGCCCGCGCGCCGATGCCGAGCGCGTAGAGCACTGCGTCCTTCGACGTGTACGTGAAGCGATGCGATTCGGTGGGCTTGCCGACGACGGAACGATCGAGCGCCATGCGCGGGCTTTTCGCCCGCAAGAGCGATCGCGTCAAGGCAGTGGCGCGAGGGCGGGCGGGCGGCGAAATTTAGCGGGCGAGCGTCACCGTCGAGAGACGACGCCCCTCACGCTGCATACCTGCGACAGGAATGGTCTTTTTCGATCTGCCGCTCTCGCGGACAGGGGCGCGTCGCCCCGCGCGGGCCTGGACCGTGCGGAGGCCGTCCGCTAAGGCGACCCCGTGCGTCTTTCCTTTCGAGCGCCTCTCCTCCTCGCTTCGCTCCTGGTCGGCTCGGCTGCGTTCGCGGCCTGCGGAGACGGCGACGCAGCCAACACCGATGAGTCCACCGGAGGCGGCAGGGACGGCGGCGCCGACAGCGCACGCGACGCGACGAGCCCCCAGAGCGATGCGGGCGGAGCGGACAGCGCGACGACGACCGACGCGAGCGTGGTCGACGCGGGGGCCGACGCCGAGCCCACGAGCGGTCCGCCCAACGTCGCCTTGCCGGTGAGCTTCTCGCGCAACGACGTCGGCACGCCGCTCACGTCGACGGAGATCTCGACGGCGACCGACGAGCTCATCGCGCTCCTCAAGGACCTCCGCTACTTCGACTTCGTCGACGAGCGCGTGCACGGCTGGCCGGAGACGGATCCCGCCCACGGGTACTGGTACGGCCACTTCTGGACCGGCGTGCAGATGCTGAAGAGCGCCGGCAAGGTGACGTACAAGCACTCGACCGACGGCGCGGACAACGTCGGCATCGCCACGGCGCCGTACCTCGAGGGCGCTTGCTACGCGTACTTGATGTGGGGTGAGCCCAAGGTCGGGCACCTCCTCCAGCGCATGGTGCGCGCGTACAGCGCGTGGATCATGGCGATGGTCCGCTCGAACGGCGACACGAACCCCACGCTCCTCGCACGCTCGTTCTATCGCCCCAACGTGGACTCCACCGAGGGCGGGCGAAACCTGACGATCGACTACAGCCAGTCGTACCCGGGCGTGGACGCCGACCCGTCGGAATACGTGCATGTTCCAACGAATCCGACGTTCGGGGACATCTGGATCAAGAACAAGCGCTCCAAAGACGACATGGGGCACATCCTCCGGTCGCTCTCGCAGGTGAAGGCGTGCGTTCCGCGCCTCGACGCCGCCGCGCAGGCCGACGTCGCGCAGATGACCTCGCTCTACGAGTCGTGGGCGAAGCGCGTCGCCGCCCAAGGCTTCGTGATCGAGACGCTCGACAAGTCGGAGAACCTTTGGTCGCCGCCCGATCAACTGGCGCGCTACACGCTCACTGGGAACCTCGAGTGCCTCGGCGCGGCCGCGATCATGCTCCGCGGAAACGGCGCGCTCGGAAGCATCGACTGCAAGAACGGCCTCCCCACCCTCGAAGTGACGGCGTGGTCGTTCCTGAAGAACGACGCGCGCCAGATCCTTCGTACGCACCACCAAGCGGCCATCGTCGCCGCTTACCAGAAGAGCCAAAACACACCGGCGCTGGATCTCCTGGGCGGCCTCGCCGGCCGCATGGATCTCGACATGAACCTCGCGGAGTCGGCGTCGCCTCCGTCGGGCTTCTCGCTCCTCGACGTGACGAGCGAGATCGCCGCCTCGGCGGCCGTCGGCGTGCCGCTCACGTCGCGCGAGATCCGGTGGATGCACAAGAAGCTCCACGAGGCGTACGTGGGCATGCGCGATCCCGCGCAGTCGACGACCTTCCACGTCTTCGACAGCTCCGTGCCCGACGGGATCTACTCGTACGATCCGCCGAACATCGGGGTCTTCTTCCGCGACCTCGGCATGATGCTCGGCACCTGCGCGTCGCCCTATCGCAACCCCACGGGGCGCGCGGCGTTCGATTGCCAGAAGCTCGTCGCGGCGTTCTGAGCCGGGGGCTCAGCCGGTGCCTTCGCCGCCGTTTTGGCGCGGGTGATCGCTGCCCTCGCCGTCGCCTTCGTCGGCGCGCGAGCGCTTGCGCGAGGCCGGCGGGACCGCGTCCGGATCGAGGAACCCTTCGCGGAACGCAGTGGGCCCCATGCCGGTCCATCGCATGAAGGCGCGACGGAATGCGCGGTCGTCGGAGAACCCGAGTCGCTCCGCGATCACCGAGACCGGGAGCTCACGATCGAGGAGGAGCTCGATCGCGCGGTGGTGACGGAGCCAATCGCGCGCGATCGAGATGCTGCCGCCCTCGAGGGCGAGTCGACGCTTGAACGAGCTCAAGCTGAGACCTTGCTCGCGCGCGAGACGACGACGCGGAACGTCGGGCTCGGCTGCGAGTCGATCGAGCGTGTAGCGGAGCTGACCCGCCTGCGGCTCGCGCGTCGAGCGCGGGATCTCTTGTTCGAAGACGAGCGACGGTCGTCCCGACGCGACGGGCGACTGTCGTTCGCGTAGCTCCGCGACGGAGAGCTCGAGGCGGTTCACGGTGCCGGAGCGAACCGGGACGCCGATCGCTTCCGACCAACGCGCGAGGCGCGCTTCGTCGGCGCCCGCGAGCGTGAGCGAGACGTCGGTGAGCCAGTGCGCGCGACGAACGAGCACCATCGCGATGAGCGCGAGGTGCGCGCCTTCGAACCACGCCGTCCAGTTCGGCTCTCCTTTGTGACGGAGGCGAAGCTCGACGCGCTCCGCGCCGACGGCGAACGAGAGGCGAACCTTCTCCGAGAGGCTCGGAAGAAAGCGCGCGATGATCTCGAGCGTGTGCCCCGCGGTCGGCGCATCGTCGAGGCCCGGCAACGGAAACGCCGCGAAGTCGTCGGCGCCGTCGATGAGCACGCGATCGAGCGCTTCAGCCCGCGACACGCGCATGAGCTCCGCCATGTTCTTCCAGAACGCCGCGAGCTCGGCCTCTTCGACCCGCGGTTCATCTGGTCGAATGAGAGCGGCTGCGAGTGCAGCGCCGCCTCTCAGCGTTGCGTGTTTCGCGACGATCTCCACCCAGCGAGCGTCGACAGTTCCCACACAAAAAAACATACGCGTCGGAAGTGGAATCGCGTGAGGTTCCGCACGAGTGAGCCCGGACATTTTGGCTCTGTAAAAAAAGCTGGCACCGCACAGTCGCGCGACCACTCTCATGCGCCGCGCGTCGCTCGCCGACGTCCATCGTGGTAAGCGAACGCACCTTCCATGACCTCGCCGCTCGTCACCGCGATCGCCGATGGGCTCTTGGCGAGCGGCGTGGATCTCGCGCTCGTCGGGCGCGCGTGGGCGCGGGCCACGCCGCTCGTCGTGATTGTGCCGGCTTTTGGCCTGCGTGCGCTCTCCGTCCCGACTCGGGTGAGCATGGCGCTCGGGCTCGCCGCGGTGCTCTTCCCCGCGCTCACGGTCACCGCGGTCGGCGCGCCGACCGGTGCGACGTTCGCGCTCAGCGTGCTCGTAACGGAGGCGTTTCACGGTCTTCCGCTCGCCGTCGCGACGGCTGTCCCACTTTGGGCTGCCACCATGGCCGGCGGCTTGGCGGATCAGCTCCGGGGTGCGCAAGACACCGGAACGTTCGTGACGCTCGACGGACGCACGGGTCCGCTGTCCGTTCTCCATGGTCTCGCGGCGAGCTTCGCCTTCTTCGCGATGGGAGGCCCAGCGCGCGCGCTTCGTGGGCTTGCACGCGAGCCGTCCGGGCTCGGCTGGCAAGAGACCGCCCGCGTGTTGAGTGATGGGATCGGCCTCTCGATCGCGCTCGCGGCGCCCGTGCTGGCCGCGAGCCTGATCATCGAGATCTCCGCTGCGCTCGTCGCGCGCGCGGCAGCCCCCGCGCACGTCGATGCGCTGCTCGCTCCGCTGAAGGCGATCACCTTCCTGGTCGTCGTCGCCCTCGGCTTGTCGCGCGTCGTCGCGCTCTTTCCGTGACGCGCGCCTGGCGTAGAGGTCAGAGCGGGATGCGATAGCCGAGCGTGAGACCGAGCTCGAAGGCCTCGACGGTGCCGGAGAGCGTGGCGCAATCACCGACCGGCGAGCAGCTCGGCGTCTCGGGGAGGATCCAGCGCGACGCGCGCGCGGTGACCCCAGCCACCCAGCGGTCGGCGAACATCCAATTGCCGCCCGCCTGAATCGCGATCGAGAAGCCCTCGGTGCGGATCGTCACGGTTCGACTGCCGAGGATCGTCGGCACGGCCGGCGCGCCGTCCCAGCCGTAGCGGTCGGCGATGACGACCGCGCTTCCGGCGAGGCCGACCCACGCCTCGGCGACTTTGTAGCGGAACGGGAAGTACCGACCTTCACCGCCGACGAGCAGATAGCTCCGGGTGTGCGAGCGCTGCAGATCGAGGTTACCGCCGTACTGCGGATCCGACGTCGGGCGCGGCGCGAGCATGAAGCCAGCACCGATCGCCCACTCTGGAGAGCCGCGATAGAGCAGGTGGAGGCCGGTCAGGAGCGTGGCGTCACCCTTGCCGATGGTGCCGACGAACGGCGTGTCGCCGCCTTGGCGCGCGCGAGAGATGGGCGCGGTGGGGAGCGCGATGAAGCCCGCCTCGAACTCGGCCACGGTGTGCGAGCGATCGAGGAGGCCCGGGCGCGACGACGACGACGCCGTCGCGTCGTCGGTGGACGCCGACGCGGATGCGGTCCCGGTCGCGCCGTCGGCGCGCGCGACCGCGGGTGCGAGCGTGAGCGCGAAGGTCGCGGCGACGAGCCGCATGCACTTTACAACCACTTGACGCTCCCGGTGGGCGCCGTCGCCGGCGGCTGGGGCGGCGGCGCAGCGGTGGCGCTCTCGACGACGACCTGCCGCGACGCGCGCACCGGAGCGGCGCCATCGCGCCCGGAGAAGCTCACCTCGTAGCGACCCGGCTCGAGGAACGAGAACTGCGCGCGGAAGGCGCTGCCTTCGAGCACCGGCACGAGACGCGTGCCCTGCGCTTGCCCGGGCGCCGTCACCACGAACGTCACGTCGGTGAGGGCGCTCTTTCCGGAAGTCTTTGCTGTAAACTGCACGGATTGTCCGATCCGCGCTTTGGCCGGCGCGACGTCGAGCGTCACGCGGCCCGCGGCGGCCGGCACACCGGAAGAAGGCGCGCGACCAGCGCTCACCGCCGGCGGGGGCGGCGGCGGCGGGACGAGCGCGCTCGGCGGCGACTCGAGCGCGGCGGCGTATTCGCCGGAGAGGGCGCGCGCGGGCGCATCGTCGGGCGCGATCTCGCTCGCGAGGCGGGCGAGGCGCGCCGCGGTCGCGAGGTCACCGGCGCCCTTCTTCTTCACCGCCTCGTGGACCATCGCGTCTTTGGCCTGCGTGCGGAGCGCGAGCAGCTTGGCGTCGGAGGGCCACCGCTCGAGCCCGGTGAGCAAGAGCTCGCGCGCGTTGTCGCCCGGCGGAGCGTCCCAGCGCTCGTGCTCGATGGCGTCGCGCGTGCGCGCGAGGTGCGTGTCGAGCCCAGGTGCCGAGGCGGTCCCCGTTCGCGCACGCGACAGGATACCGCTCTGATGGATGCCGAGCGCGCCACCGACGCCGATGAGGAAACAGACGACGACGATGAGCGCGGTGGAGCCGCGCCGAGACGGCACGCTCGCCGGGGCGTCCTCGTCCGACGAGGACGGCGTCGGAGTAACGACGACTGGTCGCGGCGCCGGTGTCGGGGTCGGCGTCATCAAGGCGGCGGCGGGCACCGGCGCAACGCCGTTCGCGAGCGGGAGCGTGCCGCCCTTACCGAGCACGACCGGCGTCGGCGTCGGCGCGAGGGCTGGGCTCGGCGCGCTCGTCATCGTGCCTCCGAGCGGCGCGGGCGTGGTGAGCTCGGTGCGCGCGTCGCGTGCGCGCTCTGCGGTCGCCGCGTCGTCGTCGTCGAGGGTCGCCTCCACGGCGCCGGCGGCGGGGAGCGCGGGCTTCGAGGGCGACGACTCGCGCGCCTTCGCGTGGCTCAGAGCGGCCGCGGCGAGCTCGGCCTGCACGGCCGCCGGAGGCGTCCAGCGCGCGGTCGGCCCCGCCACCGGCGGTCCGTTCAGATCGCGCGACGAGCTCGCGGGCGGATGCGGCGCCGCCGCGGGCGCACGCGGAAGCGATGGGTCGCTCGGTGACGAGCTGCGCCCCTGGCCCGACGGTGGGCCCGCCGCGAAGAGCGACCGCGCGTAGTAATCGTCGGCGGCGACGCCGCTCGCGCGCGCCGCCTCCACGAGCGCGCGCCCGAACGAACGAGCGCCGTCGTAGCGCGCCGCCGGATCCTTCGCGAGGCCGCGCATCACGACGTCCGCGATGGCCGGCGGGACGGTCTCGGCGGCAGCGTGCGATCGGAGCGGCGGCGGCGGCTCGTGGATCTGTTGGATGAGGAGACCCACCGCTTGATCGCCCTCGAACGGCGTACGCCCGGCGAGGAGCTGATAGGTGAGCGTCGCGATGGAGTAGACGTCGCCGGGCGGGCCGACCTTGTCGCCTTGCGCGCCCTCGGGCGAGATGTATCGCGCCGTGCCGAAGATGAGCCCAGTGGCGGTGGCCATCGACTGCTCGCTCCAGTTGAGGCGAGCGATGCCGAAGTCGAGCACCTTCACGAAGTCGGCGTCCTGACCGCGCCGCACCATCATCACGTTCTCGGGCTTGAGATCGCGATGGACGATGCCTTGGACGTGCGCCTCGCCGACGGCGTCGCAGAGCTGGAGCGCGACGTGGAGCGCGCGCGGCAGATCGAACGCGGCGCCCGTCTCCACGATCGCGCTCTGGAGTGAAAGCCCGTGCAGGTACTCCATCACGATGTAGAGCGCGCCATCCGGAAGCTGTCCGCTCAAGAGGACGTGCACCACGTTGGGGTGCTGGAGGCGGGAGGCGACTTTGGCCTCGCGAAGGAAGCGGCCCACGAGCTGGGCGTTGGCGCTGAGCTCGCGGTGGAGGACCTTCACCGCCACGTCGCGATCGATGCCCTTCTGGAAGGCGCGGTAGACGCGCCCCATCGCCCCCACACCCACGAGCTCGCGAATCTCGATGTGATCGAGGATGGTCCGGCCGAGGTAGGGGTCGGGCTTGGGCGGCACGTCGTCCGGCAGCTTGGCGACGAGCGGGCTTCCGTCGTTCGGGCAGTAGAGCCCGTCGTCCGGGAACTGCTCGCGACACGCCGGGCAGAACTTCACGTGCTGCGCCACCGCCGGAGTCACGGCCGGAATCGTACATGAACTCCCGGCGTCTGGTTCGGGCCCCGAGCCCGACCTGTGAAATGGGCGGCCCCGCCAAGCCCCAGAAAGCCCTCGAAAAGACGGGGTTCCAAACCCGACCCGCGAGGGTTGTCCCGATTGACGTTTGGTCGTAGAAGGCTTCCCCCCCAATGACCGAGGAGAGCCGCGCAGACGAAGCCACGGACCTCGCGCGGCCTCCGCCCGCCGAGGCCGGCGAGGCACCTGCGCACGTCGGTCCTGGGCTGGCCCGCGCGGGCACGGAGGGCGCGCCGAGCGACGTCGCGGGTCCGATGTCGGCCACCGCGGCGCGGCCCGTCGGCCAGACGAACGACGGCATCTACGCCGTGTCTCTCCCCGAGTTCGAGGGCCCGCTCGATCTCTTGCTCCAGCTTTGCCAGAAGCACGAGATCGACATCCTCAAGCTGCCCATCAGCTTCATCACCGAGAAGTACCTCGAGTACCTGTCGCTGATGCAGCTCATGCACCTCGACGTCGCGGCCGAGTACCTCGTCATGGCGGCAACGCTCGCGCACATCAAGTCGAAGATGCTGCTCCCGGCCCCACCACCCGGCCAGGAAGACGACAGCTCGCCCGAGGAAGAAGAGGATCCGCGCGAGGCGCTCATCCGCCGCCTGCTCGAGTACCAAAAGTACAAGCAGGCCGCGGCGGATCTCGCAGCGCGCGGCATCACCGGTCGCGACGTCTTCATGCGCGGCATGAGCATGGAGGAGGCCGAGCCTCAGGGCTTGCCGCCGCTCGCCGAGGTCCCCCTCTTCTCGCTGCTCGAGGCGTTCCAGGCCGTGCTCTCGCGAGCGAAGGTCAAGATCACGCACGACATCGTGACCGATCGGATCACGATCACCGATCGAATCCACGAGCTGGTGGCCTCGCTCAAGGACAAGAAGCGCATCGAGTTCACGGAGCTCTTCAAGGGCGCCGAGACGCGATTCGATCTCGTGATCACGTTCCTCGCACTGCTCGAGATGACGCGCCTCCGCATGACGCGCCTCTTCCAGACCGACGCGCTCTCGCCCATCTACATCGAGATCCCCGATGGCGCGCTGCAAGCAGGCGACCTCGACGAACCCGATCATCCGGTGGCCGCGAAGGCCGCGCCTGCGCCCGCCGAGCCCGCGCATGCCGAGGCGGAGGCCCTGCAGGCGGAGGCCGCGCCGCAAGACGAGCCCGACGGCGTGGCGGCTGACGAAGCGATGGAAGACGCGGAAGCGGCAACGGGTGCGGTCGACCCGATCCCGGACGAAGACGGCGAGCGCGAGGCCCAAGACGACGCGACGACGCCCGGCGATGACGAGCCCGCGCAGGACAACGAGGCCCCCGCTGCGGACGACGCGAGCGACGAGGCGCCGACCCAGAGTGACCAAGAGGTCACGCCATGAGCCACAAGCCCGACGAACCGGGGCCGGAAACGCGACGGATGAACGAAGAAGACACCCCCAAAAAGGAGCCGGCGCGGAAAGCCCGAGCTCCGCGCAAGGCGCCCGCCAAGAAGACCCCGGCCAAGAAGAAGGCGGCCGAGGCCGAGGCCGCGGAGAGCGCGACCGACGAGGCGGCGGCGTCCGAAGCCTCGACGGCCGAGCCCCGAGAGGCGCCGGCGCCCCACGACGAGAGCGAGACTGGCGAGCCCGTCGCAGACGCCGCACCGCGCTCCGACGAAGCGTTCGATCCCGAGGCGACCGTCGCCCTCACGGGCGACGAGCTCGACGCCCAGGTCAGCGAGAGCATCATCGCGCCTTCGGACCGACCGTCGGCGAACGACGTGACGCTCGACGATGGGGACGACGAGGGCGACGGCCCGGCGACGCGCCTCATCATCGACACCGACGAGGCAGCCTTGGCGGCCGAAGGGCACGGTCCGGAGACGACGCCGATCGCGTCGGCCATGCCCGAGACGCGACACCTCGACGACGCGGAGCTCGAAGCGCTCGCGAGCGGTGCGACGGCCGAGGGTGAAGGCGAAGAGCCCGCGAGCGGTGAAGAGCCCGCAGCGGCCGCGGCGGAGCACGGCGACGTCGCGCGCGAGCACCTGAAGGGGCTCATCGAGGCGCTCATCTTCGCGAGCGACAAGCCGCTCAAAGCCCTCGAGGTCGCGCGCGCGGCGTCCGCGCCCGTCAAAGAAGTGCGCATCCTCCTCGAGGTGCTGCGCGGCGAGTACGCGAAGCGCGGCATCCATTTGGACGAAGTCGCTGGCGGCTGGGTGTTCCGCACGAGCGCGACGTATGCGCCGTTCGTACGCGACATGTCGGCGCAGAAGCCGGTGCGCCTCACGCGCGCGCAGGTCGAGACGCTCGCCATCCTCGCCTACCGGCAGCCGATCACGCGCCCGGAGATCGACGAGATCCGCGGCGTCGATTGCGGTCCGGTGCTGAAGCTCCTGCTCGAGCGCGACCTCGTGCGCATTCTCGGCAAGAAAGACGAGCCCGGACGACCGTTGCTCTACGGCACGACGCCGCAGTTCTTGGAGTTCTTCGGCCTTCGTTCGCTGCGAGACCTTCCGACGCTGCGAGAGTTCACCGAGCTCAACGAGGACTCGCGCAAAGTCGTCGAGGACGAGCTCGGAGAGGCGCCCGAGCCGGGGGCGACGTTCGGCCAAGCGGAGGCCGCGCCTTCGAACGCCGAAGGCGGCGAGGCTCCCGTGCAGACGGAGCGCTCGCTCGGAAGCGCGTCCGACGTGACGGCCTCGGTCGGCGAGGAAGAAGGCGATCAGCCCGTCGCGACCGACGAGGACGGCACGCCCGATCCGGATGCGACGCTCGATCTCTCGGCCCCCGAGCAGCCGGTCCGTGACGACGATGCCGCGGACGACGATGCGGCGGACGACGACGACGCGGACGACGACGACGACGCGGACGACGACGACGACGCGGACGACGACGACGACGACGACGACGACGACGACGCGGACGACGACGACGACGCGGACGACGACGACGACGACGACGACGACGACGCGGACGACGACGACGACGCGGACGACGACGACGACGACGACGACGACGACGACGACGACGACGACGACGCGGACGACGACGACGACGACGCGGGCGACGACGAATAGGCGTCGTCGCTACGGTTCGTCAGGCGTCTTCGTTCGCGGCCGGATCGGGGTACGCGGCCGCGAGCTTCTGCGCCTCGTCCCGCAGCTTCTTGTGCGCGGCGAGCTTGCGCACGAGCTCCCAGAGCGCTGGGTCGGCGAGCGACTTCATCGGGTCACTCCCCTTGGCCTTCCGCGGAATCGCGCTCGGGCCCTTGGCGCGGAGGGCCTCCATCCGATCGCAGAAGGCCTTGGTCGGGAAGAGCTCGCCCGTCTCCCACGCCATCACCGTCTTTTGCTCGACGTCGAGCGCAGCGGCGAGCTCCTTCGCCGTGCAGGAGAGCTCCTTGCGGAGCGCCTTCACCTCGTCCGGGCTCACTCCGCGGCGCCTCCGGCGATCGTCATCTTGCCGACGCGGATCGTCGGTGACGCGGTCGAGGTGCGAAGGTCGAGGTCCGAGCCCACGGCGTCGAGGCGCTGCCAGAGGTCGTCCACGTTGAGCGAGATCGTGACCTCACTCACCGGAAAGGTGAGCTCCCCGTTTTCGATCCAGAACCCGCTCGCACCGCGCGAGAAGTCGCCGGTGACCGGGTTGTACCCGTAGCCCATCATGTCGGTGACGAAGAGGCCGCGCTTCGTCCCCTTGACGATCGACTCCGCCGAATCGCGACCGGGCTGAAGGATGAAGTTCGACGTGCTTGGGCCGACGCCCGCCGAGGAGCCGCGCGACGCGCTCGCGGTGCTCTCGCGTCCGAGCTTGCGCGCGGAGTAGCTGTCGCAGAGGAACGTGCGGAGCATGCCGCCCTCGACGACGAGGTTCTTGCGGCTCGCGAGGCCTTCGCCGTCGTAGGGGCGCGAGCCAGGGGCGCGCGGGATGAGCGGATCGTCGACGATGGTGACGAGATCGCTGGCCACGCGCGTGCCCTCGCGGCCGACGAGGTAGCTGGACTTCCGCCAAATCGCGCTGCCCATCACCGCGCCGGCCATCAGGCCGAGAATCGCGCGCGCGGCGTCGGGATCGAACACCACCGGAAACTCGCCGGTCGCGACGGGGCGCGCGCCGAGCTTCCGCAGGGTACGCCGGGCCGCTTCGCGTCCCACGGCCTCGGGAGCTTCGAGCTCGGCCAAATGGCGACGCGCCGTCCAGTGATAGCCGCGACGCTTCTTGCCGCCCTCGTCTTCGGCGACGGGCACCACGCTCAGCGACTGGTACGAACCCTTGTAAGCTGCATGGAATCCGCTGGAGAGCACCACCGCCACCGCACCGGCGGTGCGCCCGAAGGTGGCGCCGTCGCTGTTGGTGATCCGCTGATCGTACTCGCGCGACGCGAGCTCACCGCGCTTGGCCATGTCGATGGCCTGGGCCGCGTTCACTTGGCCGCCGGCCGGATCGTAGAGCTCGAGGTCGGGCTGCTTCGTCGGGTCGCAGAGCAGGGAGGGGTCGGCCGGGCCGGCGAACGGATCTTCTTGGGCCAGCTCGACGAGCTCGAGGCCGTCCTTCACGAAGCGCTCGATCCCGGCGTCTGAGAAGTCGCTCGTCGAGGTGGTGGCGACTTGCTTGCCCTTCATGAGGCGAAGCCCGGCCGACCGATGCCCGGCCTCTTCGACGAGCTCCGGCTCGCCGAGACGCACCTTGGCGCTGAGCTCGGCGCCACGCCGGACGAGCACCTCCGCCACCGTCGCGCCGCCCTTGGTGGCCATGCCGACGATGCGCTCTCCGAGCGCGACGAGATCGCTGAGTTCCTTCTCCATGGTGGAGAAGACTACTCCGCTCTTCAGAGCTGGCCCAGGTACTCCGCGATCCCAGGCAGCGGAAGGACGCGGCTCACGATCCCGGCGCGCACGGCGGCGCTCGGCATGCCATAGACGACCGCCGTCTCCTGGGCTTCGGCGATGACCAGGCCGCCGGCATCGCGGATGGCGCGCGCACCCTCCACCCCGTCGTCGCCCATCCCGGTCAGGATGACGCCGATCGCGCGTGGCCCGACGGCCGCGGCGACGCTCGCGAGGAGGCGATTGGCGCTCGGCACGTATCGGTCGCCCGCGTTGGCCGGCCCGACCTTGAGCCGGAGCTCACTGCCGTGGGTCACGAGCTCCATGCACTGGCGCCCCGGACAAACGAACCCGGTGAGCGTGTGGACCTTGTCCCCGTCCTGGGCCTCGGCGGTGCGCACCGGGCCGCGGCGATCGAGCCGCTCGGCGAAGGTGCGCGTGAACTTGTCGGGCATGTGCTGCGCGACGAGGAGCGCGAGCGACGCGGTGGCCGGCACGCGCCCGAAGATCTCGAGGAGGGCGCTCGGCCCGCCAGTCGAGCTCGCGATCGCCACGAGATGCCGCGGCGGCGTGGTGAGCTCACGCCGCGCGTCCGTCTTCTTGTCGGGAGCGTTCGAGGGCACACGCGGGCGACCGAGCGGCGACGTGAGCGCGCCCGGCCTGAGCGAGCGCACCATCTTCACCTTGGCGAAGATCTGCTCACGAAGCTCCTCGGCGTCGGCGGTGATCTGCCGATCGGGCTTGGCGATGAAGTCGAGCGCGCCGAGCTCGAGCGCCTTGAAGACGTTCTCCTTCTGCGAATAGCTGGACACCACCAGGACCGGCGTCGGCTGCTTGGCCATCAGGATGCGCAGGAACGTGAAGCCGTCCATGCGCGGCATCTCGAGATCGAGCGTGATGACGTCGGGCTTGAGCGTCGTCGCCAGCCGCAGCGCTTCCTCGCCGTCGGCCGCCTTCCCAACGACCTCGACGTCGGGCTCGTTGGCGAAGATGTCGGCGATGTTGCGGCGGTTGTAGGCCGAATCGTCGACGACGAGGAGTCGAATGGGGGGGGCGCTCAAGACCGTCCGTGAAGACTATAGCGCTCGCCCCCCGAATGCGAGGCGCACCTTTTCAGCGACCGCGCGGCTTTCGGTAAACGAGATCGCCCCGCAAGTGGAGGAGCTCGAAGGCGGTCGACACGTTCAGAAGCGACTCGGAGTGCCCGAGGAGGAGCACGCCCATCGGGAGGAGGCGCTCCAAGAACACGTCGATGACCCGGCGACGCGCCTGGGCGTCGAGGTAGATGAGCACGTTGCGACAAAAGATCGCGTCGACGCGACCGACCATGCGCGCGCGCTCCTGGTCGAGCAGGTTCATCTGGCTGAAGTGAACCATCGATCGGATTCGCTCGATCACCACCGCGCCGCCCGCGCGCGGCTCGAAGTACTCGCGGCGCACGTCCTCGGGGAGCACGCGAAACGACGATGGGCCGTAAAACGCGCGGCGCGCGGCGGCGATGCAGCGCTTCGAGATGTCCGAGCCGAAGACGCGCACCTCGCAGTCGCGGAAGAGCCCCGATCGATCGATGAGCATCGCGATCGTGTAGGCCTCCTCCCCCGTCGAACACCCCGCGCTCCAAACCGAGAGGCGCTTGCGCTGGCGCGCCTCCTCACGGAGCAGCGGGAGCACCTCTTCCTCGAACGCGTGGAGTTGGTAGTCCTCGCGAAAGAAGTACGTCTCGTGCGTCGTGAGGAGCTCCACGACCTCGTCCCACTCCGCCTGGGCCAGCGGGTGATAACGGAGATAATGCACGTATTCGGCGTACGTCGTGAGGTGGTTGAGCTGGAGGCGCTCTTTGAGCTTACGAGCGAGGCTCTGCCGCGCATCGAGGGAGATCGCGAATCCCAACCGCGCGGCGAGGAGATCGCGCAACATGCGAAACTCCTCCGGCTTCATCTCCGGGTCGACCGGCCGCGCGATCACCCGCGCGGCTCCTCGTCGCTCCCGTCGTCGCCGCTCTGTGAATCGCCGTCGGCGGGCCCGCGGGGCGGTCGGATCGAGAGCGCTCCCTGGAGGACCTCGCGGACCGCGGGCTCGAGCTCGTGCTCCAGCCGAGCCCGCAAGAGAGCGCGCGCTTCGGGCGACCGTCCCTGACCGAGAAGCTCCGACGCGAGGCGACGCACCTCCCATGCGGGATGGGTCAGGCAATCGGCGACCCGCGCGAACACCTCTTCGCCCGCCCCGGCAATGTCGGGGCCGAGCTCGGCGAGCGCCAGCGCCACCACGTCCTTGTCGGCATGCTCGAGCGCGAGCAAGAGCCCGCGGGCGCGCTCCGCCCCCGGCGGGCGCGAAAGCACTTCGACCGCCGTACTGGCGAGCGCGGCGTCACTCCCGCGCACCAGCTCGCGCGCGACCTCGAGCGCCGTCGCCAAATCGGCCGCCGAGAGCGCGCGGAGCGCGACCGACACCGTCTCTTCGTCGGACGACTCGCGCACGAGCGCGCGGAGAGGTCCGGCCGCGCCCAACGCACCGAGCGCACGGACCGCCGACAATCGCACGTCGCGTTCCTCGTCGGCGAGCGAGAGCGCGATGGTATCGGCGACCGACGCGTCACCGCTCGCCGCGAGCGCTTCGATCGCGAGACGTCGCGCGCGCGCGTCCGCGCTCCGCAGCGCACGCTCACCGAACGAGACGAGGTCTTCGCGCGCCGCCGCGCCCTCGCGGCTCGCGAGCGCGGCGACGATCGCCGCACCGGCCGCGGCGTGCTCGGCCGTGGGGTCGAGCGCTCCGAGCAGCGCGCGCGCCGCTTCCGGATGGCGCACCGCGAGCGTGCCGACCGCGGCCGTGGCGGCCTCGGCCACGCGCGGATCGTTGTGCGCGGTGAGAGAAACGAGGCGGCCGAGGTCCCGCTCGTCGCCGAGCTGGGCCAAGAGCGCCGCCGCCGCCGCCGCCACGTCGGCGGCCGAGTCGAGGACCCACTCGCGAACGATGCGCAGTCGTTCACGCTCGATGGGCGCGCCGAGCGCAGCGATGATCGTGAGGAGTGTGGTGCGGATCGGCGGGTCGGCCACCTCGAGCAGCGCGCCGAGACCCGGGCCCGCGTCCGGGCCGAAGATCTCGAGCCCACGCATCGCCGCGTTGGATACTTCCTCGTCCTGCGCGGCGCCGACCAAAGTCACCACGTCGCCGCGCTCGCGGACGGCACCGAGGAGCACCAGCGCTGCGCCCCGGAGCTCGGAGTCCACTTCGTCGAGCGCCGCGTGACGGAGACGCTCGTGCACCCCGGCGACCGTGCGCAGTCGTTCACCGGCGATGCTGGCGAGCTTGGATCCGGGCGGTGTCTCGTCGAGCCAGCGCGCGAGCGCGATCGTGGCTTCACGTGCAACCGTGGCCGGCGACGAGGCGGTCGCCTCGACCAGCACGCCGAGCGCTGGCTCCTCCCGCGAATGCGCAGCGGCCGCGATCGCCGCGCGTCGCAGGAGCGGTTGCCTCGAGAGCGGGAGCAGCCGCGCGTAAGGGATGCGCGCGTCGAGACGAACGAGTGACTCGAGGGCGGCGAGCACGAGGGGGATGTCGTCACGATCGAGGCACGCCGCGAGCGCGGCCGTCGCTCGCCTTCGCGCGTCTTCGCTCGCGAGCCCGGCGCGACCGAGCGCCTCGGCCGATGCGTGCGCGACGTTGGAGTCCGAGTCGCCGACGCCGCGGATCAAACGCTCCACGCCGCGCGGGTCGGGAACGCCGGCGAGGACCTCGACGGCGAGCTTGCGACCGTCCGCATCGAGCGCGTCGAACGCAGCGAGGGCGACCGGCACCGCGTCGGGGCCCAAGCTCACCAGCGCTTCGACGGCTGCGTTGCGAAGGCCGATGTTCTCCTTGTCGTCGAGCGCACGAGCGAGGGCCACCAAGAGCTCGTCGCGTGGCTCGACGCGCGGCGTGAGCGACGCCGCCTCCTTGCGCACGCGCCAGTCGTCGTCTCCAAGCGTGGCCACGAACGCCTCGACGACGCCCGGAGCCCGCAAGGCCACGAGCTCGGAGAGAGCGACGCGGCGCGCCTCCGACTCTTCGTGACGGAGGAGAGGCAAGAGACGAGAGAGGGTGAAGCTCACGCGCTACCTCCAGGCCGAAGCGAGTGAGACACATGCTCGGTGAGCTCGCGGAAGCGCGCGACGTCGAGGACGAAGACCATGCGTCCGTCGAAGTCGGCCACGCCGGCGAGCCCGCGCACGTCGGCCCCGCCACCGAGCGGCGGCGCCGGCCGGAGCTCGGATCCGCCCGTTCCGAATACGTCGGAAACGCGGTCGACGACCAGCGCCACGAGGCGGCCGCCCACATCGAGGAGGATCCACTTCTGTCGACGGGGCTCCGCGCTCGGGCCGAGCCCGAAGCGAATCCGCAGATCGATGACCGGCACCACGGCCCCGCGGTAGTCGGCCACGCCGAGCACGGCCGGCGGCGCCTCGGGGAGCCGATCGACGCGAAGCGGCAGCGTCACCTCGCGCACCGCGCGGATGGCGATGGCATAGCTCACGTCGCCGACGACGAAGCCGACGAAGTCGCGCTGGGGATCATGGCGATGCCGACCTCGATGCGCGCGCTGCATGTCAGACCTCGAGGACCTGCGCGAGATCGAGAAGAACGAGCAACCCGCCGCTCGCCGGTCGCCCGATGCCCAAGATGTACGGCGGCTGTTCGCCACCGAGCGCCGCAGCTGGCTCGATCTCCGAGTCGGCCAAGCGATACACCTGGTGCACCTCATCGACGAGGAGGCCCATGGCCTCACCGTAATGGTTGGCGAGGAGCATGCGCGCCCGCCCGTCGAAGGGCGTCTCGGGGAGGCGAAGGCGCGATCGCGCGTCGACCACGGTGACCAGGCGCCCGCGCACGCTCACGACGCCGCGCACCGAGCGCGGCGCGCGCGGCACCTCGGTGATCGGCGGCGGTCGCAAGATCTCCGAGATGAGCTCGATGCGAACGGCGTACGCGTCGCCGCCGAGCGAAAACGCCAGATACTCGGTCCGCCGACCGAGCTCCTGCGCGCGCCGCAGCGCCGCGCCCTCTTCGGACCTACGCGAGAGCTCCGCCATCGGCGCTCCCTTCGGTCAAGAATCGCGTGGCATCACCGGTCAGCACTTCCTCGATCAGCGCGGCGACGTCGAGCACCAGCGCCACGCGTTGATCGCCGAGCTCGGTCGCGCCGGCGATCCCGCGCACCTGCCCCAGCGTGGCGCCCAGCGCCTTGATCACGATGTCTTGCTGCGAGAGCAGGGCATCGACCACGAGCCCAAGCTTCCGATTGCCCACTTGCGCGACGATCACGAACTGCTTCGCGCGGCGCCCCTCGCGCACCGTGGGCGACGGCGCGCGCTCGCGCGGCGCGAACCCGAAGAGCGTGGCCAGACGACACATCGGCAACGTACGACCGCGCTGGTTCAGCACCTCGCGTCCGTCGATTACGCGCACTTCTTTGTCGTCGAGCACGATGGCTTCCTCGACGTTGGCCAGCGGCACGGCGTAGGAGCGCCCGGCGATGTCGACCATCAAGACGCCGATGATGGCGAGCGTGATCGGCAGGGTGATCGTCATCTTGGTGCCGATCCCGAGCTCGCTCGAGATGTCGACGATGCCGCCGAGCTTGGAGATGTTCTTCTTGACGACGTCCATGCCGACGCCGCGACCGGACATGTCCGTGGCCTCACGCTTGGTGGTGAAGCCCGGCAAGAAGACGAGCGCGAGAATCTCGCGCGGCGAGAGCTCGCGCGCCTCGGCGTCGCTCACGAGGCCGCGGCGCACCGCGCTCGAGAGCAATATGTGCGGATCCATTCCGGCGCCGTCGTCCTCCACCTCGAGGACGACGTGGTTGCCCTTTTGGAACGCGTTGAGAGCCACCGTGCCGACCGGCGGCTTTCCGACGCGCATGCGCTCCTCGCGCGATTCGATGCCGTGATCGATCGCGTTGCGGATCATGTGCATCAAGGGATCGCTGAGCTCCTCGACGATGAGCTTGTCGATCTCCGTCTCGGCGCCGGTGACCACGAGGTTCACTTGCTTGTCGTGCTCGCGCGAGATTTGGCGCACGACGCGCGCGAGCTTGTCGAAGGCCTGGCCGAGCGGGACCATGCGCACTTCGAGGATGCCGTTCTGGATCTGCGTGAGGTTGCGCTCGAACGCGCGGTGCAAGCGGTGCAGCTCACCGGCGAGCTCGCGCGTAGCGCCGCTGCCCTGACGGACCCGCTCCACCAAGCGGCCGATGCCGGTGCGCACGATGGCCAGCTCGCCGACGATGTTCATCAAGTGGTCGAGCTTGCGAATGTCGACGCGGACGGTCTGCGAGACCGAGCGGAGCGAGATGTCGCGCCCGCCCTCCTCCCCCGGCAAGACCGCGCGGAGCGAAACCGGCGACGGATCGCTCATCGGAGGGATCGAGATGACGGGCTGGCGCGCCGCCACGTCGCCGGGCGGCGCGGCGGTCTGCGCCTGGCGTCGCTTGATCTCCTCGACGGTGACGTTGGGCGCGGAGAGCGCGCCGTCGAGCGTGGCCAAGCTCGCGCCACTCGCCATCAAGATCTCGAGCTCGATCGAGTCGGCCTCGCCGCCCGAGCCCGTGGGGAGGTACGTGATGATCTCGCCGTGGGGGCGCGCCTTCGCCTTGAGCTCGTCGAGCGCAGTGTCGATGGTGAGGAGCGCGAAGACGACCTTGATCCGATAGAGGCCGAGCCCCGCCTGGATGTTCGCGCGAAGGCGGTGCTCCTCGTACTCGGTGAGGACGCCGAGGAGCCCCGGATCGAGCTCGTATTGCGCGACCGGGCTCGCGGCCGTGGCTTGACCGACGTCACCGCTCGCGCCGAGCGCAGCCAAGAGCGCCTTCACGTCGGCCTCGGGCGGCGCGCCGTCACCGCGATCGGCGGCGAGGATGCGCGTGTAGAGCTCGATGGCGCGGAAGAGGAGATCGAGGAGCGGCGGTGAGAGCTCGGTCCGACCAAGGCGCAGATCGTCGAGCACGTCCTCGAGCGCGTGCGACAGGCCGGCCATCAACGTGGCGCCGAAGAGCCCCGAGAGCCCCTTCAGCGTGTGCACGCCGCGGAAGACGTCGTTGACGAGCTCGGGATCGGTGCGCCCGAGCTTCAGCGTCTCGTCGAGCGCCAGGAGATCACGGCTGATGCCGTCGACGAGCTCTTGCGCCTCGGAGAAGAACTCTTCGCGCGCCTTCTCGGCGGCGGAGCTCTCGTGCCCTCCCCCGCCGCCGCTCCCCCCCGATCCCCCCGAACCGGACTCGACCATGGAGCCTCAGGTCGACCCACGCTTCGCGGACGACGTGCTCGCGGACGACGCGGACGACGCCGCGGGCGCGACCTTCGGCGGATCGTCGAGGAGCTTGGCGCACGCGCCGCGAAGCGAGTCGGGCGAGAAGGGCTTGGGAATGTAGGCGTTCGCGCCGAGGGCGAGACCGCGCTCGACGTCGCGCTCGGCGGCCAGGGTCGAGATGATGACGAGCGGCGTGCCGCGGTGGTGCTCCGACTTGCGGATGAAGTGGATGAGCTCGAGGCCGTTGATGTCGGCCATGTTGATGTCGGTGATGATGAGGTCGTAGCGGCCGCGCGGCAAAAGGCGCATCGCGTCGAAGCCGCTCGAGGCCTCGGTGACCTCGACGCCGCCGTACGCGTCCGCGAACGAGCCATCCTCGAGGATCGCGCGGACGAGCGCCCGCGCCGATCCGGAGTCTTCGACCACGAGGACGCGCCGCATCGCCTCGATGATACCCGGCGCGACCGAACGGCGACCAGTCTTGTGCGCCCCCGCGCGGATGACCGTGTATCGTTCGGGAGATGGATCTCCCTCGGCCGGCCACCGCGGCGATGCTCATCGTGGGCAACGAGATCCTCTCCGGAAAAGTGGAGGAGGCGAACCTGGTGGTCCTCGCCCGTTTCCTCCGCGGCCACGGCATCGAGCTCACCCGGAGCGAAATCGTCCTCGACGACATCGACACCATCGCGCCCGCGACCGCCCGACTCGCCGCCGCGCACGACTGGGTGTTCACCTCGGGAGGGGTGGGGCCCACCCATGACGACGTGACGATCGAGGCCGTGGCCAAGGCGTTCGGCGTCCAGGTCGTGACCCACCCGGCGCTCCGGGAGATGCTGGCCGCGCACTACGGCGACCGGCTCAACGACGGACACCTCCGCATGGCGCTCGTCCCGGAGGGCGCCCACCTCGAGGCGACCGCCGAGGTGAAATGGCCCGTGGTTCGCTTCGCCAACGTGTGGATGCTGCCCGGCATCCCCGAGATCTTCCGCATGAAAATCGCCGTTCTCGAACAAGCGCTCCCGCGCGGCGTGGCCTTCGTGTCCCACGCCGTCTACACACGGCTCGAGGAGAGCGACATCAAGCCGCTCCTCGACGCGGTCGTCGCCGGCTTCCCGGACGTCGCGGTCGGCTCCTACCCCAAGTGGACGACCGAGCTCGGATACCGGACCAAGCTCACGTTCGACGGGCGCGATTCCTCCCGCGCAATCGCCGCCCGGGACGCCTTCGCCGCGAGCCTCCCCGCCCCCGAGCCGGTCCGGGTCGATTGAGCCCGATCCGGACACCCAGAACGGCCGGCGAATTTCTCGGTTTTGCCAAGGCGTTGCCAGGTCGAAGCATGCCTCGCTACACTTCCGTTTCGGGCCGGAGGCTTTGAGCCGACCCTTCCGCCTGCACCCGAGAGATCCGAACACGCCCCATGTGGAAGCTGGTCATCGAAGATGACGAAGGAAAGCGGACAGTCGTCCCTCTGACGCGGGACGACTACACGCTGGGGCGTCGGGAGGGGAACACCATCCGCCTCACCGAGCGCAACGTGTCGCGCGATCACGCGCTCCTTCGCAAGAAGGCTCAAAACGGCGCGGCGTCGGGCGCGTTCACGCTGCACGACTGCTCGAGCTACAACGGCGTCTACGTGAACGGCGTGCGCGTCGTCGACGGGCAAGAGCTCCAGCACGGCGACCTCATCCAGATCGGCGACTACCGCCTGATCCTCCAGGACGACAGCATCTCGGATCAGCCGGCGCCGGTCGGCGTCACGGCCGAAGACGGAAAGACCACGCTGCCGCTCGGGGTGACGCGCGGCTCGCTCCTCCTCGAGCGCCCCAATCGCTTCGTGATGCTCGCCGGCCCCACGCCGGGAGCCGAGTTCCCGCTCACGCTCGAGCGCATGACCATCGGCCGCGCCGAAGACGCGACCATCTCGGTCAACCACAACTCGGTCTCGCGCATGCACTGCGAGATCCACGCGCTCGGCGAGTCGCGCTTCGAGATCGTCGACAAGGGCTCCTCCAACGGCGTCCGCGTGAACGGCTCGGATCTACGCCGCGGCATCATCGAAGCCGGCGACATCATCGAGCTCGGCGACGTGCGCTTCAAATTCGTCGGCGCCGGTCAGGTCTTCGTGCCCGGCGTCACGGAGAGCGCGCAGTTCGAAGCGATCGGAGACCGCGCGAGCGCGTCGCGTCGCAGCGGCACGAGCCCCAAGGCGGTGTGGTTCTTCGCGCTGTCCGTCGCCGCGCTGGTCGGCGTAGGCGCGTGGGTCTTCCTCCGCACGAAGCCGCCCGTCGACGCGGTCCCCACCTCGTCACCGCTCGCGCCGGAGACGGGCGAGGCGGTCGTCATCGCCGACGCCAAGAAGCTCTGTGCCTCGGGCGACTGCGAGAAGGCGCACGACCGACTCATCGCCGGCATCGCCACCGCGAGCCCGCTCCGCGATTCCGACGACTTCAAGATGATCGAGGGCGCTTGGGCCGACAAGCAGTTCGAGCGCGCCCAGAGCGAGACCGATCTCGCCAAGCGCCGCGCGCTGCTCGAAGCCGTCGCCAAGTCGGTTACCGTCGACCCGGGACGCCGCAAGACCGCCACCGATCGCATCGCCGCGCTCGACGCGACGCCGGCTCCGACGGCGCCCGCCGCCACGACGGGCGTGACCGCGACCGCGAGCGCGCCGAGCACGGGCGCGACGCCGACGCCGACCACGCCGCGCAACGGCGGCACGACGACCACGCCCCACACGCCGACGGTGAAGCCGCCGCCCACGACCCCAGCCGCGCCGACCGGTGGCGGCAGCCCGCTCGAGAACGCCCGCAAGAAGGCGCTCGACGGCGACTTCAAGGGCGCGCGCGATCTGCTTTACACGAAGGTCATGTCGAACAAGGGCTCGCGCGAAGAGACCGAGTTCTTGAAGCAGATCTGCAAAGAGCAGGGCGACAAGGTCTGCGTGACCGCCTGCAAAGAGAAGCTCGGCCAGCAGTGACGGCGCGGACCGCGCTGCGGTGAGCGACGCGACGCCACGCGGCGTCGCTCGCGCCGATCACTGATCGCGCTTCTTCCAGCCGAGAATGCCCATCGCGACGCTCGCCGCGAGGACCACGACGAGGAGGATCAGCGCCGACGGCCAATCGGTGGCGGGATGGGCCGGCGCGGACGCGGGCGAAGCCTCGGGTGCAGCGGAGAGAGAGGCGATCGACAGGGTCGCGACCATGATCGGGCCGAGAGCTTACGCGCCGAGCGCAGCCGAATGAAGGGGGAAGTTCGCGCGCCTCGGCTCCGGAGTATGCTCGCCGCCCCATGCCTGCGCTCGCGCCGCCGCACACCGAGGTCCGCTACGCCCGCGCGCTCACCAAAGATCAGGCGTTCGTCTTGGATCGCGACGCCATGGCCGCGCTCGCCTTCCGCGAGGTCAAGGTCAAGGAGGCCTTCACGGTCGTGGACGGTCGGGGCCATACCTTTCGCGCGAGCCTCCGAAGGCAAAGCGCCGAGAGTGGCGAGGCCATCGCGTACGAAGAGCTCGCGAGCTCACCGGAGTCGCCTGCGCGCATCACGCTCGTCTGCGCGGTGTTGTCCCGCCAGCGCATGTTGGTGGTGGTGCAGAAGGCCACCGAGCTCGGCGCGGTGCGCGTGGTGCCCGTCTTCACCGATCACAGCGTGAAGCCCGGCGACCTGTCTCACGAGAAGCCGTGGGCGTGGCTCGGCCAAGCCAAGAAGGGCGCGCGCCAGTGCCGGCGCGCCGTCGTGCCCGAGGTATGGAAGACCGCGCCGCTCGAAGAGATCCTGGGCGCGGAGGTCTTCCGCGAAGCCGACGCGCGGTTCGCGCTCGACGATCGCGCGCTCGGCTCACCGCGTCTCCCCTTCCCCGATCCGGCCGAGGCGCCACGCACGCGCGATCTCGTCCTCGTCGTGGGCCCCGAGGGCGGCTTTTCCGATCGCGAGCGCGCGCTCCTCGCCGCACACGACGTGACGGCGCTCGCGCTCGGCGCGCGCGTCCTCCGCGCCGAGACCGCGGTCTTCGCCGGCCTCTCCGTGCTGCAGCACCGCTTCGGTGATCTCCGCACCGGCGCCTGAGCGCACTCAGAACGAGGTCCCCACGTCTCGCCCGCACAGGGTGCCGCTCACGTTGCCGCCGTTTTGGGAGAGCTTCATCGCGCAGGCCTTGGCCTCGTAGTCGAGCGGCGGATCGTAGACCGTGCCCACGAGATCGACCGCCGCGCTCTCCAAGAGGATCGCCGTCGTCGATCCTGCGACCGCCGAGAGCGTCCCGGTCTCGCTGATCGTGCCGCTCAACGTGACCGCGTAGTTCGCCGCCGGCTGAGTGTCCTTCTGCACGTAGCCGCAGCTCAAAAGCTCGTACGTCAGGCGAACGTCGGTGGTGCCCTGGAGCGCGTTGGAGCTCCCGTCGCCTTTGACGTGGACCGTGCCGCCTTTCAAGCAGGGCACCGTCACGTCGATGGGGCCGGTGGGCTTGCCCTGCACGGTGAGGTTGTACGCGAGCTTGAGCATCTCGCGGATGGCGCGCACGGCCGTCCGGTCCTGGCACGTCGCATCGCACGTCGCCGCCGGTGCCGGCTTGGGCCCGCTGCACGACGCGAGCAGCGGAAAGGCGAGCGCGAGGAGCCACACCGAGCGCGAGCACGAGAACATCAGAAACCTCCTTCGACGCCGAGGCTGGGGATCGTCACCGGGCCCACCGTCTGCGCTTCACATCCTTGCAAAGTACACCGAGTCGAGATCGCCTCTTTGCTGAGCGTCGCGTTCATCCACTCCGCGACGCCCGAGATCCAGGCGCGCTCCCCGAGACGCCAGCGCTTCTCCAGCCGGAGGTCGAGGCGAAAGAACGCGGGGAGCCTCGACGGCGGCGCGCCCGCGAGCGTGGAGGCCGGGAGCCCCGTGTAGAAGACGACCCGCGTCCCGGCGCGCCAGCCTCGTCCGAGATCGTAACCGACCGCGGCGTTGCCCACGTGCGTGCGATCGAAGCTCGAGACGAAGCTCGACGTGTCGTAGGCGCGCGTCGATCGACTGAGCGTGTACGAAACGAAGCCGCCGAGGCGGCTCGTGAGCTTGCGTTTGACGAAGAGCTCGAGGCCATACGCCGAGCCGCGCGTGCGTACCGCGAACGCCTGCGCGGTGTTCGCCGCGCCCTGGCTGTCGGCGCCCTCACCGCCGCCGCCCGTGCGGTCCGGGCCAAAGGTGCCGGCCTTGAAGCGATCGTTCGCGCAGACGCCGCCGCCCCCGCCGCCTTGATTGGTGGCCAAGCCTCGATCGGCGCCGAACGAGCCGCCGCGATAGGCTCCGGGCGGGCATCCGGTGGCTTGGCGCGGCTGCACCCCGAGCGCGTCGCTCATGGAGAAGAAGCCGTTGTGGAACGCCGTCAGCGTGGCCGTCGTCGCCGCGCCGAGATCGAGCTCGAGCCCGGCGCTCTCCTGGAGCGAGGCCTGAAGGCCGCCGCGAAGGCCACCCGGTTGCACACCGGGCGCCGGCAAGACGAACGACGGAGGCTGGTGCGCGATGCCGGTGGCGACGAGGATGCGCGCCGTGTCGGAGAGCTCGGTGCGCGTGGCGAGCCGTGGATCGAGGCCGAGCGCCGACGCGCCGTCCGACGTGAACACGTCGACGCGGAGGCCCGGAGTGATCTCGAAGCGGCGCGCGGGGCGAAGGACGAGATCGGCGCGCGCGCCCGTCGACACGTCGGAGCGCGAAGGGAACGTCGTAGCGATGCTGCTCGCGGACGGCCCGAGATCGTTCTGCCCCGCGTCGATGTCATAGCGCGTGAGCTCTACGTCGGTGCCGAACCGGACGCGCGCGCGATCGGAGAGGCGTTGATCGACCTCGGTGCGGACGCCGAGCATCCGGCTCTTGGCGTACCGATCCTGCTGAAAGAGGCTGCGGTCGAGGCCCAGCGTCACCGCCGTACGGATCGTCCCCGTGCTGCCGAGCTTGTGATCGTAGCGGAGGTCGACGCGGTGAAACTCGGTGCCGAACGCGGTAAGCGTCTCGGTCTGCGTTCGTTGCCCGAGGAAGTCGTAGGACCCGAACGAGAACACCGTGAGTCGATCGCGCGACGTGAGATCGTACGAGGCGCGCGCCTGGTAATCCCAGTAGTCGAGGGTCGTGTCGGGCGAGAGCTGCGTCAGGAGCGCCGCCGTGTACGAGTAGCGACCGCCGGCGAGCACGCTCCCTCGTCCGCCGTCGAACGGCGTCTCGATCATCGCGCCGGCGTCGAACAGGCGGACGTTGTACTCGCCGTGCAGCGTTTCTTCGGGAGGCGCGGTCTCGCCGCTGACGATGCCGCCGCTAAAGCGACCGAAGCGCGCCGGATAGCCGCCCGGGTAGAGATCGACGCGGCTGATGAGCGCCGGGTGCACGACCGACGGACCGGCGCCCACGTGAAAGAGCAGCGGCACGCGCACGCCATCGAGGAAGTAGCCGACGTCGCCGGGCGGCGCGCCGCGCACGTAGAAGAACGGCAGCCCGGAGAGGATCGGCGTCACGCCGGGGAGCACCTCGATCGCGCGAAAGGGATCGCCGAAGACGCCCGGGATCTGCCGCACCTCGGCGCGCGCGAGCGTGGCCGATCGTCCGGGCTCGGCCCGCTCGCCGCGAACGCGCACCTCTTCGGGCTCCGGTGCGGCGCGCCGGTCGACCGATGGCGCGGGCTCCCTCGTCGGCGCGGGCGGCGCGGCCGGCTCGGACGGATGGAACGCGACCTCGATGCGAATCTTCGCCGTGATGGGCTTTCCGCCGCGCGTGGCGGGCTCGTACCGAAACTCGCGGACGGCGCGCACGGCGGCGTCGCGAAAGACCGCGGGCGCGGACGTCTCATCGGCGATCACGTCGGCGACGCGGCCGTCGGGGCCAACCGTCACGACGAGGCGGACGCGAGCCTCTCCCGTCGCGCCGTCCGGATACGCGACTTCACCGTCGCCGAGGAGGTGCGGCGGAACTGGCGCCGGTGGGGCGACGGGAGGAGGAGGCGCCGTCGGGGCTTGGGCGTGCGCATCGCCCGCGAAGAGCGCGATTGCGAGCAGCGAAGCGACGGCGAGGGAAGTGCGCACGGACACGACGACGAGCGTCACCGTAGCCGAGCGGCCTCGACGCTCGGGTCTCCGATTCAGCTCACGTCATCGCGCGAGCGTCAGGGCGCAACGCACTTCTCGTCGAGCCAGCGATCGGTGTCGAGGAACAGCTTGGCGCCCACCTTCTTGGGAAGCGAGAGGTGGTCGCCATGCAGCACGCAGACGCGCACGCGGTCCGCGTACGGGCCCTCTTGCAGCGACATGTACTCTTTCCAGCCCGTGCTCGACGTCGAGTAGAGGAAAATGAAGCGGCGCGCCGTGTCGCCCGCCAGCCACTTCGACACCACTTGCGGACCGGTCTTCCCGTTGAAGCGCGCGCCATCGGGCCACGACGGATCGAGCATGATGGCGGTGGTCTCGGTGCCGGGGCCGCTCCCCATGCGCTTCAGGAGCGAGAGGCGCCCTGCGCTGTAGCCCGCCATGGTGGTCGCGTTAGGCGCGTCGATGAGCGCGACGCTCGACTGGAATTGGGCGTCGGTCATCTTGGGGAGGCAAAGACCGGCGGTCGCGATCTCGCGCCCCGCGCCCCCCATGCCGTGGAAGAAGAGCGCCGAGTCGTCGTCGGCGCACGACTGCCCGGAGAGCGCGTCGTCGCTCGTGCCCGACGCCGAGCCGTCGTCGCTCGTCGCCCCGCTGCATCCGACGAGACCCACCATCGAGAGCGCGAGGACCGCAGGGACGAGAGTTCGCATCGTTCGGATGCCTATGCGTCCAACGTGCCGAAAAGTCCTCTCATGTGCGCGCGCACGAACCCAGCAAATTCCAGTAGATGGGGCGTGCGAGACAAGCGGGAGTGGATCACGAATCGTCCAATTGGCCCGATGGGCGTCGCCGTCCCATGACACCACCCCGCGGGCACGGGGGCGTCAGAGGATCTTCCGTGGCGGAACGAGCACGTTCGCGACGAGGACGCCGATGACGAGGGCCGCCGAGACGAGGACCATCGTGAAGCCGTTTCTTGCGCCGGCGTCGACGTTGCCCGACAGAAACTCTCCGAGGCTCAAGAAGCCGAAGCTGCCCGGCACGAGGAGCATCATCCCGGGCAACTGAAAGAGCTGCGCCGGGCGCTCCGTCACGCGCGCGAGCGCGTTGGCGAGCATGCAGACGGCAAGTGCCGCGAAGAACATCGCGACGTGCCCCGAGTTCGCGGGGAGGTGCCGGCCGGCGAACGCGGCGACGGAGTAGCCGACCGCTCCCGATGCGAGCGCCGCTCCGAGGAAGCGCCGCGGCATCTGAAAGATGACGCCGAACGAGAGCGACGCTGCTACGAGCGCGATCGTGTCGGCGCCGAGGCCGAGCCCTTGCCGAATGGGCGGCGGACCGATGGTCGGACCGGCGAGCTGCTGCACGCTACCGACGAGAGCGACGCCGAAGAGGATCAAAAGGAGCGTCGACGCCGACTCCATGAGGCGCGCGCCGCCCGAGACGAGATTCTTCTGCGCGACCTCCGCGAGGCCCGTCGTGAAGGTCATGCCCGGAAAGAGCGAGATCGCGCCGGCGAGCATCACGACTTCGGGCGCGACCGAGGGAAAGATGCGCGCCGCGAGCCCCGCGCAAGCCGCCGCGAAGAGACCGCCCAAGAAGTCGTGGAGGAGGCGCTGCGCGGGTTGGCCCAAGATCGCGCGCCCCGCGCCGATGACGGCGCCGACCAGCGCGGCGAGCGCGACGTCGACGATCGAGCCTCGAAAGAAGACCGCGGCGGCGCCGGACGAGACGGCCGTCGCGAGCCACACCACGCCGCGCGACCACGTGGGCGGTGCGGCGACGACCTCCTTGATGCGGGCGCGGGCCTTCTCGATCGACGAGCGCTTGGCGAGGACGTCGTTGAAGATCTCGTCGACGGTCACGAGCCGCGCGAGATCGACGCCCCACTCTTTGATGCGCACCATGCGGTGCACCTCGGGCGCGGACACCTCACCGTCGAGCGGCGTGATGCGGAGAAAGAGCCCGGTGGGCAGCGCGAACGGCTCGGCGCGGTACCCCTCGGCGCGCGCCACCACGCGAATCACGTCCTCGAGCCGATAGCTCGGACACCCGAACGCAGCGAGCGTCGCGCCGATCTCGACGAGCGCATCCGCGAGCTCCGCCCGCGTCCGCCCCCGAATCGAAATCGGCTCCGAATTCACGCCCGCAATCTACCGCAACGCCCGCACGGCCGAAGGCGCAGAGCCTCCCACGGTCGAGGAGGGGCGCACAAGCACCACCGATCTCGCGACAACGCTCAAGCTCACGACAACGCACCCCGTCTCCGACCCGTGTGGCCTTCGACGGCGAAGGTTCGCAAGAACCTGAGCGCAGGGGAGGCTCGCTGCGTGTCAACGCAGCGAGGGGAGCGCAGCAACGCCACCGATCTCGCCACGACGCTCAAACGCGCCCAAACGCCACCGTCTCCGACCCGTGTGGTCGGAGACGGCGAAGGTTCGCAGAACCTGAGCGCAGGGGAGGCTCGATTCGTGTCAACGAATCGAGGGGAGCGCAGCTCCCAAAAGGAAGAGGCTCGCTGCGTGTCAACGCGGCGAGGGGAGCGCAGCTCCCAAAAGGAAGAGGCTCGCTGCGTGTCAACGAATCGAGCCGAGCGCAGCAACGCCACCGATCTCGCGACCACGCTCAAGCTCACGACAAGGCACCCCGTCTCCGACCCGTGTGGTCGGAGACGGCGAAGGTTCGCAGAACCTGAGCGCAGGGGAGGCTCGATTCGTGTCAACGAATCGAGGGGAGCGCAGCCTGAGCATTGGTCACTTCTTGGTCGAGCGCGCTGCTCGCACCCGATTTTGGAAGGCCTTGGAGACGACCAGGAGATCATGCAGGCCGCGGCCGATGACGGTCGGGCCCGGCGGGCCGTTCCACGGGCCTGAGTAGCCGCC
>JBGAJR010000014.1:0-170631 GCA_044224815.1 Polyangiaceae bacterium
GGGTCGCTCTGGACGACGACCCGCACCGGGTACGCCTGCGATGATTGTGCTTCCCCCTCGCAGCCGCTCAGCGTCCCCAAAAGGAGCGCGCCGAGCAGCGTCACGCCGAGCGCGCGAACCGCGCCCGACGTCCGATGTTCGAGGAGAGAGAGACAGCCCACGAAGGTGCTCCTTCTCTTCTTACTGAAGCTCAGAGGCGGCCTTGTTGGCCTTCTCGCCGACCTTCTGGCCGAGGGTCTTGAACGCACCGGCGACGATGAGGAGGATCGCCACCAGCATCAGGGCGTATTCGACGGCCGTCGCTCCACGGGTGTCACGGAGGAGGCTTTGCTTCTGTCGCGAAGGGACCATGTCTCCCAAGGAGTGCACGACTTGGTCCATGATCGCGCCAGGCAAAAGCGGGGCTTTGTGCGGGTTTTCCCTGCCTTGGGCGGTGCGGACTGGGGCGCTTCGGATCCACGCGGGGGCCTCGCGCCCGCACCACCCGTGGCTTCCTCTCGTGTGATCAGCGCATGTGCTGGCGCGCCTTCTGGAGCGCGGCCTGCATCATCTGCTCTTGCTCGGCGGGCTCGGCCCAGCGACGACGCATGGTCTCGCTGAGTTGATCGAGCGGATCGAAGTAGAGGAAGAACTGCCCCTGCTTCACGCTCGGCGCCGTGTAGACGCTGATGCCGGTGTCGCGGTCGTAGAACTCGTACGAGTGGGCGTCGCGCTTGCCGCCGCCGCCAGGCGCGTCGACGACGAAGGTCGGGGTGTTGAAGCCGGCCGTCGAGCCGCGCACGTGCTTCTCGATGAAGAGCGCCGTCTCGAGCGTCGTCCGGAGATCCTCCACGCCGCGCACGAGGTCGTGCACGTAGACGTAGTAGGGGTGGACGTTGACGTGACCAAGGCGCTTCACGAGCAGCATCATGGTCTCGACCGAGTCGTTGACGCGACGCTGGAGCACCGACTGGTTGCGGACGGTGATGCCCCGCTCCATGAGCACGTTCATCGCGTCCTCGGTGATGCCGGTGATCTCCTTGGGGTGATTGAAGTGCGTGTGGAGGACGACCTCCTTGTGCAGCTTCCGCCCGCGATCGACGACCTTGGTGAGCGCGTCGACCCACGGCTGATCGCTCAGGATCTTCATCGGCATGACGGCCGGGCCCTTGGTGGCGAAGCGCATGCGCCGCACGTTGGGCATGTCGAGGAGGGCCATGCCGATCTCCTCGATTTGCTGCGCGCGGAGCTGGTACGCGTCGCCGCCGGAGATGACGATGTCTTCGAGCTCGGGGCGTGACGCGATGTACTGGTACGCGCGGCGCCAGCGGTCTTCGTTGACCTTGAGCTGCACCTTCTCGACCTCGTCGGTGTCGAGGCCGATGGCGTAGCTGCGCGTGCAGAAGCGGCAGTAGACCGGGCACGTGTCGAGCGGAAGGAAGAGCGCCTTGTCGACGTAGCGATGCGTGAGGCCCGGAACCGGCGCGTCCTCCTGCTCGTGCAGCGAATCGAGGTTGAGCTTCGGGTGATCCGGAAGCAGACGCGAGGCGACGGGCACGAACTGCGTGCGGAGCGGGTCGGTGTACGGGTCGTCCCAGTCGATGAGCGAGAGCAGGTAGGGGCTCACGCGCACGCTCATGGGCGCCCGCTTGAAGCCGGCCGCCGCGTCCTCGATGAAGCCTTCGGACACGAGCCCCTCGAGCGCCTTGAGGAGCTTCGGGATGTTGGTGATCGTGTGCTTGGCCTGCCAGTTCGAGTCGAGGAACGTGGCTTCGTCGACCTCTTTGTAGGCCGGGATTTTCTGCCAGAAGGGGCCGCGGAGGAGGTCCTTGTGCTTGAGCGACGACGGGTCCACCGGCGGCTTCTTGGCGACGATGGGCTCTCCGGACGTGGGCAGAACGGGAAGGGCGGTCGACATGGCGATCAAGCTTCTCCCACGGGGCACGCCGCCGTTCAAGTCACGTGCAGATGCCAAATAATGATGCGGTGCAGCAAGCCGCGCGTCACATCGCGGCGACGCCAGGGCGAACCGGTCAGCCGTAGCGACCGAGCGCGGCCTCGAGCTCGGCGCGGACCTCGGCCACCAGTCCCGCGGGCTCGATGACTCGGGCGTGATGGCCGAAGCCCAGCACCCACGTGCGCACTGCGGCGAGGTCGGACACGAGGAAGCTCAATCGAACGCGGCCGTCGGGAGCGGTCGCGAGGCGTTGCGACGGATGCCAGCGGCGGGCGCGGATCTCCGGCGCGGTGGCGACGTCGAACTCCACCGTGACGCGCTCCGGCGCGAGCGGGGCGTGCACGCCGAACGCGCCGTGGAGGTAGGCGCCGAGATCGAAGTCGTCGGGCACCATGAAGCGTCGCTTCTCGCTGGGCACCGCCTCGGCGATCCGCTCGACGGCGAAGACGTCGACGCGCCCTTCGCGCTCGCTGAAGCCCACGGCGAAGACCTCGCCGCGCCAAATGACGAGGGCATACGGGTGGAAGACGAACGTCGACGTTTCACCGGCGAGGCGTGCCTCGGTCTCGCGGTTCTCGGCGACGGCGCGAAAGAGCTCGTCCAGGAGCTCGCCCCGGCCGGCGTATCCGCGCGGGGGGAACGGGGCGTAGCGGAAGCGTTCCTCGAGCTTCTGATCGGTGGGGATGTCGCCGCCGGCGCGTGCGCGCGTCGGACGCTGCGCGAGCGTCACGAGCATGCCGACACCGATGTCGAGCTCGTCGTAGAGGGCCGAGCCCTTGAAGACGTCGAAGACGGCGCGCGGCGCGAGGAGCCCGTACGCCTGCGTGCGCCGCAGCGCCACCGCGCGACCGCGCTCGCTCGGCTTGATGCGCCATTCGTGCGCGGCGCCCGGCACGGTGGGCACGCTCTCGAGCTCCGTCACGCGACCGAGCTCTTTCAAGTAGCGACGCACCGAGCGCGTCGTCACGTGGAGCATCGCCGCGAGGTCGTCCAGGCTGAGACCGCGCGGGTGCGCTTCGAGCAGCGTGCGGAGGCGATCGAGCCGACGATGCTGCGTGAACTTCCCGGTGGGACGGCCGCGCTCGGGCCCGCGGCGCGCCGGAGGGCGGCCGCTGCCTTTCGGGGCGATCGACGGCGACACCGGGCGCATGCTCCCGGTCGGCGGGATCGTCGGCGACGGGGGCGCGACGCTCGGGCTCGTCGGTGGGAAGAGCGAGCGCGTGCCGTTCGCGAAGCGCGGCGGCTCTTTGGTCGTGCTCACGGAGGCCCCGCCTCGATTTCTCCTGCGTCCGGGAGCTCGCTGAGCGGCATCTCACGGAGGTCGCGTCGAAAGCGCGCGCGGTACTGCTCGTGGCACGACACACACGCGACACGCGCCGCGTCGACGCGTCCCCGCCGCGCCACGTTCGCGCCGTCACGCGCGATCGACGCCCAGTTCGGGTACGCGCTCGCGTGCGGGGCGAGCCGGGCAATCGCGTCGAACGCTTCGGCGAGCAGCTCGATGTCGCCCGTCTTGGCGGGCGGGCCGGCGTTGACCTTCATCCATCCTTGGAGCGGACAGTCGACGCCGCCGTCGCGTCCGCAAGGGATAGGAGCGAACGAGCTCGCGGCGTCGCGCGATCCGGCCACGCCTCCATCGGTCGGTCCTCGCGCGGGCCCCGGCGCCGGTCCCGCGGCGCCGGGCTTGGCGGCGGCGGCGAGCGTGATGAGCACGAAGCCGCTCGCGGCGGCGGCGGCGAGGCTCTTCAGCGACGCGCGGCGAGGCATGGCGCGGCCCAGCATACCCTCCCGGCGCCAGAGTGGTACCTTGTCGCGACCCATGGAGCGGTCCCTCGTCGAGCTCATCGCCGCCAAACGTGACGGCCTCCGTCTTTCGAGCGCGGAGATCGCGCATGTCGTCGCGAGCTTCGTCGACGGCACGCTCGCCGACTACCAGATGTCGGCGTGGCTCATGGCGGTGTTCTTCCGCGGCCTCGACGACGAGGAGACGGTCGCGCTGACCGAGTCGATGCTGCACTCCGGGCGGGTGCTCGATCTGTCGAGCGTGCCGGGCGTGAAGGTCGACAAGCACTCGACGGGTGGCGTCGGCGACAAGGTCTCTATTTGCCTCGCGCCCCTCGTCGCCGCGTGCGGCGTGCCGGTGCCGATGGTGAGCGGTCGCGGCCTCGGTCACACCGGCGGCACGCTCGACAAGCTGGAGGCGATCCCCGGCTTCCGCACCGACCTCGACGTTGCGACCTTCACGCGAATCGTGCGCGACGTGGGCACGTGCATGATCGGGCAGACCAAGGAGATCGCGCCCGCGGACAAGCGCATCTACGCGCTCCGCGACGTGACGGCGACGGTGGAGTGCGTCCCGCTCATCGTCGCGTCGATCTTGTCGAAGAAGCTCGCCGAAGGCATCGACGGCTTGGTGCTCGACGTGAAGGTCGGTCGCGGCGCATTCATGAAGCGCGAGGCGGACGCACGCGTCCTCGCCGAGGCGCTCGTGCGCGTGGGGACGCGCGCTGGCAAGCGCGTCGTCGCGCTGCTCACCGACATGGATACGCCGCTCGGTGCGACGGTGGGGAACGCCATCGAGACGCGCGAAGCGATCGAGGTGCTGCACGGTCGCGCACCCGCCGACGTTACCGAGTGCACCTTGCTCCTCGCGATCGAGATGCTCCTCTTGGGACGGGTCGCCAAGAACGCGGACGAAGCGCGCAAGAAGCTCGGCGCGGCCATCGCGAGCGGGGACGCCGTCCGCGTGCTCGAACGGATGATCGAAGCGCAGGGAGGCGACGCGCGCGTAGCCGCCGAGCCCGGGCGTCTCGCGCTCGCGCCGTGCACGGTGGCCGTGCCGGCGCCGGCGTCGGGTTACGTCGCGGCGATCGATGCGCTCGAGATCGGACTGACCGGTGTCGCCATGGGCGCGGGGCGCACGCGCGCCGATCAAGCGGTCGATCCCGCCGTGGGCATCACCCTGGTTCGCAAGCCCGGCGATCGCGTCGAGAGCGGCGACACGCTCGCCGAGCTCCACGTCCGCCGTCCCGACGACGCCCTGCGCGTCGCAGATCGGGTGCGCGCGGCTTTCCGCGTCGCGCCGGAGCCCCCGCCTCCGATGCCCTTCGTTCGCGGGCGAGTCGAGGTCGAGTGACGCTCGACGGTCGCTGGCTGATCGGGCTGACGGAAGCGCTCGCGTCGCTCCCGCGCCCCGATGACGTGATCGCGCTCGTCACCGAGCGCCTCGGCGGCGCGCTCGCGGCCAGCACCGCCGTCGGCCTTCGCCAAGATGATCGCGCGCTTCGCGTCGTCGCCAGCGTTGGGGCCGGCGCGCCACCCATCGGCAGTCAGCTCGGTGACGCGGCGCTCGCGGAGCTGGTGGGGCAAGGGACGATCGAGCGCTTCAAAGGCGCTCGCATCGTGGTCGACGGCGAGCGCACGCGGATGGTGGTCGAGCTCGAGGCCTCGCCCGGGCGTCGCACTGGCGTCGTGGTGGTCGTCGCGCAAGCGGTCCCGGCGGGCACGCTGGAGCGGCTCGTGCTCGTGGCGCGCATCGCGGAGCTCGCGCTGCGCGGGGAATCGCCGGCGACACGTCCCGCTGCGGGCGATCGCACCGCGGAGCATTGGGAGGCCATCGGGCGGCTCACGTCGACCGTCCTCCACGAGCTCGGTAATCCGGTCGCGTTCGCCGCGCTCGCCGCTTCGCACATCGGTCAGCTGACGCGCGCGGCCGCCCGCGATCCCAACGCCGCCGAACAAGCCAAGTCGCTGGCCGACGATCTGGTGGTGAGCGTTCGTCAGATGGCCGAGCTCCTCGCCGAGCTCCGCCGCGTCTCGCGGGGGCCCGAGGGAGCGCGCTTCGTGGAGCCGCGCGCGATCGTCGAGGGAGCGTCGAGGCTCGCGCACGCGGAGCTCCGCGGAGTCGCCAGCATCACGGCCGACGTCGGCGAGCTCCCGCTGCTCTCGGGGAGCGCAGGCTCGCTCGGTGCGGGCCTCGCGCACCTCTTCGCGACGGTCTTGCACGGACAAGGCGGCGCGCTCAACGTCACCGGTCACGCCGAAGGACGCACCGTGGTCTTGGGGGTCGCGGGCTTCGACTTCCGCATGCCGCGCGCCGCGGAGGCGATTCGCATCGTGCGCGGGCTCGCCAGCTCCGCCGACGGCGACGCCGAAGTGACGAAAGACGGCGCGCTCGTCATTCGGCTACCGAGCGCCTCGGAGATCCCCCCGCCGTCGTCGCGACGGGCGGCGCATCGTCCGCGGCTGCTCGTGGTCGACGACGAGGTCGCGCTCGCGCGAGCGCTCGCCTCGGCGCTCGCGTCGTCGTTCGACGTCGAGATCGCCGCGTCCGCGGAGGAGGCCCTCGCGCGGCTCGAGCAGGCCACGTTCGACGTCGTCTTGTGCGACGTGCACTTGCGCGGCGAGTCCGGCCTCCTCCTTCACGATCGCGTCGCCGCGCGATTCCCTGCGCTCGCGCGGCGATTTGCGCTGACTTCGGGCGGTGCAGACGTGCTCACCGAGGAGCGCGCGCGCGCCCGTGGCTTGCCGATCCTCGGGAAGCCCTTCGATTGGGGAGAGCTCGAGCGCGAGCTCCTCCGCCTCGCGACCCTCGACGACGCGTGACTTGAAGAGCTGTCCGAGAATCGGTCTGCTCTGAACGGATCCTGGGGAGCTCGAGGGACAACGCCGCTCGAAGTGAGGCGAGCGAAGGGGCAGGCCACCACGGGTGGACAGCTCTCGAGCACGCCGTGTCATGCGGCCGGCGGAGTCGGGTCGGTCCAGCGCTTGCAGCGCGTCGGGCATCATGGTGCTCCGTTATCGCGTCAGCCTCACGGACGATGGTTTCCGCGTCTCCTCGGTGGACTTCGGCTTCGAGGTCCTCGGCTCCAGCTTGCACTCTGCGGTCGCGGAGCTTCGCCGAATGGTCGAGCGTCAAACGATTGACGCTGCGGCTACGGCGCGGCCCGCGCAGGCGGCGGCACGCTGACGTCGGCGCGGTGGGACGGCGTCAGCGCCGCTTCGGCGGCGGATCCTCGTGAATGACGATGCGCGTTCCCGGTCGCGCGTCGGTGGCGAACACGCCGTGCCATCCCTCGGGTAGCGGTGGCTCGGTCCAGCGAAAGAGTGAGCGCGCGTCTTCGGGCGCGAGGTTCACGCAGCCGTGGCTGCGCTGGCCCCCGAAGCCGTCGTGCCAGAAGGCGCCGTGCAGCGCGAAGCTGCCTTGGAAGTACATGACCCAGGGCACGTCCTCGATCGAGTAGGGGCCGTCGGCGGCGACGTCGCCGTCCATCGTCGAGGTCACGTGCTTCTCACGGATCCGATAGATGCCGGGTGGCGTGGGGTGGTCCTTGTCCTTGTCGACGAGGTTGCGCTTGCCCGACGAGATCAGGGTGCCGAAGACGGGCGTCGTCCCCTCGAACGCGACGAGCATCTGTCGCGTGAGGTCTACATCTATCCATTTCTCGTTCGGCGCGAGATCCGACGGCGGCGCCGCCGGCTGCGCGAGCTTCACGTCACTCTCGCGCACGAAGAACCCCTCGGTCGTTCCGAGAGCAGCAACACCCGAAACCACGACGCGCTCGCCGGTGAGCGCGACCGGACGCCGCTTGGGGAGCGCCTCGGCCCACCCGAGCTTGCCCTTCACGCGATCGAGCGTGAGCTTCACCGAGCCGTTCGTGACGAACGCGAACGCTTTGGGCGTGGTCGGACCGACCAGGGCGAGCCCGCTGTCGGAAACGCTGCTCTCGGCCACTGCGTCGCTCGCGCCGTCTCCGGTCGCTGCGTCTCCGCGCGCGTCGATGGTCGGGACGCCGATCGGCTCGGCGGCGAGGGGCAACGCGACCCAGAAGCCGTGGTAGTCGCTCAGCTTGGGTTGCACGACGATGCGCTCGAACGGCACCGCGAAGCCGTACGTGGTCCGCCACCAACGCGCGCCCGCCGCGCGGAAATCACGATCGAGCGCGAGGAAGAATCCGCGCACCATGCGCCGCACGAGGACGCCGCGACCACGGAGCTCGCCGAGCGTGACGTCGGGCTTCCCGCCGCCGTCGCGCGGCCGGAGGTACCACGGCGTCGCCGACGCCGACGCGGCTGCGGGGGAGTCGCCCTTGTCGCCCCTGTCTCGCTTCTTGGGCGCCTCCGGCGTCTCTTCTTCTGCGGCCGGCGCGCTGTTGCTCGCAGCCACGCTCCCCACGCCGTTCTCGCCGCCGCTCGGCTCTTCGGCCGACGCTGCAGGCTCGGGCGGCTTGGGTGCGAGCCACGGCTCGTACTTCTTGCGATCTTCGATCGAGAGGACGCGCCGATAGAGCGGCGTCCCGTTGGTCAGGTTGTACCCGTACCGATAGGGGAGACCCGCGTCGAGATCGGGCCCTTTGGGCGCGCGCTTCACGCGCGGGTTCTTGATGTCCGTGGTCGCGGCCTTGCCGCACACGAAGCCGCCTTGCACGAGCTCGTACCAACCGTCGGTGCACTCGTCGTTGGTGATCGTGCCTTCGAGCACCGGCACCTTTGCGCCGTGTCGCAGGTAGCCGAGCCTCTGCGAGCCGGCGTCGTCGGTCTCCGGCCACAAAGGCGCGCTGAGCACGGACACGACCATGTTGGCCGCGCCGAGCTCCGGACCCTGGTACCGACCCGCATCGAGCGCCTCGCGCGCGCGCACCAGCGCTTCTTTGCGTGCGGCTGCGCTCGCCGCGCTTGCGTCTTCACCCGCGTCGGTCGCCAACGAGACGGCAGCCTCGGCAGCGTCACTCGCGCCGCCGCCGTCGACGGACTTGGTCGCATGCGAGCATGCGACGGTCAGCGCGGCGGGCGCGAGCGTTCCTGCGAGCGTAACGACGAGCGCGCGTGGGCGCAGGATCATCCGCCGTCGTCGGGCGCGTCCGAAGCGGCGTCGGCCTTGGGACCAGCGTCGGCGGGCACACCGCACTTGTCGGCGCAGCCGGCGTTGAGCGCGCAGAGGCCGAGCGACTGCGCCACCGAGCCGACCGAGACCAGCGAGCCCGCGCACGCCTGGAGGGACTTGCCCTTGCCGACGCAGGTGAAGAAGCTGATGACGCCTTCACGGCAGTCGCAGTCGTCCTGGCAAAGCTGGAGCTCGCCCGAGCAGTTCGTCTTGAGGCAGCCGGCGCACTCCGCGGTGTTCGCGCCGCCGTCGCCGAGGCTCCCGTCGGGGATCTCGATCTTGGTGATGTCCGCGTCGATGCACTCGAGGGCAGGCGCGTCCGACACGGCGTCCGACGTCCCGTCCTTGGGCGCGTCGATCCCGCTGTCGACCACCGCCGCGGGACCGCTGTCCGAGCTCCCGCCGCATCCCTCCGTGACGCCGAAGACGACCAGCGAAGCGAGCGAAGCGAACGAAGCCATCAAGACGTGGTGACGAGCGCGCATGAATCCTCCAACGGCAGTGACCAAGGGCCCGAACGCCCGTACGGCGCCCTGACCGAAGCCCCCTCACCTTACCGGATGTCCAGCGGATGGGAAGGCCGGCGGTGCGACAAGCACGCTCCCGCGGATACACGCGGCATCGCCCCCGCGAGCCGAGCCACTGCCTTGCCGCGATGCTAGGCTCTAGGGACTTCGGAAGGGCGTCGATGGACGGGGCGAAACACACCGAGACCACCCCCGCGTTGCGCCTGCCGCTCGGCATCGAGCGTCCGCCGGCGACGGAGGGACGCCTGCGGGTGACGAGCCTCCTCGTTCTCCTCGCGGTGCTCTCCGTGCTTCCGCTTCCGATGGCGCTTTGGCAGCGCGTCGTGCTCGGGGTCGTCGCGCTCGCTGGCCTCTTGCGCGTCGCGCTCGCCGTCCGCGCGCAGAAGCGCGTGCCTCCGCTCGGAGAGATCGTGCTCGACGGCGCTCACGTCGAGCGGCGCGGTCGCCGCGGCACGACCGAGCTCGCGTCGTTCGCGGCGCCGTTCGGTCTCGCCGTGTTCGCCGACCCGCGGCGCACGCGCGTCATCCTCGCGTTCACGACGCCCACGTCGGCGCGCTACCTCACGGCACGACTGGGCGACGACGCCGAAGGCGCCGTCGTGGCCGACCGCGCGCTCCTCGCCCGCGCGGCTGCCGTCGCCGAGAGCGACGCGCTCGGTGCGCAGCTCGACGAAGCCACGCTCTCGTCCGCCGACGCCGAGACGCTGCTCGCGTTCGTCGAGAAGCGCGCGCCCGAAGCGACCGAGCGCATCTTCGTGTCGGGGCCTGCCGGCGAGCCCATCGTCCTCGAGCGTCGCGCGCTCAAGGTCGGAACCAAGGTGTTCGATCTCACCGCGCCGCTCGAGTGGAAGGCCTTCATGTTCCACGAGACCGTGGGCGCGATGGCGATGCTCTATCACGCCACTTGGGTGCGGCAGGACATGAGCGAGGTCGTGCTCGTTTCGCCGATGCCCCCCGAGGTCTCCTCGCTCTTCGCCGACGGCCCCGACCAGGTGCGAGCGGTCGTGGAGCGATCGAGTGAGATGCAGCGCGCGGTGGCGCGTGACCTCCGCGTCATGCAGGCCGCGGCCGATGCGCCGCCGCCGGTCGAGACGCGCATCGCGGTCGAGCGAATGTTCATGTTCCCGCTCCGCCGCGCGCTTGACACCGCCCCGCGGGCCCGCGTCAGCGTCCCGCCGTTCCGCTCGGTGCCGCGCGAGCGGAACCTCGCCAAGTAAGCGCGCTTCCGGCGCGCTGAAGAGTGTCGCCGCCACCGCGCGCGCGCGGCCGTCGGTCCGTGTTATGAGGAGCGTCCTCCCATGTCCGCGTTCTACGTCACGACTCCGATTTATTACGTGAACGACGTCCCGCACCTCGGGACCGCATACACGACCATCGCCGCCGACGCGCTGCGCCGCATGCACGCGCTCCTCGGTGAGGACGTGCGGATGTTGACCGGCACCGACGAGCACGGGCTCAAGCTCGAGCGCCTCGCGACCGAGCTCGGCAAGACGCCGCAAGCGTTCGTGGACGAGATGAGTGCGCGCTTCCGCGACGCGTGGCCCAAGCTCGACATCGTGCCGGACGACTTCGTGCGCACGACCGAGCCGCGCCACGAGACTTGGGTGCAGGATCTCTGGCGCACGATCGAGAAGAACGGCGACCTCTACTTGGGGTCGTACGAGGACTGGTACTGCGTCGGCTGCGAGTCGTACAAAACGGAGAAGGAGCTCGTGCAGCCGGGGAACCTCTGCGCGATTCACCAAAAGCCGGTCGAGCGCGTCAAGGAGGACACGTACTTCTTCCGCCTCTCCAAGTACGAACAGCGCCTCCTCGCGCTCTACGAGAAGCGTCCGTCGTTCATCGAGCCCGAGAGCCGCCGCAACGAGGTCATCAGCTTCGTGAAGAGCGGGCTCAAGGATCTCTCGGTGTCGCGCACGAGCTTCTCGTGGGGCATTCCGGTGCCGAGCGATCCCAAGCACGTCATGTACGTGTGGTTCGACGCGCTCGCGAACTACCGCTCCGTGCTCGGATCAGGTGAGCTCACTCGGTATTGGCCGCCCAAGGGCACGGCCGTCCACCTCGTGGGCAAAGACATCCTCCGCTTCCACGCGATCTTCTGGCCGGCGTTCCTCCTGGCGGCCGGCTACTCGGAAGACGAGCTCCCGACGCAGGTCTTCGCGCACGGATTCTTGACCATCGACGGTCAGAAGATGTCGAAGTCGCTTCGCAACGCGGTCGATCCGCTTCGCCTCGCGAGCGAGCTCGGCGGCGCCGACGTCCTCCGGTACCACCTGCTTCGCGCGATCGCGTTCGGGCAGGACGGCGACTTCTCGCACGAAGCGATCATCGAGCGGTACAACGCGGATCTCGGGAAGAACCTCGGGAACCTCTTGAACCGCACGCTCGGTCTCTGCACCAAGCTGACGGGCGGCCTGACTCCGGACATCGGCCAAAAGACGCCCCTCGAGGACGCGCTCGCGGCAGAGTGCGAGAGGCTCTCGGCGGCGGCCAAGGCCGCGTGGTTCGAGGTCTCGCCCACCCGCGCGCTCGAGCTCACGTGGGGCATCTCCGACGCGGCGAATCAATACGTCGATCGCGCCGCGCCGTGGGCCGCGGCCAAGGCCGGCGACACCGCGCGTGTCGGCACCATCTTGGCGACGCTCCTCGAGACGCTCCGCATGCTGAGCGTGCTCATCTGGCCGGTGATGCCCAAGAAGAGCGACGCGATGCGCGCGCAGCTCGGCCTCGCGGCGCTCGATCCCAAGGTCGGCCTCGACGTGTGGCCGGCGAAGTTCTCGCCGCGCGCGGCGGGCGAGAAGCTCTTGGCCGGCTCGCCGCTCTTTCCGACGATCGACAAGGATCGCGAGAAGGAGCTCCTCGATCGTCTCGTGCCCAAGCCCGAGACCGGCGAGGCCGTCACGCCGCCGGCCGCGGCGCCCAAGGCCGAGAAGCCCGCGGCCGCGGCGCCCGCCGCCGACGAGTCCGCGCCCTCACCGCCCATCACCTACGATCAGTTCGCCGCGGTCGATCTCCGCGTCGGTGTGGTGAAGACGTGCGAGAAGGTCCCCAAGAAGGACAAGCTCCTCAAGCTCACCGTCGATCTCGGGGAGGCCGAGCCGCGAAACATCATCGCCGGCCTCGCGCTCACGTTCACGCCCGAGACGCTCGTCGGTCGGCGCGTCGTCGTCGTCGCCAACCTGGCTCCGCGCGACTTCGGCAAGGGCATGGTGTCGCACGGGATGATCCTCGCGACCGGCCCGAGCGAGGCGCTCTCGCTGGCCACGGTACCCGACGGCGTTCCGGCGGGCGCGCGCCTCAAGTAGCGCCAGACCGCTGCCTCACGCGATGCGAGGCAGCGGCGACGCGTGGGGTGTCACGATTCCGAGAACGGCTTGATCATCTGGCCTTTCGACCAAGAGATCATGCCGCCGCCGACGATGCACGCGATGCCCACCGCGCCCAGCCCGGTCAGCGCGACGGCGGCCACGCCGACAGCAGTCGCGCCCAGCACGATGCCATCGACGGCGAAGCCGCCCTCCACAGTCGACAACTCGGTCTCACTCAGCTCGATCAGGGTGGTGTCGTCGTTCTTCATCGTCCAAGCCTCCGCAGTCAGCCGTTTGCAGCCGCCATGCCGGCTGGAAAATGACGCTGCGAGCGGCACTCGCGCGAGGAAAGCCGCGCGAATCGTGGCCCATCGCTCCGATGTGGCCGGTGAGTCGTGGACGCGCTCGGGTTCAGTGGACGCGCCCGCGTGACCGCCAAAGTCTCGGCTGCCTCTGGTGGCGAGCGAAATGGGAAGCGCGCCCGCCCGGGGGCGCGTCAGAGTTTCGAGCAGGTCGCGTTGTTGCCGACGGAGATCGGCTCCACGACCGAGATGCGGAGCGGCGCCGACGTGCCGGCGGCGTTCGTGGCGCAGACCCAGACCACGTAGCTCGTCGCGAGCATGCCGGAGACCGAGTAGCTCGTCCCGCTCACGAGCTGCGCGCCGACGTCGGTGCACGTGGCTGGCTCGAAGCCGGCTTTCCGTACCGTCACCCAATAGGAAGCCGTCGTGCCGCTCCAGTGCACGTCGGGGCCGTTGTCGAGATTGGTGCAGTTTGCATATGTCGGCGTGGCGGGGGGCGCGCCGGAGTCGGTCTTTGCGTCGGCGGCGGCATCGGCCACGCCGGACGTCGTGGTGAACGTCACATGCGTCACCTCGTCGTGACCCGCGGCGGGGAAGCAAGCGACCGCCGTGTAGGTCGTGGACGGATCCAGGCCGACGAAGGTGTAGTTGCCGCTCGCGTCGACGGGCACGACGTCGAAGATTGCGGGATCGATCGCGATGTCCGCGCACGTGGTCGACGTCGGGGGCGTGGCGCTCGTGAGGAGCACGAGCTCGCCCTGCGGGCTAGCCGCGTCGGTGGTGTAGGCGAACGTGGCGTCGGCGCTCGACCCCGTAACGTTGGTGATGGTGAGGGAGAGCGGGCCGGCGACCGCCGCGTCGACGTCTACGTCTTGCGAGGCGTCGACGCTTCCGGCGTCGGCATTCGCTCCGCTGTCGGTGGAGGTCGCGTCGGTGGTCGCGGCGCCGTCGATCGGCGTCCCACCGCCTTCACTCGACGATGAAGAGGCATCGGTCAGCGTCGAGCCGGCCTCCGAAGACGAGCCCGCATCCGCCGCGGGTCCCTCGATGGCTTCGGGGGTCGCCGCCGCGCTGCAGGCTGCGAGCGACCCAAAGGCGAACGCCGTTCGGACGAGTCGTTTGATCGCGCGTGACATCTGAGGTGAGACGGATCGGGCAACGAACGATTCTGTTCGGGGCATGGACCTGGGCGCCGTCGTCAGGACCGCAGCGAGCGGGCGCGGTGTTGTGCGACCCACGGTGAGAGGCGCGCGCCTTCTTCGCCACGTGATGCTTCCTGCGTGCCGGTCGCGCGCTCGAGGCGCGACGCGGCGAGGGCGACCGCGACCGCGATGCTCTCCTTGGCCTCGTCCGGCACCGGCGGGTAGCCGAGGAGGGAGTCCTTGTGGCGCTCGAGGAAGCCGGTGTCGTACTTCCCGGCGACGAAGTCCGGATGGTTGAAGAGCTTCTCGTGGAACGAGAGGTTCGTGCGGATCCCGGTCACGACGTACTCGGAGAGCGCGCGGCGCATGCGCGCGACGGCGCGCTCGCGCGTGGGCGCCCACACGCTGAGCTTCGAGATCAAAGGATCGTAGAAGCTCGAGATGGCGCACCCAGGGTACGCGCCGCCGTCGTCGCGGATGCCAGGGCCGGCCGGCACCACCAGCGACTCGATCTTGCCGGGTGAGGGGAGGAACCCGCTCGCCGGATCCTCGGCGTAGATGCGGCACTCGATGGCGGCGCCGCGGGCGGCGAGATCCGCTTGCTGGAACGAGAGCTTCTCGCCCTGCGCGACGAGCACCATCTCGCGCACGAGATCGAGGCCGGTGACGAGCTCGGTCACCGGGTGCTCGACCTGGAGGCGCGTGTTCATCTCCAGGAAGTAGAAGTTGCCGTCCTCGGCGAGGAGGAACTCGAACGTGCCGGCCGAGTAGTAGCCGACGGCCTGCGCGCCCTTCACCGCGATGGCGCCCATGCGCTGCACGAGATCGCGCGACGCGGCCGGCGACGGCGTCTCTTCGACGACCTTCTGGTTGCGGCGCTGGATGGAGCAGTCGCGCTCGAAGACGTGGACGACGTTGCCGTCGCGATCGCCGAGCACTTGGATCTCGACGTGGCGCGGGCGGATGATCGCCTTTTCGATGTAGACGGTGTCGTCGCCGAAGAACTTCTTGGCCTCCGAGCGCGCGCGCTCCCACGCGCTCGCCATGTCCTCGGCGCGCTCGACGAGGCGCATGCCCTTGCCGCCGCCGCCCGACGCGGCCTTGAGCATCACCGGAAAGCCGATCTTCTTCGCGGCGGCGATGGCCTCGTCGGTCGTGTTGCACATCGCGCCCGGGACGATCGGCACGCCCGCCGCCTCCATGCGTGCGCGCGCCGCGGTCTTGGAGCCCATCGCGCGCATCGCGCTCGCGGGCGGGCCGATGAAGAGAATGCCGGCGCGCTCGCACGCCTCCGGGAGCGCCGGGTTCTCGCTCAAGAAGCCGTAGCCGGGGTGAATGGCGTCGCAGCCCGCGCGCTTCGCGGTGTCGATGATCTTGTCGACGCGGAGGTAGCTCTCCGAGGCCGCCGCCGGTCCGATCGGGTACGCCTCGTCGGCGGTGCGCACGTGAAGGGCGGCGCGATCGACCTCGGAGTAGACCGCGACCGAGCCGATGCCCATCTCGCGCAGCGTGCGCATGACACGGACGGCGATCTCACCGCGGTTGGCGACCAGAACCTTGCGAATCGGCTTGGGCATCGTGGCGCCACGACTACCACCGGTCGGGCCGCGCGTGGAGGGGCGGCGCGTGGCCGACGGACCGCCGCGCGTCCGTGGACCTCGCGAGGTTCACGCCGAAGCGCGCGGCGCCCGCGAAATTCTGGGCTTTCGTGGCCTTCGTGTGCGGCACGCGTCGTGCTGACTCGACCCGCGATGAAGACGCGCTCCGCCCTCGCTGCAACCTTCCTTTGCTTCGCGTCCGTCGCCTGCAGCGGAGCCGAGACGTCCGACGTGGGGCCTGGTGGCTCGCCGTCCGGAGCCTCAGGCGCGCCGAGCACACCGGCGACGGGGAGCGGCGCAGACGCGGCGGTGGTCGGCGACAGTGGCGTCATGGCCGACGGTGGCGTCCTTGCCGACGGTGGCATCGCAACCGACGGCGGGCTCGCATTCGACGGAAGCAACGACGGGAGCTCGATCGGGCAAGACGCCGGCTCGATCGCGGATCGCATCAAGGCGGCGACCGACACCGCGACGAGCTCATCGGCGTGCGTGGCGATTCGCCCCTTCTACTGGGAGATCGGAGATGCGACGTCGAAGCTCACGGGCGGCTCGGTCGATCCCGCGGGGAGTGGGCCCGCGTACACCGAGAGCACGTCGATGAACATCGCCTCGGCGTCCAAGTGGTTCTACAGCAGCTACTGGGTCCAGAAGACGGGCGGCGCGCTGTCGGCCACCGACATCAAGTTCATGAACTTCTGGAGCGGCTACACGAATTTCTCGTCGTGCGTGGGCTCGACCACCGTGGGCGGCTGCCTCGCCATCGGCCAAAACGGAGTCTTCGATCCCGCGACCGAGAACCAGTTCGATTACGGCGGCGGGCACATGCAAAAGCACGCCGACATGAACGGCCTCGGCGCGCTCACGAGCGCCACGCTCGCCGACGAGATCCGCTCGCAGATCGGGACCGACATCGCGCTCACGTATTCGACGCCCCAGCTCGCGGGCGGCGCCGTCACGTCCGCTGCCGAGTACGCGAAGCTCCTCCGCAAGATCGTCGCTGGCAGTCTCAAGATGAAGGCAGCGCTCGGCACGCATCCGGTGTGCACCAACGCGGCGACGTGCCCGGATGCGATCCACGCGCCGACACCGAAGGGCGAGTCGTGGCACTACTCCATCGGTCACTGGGTCGAGGACGATCCGACCGTCGGCGACGGCGCGTTCAGCAGCCCGGGCGCGTTCGGCTTCTACCCGTGGATCGACGCTTCGAAGACCGTGTATGGCGTCGTCGCGCGCGTCGACGCGGCCGGCGCCATCTCGTCGGTGAAGTGCGGCCGCCTCATTCGCAAGGCGTGGCTCACCGGTCACGCGCAGTGATAAGTTCTGCGCGTGAGCGCGAGCGACAAGCTGGTCCGGTGTGAAGGGTGCGGGGTGCACGTGCGTCGTGAGTCGGCGTCGTGCCCGTTCTGTGGGCGCGCCTCGAACGCGGTGCCGCTCCGTCGCACGCTCGCTGCGCTCGCGGGCGCCGCGGCGTTCGTCTCCGGGATCGGGTGCGCCTACGGCTGTCCGCCGGAAGGTTGCGTCGGTCCGGTCGATGCGTCGGCGGACCGAACCGGCGATGCGCGCGATCTCGCCGACGCCAGCGTTTCGCCCCTAGACGCTGATGTGCGCGACGTCGACACGAGCTCGCCCGTCGACGCGACGACCGATGTCATCGTGGTCGACGCATCGGACGCGTCAGTGGACGCGCCGAGCGATGGCTGACCCGCGCCTCGCGCGGCTTCCGAACGAGAGCCGCGGCGCGTCGGGTCTCGTCTACGTGGTCTGGGAGCTCACGCTCCGCTGCGATCACGCGTGCGGGCACTGCGGGAGCCGCGCCGGCAAGGCGCGCCACGACGAGCTCTCCACCGACGAGGCGCTCCGCGTGGTCAGCGAGCTCGCCGCGCTCGGGGCTCGTGAGGTCACCCTCATCGGCGGTGAGGCGTACCTCCGTGACGACTGGACTGCGATCGCGCGCGCCATCACGGACGCGGGCATGCGCTGCTCGATGACCACGGGTGGCCGCGGCCTCTCTCTCGAACGAGCGCGGCAAGCCAAGGAGGCCGGCGTTCGTTCCATCTCGGTTTCGATGGACGGTCTCGCGCCCGCGCACGACACGCTGCGCGGGCTCGAAGGCAGCCACGCCGCGGCGCTCGCCGCGATGCGTGCCATTCGCGAGGTGGGCATCGAGCTCTCCGCCAACACGCAGGTCAATCGGCTCGCGCTCCCCGATCTGGAGGCGCTCGTCGAGCTCTTCGCCGCCGAGGGGGTGCGCGCTTGGCAAGTGCAGCTCACCGTGCCGATGGGGCGCGCTGCGGATCGCCCCGAGTGGCTCCTCCAACCTTACGAGCTCGTTGGCGTCTACGAGCGCCTCGCGAAGCTGGTGCATCGCGCCAAGGACCTCGGGATCGCGTTCTGGCCAGCGAACAACATCGGCTACTACGGACCGCACGAAGCGCTCTTTCGCGGCCGCGGCGTTCACGACGATCGGGTGTGGGGCGGCTGCGTCGCCGGCAAGCACGCGCTCGGCCTCGAATCCGATGGGACCGTGAAGGGCTGCCCGTCGCTCCCGACGGCGTCGTACGCGTCGGGCAACGTTCGGGCGTCGTCGCTCGCGGCGCTCTGGGACGAGGCGCCCGCGCTCTCGTTCATGCGCGAGCCCGCGCGCGATCGACTCTGGGGCTACTGCGCCGATTGCTACTACGCCGACGTGTGCAACGCGGGCTGCACGTGGACGAGTCACGTCTTCTTCGGACGCGCGGGCAACAACCCTTACTGTCATCATCGCGCGCTCGATCACGCGCGCCGCGGTCTGCGCGAGCGGCTCGTCCCCTCGCGCCCCGCGCCCGGCTCACCGTTCGATCACGGAACGTTCACGCTCGCGGTCGAGCCCGCGAGCGCTCCGACGCCGCCGACGGCGCGTCGTCTTCCCGTCGTCTGACGTTGCGCGAATTCCAGCGTCGTTGGTCTGCCCGTCGAAGCGGTCACCGCGCTGACCACGCACTTTGCGACCGCACGGGAGACGGATGGTGGATCGGCGTTTCACGGACCGGCCGTGAAGAGGGCGAAAATTGCGCGTGGTTTGGCGCCGCCGATGTGGGGCGTCGTCGGCACGTCGGTTGCGACTGTCGCCCCAACCAACCCCGGGGGTCCTCCGCCATGGCTCACAGCGCGCTCTTCGATCGTCTCCTTCGCTCCATCCGTCTCGGTCGCTATTGCGATGCCCGAGGCATCTCGACGGAGCAAGGACTCGAGGAGCGAGAGGCGGCGGAGCGGTCTTCGGTTCGCCGTCGCGAGTTCCTCGCCGGTGCCGGTGCGTTCGCCGCGGTGGGCGTGACGGGCGGCCTCTCGGCCGCCTGCAGCGGAGGACCCGAAGGCGAGGGCGTCACGGTCGGCGCGCGGCGCGAAGGCCTCGTGCACACCGGGCCGCTCGACGTGGCCATCGTGGGCGGTGGCCTCGCCGGCCTCGCGTGCGCCGATCAGCTCCGTCAAAACGGCGTCATCGCCACCCTCTACGAAGGCAACTCGCGCATCGGCGGACGCCAGTACTCGCAGTCCGGGTTCTTCCCCGGCCAGGTGATCGAGCTCGGCGGCGAGCTGATCGACACCTCGCAGAAGAACATGATCAACTACGCCCGCGCGTTCGGCCTCACGCTCGAGGACTACCTCAAGGCGCCCGGCGAGACGTTCTATTACATCAACGGACAGTCGATCCCGGAGTCGGCCGTCGTCGACGCGTACCGCGCCTTCGTGTCCGCGATGAAGCCCGATCTCCAAGGGATCTCGGGCGCACCGACGGCGGACGCGCACAACACGTACGACGTCACGATCGACAACATGAGCATCGCGCAGTACCTCGCGGCGCGCGGCGCGAGCACCCTCTTCCAGGCGGTGGTGCAGTCTGCATACGTCGGCGAGTACGGTCGCGAGGTCACCGATCAGAGCGCGCTCAACTTCCTCCTCTACATCCGCGCCGACCGGCGCTCGAAGTTCCAGCCCTTCGGCACGAGCGACCAGCGCTACCACATCGTCGAAGGCAACGATCGCATCGCCAAGGGCCTCGCCGATCGCATCGCTGGGCAAATCCAGATGAACATGGCGATGACGCGCGCGCGCATCGACGGCTCCGGGCGCACCGAGCTCACCTTCAAGAATGGCGCGGTGCGCACGCACGACATCGTGGTGTTCGCGATGCCGTTCAGCGTGCTTCGTAAGCTCGACCTCGATCCCAGCCTCGGCCTCCCGGCCTGGAAGATGAAGGCCATCAACGAGCTCGGCTACGGCCAGAACTCCAAGAACATGGTCGGCTTCGACGGTCGCCCGTGGGTGGCGATGGGCAACAACGGCATGGCGTACGCCACGCTGCCCAACCTCCAAAACTCGTGGGAGACGAGCTGGACGACCGCGACCGCATCTCACGCCGTCGTCACCAACTTCACGGGTGGAAACCTCGGCTCCTCCCAGGATCCGTCGAAGCTCCAAGCCCAGACCGCGGCGTTCCTCGCCGACTTCGAGAAGGTCTATCCGGGTGCGTCGGCCGCCGCGTCACGCGAAGCGAACGGCAACTACCACGCGTCGATGATGGCATGGCCCAAGAACCCGTTCGCGCAGGCGAGCTACACCTGCTACCGGCCGGGCCAGTTCACGTCGATCGCCGGCAACGAAGGCAAAGCTGTCGGCAACCTCTACTTCGCCGGCGAGCACTGCGACTCGTTCTACAACCAGCAGGGCTTCATGGAAGGCGCGCTCTGCTCGGGCCTCGACACGGCCGCGAAGATCCTCGCCGCCAACAAGTGACGCGTCGGCCTGCGCAGGCCGTCACGTCAGCGCGGGCATCGTTCCCCGGTGAGGGGCGGCTCCGGGCGTGGGCCTCCATCGGGGAGGCGCACGCCGGGTTCGAAGAAGCCCGCGAGGTCGAGCACCGTGGCAGGTGCGCCCGCGCACGGACCGTTCCCGCAGATGGCGCTGACCGCGTAGCTCTCCTTGCCGCGGTGGACGGTGATCGCCCGGCCATCGAGGGCGACGGCGCTTCGTGCGCCGAAGTCGGCCGTTCGGCCGAAGGCGCCGTTCACCTCGGGATCGCTGGCCAACGCAAGCAGGCGTCGCGCGCCGCGCTCGCCCTCGCAAGCCAGGGTCGCCGTGCACTTGAGCGGTGATGCGGTGACATACGACTCCGTCGTCACGTGACACTCGGCGTCGATCGAAACTCGTCTCCACGGTCCGAGCGCGGGGCCATCGGACCATTCGAGGATCGGACAGCGACAGGCCCCCGCATGACCCGCGTCCGGCGTCGCGATCGTCGGCGCGGGCTCGCGTGCGGTCGTGGACGGCGCCGCGCTCCGCGGTGGTGCGGGCTGGGGCTCAGTCGTCGACGCGCTCCGACAGGCGCTGCTGGGGCCGAGCGCGAGGAGCACGAGGCTCCAAAGGGACGTCTGAATCCGCATTTCTCCCATGAGTGCCCCCTCGCGACGCCCGCTTTCACGGTGCGTTTAGCGGTGCACGGCTTTCGTATCACGGCGGGAGGTGGGAGGAGTCCGCACGCCGAAACGCAGTCGGCCCGGAGACTCCCGCCATGAAGCTCGTTCCCTCCCTATTCCCCGCGCTCTCCTTCTCGATCCTCGCCGCGCTCGCGTGTGGCTGCTCTTCCGCCACCCCGGACGCCGACGGCACGCTGGGCGAGGCGCGCTCCGATTTGCTGGGCGCACCCGTCGACGCTCATCACAAATGGGACGTCGGCATCTGCTCGGGGCCGCTCTCCGGTGGCGACACCGGCACGTGCACCAAGAAGCGCTGCTCGGGCACGCTCGTCGCGCCCAACGTCGTCCTCACGGCGCAGCACTGCGTCTACGGTATCGACTACGCCGAGGCGTGGTGCGACAGCACGTTCAACGGGAAGCCGCTCACGAGCGCCACGGTGCGCGTCACCACCGCCGACTCGGTGGTCGTCGGCACCCCGAGCTGGACTGCGGTCAGCGAGATCCACGTGCCCGGCAACAAGCTCTGCCAAGACGACATCGCGCTCCTCGTCCTCGACGGCTCGATCCCGTGGTCCGAGGCGTTCCCGGTGCGCATGTCGCTCGGTCGCGACGTGTCGAAGAGCACGCCGAGCGAGGTCGCGATCGTCGGTCGCGGCGTCATCGCCGACTCGCTCGACTTGAGCACTGGCGTCGAGACCAAAGTCGACGGCGATCTCATGCGTCGCGTCCTCGAGCACGTGCCGTTCGTCTGCGCGTCGAGCTCGGCCGCAGGCTGCGACGTCGTCGACTACTCGTCGCCGCCCACCAACATGTTCAAGGCGCCGCCGTCGTACTTCGTCATCGGCGCTTCGGTCACGAGCGGTGACTCGGGCTCGGGCGTCTTCGATCAGCGCCTCTTCCATCTCTTCCCGAGCGTGATTGGCGTCACCTCGGCCGGCACCTGGGACGCGAACGGTCAGCCGAACTTCGGCCTCGTGACGCGCCTCGACATCCACAAAGACTTCATCAAGCAGACGATGAAGGACGCGCGCAAGAAGCGCGGCATCTTCGCGACCGATCCGTTTTCCGACGACACCGGCGAGTGATCGGCCGTGTGAACACCGTGTGAATTCGCGGTCCGTGGCGTTGCGCGGCCTGGCCTCGATGCCCAGCTTCGAGAGAGAGGAGAGGGCAGGTGGCCAGCATTCTCGAGGGCCGCGCCACGCGCGGGGAGCTGTGGGCGAAGAGCTTCGTGCTCGGCGTCGTCGGCTTCGGGGCCGCGATGCTCGTGAGCGTCGTGGTGCCGGGGTTCCTGGCCTTCGCGGCCATGGTCGTGCTCGTGGTCGTGCTCGTCGGCGTGCAGATGACGGTGATCGCGCGGCGGCTGCACGACCGCGACAAGTCGGGCCTGTACGTCGTCTTCTTCTACGGGCTCCCGCTCCTCATGGATGCTGTCGCCTGGCGCGCGGCCGAGAGCGTGCTCGCCACCGCCGCGACTTTCGCAAGCGGCGTCATCGCGCTTTGGGCGTTCGTCGAGATCTTCTGCCTTCCCGGCACCGCGGGACCGAATCGCTTCGGACCCGACCCGCGGCGGTGACGCTGCGCCACGAAGAGTGCGCTCAGGCGCGGCGCGCGCGGTCGAGCATCGCGTGGAGGAGGACGTTGCACCCGGCCTCGAGGTGCTCGGGCTTGGCGTCCTCGATCTCGTTGTGGCTGATGCCGTCCTTGCACGGGACGAAGATCATACCGGCCGGGGCCAGGCGCGCCATGTAGACCGCGTCGTGGCCGGCGCCCGAGACCGCGTTCATGTACGAGTAGCCGAGCTTCTTGGCGCCCGACTCGACCGCGTCGACGCAGCCTTTCTCGAACGGGCAGGGCGGGAAATACGACACCTGCTCGATCGAGATCTTGAGCCCCGACTCTTTGGCGGTCTTCTCCACGAACGCGCGGATCTCGGCGTCCATCTTGTCGAGGCGCTCGCTGTCGACGTTGCGGAGATCGATCGAGAACTTCACGCGGCCGGGGATGACGTTGCGGCTGTTGGGGAAGCACTGCACGAAGCCCACCGTGCCGCGTCCGTAGGGCGGGTACCGATGCGCGATGGCGACGGTCTCTTGCATGATGCGGGTCGCGATCTGGAGCGCGTCCTTACGGAGCGCCATCGGCGTCGGGCCGGCGTGGGCCTCCATGCCCTCGACGACGCAGTCGTACCAGCGGAGGCCGAGGACGCCCGTGACGACGCCGATGGTGATGCCGGCGTCCTCGAGCACCGGCCCCTGCTCGATGTGCGCCTCGAAGTACGCGCCGAGCGGGTGCTTGCCGGGCTCTTCGTCGCCCACGTAGCCGATGCGCGTGAGCTCGTCCTTCACGGTCTTCCCGTCGACGTCCTTGGCGGCGTAGACGGACTCGAGCGAGAAGGCGCCGGCGAACACGCCCGAGCCCATCATGACGGGGACGAAGCGCGAGCCCTCTTCGTTGGTCCAGAAGACGACCTCGATTGGTGCCTCGGTCTCGACCTTGTGATCGTTCAGCGTGCGCACGACCTCGAGGCCAGCGAGCACCCCGTAGTTGCCGTCGAACTTGCCGCCGGTCGGCTGGGTGTCGATGTGGCTACCGCACGCGATCGGCGGGAGCGCGGGGTTTTTGCCGGGGCGGCGCATGAACACGTTGCCGATGCGATCGACGGTGATCGAGAGGCCCGCGGCCTTGGCCCAGCCGACCACGAGGTCGCGGCCTTGGCGATCGAGGTCGGTGAGCGCGAGGCGACAGACGCCGCCTTTGGGCGTGGCGCCGATCGCGGCGAGGTCCATGAGCGATTGCCAGAGGCGCTTCCCGTCGACTGCGAGCGTGGTCATCGGGGAGAGCTTACGGCGGACCGGCGCCCGTCGTCACGCTCGGGTGCGCCCCCGCGAGCGCCGGCGGTCGAGGTGGGCGCGTGTTTCGGTGTAAGGCTGGCGAGTGAAGGCCGTTCTTCGGACTCACGAGGTGCCCATCATGATCTTTCGAACGAACGTGACGTTGCTCGTCGGTCTCGTCCTCACTGCCGCGTGCGGCGCCGCGCCGTCGCCCGACGCGAGCGCTGCGCCCGTGGCGACGGGCACGGCCGGGGCAGCGGCCCTCCCGCCCTGTGCACACGAGGAGTGCCCGCCGTGCGACGAGACGAAACAGAAGTGCATGGGCCCCATGGTCTGTGACGGTCACCCCGAGAAAGCGAAGCGCGTCTGTGCGCGCGCGGCCGACGGGAAGTGCGCGAGCCAGCTGATCTGCGACTGACGAGTCGTCGCCTCAGGTGGCGGCGGCGCGGAGGATCGCCTCGAGCTTGTCGCAGCCCTGATCGAGGACGGTGGTGAAGCCGAACTGCATCGCGCCCGCGCGATCGGCGGCGGTCTCGAAGCGCGCCACCATGGTCCAACGCGTTTGCTTGGCCCCCGCCTCCTCGAGCGTGATGACGACGAGCGGCGACGGGTGGACGCCCGGTCGCGGAGACGCGTCGCGCCAGGAGAGCTTCTCGGGGCGAATCACGTCGACGAACACGAATTCGCTCGGATGCTCGGAGCCGTCGGGGGTTCGCATCACGTGGCGCCAGCGGCCGCCCGGACGAACGTCCATCTCGCAGACCGGGTTCTCGAAGCCGTGTCCGCCGTACCAGACGCGCACGTGCTTCGGATCGGTGAGCACGGCCCACACCGTTTCACGCGGCGCTTCGAAGACGCGCGTCATGATGATGGAGCTCTCGGACTTGGTGTCGACGATGGACTTCATGGCTTCTTCTTTCGGTGCGAGGTGCGGCGTCGCGCGCGCGGCGCGGGGCGCGGAGGGGAGGGGGGCGAGAGCTCTTTCAAGACCTCGGCGAGGCGATCGAGGCTGCGGTCCCAAAACTGCCGGTACGCCTCGAGCCACGCGGCGACGTCGCGCAGCGGTGCGGCTTCCAGGTGGCAGGGCCGAAACTGTCCGTCTCGTCCGCGCGAGACGAGGTGGGCGTTCTCGAGGACCTTGATGTGCTTCGACACGGCGGCGAGCGTCATGTCGTGGGGCGCGGCGAGCTCGTTCACCGTGGCGTCGCCGTCACCGAGGCGCGCGAGGATGCTCCGCCGTGTGGGATCGGCGAGCGCGAACAGCGTGGCGCTGAGCGGATCGGCTTGGGTCATGTTCAACCAGTAAGTATTATAGCGATCGGTTGAATGTTGGCCAGGGGCGGCGGCGCTTTTTCTCGCGACGCGCGAGACCCCGGCTCCGTCATACGCTCGCGGCGTGGACCTCCATCGCTTTCGCGAGCATCCGCTGGACGGGGCGGCGCTGTTCTTCCAGCCAGCGACCGGAACGCACGTTCGCGTCGAGAGCGAGAGGACGCGGGGCCTTCGCCGTCGTGCGCCGCGCGTCGTCATGTTCGGCATCACGAATCGCTGCAACCTCGCGTGCGAGTTCTGTTCGCGTGACGTCGGCCGAGAAAGCGAGTGGACCGTCGAGTCGGCGCATGCGGTCCTCTCCGGGCTGGCCGCGGCGGGAACGCTCGAGGTCGCGTTCGGCGGCGGGGAGCCCTTCGTGTTCCGCGGTTTCGCGGAGCTCGTCGCTCGGCTCAAAGACACGACGCCGCTCGCCGTTCACGTCACCACCAACGGGTCCTTGCTGGGGGGCGTCGACTGGCCGTCCCTCGCCGGAGCGTTCGGGATCGTGCGTCTCTCGATCTACGACGCCGACGACGCCCCCAACCCGGTCGATTGGCGCGCGGCGGGCCTGACCTTGTCTCGGGTCGGGCAGCGATGGGGCGCCAACGTTCTCGTCGACGACGCCGCGCTGTCGACCCTGCCGGGGAAGCTCGAAGAGCTCGCGGCGCTCGGCGCGCGTGATGTGTCGCTCTTGTCGTTCGTGGGCGCAGGACGCCCGCTCTCGTCGGCCGGCGAGGAGGCCTTGGCGCGCATCATCGAGGCGAGTCCGCTCGCGGTGCGGCTCTCGGTGTGCCTCGGCTCTCGCGTCTCCGTGCCGCGCCTCTTCGCGGGCGCGGACGACAGCGGAGACTGCGGCGCGGGCGTCGACTTCATTTCGATCACGCCCGACCGCCGCGTTCAGAGCTGCTCCTTCCAGGATGCGTCACTTCCGATCGCGAGCGCTGACGACGTGCTGCGCATCTGGAGAGAGCGCCGCGCCGAGCTCCTTCGGCCGTCGTCGCGTGATGGGTGCGCGCGCGCCGGTGCGCCTCGCGCCATCGAGGACGGTGTTCCTCCGGGTGGCACGAGCGTTCGTGTGTGGCGCTCGTTCTCCGGCAACAACAGCGGCGAGTGCATCATGGTCGCGCGCTTCGCGACCGTGGCCGACGCCGACGCCTACCTGGCCGAGCTCCTGCCCGGCTACGTTCCGGACGCCGAGTACTCCGCGGCGTGGCGCGAGCTCTTCGCCCGAGAGCGTGTGGACACACCAGCGCTCGAGGACGCCGAGGCGCCGCAGCAGCTCCTCTCCGCGGGGAGGGCGGTCTTCGCCTCCGGCTACGCAGCCGACGATGCGTTTCCCGAGCTTCGCGCGCTCGCTTGGAAGCGCGGCGGTGAGGTGCTCGGGGGCGGCATTCACCTCCACGAGCAACCGACGCTGCTCTTCGTGGCGCGCGTGCAGCGGCGCGATGTCGACGAGCTCTACGCTGGCTTCAACAAGAAGGATGCGCTCGCGGAGGGCGCCGTCGTTCTACGCCACGGCGATCTCGTCTTGGGTGCGGTCCCTGCGGGGGAGTCGATCGCTGAAACCGTCGACCGAATCCGCGCGATCGCGCACGACGAGGTCGTCGCATTCGAGCTCTTCGACGGCACCGTGGACGCGGCGGCGCTCACGCACGAGGCGCAGCGGCTCTCGAACCCCGTCGGCGAAACTCCACGGATGGCGTTCTCGTTCTGGGCGCCGACGCCCGAAGAGCGCGTCACGCGCGCGACCGACTTCGTGCGAGCGATAGGCGACGATGTGCCTGCGACGCGCGTCGCGAACGCCGTCGTCGCGGAAGGCATGCCCGCGAGGCGACGCCTCGCCGTGCTCGGTCACCGCGCGGGCGCCTCCGTCCTTCCTCTCCTCGCGACGCGGGTCAACGTGCACGCGCAGCTCTGGCGCGACGCGCCGCCGCGCACGAAGGGCAAGCGCGCCCCCGCGCCGGAGATCGTGCAGGCCGACGACGTGCGCCGCGCGCTCGAGCCGCGGCTTCGCGCCGCGCTCGGCAGCGAAACGTTCACGCTCGCGTGCGAGTCGGGCCCGACATGGCGGCAGGGCGTCGCGATTCGAGTGGAGACCGCTTCACCGCGCGCGGTCTATGACGCGATCGGCGGAATGATGACCGAGATGCCGGACGTCTCGTTCAACGTCGGTGTCAGCGACACGTCCCACTTGGCCTATGCCCTCCGTCGCCTCATCGCGGAGGCCCGCGGCGTCGCTCGCGAAGGTCGCGAGCCTTGACTCAGAACGTGCCGAGAACGCGCATCGTGGCGCCGCCCGCGACGGGGCTCACGTCGAGGCTCGCTTTCGGGCGATCGGCGCTGTCGCTTCGCCCGAAGACATAGAAGCCCGCCGCGGTGAGGGCCGACGCGATGCCGACGCCGAGCGAGACGTCCGCGATGAGCGCCTTGGTCATCGCGGGGCTCGTGTCGGCCGTCGCGCAGTTCGGCGTGCATGTGTCGCGGAGGTTCTTCGCCTCATCGACGGCCGATACCCAGAAGTACCCGAAGCCCGCGAACGCCACGAGGCTGAGCCCACCGAAGATGAAGGTCCCGGTTGGGACCGACGATGCTCGTTGGGTGGTGTCGGGTGGCGGTGCGTTGACGACCGGTGGCACGATCGACGCCGTCTGCGTCGCCTCGCTGCGCGGTGCTTGGAGTGTTACCGAGAGCACCCGCGCCTTCTCTCCTTCTCGAACGACGAAGCTTCGCTCTACCTGGCCCTCCGCCGCGTCGAACTTGAACTTGTGCTCGCCGGGGTCGACGGACACGGCGCGACCATCGGCGCGGTTGGCAATCTCCACGCCGTCCATCGCGATCTTCACGACGCCGATGTCGTTGCCTCGTGGATCGTGAACGCCGAACACGACGGTGGGGATCCGCGCGTCGACTTCGGCGACCCACCGTGAGCACTCGTTGCGCACGACCGACGGACATTGCGGCGCCGCGCACTTGAGGAACTCCTCGCGCGACGGTCGGAGCTTGCCGTCGTCACGGAGCGCCTGACCCTTGTCCGAGGCTTCGACGCACGCCTTCGTGTCCGCGCTCGCGGGAACGGTCACGGTGAAGGCCGAGAGAAGTGCCAGCGGCCCGAGCACTCGCGAAGGGGAGCGTTTCACGTATGACCATCGTGCCAGAGTCCGAGGGAATCCGGCAGCACGCAACCGCGGGTACGAGAACCAGCGCGGACGTGCTCCGCCACGTCTCGGTCCGCTCGAGGCGCACACTGTCGTGTGTACCCTACATTCTTGTGGGCGTAAGACTGTTGTAGGTTCATTGGTGTGAACGAGAACGTTCCGAAGGTCGTCGGCCGTTACTCCGTGTACGGAGAGATCGCGGCCGGAGGCATGGCGACCGTTCACATCGGCCGCCTCTCGGGGGTCGGCGGCTTCACCAAGACGGTCGCCGTGAAGCGACTGCATCCTCAGTTCTCGAAGGATCCCGAATTCGTCACGATGTTCCTGGACGAGGCACGCCTCGCAGCGCGCATCCAGCACACGAACGTCGTCTCGACGCTCGACGTGGTGGCGACGGGCGGCGAGCTGATGCTCGTGATGGAGTATGTGCAGGGCGAGCCGCTTTCTCGGCTCGCCCGTGGGCTCAAAGCGCTGAACGAGCGCTGTGGGCCGCGCGTGGCGGCCGCCATCATGGCTGGGGCGCTGCACGGTTTGCACGCCGCGCACGAGGCCAAGGGGCGGGACGGTCGGCCGCTTCACCTCGTGCACCGCGACATCTCGCCGCAGAACATTCTGGTCGGCGCCGACGGTGTGCCGCGCGTGCTCGACTTCGGGGTCGCGAAGGCCGCGAACCGTGCGTACCAGACGCGAGAGAGCACCATCAAGGGCAAGCTCGCGTACATGGCGCCGGAGGTGTTTCAAATGGAGGACCCCACGCGCCAGTGGGACATCTACGGCGCGGCGGTCGTGCTCTGGGAGACGCTCGTGGGCGAGCGACTCTTCTCCGCTGAGAACGACGCGCTCTTGCTCGCGAAGGTCCTCGAGGGACGGATCCGCTCGCCGCGGTCGATCGTGCCCGAGGTCCCCGAAGCGCTCGACGCGATCGTGATGAAGGGCCTCGAGCGGAGCCCTGGTCGTCGTTATCAAAGCGCCGAGGAGATGGCGCTCGCGCTCGAGGCGAGCGGCATCGCCGCACCGTCCGAAGTCGCCACGCTCGTGAAACGCGTGTCCGGGGTGGTGCTGGAGAAGCGATCGTCGATGATCGCGGAGATCGAGAGCGGCCTCGTCGACATGCGCCCGCGCTCCGATCCGCCGGCCGATGGTGCAGCCGCCGCGGAGGCGGCGGCGACCGTGATGACCCCGTCACCCGTCGCAAACGCGTCGCGTGCCGAGCCTGCGCCGCCGTCGGGCCGCGGCGTGGCCGCGCACACCCCATCACGGGCGGGATCGAGCCCCGATCTTGGCGGCGAGACGCGCTCTTCCTTGTCGCGCGAGGTCGTTCCGGGCGCGCCGCGCGAAAGCCGGCGCCTCGTCGTGGCGGCCGTGGTCGGCGTCGCGGTCCTGCTCGGCCTCGTCGCGGGGCTCGTGGCGCGGCCCAGTCTGCCGACCGTCGCGCACACACCGCCACCGGTCGCGCCTCCTGTCTCGGCCACGACCGAACCCGTTCTACCTACCGTCGTGCTTCCGATCGAATCGACGCCAGTGGCGAGCCTCGAGTCTACGCCGACGGCACCGCGCGCCAGCGCGACTCCGAAGCCCGTCGTCCGGACGGCGACCGTGGCTGCTCCCACGACGCGCGCGACGCCGACGCCTGCCGCCAAGGATCGTGGTGGATGCACCCCGCCGTACACGCTCGATGCGGCGGGTCGAAAGCACTTCAAGCTCGAGTGCGTGGACGATGGCTCCCCATAAGGCATGCGAAGAACTTCGACATCCTCGATTGGGTATGGCGTCGCGCTCGTGGCGGCCGCGTTTGGCTTTGGCGGATGCCTGACGATTCAGCTGCCCGCTGACGGCCTCGATGGTGGCGGTATCGCCGCGGGCGGCGAAGCCGGGTCTTCGACCGATTCGGACGGCGGCGGCAACGGTGGCGAGGGCGGATCGGACGCGCCGACGGCGGACGGAACCGACGCGAACGTCGAGGGCGATGGGGCGGTCTTGTCGACCAAGCTCGGCGATGGACATCGCGGAGCGCTCACGGTGGACGCGACGAAGAAGGTGATCAACGCCTACGCAGCCGTCGCGACCGCTGCGGCCGCCGGCGCCACGATGATCAACGTCACGAACGCGAGCGGTTTCGTGACCGGCGATCTCGTGCTCGTCGTACAGAGCGCCGGTCTCTCGCCGGGACCGGCCTCGGGCGATGCGACGACGATCGATCTCGAGGCCGGCGCCTTGGGCCGATGGGAGCTCGCGAGGGTGTCGGGCCTCGCGGGCTCGCAGCTACTCCTCTCGTCCGGTCTGACGAATCCCGTGTCCGGCTCGGGCGCGCAGGTCGTCACGGTTCCCGAGTACACCGACGTGAACATCCCCGCTGGCGCGAGCTTGACCGCGCAAGCTTGGGACGGGCGCGTCGGCGGCGTTCTCGCGTTCTTCGCGTCGGGCACCGTCTCCAACGTGGGCGGCATCGACGTCAGTGCGACCGGATTTCGTGGTGGAGTGTTCAAGCGCGGCGGAACGGCGCCGTGCACGGCGCTTGATCTCGCGCCACCGTCCGGCGGTCAAAAGGGAGAAGGGCTCGTCACGAGCAGCTTCGGCGACGCGATCGGCGGTTACGGAAACATCGCGAACGGCGCCGGTGGCGGCAACTGCTCGCAGGCCGGCGGCGGTGGGGGTGGCAACGGTGGTCCCGGTGGCAAAGGCGGATCCACCGACGGCAACGATCGCGGTGGACGCGGGGGAGTGTCTCTCACCTTCGATCCCGTCAAGCGTCTCTCGCTCGGCGGCGGTGGTGGTGCAGGCCAGGGCGGCGCAGCGGGAGGGACAGCAGGCGGACGCGGCGGCGGCATCATTCTCATTCGCGCAGCCGCGTTCGGAGGCTCCGGCTTCGTGCGCGCGAACGGCGAGAGCTCCGCGCAAGCGTGGGGGGATTCGAGCGGAAACGCGGGCGGAGGAGGCGGCGGCGCGGGCGGAACGATTCAGCTCCGGGTCTCCGGCGCGCTCGCGTGCGGGAGCGTGGAAGCAAGCGGCGGAAACGGTGGTGCCTCCAACGGACCGAACAACATCGGCGCCGGGCCGGGTGGCGGCGGCGGCGGCGGTCGGGTCGTCATGCAAGCCGGCACCTTCTCCTGCCCGAGCGTGGTCCTTGCGGGAGCCGCGGGGGTTGGCCAAGACGGCGTGAGCCACAACGGCGCGCAGCCCTCCGCGGGAAGCGACCCTGCGTACATGGGATCGGCGGCCATCATGAACAGTGCATTCTGAAGGGTGCACCGGTCCGAGCCCGGCCGGCGGCGACCCAGACGCGTCTAAAGTGGACGGTCGACGTCTTCGAGCTCACAAAGCGCCGACGCGGCACCGGGTCGCGCGCGGCGCGGACGGCAATGCTACCGTCTCGCCCATGAGCGCATCATGCGAGGGAACGGTTGCACGTGACCTCGCGCTCGTCTTCGCGATCGGCGCGACGACTGCGTGTGGACGATCGCCGAGCCCGAACGGCGGCGTCGCAACCGACGCATCGGTGGTAGCGGCCGTGATGATGCCGGCGGCGCTCGCACCGGGCGCGAACGTCGACGCGTGCGGCGTCGTGCCCGAGCTCGGCATCGACGCGCTCGCGACGTTCCCGATCGGGGCGGTCGGACTCTACGTGCTCGCCACGATCGATGAAGAGTGCACGGGTCTTGGTGGGGCCCACCTCACGTGGAAGCTCGTCGACGGGTGCGCCACCAGCAAGCCTGCGCCCCTCGTCCACAGCGGCGGCCACGGATGCATCGTCTCTCCACGCCCAGCCCCCGGCCAGTACGCCGTCGTGGCGTCGATCCCCGTTTCTCCGCGCGTGCCGAGCGGCGCCTGCCTCGACGCTACGCCCGTCACGCCCGCCGTCGCGCGCGTGGTGGTTCCCATGGCGTCCGAGGGCGCGGGGCGCGCCGCGCTCGAGCGCTCCTGTCCGCGTCCCGCCGGCGGACGGTGATCAGGGCGACCACTTGATCTCGGCCGCGGTCGAGGGGCCAACCGCCAGCTCGTCCAGCGAGTCGAGCAAGACTTCGCGTCCTCGGGCCACCGGCCGTCCGCGCGCCATGATCTCGACGTAGCGCTGCGCGGTCGCGGCGCGTGAGCCCGGCTCCGCGAGACCTTCGGGGACCTTGGTGCGTCCTTGCGCGTCGTACTTGTCGGTCGCACCGAGCGTGTGGAAGAGCTCGTGGGCCGCGACCGAGAGCGCGAAGTCGACCATCGTGAGGTCGAGCTCCACCTTCACGAACCCCACGCTCCCGCCGTCTTCGCTCAAGCCCTCGACGAACGCGCGCTCGGTGGCCTTGGCCGGTGTTGCGACGACGTAGACGCGCACGTCGTGGGCGCCCACGTCGATGGATGCGCGTGCATCGACGTCAGCGAGGTACTCGTGTTTCTCCCACGCGAAGCGGGCGAGATCGCCGATGCCGTCGCTCGCAGGCTCCGGTGGCGGAGCGGCGATAGGTACTGGACCGTAGACGCGGAACGCGAAGGGGCGCGGCGCGCCGGCGCGATAGCGACCACGCTCCTCGTGGAGCCGCGCTGCGAGCATCTCGGCGCGGGTGCGGAGCGCATCCGTGGCGGCGGGGTCCACGTGACCGAGGGTCAACACTACGAGCGCGATCTCGAGCGTGTGGTCCCAGTCGTTGCGGGCGCGTCGATGACGAACGTCGCGGATGGCGTAGGTGATCACGCCGATGAGGACGGCGAGGAGGATCGTCACGCGTACGCGGAACGCCGTGGACCTCTGCGCGGACACGCGAGCAGCATAGCGACGATCGGCCCGGCTCGGCGTGCGGTGCTAGAGTCGCCGTATGTGGCGTGCCTCGCTTTCTCTCGCTGCCGTGTGCGCGCTGTCCTGTGGTGGCGTCGTCCTCGACGGCGGTGACCAGTCTTCGCCCGATGCAGCCGCCGCTGACGCATCTCCCCGTGACGCCGGGTCTCCATTCACGGTCACCGCGAACGACGCTTCCACGACGCGACCGGTCACGGGCAAGCCGAACGCGTGTGGCCTGATCGATGGGCTCGGTGCGGCAGACCTCTCCCGGTTCCCGCCCGAATCGGTCGGTCTCTACTTCGCCGCCAGCGTCGATGAAGAGTGTACGAATCTGGGCGGCGCGCACGTCACGTGGAAGCTCATCGAGCCGTGCCTCCTGAGCGGTGGCGAGGCTCTCGTTCACGAGGGCGGACACGGCTGTCGCCTCGCCGGGGCGCCCATCACCCCTGGCGACTTCGCCGTCATCGCGTCGGTGCCGGGCGCGCCATCCCCCTCGGCGGCGCTTTGCCTGGAGAGCGCGCCTCGAGCGAGCGCCACGGCGCGGCTCGTGGTGCCGGTCGCCTCGCGCGACGAAGGGGCGAAGGTCCTCGCCGCCCAGTGCCCCCGCCCGCTCGGCGGCCGCTGAGCTCGATTGCGTCGCTCGAACGAGCGCGGTGCGATCTCCGATGCACGAGTTGGCCTTCGCCACGACGGCCGCTCCGCTCGCCGCTGCGTTCAGCGCCCGGGGCGCGGCAGCCACGTGACGCCGTCGGAGCTGCTCCAGTAGATGCCGTCGTCGTCGGTCGCCACGCGGTTCGGCTGCCTCGCGGTGGCGACCGTCTCGGCGCCGCCGTCTGCTCCCAGGACGAGCTCCCGGATGGCGCCGGTTTCGGCGTTGGCCCACACGATCTCCGAGGCATTCAGTCCCGGGCGGTAGATCGCCAAGGCGATTGGATTCTGCTCCCCGGACGCCAACGTCGGCACGCTATCGCCGCTCACGCCATTCGCGTTCCTGTCCACCGCCGAAATCCGGCTCGTGCTCGCATCGGGGGTCCCCTGGACGAAGTACACGCGCGTGTCGTCGACCGCGAGCTCACGCGCCACGTAAAGCTCGTTCACGAGGAGGCGATTGGGGTTCCCCAGCGCAACGATCTCGTTCCTGCCTGGGGTCGCGCTTACGTATGTGTAGAATACATCAGAACCGTAGTTGCCGAGACCGTCCGTCGTGAGTCCGATCTCGCCCGCGGAGCTGCTGAGGGGCGGACCCAAGTCGACGCGCACGAACTGGTTGAGACTCACGGCGAAGAGCTCTTTCTTCCCGAAGCTCAGGTGCTTGAGGTCGGTGCTCTTGGTCGGCGAGTAGAGTACCGAGGGCGTCGACGCCCCGTGAAAGAGCCCCATGATGCGGCACGAAGTACGAGCGTCCTCGTCCGGGCCGGTCTCGATCCAAAAGAGATCGTCGCCGCTTGACGCGATCAGGTCGCTGACCGTCTGCCCGGGTCGCGTCACCACGGTGTTCTCCGCGCGGCTCGTCTTCGAGACGCGCTTGATCGCCGCCCCTTTGATCGACAGCCAATAGATGGACGAGGGGCTCACTGCGACCCACGCCGCCGAACCGTCGTGGCTGACGAAGGGATCGTTCACGGGCGCGTCGACGGCGCCGTCCACGCCACTGTCCGACGCGGCTGCGTCCGCGGCGACGGAACCGCTCGCACCGTCAGAAAAGGAGAGAAGGAGCTGGCAGCCCCAGAGCGTCGCCGCTCCGAGCGAGGCGCCGAACGTGAGCACGACGCGTCGCGCCATCCACGCACCTCCAAAGCTCGGTCTGCGCACGTCGGTTCCCCTCGTCACACGAAGCGCATGGCGCTTGGTTGCCATCGGCGTGCGCGGCGGTCGTCGTCTCCGCGCACGCCGAGCTTCGCCGTCAGCCGCCCGTGCCGCCGTCCAGGTTGACGCCCGAGCCTCCGAGGATGCAGTTGAAGTAGTCCGAGAAGGCCTGGTTGCACTCCTGCTTCACCTGCGCGCTGCTGGAGGCGCCGGTCGACGACGACTTGCCGCTCGCGTCGCAGGTCGCGGAGCCCGAGGACCCCGAGGTGCCCTGGCACTTGGCGAAGGTGCTCGCCTGTCCGCTGCACTTGTTGCAGAGGTCCACAACCGCCTGCGTCGCGGGCGGATCGTTCGGGCACGCCTTGTCGCCGACCTTGGGGCAGGTGACGGCGCCCGAGCTGCCGCTCGAGCTGTCGCTCGAGCTGGAACAGGCGATGAGCGCCCCGATGAAGACAAACGATCCGAGTCCGACGATGAGGTTGCGCACTTGCATGGTTCTCTCCCCTGGCGCCGGCAAATGGGGGCGATGTCGCCCCGCTCGTCGCCGTAGTGGCGAATGCCGCGCCATTGCAGCTCTATCCCAGGTCGCTGGGGTTCGACCACTGAAGACTCGCACGCGTCCTCACTCGCAAACACCGCCGCGACGCTCCGACCGTGCACGCAATGTGAGCGCGCCCGGTGTCGACGCGCGAATGGAGGCGGCCCCTCCGGCGAGGGGCCGCCGTGTCGCGAAAGCGTGTGACTACGCCGTGCCGTTCGTGCGCTTCATCGCGTCCCTCAGCTGAGCCTTCATGACCTCGGCCTCGGGGCGAGACGGCGCACGCTCGGCGGTCGAGCCGCCGAGGCCGTCGAGCTTGTCGGAGAGGAGCACCGCGAGGAGCCCTTCCATCAAGCTCGAGCCTTGCGCGGCGCCGCTGCCGTTCCCCGCGGCACCGCCGACGACGACGCGCGGGACCACGTCGACCTTCGCCTCGGAGATGGCCTGGGCGAAGCGCGACATGACCTCTTGCACCACCTGGAGCTTGGGGCCGCCGTACGCGCGGACCTGCTCGTCGATGGCGACGGCGCGCGCGATGCCGACGCGCGCCTCCTTCTCGGCCTCGGCCTCGGCCAGATAGCGAATCTGCGCGGCCTTGGCGTCGGCGAGGGCCTTCATCTGCTCGGCCTCCTGGAGCGAGCGCTGATACGAGGCGCGGCCTTGGTTGGCCTCGACTTGGATCGCGAGCTCGCTCTCGGTGATGCGCGTCTGTTGCTTGGCGCGGGCCTCGGCTTCGCGGAGCTCGCGCTCCTTGGCCGCGGCGCGCTCCTGGCGCGCGTAGGTCTCGATTTGCTCCTCGGCGATCTGCCGCGCGCGGAGCTGCACGAGGATGCTCTCGATGGCACCGTCGCCCTTGGTGGACGCCGGCGTGCCGATGAGCACCTCCTCGAGCTCGAGGTTGTAGTGTGCAAACTTCTCCTTCATCTCCCGCGACGACACGTCCTGGATCAGGCTCCGCTGCTGGAGGAGCTCGATCAGGGTGCGCGTCTGGGCGACGTTCTTGAAGTACGCGGCGACCATCGGGTCGAGCGTCTGCTCGACCAAGCGCTTCACGTCGCCGAAGCGCTGGATGACGAGCGGAGCCTTCTTGTAGTCGATGTGCACGACCACCGAGAGCGGCAGCGACGGCTCGAACGCGTCCTTGGTGATGAGCGAGACCTCGGCGAGGTTCTCGTCGTAGCGGTGGGAGCCGACCTCGCCCTTCGTCCACTTGAGGATGAAGTTGGTGGTCGGGACCATGATGACCTTTCCGGCGTACGTGTTGAACGCGTACTTGCCGGGGAGGAGCGGCTCGCTCCACACGCCGCGCGTGCCGGCGGCGACGAGCTCACCGTGCTTGTAGTCCGAGCCGGAGAGATCGAGGCCGAGCTCACCGGTGTACGAGACGACGACGCCCACGGTGCCGACCTCGACCACGGTCTTGGGCACGAGCTCCACCGTGGCGAAGAGGCGATTGACGAAGTAGGTGCCGTCGACGAGGACCTGGAGCTGGCGACCGCGCATGCCACCCGCGCCGAGGAAGCGCTCCGGATCCTGGAACTTGTTGTGGTACGCGCCGGGATCGTTGGGATCGTCTCCCACGACGGGCGCGATGATCTTGCCGTCGGCGAGCGACGGACCGTCGTGCACCGTGACGATGCCGACGAAGTCCGCCTCGCCGCCGATGACGATGGGCGTGAAGCCGTGACGCTCGTGGAGCGTGGCACCCATCTGACGGAACGCGACGTCCTCGCCCCGGTCGAGCGGGAGACAGAACACCTGACTCTCGGTGACTACGAGGAACTGCGCGAGGTTGATGGCGTACGTGCCTTCACGAAGGATCGCGCGCTGCGGGCCGCGCTGGCCGCCCTTGTCCAGGAACGCGGCGACGTCTTGGAAGTCCGACGTCTCCGCGTTCGAAGCGAGCGTCTGCATGGGCGCGAGCGCGCGCCCATCGCGCGCAAAGACGTAGCCGATGCGACCTTGGGGAATGGTCACCAGCGGCATGCGATGAACGGCGTACTGCAACGGCGCGAGCCAATGCACACCACCGCGCAGGACGTCCGGCTGGTAGCCGGCTTCGCCCCGAAGTGCGATGAGGCCTTGCGTGACCGAGCCGCGCAAGCTCCACCGCTTCTCGACGACGCCCACGCGATCGTTCGGGATGTAACGAATCCCCACGAGCACGTAGACGACGGCGAGCGAAAGACACACCAATCCGACGATCTCCAGCGGCTGCATGGCTGGAACCCTCCTCACTTCACTCTTTCAGTTTCGCGGGCGTGAGATGGCCGAGCATTCCGGCGCTGCCGCGCGTAGGCGCCTTCGCGCCTCGACGCATAAGCTGCGTCGGTGCCACGCCCCAACAAGGGCAAATCGGAAAAATCGGCGTGGCACGCCCATGTCCGCGGCGCCCGGCGTCATCGAGTGTGCCAAGCCGGCTCATCTGGCAATGTGGCCGTGATTTGGAGAGATTGCGGAATTCGAAAATTCGTACCGGGTGATGTCGATCTCGCCGTCGCTCGTTCGTCGCTTCGCACGAGCGGCCAAACTGGGGCCGCGTCAGGGAGGAACACTCATGCGATTTTTGGTGATAGTGCCCGCGACCAAGGACTCCGAGGCGGGCGTGATGCCGACCACGGAGATGCTCCTCGAGATGCAGAAGTACAACGAGGAGCTCGTGAAGGCCGGTGTCATGCTCGCGGCCGACGGGCTTCACCCGACGGCGAAGGGCGCGCGCGTCGTGTTCCACGGGCCGACCCAACGTGTGATCGACGGTCCGTTCGCCGAGTCCAAGGAGCTCATCGCCGGCTACTGGATCTGGCAATGCCGGTCGCGTGACGAAGCGATCGCGTGGCTCAAACGCGCGCCGTTCGGAAAGTTCGGGTCGGAGCCGGTGTCGGTCGAGATTCGACAGATCTTCGATCAGTCGGATTTCGCGGAGCAGGACCCCACGGGTGAGATCCGCGCGAAGAACGCGGCGCTGCAAGCAGAGATGGACAAAGCGCGCTGAGCGCGCGCCGACGGAGTGCCGTCGTACGCGCGCTCTCGTGAGCCTCGACCCGGTGACACCGGGCAGCTCGCGGCGTGACACCGCTACTTGCCTTCACGGTGTCACGCCGTCACGTGAAGATGATCTGCGCCCCGTCCGCGAGATCGTAGAAGTCACCGGCGGTGATGACGTCCTTGACCTCCTTCACGAGGTCCTCGCGCGTGCGCTTGAACATCTTCATCGCGAGCTCGCAGGCGTAGAGCTCCGCGCCCGACTCCTCGAGGATCTGCAGCATCTCGCGCACCGACGGGAGCTCGAGCTCGTCCATCTGCTTCTTCATCATCTTGCCGGCCAAGCTCTCCATGCCCGGAAGGCCGGCGAGCATGGTCGGCATCCCGGAGCTCGCGTTTCCCGCGAGGTTCACGTGCAGATGATCGACGCGCTTTTCGGTGATGACGTCGAGCCCCCAGAACGTGAAGAAGACGAACGCAGAGATGCCCGACTGCCGCGCTGCGTTGGCGAGGATCAAGCTCGGATAGGCCTCGTCGAGGCCTCCGTGCGAGCAGATGATGGCGACCTTGCGCTCGACTTGTGCGATGGCGTCCATGACGAGTCTCCGTTTCGATCAGAGGCAGCCGGCCGGCTTGGGGAGCCCGGCGATCTTGGCGATGGTGCGACCCGGGGCCTTGGGGAAGAGGACGTACACGTCCTTGGTCGACAGGCCCGTGCCCTGGGTGATGCGGCGGATGTTGGGGGACACGCCCGTCGCCTCGAAGTCGCTCCGCGCGAAGTCGATGAGCTTGTAGTGTGCATCTTCGAGCGTCACGCCGAGGGCCGACGCGAGCTTGGGGGCGAGAGCGCGGTTCCAGGCCTTGGGGTCGACCATGTGGCCGTCGGCGCCGAAGGCGATGCCGTCGATGACGGAGGCGGTCTCGGGGGGCGTCGTGCGCGGCGTGGCGCAGGCCGCCGGACGCGCCGTCGGTCGGGCCGGACGCTCGACGCCGAGCACCTTCTTGGCCGGCTTCGTCTCGCTCTTCTTGATGCCACGCGCCGCGAGCGCGCCGAGGCCGCGCGGTCGCTCCGCGGGAGCGTCGGTGGCGCGCACCTTGGCGACGGCCGCGGCGGCGCGACCGAGGTGCGCGACGACGTCGAGCATCACCGCCATGCCTTTCTGCACGTCGTCGCTCTTGGTCGCGCGCACCATGCCCACGATCCCGAGCGGCTCGACTTCGTCGGCGCGTTGGAGCGCGCGCGAAGCCTGGTCGGCGATGGCGAGGACGCTCGGTTGGGTCCAATCGCGGACGGTGTCGAGGATCGACGTGACGGCGTCGCCGAAGGCGCGGACGTCGTCGGGCGTGTAAGACCTCATGACCTGGCGGGCCACGTTGCCGAGCTCTTGCACGAACTCGATCGAGCCGTCTTTCTCGAGCGCGTCGAGCTTGCCGGTGGCGCTCGCCATCACCTCGCGCAAGATGGGCGTCATCTCGGCGAAGAGCTCCTCTTGCTTGCGCTGGCGCTCGACCAAGTACGCGACGTCGCGCGTGAGCGCGTCGAGCCTTGCTTGGACGGTCGCTTCGTCGAAGCGGGCGGTGCCTACGGGATCGGTGGGCTTCATGATCAACTCCACTTGCCGGCGAGGACCATGCGGTGGTCCATCGGAAGAGGCTTGCCCTCGAGGAGGACGTTCCAATAGAGCCAGCGGAACGCGAGCTTGCCCCAATGGTTCTGGGCGCTCTCCTCGAGCAGCGTGAAGGGGCCGACGCCGGGCAGCGGGAAGCGGCCGGGCAGGGGCTCGGTCTCGTAGTTGAAGTCGATCAGCATCGCCTTCCCGTCGCCGGTCTCGATGAAGCAGTTGGCGTGACCATCGAACGCGGGCTCCGGCGCGCGACCGGCCACGAACCGCATGACGTTCTCGAAGAGCACGTCGCTCTGGAAGTGCGCCACCGCACCGGCCTTGGAGGCCGGGAGATCCGTTGCGTCGCCGATGGCGAAGATGTCGGGGAAGTGGACGCTCTGGAGCGTGTGTTTGTGCGTGGGGAACCACCCGCCGCCGTCACCGAGGCCGGAGCGCGCGATGGCCTCGTCACCGCCGTGCAAGGGGATGGTGACGAAGAGATCGTACGCGAGCGAGCGACCGTCGAACGACTTGGCCACGCGCTTGTCACCGTCGACCTCCGAGAGCGCGAAGTCGCCGACGACCTCGATCTTGCGGTGCTGGAGCATGGTCCCCAAGAGCGCCGAGGCGCGCGGCTTGGTGAACGCCCCCTCGAGCGGCGTCGCGTAAACGATGTCGACGCGATCCCGAATCCCGCGCGACCGGAAGTACGCGTCCGCCAAGAAGGCGAACTCGAGCGGAGCAACCGGGCACTTGATGGGCATCTCTGCCACGTCGATGACGAGCCGCCCGCCCTTGAACGCGTCCAGCGCGGCACGGAGCTCGGTGGCTCCATCGAGCGTGTAGAAGTCGAAGGCGCTCTTGCGCCATCCGGGCCCCGTGAGCCCCGGCGTCTCTTCCGGACGGATGCGACTGCCGGTCGCGACGATGAGAACGTCGTAGTGCACGCGGTCCCCGCTGCTCAGGACGACGGCGTGCGACTTCGGGTCGACGTGCTCGACGGTGGCCAAGCGGAGGCCGACCTTGGCGTCGAGGTGACGGCGGCGCGGGCGAACGAGCTCGCCCGGCTCGTACGTCCCGAAGGGCACGAAGAGCAGACCGGGTTGGTAGACGTGGCGGTCGTCGCGGTCGATGACGGTCACGGTCCACTCGCGGTCGGGGAGAGCGCGAACGAGCCGGTTGGCCATCATCGTGCCGGCGGTGCCGCCGCCCAAGACCACGATGCGTTTCATGACGCCTGGGGACGTGCAGGTTCCGCGCCACCCCGGTAACCCGATTTTTTGGCCGCTCCGCGGGGTGGAGCTCCGCACCGTTTGCGGCGGGACGCATTCGAAAAGGCGCGCGAACCCTCTCGCTCGCTCGCTGGCTCTCACCGGGTTCGCCCGCGGCGAGGTAGGCTGCCCGCGTGGACGACGACCTCTTTCCGCCGCTGCCTCCCTCGCAGCCGCCCTCGCGCGAGCCGCCTCCGGAGAGGCCGCGCGCGCTCACGGTGGGCGAGCTCGCGCGCGCGCTGAAGCAGACGGTCGAGTCCGGGTTCCCGCTCCCGGTCTGGACCGAAGGCGAAGTGACCGGCGCGCGACCGGCGCCGAAGGGCCACCACTACTTCTCGCTCCGCGACGAGAAAGAAGACGCCTCGGTCGAGATGGTGATGTACCGCACGGCGCTCACGCCGCGCGCGCAGAAGCTCCTCGTCGACGGAGCGCGCGTGCGCCTCCGCGGCAAGCCCACGCTCTGGGCCCCGCGCGGTCGACTTCAGTTCGTCGTCGATCGCGTCGAGCCCGTGGGACGCGGCGCGCTCCTCGAGGCGATGGAGCGCCTCAAAGAGAAGCTCTCCGCCGAAGGCCTCTTCGATCCGGCCAAGAAGCGGAAGCTCCCGGCCGACCCGCGCATCGTGGGCGTGGTCACGAGCTCCACCGGCGCGGTCATCCACGACATCGGGCGGGTCGCGTTTCGCCGCGGCGGCGCTCGCATCCTCCTCTCGTCCGCGCAGGTGCAGGGCGCTGGCGCGGCGTCTTCGATCGTGCGTGCGCTCGCGCAGCTCCAGCGCGTCGCCGAGGTCGACGTGATCATCATCGGGCGCGGCGGCGGCTCGCTCGAGGATCTCCTGCCCTTCAGCGACGAAGCCGTGGTGCGCGCCGTCGCGCGGTCGCGCGTTCCGATCGTCAGCGCGGTGGGGCACGAGGTCGACGTGAGCTTGACGGACTTCGCGGCCGACGCGCGCGCCGCGACGCCGTCGCAGGCCGCCGAAATGGTGGTGCCCGATCGTGCGAGTCGGCGCGTCCACTTGGATCAACTGAAGACCCGTCTCGAGCGCGCGATGCGCTCGCGCCTCCGTGACTCGCGCGGAAAGCTCGATCGGGCACGGCATCGTCTCGGCGATCCACGGCTCGTCCTCGCGTCGTTCCAGCAAGCGCTCGACGATCGCCGCGCGCGCGCCGAAGCCGTCTTGCGGCGTCGTCTGGCGCGCGAGGCCGAGGAGCTGGCGCGGCTCGACCAGCGCCTCGCCCGGCAGCATCCGCTGCTGATCGTCACTCAAGAGAAGGCACGCCTCGCTCAGGTGGCGAATCGCCTTCGCGTGCGCATGGAGCAGCTCCTTCAGACGCGCGGCGGACGGCTCCACTCTGCGGCCGCGCGTCTCGACGCGCTCTCCCCGCTCAAGGTGCTCGCGCGCGGGTACGCCATCGCGCAGACCGCCAAGGGACGCGCGATTCGCAGCGCGAAGGACGCCAAGCCGGGGGAGCGCATCCTCGTCCGCGCGCACGCGGCACGCATCGTGGCCGACGTGGTCGCCGTGAAGCCTTCGCCGCCGCTCCTCGCCGAGCCCGACGTGCCCGACGAGGGCGACGAGTGAGCGAGCGGACGCGTCGCTTCGTTCTCGCGGGCTCGCCCGTCGCGCACTCGCGGAGCCCGGCGATGCACGCGGCCGCGTTCGCGGCGCTCGGTCTGCCTCACACGTACGAGGCGCGCGACGTCGACGCGGCGGGGCTGGAAGGCCTGGTCGTGGCGTTGCGCGAGCGCACGATCGATGGGCTCAACGTGACGCTGCCGCACAAGCTCCGTGCCCTCTCGCTCGCCGACGCTACGGAAGAAGTCGCGCGCGCGGCCGGAGCGGCGAACACGCTCTATCGCGACGAGGGCGGGCGTGTCGTCGCGACCAACACCGACGTGCCCGCGCTCGCCGCGGAGCTCGCGGACCTCGGTGCACGCGTGCGTGGCGCACGCGCGCTCGTCATCGGCGGCGGCGGCGGGGCACGCGCGGCGGTGCTCGCGCTCGGGTCGCTCGGAGCGCGCGCGGTCGTGGTCCGTGCGCGTGCGCCCGAGCGCGCGGCGTCTCTCGTGAGCTTGCTCGGCGCCGGCGTCGTCTCCGTGGAAGCGCTCCGCGCGGCGCCGGATGACGACTTCGCGGTCATCGTGCAAGCGACGAGCGCGGGCATGCACGGGCCGAACGAAGCGGCCGGACCCGACGTGGCTGCTGCGGTCGATTGGTCGAGCGTGCCCGATAGTACGGTCGCGTACGATCTCGTGTACGCGCCAGTCGTGACACCGTTCGTTGCCCGTGCAGAGGCGCGCGGGCTCACCGCCGCGAGCGGGCTCGGCATGCTCGCCCGGCAGGGCGCGCTCGCCTTCGAGCGTTGGCTCGGCGTCGCCGCGCCGCTGGCCGCGATGCGCGCCGCCCTCGGCGGCTGAGCGCGCGCCGAGTACACTCGCGCCGTGGACAAGCAGCGCACCCGGAACCTGCAGCGACTCGGCTACCGCCGCATCGTCCAGCTGCTGGTCTACCTCGTCATCATCCCGACGGTGATCCTGCTCGCGCTCGGGATCCTCCTCATGTTCCTCGGCGAGGCCGAGTCGCGGATCAACCTCATCTTCGGGATCTTGATCGTCAGCTTCGTGGCTGCGGTCGGCACCGGCGTCGTGCTCGTCATCGTGTTCGTGCGACGCCAAGCCAACCTGAGCGAGCTCCAAGCCGACTTCGTCTCGAAGGTCAGCCACGAGCTTCGCACGCCGCTCACGGCCATCCATCTCTTCGCCGAGACCCTCGCGCGCTCGCGCGACGACGAGGCCACCGTCGACAAGTGCGTCGATCAGCTTCTCCAAGAGACCGAGCGTCTCTCACGACGCATCGAGCGACTCCTCGACTGGGGGCGTATGGAAGCGGGGCGCAAGCTCTACGACTTGCGCGAAGACACCGCCGGCGATCTCGTGAAGGAGGCGGTCGACGGCTTCTCGCCGCTTCGCTACGCGGACATGGACTTCGAGTGCGCCGTCGCCGAAGACCTCCCGCCGGTGTTCATCGATCGGCCGGCGATGGTCGACGTTCTTCTGAACCTGCTCTCGAACGCCCAAAAGTACGGCGGCTCGCCGCCCAAGGTTCGCCTCGCCGCCGTCGCGAGCGCACTCGGTGGAGTCGAGATTCGCGTCTCCGACAACGGCGGGGGCATCCCCAAGCCCGAGCAGCGCCGCATCTTCGACAAGTTCTATCGCATCGACGACCGCCTCTCTCGCACGCGCGAAGGCAGCGGTCTGGGGCTCGCCATCGTGAAGCACACCGTCCGCGCGCACGGCGGAACGGTGGACGTCGAGAGCACGAGCGGGAAGGGGAGCACCTTCGTCGTGCGGCTCCCGGCCGCGCCCAAGGACGCGCCACGCCGACTTTCGGCGCCGCCCGCTTCGGGGTAGGAGTTCGAGTCGATGCAGGGCATGAAGGGGCGCCGCCCGGGCAGTCCGGAGTCGAGCGGCCAGACGATCCTCGTCGTGGAAGACGATCCGAGCATCGCGCTCGGCCTTCGGATCAACCTCGAGAAGGAGGGCTACGTCGTCGTCACCGCCGACGATGGCGAGCGCGGCTTGGCCCTCGCACGCGACGAGAGCCCGGACCTCATCGTGCTCGACGTCATGCTCCCCAAGCTGAACGGCTTCGAAGTGCTCGATACGCTCCGTCGCGAGGGCCGGACGATGCCGATCATCGTGCTCTCGGCGCGCTCGGCCGAGATGGACAAGGTCACGGGCCTCGAGCTTGGCGCCGAAGACTACGTGGCCAAGCCCTTCAGCTTGGCCGAGCTCCTGGCCCGCGTGCGCGCGGCGCTGCGTCGCGGTGCCACCCACCGCGGCGTGCCGACGCTCTCGTTCGGCGACTTCACGATCGATCCGTCGGCGCGCCAGGTGCGTCGCGCCGGGGAAGTGGTCGAGATGACGGCCACCGAGTTCGACATTCTCTTGTGCCTCGTGCGCGCGCGCGGCCGCGTCCTCTCGCGGGAGACCATCGTGCGCGAGGTGTGGGGGCCGAACCACCACGGCACGCCACGCACCGTCGACAACTTCATGCAGCAGCTCCGCGCCAAGATCGAGGCCGACCCGCACGCGCCGCGGTACCTGCACACGGTCCGCGGCGTCGGTTACCGCTTCGAGGGCTGACGGGCGCGCGCGCGCACGCCGCGCGATGGATCACGCCGAAATTCTGCTATGGGAACGCGATGGACCAGACGCTCCTCCGCCAATACCTCTCGACGGTCTACGAGCTGCCGACCGAGGCCGGCCCGCTCCGCGTCTCGCTCGACGGCGACGTCGTCAGCGATGCGTCCACGCTCCCCGAGCTCCTCCGTCGGCCGTTCGCCGTGCTCACTGCCTACAATCCGCGCTCGATGCTGCTGCCGCGCAAGGTCAACGACTCACGGCACGTCGTCCTCCGCGATCTCTTGATCCTCGGCTGCTATCGCGTCGAGGCGTGCGTCGGCTACGACGACGAGCCCGAGGGCACGTGGCGCGAGCCGTCGTGGCTCGTGCACGGCATGGACCGTGACGAGGCGATCGCGTGCGGTCGCGTCTTCCGCCAGAACACGGTCCTCTATTGTCGCGGCGGTCGTCCCGAGCTCATCGTCACCGATCCCACTTGCGACGACGTCGGCAAGACGTTCGTCGGTAACTGGCGCATCCGCAACTGAGCGCGCGCGCCGCGCCGTAGAGAGCCTGTGATCCGCGTCTCCGACCTGACGAAACGCTACGGCCAGAAGACGGCGGTCGACGGCGTCTCGTTCTCCGTCGGCGCGGGCGAGGTCGTTGGCTTCCTCGGGCCCAACGGCGCCGGCAAGTCGACGACGTTGCGCGTGATCGCGGGCTTCCTCGCCCCTACGTCGGGGCAGGTCACGCTCGGCGGCTTCGACGTCGTGGAGGAGCCACTCGCGGCCAAGAAGATGCTCGGCTACATGCCGGAGACGGTGCCGCTCTATCCAGAGATGCGCGTCGTCGAGTACCTCGCCTATCGCGCCGAGCTCAAAGGCGTGCCGCGCGCCGGCCGCGCGGCCGCGGTCGACGAGGCGATGACGCGCGCGCGTGTCGACGACGTGGCCGGCACCCTCATCGGTCGGCTCTCCAAGGGCTACCGGCAGCGGGTCGGGTTCGCGGACGTCCTCGTGGCCAAGCCGCCCGTGCTCGTGCTCGACGAGCCGACGGCGGGCCTCGATCCGAACCAGATCCGCGACGTGCGCGCGACCATTCGTGAGCTCGGAAGAACCTGCGCCGTCCTCCTCTCGACGCACATTCTCAGCGAGGTCGAGGCCTCGTGCGATCGCGTGCTCGTCTTGGGTCACGGCAAACTGCTCGCGTCGGGGCCCACCGCCGAGGTCGCGCGCCGCGGCCGCGCGCGGCGCGTGGTCGCCACTGTTCGCGGCGCGCCCGACGACGTGATCGCGGCGGCCAAGAGCGCCTCCGAAGTGCGTGCGGTGGAGCTCTTGCCGCGCGGCGACGCAGACGACGTAACGCGTGTATTGTGCACGTTCGACGACGCGGCCGACGTCGACGCGGCGCGGGAGGCGCTCGCGGCGCACCTGGTGGCCGCTGGGCTCGGGGTTCGCGAGCTGGGGACCGACGGCGGCGGCCTCGAGGAGGTCTTCGCAGCCCTCACCCAGGGGGACGCGCCGTGAGGGGCTTTTGGGCCGTCTGGAAGCGGGAGCTTCTCGCGCAGCTCGTGACGCCGCTCGCGTGGGTGCTCTTCGTCGTGTTCCTCCTCGTGGAGGGTCTCCACTTCGATCTCCTCGTGGAGCACTTCTCGGCCCACCCCGAGCTCGTGAGCGCCGAGACGCCGCTCCAGGCGTTCTTCGGGAACTCGGTCTTCTTCTATCTCGTCCTCTTCCTGTTCGCGCCGGCCCTCACCATGCGTCTCTTCGCCGAAGAGCGGCGGAACGGGACGCTCGAGCCGCTCCTCACGGCGCCGGTGTCGCCCGCGGCGATCGTGCTCGGCAAGTACGCGGCCGTGCTCTCGACGTACGTCGCGATGTGGGCGCCGACGCTCCTCTACGTGCTCATCGTCGCGCGCGCCGGCCCGATCGATTGGTCCACGGTCGCCAGCGCGTACGCGGGCGTTGCGCTCGTGGGCGCCGGGTACCTCGCGGTCGGGCTCCTCATGAGCGCGCTCACGTCGAGCCAGATCGTGGCCCTCGTCCTGACGAGCCTCGTCGTCCTCGGCCTCTTCATGCTCGGCGTCTTCGGTGAGTACATCGCGCGCGAGGGAACGCGCCTGCACGACGTGGCCGTGTACGTGTCGGTCTGGGCGCAGATGAACGACTTCGCTGCCGGGATCGTCGACACTCGTCACCTCGTCTTCTCCGGCTCGATGATCGCGGTGCCGCTCTTCCTCGCCGTGCGCCGACTGGAGGCCGAGCGATGGGCGTGAGCGTCGCAAAGGGGCGCGGAGACCGCGCGCTCGGCGCCGTGGGCGTGGCCGCGGCCATGGCCTTCTTCGTGATCGTCAACGCGATCTCGCTCGACCATCACCGGCGCTGGGACGTGACGCGCGCGCGCGTGCACACGCTCTCGCCGGCCACGCTGTCGACGCTCCGCGGCCTCGATCAGCCGGTCGACGTCTGGGTGCTGCTCGCTGCGAGCGAGCCCCTCGCGGAGAGCGTGCGCCGCGCGCTCGACGCGTATCAGGCCGAGACGTCGCGGCTCGTGCGGCACGTCGTGGATCCCGACAAGGACCCGGCAGCGTTCGAGGACGTGCGGCGGCGCTTCCGACTCGAGGGCGGGCGCGCCGAAGAAGGTCGCGCCGTCGAGAACGTCGCGATCGTCGTCGCGCGCGGCGATCGACACTGGTTCATCGAGCGGAGTGATCTCGTCGCCATCGACTCGGTGGCCGACGCGCGCGTCAGGCCGCGCGAGGAGCGGGCGCTCACGCATGCGATCCGCTCGGTCCTCTCCGGCGAACGGCCGCGCCTCTGCTTCACGAGCGGCCACGGTGAGCCATCGATGTCGGACCTCGGGCCCCGCGGCTCGGGTGCGCTCGCCGAGGTGCTTCGGAAAGACAACTTCGATCCAGTGAGCGTCGAGCTCGGCGGCCCTGAGGTGAGCGATCCGTTCGTAGGGTGCGCCACGCTCGTCGTCGCGACGCCGCGTCGTGCGTTCGCCGACGCCGAGCTCACGCGCGTGCGAACGTATCTCCTCTCGGGCGGCAGCGCGCTCTTCGCGCTCTCTCCGGTCACGACGCGCGATGGCTTCGTGAAGGATGGTCTCGGCGCGGTCATCTCGTCGTTCGGCATCGCGGTAGACGACGCGCTGGTGGTGGAGCCGGATCCGAAGCGCGCGTTCCCGGAGGCGCGCGGCACGCAGCTCGTCGCCGACGTGCGCACTCACCCGGTGACGGCCGCGCTCGCCGACGCTTCGACGTCGCCGCCCCCCGTCGTGCTCTCGCTCGTGAGGCCCATCCATCGCGCGCCCGAGGCCACGGCCACGCCGGTCGATCTGCTCGTGACCGGCGAGACGGCCTTCGGCGCCACCAAGGTCACGGAGGAGACCGCGTGGGCGGATACGCCGAAGCGCGAGCCGGGTGACGTCCCGGGTCCCCTCGTCCTCGCGATGGCGAGCGAACGGCCCAAGGTCGAGCCGAGCGCGCCGCGTGGGCCACGCGTCGTCGTGGTCGGCACTTCGAGCGTCCTCGGTCGTGCCGAGATCGATCCGTTGGCGATCGGTGGAGCGTTCTTCGTCGAGGGCGCGATCTCTTGGCTCGCGTCCAAGCCGCTCGTGCTCGACATCCCCGACCGTCCGCCGGTGACGGCGGCCGTGCGGCTCACCGAAGCCTCGCTCAGCGAGGTGAAGCGCTACGTACTGGGCGCGATCCCGTTCACGTTCGCGCTGCTCGGCGTCATCGTTGCGGCGGTGCGGCGTCGCGCTCTCCCGGTCGCGCGCCCGCGGAGGCCGCGCTCGTGAAGCTCAAGAATCACATCGGGTCGATCGCGTTCGTCGTCGCCGCCGCCGCGAGCGCCGTCTACGGAGTCACGCTCGAACGCGAAGGAAAGAGCGGCGTACGCGACGGCGAGGGCGCCCGAGCGCTTCCTAGCTTCGACCGCGCCGCGCTGACGCGCCTCGAGCTCGCGCGCGCCGACGAGCGCCTCGTTCTCGTTCGCGATCGACCCGGAGAGCCATTCCGATTCGAGCGCCCCGAGCCGTGGGCGGTCGACGTGGCTTCGGTCGACGAGCTCGTCACCGCGCTCGACATCGCGACGGCGCTCCGCTCGGTCTCCGATCCACCGACACGCATGACGCGCGCACGAGGTGAGCTTCGCTTCGGTGAGCGCGTCGTCCGCTTCACGTTGGGTGGACCGGCGGCTTCGCCCGAGGGCGCGGCGTACTTCTCGGTCGAAGGTGGCGGCACCGTCGTAGTGGGTCGCGAGCTCGCGGCGCAGCTCCTTCGTCCGATGGACACCTTCCGCGAGCGTGGTCTCGTGCCGTACGCGCCCCTGGACGTCGCGCGCATCGAGACGCGTGGGCCGTCGGGCACGCTCGTCACGACGCGGATCGACGGCGCGAGCTTCCGCGTCGTGGGAGGCGCCCGCGTGAGGCGCGAGACGAGCGACCGCTGGCTCGGCGCGTTGCCCGAGCTTCGCGCGTCGAGCTTCCTCGCGTCGTCTGCGGTGCCGTCGACTTCGCCGTGGTCGGTGCGCGTCGTCGCCAAGGACGGTCGCGCCACGACGTTGCGGTTCGGCGGATCGTGCCCCGACGACAAGGACGGTGTCGTGGCTTCCGTCGCGGCCGAAGGCCCGGGGGCATCGCCCACGCCGATGGTCGCGTGCGTCGCGCGCGCGCTCGCTGCGCAGTTCGACGTGGCCCCGGCGCTCGCGGTCGACGATCGGCTTTTTTTCGGCCGTAGCGACGAGATCTCCGAGATCTCGCTCGTCGCCACGAGCGGTCGCGAGCTCTCACTCGCGCGGGTCGGGTCGGGCTTCCACGAGCGGCGTCCGACGTCGCGTGATCTCGACGCCGACGAGAGCGATGCCGCGGCCGCGCTCGTCGCGCGCGTGCTCGACGTGCACGGGATGCTGGTCGCGCGCCCACTCGACCCGGTCACCGCCGCGCCGGCCCTCAAGTTGCAAGCCGTCCGCGTCGAGAGTGACGTCGGCGAGGCCCTCACGATCTTCGACACTCCCGGAGGGAGCTACGCGCATCGCGCGGCCGACGACGCGTGGCTCGCGCTCTCCGAGGCGGCGCGCCTCGCGCTCGAGCCACCGTCGGGAGGGATCCACGCCGACGCGCTTCTCGGGCCGGCCTTCGCTCCGAGCGCGGTCAGCAAGCTCGCGATCCGGTGCGGCGCGACGACGCAGTCGTTGGTGCGCGCGACTGGCGGCTTCGCGTATGAGAGCCCGAGCGAGCTCCCCGCCGATATCAGCCGCGTCGACGAGCTCCTGGAGGCGCTCGCCCACGCGCGCACTTCGGCGATCGTGCCCGCGTCCGACGCGACCAACGCGTGCGTCGTCACGCTGGAGGCCGGCGCGGCGGACGGTGGCGCGCCGAGTCGCACGACGCTGACGGTGACGTTCGACGATGGCGCCGACGGCGGCCCCTCGCGTGTGCTCGTGGTTCGTGCGCCTTCGCGAGAGTCGTTTGCGCTCGCCGACGGTCGCGCGAGCCGCGCGCTCGAGCGCTTGCTCCGGGAGCCGCTCGTGGAGCGAGGCGCGCTCGCGTGGGTCGGCGCCGAGCCGGTGAGCGTCACGCTGACGCAAGGTGGGAAGAGCGAAACCCTCGCCGGCGGCGCGCGGACCCGCGCCCTCGAGATCGTGCGCGCGCTCCACGCCGAACGCATCGAGCGCCTCGGCGCGGCCCTTGCCGGCGAAGGCTTCTCCAAGCCGGCGCTCGAGCTCCGCCTCGTGGCCGACGGTCGTGCCCCGACCACCTACCGCTTCGTTCGCACGGCGCAGGGCGGAGGTTTCCTCGTCCGACGAAGTGGCCTCGAGGTGAGCGCGCGCGTCCGGGACGACGATCTCGGCGGCCTTTTGGGCGGTCCGGCCCCCACCGAATGAGCCACGAGCGGGGCATTTGACCGGCCGACGTGCGTTGCACGTTGCAGCTCGCGCTGGCGCTGCTAAGGAGGCGGCCATGCGCACCTCTCTCTCTCTTGCTCTCCTCGCTTCCCTCGCGATCTTCGGCGCCGGTTGTGCCTCGGCGTCGCCCGACGATGACTCTTCCGAGTCGGCCGTCGACTCCGAGGAGGCGCTGACGAGCGCATCGAACTACGGCTACTTCATCGTCACCCGTCGCGACATGCGGAAGTGCATGTCGCCCATGTGCGGCGGCGTCTACGTGAAGCGCGTCAACGACGCGACCACCCGCTGCGCCGATGGCTCGATGTCGGCCGAGTGCTACGTGTCCGGCGTTCAATTGAACCTCGGCCTCACCGACCGCGAGAACGCGGCGTTCGACGCGGCCGTGAGCGACGGCAAGGCGCTCGTGAAGGCGCGCATGTACAAGAAGCGCTTCAACGGGATGTCGATCGGCCTCCTCAAGGCGAGCGAGGGCTGGCTCGGCGCCACGGGCTCCACGCCCGACGGCACGTTCTATCGCGTGGGCGACAACGGCATCCGCTGCATCAAGGCGCCGTGTCCCTCCACCAGCGCGTCCGAGCTCAACGGAACGAGCAAGACCAACGTGATCGCGGTTCACCTCGATCAGACCGCCACGCCCGCCGATCCCGACGTCCTCGGGCGCGCCATGGAGGCCGTGGGCACCGCCGAGGGCGTGCTCGTCGCCGGCGGCGTCGCGCTCCCCAAGTGCATGCCGAGCGCGACCCAGTGCGGTCCGTTCGTGACGGCCACCGAGTTCTACACGCGCGTCGTTTCCACCGAGGGCAAGGCCTGCGGCGGTCGCGGCATGGGCGTGTGCAGCGCCGACCAGTTCTGCAACTGGAAGGTCGGCGACATCTGCGGCGCCGCCGATGCGCCCGGCGCGTGCGCGTACCGTCCGGAGGCGTGCATCGCCCTCTACAAGCCGGTCTGCGGCTGCGACGGCAAGACCTACGGCAACTCCTGCGAAGCGGCGGCGGCCGGCATGTCCGTCTCGAGCGACGGCGCTTGCCCCTGACGCGCGACGGCGACTGCCCCGCCGCGCCACGCGGGGCGCGGCGGCGCGATGATTGAAAGAGCGACCGCGCGGGATCTTTGCTAGGAACGGCTCGGTGAAGCCGATCGTCAAGTGGGCGGGCGGGAAGACGAAGCTCCTCCCGGAGTTGCTCGCCCGCGTGCCCGATGCGATCGGCACCTACGTCGAGCCGTTCGCTGGAGGCGCGGCGCTCTTCTTCGCGCTCGCCGACGCCGCCGCACTCGGCCAGAAGCGTCGGCGCTTCGAGCGCGCGATCCTCGCCGACAAGAACGCGGACCTCGTCGCCTGCTATCGCGCGGTGCGCGACGACGTCGAGGCGGTGATCTCGGCGCTCGCGCCGTTCAAGTACGACCGCGAGCTCTATTACGAGGTGCGCGCGCAAGACCCGCAGAAGATGAGCGACGTCGCGAGGGCGGCGCGGCTCCTCTTCTTGAACCGCACTTGTTACAACGGCCTCTGGCGCGTGAACTCCAAGGGGCGGTTCAACGTGCCGTTCGGCAAGTACACCAATCCACGCATCTCGGATCCCGAGTCTCTACGCGAGGCGTCGCAGCTCTTGAAGGGCGTCGAGATCGTCCACGGTGACTTCGCTACCGTGACCGCCGGGCTCGGGCGCGGCGACTTCGTGTACTTCGACCCGCCGTACGTCCCCGTCTCGCGCACCGCCGACTTCACCGCCTACGCGGCCGACCGCTTCGGCGCCGAAGAGCAGTCGCGCCTCCGCGATCTCTTGCTCGCGCTGCGCAAGAAGAAGATCGCAGCGATGCTCTCCAATGCCGACACGCCCGAGACGCGTGCACTCTACGCCGACCTCCACGTCGAGGTGGTGCGCGCCCCGCGTAGCATCAGTCGCGACGGCGCCAAGCGGAGCGACATCGACGAGCTCGTCGTGTCCACGCTGCCCGCGTCGCCGCGTCGCCGCGCCCCGAGCGCTGCCGCGCGCGGAGCGCGCGAATGACGTCGCCGGAAGAGGACTACATTCGCCGAAAGGTGAAGGCCGAGCTTCGGAAGCGCATGCGCGGCGTTCGCAAGGCCGCGCCCATCGAGGCCTGCCTCGAGCGCTCCAAGAAGATCGTCGCCGCGCTTCTCGCGGAGCCCGCCGTGGCCTCGGCGCGCGCGGTGGCGCTCTTTTGGCCGATCGAGGAGCGGCACGAGGTCGATCTGCGCGGGCTCGACGCGAGCCTTCGCGCGCGCGGCGCAGAGCTCTTCTATCCCGCGCTCGATCCCGAGACGCGCGTCATGACTTTTCGCCGCGTCGACGACGTGGCGGTGTTGGCCGAGGCCGGCTTCGGATTCGCCGAGCCGCCGCTCGATGCGCCGGAAGCCACGACCCTCGACGTCATCGTGGTCCCGGCGCTCGCGGTCGACGATCGTGGGCATCGCCTCGGCTATGGCGCCGGCTTCTACGATCGCACTCTTCCGAGGTTTTGCCCGCCGGCCCATGCGATCGTCGTTGCGTTCGACTATCAGCTCATCGCCGAAGTCCCGATCACGGAAGGCGACGTGGCGACCGACTTGGTGGTGACCGACGCGCGCGTCCTCGTCCCGACGCCCGCGGGCTGATCGCGGCTACGACTAGTTCTTCTTCTGGCAAGTCGGGCAGACGCCGTAGAGCTCGTGCTTGTGCGTGCGCAGTGTGAAGCCGTGACGGCGCGCGATCTCTTCCTGGAGCGCCTCGATCTTGGGCTCCTCGAACTCCGTGATGGAGCCGCACTCGACGCAGATCAGGTGATCGTGGTGCGACGACTCGTCGGCGAGCTCGTAGCGCGTGAGGCCGTCGCCGAACTGCCGCTCGTTGGCCACTCCGCACTCGGCGAGTAGCTTCAGCGTGCGGTAGACCGTGGCGTAGCCGACCTTGGGGTGCTCGGCGCGGACCTGCCCGAGGAGCTCCTCGATGCTCACGTGGTTGGGCGCGAGGAAGAACGCCTCCACGATGGCGTGGCGTTGGTCGGTGGAGCGAAGCCCCTTCTTGGCCATGTGCGCCTGCAAGATCTCCCGGAAGTGGTCGAGCACTTCGGTGGACTTGGGCGGCGGCGCGCTCTCGGTGGGCTTGGGCTTTCCCGGCATGCGAACCGGAAGAAGGTAGAGCGCCTCGTCGCTCCTGTCGCGGCTCTCCGTCACGATCGCGTACGATGAGCGCGATGCAGCGGCGAAATACCGTGGTTTTGGGGCTCCTCGCTGGGGCGCTCGCCTGGAGCGGACCGGCCCGGGCCGAGGATCACCCCGCGCTGCGCCACGACTGGTCGCTCGACCTCTCGGTCACGAGCCTCGCGACCGGCGCGCTCCTCGTGACCGAGGTCTCCATGAAGTCCGCCATCGCCCCCAAGGCCTGCGGGTGGTGTGAGCCCCCGGGGATCGATACCGCCGTGCGCGACGCGCTCGGTTGGGGCAAGGGCGCCAAGACCGCCGATGTCTTGAGCACGCTGCTCGTCGTCGCCATTCCCGCGGCGGGGATCACGGCGAACGGCCTCGCCGCCAACGCCGAGGGCTCGCCAGGCCGTGACGTGGGCGTCGACGCCATGGTCGTCGTCGAGACGGTGTCGGTCGCGCTCGCGACCGACCAGCTCGTGAAGTTCACCGTCGGTCGCCAGCGCCCCGACGTGCACTTCCGCTCGCCCGAGGAGCGCGCGCGGCTCGAAAACCCCGACGACAACCTCTCGTTCTATTCCGGGCACACGACGTTCGCCTTCTCGGCAGCGACCGCGGCCGGCATGGTCGCCTCGATGCGCGGCTACCGAATCGCGCCGTACGTGTGGGGCGCGGGCATGACGCTCGCCGCGACTACGGGCTACCTCCGCATCGCCGCCGACCGGCACTACTTCACGGACGTGATGCTCGGCGCGGCGCTCGGCGTGGGCTACGGCATCGCGATTCCGGCGCTCTTCCACGGGCCGCGCCGCGAGAGCGCGCCGACCGCCACGGCCGCCGCCGCGAGCCCGCTCGAGACCGCGAAGCTCGGCGTCGTGCCGGGCCCGGCGCCGATGATTGGGTTCAGCGGGCTCTGGTGATCTCGCGTGATCGCGCGCGCGATCAGGGCCGCTCGATGGGGAGGCCCTCGGACTCCCACGCGAGGAGACCGCCTTCGAGGAACGCGACCGGCACGCCCTGCTCGGTGAGGCGCGCCGCGAGCTCCTTGCTCTTGTCGCCCGAGCGGCAATAAAGCACCGGCTGGCCGGCGAACATGTAGAGCTCCGCGAGGCGCGACTCGATCTCGTCGAGCGCCATGTGCTTGGCCCCGGGAATGTGCGCACGCGCGTAGGCCGCGGCGTCGCGCGTGTCGATCGGCGCGACGGCGCCAGCGGCGACGAGCTTGGCGAGCTCGGGCGCCTTGAGCGCGCCCTCCGAGCGCGGGAGATGCGGCTCGACCATGGCCTGGAGCTGCTTCTTGCGGAGCGCGCCCACCTGGGCATCCACGATGCGGCCCCGGGCGAAGACCATGAAGGTGGGCACCGACTGCACTCGGAGCTGCTGGGCGATCATCGGCGCCTTGTCGACGTCGACCTTGACGACTTTGAGCTTGCCTTTGAGCTCGCGCGCGAGCGCCTCGACCTCGGGTGCGATGACCTTGCAGGGCTGGCACCACTCGGCTGAAAATTCGATCAGGACCGGCGTCTCGCTGCGCAAGACCTCCGCTTCGAACTCGCGCTCGGTGACGTTGACGATGTCCGAGCCGCCGCCTGCCGCCGGGGGACGATTGGCGCCGCCACCCACGTTTCCGCCGATGATCATGTCACCGCGCAACCTAGTGATCGTTCGTGCGGGCGTCCACCCCCGACCCGGCCGGGCCGCCGGCGTGAGCGTCCCGCTACTCGACGGGGCGCGAGCGGAGTAGGGTCGGGGCGTGCAGACCGTGCCCCCCTCCATGTCCACGTTCGCGGCAGCGGACTTTGCGGTCCGGACGCTTGGCCCACGCGAGGTTCCGTCGCCGCTCGGTCTCTCGACCGTGCGCGGAGATTGGATCGCCGATTACGTCCCCGACGACGCCCGCGTCGCCTACGAGGTCGAGACGAAGGCGGGGATTCCGCTCCCGGAGGGCGTCTTCTTCGAGAAGGCCGGCCCGCGCGAGCGCCTCTTCTTCGATCCGCGAACGACGCGCGCCGGCATCGTCACCTGCGGCGGCCTCTGCCCCGGGATCAACAACGTCGTCCGGTCCCTCGTCCTCGAGCTCCATCACAAGTACGGCGTGCCCAAGGTCTTGGGCTTCCGCTACGGCTTCGAGGGCCTCGATCCCGCGAAGGGTGGCCTCCCGCCGATCGAGCTCTCGCCCGAGCTCGTGGCGCATGTGCATCGCCAAGGCGGCAGCATCCTCGGCCTCTCGCGCGGCAAGCACGAGGCGAGCGCCATGGTCGACACGCTGGTGGCGCACAAGATCGACATGCTCTTCGCGATCGGCGGCGACGGCACGCTCAAGGGCGCGCACGCCATCGCGGAAGAGGCCGAGCGGCGCGGGCTCCACATCTCGGTCGTCGGCATTCCCAAGACGATCGACAACGACATCGAGTTCGTCGACGAGACCTTCGGCTACGAAACGGCCGTCGAGCTCGCTCGCTTGGCCGTCGACGCCGCTCACACCGAGGCGCTAGGAGCCCGTAACGGCGTCGGCATCGTGAAGCTCATGGGCCGCGACGCAGGCTTCATCGCCGCCGCCGCCACGCTCGCCAGCCGCGACGTGAACTTCTGCCTACTCCCCGAGGTGCCGTTCGAGCTCGACGGGGAAGACGGGCTCCTCGCCGTTTTGGAAGGAAGGCTCGCGAGCCGCAACCACGCGGTCGTGGTCGTCGCGGAAGGTTGCGGCGCCACGCTGGCGGCGGCGAGCGGGGCCGAGCACGACGCGTCGGGCAACCTCCGTTACGCGTCCAAGGACGCCGACATCGGGACGCACCTCCGCGACGTGATCAGCTCGTACCTGAAGGCGCGCGGCATGCCCCACACCATCAAGTACATCGACCCGAGCTACATGATTCGGAGCGTGGTCGCCAACGCGCACGACGCGATCTTCTGCGACGCGCTCGCGCGGAACGCAGCGCACGCTGGCCTCGCCGGTAAGACCGATCTCGTGATCGGCCGCATCCATCGCATCTTCACGCACGTGCCCTTGCCGATCGTTTGTGGTCAAAAGAAGCGCGTGAACCCCGACGGCGCGCTCTGGTTGGCCGTCACCGAGGCCACGGGGCAGCCGTCGCTCCGCGCGCGCACACATGGCGAGCCGCCGGCGAGCTATGGGGCGCCGCGGCGTCCGCGCTGAGAGCCGAAGACCTCGTCGATGAAGTGCGCCAGGGTGATCTCAGTCGAACGCCCGTGGCGTCGAGTCCTCGGGCGGACCGCCGGCGACGCGCGCGCGGGATCCGAAGGCGTCGCGCATCGCGCGTCGAGACAAGCCCCATACGCACCGATCGGGATCTCGATCTGAGAACGACACCGCGGATCGCTCGCGAAAACACGGCGTAGCTCACCGGCCCACCCGTTGCATTCTCGCCGTTGGTGCGTCACTCGGTTGCGTTCACGATGCTCTTCGCCGCGCTCGCCGGCGCGTGCTCCTCCACGCAGGGGACGTCGGACGACACCTCCGCTGGGGCGCTCGCCGCACCCGCCGCGGCGCGTGGCTTACCGGCGCGCCTGACCGTCTACGATCCGCACGACCGCCTAGGCGCTGATCGCGCGCCGGTCCTGGCGAACCTCGAGGCGGCGGTGGCCGACTGGAGTCGCTGGCTCGATAGCCGTGGCACCGTGTGGATTTCATTGAACGTGGTCGATCAAACACCTACCGGTCGTTTCGCCGGAGGTCCGGGGTTCCACGTCTTTTTGGAGCGGCGTGGCGACTACCGCGTCTACGAGTCCGCTGCCGTTCACAAGATGCGGACCGGCGCATCGACCAACGACACGGTGCCGGACGTCATCATCGACATTGACGTCGACTTCATGCGACGCACCTACTGGATCGACCCGCATCCGGAGACGCGCGCGACGCCCGTGCCGTCCGGCAAGGTCGACCTGGTGACCGTCCTCGCGCACGAGCTCGGGCACGGCCTCGGCTTCATGGGCAAGCTCGATCCAAAGACTGGCGGCGTTCGCGACGGCACCACGGTCACGCTCTTCGACACGCTCTACATGGACAGCGTGCGGACGCACGCGCCCGAAGCGAAGTCATCGGCGATCGCGAGCGTATATGGCGGACCACTGCCCATGACGTTCTTCGAGGGCGAGAATCTCGAGGCCAAAGTGATGCACGACGGTCACACGTTCATCGCCAAGCTGCAGCCATCGCAGAACCTGAACCACTACGGACGCTTCGCAGCCGACAGTACGCGTGAGTCGAACCTCTCGTTCTTCGGCCTCATGGCAGGCGCGTGGCTGGTGCGGCCGGAGGACGAAGGGCACGGCATACGGATTCGCGTGGGCGCGCTCGATGCGGCGGTGCTTGCGAGCATCGGCGCTCCGGTCGCGGCGCCCTGAGCTGCGCGCTGAACGCGTCCGCGCCCCCCCAAAGGGCCAGCCCGCGAGGCGGAGGCGTCGGCGTGAGCTCACGACGTGAGCCCAAAAGTTCGTAACGAAAGGCGGCCACCCCGTACGTCAGTACGAAGGAGAACGTCATGACCATCGTTCACGTCGAATCGGGCACCAACGTCCATGAGATCGCTGCCGGTATTTTCCGCATCTCCGTCCCCGTTCCGCCGGCCCAGATGCCGGGCGGGTTCACGTTCAACCAGATCCTCCTCGTCGACGACGCGCCGCTCCTCTTCCACACCGGCCCGAAGCAGCTCTTCCCGCTGGTGCGCGCCGCCGTCGCCCACGTGCTCGGGGACGTCGCCAAGCTGCGCTACGTCTCGTTCTCCCACTTCGAGTCCGACGAGTGCGGCGCGCTCAACGAGTGGCTAGCGGCCGCCCCGCAGGCGGAGACCGTGTGCAGCCAAACCGCGGCGATGGTCTCGGTCGGCGACTTCGCGATCCGGCCGCCGCGCGGCCTCGCCGACGGCGAGGAGGTCTCGCTCGGCAAGAAGCGCGTTCGCTGGCTCGACGCTCCGCACCTCCCGCACAACTGGGAGTGCGGCTACCTGTTCGAGGCGACCACGCGCACGCTCCTCTGCGGGGACATCCTCACGCAGCCCGGGCACGAGGGGCCCGCTCTCACGGAGTCGGACATCGTCGGTCCGTCGATCGCGATGGAGAAGGCGGTGCCGTCCGGGAGCATCGCCCGCGAGGCGAGCTCGCGCCGGCTCCTCGAGAAGCTCGCGCGCACCGAGCCCGCCACGCTGGCGACGATGCACGGGAGCTCGTTTCGCGGGAACGGCGCCGCCCAGCTCCGAGCGTTCGCCGACGCCTTGGGCGTCTGATGCTACGTTCGCCCTCGCCATGCTCGGCGAGGTCACGGACGAACAGCTCGTGCGCGCGATTGGCCGGCGTGACGCCGACGCGCTCGCCGCCGAACGCGAGCTGTGCCTGCGTTTTGCGCCGCGCATTCGCCTCTATGGCCTCAAGCACCTTCGCGACGAAGAGCGTGCGCGCGATCTCGTCCAGACGGTGCTCGTGAGCGTGCTCGAGGCCGTGCGCGCCCAGCGCCTCGAAGATCCGGCGCGCCTCGACCGCTTCGTCTTGGGGACCTGCCGGAACGTGTGCAGTCGGGTCCGGCTCGATGCGAGGCGTGTCGAGCCGCACGACCCGCACGACCTCGACGCTGGTGCCGTCGAGCTCGACGTCGAGCGCATCGACGCGGGCGTGCTGTTCGATTGCATCGCGCGCCTCGACGAGCGCTCGCGCGGCGTCGTCTATCTCACGTACAACGAGGAGCGGTCGGCCGACGAGATTGCGGCCGCGCTGGCGACGACGGCCGGGAACGTCCGCGTGGTTCGACACCGCGCGCTGGCGCAGCTCCGCGAGTGTCTCGATGCGAAGAAGGAGGCGCGCACGCCATGACGCGTCGTTGTTCATCGCCGCTCTCGTGGGACACGCTGGCCGCGTATTGGGCGGGCGATCTCCCGGATGCGGAGCCCATCGAAGAGCATCTCATGGGATGCGGAGAGTGCTCCCGTATGTCGGAGCGTGTCGCCGCGATCACGGAGGCGGTGCGGCGGATGATCCCGCCCTTCGTGGGGCGCGAGCAGCTCGAGAGTCTGCGCGCCCGCGGCCTCCGCATCGAGGAGAACGTCATCCGTCCCGACGTCGAGACGCCGGTTTACTTCGCCGCCACCATCGATTTGCTCGTCCACCGCTTGAGCGGCCTCGACCTTGCGGACGCCGAGCGTGTCGATGTTGCCGTGCGTGATCAAGAGTCGGGGCAGGTGATGACGCATGGCGTCCAGGTGCCCTTCGACGCCGCGCGAGGCGAGGTGCTGATCGCGTGCCAGCGTCACTTCGCGGCGTTCCCGCCACGCGTCGCGTTCGACGTGACGGCGATTCGTCCGGGGCGCCCCGCGGAGAAAAAGACGTATCTCGTTCCGCACGTCTTCGAGCCGTGAACGTCGGCCCTTGGCCGGTCGCCCCGCCGTGAATCACGCGGGCGTAGCAATCAACGCGTCCGCGCCAGGCGCGAGAGCAGCGCGGCTAGCTCGTCGCGTCGGTACGGCTTTCCCACGAGCTCGACGGAGCCTTCGGAGGGGAGCTCGGTCGAGTAGCCCGTGCACAGCGCGAGCGGCACGTCGGGCGCGATGGCGGCGAGCTCCGTCACGACTTCGTTGCCCGACTTCCCTGGCATCATCACGTCGCAGAGCACCATCGCGAGATCGGCATGGCGCTCACGGAAGATCGCGATCGCATCGTCGCCACTCTCGGCCGTAAGCACCTCGTAGCCGAGCCCGTTGAGGAGTCGGACGCCGACGCGTCGAACCAGCGGCTCGTCGTCCACGAGGAGCACGAGGCCGTGGCCCTTCGGCGCCCGGGTCGCTGCGGTCCGCGATGGTGACGCTGACACCGCAGCCGGGAGTAGCAGTCGGAAAGTCGTTCCGCGTCCGACGACGCTCTCGACGTCCACCGTCCCACCGTGACCGCGCGCCGTCCCATAGACCATCGCGAGTCCGAGCCCCGTCCCCTCGCCGACGTCCTTGGTCGTGAAGAAGGGCTCGAAGACGCGGGCCATGTGATCTTGCGGAATCCCGACTCCGGTGTCCGAGACCGAGATGCGAACGTATCGTCCCGGGACGACCGCGGGGAGCGCGGTGTCCTCGCTCGTGTTGTGCAGGTCGACGACCTCGGTAGAAACGGTGAGCTCGCCTCCCGCTGGCATGGCGTCGCGCGCGTTGATGCCGAGGTTGAGGACGGCGTTTTGGAGCTGTGCCGCGTCGCCCGTAACGGAGGCGCCTTTCGCGTCGAGGCGCTGGTGAATGACGACACGCGGGTCCACCGTCCGCCTCAGGAGTGAGAGCGCGTCGCCGACGATCATGTCGATGTCGACGGTTCCCGTCGCTACCGGCGTGTTGCGCGAGAAGGCGAGAAGATTACGCGTGAGCTGAGACGCGCGCTCCGCGGCGCGAACGATCATGTCCGGCAGCTCGGCCAGGTCGGGGCGGTCGTGGAGTGAGCGGCCGAGCTCTTCTCCGGCGCTGAGGATGACGGAGAGCATGTTGTTGAAGTCGTGCGCGACGCCCCCGGCGAGGCGTCCGACCGCTTCGAGCTTCTGGTTCTGTCGCGCTGCGGCCTCGTTCTGGCGCATCGACGTCACGTCGAACGCCACGCCGACGATTTCTGCAACCGCGCCGTCGGCGCCAAAGATGGGCGAGTACCGTGTCTCCCAGAGGATGTCGCCGACCGCGACGTCTTCAACGACGCGACCCCCTCCGAGCGCGCGCGTGATGGCCTCGAGGATCTGAGCGTGGCCCGCATAGAGCTCGTCGACGTTGCGGCCGACCACCTCGCCAGGCTTGAGCCCGAGCCGCGAGAGGGCGAGGCCGTCCGAGAATCGGAACCTTCGGTCCGCGCCGACGGTGAAGACGACGGCCGGGAGGTTCGCCACTACGCCGCGCATGCGCGCCTCGCTGTCGAGTGCTCGTTGCTCGGCCGCTCGAAGCGGCGTTACGTCTTGCGCGAACACGAGCGCGTACTGCACGGCACCGCCCTCGTCGACGATGGGCTCGTACGTATAGGCATAAGCGAGCTCGCCGAACGGCAGCTCGGCGCGAAAGCGCTTGCCCGCGAGCGCGGCCCGCAGGTTGGGTTCGACGAGCGCCGCGAAGCGTGGGTCGACGGCGTCGTAGAGCAGCTTGCCTTCGAGCATCTCGCGGGGAGTCCCGTTGCGCGCGAGCTCCGGTCCGTCGGCCAAGACGAAGCGAAGATCATGATCGAAGAGCATGATCGCGCACGCGGGGATGTTGCTCAGGAGAAGTCGGTAACGTTGGGCGGCCAACGCGGACTCGGCCTCGGCCTTCGGGGTGGAAGCGGTGCCATCGCCGCGGAGCGCCATGCCCAAATCTCCTCAGCTCAAGCGTACGGGGCAGGCGGGGTGGCTCACAATCACCGCGCGGGGCCGCGATGCCATCGCGAGCCACCCACATCGGAGAGTATGTAAGTCGGGTGGTGCACTGCGCGGGCTGAATGTGCCAGCAGTCTCAGTGAACGTGGGAGTGCTCCGGCGCCGCGAGGGGGCGGCAACCGGACGGCGTCTTCTCAAGGGCGTCCGAGGTTTGATCGCTCTGGCATCCCGTCACCCTGCGAGGACTGAATGCTCCGACCGGCCTGTGCGCTCTTCATGTTGACCCTGTCTGGATGCTGCACGGCCAACGTCAACGTGCTCCCCAAGGAGAACAACGCCGCGCAGGCCATCGCCACGAGCGCGAATGAGTCGTGCGCGCTCCAGAAGGCCCAGGTCAAGGCCGGCGCTTACTGCACGAAGCTTGGAAAGCGCTACGTCGCGATCAAAACCGACTCCACGTATCGAGGCGCCGACCCGAACGCGAAGCTCGCGGTCAGCCTCCTCACCGGGCAGAGCGGAAGCACGTCGGAGGATTATCGCGTCGACCTCGACTTCAAGTGCGAGTGAGCGCCGCGCTCCGGTGAGCGTCGTGTGCCGGCGCGCCTACAGCCCCGGGCGCGGATCCAGCAAGTCACGGAGCGCTTCTGCGACCGCGTTGATCGCGGCGAGGCATGCGAAGAGGAGCACGCCCGGCGCCACGAGGAGCCAGAGCGCGCTGCCTTTGCCGCGCACCTCGCTCAGCATTTCGCCCCAGGACACGGTGTCGGCAGGAACGCCGACGTGGAGGAACGAAAGCGACGCCTCGACGAGCACCACCGACGTGAGGCCGAAGGTCACGGCCACGAGCACCGGCCCTTTGACGTTGGGGGCGACGTGCTTCACGAGCACGCGGAGCGGGGACGCGCCCAGCGCGCGGGCCGCGAGGACGTAGTCCTGGGCGATCGCGCTCAAGATCTCGGCGCGCACGACGCGCGCGATCTCCGGCCACCGAATGAGTCCGATCGCGACGAGCATGGTCGTCAGCGTGGGCTTGGGAAGAATGGCCTGAACGGCGAGGACGAGGACGAGCGGAGGAAAAGCCGTCAACGTCTCGATGAGGCGGGTGAGCAGGCTGTCGATCGTGCCGCCGAAGAATCCGCCCACGGCGCCGAGGAGCGTGCCCAGGGCGACGAACGCGAGCGCACACGCGAGGGCCAACGTCACCGTGGTCCGCGTTCCGTAGATCGCGCGCGCGAACGCGTCGCGGCCCTCGGCGTCGGTGCCGAGCGGGTGCCCGCGTGAGAACGAAGGCCCGGTGAACGCCCCGTCGCGGGTGCGCTCGGCCGGTCCGAAGCGCACGAGCGGATAGATCGCGAAGTCTCCGGCGCCGAGCTTGGGCGCGAGCGAGGCGTTGGTTTCGCCGGCGAGCTCGGGCGGGTGGGTGGCCGCGGGCATGACGAACGTCGTGCCTTGGTACCGAAGAAGAAGCGGCAGGTCCGAGGCGAGCACCTCGGCGAAAATTGCCACGAAGAGAAGGCTCGCCAGGAACACCAGCGCGACGAACGCGCTGGGCCGCTTTCGCAGCTCGGCGAGCGCGCGGCGGATCGAGCTCTCGCGTTGGGCGAGGTAAATGCTGGGCCGGGGAGTGTCGAGATCGCTCACGACGCGAGCCTCCCGCGCCGCCGGAGGAGCTCCCGCACGCGCGGATCGATGAGGCCGGCGGCGAGATCGCTGGCGATGAGGCCGAGCGAGCAGACGATCGCCGTCAGCATCGTGACCGCGACGAGCCAGCCGTGATCGTTGGCCTCCACCGCCCGCACCGACTCGAAGCCGAGGCCGGGAAGCCCGAAGACCTCTTCGACGACGAAGGCCGTGCCGAGGAGCTGCGGCAGGAGCACGCCGGCGAGCGACAGTGTCGGCGTGAGCGCGTTGGGGAGCGCGTGCAAGAAGAGGAGGCGGAAGCCGTGCGTGCCCTTGGCGCGTGCAGTGCGCACGTAATCGAGCCCGAGCACCTCGAGGAGTGCCGCGCGTTGGTAGCGCACGGTGAGCGCCGTCACCGGGAGCGCGAGCGCGACGATCGGAAGGACGAGGTCCGACCCGGGGCGTGGGCTCAGGCTCGCGAGGAGCTGCGCGAGCCAGAACGTGGGCGCGGAGTAGAGGAAGAAGAGCCCGAGCGCGAGGGCGTGGTCTAGCGTCTCGCCGCGGCGGAGCGCGGAAACGAGCGCGACCGGCACCGCCAACGCGATGGCCGCGAGGAGCGAGATCGCCGCGAGGAGGAGCGTGAGAGGCGCGCGGGCGCGCAATTTGTCGGCGATGGGCTCGCCGTCGCGCACGCTGAAGCCGAGTCGGCCGGAGAGCGTGCGCGCCAGCCAATGTCCGTAACGGGTCTCGGTCACCGAAGCGACGATGCGCTCGGGGCCGACGAGGGCCACGAAGTCGGTGCGATGGACGAACCAATAGTCGCGCCACTCGGCGAGGACGCGCGCCTCGACGTCGGGGGTCGCCGCTTGCGGCATCGGCGTTCCGGCGTGGCCGGTCGCGCGCGCCACCAGCGCGAGCAGCCGACGAGCCTCGTCGACGGTGTGCGGCTTCGCGAGCGCGTCCATCATCGGGCCCACCGCGAACGTGTCGAGCTCGATGAGGTCGCGGACGCGGGCCTCGGTGGCTTGGCGCAAGAATCGATCGACCACGCGGCGAACGGCGGCGTCGCGGAAGTCGAGCGCACGCTCCTCCCAGAACCGCGTCCAGAAGCTCGACGCGACCTCCGAATCGCGGAGGTCGAGGGTTGCACCCACGCCCATGCGGGCAGCGACGGGGGCGAGCGCGACGGCGACGCGTCCGCGCGCAGCGGGGGAGAGGTTGTCGAGCTTGGGCAGCACGTACGGAAGCGCGGCACCGCCCAATCGAGCCAAGCGGTGCGCGGCGATCGGCGCCTCGGCGTCTTCCCGCGTCAGGTGCTGCACGGCTTCATCGGCGCGCGAGCGGACATCGTCCGGGCTCACGTCGAAGAACCGGGGCAAGTCGAGGGAGCGCGCCCGGCGCTGCTCCTCGAGATCGTCGAAGCCCGCTGGATCGCGCGCGAGCACGGCGAGCTTGGAGGCCACGTCGGCCGGTCCGGTCTCCGGGATCAGCGTCGAGATGAAGAAGACGACGAGGCTGATGCCGATCAAGGCCGGGATGGCCCAGAGGACGCGCCGGAGTGCGTAGATCAGCATCGAGGACGGCCATCGTAGTCCGAGCCGGGCGCCGCTCCGAGTCTTTGACGGGCCGGTGGCCGTCGCTATCGACCCGCGCCCGGCGCGTGGGTATAGCCGACGCCATGAGCATCCCGGCCGAACTCGAGAGCCGCGCCCGCGCTTGGGCCGACGCCGACCCCGACGACGCGACGCAAAAGGAGCTTCTCGCCCTCATCGACCGCGCGCGCGGCGGTGAGGCGGCGGCGGCCACCGAGCTCGCGGATCGCTTTGCGGGCACGCTCGAGTTCGGCACCGCCGGACTTCGGGGCGTCATTGCGGCTGGACCGAACCGCATGAACCGCGCGGTCATCCTCCGCACGACCTTCGGCCTCGCGGAGTGGGTGCGGACACTGCCCGAAGGCGCGACGCGCGGGGTCGTCATCGGCTTCGATGGTCGCCGCTTCAGTCGCACCTTCGCCGAGGACACTGCCCTCGTGCTCGCGGCGGCCGGCGTGAAGGCGTGGCTCTTCGGTGATCTCGGCCCGACCCCGCGCCTCGCGTTCGCCGTCGGCGCGCTCGGCGCTGCGGCGGGCGTGATGGTGACCGCCAGCCACAACCCGCCCGAGTACAACGGGTACAAGGTCTACGGCCCCAACACCGCGCAGATCGTCTCGCCGATCGACGTCCAAATCGCCCAGGCCATCGACCGCGCGCCGCGCGCACGCGAGGTGCCGCGCGCCGATCGCGCGTCGGCCGAGGCGCGCGGGCTACTCGTGGCGGTTCCGGCGGAGATCGAGCGCCGCTACATGGATGGGATTCGAGCGATCGTTGCCGCCGCGGCCGGTCTCGATCGCGCGTTCCCCATCGTGTACACGCCGCTCCACGGCGTGGGCGGCGACATCGCGCTCCGCGCGTTCGCCGAGTCCGGCTTCTCGCGCGTGCTCCCGGTGCCCGAGCAGCTCGCGCCCGACGGCGAGTTTCCCACGGTGGCCTTCCCCAACCCCGAAGAGCGCGGCGCGATGGACCTCTCGCTCGCCCTCGCTCGGAAAGCCTCGGCCGAGCTCGTGGTGGCCAACGATCCGGACGCCGACCGGCTGGCCGTGGCCGTCCCGTCGTCCGACGCGCCCGGGGGATGGGTGCAACTTACAGGTAATCAGGTGGGGGCGCTCCTCGGGCACCACCTCCTCGAGCGGGCGCGCCGCGCGGGGACGCCCAAGCCGCTCGTGATCACCACCATCGTCTCGTCGCCCATGCTCGGCGTGATGGCTGCGGCCGCCGGCGCGCGCTACGAAGAGACGCTCACCGGCTTCAAGTGGATCGCCACGCGGGCCATGGAGCTCGCCGCCAGCGACGGGCTCTCGTTCGTGTTCGGCTACGAAGAGGCGCTCGGCTACACGCCCGGGACCTTGGTCCGCGACAAGGACGGCATCTCGGCGGCCGTGGTCTTCGCTGACATGGTGGCCGAGCTCCGCGCGCGTGGGGTCTCGGTGCTCGCACAGCTCGAGGCGCTCGCGCGCGCGCACGGGCTCTTCGTGAGCGATCAGATCAGCATCACCAAGAAGGGCGCAGACGGCGCCCAGGCCATCCGCGCCATGATGCAGCGCTTCCGCACCGAGCCGCCGGCGTCGGTCGGGGGTCTCGAGGTGCTCGCGGTGCGCGACTACAAGGCGCGGACGCGCACCGATCGCGCGAGCGGTGCGGTCTCGGCGCTCACGCTCCCTCCGAGCGACGTCGTGGCCTTCGAGCTCGCCGGCGGCAGCCGGTTCATCGCGCGCCCCAGCGGCACCGAGCCCAAGATCAAGCTCTACTTCGACGTTCGCGAGCCCATGGAAGCGGGAGAGCCCTTGCTGCGCGCGCGCGCCCGCGCCGAGGCCCGCCTCGCGGCCATGAAGAGCGACGCGTCGGCCCTCGCCGTGACATGAACGCGCTCTTGGGGTGTCGACCAATTTAGTCGCTCCCATGCTGCGCTGACGCGCCACGAACTTCGGAACGCGCGCCATGCTTGCGCTGCGGCCCTCTCTCGCAGGCCCCTGCGGCCTGCGAGAGTCGAAGGTTCGGTAGAACCAGAGAGGTGGGGGAGGCTCTCGGCGTGTCAACGCCGAGAGGGGGAGCGGCAGCTCCCCGCCAGCTAAAGCTGTCCGGCTTCTTTCATGGCTGCGCGGGCGCCGCGCGGCAGCTCCCACACGTTCTTCACGTAGGTGCCGTCGGCGCGCTGGCCGAGCCAGATCGCGCGTCGTGCGGCCTCGCCCTCGGTGTAGATGACGATGAGCTTGGGGTCGTGCTCGCCGCTGCTCCACAGCTCGAAGCCGTTGGTCTCGTCTTTGCGGAAGTAGATCTTGAGGGCCTCGCGGGCGGCGTCGCGCGGCGCGCCTCCCAGCGTGCCGTTGTCCGCGAGGGGAGTCGGCGCGTGCGAGAGCGTGGCGCGGGCGGCCTTGAGGGCGCGGGTGAACGCGAAGACGGCGCGGTCGGGGTTCTTCGCGGTGCGCTTCACGATGCGCTCCTTGGTCTCGATGGAGACGATGGGCTGATGGCGAATGGCGAGTCGCACGACGCCGACCAGGCTCGAGAACGACGCCAAGACGAGGAGGCCGAAGAGGCCCATGCGCGCGCCCTCGCGGTGGAGCGCCACCACGGTCGTGACGAGCGGCATCAGGATCGCGAGGACGACCGCCGACTCCACGGCGAGCCCGATCAAGAACGGCCGCACGAACTCGGCGAGCCCGAGCTCGGGTCGATAGAGCACGAAGAAGGCGCGTAGGTTCGTGCCCGCGAGGACGACGAGCGACAGGAGCGTGTAGCTCTTGAACATCAAGAACTCGCGGCGCGCCTCGCGATTCAAGAGCCAATACGGAAAGAGCAACGGATAGAACGCGTAGTAGACGAACGGACGCGGCGCGTGGGTGCGGTAGTAGTCGTCGAAGGCGAACGCGCTCTCGAACGCCTTGCGCACGAGACCGCTCGAGCGCGTGCGACCGCGCAGCGTCTCCCCGAAGAAGAGGACGAGCACGGCGAGCGCCACGTCCACGAGCGTGCCGGTGATGGGCACGAGCGTGGACACCCGCACCAGCACGAAGGGCGCCGCGGCGAAGAAGAGGACGCGGAAGACCCAGTCGACGAGCGCGCGGGAGGAGGGAGCGCGAGCGAGAGTCACCGTCTCATCGCCATAGCGGACGCGCCGTCGGCTGTCAGTAACGGTATTGCCAGAGGAGGTCGAAGATCGCCGCGCCGCGATCGCCGCCCGTCGCCTGCACCGACCAACGCTGGGCGAAGCGCCAATCCACGGTCAAGAGCAGGCGGTCCTGCTCCACGGTTTGCGGAGCGATGTTGTAGCCGAGTTGCACCGTGACCTCGGGGCGAACGCGCACCGAGACCTCGGGACGCGTGGTCCGCGCATCGGGGCTCTCGACCGTCGCGTTGACCTCGACGCTCGTGAGCTCGCTCACGGCCTGCCCCAAACCGCCCGCGATTGGCGCGCCCACCTGCGCGCTCACGGCGCCGCCCGCTCCTTCGACCTTTCCGTCGGTCGTACCGACGAGGAGGAGCGAGAGGATCTCTCCGCTCGTGTGCGCGGGCTCGGAGCGGAGCTCCAGCTTGCCGGTCTTGGCCGGACCGCGGAACGAAGCGATGACGACGCTCTTCTCCGGCGCCTCCCACGTCGCGGTCGCGACCACCGTCGGGTTCGACGGCTCGTCCTCGGGAGCCCACGTGAGCGTCCCGCTCTCGATTTGGAAGCGACGACCTTTCAGGTTGAGCGTGCCGCCTGGCGTGAGCTCGATCGTGCCGTCGAGGCGCGGAGACTCTCCGGGGAGCGCCTCGATCTCGCCTTGCATCGGCAAGTAGAGCGTGGCGCCTTGGGAGAGAATGACGTCGGTTCCGAGGGTCGCGTGAACGACGAGCGGGCGCGCGAGGCCGGTGCTCGCCGCTCCGGTGCCGCGCGTGCGTGCGCGCGGCGCGATCACGAATCCGTTCGGTGTGCCGAAGCCGATGCGCACGTGTTTGGCGTCGTCGAGCTTCTGCACCGTTCGCGCCTCGAGGCTCGCGAGCTCGAGGCGGGCCTTGGGAACGGTGACGTCCAGGCGGATCTCCTTCTCGTCGAGGCGACCTTCGAACGACGCCGAGCCGGTCACCGCGCCGTACCGAATGCCCTCGTAGTAGATCGGGAGCTCGCGTCGCGTGCCGGCGCGAACCTCTCCGCGTACGCCCGTGAGGGACAGCCCCTCGACACGACCCGACGCGGCGAAGAGCGCCTCGCCGCGATCGATGCGCGCAGAGCCGTTCTCTACGGTGAAGGTGCCGGACCCGAGGCGCACGTCGAACGTCACGTCTTCCACATTTTGCCCGAGGAGCGGCACGTAGGCCGTGCCCTTGCGGAGCGCGAGCGAACCGCTCGCGGTGTCGACGCCTCCTTCGCGAACGAGGGTGCCGCGGCCATCGACGCGACCGTCGAGCTCGGGGAGCGAGTTCCTGACGAGTGGCCGGAGCGCGGCCAGCTGGAACGCGTCGACCCGATAGGCGAGCCGCAAGGGGTGGCTGGGATCGCGCGTCGGCGCGAGCGCAGCTCCCCAACGCATTCCTGTCTGGACCTCCGCCCCGGCCCATCCGCCGTCGGTCTGCTCGAGCCCTACGGCCGCCGAGAGCTCGGTGTCGTGTGCGAAGGCGCGCACCTCGGCGGTCTTCACGCGCACGCTGTCGAGTGAGACGTCCTTGCCGGTGAGCTTTGCCTCCACGCGCGCGTCCTTGCCGTAATCGCGGAGGAGCAGATCTCCGTCGAACGTGCCCTTCACGCTGGTGCCGATCACCGGGAGCACCCCCACGCGAAGCGAGCGCGCGCGGACGTCGCCGGAAGCGCGCACGTCCACCTCGCCGGCGAGCAGCGATGCGAGCGACATGACCGACGTGAACGCGCCTTGGAGCGTGGGCTTTCCCGCGTCGATGATGGTCATGCCGACGTCCGCGCGCGAACCGTCGTAGGTCGCGTAGAGCGTACCGTCGACGGGCGCGGACGGGCGCGCGCCGCGGCGCACTCGTTCGGTTTGGCGGATGCCGAGCGCCTCTCCGCGCAGCAAGACGGAAGGCTTCTTCATCGTGCCGACCGCGCTCGCTTCGAGCGCGACGCCGCCTTCGATGGTCGACCAAGCCGAGCGGGTGCTCGCGTCGGCCTCGCGCCACGCATCCGCCGGAGTCAAAAGCGGGCCGAACGACGCGACTCGTCGCGGCGGGAGGGTGGCGCGCACGCTGAACGGAACCTCGCGCCAGCCGTCGCCGAAGATCCAAGTCACGTCCGGTGCGGTGAGCGGCGCGTCGGGGATCTCCGCCTTCGCGTCGACCGAGAGGAGCGCGCCCGCCGCGTCCCAGGCCATCGCCGAGAGCGAGGCTTCTCCGGTTGGCGCTCGGAACGCGAACGACAGGCGCGCGTCGGCTCCCGTCAGCGCGAGACCGCCGCGACGCAATCCGAGCCGCCGCGTGGTCATGATCGCGCGACCACTCGGGAGCGCGTCTCCCGGATCACGTCGTGCAAGTGCGTCGAACGTGAGCTCTCCCGTCGCGCGAAAGTCCTCCGGGACGCGATCGCCGAGGCGCGCCACGATCTCCGGGATCGCCACGCGCCCGCGCGTGCGGAGGACGCCGCGCGGGAGCGCGACGCCGCCGCGATCCCATGCGAGATCGACCTCGTCGGCGCGGACCTCGAGCGAGCCGGGGACGGCGCAGCGCGTCCATCCGACCAGGTGTGGCGCGTCGAGCGACCCCGTCGCTTCGAAGACGGCCGCCGCGTGTACGTCGCTCCCGCGCACGATGTCGTCGAACGTGAACGAGTCGAGCGTGCGCGCGGGCAAGGTCAGGGTCGCGTGGAGGGGCGAGCGCGCGAGGTCGAGGCCGCCTTTGCGACCGCTCGCGACGAGGAGCCGCGCGCCAAGTACAGTCCCGCGCGCATCGAAGGCCTCGGCCGACACGGCGAGACTCTTGTCGTCGAGCACTCCGCTCGCCGCGACTTCCGTGCCCCGGACGTAGCCGGCATCCGTGTAGAGCTCGAGCCCACGCGTCGTTACGTCGAACGAGGTCACGAGGGGCGCGCCCGGCTTCTCGCGCGTCACGCGTACCTTGGTGTGCGCGCGCCCGACGATCTGGATCGTCGACTCGTCGACGAATCGGCCGACCAGATCGCGGATGGCGACGTCGCTCTCTGCCGTGACCTCGCCCGCGGCGCGGCGCCAGGTCTCCGGGCGTCGCGGATCTCCGTCGATTCGGATCTCGGTCTTGGGCAACCGAACGCCGCCCAGGCGAGCGACACGCAGGTTGCCCTCGACCTCGACGGTGCGGCCGCGCCCCACCAGCGTGACGCGCCCGCGTCCCTTCTCGGCGCCGGCCGATAGCTCGCTCGTGCCGACGATTGCCTTGCCGTGCACGCCGCTTCCGTCGAGGCGGAGATCGACGTCCGCGTCGAAGCGGCCTGACGCCTGCTCGGGGAGGGGCACGAGCGCGCCGAGGCGCTCGGCGTCGACGGCAGGCGCGCGCGCCACGAACGTCCATCCGCCCGGAGTGAGATCGACCCGACCGGTGACCGGCTCCCCAAGGCCCTCGATGACGACGCGAGGCGCATGGACTCCCGGGCCGATCGCGACCGTGTCGGCGCGTGCGTCCGCGCTGACGTTGCCTGCGCTCCAGCGCACGCGGGTGCCGGCCAAGTCCATGCCGCCTTCGCGCGGTCGCGCGGTCGTCTTCATCGTGATCGTCGCTGCGCGCGCGCCGGGGACGCGCACGCCGCTCGCGCGGACGTCGACGTCTGCGACGGGTTTGGCGAGCGGGCCGCGAACGTCGATCTCGGCGGTCACGCGTGCCGCGTTCACTCCCGCGGTGCTCGCGCCCGTGACGCCCGCGGAGACGTGACCGTCGACGGTGCGGTCCTGCAGATCGACTCGGCCGCGCGCGTGCACGACGCCGCGTCCGCGCGCACCTTTGAGCGAAGGCGATAGCGCTCCCAGCGGTTCGAGCGAGGTCTCCTCGGTGAGGACGTCGAAATCGAGCGTCGGCTTCTGGCTCGCGTCGAGCGCGAGCTTGGCCGTGAGCGCCGGGGTCGCGACGTCGGCGACGGTGCCAGCGTCGACTCGGGCGTCGGTCGTCGCGGAGCGCTTGGTGAGATCCACGTGCGCGCGCGCAGTGGCTGCCAAGCGCGAGCTCGGGAGCCGTTCGTCGGCGAGGTGGAGATCGATGTCACGCGCCGACACGGTCCCGTCGACGAGCCCTCGCGTCACATCCGCGCGCACCGTCACATCCATGTGGCTCGCGCCAGCGTCGATCGTGCCTTGCCCGTCGATCGCCGTCGCCGGGCCGGCGGCGGTGAGCGAAACGTCGACGGGAACCGTGGGCGTCACCGGCAGATCGAGTGAGCGCGCGATCGCCGGCGCGATGCGTGCCCGAACCGAGCCGAGGACGCTCTCTTTGTAATGGAAGGCCACGTCGGCGGACGCCTGCGGCGGCGAGCCGCCGGCCGATGCCTTGGCCGCTACGTCGAGCTCGAGGCTGCGAAGGTCGTGCACCATGAGCGCCGCGCCGCCTTGGCCCTCCACGGTGACCGGGCCCAAGCCGGCGAGGAGCTGCGGCCGCGCCTTCGCTTCGGCGGTCAGCGGATCGTGCACGGTCGCGATGAACGAGGAGGCGAGGGCGCGGAGATGTCCGCCCTCGAAGTGCACGGTCGCCTTGGCGTCCTTGATGAGTGCCCCGCCGCCGGGGATTCCCTCGTTCTCCAAGGTGACGCGCGTCGCGTGGACGTCGCCCGAGTCGAAGACGACGCCGGGTGCAGCGCGCCCCGTAGATGCGTTCGGCGTTTTCGACTCGAACGCGCGCGCGAGGGCGAGCGCGCCGTCAGGCCCGGTGGCCAGTGAGACGCGAGCGTCGTCGATCTCGACGACGCTCAAAGCCACGTCGACGGGGCCACTCCCCATGAGCGAGAAGACGAGGCGCGGCAGATCGATCTGCGCGCTCGCGCGCCCGACGCGGATCACCTCGTGTCCCTCCGGATCGAGCACGCGACCGCGGAACGTCGCGACGCCGCGCCAAGGACGGAGCTCGTCGATCGCGTCGACGACGATCTGCCCTCGAAAACGATTGGCCAGCGCGCGGGTCGTCACGTCGAGCGCGAAGCGTCGACCCGGCTCGGTCGGGAGGCCGAACGTGATCACGACCACCAGCACGACCACGGTCGCGAGCACGCCGAGCGCGAGCCGCCGCGCGATCCGGAGGAGGCGAGCGCGCGCGCTCAAAACGCCTCTCCGATGCCGAAGGAGATGGCGATGGGCGCGCCGAGGAGCTCGGCCGGAACGCCCTCGCCGAAGCTGCTCCCCAGCGTCTGCAACCCGGGGAGCCGAACGCCCACGTCGAGTCGAATCGGACCCACGGGTGTGTCGTAGCGTCCGCCGGCGCCGCACGAGAGGTGCAGTCGATCGAACCTTAGGTTCGTGGGCTCGGCCGAGACGTCGCCCGCGTCGCAGAAGGTCGCCGCCAACACGGGCCCCGCGATCTTGAAGCGGAGCTCGACCGAGCTCTCCCACTGGGAGAGCCCGCCGGTGGGGAGAAGGCACTCCGGCGGTGGATTCGGGCTCCCCGGCTTGCAGGAGAGCGCTGCCTGGGCTGCGGCGACTGAAGGGATCAGATAGGGAATCGTGTCGTGCGGTCCGACGTCGCGGAGCGCGTAGCCGCGGTTGGAGCTCGGGCCGCCGCTCACGAGCCCGCGGAAGAAGAGCGTCTGGTAGTCGCGCGAGAGCGCGGCTCGATCGACGGTCGCGGCGCTCTCTTCGTTCTTGAAGCGCGTCTTCGCGGCGTCGCCGTAGTTGCGCGGAAACAAGAAGCCCACGCCGGCGCGCACCGCGAACGAGATGCGCCGCGTGAGCGGCACGTACGCGCGCGCCTCGGGCTGGAGGCGAAGGTCGTCGGCCGTTCCACCGAGCGGGCCGCCCGCGAACTGCAACGTGTTCGCGAAGTAGAGGCCGCGCGTCGGGCGGAGCGCGTCGTCGCGGAAGTCGAGGTACGAGAAGAGCTCGAGGTACGAGACGATGACCGCGTCCAAGTGCTCCGGTGATCGTCCGACGACGTTGAACGGGAAGTTCGCCTGAACGCCGTAGCCGGGGCGCGCGAAGAGCGGGCCGAACGCGCGCTGCACGGCGCCGCTCGCGCCGACCTCGTGGTACCCGATGACGTTGTCGGTCTTCTGCGGGAAGAGCTGCGGATAGACCGCGTACTCGAGCGTCGCGATGCCCGTCGTTCGAGCTTCGACGAAGGCGGGGCGGCGCACGAGGGCGCGTGTCCGCTGGAAGAAGAGGAGCTTCTCGGGCGAGCCCTCGCTCGTCCCGATGTTCGTCAAATTGGTGGGCCAGAGCGCGAGCCCCGGCTTCGCCGTGAGCTCGACGTGGCGCAGGCCACCGAGCGCGTTCTCGCCGCGCCATCCGATGAGCGCGTGCACGTCCGCGCGCGACGAGCTGAGCTCGAGGCCGCCGCCGACGCGCAGCGTGTGCAGCTTGGCGAGCGTGACCTTCACCTTCACCGGCACGACGCCAGTCGCCGATCGCGCCCCGGTCACGGCCTCCACGTCGGCGGTGGCGAAGACCCCGAGATCGAGCAGTGCTTGTCGACCGGACTCGAGCTCGGACGTGGAGTACGGGCTGCCGGGCGTGACCGCGAAGGCGCGGCGCACGATGTCCTCGGGGATGGACTCGAGGCCCTCGAACGAGACGTCGCCGAATACGGCCGGCTCGCCGCTCGTGATGAGCATCGACACCGTCGCCTCGTTCTTCACGAGGTCGACGTCCGCGCTCCGGCTCACAGCGCCGTCGGGGTAGCCGTGATCGCCGAGCGCGCGGACGATGCTCGCCTCGGCTGCGGCGAGCTTGTCCTCGTCGAAGAGCGCCGGCGGCCGACCGAAGGCCTCGCCGCTCTTTCGCTCCACCGCCGCGCGGACGTCGTCCGGTACGCGCGTCTTGAAGGCCAGCTCGATCTTGGCGACGCGCACCGGCTCGCCTTCGTCGATCTGAACCTCGATGCGCACGCGGTCATCGCCGAGATCGATCACGCGCGCCACGCGGACGCGCGCCGCGTAGTAGCCGCGCGCGCGGTAGAAGCGCTCGATGCGCGCGACGTCCTCTTGCAGCGCGTAGCGGTCGTAGGTCTCGTACTCGAAGACCGCGCCCGGAAAGATCCCGAGGAGCCGGCTCGTCTCGCGCGTGGCGAGCTTGGCCTCGAGATCGGCGACGTCGACGGCGTGGACGCCGCGAACGTCGAAGCCCATGACCGCCTTCTTGTTCTCGGGCACGTGCGTGCATCCGCTCGCGAAGACGAGCGCCATCCCCGCGAACGCGAGATACGTCACCGCGCGCACCGCGCGCGCAACGAGTAGGATGCGCGCGAGGGCGGTGGTTCTCGGTGAGCGGTTCACGGCACCAAAATCGATCGAGGCGAGGGGCGCGGCTGCGCGGCGGAGAGAGTAGGTCCGTTGGGCCCTCGGCGTCGAAGTCGTTCGCCTTTTCGGCACTCGCGGCGATCGTCGGCTGCGGCGGGTCGCTGCCCGTCCCCGACCGAACGCCGGGGCGGACCGAGTCGTACGTCGCGGTGACGGCGCCCCCGCCTCCGCTTCGACCGGAGGTGGTGCCCGCGCGCCCCGGCGAGGACGCGGTGTGGCAGGACGGCGAGTGGTCGTGGGACGGCACGCGCTACCGATGGACGAACGGCGCCTGGGTCGCGCCGGCGCCGGGCCTCAAGCTCGCTCCGTGGGCGCTCGTGCGGCGCAGCGACGGCCAGCTCTTTTACAGCCCCTCGGTCTGGTACGACGCGAGCGGTGCGGTCGCGCCCGCGCCGACGCCCATCGTCAGCGCCGTGACCCCGCGGTTTTCCTCGGCTCCCTGAAGGGGGCGCGGCGGGGCCAAAATCCCGCGTCGCGCGGCGCCGAAGGCGATACCCTGTCGGGCCAACATGTCCTCCGACGCACGTCCCGACAAAGAGCTCCCGCCCGTTTACGTCATCGAGTCGATCCCCGTGGGCGGCGCCCACGAGGTGAAGCCCGACGAGGCCGCGAAGGAGAAGATCCCGACGCCGGCTCACCTCCGCGTCTACAAGGAGTTCGGGCGCGGCGGCATGGGTCACGTGCACCCGGCGACGGATCGCAACCTCCTCCGTCACGTGGCGCTGAAGCGCCTCGACAAGTCGCTCGTCGGCGAGCGCTTCTACGTCGAAGGCTTCATCGCCGAGGCGCAGATCGCGGGGCAGCTCGAGCACCCGAACATCGTTCCGGTGCACGAGCTCTCGGTGGAGAACGGCGTCCCGTTCTTCACGATGAAGCTCGTCCAGGGCGTGAGCCTCGACGGTTGGTACAGGAAGCACCCGATCGGGACGCCCGAGCGCATGACGCAGGGCCTCGAAATCTTCCTCAAGATCTGCGACGCCGTCGGCTACGCCCACCACCGCGGCGTCATCCACCGCGATCTCAAGCCCGCCAACGTGATGGTCGGTGACTTCGGTCAGGTCTACCTGATGGACTGGGGCCTCTCGCGCCTCACGCGCACGCAGCCCGCGTCCGGTCAGAACTCGCAGATGAACGCGCCCGGCGCGGTCGGCACCCCCGATTACATGGCCCCCGAGCAGGCCAAGGGCGATCCGACGATCATGGACGAGCGCTGCGACATCTTCGGCCTCGGCGCGATGCTCTACGAGCTCGTGAGCGGCAAGCGCCCGTACGGCGATCACCCCGACGCGCGCGTCATTCTCGAGCGCGCGCTCAAGGGGGAGATTCGCTCCATCGACGAGGTCGCGCAGAAGGTCGGCATCTCGCGCCGCATGCGCACGATCTTGGCCAAGGCGATCGCGATCGATCCCAAGGAGCGCTACCAGACCGTCGAGGAGCTCCGCCGCGACGTGCACGACTTCTTGCTCGGCGGCCTCCACCTCCCGCGCAAGCTCTTCGAGCCGGGGACGGTCATCATGCGCGAGGGCGATCCCGGCGACGCCGCGTACATGATCGTGAGCGGCAAGTGCCGCGCGTACCGCAACGTCGACAACCAGGAAGAGACCCTGGCCATCATGGAGCCGGGCGAGGTCTTCGGCGAGATGGCCCTCCTCCTCGAGGAGCCGCGCGCGGCCTCGGTCGTCGCGGTCGATCGCGTGGTCGTGCTCGTGCTCGACAAGAACACGATGAACGAGGGCCTCGGCCTCGAAGGCTGGACGGGCGCGCTCGTCCGCGCGCTCGCCAATCGCTTCCGCAACCTCGAGCAGCAAGTCCGCGTCTCGGGCCTGCGTCGCGGCTGAGAGACAGTCGCGTAGGCCAAGGTGCGACCCGCCGGAGACCGGCGGGCGCGCACCCGTTTGATAAGCCACGGGGGCGAAAGGATGACGATGCCCCGAGTCTCTCCGCCGCGCCCGACGACGGGCCGCGCGCTGCTCGTCCTGGCCCTCCCGGCCGTGCTGTTCGCGAGCGGCTGCTCGTCGGCCGACGACGAAGTCGCGCCCGCGCCCGCGGTCGCCGTGGACGCGGGGCCCCCGCCTTCCGGGCCGCTCCCCACGCACGAGGAGCAGGCGCCGTCGGAGGCCGATCCGGGCGCCGCGGACGCCGGCTTGCCGGTGCCGAACGGTGACTTCGTGGACCCGGGCGACAAGGTCGTGCCGTCGGTCCTTGCGCATTACACGCATCTCGATCCGACGCACCTCGTGGCGAAGAAGCTCCTCGACCACGCGGTGATGTTCTTCGAGGTGAACAAGACGCTCATCCCCAACCAGAGCGTGATCACCATCGTCGACTTCACCAAGCACTCGGGGAAGCAGCGCTTCTACGTGATCGACATGAAGACGGGCGTCGTCACGCCGGCGGTGGTGGCGCACGGCAAGATGAGCGACCCCGATTACACGGGCTACGCGACGAAGTTCAGCAACGTGGAGGGCTCGAACATGTCGTCCCTCGGCTTCGTGCTCACCGGCGCCACGTACACCGGCACCCACGGTCGCTCGCTTCGCCTGAACGGTCTCTCTCCGACCAACTCGAACATCTTCGATCGAGCGATCGTCATCCACGGCGCGTCGTACGTGGTCGAAGGGCAGGCGAAGCAGGGGCGCTCGCTCGGGTGCTTCGCGCTCGACGAAGACGAGAAGGACGCCATCATCGATCGCCTGAAGGACGGAAGCCTCCTCTACGCCGACCTGGGCGGCTGAGCGGCCCGACCAGCAGGGAGTCCGCCCGACGACTCCGATGGCCCACTCGACGTGGCCTTGGCGCGTTTGGTCGCCTCCCAGTGCGTTTTCGCCGAATGCCAGCGCTCGGGGCGCACGAAGTCCGAATGGACTCCGCGACGCGCTCGTCACACTCAGGATGTCGCGCAGCATCCGGCCCAAGCTGAAGAGTCCTCGCGACCGGCGAGATCTCGAGGACCGGCCGCGCCTCCAGCTCCTGAAAGGACGCGTCGGTGACGCGCGACGTCGACCGGACGAGCCGCTACCGCCAGTGGCCGCCGAGGGTATCCCGATCGTCGTGCACGAGCGGGGCCCGTTCGTGAGGTTTCCGGCGTCGGCGGAGGACGTGCGCGCAGTACTGGCGCGGCTCCCGGTCGGTGTCGCGACCGGGCTCGCTCTCGTCGAGCTTGCCCTCGATGAGGTCTACGCGCCAACGTGCGCCGGTCCCGTAGATCCCTTCGTCGGTCGGCTCCGCGTTTCACTCGCGGCTGGCGTCTTCGCGCAGCGGCGGCTCGGGGTCTATCGCTGCGCGACGTCGACCATCCGCCTCGCGCCCTACGTCTACGATCCGGCTCGCCCGGACCGCGCGATCCTCGACCTCTACCTCCGGCTGCGAATGCTCGAGACGTTCGTGCACGAGATGGCGCACCACCACGACGTCTCCCAGCGCGGTGGGCGAAGGCAGTGGCGCGCCCACGACGAGGAACACCTCGAGGCGTACGCCCGCCGCATGCAGCGGGTGTGGACTGGACAAGCTGTCCTGCCATACCTGCGCGAGGCCTACGCGCGCGAGGTCGACGCCCTCGAACGCTGGGTCGCTTTCAACGGCGGTGTCGAGCTCAGGCTGGAAGATCTCGCTTGCGACCGTTCTCAGCTCTTCGGCATTGCCGACGCGTTCGAGTATCTCATCGCTCGAGTCGCGCAGGGCGCACCGCGCGAGCTCACACGGCGCGACTTCAACGCGGACCTGACCGCGTTCGGGTGGTCTGGTCGAGAGGAGCCGACCGCAGCGCTACGCTAAGGCAGCTACGGCGCGCAGCGACGGAGCTTGGTTGCGGCGCGGGTCAGTGGCACTTCGCGGCGAAGAGCTCGAGGCCGCCCGAGCCCGACGCGTCTTGCATCGAGAGGACCGTGGGGCGTCCGGCGGAGTCGAACACGACCGCGGTCTGGCGCTTCGGTAGCGTGCCGTTGGAGATGCCCATGTTGATCGGGAGCGACGCCGTCCACGTGTTGCTGGTCGGCGCGATGCGTTGAATCTGCAGCGTCGGCAGGTTGTACGTCACGAGCGTCACCTCGTCGGTCGCGGCGTTCACGTCGAGGCGATAGTCGGTGGCCGTCGCCACGTCTTGCTCGGCGAGGTAGCCCGCGCCGAGATCGCGACGCACGTGCACGTGGCCCCCCTTGAAGAACGCGACGCTCACGCGGCCCGCGCTGTCGGCGACCATGTCGAACTTCGCCGAGCCGGCGGCGGCCTCGACCACCACGGGCGCGTCGAAGGTGCCGCCGTGGAATCGACTGGTGACGATGCTCGTGCCGCTTTGCACCCAACCGATGATCGCGTCGCCGTTCGGGAGCATGACGGGCTGGAATTCGCCCGACGAGCCGCCGTCGTTGGGAAGGCTCTTGGTCACCGGCGCCGACCACGTCGCGCCGTCATAGGCCGCGACGTGGAGATCGTTGCCGCCGCTGCCGTCCGAGTTGTACCAAAGGGCCACGGCCTTACCGGCCGCGTTGGCTGCGACGCGCAAGCCGTACGAGAGAGCCGGCAGTCCTGCGAGGCCAGTCGTCGTCCAGGATGGCGTTGCGGGCACCCACTTGTCGGCGACCACGTTGGTGCCGTTTCGGAACAACGAGAGCGCGCCGCCGCCGGGGATTGGCGCGAGCGCGAAGAACTCGTCGCCGCTGTTCACCACCGGGAACGTGGTCGCCGAAGCGAAGGTGCCGGTCGCGAAATCGAACACGCGCCGATCGCCGTCGCTCGAGTTGAAACGCTGCGCAAAGGCGCGTCCACTTCCGTCCGCGACGATCGGATTCTGCACGCCGTACACGTCGATGCCGAGATCGACCTCGGTCGCGAGGGCCGCACCGTCGAAGTAGCGCGCCTTCCAGTGGTACTGCGAGTCGGGCGAGACGGAGGCGATCTGAAACCAAGTGACGACCCACTTGTCGCCGTAGCCTGCCGCCGAGAGCGTCACCGCACCGTTGACGCCACGAAGCGTGTCCACACGCGTGGCCGGATCGCACGCGCTGAGCGGGCCGCTCGTTGTCGCCGCGTCACCGCTGTCGCCCGAGTCCACGGCGCCGCTGTCAGTCGCCGCGCTGCCGTCTTCGCCGCCACCGTCGGCGCCGGGCCCACTCGCGTCGTTGCCCGGGCCCCCGCCGTCGCTCGACACACCGGTCTCGAAGCCGCCACCATCGAGCGGCGCCGCGGCCGGATCGCTGTCCGAGATGCAGCCCGCCGCGGCCGCGACGGCGAGTGAGGAGAGGGCGACGAGGACGAGCGAAGGCGACGCAAGCGATGAGCGCATCGCGGCATCCTAGACCGTGACCGCGCGTCGGGTCACGCCACGAAGGTGCAAATCGCAACCCAGTTGCGCGACCGGTGACGTGCCGATGAGCTGGGCCTCAGCGAATCCATGATCTTCGGCGCTCGCCTCCGCGGACACAGGACGCCGCCGGCGTCCTCAGCCGCCATCGAGCAGGCGCTCGATCTCCCGCAGCGTCGTGACGTCGTCGCCGACCATCTCTTTCATCGACTGAATGCGGCCGGCGACCACGCGCGCGATCCGATCCTCGATGGAGTCGTCGGCGTAGGTCCAGTAGACCTGCGCGAACTTCCCGTCGCGGTGGCAGCGCCCCTCGATCTGCGCCATCTGAATCGCCGACCAGCGAAGGTCGTGAATGACCTCCGAGCGAGGGACATCGTTGTGCTCGCCCTGATGGAGCGAGATCCCTTCCTCGACCGTGAAGAGCACGACCTTCGCGTCGCCGCGTTGGAAGCGAAGGCGCTCCGCTTCACGCGCGGCCGCCGGGAGGCCGCCGTGGATTTCGGCGCAGACGATCTTGTCGGCGTGGAGCGCGTCGCGGATGGCGGCGAGGGTCTCCATGAACGCGACCGAGACCGCGACCTGGTGCCCGTTTGCGAGGAGGTCTTGCACGAGCTCTACGGTCCCAGAAGCACGAATGAGCGAGCTCTTCTGGCGGAGTCGCAGCGTGGCGGCGAGCGCCGACTTTGGGTCGCGACCGCGCGGCGCGAGCTCCATCTCCTTGCGAAACGCCGTCCACGCTTGGGCGTAGAGATCGCGCGCCTCACCCGCGAGCTCGATGGGGGTGAGGATGCGGTTGATCTCGGGCCAGCCCGCGATGTCCTCGGGGCGACGACGGAGCCCGGCGGCGGGCGCGCCTCGACGGGCGTCGAAGAGGAGGGCGCGAACCTTCGCGCAGTCGTCGGCGCCGCCGCGCCACTCCCACTTGCCGAACGTGCCGCGGGAGAGACCGAGCCCTTGCTGCTGACACCACGCTTCGAAGTCTTTGAGGTCCGCCGCACGGCTGCCGGTGACGCTCGCGAGGAGCGGCGCGAGATAAGAGAGCTCGAGCGGGTTCTGGCCCGCGGTCGCCGAGAGCCACAGACAGAAGCCCGCGTTCGCCACGAGCTTCGCCGCGAGCTTCGAGCGCGCGGCCGTCGGGTTCTTGCAGCGATGACTCTCGTCCCAAATGACGACGTCGAGCTCGGGCGCGCTCCCCGCGCGCGCGAGCCCTTTCTTCGACCGGATCTTCTTGCGGGCGGCGGGCGCGACCTCAAACAGCTTGCCGAGCCGATCGTAGTTCAAGAGGACGATGTCTTTGCCGCCATCGCCCAGGGCTTCGATGGTGCGTCGCCAGTGCGCGACCACCGCGAGTGGGCACACGACGAGCACGGTCTCGACGTCGGGCAGCTCGAGCACCGCCTTCCACGCCGAGATCGTCTTTCCCAGGAAGCCCGGGCGCTTCGCCGCGTGGGCGCGCACGATCTCGGTCACCGCGTCACGCTGGTGTGCGCGGAGGGTGATCGATTCTGCGGGCGCCGATGCCTTGGCGAGAGGCGCGTCGCGGAGCGCGCGCTCGACGTGCGCCTCCCACGAGTAGCGAGCCGGTCGAAAGGGAACGAGCGTGCTGGGGAGCGTGTCGCCCCGCCAGACGAAGACGCTTCGCTCCGCGTCCCACCGCGCGCCCGCGGCCGTCGCCACGGCGCGCGCGCCGAATGGAACGTCGAGGACGTGAGGCGTCCCGGTCTGCGCGACCGCCGACGGCGGGGCGGAGGCGACGCGCGTCACGACGCGCTTCGGTTGGATGCTGGCCATCGGGCAAGGATCTACATCAGTCGCTGCGCGGCCGCGACGTCGCGGACCTTCGCTCAGTCTTGGGGATCGACGCTCGTCGGTGACGGCGGCGCACCAGCGGCGTAGGTCGCCGGGGTTGCCGACGACTCTGCGGCCGCGTCCTGCTCCGCTCGGGTGATCGCGCGCTCGACCTCGGCGGCGTGCTCGCGGCCGATCTTCACCGTCATCTCACCGAGCGCGCGACGCGCCTCCTTGCTCGTGAGGCGGCCCTTTTGGAAGTCGAGGCAGATGATGCACATCCATACGGTGTACGGGACGGGGCGCCCGTTGTCGACTCACCGCCGCACGGCGCGCTGAGCCGACTCACCGCCGCGGCTTGGTACGGAACGCGTCGAGCAAGAAATCACGGAACGCGCGCACCTTCGGCGGCAAGAAGCGATGGGCGCGGTGGAGGAGCCAGAGCGATGCACCTGCCACTTGGTAGTCCGCGAGCAGTCGCACGAGAGCGCCCGAGGCGAGCTCGCGACGCACGGCGAGCTCCGGCACGAACGTCACCGCGCCGGAGCTTGCTGCGATCTCGATCAGGAAGTTCATGTCGTTCGCGACGAAGTCCGGCGTGACGGTCACGTTCGCGATCTGGCCCGTCGTGCGATGTCGAAACGGGATGCCGCCCGGCACGCTCTGCCGAAGGAAGGCGATCTTCTGACGGGCGAGATCGGCCGGCGAACGCACGCGCTTCGCGTAGCCGGGGGCGGCCACCACGATGAGGTCGAGGCCCATCACCTTGTGGGCGATGAGCGCGGAGTCTGCGAGCTGCATGGCCACGCGGAGCGCGATGTCGACGCCCTCGCGATCGAGGTCGACGGCCGCTTGGGTGACGAGCATCTCGACCCTGACGTCCGGGTACTTGGCGGAGAACGCGACCACGAGAGGCGCGAGCACCGCGTTGAACTCGGGGCCGGACGTCACGCGGAGTCTGCCGGTGGGCGTGACGGTCGCGTGCCTCGCGGCGTCGTTCGCGGCGCTCAGCATGTCGAGGACGTCTCCGATGCGTTGCCGATACGCGATGCCGTCTTCGGTCGCCTGCACGAGTCGTGGCGTGCGCTCGACCAGCGAAACCCCGAGCGCGCTCTCCAAGCGGGTGATGCGTCGGCTCACCGTGGCCTTGCTCTCACGGACCAACCGCGCGGCCGCCGTCACCGAGCCCAGGTCGACGACCAGGCAAAACGCCCGCAGATCCTCGAGGTCGGGGACTAGTGTTGCAGAATCTGTAACGATGCGTTGCGAGTCGCCGACTTGTTGCATCAACTGCAACGTAGCAAGTTCTGGTCATGAACACCGCGATTGAACAAGGTTCGTCGGACACCTCTTCTCGTTCCGTTGGCGCCGGCAAGCGCATGAACATCGGACTGTGGGTAGCGCAAGGCCTGCTCGCGGTCGCGTTCGGGATGGCCGGCCTCATGAAGCTGACGACTCCGCTCGCCGAGCTCGCCAAGAGCCTCCCGTGGGTGACGGACTTGCCCACGCTGACTCGCTTCATCGGAGCCTCCGAGCTCCTCGGCGCGGTCGGGCTCATCCTGCCCTCCGCGACGCGCATCAAGCCAGGCCTCACGGCGCTCGCGGCGGCGGGGTTGGTCGTCGTCATGGTGCTCGCCGTTCTTTTCCACGCGTCGCGTGGCGAGCTCCCGTTCACCGCGCCCAACTTCGTGCTGGGTGGCCTCGCCGCCTTCATCGCTTGGGGTCGCACCAAGAAGGCACCGATCAGCGCGCGCTGAGACGTGTCCCTCGTCGTCGATGTCGGTGGCGAGGCTGGCGAAGGTGGGAGAGTGGCGCTTCCGGCCGCCGCGAGGATGAGCGGCCTCTGATAGCGTGCGCCCATGAAGTACGACGATGCGTCCTGGCACTACGGTGGGAAGTTCCCCAAGGGTCTCCCGAAGCGCAACGGAGGCACGCACATCGGGATGTTCGTCGCCTGGATGATCGAGCACGGGCTCATGAGCGAAGAGCACGAGCTCGAAGCCAGAGCGGAGCTCGCGCGTGTGCGTGCGCGCAAGATGACCGGGACGGACTTCCTCTTCGTGGTCTGCGACGAGAAGCTCACCGACGACGACTTCTCGCCAGAAGGCAACCGGTTCGCCCTCGCGTACTTCGAAGGTGCGTACACCGATGACTACCTGCGAACGTTCAAGGTCAAAGACGACGGCTCCGTCTATACGGTGGCCGACACCTGGGCGAGCTATGAGCGACTCCGCCCCGCGATCGATCGCGCGTACGCGGCGTTCTTGAAGAAGAGGGCGCAAGCGAAGGGCGGCAAGAAAAAGGGCGCCGCGAAGAAGTCGGCCAAGGCACCGCCGAAGAAGCGGGTGAACACCAAAGCCGCGAAGCCGAACGCCACCGCCAAGAAGGCGGTTCGCGCAACCAAGCCCAAGCCGGCGCCGCCGCGCGCTCGGAAGCCGAAGAAGCCCGCAAAGTAGCGCTCAAGGCTCGCGCCGCGACCGCATCGTTACTCGTCGGCCAGCTTCGGAGCCGGCCGCGCCGTACGGGCCGTGCCCAACGCTCGCGTTGGCTCGGGCCCTGCACCGAGCGGGGCATGCCTTCGCTCCCGACCGGACGCCACTCTTCGATTCCCGCGGATTTGGCTCGAGCCCGGCCGTCCGTCCCGTCTTCGCTCGGACGCGGCGCGTGGCTCGTGTGCCACGTCGCCGCTGTCCTCGTGGGCGGCGCGCTCCCGTGGGCGCCAGCCCAAACCGGCCTCCGAATCGGCCCGAGGTCTGCCCTCGCGCTCACCACCGAGACGCGCCCGCCGGCGGTCACGATGGAAGCGCGCAGCGAGGACGGGAATACGACCGCGCTGCCGATCGTCGCCGAGTCGCTCAAGGTTCGCATCGAAGACGGCCACGCCACCGCGGTCTACGATCACGTCTTCCAGAACGAGTCGAAGTCGCCGCTCGAGGGCAACTATCGGTTGATGGTCGGCGAGGGCGCGACCGCCACTGGGTTTTCGTACTGGAACGGCGGCGAGCGCATCGTCGGAGAGATCTTCGAGCGCGAAGCGGCGCGCGAGATCTACGAGGCCATGACCGGCCTGAAGCGCGATCCCGGCCTCCTCGAGCAAGCGGGGGAGGGGGGCTTCTCGTTCCGCGTCTTCCCCATCGCGCCCGGAGAGCGAAAGCGCGTGCAGGTCGCCACCGCGCGCTTCTTGCCGCTCCGTGACGGCGCCTACGAGTACCGCGTTCGTTTGGGCACCAACCATCCCGCGATCTCCGTCGACGTGTCGGACGCACGCGGGCCGGTGACCGTGACGAGCCCAAGCCACGATCTCACGCTCGAGTCGGGGAAGCCCGGCGAGCCGCTCCACGTGCGCGACGCCAAAGCCAAGAGCGCACGCGCCGACGACGAGCTCGTCCTCCGCATGACGCCCGGCGCCGCGCCCTTCACGCTCGGCGCGGTCGCGCATCCGGGCGAGGCGAGCGGGCCTGCGTTCGTCACCGCGACCTTGCGTACGCCGCCGCGCGATCCGGCCAAAAAGCGCCAGCCGCACGACGTCACCTTGGTCCTCGATCGCTCGGGCAGCATGAGCGGTGACGGAATCGAGGCCGCGCGCGCGGCCGCCCGCAAGCTCGTCGCGCGGCTCGACGAGAGCGATGCGGTCAACGTGATCGCGTTCGACGACAAGGTCGACCCTCTCTACGAGCGGCCCATGCCGCTCGACGCGGCGCACCGCAGCGAGGTCGACGCGTCGCTCGCCAAGCTCGCCGTTCGGGGCGGGACCAACATCGCGCTCGCGCTCTCGTCGGCGCTCACCCATCAGAACGAGAACGCGCGCCCGCACATCGTCCTCTTCTTGACCGACGGGCAGAGCGATGCCCCGGCGGCGATCGCGGCCGCCGAGAGCGACAAGAGCGCGACGCGCGTCTTCACCGTGGGCCTCGGGCCCGGCGTCGACAAGGCGCTCCTCGCGCGCATCGCGTCGCTCCGTAAAGGTCGCTTCGCCTTCGTCGCCGACGTTCGCGCCGTCGAAGCGGAGCTCCCCAAGCTCATCGCCGAGCTCGAGCCGCCCGTCCTCACCGACGTGCGCGTGCGCGGCGAGGGAACGGCGCTCTCTCGTGTCTATCCGGAGGTGCTCCCCGATCTCTTCGCCGACGACGAGCTCCGCGTCTTCGCGCGCGCCGCCGGGGCGGGGAAGGTGGTCATCGAGGCCAAAGAGAATGGCGTCCCGCGCCGCTTCGAGGCCGAGGTCGCGCCGCGCGCCGATCAACCGAAGCCGTTCGTCGCGCGCGGTTGGGCCCGCGCGCGCGTCGATGATCTGCTCGAGCAGACGAAGGTGGGCGGCAGCGACGAGGCGCAGAAGGCCAAAGACGACGAGATCGTCGAGCTCGGCCTCGCGTACGAGCTCGTGACGCCGCGCACCTCGTTCCTCGCCATCCCCGAGTCCGAGATGACCAAATTCGCGGCCGACGCGGTCTCTTCGATGCGCGAGAAGCGAAAGAAGATCCTCACCGCCCACAAGGACGCGGCGGCGCTCTCGCGCCTCGCCATGCCGCCCGGCGATCCGATCCTGCGCGTCCGTGCGCCCAAGAACGCGCGCCGCGTGACCGCGAGCTTCCCGTTCGGGCTCACGCTCGATCTCTCGTGGGACGAGTTCACCGAGCAGTGGGCGACGCGCTTCCTCGTGCCCAAGGACGTGACCGACGGGAGCTACACCGTGCCGGTCGTGATCGAGCACGCCGACGGTCACGTCGAGGCGACCAGCGTCGAGTACACGATCGACGCGCGCGCGCCCGGCTTCACGGTCGACGTGAAACGGAACGCGGCCGGCGGCGTGGACGTGCGGGTCCTCGTGGACGAGCCCGCTCTCGAGGTGCGCGTGCGTCGTGAAGACGTGTCTGCGGCGCCGCTCTCGCTCACTCCTTCTGGGCCGACGGGACGTCTCGGCGTGGCGGGGTCGTTCACCGGCACGCTCCCGCTCCCGCCCGGACACCATCGCTTGCGCATCGTCGTCGCCGACGCCGCGCGAAACGAAGCGGACCGCGTGATCGATCTCGTCGTGAGCGCCGACGGCGAGGTGCTGCCGTGAAGCGCGCGCTCCTTCGCATGGCCGGTCTCTTCTTGGTCGGCAGCGTCCTCGGAACGAGCGCCGCCGCACCGAGACCGAGCCTCACGGCGCGTCCGGCGACGCAACCCGCGGCTGCGCCGACGCCCGCGGTCGCCGCCGAAGAGGCCCCGGCGCTCCCGACGATTCGACCGCGTCGGCTGCTCACGAACCGCAGCGACGTGCGTGCGCTCGCCGCGTCCGGGTCTCACCTCTGGGTGGCGACGGGCGGCGGTCTCGAGCGATACGATCTCGCGAAGGCGACCGAGGCCCCGCGCGTGTTCGGCACGCTCGACGGGCTTGATACGATCGACGTCCGCGCGGTTCAGGGCGAAGGCCCGCGCTTGATCGCCGAGACCGCGACGGCGCGCTGCGTGCTCGACGAAGGCGATCGCTTCGCGTGCTCGCCCCACCCGCCGCGCCCGCCGGCGCTCCTCTCGAAGGACGCGTTCGCTGGTCACGCCGTGAGCGCGCGCCTCGAGCTCCCGATCGGTGAGATCGTGGGGACGCGCGGCGGCGGCGCGTTCTTGCTCCCCAAAGACGGTGCGCCGTCGCGTCGGCTCGGCAGCGCCGACGAGGCGCCCGCAAGCTTCGCGCACAAGGCTGCGCGCTTCGGCGACGCGCTCTTCCTCGCGACGTTCCGCGACGGGCTCGTTCGTCTCCGCCTCGGCGCGGACGGCACTCCACGCGCGGGCGCGAAAGGCGCGCTCGCCACCGAGCCGGTGCCCGCGCCGTTCGCGATGGTGAACGACGTGGCGGTCGTGGGCGACGTCCTCTACGTCGCCGCCAACGAGGGCTTCTTCTCGTCGTCCGACGGTCGAAAGTTCGAGCTCGTCCCGGCCATCGGTGCGCGCTCGATCACCGGCGTCGCGCCCGGTCCGAACGGTAGCCTGTGGGTCACGTCGACCGGCGCGCTCTACGCGGTTCCCGCGGGCGGCCGCGGGCGCGTCCTCGCCGCGCATCTTGCGCCGGCCGGCAGTCGCTCCGTTCAGGGCGTCGCCTCCGACGGCGCGAGTGGCGCCTGGCTCGCCACCGAAGACCGCGGCGCGGTGCACTTCGATGGTCGCGTCTTCACGGCGTGGGATCGACTCGCGGGTCTGCCGTCGAGCTGGGTGGTGGGCGTGACCGCCGACGGCGCTGGAGGCGTCTACGCGGCCACGCTCCGTCACGGATTTGTGCATATTGCATCGACCGGCGCGTTCTCCAAGGTCGGTGGCGCGCCCGGCGCGTGGGCGCTCGCCACTCACCGCCTCGGCGATCTCTTGGCCATGGGCAGCCAAGAAGGCGCCACCGTCGTCGACGGGCACGGCCGCGCCCGTGCGCTCGGCGCGCTCCCCGACCCGCGCGTCCACCTCTTCGTTCAATGCGGGCGCACGTTGCTCGTCGGGACGGAGAGCGGTCTCGGTCTCTACGACGTAACGGACCCGTCTTAGCGCGCGATCGTCGTTGCGAGCCACCTTCGCGCGCGCGATCGTGGAGACCGATGTTCCTCGGTCGAAGAGGCGTAGCTTCACTCGCCTCGGTCGTCGCGATGGTCGGCTGCGCGCCCGCGCCCGCCGACGAGACCGCGCCGCTCGTCGATGGCGGAGCGACCGGCGACCTCGGCGCGGACGCCGCGTTGGATGTCGCAGCAGCGCCGGTCTGTCGCGACCTTCCGCAAGACGCGAAGCTCGACACGTCGCTGCCCGGCTGTAGGCCCAAGGCGGGCACGTGGACCAAGTACAACGTCACGCTCGGCGCGCGGCCGACGTACGTCATGACGTGCGGGAAGACGAACCCGCCGTACCACGATCAATCGAGCTTCGATTCGGGCGAAGCGAGCGCGGCGTCGCCGGGGATCACAGTCGCGTCCAACCACGACTACTTCCGCGGCGCGACGTGTGCGTCGGGCTCGATCGAGCTCCGGGCCAAGGGGGCGACGTCGACCTTGCTCGTGGTGTGGAAGCTCGAGCCGAAGTGACGAGCACGCGCGCTAACTGGTCGTCGAAGCCGTGACCACGATGCGCTCGCGCTTGGACACCACCACGCCGCCCGGCTTTTCGATGGTGACCGCGAAGAGCGTCGGCTCGTTCACGCGGAGCTTGGCCTGGATGGGGACGATCACGTCGCCGGTGGCTTGATCCACGTCGAAGACGCCGCCGTCGACGGGGAAGCGCTCGTCTTGGGTCTTGTCGAAGATCCAGAGCTGGTACTGGAGCTTGGTCTTGTCGTTGGCGGCGAGACCGCGGAAGCGCATGTAGCCCTTTTGCTCGGTCACGCTGAAGACCACGTCGCCGGTGACGCCGCTCGCGGCCGGATCTTTGGTCGCTGACCAGGCGACGGCCGCCGCGCCGCCGCGCGAGAGAAGCTGTGCGCGCGCCGTCTCCGCGCTCGGCGTCTCCACCGGGGTCGCGTGATCCCGGAGCGCGAAGGCGCCGATGGCGAGCGCGAAGCACGCCGCCGCCGCCATCCACCCCGACGCAGCAAGGATCGTCGCGCGGCGGCTCGATCGAATCGGAACCACCGGCGCGGCGCTGGCGACGCTCGCGGCGCGCGCCATCCCCGGACCCGACACGGATCCGGCGGCCGCCGCGATCGCGGCCTCCACACGCCCGGCCACGTGCGCCGGCATCGGTTCGATCTTGCCGCGCATCAGTCCCGTATCGAGCGCCGCGGCGGCGCGGGCGAATGACGCCGGATCCTCACCTGGGTACTCGACGAGGAGGTTCGCGAGGTCGGCTTCCTCGTGCGGATCGAGGCCGATCAAGGACTGATCGGCGAGGAGCTCCAAGAGTCGCTCGTGCGCGAACGGGCTGCGGTCGGTCACGGCTCACCCCCTCCCGTGCCGGTCATGCGAGCGACGTCGCTGCCGCCGCCGAGCGCCTCGCGCACGCGCATCAATCCGCGTCGCGAGTGCGCCTTCACCGTGCCGAGGGGGAGACCGGTCGAGGCGGCGATCTCCTCGTGCGACATGCCGTAGTAGGACGAAAGAATCACGACGTTCCTCTGCTCGGGCCGAAGCTGCGCCACGGCGCGCGCCGCGATCGACGCTTCCGCCGAGAGCTCGGGCCCCACGTCCGGGGACGAAGCTTCGGCGAGCAGGCCGTCCGTGTCGTCCGCCGAGAGCGACTCGGTGCTCGCCCGTCGTTGGCCGCGACGCCGGCGATCGATGAGCCGACGCCTCGCGATCATCGCGATGAACGTGACCTCGCTCGCCGCAGCCGGGTCGAAGCGCGCCGCGCTGCGCCAGAGATCCAGGAAGATCTCCTGGGCCGCGTCCTCGGCGTCGCTCGCGTCCGGCGACAACCTGCGCGCGAGCGACCACACGAGCCCACCGAAGCGCGCGATGCACTCGCGCACGGCACCGGCCTCGCCAGCCGCTACGCGATGCAGCAGCCAGCGAGGTTCGCCGGAGATGGCCGTGGAGGGGTCGCCCGTCATGTCGCGTCGCGGCGAGCATCGTGGGGCATACGCCCCACGGTGCGCAACGGTTCCGTCCTTTCAGTGGGTCGGGTGGACTGCCGTGACCGACCAGGGTTGGGCCGCCGTATCGACCACGAGGAGTCGGAACGTGTTGGTCGAGCGATGCGGCGAGAGCGTGCCCGCCGCGACCGCGAACCCGCGGCCCCCGGCGCTCGGCGTGACCGAGAAGCGCGCCGCGATGACGCCGCTCTGACCGGTGGGCGTGACGCCGAGCGAGAGCGGCCCGGCCGCGGGGACCGCGCCTTCGTTCGACGCATTGCCGAACGCGATGTCCTTGAAGACCGGTGTCACCGAGAGACCGCTCACGAGCCCGATGTCGACGTTGGGCGCGTCCGGCGACGCGTGCACGGCGCGGAGCTCGGCGCCCGTCGTGTTGTCGACGGCGAACTCGTCTTTGTACGTGGAGAGGCGGAACCCTTGCTCGCCCGCGTTCGGCGCGAGGAAGCCAGAGGCCACGGCGAGGTAGCGCTCACCGGCCGCGAGCGCGCCGAGCTTCTTCGTCGCGACGGCACTTCCGGTGGGACGTGCATGACCATCGGTGTGGCCGAAGATGTCGAGATCGTACGAGCCCGGTGCGACTTGGATCGGTGACGACAGCTTTCCGAACGCGAGATCGTCGACGAGCTTGGCCGTGCCGACGAAGCCGTCGATCGCCGGTGCGTCCGGCGAGGCGTGGAGCGCGTACACCGTCGGGTCCTGCTTGATGAAGCCGATCGTGCCTTTGGGCCCGATGGCGAGGAGCGAGAAGCCATCACCGAGTCGGGGCAGCTTGCCGACGAGCCCCGTCGCGATGACGAAGATCTCCGCGCCCTCGGGGAGCGCGGGCGCGGTGAACGAGGTCACGCGCGCGCCGCCAGCGGTGATGCCGAGCGCGAGCGGCGCACCGGCCGGGAGCGCCACGCCGCCCTCGCCGGTGTCGTCGAAGCGCGAGACGGCGGCGACCTCGGGTGCCGTCGGGTCGTCGTTTCCGACATCGATGCCGACCGTGGGCGCGTCCGCGCTCGCGTGCACCACGCGGACGACCGCGCTGCCTTTGGCGGGCGCGCGGAACTTCTCGATCATCGGGAGCACGCGGAAGGCGCTCTTCGAGTCCTTGCTCGCGAGGAGGCCGGCCGCGATCGCGGTGATGGTCGCGTCCTTCTCGATCGTGAGCTGCCCCGTGGCGTACGCCACCGGGTCGGTCGCTTTGGAGGGCGCGGCGCGGAGCTCGATCGTGACCGGGCCGGTCGGCACCTTGAGGTACGCGCTCGTGTCACCGAACGCGACGTCGCGGAGGAGCGGCTCGGCGATGCCCTTGGCGTAGACGTCGACTTTGGGAGCGTCGGGCGACGCGTGCACGACGCGGAGGTTGGCGGTCGCGCCGCTCGCGTTCGCGGGGTTCGTGCCCGATGCCGACGGTCCACCGCCACCGATCGCGCCGGGGCCGCCGCTCGCCGGCCCGCTGGCGTCGTCCTTTCCGTCCGAGGTGCTCAGGCTGCACGCGGCGGTCGCACCACAAAGAGCGAGGACACTCAGGATCGAAACGGACTTGAACATGGGGTTCTTCCTCTCGGCTTGGATGAGCCCGTGCGTCGACCACGACCAGTGATGGGTCACTGGAGGTCGAGGGCGCCGCGCGGGCGGTTGGTTCCGGCGCGTCCATCACGACGCGTCCGGTGATGCTCATGACTTCGCCGCCTCGCGGCGCCTGGATGCACCCGGCTGTCGATTTTCGGGATCCGTTCCGCGACTCGCGTCAAGAGGCTGAAATCAGGCCGAATCGTGAGCGGGTGGATCGCCGCTTCGTGCGATGCTCCGCGTTAATCGCGATGGCCAAACAAAGCGGAGCTGCGGTCGGTTGGGACTCGGTGGACGGGGCGCGCGCAGCGCTTCGCGGAGGCAAAGCAGGAGCGAAAACCCTGGCCGACGCCTTCGTGTGGAAGAGCGAGAAGCACGTCGCGACGCTGCTCTCGCTCCTTCCGGAGGAGCGCCGCGCCGTGCTCGGCAGCGGCCACCGCACGGTCGCGCGGGACTTCGGGTATCTCGCGCACGACCTCGCGCAGAAGAAACGCTTTCCGGATGCGCTCACGATCTTCGACGATCTCGTGACGCTCGGTGACCTCGACCGCACGACGTATTGCAACGCGCTCTGGGCGGTGATGAACGACAACCATCACCTCGGCGTGATGCCCGAGCGCGCGCGCATCTACCTCGCGGCGTGCGTTCCACATGGCCCGACCAACCCGGCCATCTTCTTCAACGAGGCGTGCGTGCGCTTCGAGCTCGGCGACGTCGACGGTGCGTTCAAGGCGATCGAGCAGGCCAAGGACTTCGACTACGAGCTCGAGAACGTCCGTGACGAGAAGCTGCTCGCGCCGCTCCACTCCGATCCCCGCTGGAGCGCGCTCTTCGCCGACGTCGATCCCCCGTCGCTCGATCTCGCGAAGGCCAAGGACCTGGCGCCTCGCGACGTGCGCAAGCTCGAGCTCGACAAGGCCGAGGAGCTCTCCGTCGACCTCTCGGCTTACTCGGAGCTCGAGGTGATCGAGCTCCACTTCTCGGAGCTCAAGGCAGTGCCCGCGTCTCTCGCGAAGCTCCCGCGCCTCCGTAAGCTCGACCTCCGCTGGAATTCGTCGCTGCGCGAAATCCCCGACGAAGTCCTGATCATGTCGTCTCTCCGTGAGATCGAGATCCACGGCTCGCCGCTCTCGAAGAAGGTTGCGTCCAAGGACCTCTCGAACCTCGTCGCCGGCTTCGCAAAGGCCCAAGCCGACGACGCTACGCGGCGGCTCCACCTTGCGCTCCTCAAGAAGGACGAGAAGGCCGCCCGATCACTCGGAGACGACGAGGCGCTCATCCGAGCGCTCGACTCCAACGTCGGCACGGTGCGAGCAATCGCGCTCCGCCTCTTGGCGAAGGCGCTGCCGGCCTCCGCGCTCCGCCTCGCCTCCGGCGATTCCGTCGTCATCGCGGGCAAGCTCACCAGTGATCGGGCCACGCTCGTCGAACGGCTCGAGGCCATCGGCGTCAAGGTCGCGAAGAAGGTGGGACCAAAGGTCAAAGCGGTAGTGCTCGGCGAGTCACCGAAGGGGGCCGCGAGCGAGGTTCCGAAGTCGGTCGTCATCGTCGTCGAGGCGACCCTGCTCGCGTTCCTCGATGGCGCCGCGCCGCAGCACCTCACGCAAGCGGCGGACTCGGACGAGGCGCGCGATACGGCGGCGCGCCTGGGTGAGCTCCTGGCATCGGAAGACGGCGCGAGCGTGAAGCTCGCGCTCGAGATGATGAAGAAAGGCGGCGTACCCAAGCCGCCGCACGGAGTCTTCGAGGAGCTCTTGTGCGTGATGCAGGACGCCGACGCCGACAAGAAGTCTCGCGAGGAGGCCAAGCGCCTCTTCGCGGTGCATGCGCCCGCCGAGCTGCAAGACGCCGTGAAGAAGGTGCTCGCGCGAAAGTCGATCTACGGGTCGGGCGAGACGAAGGTGCGCTCACGCATCAAGGCCCTCGCGCGCGCCGCCAAGACCTCGTTCGATCCGATCAAATTCGCCAAGCTGCTCCTCCCCGCCGGCGTCGGGCACACGTACTTGTTCGAGGTCGGAAAGAAGGATCCGTCGCTCGCCCTTCTCGCGCTCCAGTCGCTCATGAAGGGCGGGAAGCTGGACCTCTCGCAGAAGGAGATCTCCGAGGTGCCGGCGGCGGTCGCCGAGCTCGATGGCCTTCGCGAGCTCGATCTCGCCGGCGATCACCTGCACGAGATCTCGGAGACGATCCTCTCGCTCTCCGGGCTCGAGGTCCTCGACGTCTCCGGCAACCGCTTGGAGGCGATTCCGGCGGGCATCTCACGATTGAAGAAGCTCCGCTCGCTCGACGTCTCCTCGAACTTCATTCGCACCTTTCCCGTCGAGGTCTTCGGCGTCACGTCGCTCCGGTCCCTTCGCGTCGCCACGACGCGCTACGGCGCGCACCGTGAGATTCCGTTCAGCGAAATCCCGGACGGGATCGAATCCCTCGCGCATCTAGAGGAGCTCGATCTCTCGGCGCACCGCCTGGCCAAGCTCCCTATCGGCCTGAAGAAGCTCGGGAAGCTCCGGCGGCTCGATCTCGGGAGCGGTCAGCTCGGCTCGCTCCCAGCATGGTTGGCCGAGCTTCCGAGCCTGAAGGAGGTCGACCTCGCCTACACCGAAATCGCGAGTAAGAACGAGGCCCGAGCGACCGCCGACCAGCTCAAGAAGCGCGGCGTCAAGGTCGTCGGCTTTCCCTGACCCGCGCGCATGTGAAGCGTGAAATCCTCCGTGAGGTGGCCTCCGGATGCATCCGGTCGGGCGATCTCTGCGAAGGACACCTGCATGCCGACTCACCCCGAGCCTCGAGGCGCTGCGGTCCAAGGTGACGGTGCACCCACCATCCTCGGCCGTTACTCGGTCCATGCGGCGATCGCCGGTGGCGGCATGGCGACGGTGCACCTCGGTCGACAGGTCGGCGCGGGCGGCTTCGCGCGCATCGTCGCCATCAAGCGCCTCCACCCGCAGTACGCGCGCCACCCGGACTTCGTCGCGATGTTCCTCGACGAGGCGCGGCTCGTGGCGCGCGTTCGGCATCCCAACGTCGTGCAGACGCTCGACGTGGTGGCGACGGGCGGCGAGCTCTTCGTCGTCATGGAGTACGTGCACGGCGAGTCGTTTTCGCGCGTGCTCGACCGCCATCCCCATTTGCCGCCGCGCATCGCGGCGGCCGTCGTGGCGGGCGCGCTCCACGGCCTGCACGCCGCGCACGTCGCGGAGAGCGAGACCGGCGAGCGCCTCCACGTCGTTCATCGCGACGTCTCACCGCAGAACGTCCTCGTCGGAATGGACGGGGTCGCTCGGATCATCGACTTCGGCGTGGCCAAGGCGCGGCAGCGCGTGCAGACGACGCGTGAAGGGCAGCTCAAAGGAAAGCTCCCCTACATGGCCCCCGAGCAGATCCAGAGCGGCCCGGTCGACGCGCGCACCGACGTGTACGCGGCGGCGGTCATGCTCTGGGAGGCGCTCACCGGCACGCGCCTCTTCGACGCCGACAACGACGGCGCCATCGTGGCCAAGGTGCTCTCCGAGGAGGTCTCGCCGCCGAGCCGACTCGCGCCGCACGTCACGCCGGCGCTCGACGCGATCGTGATGCGCGGCCTGGCCCGCGACCCGGCGCAGCGCTTCGCCGACGCGGCCGAGATGGCGATCGCGCTCGAGGCGACGGGCATCGCGTCTCCGTCCGAGGTCGCCGCGTGGATGGCCGCGAATACGAGTGACTCGCTTCGGATGCGCGCCGAGCTCATCGCGCGCATCGAGGTCGAGGGCGCCGCCACTTCCATGGATCACGCCAAGGACACGGTCGAGCGGCTGAGCGCGCCGAACGTCGGTCCGGCGCGCCCCGAGATCGACTGGTCGATCGGCACGCCCACGGCGCGCATGTCCAAGGAGGCGATGGAGAGCTTCGGCGTGGGGCCGGAGCCTTCTTCTTCACAGGCACCGTCGACGACGGCGGCGGTGGTGAGTGAGCCCGTGCCGCGCTCCCTGTCGAGCGAGAAGCGCGGCACGGGGGCGGTCGCCGTCGCCGCGATCCTCGGTGGCGCTGCGTTGGTCGTGGCGGGGCTGGGCGTCCTCGGATGGTTGGGCCTCAAACGTTTTTCGCGCGATGCGGAAGTCGCTCCGGCCACGGCGACGACGCCCGCCATCCCCGACGCCGCGCCCGTGGCATCGGCTTCGGCGCAACCGAACGAACCTGCCGCGTCCGCGCCCGGCTCCGCGAGCGCCGCGCCTTCTTGTCCGCCCGAGATGGTGCTCGTGCCCGGCGGCAAGTTCTTCATGGGGTCGGACGAGGACCTGCCGAACGAGAAGCCCGCCCACCAGGTGACACTCTCGCCGTACTGCATCGATCGGCGTGAGGTCACGGTCGCGGAGTACGTCGCGTGCAGCACCAAGGGCGAGTGCAAGCGCGCGAGCACGGTGAACGAGTGGGACGGGATCTCGGCGAGCGACCACGCGTCGTTCGATCCCGAGTGCAACGTGCGCGATCCCAACGGTCGAGGAAAGCATCCGGTGAACTGCGTGGAGTGGGCGTCGGCGGTGCGCTTCTGCGAGCACCTCGGCAAGCGCCTCCCGACCGAGGCCGAGTGGGAGTTCGCGGCGCGCGGCTCCGACGGCCGAAAGTACCCATGGGGTGACGCGGCGCCTTCGAGCGAGCACTTGAACGCGTGCGGCACGGAGTGCGTGGCGTGGGGCAAGAAGCACCGCGCAACCGAGACGGCCATGTACCAAGCCGATGACGGCTACCCGACGACGGCGCCGGTCGGCTCGTTCCCCAAAGGTCGCTCGCCGTTCGGCCTCGACGACATGACCGGGAACGTCTGGGAGTGGGTGGCCGATCGCTACGCGCCCTACGACGCCGGCGACGTTCGCGATCCGACCGGACCCGGCGAGGGGAACGAGCGCGTGATCCGCGGCGGCGCGTGGAACGGTGCGTTCGCGTCGTGGGTCCGCCCCACGTTCCGCTACAAGCAGCGCCCCGGCATGCGGAGCTACGGCATCGGCTTTCGGTGCGCCGCCCCGCCGCGTTGAGCGGCGCGCCATCGCGGATGGATCGACGGTCGCCACGTCGCTAAGCTCGTGACGTGGTGACGGCGCAAGTCAGTTGCGCCGATCTAGAGAGATTCCAGGTCGTGATCAGACGAGTGCCGATGAGCCGGAGATTCGCGCCGCTCGCCCGATCGGGCGACGCGAATCGTCGGCTCAGTTCAAGAGAGCACCGCCACTGGCGTCTGGCGGCGGCGGCGATGTTCTTCGTCTCCGGCGCCTGCGCGAGCTCCACCGTGCATCCGCCGGTCGAGAGCGAGCCAATCCCCCGAGCCGTGCCGTCCACGGACGCTTCGGTGACGACGCTCGGCGCGCTCGTGAGCGGCAGTGCTGCGAGCGCGTCCGAGCTGGAGACCGAGGTCGCCGTCGCACCGAACGGCAAGGATGCCTTCGCCATCTGGCGCATCACGACGCTCGGGAATCGCTACGACGTCGGATACTCCGTCTCACACGACGGCGGCGCCACGTGGGGACCTGCGCTCCGCGTCCCGGCGCGCCCCGACGTGTCGGTCAATCCCGCGGTCACGGTGGATGGCGCCGGCGTGTTTCACGTCGTGTGGCTCGAGAACCCACCCCGCGAACGACGTCGCGTGATGTTCGCGACCTACCTCGCAGAGACCGACGTGTTCACGGTGCCGCTCGAGCTCTCCGACGCATCGCAGCCGTCGGCCGTGGACAAGCCGTGGATCGCGTCGCTGCCGGACGGCGCGCTGTTCGTCGCCTACGGGAGTGACTCGGGCTCGAGTCTCTTCGTGGCCCGGCGGACCGACGGGGTCACGTGGCAGAAGTCCACGCTCGCGCCCAACGGGACGCTTCGCAACGTCGTGTTTCCGTGCTTCGAAGGCGCGACGCTGCACCTCGCGTACCTCGTTCCGTCGGGCGTGGAAGTGATGACCAGCCGCGATTCGGGCAAAACATTCGACGCGCCGGTTCGCGTCGATGCGCCCAAAGAAGACGTCGCGTTCGAGCCGCCGTCTTGCGTCGTATCTGGAGGTGCGCTCTTCGTCGCCTATGGCGTCGGCGGCGGGGTCGGCTCGATCGATCGAATGGCGCTCCTCGATGGCGTGATGGTCGCGCGTTCGAGCGATGGTGGTCGCACGTTCTCCGATCACGTCCTCGCGGTCTCACCTCCGCGCGCGCGCCATGCGATGCTGCCTCGCCTCGCGCGCACCGACACCGGGCTCGCCCTCGGCGCGTACGTGGAGCGCGGTGACGCCGCGCATGGCTGGTTTCAGGTCGCGTTCTCCGGCGACGGCGCGGCGTGGTCGGAGCCCGTCGTCGTTGCGTCACCGGTGGGAATCGAGACTGCGCGGGGGAGCTTCGATGCGCTCGGCGACTACGTGGGCATGAGCGGCGTCGGCCAGCACGGCGGCGTCCTCGTGAGCTTCGCGGACAACGGCGCGACCTTGCCGGCCGCCGTCAGCCACGTGCGCATCGCGCAAGTGCCGGCGCCGTGAAGATGGCCGCGCGCGCTACGGCACGACGTGGATCGTGCCCAGCATCATGTCGGCGTGATTGCGGCAGCTGAAGTTGAAGTCGCCCGGGCAGTCGAACTGAAACTTCGCTTCGGTACCGGACACCACCGTTTGGATTGGAGTGTCGATGGTGCTCTCTTCGCGCGGGATGAGTGGGTGCGCCGAGAGCTTGCCGCGCCAAGTGACCGACTGACCGACCTTGATGGTCATGCAGTTCGGTTGGTACGGCGCTTCTTGGTCTCCGTTCGGCACGAGGATGAGTCGTGGGCTCGAAGGGGCGGTCTCGTTTTCTGCTGCAAGCTCGGCGGCGGTGCACTTCGGCACGACGGCGCCCGGCGTCGCTCTGCACACGACGCCAGCATCTCGCGCGGCGTCGGCGGAGCCCGGCGGCGCGTCGGCGGAGACCGACGGCGCGGCGGCGTCGCATGGGCTCGAAGCGCAGTCGGCCACGTAGTCGTCGATGCCCGTCAGCGTGCCGCACGCGATGAGGGCGGGGCCGAGCGTGAGCGCGACGACGGCCGCGTGCGCGAAGTGAGCCACCCATGAGCCAAGAGCGAACCGCACGACCTGCAGTCTAACGCGAACGGGCCGCGCTTGGAGAACCTCCACGGAACATTGGGCTGACGCTGGAATTCGTGGCGCCTGGACAGTCCACCGATCGCGCCGTGTCTCGGCATGGTCGGGCAACGCATTGCCTGCGCTCGAGCTTCGTGGCGTGGTCAATGGGACGAGAATTTGTGGCGCGCCTCGGTAATGATGTGCCCGACGGTTCACTCGTCGGTGTGACACAGAGAACGCATGCGATGCGAACGTCGCACAACCTCGCGAGGCTTGGCGGGCTCATGACGCTCGGTCCGTGTGGGAACGCGGCTTGCTCGAGGCGAGCCATGCACGTCGTCGATACCCGCATCTCGAGTGCTCTGCGTCTCTCGACCCTCGCTGCCTGCCTGGCGCTCGCCGCATGTTCGTCCGGCGGTGGCGGAACGATCGGTGCAGGCTCCGCCGGGCAGGGAGGCACCGACCCGTCTGCGTCCGCCGGCAACGGCGAGGACCCCTCGGGGCCGAGCGGCAGCGCGACGAACGGGACGACCTCGAACGGCGCCACGACGGGGGCTTCGACGAGCGGGGGTGGGGGAGGCGCGTCCGGCGCGCTCGTCTTCGTGTCCGCGGGGCGCCTCGTGCGCCTCGATCTCGCCACCAAGGAGGAGGTGACGGTTTCGCTCCCGTACCGCACCGACCACCTCGGCTTCAACGGCAGCCGCCTCACGCTCGTCGAGAGCCCCGACCTCTACGTCAACACCATCCATGTGACGACGTACGCGGGCGGCGCGTTCTCGGACGCCAAGCTGCCCGAGCTCGATCTCACGCACGGGTACGTCAGCGGAGCCGCTCAACCTTCGTCCGACGGCAATCGGTACGCGGTCATCACGCGCGAGAACGCGTCGCTCGGCGAGCCGTTCATCGACTACCTCAACGTGTACGACAAGAGGATGACCCCGATCGCCAAGTACGCGGGCTTCTGGGATCCGCAGTGGGTGACGGCCTCGATCGTGGTCGCGGCGAGCGATAGCGGAGTCGCGCTCGTCGACGTCGACAAGTCCCAATCCGGACAAGTGGGCCCCACCCTCGCCGGCGTGAGTCAGATCGCGCTCTCACCCGACAAGAAGTCGGTGGCCTTCGTTCAAGCGAGCGCGATCTGGCGCATCGGCCTCGACGGCAAGGGTCTCACCCAAGTCACGCGTCAGGATTCTTCGCTGGGCTGGCCGTCGTGGAGCCCGGACGGCAAGACGCTCGCGCTCAACCGGGGCGTCTGCAGCATGACCACCGAAGCGCGCATCGTGCTCGTTCCTGCGGATGGGGTGCAGATCGACACCGCCAAGGCGCCGATGACAGGTGGTTACACCTGCGGCCGCGTTGCGTGGATGTGACTTCGACGTGATCGGCGGCGCGTCGATCTCGTCGCGTGCACCTTCGTCGATTGTGGGGACCCCTTCGGTCCGGTAGCGTGGCACCCGTTCGATCTCTCCCTGCGACAGGAGCCACGAAATGGATCACGCCAAAGCCGTCGAAGCCGCACGCACCCTCGCTCGCGAGGTGCTCGCCCCGAACGCCCACGACAACGACAAGAACGCTGCCTTTCCCGAGGCTGCGGTCAAAGCGCTCGGCGCGGCGGGCCTTCTCGGCCTGACGGTTCCGGTCGCGATGGGCGGCCACGGCCTCGGGCCGCGAACGTATGCCGAGGTCGTGGCGACGCTGGCAGAGGCCGACGCGTCGCTCGCGATGATCTACAAGATGCACGTCTGTGGCGTCGCGTGCCTCGTGTCGTTCGCCGACAAGAGCTCCGACGCGCGCGCGGCGATCGCCGACGTGGTCAAGGGCAAGCACCTCTCCACGCTCGCGTTCAGCGAGCAGGGCTCGCGCAGTCACTTCTGGGCGCCGGTCTCCAAGGCCACGAAGAGCGGCGCGAAGTACACCATCAACGCGCAAAAATCGTGGGTCACGAGCGCCGGCCACGCGGACAGCGCGATCGTGTCGGCGCAGCTCCCGGACGCGAAGGCGCCGACCGAGTCGGGCCTCTTCATCCTCGCCAAGGGCAACCCCGGCGCGCGCGTCTCCGGCAAGTGGGATGCCCTCGGCATGCGCGCCAACGGCTCGGCGCCGATGACGCTCGAGTCGTGTGAGATCTCCGAGACCGCGATGCTCACCCGCGAGGGCTTCAAGGCGATGCTCGAGATCGTCCTCCCGTGGTTCAACCTCGGTCAGGCCTCGGTGGCGCTCGGCCTCTGCCGCGCCGCCACCGCCGCCACGGTGGCGCACCTCAAGGCCACGCGCTTCGAGCACCTGGGCGCCACCCTGGGCGAGGCGCTGCCGAACCTCCGCGCCAACGTCGCGACCATGCAGATCGAGGCCGACGGCCTCGCCGCGCGCATCGCCGACGTGTGCACGCACATGGAGACGCCCGGCGATCTCACCGTGCTGCGCGTGCTCGAGTGCAAAGCCTCCGCCGGCGAGTCGGCGATCATGGTCACGCAGCTCGCGATGCGCACTTGCGGCGGCGCCGCGTTCTCCAAGCACACGTCGATCGAGCGCTTCTTCCGCGACGCGCAGGCCGGCGCCGTGATGGCGCCCACCGGCGACGTCCTCCGCGAGTTCATCGGCAAGGCCGTGCTCGGGATCCCGCTCTTCTGACCGGCCGCGTATAGGTGCAACATGCATGAAATTCTGCTGGGCGCCGTGGCGTACGATCCCAAGGTGGTCACCATCTGGGAGGGCATGCGCGACTACTTCCGCAACGAAGCTCGCCTCGATCTCGAGGTGGTCCTCTTCTTGAGCTACGAGGCGCAGGCGCGCGCGCTCTTGTCGTCGAAGATCGACATCGCGTGGAACACGAACCTCGCCTACGTCCAATGCCAACACCGGAGCGAGGGCCGCTGCGAGGCGCTCGCGATGCGCGACACCGATCTCGGTTGGAAGTCGGTGCTCGTGGGCCTCAAGGGCGGCCCGATCAAGGCGCTCGGCGACGTGAAGGGTAAGAAGATCGCCCTCGGCAGCCGCGACAGCGGCCACGCGGCGATCTTGCCCGTCCACTTCATGGCGCAGGCCGGCTTGGTCGAGAGCAAGGACTACACCTCGCTCCGCTTCGACCTCGACGTCGGCAAGCACGGCGACACGGGGACGAGCGAGGTCGACGTTCTCAAGGCGGTCCTCGAGGGCAAAGCCGACGCCGGCTTCGTCGGTAGCCCGTTCTGGGCGGGCGTGCGCGAGAAGGGCCTCGTCCCCACCGCCGCGCTCCAGGAGGTTTGGACCTCGCCCGACTTCACGCACTGCATGTTCACGGCGCGCACAGACTTGCCCGCCGCCGAGCGCGAAGCGTTCAAGAAGGCCCTCTTCGCGATGAGCTTCGACGACCCCAAGCACCGTCCCATCCTCGAGGCCGAAGGGCTCAAGAAGTGGATCGCGCCAGAAGACGGCTACGCGTCGCTGCGCGCGGCCGCGAAGGCGCAGGGGCTGCTCTGATCGAGCCTCGTCAGGCGCAGTGAAAGACCTCGGCGAGGGCGAGCGCGTGCGCTCGCTCCCGCCGGTAGGCCTCGCTGACGAGCTCGGCGGCCCGCGCGAGCGGCAGCGGATCCGCCGTCACGAAGAAGTCTTCGTCGTCGGCGCCCACGGGGTGCCAATACACGCCGCGCGCCGTGATGGTGAGCTCCGGCACGAGATCGGCTCGCGAGAGCGCGAGGCCTTCGCGGGAGAATCCACGCAAGGCGAGGCGCCGAACGACGCGATCCTCCGGGGCCAAGCGCTCGGCAGCGAAGTACGCGTCGAGCTCCGCCTCCTCTTGCGCAGAGGCGACCGTCGCCGCGAGACGGACGCGGAAGCCCATCTCGCGCGCCGTGCGGATCCCGCGCCAGGCCTTGTCCCACGTGCCCTCGCCGCGAAGGAGATCGTGGCGGTGAGGCGTGGGGCTATCGAGGCTGATCTGGAGCGTCACGCGATCGCGCGGCATCCGATCGAGCGCGTCGCGGCGCTTGCCCGAGAAGAGCGCGCCGTTGGTGAGGATGGTGGTCGGCGCGACCTCGGCGCACGCGCGCGCGATGTCGTCGATGTCCGCGAGGAGGAAGGGCTCGCCGCCCGTGATGAAGATCTCCTCGGTCCCAAGGTCGCGCGCCTCGCGCGCGATGGCCTGAACGACGTCCAGCCCGAGCGCGCGCCGCTCGGCGCGCGGAGTCGAACGAACGCAGCAGTACTGGCAGGCGAGGTTGCAATCGAAGTTTGAGTAGAGCCAGAGCCGCGCTCCCACGCGGCGCATGGGCTCGGTCGGCGCGGCGCCGTTGCGCACGACCCAGCGGGTTCCGGCGTCGGTCTCGGTCTTTCCGACGATCGCGTTGCCCGTGAAGCGCGACCAGCGCTCCAGGTTGTCGGCGACGTCGACGTGACTCGACGTGATGGCGACGAGTCCACCGTCGGGGCAGGCGCGCAAGCCGGCCAGAAGCTCGAGCAACAGCCCGCCCTCGAATCCGTTGCGGGTCGGGGGTAGCTCGACGTCGGCTACGAGGGCGCTCACGGCCACATTCTATCAGCGTCCAGCGTCGAAGCGTTCACGCGCCCGGCCGCCGCTCCGCGAAGCGCGCTCGCGCCGGCGCGGTCTGCTAGATGTTCGCGCCGATGCCGCGCCTCACGTTGCCGGACGGAACCGAGATCGCCTACGTGACCCGCGGGCAGGGGGAGCGTCCGCTTCTTCTCGTGCATGGCCACCTCGCGAGCAAGGAGTGGTGGGAGCCTACTCTCACTGCGCTGCCCGCGGCCTGCACCGCCTACGCGTTGGACCTCCCCGGGAGCGGCGAGAGCCCTGAGACCGGTCGACGCCACACCATCGACTACTTCGCGGAGGTGGTCGCGGCCTTCGCTCGCGCGGTGGGCGTCACGCGCGCGGCGGTCGTCGGGCACTCGATGGGCGGCGGCGTCGCGCAGATGCTCGCGCTCGAGCACCCAGCGCTCGTGGAGCGGCTCGTGCTGCTCGACGCGATGGCCGCCGATGGCTTCCACGTGCTCTTCTTCCAGGGGCCGACGCTCGCGCGCCGTCTCATGGCCCAGCCGGCGCTCCTCGCGCGCGCGCTCCGGGCGGTCATGCCGCGCTGTCAGGACGAGGCGCTCATGGAGCGTCTCGTCGCGGCGTCGTCACGCGCGTCCGAGCAAGTGTTCCTCGAGCAGCCGTTGACCATGCACGAGGCGAACTGGTTCGACCGGCTCGGAGAGATCCGCTGCCCGACCCTGTTTCTGCACGGCGAGCTCGACGACTTCGTCCCGCGGGCGGGGAGCGAGCGGACCGCGGCCGCGATCCCCGGTTGCCGCTTCGAGCTCCTGGAGGGCTGCGGTCACTCTCCGCAGGTCGAAGCGCCAGACCTCTTCCACGCGAAGCTCTTAGGCTTCTTGGACCTCGCGCCGCGCGGCCAGTCGGGAGTGTAAGCTCATCGCGATGTTGACCCGCGCCCGTCGTCTCTCATCCCTCGCGGTCCTCGTCGTGGGCGCGGCGTGCCAGACCCCTCCGCAACCCTCCACGGCTCCCGTCGCGGGCGCACCGTCGGCGGAGCCGCGGGTGCACGCGAGCGCGACCACGGCCGCGCCCCCGCCCTCACCATCGAGCGTCCCCATGAGCCCAGACTCCCGCGCGCCCAACACCGAAGACGTCACCATCCCGACCGAAGGACGAGCGACCGTGCTCGGCCTCGACATCGTGGTCGTCGACAACACCGAGAAGCGCACCGAGGATGGCCACGACTTCATGCGCGTCGCGCTGCGCGTGCGGGAGGGCAACCAAGAGGGGATGGTCCACCTCTCGTCGGAGAACACGACGGCCACGTGGCGCGGCTTCACGCTGCGCTACCGCGGTGGCTGGCGCAAAGACGTTCAGCTTTCGGTGTCCAAGGCTCGCTGAGCACTGAAGGCGGGTCGTGGGGCGGTAGCTCGTCCAGTGAGATGGGGGCGCCGTGCCACGGCGCATGGCCCAACATTAGGTTATGACGCGCGTTTTTGCCGCCGCACCAGCTCCACGCAACGTTCGGCCAGAGCGCCGATTGCTGGCTCTGGACCCTGCGAGCGCTTGACTCGCGGCGCGCGCTCGGCCATAAGCTGCGCCCCCGCTTTCCTCGGGCTCGAAACCGGCTCCCTTCCTCTAGAAGGAACGAGGCCGGCCTGATGAAGCGAGAAAGAGGCTTGTCATGCCGAAGATGAAGACCAACAAGAGCGCGGCCAAGCGCTTCCGCATCAGCGGAACGGGCCGGGTTCGTCGCCCGAAGGCAGGCGGCAACCACATGCTCATCAACAAGAGCCGCAAGCGCCTCCGCCGCCTTCGCAACAACGACATGGTCCACTCGACCATGGAGAAGCGCATCAAGCGCCTTCTCCCCAACGGCTGACGGAAGGAGCTGAACTATGCCTCGCGCAAAACGCGGATTTAAAGCCCGCCGCCGCCGCAACAAGATCCTGAAGGCCGCCTCCGGCTTCCACAGCGCCCGCTCCCGCCTCTTCGCGTACGCGAAGGAAGTGGTGATGAAGTCGTGGGTGTACGGATACGCGCACCGTCGCCTCCGTCGCCGTGACTTCCGCCGCCTCTGGATCACGCGCATCAACGCGGCCGCGCGCACCTCGGGCACGAGCTACTCGCGCCTGATGCACGGCCTCAAGAAGGCCAACATCGGCCTCGACCGCAAGATCCTCAGCGACATCGCGATCCACGACCCCAACGGGTTCGCGCAGATCGTGAAGACCGCCAAGGCCTGAGCGCCTGACGCGCTCTCGCGAGCGCGCCCATAGCCAGGAGAGAGAGCCCGCCCTCAACCGGCGGGCTTTCTCGCATTTTGTCGACCTCGGCGTGGTAAAACGCGGCCGCCATGTCCGACGAAAAGGCCCAGATTCTCGACGCGCTCGCCCGTCTCCGCGCCGGGTACGCGGAGCGGTTCGCTGCCGCGCACACCGAGCAGAGCCTCCGCGACGAGAACGCCAAGATCCTCGGCAAGAAGGGTGACCTCACGGCCATCCTCAAGCGACTCGGCAGCGTGTCGCCCGAGGAGCGCAAGGAGATCGGCGCGCACGTCAACACGCTGAAGACCGAGGTCGAGCACGCGTTCGAGGCGCGCCTCTCCGCGCTCGCGCAGGAGAAGCGTCACAAGGAGCTGACGGCCGCGCCGTTCGACCTGTCGCTTCCGGCGCGCAGCCTCGCGCCGCTCGGTCATCGGCATCCGATTTCGATCGTGCGCGACGAGCTCGTCGGGATCTTCGAGTCGCTCGGCTTCGCCGTCTACGACGGGCCCGAGGTCGAGCTCGAGGAGAACAACTTCACGAAGCTCGGCTTCCCGCCCGACCACCCGGCGACGGACATGCAGGACAGCTTCTGGACCAAGTCCGGGCACCTCCTCCGCACGCACACGAGCAACGTCCAGGTCCGCGCCATGATGGCGAACAAGCCGCCGATGGCCTTCATCGCGCCCGGCACCGTTTACCGCCGCGACGACGACGTCACGCACTCGCCCATGTTCCACCAGATCGAGGGCTTCCTCGTCGACGAGAACGTGAGCTTCGCCGAGCTGAAAGGGGTCCTCGCCGAGTTCGCGGTGCGCCTCTACGGACCGGGGACGCCGGTGCGCTTCCGCCCGAGCTACTTCCCGTTCGTCGAGCCCGGCGCCGAGGTCGACGTGGGCTGCGTGTTCTGTCTGCGCCCCGACGGGACGCGCAGCGGTTGCAACATCTGCAAGCACACCGGCTTCATCGAGGTGCTGGGCTGCGGAATGATCCACCCCACGGTGTTCGAGCACTGCGGCATCGATCCCGAGCGCTACACGGGCTTCGCCTTCGGCATGGGCATCGATCGCTTGGCGATGCTGCGCTTCGGCATCCCCGACATTCGCCTGCTCTTCGAGAACCACCCGCGCTTCCTCGCGCAGTTCTGAGCCCGCTTCGATCGCCCGCGTTCGCCCGCCGAGAGACTCATGAAAGCTTCCTACAACTGGATTCGCGAGCTCGTGCCCGGCCTCACGGCCACGTACACCGAGGTCGAAGAGCGCCTCACGCGCGCCGGCCTCGAGGTCGAGGGCATTCATCACGTGGGCCGCGGCCTCGAGACGTGCCTCGTCGTCGCGGTGAAGGGCGTGCGCCCGCACCCCAAGAAGGACTCCCTCCGGCTCGTCATGATCGACGGCGGCGCGTTCGGTGAGAAAGAGGTCGTGTGCGGCGCGCCCAACGTGCCCGCGCCGGGCGGCCTCGTCGTGCTCGCGCCCGTGGGCACGCACCTCGCGGCGCGCGGCCTCACCATCGAGCCGCGAACGATCGCGGGCGTCGTCAGCGAGGGCATGCTCTGCAGCGAGGTCGAGCTCGGCATCGGCGACGACGGCGACGGCATCCTGATCCTCGAAGAGGGATCGGCGCGCCCCGGAACGCCGCTCCTCGAGGCGTGCCCGTTCGTGAAGGACTTCGTTTTCGAGATCGGCCTCACGCCCAATCGCCCCGACGGCCTCGGGCATCTGGGCCTCGCGCGCGAGGTGGCGGCGCTCTTCGAGATCCCGTGGCAGCGTCCGCCGGCCCACGCCGCCGTGCGCACTCGCGCGGGGAACGCGAGCGATGTCGTGTCGGTCACCATCGACGACGGCGAAGCCTGTCCGCACTACGGCGCGGCCTACGTCGAGGGCGTCACGATTCGTTCATCGCCGCTTTGGGTGCGGACGCGCCTCTCCTCGCTCGGCGTTCGTCCGATTTCCAACGTCGTCGATGTCACGAACCTCGTGATGCTCGAGACCGGCCACCCGATGCACGCGTTCGATCTCGCGATGCTCGCCGGCCCGGCGATCAAGGTGCGCCGCGCCAAAGAAGGGGAGGCGATGCGCACGCTCGACGGCGTGGACCGCACGCTCACGGCCGACGACCTTCTCATCTGCGATGCGTCGCGCCCCGTCGCGCTCGCGGGCGTGATGGGCGGCGAGAACACCGAGATCCGTCCCACGACCCAGCGCGTCCTCCTCGAGTGCGCGTACTTCGCGCCGCGCGTGGTGCGCCGCGCCGCGCGTCGCCACGGCATCCACACCGAGTCGAGCCATCGCTTCGAGCGCGGCGTCGATTGGGGCGACACGGACTGGACGCTCGCGCGCGCGGCGGCGCTCGTCGCCGACCTCGGCGGCGGCACGGCCCTCGAGGGTCGCGCCATCGTCGTGAAGCGTGAGCTCACGGCTCCCACGGTCACCGTGCGCGCGGCGCGCTTGGCCAAGCTCCTCGGCGCTCCGGTCCCGATGCTCGAGATCGCCGGCATCGTCACCCGCCTCGGCTTCGAGATCACCAAGCGCGCCGATGGTGAGATCGAGGTGCGCGTGCCGAGCCATCGGCCCGACGTGTCACGCGAGGTCGATCTCATCGAGGAGGTCGCGCGCGTTCGTGGCCTCGACGCCATCCATCCGGTCTTGCCGGCGCTAAGGCCGGTGCAAGCCGTGCGCGCGCAGACGCGCGTCGGTGCGACGCGAGACGCGATCGTTCGCCGTGCGCGCGAAGTTGGCGTCGCGCTCGGCCTCTCCGAGGCGCTGCTCTATGGTTTCGTGGCGCGTCGCGCGCTCGAGAAGCTCGGCGCGCCGCCGCCGGTGGTCGAGCTCAAGAACCCGCTCACCGAGGCGCAGGCCGTCATGCGCACCTCGCTCCTCCCGGGCCTGCTTGCCGCGCTCGAGAGCGCGCAGCGTCACGGCGAGCGCGACGTCCGCCTCTTCGCGTCCGGTCCCCTGTTCCTCCCCGGAAGCTCCGAGGGCGCGCTCCCGCACGAGCGACTCGCGTTCGCCGCGCTCCTCGCCGGGGATCGTCCCCACTACCTCGGCAAGCCCGAGCCGGTCGACGTGTGGGACGCGAAGGGCGTCGCCCTCGAGTTCATCGAGCGATTGCTCCGTCGCCACGCGACCGTCTCGGCGATCGAGACCTCGCGAAGGCCGACGCACCTCCACCCGCGCGGCGCGGCCAGCGTGCACGTCGGAGAGACGCTCGTCGGCTGCTTTGGCCCGTTGCACCCCGACGTCGCCGACGCGTTCGGCGTGGCGCACGGCGCGGTCGTCGTCGAGCTCGATCTCGAGGCGCTCGCCGGCATGGACGTGGTCCTTCCGCGCTACGAGCACATCGCTCGCTTCCCGCCGAGCCGCCGCGACATCGCGCTCGTCGTCAAAGACGGCATCTCCGCCGGTGAGGTTGAGTCGGCCGTGCGCGAGGCGGCGGGGACGCTCGCCGAGCACGTCGCGCTCTTCGATCGGTTCGTGGGCGGCTCGGTCCCGGCCGGTCACGCGAGCCTCGCGTTCCGCATCGTGTACCGCGCCCCGGATCGCACCCTGACCGACGCCGAGGTCGATCAGGCTCACCAGAACGTCGTCCAAACCGTCGGGGCGCGCTTCGGCGCGCAGCTCCGAGCCTGAGCGCGTGATCGGATGACGCAGGGCTTGGGGGAGCTCGCCGGCGCGGTTCTCGTGCGCCGCTACCACCTGATCCGCAAGCTCGGTGAGGGGGGGATGGGCGTCGTCTACGAGGCCGCCGACGGCGCCGAGAGCGGCGCGCGTCGGGCCGTGAAGATCCTCAAGTCCGAGTTCTTGTATAATACACTCGTCGTGCAGCGCTTCTTGGAGGAGGCGCGCACCGGGCAGCGTCTCACGCACCCCAACGTCATTCGCGTCTTCGACGTGCAGGTCGCCGAAGACCAGACGCCGTTCATGGTGATGGAGCTCCTCGACGGAGCGCCGCTCTCGGCCTCCATGAGCCGCGGGCAGCGCTTCCCACTCGCGCAGGCGGGAAACCTTCTCCTCGGCATTCTGGCGGGCCTCTCGGCCGCGCACGCCGCGGGCATCGTGCACCGCGATTTGAAGCCCGAGAACGTCTACGTCACCCACTCCGGCGTGCCCAAGATCCTCGACTTCGGGATCGCCAAGGTGATGGACGTGGCGGGCGGTATGGGCAGCCGCACGCAGACCGGCATGCTCCTCGGAACGCCCGCCTACATGAGCCCGGAGCAAATCCGGAACTCCAAGGACGTCGACGCGCGGAGCGATCTCTTCGCGGCAGGAGGTCTCCTCTACGAGCTCCTCGCCGGCCACCAAGCGTTCACCGCGGCCAATGAATTCGCCAAGCTCACGGCGGTGCTCACGATGGAGCCCGAGCCGATCGAGCGCGTCGACCCGGAGCTCGCGCGTGTCGGGCCGTTCCTTGCTCGCGCGCTGGCGAAGGATCGCAATCTACGTTTCCAGTCGGCCGACGAAATGGCCGCGGCGCTCTCGGCAGTGCTCGGCGCGGCAGGCGCGGCGGGGCACGGGCCGAGCGCGGCGCCGAGTCGCATCCCGGGCACGCAGCCCGTCGTCGCCGTGCCCATGGCGCCGGCCGCTCCCATCGAGGTCGTCTCGGTAGTCCCCGACGCGCGCGCCTCCGCGACGCCACCCGAAGCCCCCAACCGCTTCGTGCCGTCGGCGGCGCCGCCCGCCCACGCCACCACGCCGCCCGCTTCGGGAGGCAACAATACGCTCGCGAGCCCCCGCTCGATGACGGTGCACGAGCCGGCGCCGGTGGTGGTCGTGGAGAGTGCGCGCGGGGGGCGGCTCGTCCCGGCGTGGGTGGTCGCCATCCTGGTCGCGGCGGCCCTGTTTTTCGGCTTCATCCTCGGTTTTGGCGCCGCACAATCACGCTGAGCCGTCGCGGCGGGCGCGCTTTCCCCGCGTGATCCTGACCCCAACTTTGGCTACGGTAGGACCCCATGAGTGACAACGACGCCCGCTACCTCGAGCTCTTCCCGAACTGGCTCAAGTCGCTCGGTGAGGACGCATCGATCCTGGCCGAGGTGCTCAAGCGGAGCGACGTCCCGGAGGACGCTCGCCGCAGCGTCGTCGGCGGGCTCAACTACATCTTCAAGTCGCTCGACCTCATCCCCGACGGCATCGACGATCTCGGCTTCATGGACGATGCGTTCGTCCTCCGCGTCTCGGCCGCGCTCGCCGCGCTCGCCTATCCGGCCGCCGACGAAGGGCGCCTCCAGCGCCTCGCCGAAGACGCGATCGTCATCCAAGAGTTCCTCGGCGAGGACTACCCGCGCCTCGAGAACTACGTGCAGAATCTCCGTAAAGGCGCCGCGCGCGGCCGCACGGTCGACGACATCCTCGGCGACAACGGCGTGCGCGACACCTTCCTCCGCGAGGTCGAGGCCTGGTCGCAGGCGTTCGTCCCCCCGACGTTCACCAAGGACGTGAAGACCCTCATCAAGCTCCGCGCGTTCCTGAGCGCCAAGCTTCCGTAGTGTGAAACCCTGCGGGTTTCCTCGATTCGTTGACACGAATCGAGCCTCCACTTCGGGCAAGTGAAACCCTGCGGGTTTCCTCGCTGCGTTGCCACGCAGCGAGCCTCCACTTCGGGCAAGTGAAACCCTGCGGGTTTCCTCGCTGCGTTGCCACGCAGCGAGCCTCCTTCCGCTCTCAGGTTCTTTGAACCTTCGAGCTCTCGCGACCACACGGGTCGCGAGAGGGGGGCGTCGATGCATGCACGGCGCTCAGCAAGTCTGAAGACGGCGTCTCAGCCATCGCCGGCTGCCTGCTTCCCGTCGCCTGTCCCCTGTTCTTTCTCCGCTAGAGCGCCTTCGCGAAGACGCCGCGGCCGGTGCCGACCACGAGGGTCTTGGACGCGCCGCCCAGGACGGCGACCGAGCCGGCCCCGCCGACGGGCAGGCACGTCGTGTCGATGGGCATCCAGCCGGACGTCGCTGACGTCGTCTTGAAGACCCCGAGGTTCGAGGTCGAATAGACGTCGTTGCCGTCGGCCACCATGCTGCCGACGTTGAGGCTCGTGAGGCCCACGTTGACGAAGTCGAACGTGGTGCCGCCGTCGGTGCTCTTGGCGATGCCGCTTCCATCGACGCAGGCGAAGATCGCGCCGTCGGTCGTTTGAACGAGGCAGCTCACGAGCTTGTTCGCGAGCGTCGGCGCGACCTGGCCGAGCGTCACGCCGCCGTCGTCGCTCCGGTAGATGCCGCGTCCGTTGGTGGCCACCAGCACGTGGGTGGGGTTCGTTCGGTCGACGAGGACGGCGCGCGTATCGATGAACATCGAGCCACCGACGTCCCATGCGGTGAGGGTGCCGTTCGCCGTCGCCCACGTCGCGCCGGCGGTCGTGGTCTTGTAGAGGCCGCTGATCTGCGTCGCCATGTAGACGGTGTCGGGTGCGGTCGGATCGAACGCGAACGCGAACGGGTTCTTCGGCACGCTCTGCATGTTGAACGTGACGCCGTCCGTCGACATGAACGGGTAGCTCCAGCCACCGACGAAGACGCGGTTCGCGACGCTCGGATCGGGCGCCGCCACGAAGGCGTAGTCGAGCGCGAGACCATTCTTGGACCAGGGCGTCGCCGCCGAAGCGCGCGACCACACCCCCGAGCCCCACGTGGCCATCCACAGGCGCGTCGGATCGGTGGGTGACACGGCGAGGGAGCGAATCCCGAGATTCATGACGCCGCCGACGACGGCGAAGTGGTCTCCCGCGTCGTTGGAGTAGAGGACGCCCGCGTGGCTGGAGCCGATGAATCGTGTAGTCGATGCGGGGTCGACCGCGACGTGGCGCGGGAAGTGATTGACGAACGGAATGCCGTTCGTGAGGTAGCCGGAGAAGGTGACGCCACCGTCGGTCGATCGACGCAGGCCGTTCGCGTAATCGACCGCGTAGATCGTGTTGCAGTCCGAGGGCGCCATTGCGACGTCGGTGACGATCTTGTGGTCGAGCCCGCCCGTCAGGGTCCACGTAACGCCGCGATCGGTCGACCGCGCCACGCCACCCATGCCGCCGTAATAGTTGTAGTTTGCAGCGATCATGACGTCGGGGTTCGACGCGCAGTAGGCAACCTCGGGGATGTAGCCCTTCGGGTTGTCGATCACCTTCGTCCACGCGAGGCCGGCGTTGGTCGAGCGCCAGAGGACGCCGCCCGACGCGCCGTAGCTGGCGTCGATGGTCGTCTCTGACACCATGACCGTGTCGATCGCGTCGGGATCGACCGTGATGGCGTTGAACTCACCATAGGGGATCCCGTTGTCGATCGAGCCCCACGTCTCGCCGCCGTCGTTCGAGCGGATGACGCCGGCGCCGCGGACGGCCGCGTACATGCGGAGCGGCTGCTTCGGATGCACGACGAGCGTGGAGATGGAGAGGCCCGCGAGCGCGATCGAGGACCAGTGGGCGCCGCCGTCGTCGGAGCGGACCACGCCGTCGGAGCTCGCCGCGTAGAGGACATTCGGTGCGCCCGGCGGGAGCGCGAGCTTCCGGAATCCGAACTCCGCACCCTCATAGAGGAGGGCCCACGTGGCGCCGCCGTCGGTGCTCTTGAAGAGGCGCCCGCCGGCCGCCGCGAACGCGAGGCCCGGGACGCGCGCGTCGTATGCGACGTCGTTGATCTGTCCGCCGACGAGGCCATCGCTGTAGTCCGTGAAGCTGCACGAAGCGGGCGGAGGCGGGGGAGGGGGAGGGGGAGGCGCTGCGTCGCTGCCCGCGTCGCCCTGACTCGGCGGATCGCACACGCCACCATCGGCGGCGGGCGGAGGGGCCGCGTCGTGATGATCGTCGTCGTCGTCGCACTCGCCCGAAGGCGCCTTCACCTTGCAGCGCTTCCCGTCGTCCTCGTGCGCGGACGGCACCTCACCGCCCCATCCTTGGGAGCCGGTATCGACGCTCGCGCCTTGGCCGCTGCCGCAGCCGTAGAGCACCAGAATTCCCGAGATCAGCCCCAGTCGACCGAACGAGCTCATCGCATCCTCCGCACCTAGCGTCCCCGCCCCACGATGATTTGGGAAAGAGAAGGCTAGCGGCAAACGAGTGCCTCGCCACCCCCTGTTCGGCTCACGCCCAGGTGTGTGCGCCTTCGGCTGCGCCAAGGCGCACTCCCGCTACAGATTGAGTCATCGCCGCTGCGCGATTCCTCAACAGATTCGCCACGCGACGCCGCCCACTTCAACGCCCCCTCTCGCGACCCGTGGGGTCGCGAGAGGTCGAAGGTTCGCCAGAACCTGAGATGAGGGGGAGGCTCTCGGCGTGTCAACGCCGAGAGGGGGAGCGAAGCTCCCCGCCTTACTGAGGACCCCGGCTCTCGCCGCGGTTGGCCGCCGTCGGCGGGTGGTGCTGCGCGCCGCCGTGCATGTTCTCCATGAGCTCTTGCAGGAGGTCTCGCACCTCGGCCTTGCCCTTCAAGTGGTTGAGCAAGAGCACGGACGCCTCGTTGAACGCCTTCTCGAAGCCGAGCCCCTCACGCGTGCGCGCGGCGACCTTCTCGCGACCTTGTGCGAGATCCTCTTCGAGCGCCTCGGCGTACCGCGCGAGCTGCGCGCGGAGCTCGTCGATCTGGCGGCGCAGGTCGCGCGCGTGCGCTTCCTTCACGCCAGCCTTCTCCTCGCGCTCGTGGAGCTGCTCCTTGCGGAGCTCGAGCACGGCCTGGGCTGCGCCGGCGCGCTCGAGCACCGTGCGGAGCGCAGCGCCCGTGAGCGTTCCGGCCTGATCGGCCTGCGCGCGCGCGTGCGTCGCGCCGCGGTCGGCCACCTGCACGAGCTCGCGCAAGCGCGAAGCCTCGTGCTGCTCGGTCGCGACTTCGCGCAGCGCGCGCGACTCTTCGTGCGCGAGCTCTTCGACCTTACGACCGATCTCGGCGCGAAGCGCGCGACCGCGCCGCTCGAGCGACTCGAGCTTGCGGGTGTGGCTCGCGACCTCGCCTTCGAGTCGCGTCGCGCGCGATGCGAGATCCCAAGTCTGCTGCACGGCCGATTGGATCTCCGCCGGCGCGTTGCCGGACGGGTAAGCGCGGCTCACCATGCGCGAGAAGAGCGCGGCGCGGCTCGCCCACTCGATGACCCCCGCCGAATCGGGCGGGGGCGGCGGCGGCGGGGCTGCGATCTCGGTCGTCGTGGCGTTGACGTCCCACGCCGTGCTCGGAATGGCGCGCTGGAGCGCCTTCAGCTCTTCGTGGAGATGGTGCGCGTCCTGGTGGCGCTTGCGCTTGTCCTTCTCGAGGAGCTTGAGGATGACGGTCTCGGCCGCCGGCAACACGTCCGGTTTGATCGCGCGCGGCTTCGGCGCCGCTTGCGAGCGCTGCATCTCGAGGAGCGTCTCGCGATCGTTCGAGCGGAAGGGGAGCTGCCCGGTGAGCATCTCGAAGAAGAGGACGCCGAGCGCGTAGAGATCGCTCTGCGGCCCCGCCTCTTCGCCGCGCGCTTGCTCGGGTGACATGTACTCGGGCGTTCCGAAGACCGCGCCCTTCGGCGCGAGCCGCGGATCCATCGCGAGGTGCGCGAGACCGAAGTCGAGGATCTTCACGAAGTCTTTGCGGCCGCCACGCGACGACAAAAGGATGTTGTCGCTCTTGAGATCGCGGTGCACGACGCCGAGGTCGTGCGCGCGCGCGAGCGCGGCGCACATCTGCTCGAGGATGTCGACGCTGCGCGCGAGCGGCATCGGACCGCGCGCGAGCTCCGTCGAGAGCGAAGTCCCGACGAGGTACTCCATGACGAGATAGAGCTCGCCCTCTTCGGTCTCGCCGATGTCGTGGATGTCGATGATGTGCGCGTGATCGACCCGATTCGCGGCGCGCGCTTCGCGCAGCATCCACGCGCGAAGGTGCGTTTCGCCGCGCAAATCAGGGCGGATGAGCTTGAGCGCGACGACGCGATCGATGAGGACGTGGCGGGCGCGATAGACGACGCCCATTCCGCCTTCACCGGCTCTGGCTTCGAGGCGATAACGACCGGCGACGACCCGACCAAGCATCGGGTCGACTGGTTTGCCTCCCGACGAAACTCGCTGCTGCTGATTCACGCGTGCTCCTCGGCTCCGGCCGACGACGACACTGAGGACTCGAGACTATTTGCCTCGGGCTCTACGGATGAGGGCGTGTAGAGCCTGACGAAGCTTCGAGGCTAACAGGAGAGGTTTCCGGCGGAAAAGCCGAATCCGCTCGCCAGCGCTTTCGAGTCGCGAATCAGAACGTGAGGTGGACGAGCGGCATCTCGACTTGCGTGCCCGCCGCGACGCCGAGCCGCTTTTGCTCGGTCAGCGAGTACATCGGGCGCACCGACGGCACAGGCACACCTACACGCACGCCACCCTGCACGTCGATCAGCGACGTCGGGCCATTGGGCGCCTTCGCACCACCAGCACCACCCGCAGGCGGCGGCGTTGCGGGGGCCGGCGTGGTGGCCGGAGGCGTGGAGCCCGGCGCGCCGATGACCACGCTGCCACCCACCGCGCCCGGATCGGCGGGCGGGCCCGAGGGGGCGCGATCTTCACGCGCGCCTTCGACGGGGCGATACATGGTGGCGTTGAGGACGAGCACCACGCTCGGGATGACGAGCGCGAGGCCGCCCGCGAGCATGTAGACCGGGACGCGGCCGTCGCTGACGCTCTGCTCGATGAAGTAACCGCCGACGCCGCCGCCGACCGCGCCGACTCCAGCGCCCACGGCGTAGGCGGTGCCGCTCTGCACGTTGAAGAGCGCCATCGGGATCGTGACGACTTCGGCGCCGAGGAGCGCGCCACCTGCGATGCCCTTACCGGTGGGCGAGACCTCCTCCGCGTGAGCCGTCCCGGGCGCGACCCAAAGGGCGCCGGCGAGGGCAGCGAGCATCGCGCCGCGCGCGATCGAGGAAGCAGAATGATTGGCCTGGCGCATCGCGATCTCCGTCATGAGCGAAAGAGGCAGAAAGGCAGAAAAGGCTGACCGGAACCAAGTCCACAACGGCCGGACTACCCGCGCGGGCGGTCCTCGGCGATGCCAAGGCTCCGTACCCACTAGAGTTGCGTGAAAGTATCACGACGTTCGGGGCGCGAAGCGAGAAAACGTGCGACGCTAAATATAGGGAGTTCCAGCGACTTTGGACCACGGTCGGCAAGGCATCGAGCGGGTGGCTGCGCGGTTCGCGCTCCTCGGCGCGGCGTTCCTGTCCACGCTCGCCCTGCTGGCCGGCGCGGTGCGCGTGCTTCCCTTGGTGGTCGATCCGGAGCTGCCCATCGGCGTCGCGTTCCCTTTCGCCAAGGCCGTCGCTTGGCTGGGCCTCGAGGTGGCGCTCGCGACGGGGTGGGTGGTCGGCTGGGCGCTGGCGTTCGCGCGCTTCGTCGATCGGGGAGAGGCGCGGGTGCACGCGCTCCTCGGTCGCTCTCCCGGCGACGTGGCGCGCGGCCTCGTGCCGCAAGCCGCGATCCTCGCGTGCGCCGTCGTCGCGGCGTCGTATCTCGCGGCGCGCGATGCAGAGGCGCCGGGGCGCGTGGTGGCCGAGCTCGTCTCGAGCGGACGCGATCGTTGCCTCGCGGCAGAAGGTGCAGCGACCACGATCCCCGTCCCGTTCCTCGATGCGCGATGGCTCTGCGCGCCCGGTGAGACCCCGCGCCTTCTCCTTCATCCTCCGCAGATCGGCACCGCGCTCGTGACCGCGTCGGACGCGACGATCTCCGGCGATCTTCGCGAGGCGCGACTCGTCGACGCTCGCATCCGAACGTCGCGGGCCGAGGTGTCCGTGCGGGAGCTCCTCATCAAGCGCATGCCGCCACTCCTCACCTCGGCCAGCGTCAAGCCATGGGCTCGCGCGATCGCCGTCGCGGCGTCGTCGATCGTCGCGGCGTTCGGCGTCGTCCTCGTCGTGCTCTCACGACGCATCAAAAGCGGGGCTGCGGCCGTGGCGCTGGGCGGCGCCGCATCGGCGGCGACGTTCGCGGTCCTCCGCGGCGTCGACCGGGCCGGGGCGTCCTCCCTCTTCCTACTCGGGGCGCCCATCGCCGCGTGGGGGGCGCTCGCCATCGGTTCTGCCGTCTGCGTAAGCTTGCGACGAAAGTGGGCGACTGCTACGACGAAGTAGGAGAAGGCGATGGGAAATATCGGGCCTGGCGAGCTAGTCATCATCGCGCTGATCGCGCTGCTCCTCTTCGGAGCCGGCCGCATTGCCGACATCGGCAAGGGGCTCGGGCAGGGCATCAAGAACTTCAAGAAGGGCTTGAAGGAAGCCGAAGAGGTGGACGACAAGAAGTCCGCTGACGCCGGCAAAGAGAAAAAGGAAGCCAAAGAAGCTTCCTGAGCGTCACGCTCCCTCGCCGCACCGCGTCGTGATAAATCACGACCATCGTGCCTCGCCATCTCGCTGACCGCCTCCGCGCCGTCCAACCGAGCGTCACGCTCCAGATGAGCGCCCGCGCCGCAGAGCTGCGCGGCAAAGGCCACGACGTGTTCAATCTCGGTGTCGGTGAGCCCGACTTCGAGCCGCCGTCGTTCGTGCTCGAAGCCGCGAAGCGCGCGATCGACGAAGGGCTCTCGTCCAAGTACACCGCGGTGTCGGGCATTCCGGCGCTCCGCAAGGCGATCGCCGCGCAGGTCGAACGGACGCGCGGTTTGCCTGTCGCGCCCGAGCAAGTCGTCGTGACCGTGGGCGCGAAGCATGCGCTCTTCAACCTCGCGATGGTGCTCTTCCAGCCCGGCGACGAGGTCATCATCCCCACGCCGTATTGGGTCAGCTACCCGGAGCAGGTGCGCATGATGGGCGCCGAGCCCGTCTTCGCGCCGAGCGACGAATCGACGGGCTTTCGCGTCACGCCCGAACAGCTCCGCTCGAAGCTCTCGCCCAAGACCAAGGCCGTCGTCTTCTGCACGCCGTCCAACCCCAGCGGGTCCGCGTACACGCGTGACGAGATGGCGGCGCTCATCGACGTCCTTCGCACGCACGACTGCTGGATCATCGTCGACGAGATCTACGCCGAGCTCGTCTACGACGGGTTCAAGCACGTCTCCGCGCTGACCATCGCGCCCGAGCTCCGCGATCGACTCATCCTCGTCGACGGCGTGTCGAAGAGCCACGCCATGACCGGCTGGCGCATCGGCTGGCTCGTCGCACCCGCCGAGGTCGCCAAGGCGTGCGACACCGTGCAAGGGCAGAGCACCACCAACGCGACGGCCGTCGCGCAGTACGCCGCGCTCGCCGCGCTCACCGGGCCGCAAGACGAGATCGCCAAGGCGCGCGTCATGTTCCAAGAGCGGCGCAACGTGATGGTCGACGGGCTCAACGCGATCCCCGGCATCAAGTGCCGCAAGCCGGAGGGCGCGTTCTACGCGTTCGCCGATTGCACCGGTCTCTACGGCGCGATGCTCGACGGCAAGCCCATCGAGAACGACACCGACGTCGCGATGCTCTTCCTCAACAAGGCGCACGTCGTCGCGGTGCCGGGCGGCGCGTTCGGCGCGCCGGGACACCTTCGCTTGAGTTATGCGGTGAGCGTGGAACGCATCCGCGCAGCGCTCGCGGCGATGGGGGCGGCGGTCGCCGCCGCACGTTCCGGCAAGTAGGCGCGCGTCACTGGATCGGTGTCGCAGCGCGTGTCCGACGCGGGTGACACCAGCCTGTCCAACCAGACGCGCATCCGCGTGTTTGGCGTGAGCACAGCCGGGCACACTAGGTGCTCACGTGTGCGCATGATCAAATCCGCGCGCTCGTTCGTCGGTTCGCTCGCCGTGCTCTCGTCCCTCGTCGCGTGCGGTGGGGCCGAAGAAGGCGACGCGAGCGACGACATCGAGAGCGGCGGCGCGGAGTCGGCGCTGACCGGCGTCGGGCCCGAGGTCAACGACGCGATCACGCAGGCAGGTTGGGAGCGCCTCGGCTTCGGCGTGAAGCACAAGGCCATCCCCAATGGCGGCTCCAACGTCCTTGCCGTCTACGGCGGCTACTCGGCCGAGGAGCTCTACGTCGACCGCTGGGCCGACGAGCTCGTGCGGGCGCGCGGGCAGTCGCTGGGCATCGGTCACCTCTATTCGGTGAAGGGGCCGAACCAGTCGGGCTATGCGAACAAGGAGATCGCGAACAGCAAGCTCGCGCTCCACCTCGGCACGGGCGCCGGCGTCGCGGCGAGCGCGTCGTCGATCATCGTCGTCGCGCACTCGAGCGGCACCTTCGTGGCCTCCGAGCTCTTCGCGCAGCTCAAGAAGGGGACCGGTGGCGTGCCGTCTGACACGCTCGGCAAGGTCACGTTGTTCAACCTCGATGGCGGCGGCGGCGACGGCTCGATCTACCGGTCGATGGCGCACGCGTACTTCGTCTACGCATGCGACGCGAACATCGGGCGCTGCTCGCACAACGACGGCGCGATGCGTTCGCTCGGATCGACGTACGCGTCGGCGGGCGGCGCGATCAAGCTCAAGGCGAACGGGAGCGGCTGCAATCCGGGCGGGCTGTGGTGCCTCCACGACACCCTCATCACGAACCGTCCGCACAACCCCGACCGCTACGACCTCGCCCGCGACTACACGGACTTCACCGGGTCGCGTCACGTCGTCACCGACTACCTCGATCGACTGTGAGCGCGTGACCGCGCGCGCCGCTTTGCTGCGTGGGTGGTAGAAGCGGCTACCGCGACACGGTTGCCATACCCCTCTGGGGCGATCCTGGCCGAGCCGCACGATTTGGCGCCCGGCTCGACTCTTTCATGTAAGCTCGCGCGCGTTCCGATTCGAACGAGCGCCCGCAATCCGCGCGGGCACGCGATTGAATTCGGACGCAGGGGATCGCGTCGAACGAAGCCGAGCGCTCCGTCCGCCGCCCCCCGCGTGCGTCAGGGGCTCGGCGTGTCGCCGCGTCAGACGCTTTGCCCGATTGCCGCACTGCTCAACAGACGTCAGCGGTGGTCACGACCCACAAGAGCCTAAGGAGAGCCTTTACATGAACAATCGCTTCAAAGTTCCTGCGTTGGCGGCTGTGGCGTTGGCGCTGCCCGTTCTCATCAACGGCTGCAGCAGCGACGCCAGCAACCCCCTCTGCTGCACCGAGTTCAAGGTTGGCGCGACGATCGACGCCAGCATCGGCGGCAGCGCGCAGAGCCAGGTGGCCGTCCAGGCCGTCGCCGACGTTTCCGCCATCGCGGCGTCGGCCGTCGAAGACCTCACCACCGCGTGCCGTGGCATCGCGCAGGACCTCGACGCTGACCAAGCGAAGCAGGATGCCGCCGAGGCCAACAAGGACTCGCAGGCCCGCATGAACGCGTGGTGCAGCCTCGCGGTCGACGCGATCGGCACCGTCAAGGCGAGCGCCTCCGGCACCCTGAGCATCAAGGTGACGCCGCCGACCTGTGAAGCGTCGATCAGCGCCAAGGCCGATTGCCAAGCCAAGTGCTCGGGCTCGGCCAAGTGCGATCTCAAGGCCAACCCGCCGAAGTGCACGGGTGGCTCGCTCTCCGTCGCCTGCAAGGGCGAGTGCACGGCCAAGGCCGGCGCTACGCTCCACTGCGAAGGCAAGTGCACCGCCGCGTGCAAGGGCTCCTGCACCGCGCAGGGCGGCGTCGACTGCGCCGGCAAGTGCGAAGGCACCTGCGAGGCGAAGGCGGGCGTGGCCAACTCGGGCGCGCAGGCCGACGGCACCTGCAACGGCACCTGCAAGGGCACCTGCAGCGTGACGCCCCCCGGCGTCACGTGCACGGGCTCGTGCAACGGCGAGTGCTCTGGCAGCTGCCAGGCCGAGGCCAACGCCACGGTCAAGTGCGACGGCGAGTGCAAGGCGGACTACCAGCCGCTCACCTGCTCGGGCGGCAAGCTCGAGGGTGGCTGCCAGGTCGACGCCAAGTGCGAAGGCAACTGCGACGCGAGCGTGAAGGCCAAGGCCTCGTGCACGCCGCCGCAGGTCGAGGTTGCGTTCACGGGCGCGGCCAACGTCAGCGCGGCCGGCAAGCTCGTCACGACGCTCAAGGTCCACCTCCCGGCGGTCCTCAGCATCAAGGGCAAGCTCTCGGGCGTGGCCGACGCGACCGCGTCGTTCACGGGCAACATCAGCGCGGTCGCCGACATCAAGGCGGCGTGCATCCTCCCGCTCGGCCAGGCGGCGGCGAAGGCCGTCCAGGACGTCGCGGCGTCGGTCAAGGCCTCGGCGGACATCACCGCCAAGGTCGGCACCTGATGGTCTGACGCGCGCGGCGCCATCAGCGCCTCGCCGTCACGATTGCTCGAGCGGCGCGTTCCTTCGGGAGCGCGCCGTTCGCGCTTTGTACGACGGCGACCGCCGCTCGCGCGACCTCGTCGCGTGCTAAAGTGCGGCTACTTTTCTTCGCATCAAGGAGTCGTCGTGCCTCGATCGCTCGCGCTCGCCTCGCTCGGTTCCGCGCTCTTCCTCTTCGTCGTCGCGTGCAGCTCCGCCAAGGAGGAGCAAGCCGTCGGCGTGAACGACGTCCTCAAGGCGTGCTCGATTACGTCGGCGTGGACTCAGGGGGCCACGCAGCGGTGTGGCGATTGCCGCATCGCCGCGACGACGGCGAAGTGCGCGTGCTCGGACCTCGAGTATGCCGGCAAATGCAGCGATCCGCAGGCCGCGATCACCGCCGACACCGGATGCGCCGGCATCGACGACTGCGTGCGAGCGTGCGATCGAACCGATTGCGCGTGCATCGATCGCTGCTCGGCAGGCAAATCGTGTCGCCCCAACGTGTCGGCGCGCGACGGCTGCGTGGCCCAGATCTGCGACGCCTACTGCCGTTGATCGGCGCGCGCCGCCGGCCTATCACCGGCGCATGGGTGCTCCTGAACGGTTCGAGCTTCGCGTGGACGGTGAGGTGATCTCCGAGGGCACGCGGGTCGTGGTGCGTGAGCCCTGGAGCGGCGCGGCCCTGGCCGAGATCGTCCTCGCCGATGCGGCGCTCGCCGATCGCGCGGCCTCCGCCGCCGTGCGCGCGTTCGAGATCACGCGCCGCAGCGCCACCCACCTTCGCCGTGAGCTCTTGCGCGGCGTCGCGCAGCGCATCGCGGTGGAGCGCGACGCGTTCGCCGAGCTCCTCGCGCGCGAGGCAGGGAAGCCCATCGCTCAGGCGCGCGCCGAGGTCGCCCGCGCCGTGAGCACGTTCGAGCTCGCGAGCGACGAAGTGTCGCGCGCCCTCGGCGAGGTCGTGCCGCTGGACGTGACGCCTGCGGCCGCCGGTTATCGCGGCCAATGGGCGCGCGTCCCTTCGGGACCCGTGATCGCGATCGCGCCGTTCAACTTCCCGCTCAACCTCGTGGCCCACAAGGTCGCGCCCGCGCTCGCTGTGGGCGCGAGCGTGGTGCTCAAGCCGCCGCCGCAGGCGCCGCTCTCGTCGCTCCGGCTCGCGCGCGTCGTGCGCGAGGTCGGCGAGCCGCTCGGTGTCCCGGCTGCAGCGCTCCAAGTGATTCCATGCGAGGTCCCCGTCGCCGAGGCGCTCGTGAAGGACGTGCGCTTCCGCGTCTTCTCGTTCACGGGGAGCGATCGGGTGGGTTGGCACCTGCGCGACGTGGCCGGAAAGAAGCGCACGCTGCTCGAGCTGGGGGGCAACGCGGCGGCGATCGTGCACGACGATGCACCGCTCGAGCGCGCCGCCGATCGAATCACCGCCGGCGCCTTCGGCTATGCGGGCCAGGTCTGCATCAAGGTGCAGCGCGCGATCGTGCACGAGGCCGTGCTCGACCGATTCCTCGCGATGCTGATCGCTCGAGCTCGCGCCGTCACGCCCATGGATCCGCTCGACCCCTCAGCCGTCATGAGCGCGATGATCGACGAGGCGAACGCAACGCGCGTGGAGTCGTGGGTCGACGAGGCGCGCGCGGCTGGGGTGACCGTCGCGGTCGGCGGAGCGCGCGACCGCAATCGTTACCCCGCCACCGTGCTCGCGCTCTCGCGCGGACAAGGCGTGGGGCTTCGCGTCGTGGACGAGGAGGTGTTCGGTCCCGTGCTGGTGGTCCAGTCTTATGCGACCTGGGACGAGGCGCTCACGCTCGCGGGCCAAACGCGCTTCGGCCTTCAGTGTGGAATCTTCACCGACTCCGTCGCGCGCGTCCGCGCGGCCTACGATCGGCTCGAAGTGGGCGGGCTCGTGGTCGGCGACATCCCCACGTTCCGCGTCGACAACATGCCGTACGGCGGAGTGCGCGACTCGGGCCTGGGCCGCGAGGGGGTGCGCTTCGCAATGGAAGAAATGACCGAGCCCAAGCTCCTCGTTTGGGCGCCGACCGCCTGAAGTTCGAGGCCCTTCGGGCGCGCGGGATGGCCGGCCACGTCACTCCGTGTGACCTCGGACGTCACTGCCCGTGCGTGTAACCTCGCGCTGCGACTTGGTCGAGGCCTGGCACTCCCTGTGCTCGTTCGATGGGGATGAGCAACTCGGCATGCCTCTCTCTTCTCTGCCTTGCCCTCGCGGTGGTGTCTTCGGCGTGTGGCGTCGACGAGGCCCCAGCGCCTTCGGCACCCGCGACCGGAGCGGCCGGATCGCCTTCTGTCGACGAGCCCACACCGGCTGCATCGCCGAGCGCTTCTCCCACGGCGTCGATGGCGGACTCCGGTCCGATGCCTTCGGTGGGCCCACTCCGCCTGCGGGTCGACGGGACCCGGATCCTCGATCCGAGTGGCGCACCGATTCGCCTCCGGGGGGCGAACCTCGAGGGCGTCACCGACGCCGAGGCCGCCGAGCTGCACGACGTGCTCCACCTTTCCTTCGTGCGACTCCGGGTCTCGTTCGAGGGAGCGAACCGCGACGACACGCAGCCGAGTCATCTCGCACCCGCATATCGCGCCTCGATCGGGGCTTGGCTCAAGGCTCTGCGCGATCATCACGTGTGGGCGCTCATCGAGATGAGGACCGACGACGCCACGGCGAACGCGCCGGGGCTCTACACGAAAGGGGCGCCCGACTTCGTGGCCTACACGGCGGCGTGGACCGCGATCGCGAGCGACGCACGCGACGTCGACTACATCGCCGGCTACGGCCTCCTCGCCGAGCCGAGCCCGGACAAGGCCAAGACCCTCGCCGATCCGGTGAATGCGCTCGTGGATCTCCAGACGGCGCTGATGGACGCGATCACGAGCGGTGCGCACGACACGAGGACACCGTTCTTCGTCGGACCGGCGTTCAACTATGACGCGATGGAGTACCGACGGTCGGATTACTACGATCGGCTCGCTGCGTATGCCGGCCGTCTGGTCTACGAGGTCAACGTGCTCCAGCCCAAGCCCTTCATCGATGAAGGCCTCGGCGCCGACGGTTTGCCGGCGACGTATCCCGCCGTGGCGAGCCCGGTCGACTTCTCGAGCTTCCTCTCCGTGAGGAGCGGCGAGAGCTTCGGCGCCGACGAGCTCGAGAAAATCTTCAACGCGCGCCGCAAGGAACAGGACAGCTTCGTGAAGCTGCTCTCCCCGGACTTCTTCCCGTGGTATCTCTCATGGCCTCTCGCATTCCGCGACGCGCACCAGGTTCCGCTCGTCGTCGATCAGTTCGGCGTTACCTCCGGGGCCAAGACACGGGGCGGCCTCGACTACGAGCGTGACCTCATCCAGTTCGCCGAGGGGCACGACATCCATTGGTGCCGCTGGGCCTACAACGCCGGCTCTCGGGACCGGAAGATCACGGGCGACGCCGACGTCTTCGCCTTCTATCGCGACGTGGTCCCGACCCTGGCCAAGCCCTGACCCGAGCGTGATCGCTGCGGGACCTGATTGACTCGGCTCGGGCCTGCGCCTACCTGGGCCAGCATGTCCATCAATGAAGCGTCCGTCCGCGCCGCGCTCGGCGCCGTCCTCCCGCCCGATGCCATCCGGGCCGTCCATGTCCTCGGGACCGACGTCGCGGTGACGGTCGGCGGGGTCGGCCCGCACGGTGAGATTGGTGCAGCCATTCGAAAGGCGGTTTCCGCGCTCGGTGGCGTGGGCGCAGTCGACGTGCGCTGGGCCGATCCGGCGCCCGCGCGCAAGCCGAGCCCGGACGATCCCATCAAGGACGTACGCAACGTCATCCTCGTCATGAGCGGCAAGGGTGGTGTCGGCAAGAGCACGGTGGCGACCAATCTCACGATGGCGCTCTCGCGCGCCGGCTATCGCGTGGGCCTCCTCGACGCCGACATCTACGGACCGTCGATCCCGACCATGCTCGGAGTGAGCGGTCGGCCCGTGTCGCTCGACGGCAAGACCATCGAGCCGCTCGAGCGCTTCGGCGTGAAGCTCATGAGCATCGGATTCTTGGTCGACGATCCGCGGCAGGCGATCGTGTGGCGCGGGCCCATGCTCCACGGCGCGCTCAACCAGTTCCTCAAGGACATGAACTGGGGCGCCCTCGACTTCCTCGTCCTCGACTTGCCGCCTGGCACCGGCGACGTCGCGCTCTCGCTCTCGCAAGGCGTGCGCGTCACCGGCGCGGTCGTCGTGACGACGCCGCAGCACGTCGCCACCGACGACGTCTTCAAGAGCATCTCGATGTGCAAGAAGGTCAACATCCCGGTGCTCGGTATCGTCGAGAACATGAGCTACTTCATCGACACCGCGGGCGTGCGCCACGAGCTCTTCGGCAAGGGCGGCGGGGCGGCGGTGGCCGAGTTCGCCGAGGCGCCGCTCCTCGGGCAGGTCCCCATCGATGCCACGGTGCGCGAGTGGGGCGACAAGGGAACGCCGGTCGTTCAGGCCGCGCCCGGCTCGTCGATTGCGCGCGAGCTCGTCGGTATCGCGGAGAAGCTCGTCGACGTCGTGGAGTCGCGCGCCCAAGCGGGGCTCGCCGACGATGGCCCGGAGATCGATCGCAGCGGTGGCTCGGGAAAGAAGCGCCTCCCCGTCACGCAGTGACCAGCGGGCTGCGCGCCAGTCCGCCGGTCAGTCGAGCAGGTGACGCCGCTTGGCGAACGAGGCTTCCGTGCCGGTGAGCGTCTTTTGCTCCGCGCGCGCGGCTACGAGGTCGCGCGCCGTCGTCTCGTCGCCGGCGTAAAGAAGCTCGGCGAGGAGCGTCGCGCCGGACACGAGACCGCGGACGTCTCGGCGCCAGGCGGACGCGCTTCGCGCGAGGACGGTCTGGGGCAGCGGGAACGCGTTGGGCCCGATGCTCTGCAGCGCGAGCGGTCGACCGCTCGCGGCGCGCAGGTATACGGCGCAGCGCGGCAGCGGGCGTCCGCCGCCGATGACGCCCAGCGCGAAGCATCGCTCGAACACGGCGGGGCCCTCGAACGTCGGGCCACCGAAGGCCGGCGCGGAGAGGTCGAAGCGCATCGCGAGGTCCAAGTCCCACGCCGCGCGACGGTTGTCCTCACGCGCCATCACGTGACTGAGGACCGGAAGATCGAAGCTGTTCGCGGCCGGGAACCACTCGCCGTGGAAGTGACGCGGCACCAGCACCATCGCCTCGATGAAGCGGTCGACGCCGAGCTCGTGCGTCGTGTGATCGACGGCTTCGGCCACGTCGGGCGGGAGGCGCGCCCCGTGGCCTGCGAGGCGATCGCCGCACACGACGAGGTAGCGCTCGGGCTCGAGGAACGCGAAGTGGCACTCCGCGAAGGCGTCGCTGACCGTTCGGAGCACGATCGCGAGCCCGGTGATGGGGAGCCCGTCGTCGATGCTGAGCGCGACGACGCCGCCGGGCGCGAGCCGTGCACGTGCCAGCGTCAGAAACTCGGTCGTGGCGACCTTGCTAGCGGCCACGTCGCGTAGCCCTGGCGCCGCGCTGAGCACGAGATCGTAGTCACCTCGTGACGCGCCGAGCGCGACGAACGGATCTTCGCCGGCATGTACGGTCACCGACGCGCGCGCACCGACGTCGAAGTTCTTCGTCGCAAAGTGCGCGAGCACGGCGCGAGCGGCGGGGCTCGCGTCGACGACGTCGGTGTGCGTGAAGAGCCGCGCGACCGTGCCAGCCGCCACGCCGCCGCTGCTGCCAAACACGAACGCGCGCTCCCGGCGCGCGGCGTAGACGGACGGTACGACGCCGGCCATGAGCTCGCGCGCGTCGGGGCGTCCGCCGGTGACGACGACGTCGTCGTGGCCGTCGCCACGGACTCGCTCCGTGCCGTGGCTGTCGCGCAGGACGTCGAGCTCCTCGCCGCGCGCAGTGAGCCGGGTGATGCGGACGACGTCGCTGTCGGGAGAGGGGAGGTGGCCGGTGTCGAATTGGCCGGCGGTCAGCGCGACCTCGGGGAAGCGAACGACGGCGAGCACGAGCAGGGACGAGAGGGCGAGGAGCGCACCGGCGTCGACGCGTCGGAATCGCGCGGTGGCCAGGAAGCCGATGAGGGCGCTCGCGACCGACACTGCGCCGAAGAGCACGGCGAGCGGCACGCGCGTCGCCGCGCCGAAGCGGGTGCCGAGCATGCCTGCCGCGCAACCGAGCGCGAGGTGCGCAACGACTCGCGGCGTGCGACCGCTCGCGACGGCTGCGGTGACGAGCGCGAACACGGTCGGTCCCACGAGGACGACCAAGAACCCGAGTCGGTACACACCGCGCGCAGTGGGATCGTCGGTGCGGGTCCAGGCGCGCACGCAAGCCGCGAACAAATCAGGGGCGAAGAGCGTCGCCAACGCGGACGCGACAGCCGCGAAGAAGAAGAGCCGTGCCCGCGGCACCGGCAATCTCGGGCCGAGAAGGAACGCCGCCGCAAACGCGAGGGCCACGCCGCTCGTGAGCGCCACGCCGTTCTCGGCCGCGGGTCCGAGCACGTCACGCGCAACCGGGCGCGCGGCCTCGAAGAACACGCCCAGGCACGCTCCAGCTCCCAGCTCGTGGGCGCGCGCGCTGGGTGGCCCGGGCAAGAGCGAGTCGCCAGGGCGCGGGATGGGCGGTGGCCCGTGCCGCACGGAAGGGAGGAGCGCCAAGATCGCGACCACGAGGAGCGCGCCGCCGTGCCCGAGCGCCCGCTCGCCGAGCATCGCGACCGCGATGACCCCGAGCCCACCTCCGACGAACCAGGCCGCGCGGTGGCCGTTGCGGTCGCCGGCTGCGCTCAGCGAGCGGCCCGCGACGTGCGCGGCGACGAACGCGACGGCGAACGCGAGCGCGTCGCGGCCGAGGAGCGAAGTGGGGAGGCCTCCGCGCACGCCGAGGAAACCGGCGAGCGGTAAGAGCGCACTGAACGTGACTGCGAGAACTCCGACGAGCGCGGAGCGCAGCCACACGCGCGGGCCGTGCGGCACCACGGCCCCCGTGGCCAGACCGGCTGCGAGGGCGACGATCGATATGGCGCGCACGTCGACCGAGTCGCCGAGGTAGGTGACGACGGTGGTCGCGGCGAGGCGCGCGATGGTGAGCGCGGCCGCGCCGGCCATGGCGTGTCTCACGAACTCGAACGCGCCGACCGTCAGCCCGCGCGAGCGCACCGCCATTCCTTCAGCGTAGCGCGCCGGGCGGAGATCGCGAATCTCGGGTGTCTTTGGCGGTCGGGCTGCCGCGCAGCACGAAGAACACGAGGACTCCGGTGATCGATACGTAGAGCCAGATCGGGAAAGTCACGCGCGCGACTCTTCGGTGCTTAGCGAAGCTCCCGCGGAGCGCGAAGAAGAAGCTCGTGAGCGCGAGCGGGACGACCGCCATCGAGAGGAGGACGTGGCTCGCGAGGAGGAGCAGGTAAAGCGTTCGCGCGATGCCGGTGCCCTGATAGCGCGTGTCCCCGTGCACGAAGTGGTAGGCGAGGTAGCCCACCAAGAAGAGCGACGACGCGGCGAACGCGGACACCATGAGGAACTTGTGAACGCGCGGCCGCTTGGCGCGGATGGCGAGGTAACCCGCGGTGAGGCACACCGCGGCGGTGCCGTTCAACGCGGCGTTCACGGGCGGCATGAACGAGAGATCGAGGGTGCCGCTCGTTCCGCGGCGCACGAGGAGGAGCCAGGCCAAGACGGCGAGCGCGGCCGACGACAGCACGGCGTTGAAGACGAAGAAGGCGCGATCGGACACGCGAGCGAGCGGGGGAGCGCCGTCCATGCGCGCTCTATAGCGACGCCGGGCCGCGATCGGAAGGGGCCGCGTCCGAGTGATGCCGTTCTCGGAAGCACGGTCCCGAGCGGTTGGGGTATGCTCGCTCCGCCTATGGACCAGGCCGCTCACGTCGCTCGGATCGAGCACGCCCTGCGGGAGATCGCGGCCGCCGTCGCCAAGGTCCCCCCATCGCCCAAGACCCGCGAGTTCCGCGCGCGAGCAGCGACGTTCGAGCGGGCCTTGCTCGGCTTCAATGGGCGTCAGCCGCGTCCCGAGCAGACCAGCGCGCTCCTCGAAGCCGTCGTCGAGCTTCATTCGCGCGTCTTCGCTCATTTGCCGCGCCCGAGCATGGCCGCACTCTCACGGCCGGCGATGCGAGCAGCGCTCAGTCAGCCGCGCATTACCGCGGTCACGGCTCCACGCACGACCACTGCGCCTCCGCCGCCGCGTTCCAGCCCGCCGGGCGTCACGCTTCCCCCGCCTTCGGGGGGCCGCCGCACCCCCTGATCGAATCGAGCACCCTCCCGCATCCGAGGGGCGATCGGCGCGAGCGTGTGGATCCGTGTGATGGACGGGGCCGGCCTCGTCGACCTGCTTTTCTTCGGGGTTCACTGCGAATTGCGCCGGATCCCCGCGCGGCCGACGGGCACGGCCCTTGAATCTTTGGCGGCGACCGCATCGAAGGAGCACGCCGTGACTGTCTCGCTCGCTTTCCCGCCCGTTTCTTCGCGCACCCCGACGTCGTCCCCGCTCCGACCGGCGGACCGATCGTTCGTGGCGTCGCCGTCGGCGTTCGTCGGGCCGATTCGTTGGGTCGAGCGCGGCATCGCGCCGACGCGCGCGGGGCAGCGCCCGAGCCTCCTCGCGCGCTTGGCCCGGCCCGCCCCTGCGCTGGCCGTTCCGCTCGCCATGCTCCTCGGTGTCGTTTGCGGTGCCGTTGCGCTCGCCTTGGTGAAGAGCCTCACCGTGGCTCTTTCACCAGGGGTGGCGCTCGGGGCCGCGCTCGGCGCGGCGTGCGTAGCCGTCGTCCTCGTGGGCATCTCGGCAGCGCACCGCGGCACACGCCAGTGCACGGTGTTCCTAGGCCGCGACGGTGTCGAGCGCGTGACGGAGACCGAGGGGGGGACGGTGCGCGAAGGCGTTGCGTTCGAGGACGTCGCCCACGCGATCCGTGAGCACGAGCCGCGCACGCTGCCGAACGGCAAAGTCGGCTTCAAGGAGCGGTTGCTCCTGATCGACGCGGAGGGGCGGGTCCTCTTCTCGCTCACGATGATGCACGCCGAGAACGCGCCCCGCCGTCACACCGCGCTCATCGGGCGCGTCCAACGTGAATATCTCGAGCGGCGCATCGCCCGCGAGGTGCTGCGGAACAAGGCGGCCGACCTCGACTCCTCCGCGTGGGCCGCCATCCCTTGGCGCCGCATCGTCGACGCCGAGGCGGCCCTCGCAGCCTTGGTCGGTGCGTGCGTGGCGCCGGCGACGGTGCGTTGAGCGAGGGCACTGATACGATGCCACTCGAACGTGCCTCGCCCTCGGTCCATCAAGGCCTCGGTCAACGTCGTCGTCGGCGTCGTCGCCGTGTGCTTGGCCGGCTGCGAATCGATCGCCGGCCTCGAGCGCACCACGTTCACCGCGCCGGAGATCGACGACGACGCGGGGGCGACGACCGTCGCGCCGTCGGACGCGGAGGCGGGCGCATGCGCGCCGGAGCCGCGCGCGAGCGGTGGTGGCACCTGCGCGGGGGCCCTCCTCACGCTGACGCCGGCGAGCGCGATGGGCGAAGCGTCGAGCTGCTCGCGCGAAGTCCCGTGGGGGCGGGAGGACTACGCGGTCATCGTCGTCGACACGCGCGGCTTCGCACACGGCACGCTCACGCTCACGCTCCGCGTCGCGAGCGGGGAGGGGCACGTGTCGTTCGACCTCTTCGGCGAGTGCGCGACGCTTCCGACGGCCGCGCAGACCTCGGGGGCCCTCATCTCGCGACACGACGTCGGGCCGCGCGCGACCGCGACCATGGTCGCGCACTTCTTGAAGGGCCAGGCGTTCCAGCTCGGCGTGACCGGCGCATGGGTGCGCGACGGCGGCGTCCAGCGCGAAAATCGTTGGTCGGTGACCGCGGTGGTGACGCCGGACTGAAGCTCTGTCCGAGAATGGGACGGTGCTGAACGGCTCCGGGGGAGCTCGCGGGGCAAGACGCCTCGAAACGAGAGTGAGCGAACGCGCTGGCCACGATTGCTGGACAGCTCCTGAGGACTCGGCGCGGAGACCCCGTGTACTCTCCAAGATGGTGACGCTCGTTCGATATGGTCTGCCGGCGGCCCTCGCTCTCGGCGCGTTGGTCTCGGCGTGCGAGCTCGTGTCCAACCTCGAGCGCGCCGACGTCCTCGACCCGCCGCGCGTCCGCGATGCGAGCGCGGACGCCGACGCGGGCGCGGCGGACGCCGATGACGCCGGCGATCCGTGCGCACCGGCTGCGCGGAGCAGCGTCGATGGGGGTTGCGCCGGAGGCAGCGTGATCCTCACGCCCAAATTGCCGAAGGCCGATTTCTCGAGCTGCGCTCGCCAGGTCGATCGCAACGCTCAAGATCCCGCCATCCTGCTCGTGGACACGCGCGCGTTCGCGCGCGGCACGCTCGTTCTCACGCTGCGCACCGGCACCGGCAGCGGGCTCGTCTCGGCCGATCTCTACCCGCAGTGCACCCCGCCCCCGCTGTCCGGGGTGCCCGACGGCAGCATGACGGGACGCTACGACATCGATCCGCGCTCGACGGTGACCTTGAGTCAGGAGTTCGTGTCGGGTCAGATCTTCCAGCTCGCCGTGACGGGCGCCTGGACGGTGCCGGGGCAGCCTTATCTGACCAACACCTGGAGCGTCACCGCCGAGGTCATCGGCTTCTGACGCACCCTCAGGCCTTCCACTTCTTCAGGCTGCGCACGAGCTCGACGTCTTGCTCCTTCTTGAGCAAGACTCCCAAGAACGGGAGCTCCTTCACGAGGCGATCCTTGTGGATGTCGGCGCGCTGGAGGACGGCGATCCAATCGACGAGCTCACTCGTGGACGGGCGCTTGCGCATGCGCGGCACCTCGCGGAGCTCGTAAAACGCGACCACGGCCTGGTCGACCAGGTCCTGATCGATGCGGGGATGATGCACGCGAACGATGCGGCGCATCAGCTCGGGATCGGGAAAATCGATGAAGTGGAACACGCACCGGCGCAGGAACGCGTCGGGCAGCTCCTTCTCGTTGTTGGACGTGATGATGACGACCGGCCGCTCCTTTGCGACGACCTCGTCCCCCGTCTCGGCGACCACGAAGCGCATGCGATCGAGCTCGTGGAGAAGGTCGTTGGGGAACTCGAGGTCGGCCTTGTCGACCTCGTCGATGAGCAAGATCGAGCGCGCTTGCCCCCCGAATGCGCGGCCGAGGGGCCCCATCTTGATGTAGCGACGGATGTCTTTGACGTCGCCTTCGCCGAAGCGGGCGTCGTAGAGACGCTGCACCGTGTCATAGACGTAGAGGCCGTCCTGCGCGCGCGTCGTCGACTTGACGGGCCAGTGAATGAGCGAGAGGCCGAGCGTCTCCGCGATGGCCTCGGCAAGGAGCGTCTTTCCGGTGCCGGGCTCGCCCTTCACGAGGAGCGGGCGCTCGAGCGCGAGCGCGCAGTTGACGGCGGCCTCGATGGCGTCGTTGGTGAGGTAGCTCGGGGTCCCGGAGAAGCGGCGGAAGTCTTTCACGGCGACCCCACTATACCTGCTCGGTCAGGGGGAGCCTTCGATTCGCGCGGCGCGGCTACGGCGCACAACCCAGTTCCGCCGGGTTGGGCGCGCGGCGCCGCGCGCGATATGGTGGAGGCGTGCTGATCGCGCTCCCCGAGGTTCCGGTCCCCTCCCAAGCCGCCGTCGAGCGCGCGGCGATCCTTCTCGATCGCCGCCTCGGCGCGTCGAAGGTCATCGCGCAAGGCGACGCGCGCGAGGCGTACGCCCGCGACGAGAGCGAGGTGATGGGCAAGACGCCGGACATCGTCGTCGTCGCCGAAACGTCCGCCGACGTCGTGGCCACGCTCGAGATCGCGGAGAGCTGCGGCGTGCCGGTCACCCCCCGCGCGGGCGGCAGCGGGCGCGTCGGCGGCGCGGTGCCGGTCGCCGGCGGCATCGTCCTCGCGACCCACGCGCTTTCGCGCATCAAGGAGATCGATCCGGTCGACATGGTCGCGGTGGTCGAGCCGGGCGTGATGACCCGCGATCTCCACGCCGCGGCCGAGGCGGCCGGGCTCTTCTATCCGCCGGACCCGAACTCGCTCAAGTGGTGCTGCATCGGTGGCAACGTGGCCGCAAACGCCGGCGGGCCGCGCGCGTTCAAGTACGGCGTGACGCGCGAGTACGTGCTCGGCGTGGAGGTCGCCCTCATGGGCGGCCGCGTGCTTCGTCCCGGGCGCCGCACCATCAAAGGCGTCACCGGCTACGACGTCACCGCGCTCCTCGTCGGGAGCGAGGGCACCCTCGGGGTCTTCACCGAGATGACGATGCGCCTCCGCCGGAAGCCGGAGGCGGTGGTCACCGTCATCGCCCTCTTCGACGACGTGAAGCGCGCCACGAGCGCCGTCATGGCGGTCCTCGCCGCGGGCATCGTGCCGCGCTGCGTGGAGCTCATGGATCGCTGGACGCTGGCGGCGGTGCGCGCGCAGAAGGTCGCGGTCGACGATCGGGCCGCGGCGATGCTCCTCCTCGAGATCGACGGTGAGGCGCGCGCGCTCGAGCCCGAGCTGGAGCGCCTCGGAGAGATCCTCTCGTCGGCCGCCGGCTCGCTCGACGTCCTCGCCGCACAAGACGAGGCGCAGCGAGATCGTTTGTGGGAGGCGCGGCGCGCGCTCTCTCCAGCCACCAAGAAGCTCGCGCGCCACAAGCTGAGCGAGGACGTCGTGGTGCCCCGCTCGCGCATCGGCGACTTGCTCGACGAGACGGCGCGCATCGGCGAGCGCCATCGCGTGCGTCACCTCACGTACGGTCACGCCGGTGACGGGAATCTGCACGTGAATTTCTTGTGGGACGACGACGACGAGCGCCCGCGCATCGACGCCGCGCTAGGCGATCTGATGCGCGCGACCGTCGCCCTCGGCGGAACGCTCAGCGGCGAGCACGGGATCGGCGTCACCAAGCTCGCGTACCTGCCCATCGAGCAACCGGAGCCGCTCATCGATCTCCAGCGCGATTTGAAGCGCGTCTTCGACCCGAAGGAGCTCCTGAATCCCGGCAAGATCTTCGCGCCCCGCGGCCATCGGGACTGCTGACCCTGGCTCGACTTCCGACGAGCCGTCGCTCCTTGGGGACGACGCGCACGCATCCGGCGGGCGACCGGCGCTAGACTGTCTGCTCATGATCGACCTCGCCAAGGACTCCAACGAGGCCGGCCCGGGAGCGGAGGCGGAAGCCCGCGCCCGCGCGCGCCGGCGGGTCTTGGGTGTCGGCGTCGTCGCGCTCGTCGCGCTGCTTCAGCTCACCACGCAATACTTGGGTGGCCAGGAGCGCGCGAAGCTCCTCTCCAACATGCTCTTTCTGAGCATCGAGATGCCCATCCTCCTGGGGCTGCTCTCGGTCGGCTTCCGGGTGGCCACCGAGCGTCGGTGGAGCACGCTCACCATGGTCGTCGGCGCCACGCTCTTCACGGGCATCGTCAGCGTCGTCCTCGGGACTCTCGTTTGGGGCATCGCGTCGCAGATTCCTGCCGTCAGCTTGCGGAGCGACGGACCGTGGCGACTCCCCCGCGCGATGTTCATCGCCGTCACCTACGGTCAGCTCTACTGCGGCGTCTGGGCGCTCGCGTTCGTCGTGCCCTTCGCGGTCGAAGACGCTCGCGTTCGCGCGCTCGAGGCCGACAAGCTCCGCCTCGAGGCCGAGAAGCTCCGCGCGGCGGCGGAGCTCGCGCGCCTCCGCGCCCACCTCGAGCCGCACTTCCTCCTCAATACGCTGAACGCGATCGCCGGGCTCGTCACCGAGGATCCACGCGAGGCACGGCGGCTCCTCGCGTGCCTCGGCGACCTCTTGCGCGACGCGCTCCGCGACGAAGACGAGCTCGAGCCGCTCGAGCAACAGATCGCGTGGCTGCGACGCTACGCGGCGATCCTCGAGGCGCGTCACTCGGGGAGCCTGGTCTTCCGCTGGGACGTGCCCGCCGACTCGGGCGGCGTGGTGCTGCCGCGCCTCCTCCTCCAGCCGCTCGTGGAGAACGCCGTCAAGCACGGTGCCCTCCGTCGCGCCGGCGGTGGCGAGGTCATCGTGCGCGCGCGCGTCGACGGTGGCCGTGTGCGCTGCGAGGTCGAAGACAACGGGCCGGGCGTCGCGAGCGAGACCCGTAGCGGAGCGTTCGGGCTCGAGTCGGTGCGTCGGCGCCTCGCGCTCCGCTACGCCGAGCGGGCATCGGTGCGTCTCGAGTCGTCGTCGGACGGCACCCGAGCCATCGTCGAGGTTGCGGCCGCATGAGCACCGATGCCCCGCCGCGCTCTCGTGAGGAGCCGCGCCTCCGCGCCCTCGTCGTCGAAGACGAGTGGCCGGCGCGCAACTATCTGGTCGAGCTCCTCGAGTCCTCGGGCCAAGCGGAGGTCGTGGGCGCCGTCGCCACCGTCGAGGACGCTCGGTCCGTGCTCGCCGCGGGCGCGACGCTCGCGGTCGAGGTCGTGTTCGTGGACGTGAACCTGGCCGGGGACGGCGAGCGCGCCGGCCTCAGCCTCGTTCGTTCGCTCGTGAACGAAGCGGCGCGCACCGGCGAGCGAGCGCCGATGTTCGTCCTCGCCACGGCGTTCGAGCAGCACGCGCTCGAAGCCTACGAGCTCGGCGTGATCGATTATCTGCTCAAGCCCTTCAGCGAGGAGCGCGTCGGGCAGTGCCTGGCCCGTCTCCGGGCACGACGCTCACCGGCCGAGGCGCCCGCCCCCGGTCCGCTGCGGATCGTCGCCCGCCGCAAGAAGAGCCTCGTCTTCCTGGAGCCGAGCGAGATTTGGGCGTTCGAGGCCGCCGATCGGCTGACGTTCGTGCACACGCCGCACGGGCGGTTCGATCTCGATCTTTCGCTCGTGGCCATCGAGTCGTCGTTCGGTCGCTCGCTCACGCGCGTTCATCGCAACTGGCTCGTGAACTTCAGCCACATCAAGGAGCTCGAACGCGACGGCGCCGAGACCAAGGTCTTCGTCGGACAGGGCCTCGGCGCCGAACGGCGTGGCGTGAGCGTCCCGGTGTCGCGCGATCGGGCGCAGCCGGTCCGCGAGATGTTGCTCGCGAACGCCACCGGGCTCCGGAGAGGGTAGAGGTCGGTTCGGAGCATGGGCAGCAGCAGCAGCGCGCGTTGGGTTCTCGCAGGCGTCGGCGTGTTGGCGATCGGCGCCGGGGCGTTCTTCGTTCGCGCGCGGCGCATCGCGCCCGAGCACGGCGCGCCCGGCGCGGCGGCCAGCGCGGAGCGGGCGATTCCGGTGCTCGTCGCGGACGTCGTCCGCACCGACGTGCCGATCGTGCTCGAGGGCCTCGGCACGGTCACGCCCCTCCAATCGGTCTCGGTGCAAAGCCAAGTCGACGGGCCGCTCGTCAACGTCGCTTTCAAAGAAGGCGACCCCGTCAAGAAGGGCGATCTCCTCGCCGAGATCGATCCTCGCCCGTTCGTCATCAAGGTTCATCAGGCCGAGGCCACGCTCGCCAAGGACCAGGCCCAGCTCAAGAACGCTGAGAACACGCTCAAGCGAAACGAGGCGCTGGTGCAGGGCGGCCTCCAAACGCAGCAGCAGCTCGACGATCAGCGGGCGCTCGTTCTCGCCACCGCTGCCGGCCTCAAGGCCGACCAAACCGCGCTCGAGAGCGCGCGCCTCCAGCTCGACTACGCGCGCATCCGCTCGCCGATCGACGGCGTCACCGGCGTGCGCCTCGTCGATCCCGGGAACGTGGTGCGTGCGCAGTCGTCGACGCTCGTGGTCGTGACGCAGCTCGATCCAATGGGTGTAGTCTTCACGCTTCCGCAAGACGAGCTCGCGCGCGTGTCGGGCGCGCTGGCGCGGGGCCCGCTCGCCGTGGACGCCGTGTCGCGCGACGGCGGAAAGAAGCTCGCCGAGGGCAAGCTGCTCGTCGTCGACAACCAGATCAACACGACGACCAGCACCCTCAAGCTCAAGGCCAGCTTCCCGAACCCCGACAAGGTGCTCTGGCCCAACGCGTTCGTGAAGGCGCGCCTGGTCGTCTCGATCGAGAAGGACTCCCTCGTCGTCCCGGACACCGTCGTGCAGCGCGGTCCCGACGGCCCGTTTGCCTACGTGGTCGACGGTGACCGCGCCGTGGTGCGTCCCGTCGAGGTCTTCGCCACGCAGGGCGGCCAAGCCATCGTGAAGAAGGGCCTGAGTGCCGGGGAGCGCGTGGTGGTCGACGGTCAGAACCAGCTCAAGCCGGGCGGCAAGATCGTGGTGCGCGCGAGCGGCGGGGCGCGCGAGGCCGGCGCGGCGAGCGCGCGCGCCAAACCGCAGCCACGGCCATGAGCATCTCGGAGCCGTTCATCCGGCGGCCGGTCGCGACGACGCTCCTCATGATCGGCGTCCTCGTCGCGGGGCTGCTTGCGTTCTTCAAGCTCCCCGTCTCAGCGCTTCCCGAGGTCGACTATCCGACGATCGTCGTCGCGACCACGTTCCCGGGAGCGAGCGCCGACACCATGACGTCGGCGGTGACCACACCCCTCGAGCGGCAGTTCGGGCAGATGCCGTCGCTCGCGCAGATGACCAGCGTGTCGAGCTTCGGTGCGTCGCAGATCACCCTGCAATTTACGCTCGATCGGAGCATCGACGCCGCCGAGCAAGACGTGCAAGCGGCGATCAACGCGGCCTCGAGCCTCTTGCCGCGCTCGCTTCCGACGCCGCCGACCTACAGCAAATCGAACCCGGCCGACACGCCGATCCTCACCCTCGCCGTCACCTCCGAGACTCTGCCGCTCTCCGCGGTCCACGACTACGCCGACTCGATCCTGGCGCAGAAGATCGCGCAGGTCTCCGGGGTCGGCCTCGTCGGCTTGGCCGGCAGCCAGAAGCCCGCCGTTCGCGTCGACGTCGATCCGATGGCGCTCGCCGGCGCTGGCCTCACCCTCGAGGACGTGCGGGCGGCAATCGTGTCGGCCAACGCGAACCAGCCCAAGGGCACGCTCGACGGCCCGCGCCAGAACTTCACCATCGCCACGAACGATCAGCTCACCAAGGCCGAGAGCTTCCGCGCCATCGTGCTCGCGTACAAATCGGGCGCGCCCATTCGGCTGGGCGACGTGGCGGAGGTGAAGGACAGCGTCGAGAACGCCGAGCTCGCCGGGTGGGCCGACGAGCGGCGCGCGATCCTCCTCAACGTTCAACGTCAGCCGGGCGCGAATGTCATCGCCGTCGCCGCCCGCGTGAAGGCGCTCCTCCCGCAGCTCAAGGCCACGCTGCCCCAAGGGCTCGCGGTCCGCATCATGAGCGATCGCACCGAGACCGTGCGGGCATCCGTCGAGGACGTCGAGCTCACGCTCGTCCTCACCATTGGGCTGGTCGTCGGCGTCATCTACGTGTTCTTGCGGAGCGTGCGCGCCACGCTCATCCCGGGCGTGGCAGTGCCGCTCTCGCTCATCGCGACCTTTGGCGTGATGCTGCTCTTGGGCTACAGCCTCAACAATCTCTCGCTCATGGCGCTGACCATCGCTACTGGCTTCGTCGTCGACGACGCCATCGTCATGATCGAAAACATCGCGCGCTACGTCGAAGAGGGCGAGCCGCCCTTCGAGGCCGCGCTCAAAGGCGCCAAGCAGATCGGCTTCACCATCGTTTCGCTCACGGTGTCGCTCGTGGCGGTGCTCATTCCGCTCCTCTTCATGGGCGGCATCATTGGCCGGCTCTTCCGCGAGTTCGCCATCACGCTCACCGTATCCATCGTCGTTTCGGCGCTCCTCTCGCTCACGCTGACGGCGATGATGTCCGCGCACATCCTTCGGCCGGAGCCGCCGCCCGAAGCGCGCGGTCGCTTCTATCGCCTCTCCGAGCGCGGCTTTCAGGCCATGCTCTCGTTCTACGAGCGCGGGCTCCGCTGGGTGCTCGGACACGAGCGGACGACGCTCGCGGTGACCGCCGCCACCGTCGTCGCCACCGGGTGGCTCGCGGTGGTGGTCCCCAAGGGCTTCTTTCCCACCGAGGACACGGGGCTCATCCTCGGCGTCACCGAGGCCGCGCCCGACGTCTCCTTCCCGCGCATGATGGCCATCCAGGAGTCGCTCGCCGCGGCGGTGCTCCGGGATCCGGACGTGGCCAGCGTGGCCTCGTTCATCGGCGCCGACGGGACGAACACCACGCTGAGCAGCGGTCGCCTCTCCATCTCGCTCACGCCGCGCGATACGCGCCGCGCCGACGCGGACGCGATCCTGGCGCGGCTCCGCGCGCGCCTCGCCGAGGTGCCGGGCGCCACCGTGTATCTCCAATCGGTGCAGGATCTCCAGATCGACAACCGCCTGGCGCGTACGCAGTATCAGTACACGCTCGAGGACTCCGACCCGGCGGAGCTCGCCGAGTGGAGCGAGCGCATGGTCGACAAGCTCCGCACGCTCCCCGGGCTCCGCCACGTCGCGAGCGACGCGCAGAACGGCGGTCGCCAGATGGCCATCACCATCGATCGCGACTCCGCTTCTCGCCTCGGTGTCACCTCACAGGCGATCGACGACACGCTCTACGACGCGTTCGGTCAGCGGCAGGTGTCCACGATCTTCACGCAGCTCAATCTCTACCGCGTCATCCTCGAGGTGAAGCCCGAGCTCGCCGCCGAGCCCGACGCCCTGTCGCGCATCTGGGTGCGCTCGCAGGCGGGCGAGCCGATTCCGCTGTCCGCCTTCGCGCGCTTCGAGGCCAAGACGACCGCGCTCGCCATCTCGCATCAAGGTCCGTTTCCCGCGGTCACGCTATCGTTCGACACCGCGCCCGGCACCTCGCTCGGCGATGCCGTGACTTCCATCCGCGCCGCCGAGTCGGAGATCGGCCTTCCGCCCACGGTGCGCGCCGGGTTCCAGGGCGCTGCGCTCGCGTTCCAGGACTCGCTGGCGACGGAGCCGTTCCTCGTCCTCGCCGCGCTCGTCACCGTCTACATCGTGCTCGGCGTCCTCTACGAGAGCTACATCCACCCGATCACGATCCTCTCGACGCTGCCTTCGGCGGGCGTGGGCGCGCTCCTCGCGCTCATCGTGTGCGGAAGCGAGTTCACGGTCATCGCGCTCATTGGCGTGGTGCTCCTCATCGGCATCGTGAAGAAGAACGCGATCATGATGATCGACTTCGCGATCGAGGCGGAGCGAGACCACGGTCTTTCGCCGCGCGATGCGATCACGCAAGCGTGCCTTCTCCGGTTCCGACCCATCATGATGACCACCGCCGCGGCCCTCCTCGGCGGCATCCCGCTCGCCCTCGGCACTGGGACGGGCTCCGAGCTTCGCCGGCCGCTCGGCATCACCATCGTCGGTGGGCTCCTCATCTCGCAGGTGCTCACGCTCTACACGACGCCCATCATCTACCTCGCCATGGAGCGGCTCGCGCGGCGCTTCCGGCCTGCGCCCGCGCCGACGACCGCGGCGAGGGAGCACGACCCGCGGGGCGTGGCGTGAACGTCTCCGCGCCGTTCATCGCGCGGCCGGTTGCGACCACGCTCCTCGCGATCGCCGTGCTGCTCGCCGGCATCACCGCGTTCTTCTTCCTCCCCGTGGCGCCGCTCCCGCGCGTCGAGTTCCCCACCATACAGGTCAACGCGGCGCTCCCCGGCGCGAGCCCGGAGACCATGGCCTCGTCGGTCGCGACCCCGCTCGAGAGGCGCTTCGGTCGCATCGCCGGCGTGACCGAGATCACGTCGACGAGCTCGCTCGGCGCGACGTCGATCACGCTCCAGTTCGATCTCGACCGCGACGTCGACGCCGCGGCCCGCGACGTCCAAGCCGCCATCGCCGCGGCGGGGGCCGAGCTCCCGTCGAACCTTCCTTTGAGGCCCAACTATCGGAAGGTGAACCCGGCCGACACTCCGACCATCATTCTGTCGCTGACCAGCGAGACCATTCCTCTGTCGCAGGTCTTCGACATCGCAAACACCGTCCTCGCGCAGAAAATTGCCCAAGTCCCGGGGGTGGGGCAGGTCTTCGTCGGCGGCGGACAGCAGCCCGCGGTGCGCGTGCAGGTCGACCCCGAGGTGCTGGCCGGTCTCGGGCTGAGCCTCGAGGACGTGCGCGCCGCCATCGCCTCGTCCACCGTCGATTCGCCCAAAGGCGCGCTCTCCGGCGCAAGTCAATCTCACGTCGTCGCGGCCAATGATCAGCTCTTCGGCGCCGCCGCGTTCAAGGACGTGATCGTCGCCAAAGACGGGGCCGCGGCGGCCCGGCTCGGGGACGTGGCCCGCGTCTTCGACGACGTGGAGAACGCGCGCGTGGCCGCGTGGTCGAACGGCGTGCGGGCGGTGCTCCTCGTGATTCGCCGTCAGCCCGGCGCCAACATCATCGAGACCAACGAGCGCGTGAAAGCGGTCGTGCCCGAGCTGCGGCGCGCCATCTCGCCGGCCATCAAGCTGGAGGTCGCCACCGACCGCACCCAGACGATTCGCGAGTCGGTGCACGACGTCGAGCTCACGCTCGTCCTCTCCGTCTTCTTGGTGACGGCGGTCGTGTTCGCGTTCCTGCGCTCGGCCCGCGCCACCCTCGTGCCGAGCGTCGCCGTACCGGTGTCGCTCGTCGGCACCTTCGGCGTGATGTTTCTCCTAGGCTACAGCCTCGACAACCTGTCGCTCATGGCGCTCACCATCTCGACGGGCTTCGTCGTCGACGACGCGATCGTGGTCACCGAGAACGTCTCGCGCTTCATCGAGGCCGGCGAGACGCCGCTCGCCGCGGCGCTCAAGGGGGCGCGCGAGATCGGCTTCACCATCGTGTCGATCACGGCGTCGCTCCTCGCCGTGTTCATCCCGCTCCTCTTGATGGGCGGCATCGTGGGCCGACTCTTTCGCGAGTTCGCGGTCACCCTCTCGGTGGCGATCGCCATCTCGGCCGTGGTCTCGCTCACGCTCACGCCCATGATGTGCTCGCGCCTCCTGCGGCGTGCACGCGCCGAGCACGAGCCGCCGCCGGCGCGCATCTTCGTCTGGCTCGAGCGAGGCTTCGACTTCCAGGTCCGCACCTACGGGCGCGCCCTCGGGTGGGTCCTCCGTCACCGGACCTTCATGGCGGGAGTCACGGTCGCCACGGTCTTCGTCACCGTGGCCCTCTTCGTCGTCGTGCCCAAAGGGCTCTTCCCGCAGCAAGACACGGGCATGCTCTCCGGCATCTCGCAGGCGCCGGAGGACGTGTCGTTCCCGGCGATGAAGGCTCGCCAAGAAGCGCTCAACGCCATCGTCCTCGCCGATCCCGACGTGGCCCACGCGGTGTCGTTCATCGGCAGCGGCTTCGGCGCTTCGGCCGGCAACTCGGGAAACATGTTCGTCGACCTGCGACCCAAGCCGCCCCGCACGACCTCGGCGGACGGCATCATCGCGCGTCTGAGACCCAAGATCGGGCAGGCGATGGGCGTGAACCTCTTCTTGCAGGCCGTGCAGGACGTGCGCGTCGGCGGCCGCCCCACGCGCACGCAGTACCAGTACACGCTGCAGGACGCCGATCTCGACGAGCTCCGTACTTGGGCGCCCCGGCTCGAGGCCGCGCTGCGCAAGGTCCCGGAGCTCCGCGACGTCGCCTCCGATCAGCAGACCAACGGGCTCGAGCTCGACGTCACGATCGATCGCGACACCGCCGCGCGCCTCGGCGTCACAGCGCAGGCCGTCGACGACACGCTCTACGACGCATTCGGACAACGCCAAGTCGCGACCACCTTCACCGGGCGCAATCAGTACCGCGTGGTGCTCGAGACCAAGGCCGAGTACTCCAAGCACGAAGCCGATCTCAAACACGTCTACGTGAAGACCGGGGGCGGTGGCATGGCGCCGCTCGCCACGTTCGCCACCGCCAAGCGCGGCAACGTCCCTTTGAGCATCAACCATCAGGGGCAGTTCCCGTCCATCACGCTCTCGTTCAACCTCGCGCCCGGAAAATCTCTCGGCGAAGCGATCGAAGCCATCCACCGCGCGGAGCTCGCCATTGGCCTTCCCTCCGGCGTGCGCGCGGCGTTCCAGGGCACGGCGCAGGCGTTCCAGGACTCGCTCGCGAGCCAACCGCTCCTCGTCTTGGCCGCGCTCTTCAGCGTGTACGTCGTCCTGGGCATGCTCTACGAGAGCTACGTCCACCCGATCACGATCCTCTCGACGCTTCCGTCGGCCGGCATCGGCGCGCTCCTCGCGCTCCTCGCGACCGGCACCGAGTTCAGCATCATCGCGCTGATCGGCATGATCCTCCTCATCGGCATCGTGAAGAAGAACGCGATCCTCATGATCGACTTCGCGATCGAATCGGAGCGCGAGCTCGGCCTCTCGCCGCGGGAGGCCATCGAGCGCGCGGCGCTGCTCCGCTTCCGACCCATCGTCATGACCACCGCCGCTGCGCTCTTGGGCGGGCTTCCGCTCGCGCTCGGGAGCGGCGTGGGCTCCGAGCTTCGCAAGCCGCTCGGCATCGCCATCGTCGGAGGCCTGGTCTTGAGTCAGCTCCTCACCCTCTTCACGACGCCGGTCATCTACCTCGCGCTCGATCGCTTCACGAAGAAGCCCGATGCGCTGGCGCTCTCGCGCCGCTCGCTCCGTCCACCGGCGATCGCGCCGCGCTGATCTCTCCAGCGGCGCGAGGCGCTCACTCGCGGGAGAAGATCCCGCCCTTCGGCGGGTCTTTGGGACGCGCGGGCGGACGGGCCTTCACGGTCGGCGGCTGCGCCGTGCTCGCGTTGGTGGGAGCCGGGCGGCGTGGCGCCGCCTTGGCGGGCTCGGTCGGAGCCGGCTCGGCCGACGCGGGCTCGGGTGCGGTCAACGTCGGGAGCGGGGTCGGCATCGCTTCGGCGGCAGGGATCGTCGCGGCCGGCGGGAGCGTTGGTGCCGCGATCGCGGGCGCGATCTCCGCAGCGGGCGAGCGGAGGAGCAGCCACAGCGTGATGGCGACGCACCCGAGCCCCGCGATCGCGGCCGCGACGCCGAGCGTGAGCTTCGGCGTGCGCTTCCGCACCATCGTCGTCGCCTCACCCGGAGGCGGAAGCCCCAGCGAGGGCGACGACTCGATCGCGCGCCGCACGCTGAACGGCGGCGCCTGTCCGGTCGATGCGGCCTCGATGCCGGCGACGAGCTCGCGCCGCGCCTTGAGCCCGTCACCCATGAGATGCGTGACCCATTCGCCGACCGCGCGTCGATTGGCGGGGATGACCGCGTGCTCGAGCGCTTCGGCCATCTCGGCGGCCGACGTGAAGCGCTCCTCGGGCTTTCGCTGAAGCGCTTTCATCACCACGTTTTCGAGGTCGACTGGCATGCCGGCCACGAAGTCGCTCGGCGGCCGGATCTTCTGCTGCTGAACGGCGTTCAAGAGCGCGGCCTCGCCTTCGCCTTCGAAGAGGTGCTTTCCGGTGAGGAGCTCCCAGAGCACGATCCCTACACCGAAGACGTCGCTGCGCGGCGAGACGTCGCGACCAGCCACGTGCTCCGGCGACATGTAACCCAGCTTTCCCTTGAGGCGACCTTCGCGCGTCGTCTGCACGCGTCCCATGGCCTTGGCGATGCCGAAGTCGAGGACGCGCGCGACGCCGTCGGTACCGACGAGGACGTTGTGCGGCGACACGTCACGGTGCACGAGATCGAGCGGCTCGCCGATCTCGTTCGTGGCGGTGTGCGCGGCGTGGAGCCCGTTCAAGGCGTCGATGGCGATCGCGACCGCCAGCGCCGGCGGCGTGCGTTCTCGCTTCTTGTTGGCCGCGCGCACGAGCGCGCCGAGCGCTTCGCCCTCGACGTACTCCATGACGAGGAAGAGCTCGCCGCCCTCGTGCACGACGTCGAACGTCGTCACCACGTTGGGGTGCTGGACGCGCGACGCGACGCGCCCCTCGTCGACGAACATGTTCACGAAGTCGGGATCGAGGGCGTACTGCGCGTGAAGGCGCTTGATGGCGACGGTGCGCGAGAACCCGGCGCCGCCTGCGAGGCGCCCGAGATGCACGGTGGCCATGCCACCGGCGCCGATGCGGTCGTAGATCGCATATCGACCCACCACCGTCGGGTCGTTTCGCGCCGCCTCTCCCGCCCGCATCCCTCGACGAGAATACCACCGCGAACGTGGTAGGCTCGGGCGAGATGAACGTGCGCGCGCGCGCGTGGGTCGTTCTTGCTGCCGGGCTCGCGGGCTGTACCAGCCTGCTCGGCATCGACAAGGACTACGCCGAGTCCCCGGCCGCGGGGACGACGGACGGCGGTGTGCGCGCTGACGGCGGCGCGAGCGCCGACGGCAACATTCTCTTGGGAAATGAAGGTGGACCGTGGGGCATCCCCTTCGCGATCGCGGCGGCCGAGAGCACCTCGTGCGCCCTCTCGAGCGGTGGTGCGGTGGCCTGCTGGGGTGACAACACCGCCGGCGCGGTGGGGGACGGGACCACAGTGGAGCGTCTCCGGCCGGTGACGACTCAGGCGCTCAACGGCGCGGCGGTGGCGATCGCGGTGGGTGGCACGACGACCTTCGGCTCCCACGCGTGCGCCCTCTTCGCGTCGGGCGACGCGCGCTGCTGGGGAGCGGGTGACGCTGGACAGCTCGGCATCGCCGACGCCGCGACGAGCGCGCTGCCCGTTCTCGTCGACGCGCTCGGCGCGCTCGCCAGTGATGCCGGTCGCGTCGGCGACGGCGGAGCCTTCGTGGCGGCTGGCGGCGCGTTCTCGTGCGCCACCGCCGGTGGTCCAGTTTATTGTTGGGGCTCAAACGATTCGGGACAGCTCGGCGACGGCACGAACGATCCGCGGTCCATGCCGGCGCCGGTCTCGGAGATCTCGGGCGTGGTCGGCCTCACCGCGGGTGAAGCGCACGCCTGCGCGCTCACCGAATCGAACGGCGTCCGCTGCTGGGGGTCGAACACCTACGGTCAGCTGGGCTCGATGTCGGTGGGGCGCGAGGGCCAGTCGACACCCGTCAAGGTCGACAACAGCGACGGCGCGATCGCGGTGGCGGCCGGTGGGCGTCACACGTGCATGATTCGCCCTTCGGGACGGGTCTTCTGCTTCGGCGCCAACGGCAACGGTCAGCTCGGCAACGGGACGACGAATACGAGCCCGTTCGGCGGCAAAGGCTATCCGGAGCCGGTCTCCTGGGGCGGCATCACCGAGCCCACGGTGATCGCGGTCGCGGCCGGCGCGACGCACTCCTGCGTCATCTCCGCCGGGGGCGCCGTCTACTGTTGGGGGGACAACTCGTTCGGCCAGCTCGGCGACGGAACGACGACGTCGCACCCGAGCCCCGTCGCCGTGCGGAGCGTCCCCGCCAACGCGACCGGTCTCGCGCTCGGACGCGATCACTCGTGCGCCATCCTCGTCGATCGCAGCGTGAAGTGTTGGGGCGGCGCCCGTCGCCTCGGGGACGGCACGTCGAATTCGAGCGTGGACGCCGTCAACGTGCTCTTCTGAGGGCGGCGCTCGCGCGTAGCATCGAGCCCGATCGGCCATGATCCTTCCCGTCCACGCGAAGCGAACCGAGCGGAGAGGCGCGGCGCTCGCGCTCTCGCTCGCGGTGTCGCTCCTCGCGAACGTCGCCGCGGCGCAAGGGTCGGCGAGCGTGGCGGACACGCAGTTCGACTACGGGCTCGCCGAGATGAAGGCCGGTCGCTACGACACGGGCTGTCCGGCGCTCGCCGAGAGCTACCGGCTCGATCCCAAGCCCGGCTCGCTCTTCACGCTGGCCGAGTGCGAGACGCGCGCCGGCAAGCTCGCCACCGCGCTCACGCACTACGAGGCGTACCTCGACGTCTTCTCCCGCATGACGCCCGATCAACAGAATCGACAGTGGGGGCGCGAGAAGATCGCCGCCACCCGCCGCGACGAGCTTCGCGCGCGGGTTCCATCGCTCACGCTCGTCGGTCACCTGCCCGATGGGAGCGTCATCAAGCGCGACGGAGTTCCCATCGGACCAGCGCTGATCGGGGCCACCGTTCCGATCGATCCCGGGCCGCACGTCGTCGAGATCAGCGTGCCTGGCAAGCCCCTGCGACGCGAAGAGCTCGACGTGCCCCCGGGCAAGGCCGTCCGCATCTCGGTCGACGACGGTGACGACGACGCGCGCCTCGCGGCGGCCGGCGGCGGCGACGCTTCCTCGCCGAGCGCAATGCGCACCGGCGCGATCGTCGCCGCGTCGGTGGGAGCCGCCGGGCTCGTGGTGGGCACGGCTTTCGGCGTGGTCACGCTCGGGCACAAGTCGACCATCGACTCGCACTGTGTCGACACCGCGTGCGACGCGGAAGGGAAGAGCGCGGCCGACGCGTCGGCCACGACCGGGGCCGTGAGCACGGTGGGCTTCGTGGTCGGGGTGATCGGTCTCGGCACCGGCGCCGCGCTCTACTTCCTCGATCCGAGTCGGCCGCGTGCGGGGGCGAAGTCCGGCAAGGTGACGGTCGTCCCGTGGTTCGTCGCGTTTCCGGGCGGCGCGCGGGCGTCGGCTACGTTGCGCTTCTGACGTTGGTCGTGGTGACGAACCGTACGACGGCGTCGCGCACGGCGCGCGACGCCATGACGAGCTCCATGTGATCGGGCGCGCTCCCGCCATCGTCGCCTTGCGACACGACGCGGAGCTCGGCACGGCGCACCGCTCCGAGCATCGCCTTCATGCACTCGGGCGGACACTGGAATCGGTCGGCGGTGCTCGCGAAGGCGAGGACGGGAACGGCGATGTCTTTCAGCGCGTCGCCGTAGTCGTGCGCGCCGTCCTCGCTCTTCCATGCGTCCGTTTCCACGAAGCGAACGAGGTCGTGCACGAACGGCGCGGCCTCGTCGTCGCTCCCTTGTCGAAGCGTGCGCGCGGGAAAGTAGCCGACGCGCGAGGTCGTGCGCCGCATCGCCTCGGTCATCGCGCGAACGAGCGCGCGCCGCACGGGTGAAGGATCCCAGCGCGGGAGGCCGATGCGCGACGCGATCGCGACGATCGCGTCGGGAGCGGCGAGCCCGGCGCCGGTCGCGGCGAGCGCGACGCTCCCGCCGAGCGAGTGCCCGACGATCACCACCGGCGCCCCGTCGGCGCGGAGCCGCGCGGCGTCGACGACCGAGGGGAGATCGCGCCGAACGAGATCGTCGAACGACCAAAAACCACCGGCGCTGGCGGCGGGGCCGCTGTCGCCGTGACCGCGGAAGTCGAAGGCCACGACGCGCGCGCCGGCGCGTGCGAGCGCATCGGCGAACGAGAGACCGTCGGCGTGACGTTTGAGCCACTCGGTGCGGCGCGCGAACATGGCGTGCGAGAGCACGGCCACCGCGCGCGGTGGGGTGTCACCGCCCGGCTCCATCACCGTGGCGCGGAGGACGGCTCCGCCCTCGGCGTGGATCTCGATCTCCTCCGCGCCCATCAGTCGAGCGAGAGGACCCAGAGCTCACTGCCCACGCCCACGCCGAGGCGCTTGGCGGTCGCCTCGTCGATGGTGGCGTGATCGCCTTCCACCTTCGCCGCGGCGAGCGCGGCGTGGAAGAACGGCGTCGTGGCCAGATCGACGGCGACGAGGGAGCGGTCCTTCACCGTGGGCTCGGCGCCGATGACGGCCTCGACCGTGACCTTGTGCGCACGCGACACGAGCGAGATCTCGTCGGTGGGCGCGGTGAAGTGCGGGCCGCCATCGAACGGGTCGACGCGCTCGGCGTAGCGGAAGCCGATGCGGCGGAGCATCTTCTCGACGCCTTTGGTCTGCGCTCCGACCTTGCCGATGACGTCCTGCGCGACCTGCGGAAGGAGCGACGCGTAAATGGTGCCCTCCGGGAAGAGGCCGCGAATGAACTCCTTGTTCTTCTTCGAGAGGCGGTCGGCTTCGGCGTAGGTGAGGCCGGTGAAGTGACGACCGAGCGCGTCCCAAAGGTGCGACGTGCCGTCGGGCTCGAGCGGCGGGAGGAGCTCGGCGAGCACCTCGTCGCGAAAGAGCTCGCGGTGCATCTTCATGAACAAGAAGCGCACGTAGCTGATGGCCTGTCCGTAACGGGCCTTGCGGAACGTGGGATCGACCACGAGGCCGCCGATCTCGGTGGGGCCGTTGTACGAGTAGCCGATGCTGAGCGTCGTGTGCTTGAAGTGGCGATCGAGCGTCGCCGAGTAACGCTCCTCGTCGATGACGTCGAGGTAGATGTACGGCGCGTCGCGTCGACCCAGCTGACCGAAGATCATCGAGGTTCCGACGATGCGCTGCGTGTCGTCGTCGACGAGGACGAAGACGAACTCGCGGCGCTTCGGATCCTTGATGGCGCCCTTGAAGCTGCGCTCCGACGCCTCGAGGATGGCGCGAATCTCGTCGCGGTCGTTGGGGAGGTTCACCGTGTTGAGGTGCCTCGCCAGCGCGAAGAGCTGCTCCTCGTCGCTCGGAACGGCTCCCCGAATCTCGAACCCCGCCATGCGCCGCCTTTCTAGCACGTGGCCGCTCCGGGTTGAACGCCGCAACACCGCAGAAGCCGAGGGCAATCAGCGGATGCGCCAGCCGAGAGCGGTGGATCGCGCGCCTCTGCCGTATGGAGAGAAGTGTCAGGTTTTGCAGGGGTTTTTGTTGCGGTCTCGCAACGACCTCGCACGCCCGCCTGGCTGGCGCCCACGGCGGATCGGACTTAGTCTCCTAGAGACGCGTGGCCGTGCGCCTTTGGCGTAGGGCAAGGTGCGCGATCGGAGCGACGAGGACCCGAGGATGCGGCGAAGTTTGGAGATCCCGATCCTCCTGTGGATCCCCGCGGCGATCCTCGTCCACTTGGGCGCGGCCGACGGCGGTGACGTGGTCGCCAAGAACTTCGTCGATCGGTCGGCGCTCGATCGGCTGGGCGCCGTCGTTCGCGAGCGCGTGCGCGCGAGCGAGCAGACGCTGACCATCGAGGGCACGCTCGACGCGCCCGAGATGGAGCAGACGCCGCCCGACGACCCCATCAAGGTCGAGCAGAAGAAGAAAGAAGAAGAGAAGAAGAAAGAGGAGCTCGCAAAGAAAGAAGAGCAGAAGAAGGCCGAGGAGAAGAAGAAGCCTCCGGTCGATCTCAAGATCGTCCAGGAGGAGAAGAAGCACGAGCCTCCGCCGCAGCTCCTCCAAGACAAGCGCATCGCGGTGAAGCAGCACGCGGCGCCCAACCAAGACGACAACCCGAACGCCAACTACCTCTCCGAGGAAGCGAACCACGTCAAAGAAGAGACGGCGGCGACGCAGACCTCGCTCGACCAGGACGATCCCAACCCCACGCCGGGCGGCAATCGCGCGGGCGCCGACATCAAGATGGGGGACAGCGATCGCACCAAGATCGCGCAGAACGAGGACAAGGCCGGCGAGAAGGACCACGCGCCGGGCGACAAGGGCACCGAATTCACGCTCGAGAAGACCGAGGTGCCGAAGCCTTCGCTCCTCGCCGCGGCGATGCCCGCGCAGAACGCGCCCAACGCCGGCGGCGATCAGAAGATGTCGCCCGCGCCCACGCCCACGCCGTCACCGCAGCCCACGCCCGCGCCCATCGCGCCGAGCGATCCGGTGTCGGAGGCGAACGGCGGCGGGTGGGCGTTCAACCCGATTCGTCCGGGCGCCGTGGGCGGTCTCTCGCCGACGCCCGCGCAGGGCAAGAACGAGAACGCGCGCGACCGGACGCCGAACGGTCCGCTCCCGATCCTCGGCCTCGGTGGCGCGGCCGGGCCCGGTCAGGTGAACTTGAACCTCACGCAGACCAACGTCGTCGCGGCGGTGGGCGAAGATCAGCTGCGGCGCGAGCGCGTGGCCGACGGCGAGCGCCGCAAGAGCGAGCACCGCGGCTCGTGGGTGGCCTCGAGCTTCGAGCGCTGGCGCACGGCGATCGAGAACTACGTGTCGTCGGTGAAGCCCGGCAACCAGACGGCGCTCAACGCCGCGCGGTCACCGTTCGCGACGTACCTCCACACGATCCACAATCGCATCCACCCGATCTTCGCCGACTCGTTCTTGGGCTCGCTCGAGTCGCTCCCCAAGACGCATCCCCTCAACGATCCCAAGCTCATCACGCGCCTCGAAATCGTCCTCTCCAAGGAGGGGCAGGTCGTGAAGATGGGCGTCGTGAAGACGAGCGGCATGACGGCCTTCGACGTCGCCGCGCTCGACTCCGTGCAGCGCGCCTCGCCGTTTGGCCCGGCGCCGAGCGCGATCGTGTCACCGGACAATCGCGTGTACCTCCACTGGGAGTTCCATCGCGACGAGGTCTTCGCGTGCTCGACGATGAACGCGCGGCCGTTCATCTTGAACGTGCCCGCGGGCGGAGGAAACGCGCCGTCCGGGCCGGAGGGCCCGCCGCGCACGCCGTCGTCGCCGTCGCGCGAGCGGGAGCTCCCGTCGAGCCCGCTCGATACGCGTCAGGGCGCCGTCGACCGCCCGCGCCCGGCTGCGGTCGCGAGCCGCGGCTGATCCCCGGCCGGGCGCGCCGGGCGCGCTCTCGGCTTCACGTCCTTGTGACGAGAGAGCCGAGCAGTGTAGACACTGTGGGGCCATCGCATGACCGCCGCCGCCGCTCCTCCGCAACAACATGCGGGATTCCTCGTGCGCACCACCGCACTCTGGGCGGCGTTCTCCATGCCGCTCGCGCGCATCGTGGCGCCGGGGCTGCGCGGAAGCGCGAGTGATGCGGTCGTCGTCACCTGGCAGCTCGTCGGCGCCACGCTGACGTACGCGCTCGCCTTCTTGCTCGGCGCCGTCGCCGTCGAGGGCGCGGCGGGGCTCCTCCGACGCGACGCGATGCGCGGGCTCCGCGGCCTCGTGCTCGTCGGTACGCTCGTCACGATGGCGCTCGTCGCGCCGGCGTTCCTGCGGCGCCTGCCTCCGCAACCGGAGATCGTCCTCATCCTCGCGTCGTCGATCGTGGTCTTGGCCACGTCGTCGCGCGCGCTCGGCACGGCGCGCCTCCGCGCCATCGGTCTCGTCATGGCGCTCTTCGCGCTCGCCGCGCTGGTGCGCCTCTTCGCATGGCAGCTCGCGGTGGCGGCGGGCGAGCAGGTGAGTGATCGCCTCTACACGGTGAGCCGCGTCGTCGCGACGTCTGGCGTCGTGTTCGAGGCCGCGGGGCAGCTCGCGGCCGTCGCGTGGCTCGGCACGCGCGGCAAGATCAGCGGGCAAGTCCTGGCCGTCTTCTCGGTGCTCCTCGGATTCGTCCTCACGTGGGCGGCGACGATGGGCGTGCACCACGATGCGTCGACCTGGCAGGTGCTCCTCCACACCGCGTTCCTCGAAGCGCAGACGGTTCCACCGCCGCTCGGATTGTCGGCCGCGAGCACGTTCCTCTTGGCCGCGTCTTATCCGCTCGCGATCCTGGCTGCGTCGCAGCGTGGCGCGAGCGCGCGCGGCGGATGCGTGCTCGCCCTCGCGATGTTGGCGCACGGCGCGTTCGACGCACCGATACGAGCGCTCGCCGCCGTGGCGGCGGCGGTCGCGCTCCTCATCGACGACGATTGAGCGGCGCGCGCGGGACGACCCGAGCGCGCCCGAAGCTCACTTCGCCCAGCAGCCGTCGATGGTCGAGGCGTTGTCGCCCTTGCCGAGCTGGATGATGCCGATGCAGAGATCCTTGGGGATGTTGGGATCGTCTTTGGTGGTCTGGCAGCCCGTGTCGGCGCTCGCTTCGTTCGACTTGGGGCAGTCGGCCACGAGGGCGTTGTTGACGATCGCGCACGGCTTGCCGCTCTGCACGCCGCAGTAGCGCTCGCGCGTGTACGGGCTCTGCACGCACGCGCCGTTCGGGCAGTCGTCGTCCGAGTAGCACGGCGCGCAGAGCTGGCCGTCACCCTTGCAGACGCCGGCGCGCGGGTAGCAGACGTTGTGGTCGTCCACCGCGACGCACTGCGCGTCCTTCTGGCAGTTGCCGTTGTTCTGGCACTCGGGCGCGCAGAACTTCTTGTCGTCTTTGCCGGCCACGCAGTGCTGCGTGACGCCGTTCTGCGCCGGGCAGTCGACATCGCTCGTGCACGTCGCGCAGTACTGACGGGGCAAGCAGACCGTCGTCGTCGACTTCACCGTGCGGCGCACGGTGCGGATGTCCGGGCCGACGTTGATGGTCGCGCACCAGTAGCCGCCCTTGCAGTCGGAGTCCGAGCCGCACTGGTACTGGGTGCAGAACGCTTCACCGTCGGTGGGGTTCTGCGCGTAGCACCAGAAGTTCTGCTCGGTGTCGCAGTCGGGGTTCGCGTCGAGACCGGCCGCCGTGGGCTGCTTCTTGGCGTCGAGGATCGCCGCGCAGTGCGCGCCCCACTGGCCCTTGTCCTTCTTCTTGATGGTCGTGCCGGTGAGGGGCGAGCAGTACGTCTTGTCGCTCTTCGGGCCGAGCATGCACCGGTAGTTGTCCGGGCAGTCCTCTTGCTTCGAGCAGAGGAGGCGGCATTCGTTGGTCTTGCCGTCGTCGATGCACTTGTTGTTTTTCGCGCAGAGCGAGTCTTGGCAGCCGGCCGGCGCCGAAGGGCTCGTGGACGAGCAGGCAAAGAGGACCGACAGACCGGCGCTGACGAGGCCGAAGAGGAGCGTGCTGCGCGAAACAAGCATGAAAGAGACCGCCTTCTTCACGGCGCGGCCAAGACCCGCCGCAACCGAAGCTTCCCGTAGCACTTCTGCCGCCGCCGTGGGAGCCGGTTTGTAAGTCGGTGTAGTTCGAGGGCCGTCCAACAAGCCTGGCGTGCGCATTTTGCAACACTGCTGCGCGTCGGATTCCAAGACGCTGACGAGACGGGCGGCGCCCCGGTTTCCCCGTGCTAGGAGAACCTCCGAGGCGCCGGGAGGCGCGTCCCGATCCGCTTGACGGGCCGGGCGCGCGGACTACCCTCCCGCCCGCTCCACTCAAGCGTTTAGGGGAAATTGCACATGTCGCTGCGCTCGCTTCTCGGTGTCGCCGTCGTCGGTTCGGTCTTCGCGGTTGGCTGCTCGTCCTCGGGTAGCTCGAGCACTCCTGCTGGCAATCAGGGCGTGACTGGCCCCGGCAACAGCACCGGAACGGTGGAGACCAATTCGTACGGCAAGCCGTACCCCACCAAGAACCTCGGCACCGAGGCCCGCAGCGGCAGCCGCCCCGGCAACATCATGCGGAACTTCAAGTTCCAGGGTTACAAGACCGAGATGGGGCAGCCGGTCACGGCTGGCGGCAAGCTCGAGACGATCTCGCTCGCCGACTACTTCGATCCCGATCAGAAAAACGGGTTCAAGGTCCTCCACATCACCGTGTCGTCTTACTGGTGCAACCCGTGCAACGAGGAGACCAAAGAGATGGTCTCCATCGCGGGTGACCTCAAGTCGAAGGGCGTCCTCTTCTTCCAGGCCCTCGCGGATGGCCCCGCCGTCGGCACGGGCGCGACGCCCACCGACCTCGACAACTGGGTCAACAAGCACAAGGTGAACTTCCCGCAGGCGCTCGACCCGGCGCTCAAGAACTTCGGCGGCTTCTTCGACGCCGCGGCCGTTCCGTTCAACGCCAACCTCGACCTCCGCAGCATGGAGATCCTCTCGTCGGGCGTCGGCGCTCCGCCGGACCTCACGGCCGAGGTCGAGAAGTGGACGGCGTGGGTCGACAAGAACCCGGCTCAGGCCACGCAGTGAGCGGCTCGGTGCGTTCGGCCGCCGCCCTCCTCGTCTCGCTCGGTCTCTTCGCGTGCGGTGGTGGCGCCACCGCAGAAGCGCCCGGCGTGAAGTCGCCCACCGACGCCACGTCCACCACGCAAAGCACGCAGGCCACCGACTTTTCGGGACGCGACACGGACGGCAAGACCGTTCGCTTGAGCGACTACCTCGGGAAGCAGGTGGTGCTGCTCGACTTCTGGTCGACGTACTGCGAGCCGTGCAAGGCAGAGATGCCGCACCTGCGTCGCTTCTACGACGCGTACAAGGCCAAGGGCTTCACCGTGCTCGCCATCTCGATGGACGGCCCGGAGACCGTGGCCGAGGTGCCGGCGTTCGCGAAGCGAAACGGCATGACGTTCCCCGTCGTGCTGGACGAGGACTCGTCGATCGCCAGCCTCTACAACCCGAAGAAGTCCGCGCCGCTCTCGGTCCTCATCGACAAGAGCGGCAAGGTCGTGAAGGTCCACGAGGGGTACAACTCGGGCGACGAGGTCGCGCTCGAGAAGCACCTTCGCGATCTGCTCGACGGCACCCCGGCCACCAAGTAACGTCCGGCGCCCATGAGAGGGCGGTGGTCGGTTTTCGTCGCTTCATCGGGCGCGCTCGCCGGGCTCGCTTGGTCGGCGCGCGCGCACGCCGTCGACGTCGTGAAGGTGGGCGACGCACCGCTCCGCCTCGACGTCACCGAGACGGCGATCGTCAGCCAGCGCTTCGAGCCGCGCGAAGGCGAGAAGTTCGAAGACCAAGGCTACGGCGCGTTCATCAATCGGTTGAACGCGGCGCTGTCCTACAAGAGGTTCACGCTCGGTACGCGCCTCGACGGATCGATCTACTGGCGGAAGCCCGAGGACCGGACGCTGCCTGCCTCCATCGGCGCCGACGCGACCTCGGCTGCGGATCTCGACGCCGCGCGCGCGACGGAGCTGACGCGTCTCCAGCGCGACGGCGCCTCGCGCTTTCCGACCTCGCTCTATCCCGCGAAGCTGTGGGCCACGTACAAGGCGCCCGGCCTCGAGGTGACGGCGGGCGACGCCTACGTGCAGCTCGGCCGCGGTCTCGTCCTCTCGATGCGCAAGATCGACGAGCTCGGCGCCGACAACACGGTGCGCGGCGGCAAGGTCGCGTGGCAGGCCGACCCCATCGCGCTCACGCTGGTGGCTGGCCTCGCGAACCCTTCGCGCGTCGACGAGGCGACCGGCCGCGCGCTCTTTCTCCCGCGCGAGCTTCCGACCGACATCCGCGGCGCGCAGCCGCTGTACGCGTCGGACCGCTTGGTGGGCGCGCAGATCGAAGCCGGCCGCGGGACGCCCGTCGTGCTCGGCACCCGCGGCGTTCGACTCACGCGCTGCGCGCCGTACTCGTACGACGCGAACGGGCGCGTGGTGACCGATGCCCTCGATGCGCCGGTCGGCTCGTGCACGCCTTCCGACACGGCCACGTACTTGGGCACGCTTCCCGACGGCAACGGTCCGGTGCTCAAGGCGAGTGAGGTCGACGTCGCCAGTCAGTCGCTCGAGATCCCCAAGATGCTCGGCAAGTCGACCAAGCTGTACGTCGAGGCGGCCGTGCAAAGGTGGAAGCACGACGACGTTCCGCTGGACCCGAACACGCACGGCAACGCGCTCTACGCGGCGCTCAACGTCGACATCGGCCCGGTCACGAACACCATCGAGGTGAAGAGCTACCGGAACTTCTATCCGCTGGCGGGTGGCGTGAACACGTCGCGCGCTGCGGCGTTCAGCACGGTCGTGTACTCGGCGCCGCCGACCACCGAGCCCATCACGCAGGACTCGATGTTCAACTTCTTCAACGCGTGCGTGGACGGCGGGCGACTCCGCAGCGACGTGCGCGCGACCGAGGACGTGCTCCTCTACGCGTCGGGCGCCTACTACTTCTCGAAGAGCGAAGTCCCGGGCAGCGGCTGCGACGACCGCGGCCGCACGATCACCAAAGCGCAGGAAGCCGACACGGTGCACAACCGCGTGTACGACGGCTTCGTCGGCACCGAGATCAAATGGGACTCCGACAAGTCGCACCTCTTCGCGCAGCTCGGCGGGCGTGACGACCGACTCGTGAAGGGCGGCATCTATTACGAAGAGGCCTACGCGAACTACACGCTCGAGATGCACGTGAAGGGGCCGGTCTCGGCCGAGATCACCGGCAAGCATCGCCTCCGCTACGAAGAGAACCAGAACGTCGACTCGAACGGCGGCGGCGAGCGGCCGTGGGTGCAGGGCGAGAACTACTTGGCGGTGAAGATCGTCCCCAAGTGGATCCTCACCCAGGGCTTCGAGTACACGACGCTCGTCGGCCAGCCCACGACGTACTTCAACGGCGGGCTCGTCTACAAGTTCACCAGCGACTCGAACATCAAGCTCTTCGGCGGCCAGCAGCGTGGCGGCCTGAAGTGCGTGAGCGGCGTGTGCCGCATCTTCCCGGCGTACGCGGGCGCGCGCGCCGAGGTCACCTTCCGGTTCTGACGCGCGCTCGCCTCAGCGGGCCACCTTCACCAGGCGGTGTTTCCAGCCCCCGCCTGTCTGGCCGACCTCCGTGAGGGCGACGAAGATCGCGTCTTTCGTCGGCAAGGTCATCTCGGCGGAGAGGGTGGCGCTCGGTGTGGTCGCGGTGAGCGTAGCGACCGGCCGGGGCGCGCCGCCGCTATCTTGTTTGCGCTGGAGGGAGAGCTCCGTATTGGTCCGCACATCGGTGTAGAGGAAGTCCGCGCCGTCGGCCGCGATGGCGTTCGCCATGAGGGTCGTCAACGACAGAGTCTTCGCTCCACCCGTCTTGGGAATTCGCGAAATCTCCCGGCTCGTCGCGTACACGATCGTGTCACCGAGCAGGACGGCCTCGCGCGCGTTGCCCGCCACGCCCGCGATGACCTTCGGGGTTCCTCCGGTCTTGGGCACTTGGACGATCTCGCTGCCGCCGTCGCGGCATGACTGGACCTCGAAGACGGAGGTGGCGTCGACCATCAAGATCGGGTCGCAGGTCGACCTCGGAGCAAACATGTCGGCCGCGAGCCGCGTCAGCTTGCCGCTGCGATCCACGCGCCAGAGGTCACCCTGCGAGCCGTCTTGCCCGTAGGGCTTTCCGAGGAAGTAGGCGCCCGTTGCGTCTGCCGCGATGGCCTGAACGAGGGTCGACGGCGCGAGCACCTGGTCGACGAGCTTTTTCACCGACCCAGTCGCAAGGTCGACTTGGACGATCGACTTGTACGCGGTCCCGAAGAGGAGCGTGGCAACGCCGCCATCGGTTGCTACCGCGTCGATCGGACCCGAGTCGTCTCCAGTGTCGAAGACGGGCTTCGGTGCTCCCACGGCGCCGAAGTAGCGGCGGAGCGCGCGCCAGGCCCGACCGTCGGGGCCGATCGTCCAAGTGGGATAGATGCCCGCCCTCGTCTCGACAGTGTCGACGGCTTGGGGGGCGTCGGCCGCGACGACGGCGGCCTCGTCACCGGAAGGATCTGGCTCGTCCGAGGTGGAGCCCGAGCAGGCGAGGAGAAGGGCGGCGAAAATAGGACAAGCGAGGCGCATGGTTTGACCGCCTCTCCAGCAAGCGTCGCGCCGTTCGATAGGCCCGCAGCTTTCCGCTGGTCACACACGCGTTACCTCTCGAACTGAGCGAGGTGGTTTCCCGAATGGAGCAATCGGGGAGGGCGGGACGCGATGTCGGGGAGCGTGCACACCGAGTGCAAGCAGTCTCCGGCGATGTTCGAAAACTCGGGCGAATTCGGCTCGGCCCGAACGGTGCTTTCCAACGTCGGCGAGGCAACCGATGGCACGAGCGGTATGGGCGGGTGGAATCCTCGTTGCGTTGGCGGCGTGCAGCGCGGGCGGGTCGGGTAGCGAGTCGCCGCTTTACGGCGACGGCTCCGGGGGCGCGCCCGGCGCTGCCGGCCGTGGAAGCACTTCGAGCGGCGGGGACGGCGGTCGCGCGAGCGCCACGACAGCACCGCCACAAGGCGATGGCGGCGTGACGACGGTCGCGACAGACGCCGGCGCGACCGAAGCGGCGGCGCCGCCCGCGGATCCGTGCCCGAGCTTGCCGATCCCCGGCACGGCGTACAACCGAAGCGTGGTCTTTCGCGAGTGGAGCGCGACCGCGACCGGGGACGGATCGTATTTCGCGAGCCAAGCGCCCTTCCGGCTCGGGTTCAATCGGCTCCACGGCAACGTGTGGATCGTGAAGTTCCGCACCGAAGCGAACACGTACCTCGGTCGCATCAGCGCGGGCGCGGACTCGACCGCCGCCATCACGTGGATCTCCGACTCGCCGACCGACCCGACCTTCGCCGTGAAGAACAACCTCGTGAGCTACGGCACGCACGGCGTCGGCACCGTCGACTTCGTCGTCGTTCGCGACGCTGCCGACGCCGCGCGCATCGCGACCGAGCCGGCGTTCGCCGGGCTGCGTGGCGCGTCGAAGCTAGAAGGTGATCACTGCTACTACGTGGGATTCGAGAACGTCGCGGGCGTGGTCGCGAACCCGCTCACGGCGAGCTATTGGTCGAGCGCGCCCGATGACTGCGGCACGCAGAACGGCACTCCCGACTGCTACTACCTCGGGATCGACTTCAATCACACGCTTCACGTCGTCACGACGGGCCAGACGGTGGCCGGCAACGTGATCGCCGGCCTCACGCACTGAGTCAGCGCGGGAAGGCGGCCGGGTTGCCACCGTCGACGGTGACGACGCAGCCGGTCGTGGAGCGCGCGGTCGCGAGGTAGACGAACGCGTCGGCGACGTCTTCGGCGGTGACCTCGCGCTTCAGGAGATTCGAGCGGAAGTACTCGTCGGGGGTGAGGCCGCGCGCAGCGGCGCGCGACTCGAGGACGCCGCCGCCGAAGAGCCCGGTGCGGATGCGATCGGCGTTGATGGCGTTGGCGCGAATCCCTGCCGCCCCGAGATCGATCGCCAGCTGCCGCATGAGCGCGATGACGCCCGCTTTGGCGACGGCGTACGGGCCGAAGCCGGGGCCGGGCGCGAACGCGGCCTTGCTGGCGTTGAAGAGGAGGCAACCGCCGCGACCTTGCGCGCGCATCACCGTGGCCGCGGCTCGCGCGACGTGGTTGTGCGAGAGGAGGTTCATCGTGAGCGACCGCTCGAGCGCGCGCTCGCCCTCCAGCGTGTCGAGCGCACCCTCGGGCGCATTGCCGGCGTTGGAGACGACGAGATCGAGGCCGCCGAAGCTCGTCACCACGGCCTGCACCGCGGCGGTGACCTTGCCTTCGTGCGTCACGTCGCAGACGAACGGCAGAAGATGCGAGCGACGGCCCTTGCCGAGATCGTCGTGCGCCTTCATCAGGCCGGCGGCGTCGGTGTCGAGGAGCGCGACGTTGGCGCCGTGGTCGAGGAGGCGCGCGGCCGTCGCGTAGCCGATGCCGCTCGCGGCGCCGGTGACGATGGCCGTGCAGCCGTCGAGGAGCGGGCGCGCGGTCTTCTTGATCTTGGCCTGCTCGAGGCTCCAGTACTCGAGCTCGAAGAGCTCGACGAGCGAGACCGGGCGGTACTCGCCGATGTCGATCGCGTCGGCGATCACGTTCGTCGTGTGCTCGTAGACGTCGGCCACCGCGTCGGCCTCGCGGAGCGTGCGTCCGACGGCCACGATGCCGACGCCGGGCAAGAGGATCACGCGCGGCCACGGATCGAGGCGCTTCACCGTGACGCCGGTCTTTTGCGCCATCTCGTCGACGTAGGCGTCGTAACGCTTGGCGTAGCCTTGCGCGAGCTCGGCGAAGCGCGCGGCGAACGCGTCGAGATCGCCGTAGTCGGGCTTGTCGATGAAGAGCGGCCAAGGCTTGGTGCGGATGACGTGATCGGGCGTCGCGCAGCCGATGGCCACGAGGTCCGCGACGTCACGCCGCTCCAAGAACGCGAGCACCGAGTCGGGACCGCGCACCGTGAGGGCCGGACCGCGCTCGCTGGGCTCGCCCGCGAGGCGCGCGAGGACGCCGCGCACGCGCGGGAGGAGCTCGTGCAGCGGCACCTTGGCCTTCTTGGGCTCGGTGATGGCCGCGGTGCGGCGCGCGTCGGCGATCGCGCGCTCGGCGCGCGTCACCGCGTCGATCATCGCGCCGTAGCTCTCTTTGGCGGTCGCGCCGAAGGTGAAGATGCCGTGCTTCTCGAGGAGGATGACGCTCGGCGCGTGGCCTTTGGCGGCCACGGCCTCGAAGGCTTCGATGCACCGCTTCGCGAGATCGAAGCCCGGCTTCACGTACGGCACCCAGACCATGCCGTCGCCGTAGATCTGGCGGCACAAGGCCTCGCCGTTCGGTTGATCGACGAGCGAGAGGACGGCGTCGGCGTGCGTGTGATCGATGAAGGCGGCGGGCAAGAACGCGTGGAGGAGCGTCTCGATGCTCGGGTTCGGCGCGCTCGCGTCGAGGAGGGCGAGGCGGAGCTCGCTCACCATCTGCTCGTCGGAGAGCTTGGCGAGCGCGCGCAGCTTGCGGAGCGCGGCGAGGCGCACCGCCGGGTGACCCTCGGGCGCGACCGTCGCGAGATCGGAGCCGGAGCCCTTGATGTAGAGGACCTCGACGGTCTCCCCGAACGCGTCGACCTCGGTGCCCTTGGCGGAGGTGTTGCCGCCTCCGTGAAGGACGAGCGCGCTCTCGGCGCCGATGAGCCGCGCGGTGTACGTGCGGTCGGCGAGGGTGGGGGAGACCGGTCGCCCGAAGGCGCTCTTCTGGGTGAGCTCGCCGCGGACGCGGAGGGCTTCGATGTCGTCGTATCGGGATTGCACCGCTGGCTGGTGTACACCCGGCCCGCGTGCGTCGAAAGGGCAGCCCGTCCGGGCGCCCGTTCGCACCCGCGAAAATGGGCGGTCGCCCCGCGTTCTGGGCTGCGGATGCGCCGAAGCGCTTGACAGAAAACTGAGCGAGCGGTACTTCGGCTATCCCCTCACGGGGACGCTTAGGCGCGTAGCTCAGTGGTAGAGCACTACCTTGACACGGTAGGGGTCGTTGGTTCAATCCCAATCGCGCCTACAACAAGACACTGAAATTTAGGCGGGTTCGGCATCACCGCCGGCCCGCCTTTTTCATGTCCACGTCCCTTCCCACCACCTCACCCACCACCTCGGCCGGTTCGAGTTTCGGTTGATTGGTGGAGGCAAGCCGAAGGTCCCCGCGGGCTACGACGCCACGACGCTGAACCACTGGTTGTGGTGGAAGCTGCGGTGCTTCGAGGCGGGTGGCGAGGAGTTCCAGAAGCTCTTCGAGTCGGTCATCAAGCGCACGAACCCGGAGTTCATGTCGATCAGGCCGTACGGCAAGATCGGTGACCGCAAGACCGACGGACTCTTCTTCGCGAAGGGCGTCGTCTTCCAGGTCTACAGCCCCGACGAGCTGACGCAGGCGGCGCTCAAGAAGAAGATCCGAGAAGACCTCGCCGGTGCGGTGAAGCACTGGAAGACGGCGCTCAAGAAGTGGATCTTCGTCTACAACGTTCGACGCGGTCTACCGCCCGACATCCCCTTCTTGCTGAACGCAGAGAAGGCGAAGTACCCGAAGGTGAAGCTGGAGCCGCTCAGCAGCGACGAGCTTTGGGAGCGGACTCGGTCGCTTCCGTTGTCGAAGCGGTGCGAGATCCTCGGGCCTCCGGTCGGGTATGAAAGCTCCTTCGGCCTGCCTGTCAGCAAGGCCGACGCCAAGAAGCTCTCCGACGGCAGGTTCGTGGTCGTGCACGACGTCCTGTCACCCATCAACACCGACGCCGCGATGAAGGCGCTGCGTCCCGAGGCGGCTCTTGGTCCCCCCATTCACGTGCGCCCCGCGGTTCCCGCGGGCATGTGGAAGGTCGCGGCCGAGGTCCAGGAGAACATCGTCAAGGAGGCCCTCGACCGAAGCCGCCAGCTCCTAGCGAAGTTCGCCGTGTTCAGCTTGGCTCCCATCCCCCTCGCCGTGCATCTCGGGTTCCTGCTGTCGGACCGCGTCGAAGCGAGGCTCTTTCAGTTCGACCGAGACCGAGCTTCGTGGTCATGGCGATCCACGAAGGCCACGGCGCCGACGGTCCCCGTGGTTGGGCTTCTCGGGGCCACGGTGGCGAAGGCCGTGGACGTCGTCGTTCGCGTCTCCGTGAGCGCCCGCGTGACTCCCGCCGTGACAAGGAAGGTCGTCCGCGGACACCCTGTCGAGATCGACGTCGCGGTGAAGCACCCCGACGTGGCATGGCTCACGAGTTCGAGCCAAGTGGTTCAAGTCGTTCAAGCCTTCCGGACCGTGCTCGCAAACATTCGAGCCCACGTCCCTCGATGCCGTCGGGTTCATCTCTTCGCCGCCGTCCCGGGTCCCGTGGCCGTGGCACTCGGTCAGACCATCAACCCGAGAATGAACCCTCCGGTGCGGCTCTACGAGTACGACCACCAGCGGTTGCCGAAGTACCGGCACGTATTGACGTTGGGTGGGGAGGGGAAGACGTGAGCGGACACGACTACCTCGTTGGCATCCTCCGGCGGGAGGACCTTCAACTTGCGGAGCTGGCCTCGTTGCAAGTCGCCCGCAGCGAGATCGAACAGGTGTTGAGGGCGGTCTACGGGTCCACGCCCAGGATCTACTACGGCGGCTCGTACGCGAAGGACACCCAGATCCGGTCGGCCTACGACCTCGACATCGTGATGTACATGCCGAGCTACGACACCAAGCCGCTCAAGGACCTCTTCGACGGCGTGCGGGCCGCACTCGTCCTCCGGAACTACACGGTGCAGGCGAAGACCGTCGCCCTTCGCGTCCAGTACCGGGCGGGGTTGCACGTCGATGTTGTCCCGGGCCGAGCGCAGGACACGACGTTCAAGTACGCCAGCCTGTACAAGAACCCGGGTAGCTGGATGCAGACCAGCCTCAAGGTCCACATCGACGCGATCCGAAAGTCCGGGGTGCGCCCGGTGGTGAGGCTCGTGAAGTTGTGGAGGCTCCAGCGCAGCGTCCCACTGACAACCTTCGCGATCGAGTTGTTGGTCACCGCGGCGTTGAAGGGCGTGGCGATCGTTGACTACGCCACGGCACTCATGACCGTCTTCCAGTTCATCGCGGCGAACATCATGACGGTCAAACTGATTGACCCGGCCAACTCGAACAACGAGGTCGAGCTGTCCTACACGGACCGGCTTACCGTGCTGCAACGAGCCAACGAGGCCATTCAGGCTGGGTACTGGTCCCAAGTGGTTTCGTAGAGGTCCAGTCCGTGTACGGCCCGATTGCCCGTGGGTTCATCCCGTCGAACGTTTCTTGCGTGATGCGCGGACGCCCGCCAGGCTGATGACCTTGGCAATGCCCCGCACCACCTCGACATCTCTCGCCGTCGAGTAGTGTTCCCTCATGGCGTCGGTGGCGTGGCCGCTGATCGCCTTCGCAATGAAGGCATCCACCTCGGCCTCTCGCGTAAGGTCCTGGAACGTCCGGCGCAGCGCTCGTCCCGTGACCGTGAGGTTGAGGGCGAGGATGGCCTGATGGACTCACTACGTCCTACCTCCGTCGAGGGGAGTGGCGAGGGTGGTCCTCTGGGTGATCGTTCTTCTGGTGCCGTCCCGTCTTCCTATTCGCTTGATCGGCCGCGGGACCCCTCCCGGCCACCGACATCCTCGGATCCTGCTGGTCATCCGAGGACGAGGAAATACAAGAGCAACAGCGCTCGCCGATAAAGAGCGAGGTGTTCTTCCACGCGTCGATCGCTGCCACGACTTCAGGCGATGATGAGTACCGCAACTGCGCTGACGAGTGCATGTGCGGTCCGCGGTTCGGGACCGACGAGGAGCCAGGCCAGGAACGCGAGGAGCGCAACGCCGACCACGGCGGGAACGAAGTAGGCGCTCACTCGGTCGACGAGTCGCTGCACGCGGGCTCGGGAGCGCGCCGCCTGCGAGACCATCGCGACGATCTGCGCGAGCATCGTGTCCTGCCCGACACGCTCCGCCCGAACGACGAGTGCCCCATCGCCGTTCAGCGTGCCGCCCGTTACCTTGTCGCCCTTGCTCTTCTCCACCGGGATCGGCTCACCCGTGAGCATCGACTCATCGACAGCTGATTCACCTTCGAGCACCATGGCATCCGTCGGGACGCGCTCGCCAGGACGGACCCGGAGGCTGTCCCCCGCGTGGACGGTTGCTAGCGGGATGTCCTCCTCGTCGCCATCCTCGCGGATCCGGCGGGCCGTCTTCGGGGAGAGAGAGAGCAATGAGCGGATGGCATCGCTCGTCCGACTGCGCGCGCGGAGCTCGAGCACTTGGCCCAAGAGCACGAGCGTCGTGATGACGGCCGCGGCCTCGAAGTAGACGTCGACCACGCCACGGTGACCGACCATCGCTTGCGGGAAGGCATCGGGCAGCACCGTTGCCACGAGGCTGTAGCCGTACGCGGCTGCGGTCCCGAGCGCGATCAGCGTGAACATGTTGAGGCTGCGCGTGCGCAACGACTGAATGCCACGGTGGAAGAACGGAGCGCCGCCCCAAACCACCACCGGGGACGCAACAGCAAGCTCGATCCACGTGAGAGCTCGACCGCCAACAAGATGGCCTACGGGATCTCCGGGGAGCACGTCGGCCATCGCTAGGAGAAACAACGGAACGGTCAGCGCGGTCGACAGGGTGAGACGTCGCCGCATATCGCGAAGCTCGTGGTCTTCGAGCGCTTCCGCGCTCACGACGCGCGGTTCGAGCGCCATTCCGCACTTGGGACAGGTCCCCGGGCCGAGTTGGACGACCTCCGGGTGCATCGGGCACGTGTATTCGACAGCGGCGAGGTCGGGCCCTTCCAGCTTCGCGGTAGCATCGCTCGCCGCCGTCGACGGAGCTTTGGGAGGCGTGGCTGTGCTGGCTGCCTCCGCGACGTAGCGCTTGGGGTCAGCCTCGAAGCGCTCTCGGCATCGCGGGCTACAGAAGAACCACGTGCGTCCGTAAAGCTCGAGCCGATGCTTTGCCCGAGCCACGTCGACGGTCATCCCGCATACGGGGTCCGTTTCTGTTGGGGGCCGCGCGGACGAGCTCCGTTCAGCCGAAACCATGGGATCGGCCGGATCATCATTGTGATGGTCGTGCATAGGGGCATTCATGGGCTTCTGTTCGTGCTGACGCACGACCCACGCCATTCTTACAGCGCCGCGCCTCCTTTGGCTCTCGTTCCGGGGTGGATGCGGGCCCCCGTGACCTTGGCGGTTACGCGTACCGCGCACAGCGCGTGATAAGGACGAACCGTCGTGTCGGTCGCCCTTCTCGAAAAAGCAACGTCCATGCTGCGCCAGCACTTTGCGGCGGGCGATGTGCCGCCAATGATCGACGACCGGGCACGCCGCAGAGCCATCGTCGCGCTGCAAGCAGCGTTGCGAGAACGCCGCGATAGGAACCGGACGCGCCGGTCATGGTTTGGCGCGGACTGCTCTGACTACATCGACGAGATCGTTTGAGTCGTGCGCTGAGCGACGTCGGTCGATCGCCTTTGCCAACTCGACGACGAAGAGGACCACGACTGAACAGGCCGCGACGAGCACGACGTGGTGCACGTCAAGCGACTGGGCGTGGAAGACGGGCTGAAGCGCCGGGACGAGCACGAGCGCCTGCAAGGCGACCGATACGACGGTCGCGCCAAGGAGCGGCCAACTCAGCCGAGGGCGCATGGTGAAGGTCGACTGCGTCGGCGACCGGCAGCTCCAGGCATGGAGAAGAGGGCCGATCGAGAGCACGAAAAACGCCACGGTCCGGTGCCGCTCGGCGCTCCCGCCCGCCGGGCAGAGCGTCTCACTGTAAGCAACGAGCGCGCTTCCGGCGACGACGAAGCCGACGAGCGTAAGGCCGAGCAGATCACGACGACCGAGCAGCGGCTCGCCAGCGCGGCGAGGCCGCTCACCCATCTGATCCGCCGACGGCGGATCCACGCCGAGCGCGAGCGCCGGCAGGCCGTTCGTCACGAGGTTGATCCAGAGAATCATCGTCGCGGTGAGTGGCGGCCAGAAGCCCGTCATCGAGACGGCGAAGACAGTCAACGCGAGACCTGCATTCGACGACAGGAGGAAGAACACGAATTTCTGGATGTTCCGGTAGATGGCGCGGCCTTCGCGGATGGCGTCGACAAGCGTCGTGAAGTCGTCGTCCGTGAGTACGATGTCGGAAGCCTGGCGGGCGACTTCGGTGCCGCCGCGGCCCATCGCTACGCCAATATGGGCTTCGCGAAGCGCTGGCGCGTCGTTCACGCCATCCCCGGTCATGGCAACGACGTGCCCGCGGGCAGCGAGGGCGCGCACGATTCGAAGCTTCTGCTCGGGTGCGACTCGGGCAAAGACACGTACCTGCTCGATGCGCGCCGCGAGCTCGGCGTCGTCGAGCTTGGCGAGATCAGCGCCGCTGATTGCTTCGTGCTCTGGACCCGCGATGCCGATGGCACGTGCGATCGCGGTCGCGGTGACCGCATGGTCCCCGGTGATCATCACCGTGCGGACGCCGGCGCGAGCACACGCTGCGACGGCCTCGGCCACACCATCACGCGGCGGGTCCATCATCCCCACGACGCCGAGAAACGTCAGTCCGGCGTCGTTGCTCGCCCCGGTCGCGGCCGGCCCAGTCGGATGATCGGCAAAAGCCAGGACACGGAGGCCACGGGAGGCGAGAGCCTCGGATCGACCGACGATGCTCGCCCGTGTCGCGTCATCGAGCACAACATCCCTGTCGTCGCGCACGATCGAAGTGCAGAGGGGCAATATCACATCAAGAGCCCCTTTCACGTGGACGATCGAGCCGCCGCCAGGACCGACGGCGACGACGCTCATGCGGCGGCGTGCGGCATCGAACGGAACGCGAGAGACGACCGAATGCTCGCCGCGAAGCGCATCGACGTCGACTTGTGCCTTCTCCGCCAGCACCAGCAACGCCCCCTCGGTCGGGTCCCCGATGATTTGCCCTCGTCGTGTGGTCCGGTCGACGTGCGCGTCGTTGCAGAGTGTCGCCGTGACGAGGAGGCGTTCGAGTGCACCGCGCGCCGTCCCTACCAGCCCCGCGATCTCCCCGGTGGGGTCGTAGCCCGCGCCGGAAACCGACCACGCGATGCCGCCGGCGATGACCTCACGGACCGTCATCTCGTTTCGCGTCAGAGTCCCCGTCTTGTCCGTACAGATGACCGTGGCGCTTCCGAGCGTCTCGACCGCTGCGAGCCTGCGAACGACGGCGCCGCGGCGAGCCATCCGCTGGACGCCGACGGCGAGCGTCATCGTCGTCACGGCCGGAAGCCCCTCGGGGATGATCGCGACTGCGAAGCTCACGGCTTCGAGAAGGATGCTCGTGAACGTGCGCCCGCCACGGGCCAATCCCCACCCGAGGAGAAGCAACGTCACGGCGAGGCACGCCCAGAGGATCTTCCGACCGAAGACTCCGAGGTGCCGCTCGAGGGGCGTGGGTTCGGACTCGACGCCCCCGACGAGCCTGCCGATTCGACCGAGCTCGGTCTTCGTCCCCGTGGCGACGACGAGGGCGCTGGCGCTCCCGCCGACGACGATCGTGCCGGTGTAGAGCATGGTCGGACGCTCCGCGAGGACGGCATCGGCACCAACGGCGCGGCTCGCATCCTTGTCGACGGGGACGCT
>JBGAJR010000015.1:0-169216 GCA_044224815.1 Polyangiaceae bacterium
CCGAAGCTCGCGTACGTACGCCCCGTGCAGCCGCTCTTTTTCCCCGAACAAGAGCCGGAGCACGAGCGCTTGGGACAGAATCCCCGCCACTACGATCTGTGTCGCTTGCTCTACGAGACCCTCGGTCGTCTCGTGGGGCCCGCGGGCCACGCCGTCTCGTGCGACATGTTCCTCTATTGGAACGCGACGAGCCCACGTGATTGCCGCGCGCCGGACGCGGCCGTGAAGCTCGGCCTCACGCAGAACGAGCTCGTCACGCACCTCTCATGGAAGACCTGGGAGCTCGGCGTGCCCGAGCTCGTCGTCGAGGTGCTCTCGCTCTCCGACACACGCGAGCGATGGACGCTCGAAGAGAAGCGTGAGGCCTACGAGCGCATCGGCGTCTCCGAATTCGTCGTCTTCGATTTGGACGAGGCCGAGGGCCATCGCCTTCGCGTATGGGACCGCGTCGAGGGGGACTTCGTGGAGCGCGTGGTCGAGGGCGAGCGCTCTCCGTGCGTCACGCTCTCCCGCGCCCTGGCTGCGCCGATCGAGTGGCTCGTCGCGCCGCTTCACCAGTATCCGACCGGTCTTCGCCTGGTCTCCGCGGGCGCGGTCGTCCCCACCGATCATGAGACCGCGACGATCGAACGCGAGCGGCGCATCGCCGAGGCGGCCGCCGCCCGGGCCGAGAACGAAGCCGCGCGCGTCGAAGTAGCCGCCGCGCGCAAGGACGTCGACGTGGCGCGCGCACGCATCGCGGAGCTCGAGGCTGCCCTCGCCGAAGCCCGATCGCGCGCGCCGCGCTGAGCGCCCGAGGGCGGATCGGGAAGTGACCTTGGGGTGTGTCAGGTGGCACACCATGCGACCGGCTCGTCAGCGCTGTCGGCAACGAGTGAACGCCACACTAGGCGTTTGGCGCTGGGCACGAGGGTTGCGAACCGGCGGACCATGCGAGTCGTCACTGGCTTCTGCTTCGCCGCGGCCCTCCTCGGTCTCCTCGTGACGGAGCGCGCTTCGGCGTGCTCCATGCGTTGCCCGTCGAACCGGACCGCTTCGTTCGAGGGCGTGACCCTGCCCGCGAGCATCCCCGAGATCCCGTTCCTCGCCGTGCGGGGGGCCGCGTCGGCTCAAGATGTCACTCTCGCGTTCGAGGGCCGGATGCTTCCCATCACCGTCGGCGGAGAGGGTGTCCGCCCCGCCGTCCCGCTCACGGCGGGCGTGTATTCGCTCCGCTTCCCGGACGGCGGTTGCGCGTCCGACGCGGGGGTCGTCGAAAAGCGGATCGAGCTTGGCAGCGCCGTTCCCTTGCCAACGCACGCGCTCGACGTGACCGTTCGCTCCACTGGGCGAGGCTCGGCGGCGCTCCAGGTGATGACGGGCGAGTGCTACAAGGAAGTCCCGGCGGCGGTCATCGCGCTCGACGTGAAGCCGTCGCGCGAGCTCGAGCCCTTCATGCCCGTCGTCCACTTCGAGACGCGAATCGACGGCAACCTCTGGGCGACGTCCGACTTCGGAACCATCGAGCCGCGCTCGACCGGCAACTTCTACGCCGACCCCGCGTTGGATCGCGTCGATCGCATCACCCGCGTGTGTGCGACCGACGGCGCCGCGGGCGCGACCGGCCATCACGTGGTCGAAGTCTCGGCGCGGATCGGCGATACGATCGTCGGCGAGCCTGCGCGCCTCGATCTCGAGATCCCGCTCGCGAGCGCGTGCGACTTCGCCGTCGACGGGAGGTCGACCGCGAATCCGACCGGAGCCGCCCCGGACGCCAAGGCCATCGGGACTGGGCCGGGCTGCTCCACCTCCGCCGCGCGCACGGGCGCGGGAGGTATCGCTTGGCTCGTGCTCGGCCTTGCGTCGCTCGCCCACGTCCGTCGTCGGGCGCGCTCGCATCGGCTCGCCCCCTGAGAGCCGTTCGGCACCGCCCTCCGCTGTGAGTGCGATTCAGGGCGCGCAGATCGCGTTGCGGAGCGGGGCGCGCGTGCGCGTGTGCGTGCGGAAGGTCACGCTCGAGGAGCTCGCGTCGACGCCGAGGACGCGGAGCTCGGCGGGCGTCGTGCCTTGGCCCGGGACGACGGCGAAGCCTTCGAGCTCTTTGACCACCGCCGCCGTGTACGAGAAGAGCGGCGGGAGCACGATGCCGGTGTCGAGATCGATCTTGTAGAGCGTCTTGTCGGCGTCGTCGCTCGACGCGTAGAACGTTCCGTCGAGCACCTTGCCGCCTTGGATGCGCCCCAACGTCTTCGAGAGCGTGATCGAGCGCTGGTAGGTGAACGTCGCGAGATCGAACACGAGGATCGCCGGCGTCGGATCCCACTCGGCCACGTAGGCCACGTTGCGCGGTCCGTCGACCGCGACCCACGGCACGCCCTTGGTGAGGTAGCTCGTGGAGATCTCGAACCGCGGCCCCTTGGGATCGAGCGTCTTCGCGTCGAAGAGCACGATCGTCGGGTGCTGGTAGCCGTTGCCATCCTCGACCGGCGCGTAGAGCGTGCCGCCGAACACGTCGACGTCGCCGATGTGGTTGCTCTTGGCGAGGAGCATGTCGAGCGGGATCGCCGCCGGCTTGTTCACCGTCGTGGAGAGTGCGCCGTCGGTGCGTTGGAGACCGAGCGTCCACGAGAACACGTACCCCGTGCCGTCGTACGCGACGCCTTGCGAGCGCGTGGCCGACGTGACCGAGTCGAACGTGGTCTCGTCGGTCTTCTGCCAAGCCTCGTCGTCGATCTGGAGGATGAAGCGCGTGAGCGCCGCGTCGGCGTCGGCCTTGGCGTGACCCGGCGCGAGCGCGGTGAGCCACGTCGTCACGTCGCCGTCGCTCATCTGCGCGAGCTTGCGCGACTCGCCGGGCGGCGCGGTGAGCTTGGGGATCACGATGCCGGTCTCGGGCTTGGCGTCGTCGTCGAGCGTCTCGAGCGTGACGAGCACGCGTCGCACGGCGTCGCTCACCGCGCACGCCCCGCCGGCGAGCGAGAACGGAGACATCGTCGCTTTCGCCGGGAGCGTGGCGAGCTCGACGCCGGCGATGCGGAACGTGATCGAGTCGCCCGCGCGAAAGCGAAACTTGCCGTTCGCGTCGGTGGTGCCCGATTGATCTCCGGCCACGTAGTCGATGCCGGCGATCGCCCCTGGGAGCGCGCCCGGCCCTCCGACGAGCACGCCGTCCGTCACCGGCGGCGGTCCGCTGTCGACCGCGCTGTCGATCGCGCTTGCGTCGCTCGGGCTCGCCCCGCCGTCGGTCTTCACGTTGCCCGCGTCGGTGCGCGACGACGTGCCCGCGTCCGGGTCGGCCGTGCCGCTCTCGGTCGCGCTCTCTGCGCTCGAGCACGCCGCTGCCCCGCACAAGCCGAGGGCGAGGAGCCAGGTCCGTGGGGCCTGGGCGAGCGCGCGCGCAACGATTCGCATTCGCCCATGGATGTACGAAGCGGCCGCGCCCGCGCAAGGCGAACGCGGCCAAATTCGCTTCGTGCCTCCGATTTCACGCAAGCCCGAGTGTGATCTCGCGCTTCTCACCCGCGCGCCGGGCCGCGCGATCTTGGATCAGCCGTGGATCTTCCGGTCCTTCTCGCCGAGCTCGACCAAGAGGGGCGCGGGTGTCCAGCGTGCGCCGAAGCGGTCCTCGAGCGCGCGCACGCGCCCCAGCACGTCCTTCGCGCCGAGCGCGTCGACGAAGCGGAACGGGCCCCCGCGGAAGGGCGGGAACCCGAGCCCGAAGATCGCGCCGACGTCGCCGTCGCGCGGGCTCCTGAGGATGCCTTCGCCGAGACAGTGAAGCGCTTCGTTCACCATCTGGAGCGCGCAGCGCATCTGGATCTCTTCGCGCGCAGGTAGCCCGCTCGTCTTGGGCGTCACGCCGAGGGCGACGTACACGCTCGGGTCGACCTCCTTCTTCTTCCGACTCTTCTTGGGAGCGAACACGGAGAGCGGTCCCTTTTGCCATTTGGCCGGGCGCTCGCCGTAGAGATAGAAGCCGCGCCCGTTCTTGCGACCCTTGCGGTCGTCGCGGACGAGCGCCTCCATGGTGGGCGGCGGCGCCATGCGCCGACCGAACGCGTCCATCATGATGGGCCCCACGTGCGCGGCGACGTCGATGCCGACCTCGTCGAGCAGAGTGATGGGCCCGACCGGGAAGCCCCAGTCGACCATCGCCTCGTCGATCATGTCGACCGGCACGCCCTCCGACACGAGGTACGCGGCCTCGTTCATGTACGGCCCGAGGATGCGGCTCGTGTAGAAGCCGGGGCCGTCCTTCACGACGATGACCGTCTTGCCCTGACGCTTGCCGAAGGCCACCACGGTGGCGACGACGTCGGGCGCCGTCTTGTCGGTGCGGATGATCTCGAGGAGCGGCATCTTCTCGACGGGGCTGAAGTAGTGCATGCCCACGACGCGCTCCGGACGCTGCGAGGCCTCGGCGATCCGCGTGATCGGGATCGACGACGTGTTGGACGCGAAGATCACGTCGTCGGGCGCGTGGCGCTCCACCTCGCGGAGCATGGTGTGCTTGAGCGCGAGATCCTCGAACACGGCTTCGACCACGATGTCGGTGCGCTCGAGGCCGGTCCACGTGGTCGTGGCCGTCATGCGCGCCGCCACCTGGTCGCGCTCCTCGCGCGTCATCGCTCGGCGCTTCACGCGCTGCGCGAGCAAGTCCGATACGTGCTTCTGCGCGCGGCCCACGCCGGCGTCGTCGCGCTCGCGGACGCGCACGCTGGCGCCCGCTTGCATGGTGACGAAGGCGATGCCGCCGCCCATCAAGCCGCCGCCGAGCACCGTGACGTGCGAGACGTCCTTGGCCTTGGCGTTCTTGTCGTCGGTGCCGCGATCCTTCTTGAGCGCGGTCTGCGCGTGGAAGATCTCGATGAGGCGGTGCGCCGTATCCGAGACCACGAGCTCACCGAAGGCCTTCTTCTCGAGCGCCGCCGCCGCGTCGAAACCGTCTTTGGCGTAGCGCTCGAGCACGTCGAGGATGCGCTCGGTGGCCGGGTAGTGGCCGCGCGTCTTCTTGCGCGTCGCCTCGCGCGCCTTCTTGAAGAGGAGCGCCCGGCCCATCGGCGTGTCTTCGAGCATCGCCCGCGTGGCCGTGGCCGCGAGCTTGGGCTTGGGCTTGGGGAGCGTTTCGCCGCCCGCGAGCTTCTTCGCGATCTGAATCGCGACGGTGCGGAGAATCGGCGGCGCGACGACCTCGTCGGCGATGCCGAGCTTCTTGGCTTTGCTGGGCCTCAGGTTCTTGCCGGTGAGGCCGAGATCGAGCGTGGTCTCGAGCCCGGCGCGCTTGGCCACGCGGAGCAGGCCGTTCGCGCCCGGCAGCAAGCCGAGCTGCACCTCGGGGAGGCCTAGCACCGTCTTCTTGTCGTCGGTGACGACGATGGCGCGGCACGCGAGCGCCACCTCGAAGCCGCCGCCCAGCGCCGGACCGTTCACGGCGGCGACGAACGGCTTCTTGGACGCCTCGACGCGGCGAAGCACGTCTGCCATTCCGCCCGCGAGCGCCTCGGCGTCTTCGGCGCGCGTGATCGTGGCCAGCATGTCGATGTTGGCGCCGACGATGAAGCTGTCGGGCTTGCCGCTGATGAGCACGATCGCGGTGACGTTCGCGTCGTCGCCCAGCTTCTTGAAGAGCGCGTCCGCCTCCTCGCCGAACGCGCGGGTCAGCGTGTTGTGGGGCGCGGATTTGTCGTCGATGGTGACGACGGCGACGCCGTCTTCGATGCTCGTGTGAAACAAGGCACCTTGCGCTCCCGCGCTCGCGTTTTGCGTGCTCATTCCGCCGCCTCCAACACCATCGCCGCGCCGAGACCGCCCGCCGCGCAGGCGGTGGCCAAGCCGAACTGTCCTTTGCGTCTCCTGAGCTCGTGGAGGACCGTCGTCACCATGCGGGCGCCGGTCGCCGCGAACGGGTGGCCGATCGAGAGCGAGCCGCCGTGCACGTTGAGCTTCGCGTCGTCGACCTCGCCGATCGCTTCGCTCCGGCCGAGCTTCTCTTCCGCGAACTTCTTCGAGCCAAATGCTTGCAGGTTGCATAGAACCTGCGCGGCGAAGGCCTCGTGCATGTCGATGACGTCCATGTCGGCCAGCTTGAGCCCAGCGCGGTCGAGCGCCTTGGGCGTGGCGTAGCTCGGGCCCATGAGCATCCATCCGGCGGGATCGAGCGCGGCGTACGACCACGAGCGGAGGTAGCCGAGCGGCGCGAAGCCCAGCGCCTTGGCCTTCTTCTCGGTCATGAGGAGGAGGGCCGACGCGCCGTCGGTGAGGGGCGACGAGTTGCCCGCGGTGACGGTGCCGTACTTGCGATCGAAGGCCGGCTTGAGCGCCTCGTACGCGGCGATCGAGGAGTCCTTGCGCACGTTGTTGTCTTCGGCGATGGGCGCGTCGAACTTCGGCGGCGGGACGACGTGCATCACCTCCGCCTCGAAGATGCCGTCTTGCCAGGCGCGCGCGGCGCGCGAGTGGCTGCGGTGCGCGAACGCGTCCTGCGCGGCGCGCGTGATTCCGGCCTCCTTGGCCATCTTCTCGGCGCTCTCTCCCATGGTGAGGCCGGTCGTGGGCTCCTTCAGCGCGGGCGGGACGGGGACGAGGTCCTTGGGGCCGAGGCCGCGGAAGGCCGCGAGCTTGTCGCCGATCGACTTGCCCTTGGAGGCTCGAACGAGCGCAGCTGCGAGCCGCTTCGAGACGGTGATGGGGACGTCGCTCGCGCTGTCGGCGCCGCCGACGATGGCGACGGCGTGCTGCCCGGCGAGCATGGCCTCGGCGGCGCTGGTCATCGCCTGGAACGAGGTGGCGCAGGCGCGGCTCACGCTGAAGGCCTCGATGCTCTTGGGGAGGTTGGTCCCGAGGACGATCTCGCGTGCGATGTTGGGTGCCGCGATCGACGGCAAGACCTGGCCGTAGACGAGGAGGCCGACCTCCGCGGGAGGCAGACCGGTCTGGGCGACGAGCTCGGCGACCACGACCTTGGCGAGGTCGAGGGCGCTCATGTCGCGGTAGGCGGTGCCGGAGCGGGCGAACGGGGTGCGGAGCCCATGCACGATGGCAATGCGGTCGGTCATCGGAGCCTCGGAGACGCGGGGTTTCGAGCAGGCGTCGGGGACCTTGGGAGCCTGGGGTCAGGGCCAGAAACCGACGACTGAATGGCGATTCAGTTGGCAGGTTGAGTCCGATGACGCATTGTGTCAAGGCACGCAGTCTTGCTGGAGCGACCTCGTAAGTGCTAAGGCGGGCACAAGGGGCAGAGGACAAGAGGAGTCACGGATGACGACGCTCACGGAGATTCTCGAAGCCAAAAAGCCGGAAGTCGTTGAGGACTGCCTCCACATCATCGAGGCCGAGGTCGACGACAAGGGCGGCCTCTCCGGGTTCGCCATCAAGGCCGGCTACAAGACGGTCCAGGGCATCAAGCCTGGCTTCATCAAGCACGTGGTGTCCGACCTCCTCCCGGAGTTCGCGGGCGCGCTCGACCCCATCTACCAAGAGGCCAAGCAGAAGGGGACGCCGGTCGGCGACTTCTTCAAGTCGAACTCCGCGCGGGTGGCCGACTCGCTCCTCGCGATCACCGACGCCAAGGCCGAGAAGTCGAAGAGCGGCGTGGTGAAGGGCACCTACGACAAGCTCCGCGGAACCGCGAAGAAGAACGTCGAAGCGGCCGTCCCGCGCTTGGCGTCGATGGTCGGCAAGTACGCGTGATGGTCAGGGGGGCCCTTCGGCCCCCCCGACACCCCCCTCAGTCGCGGCGTCGCAGCGGAGCTGCTCCTTGCTTCTTCGGCAAAGGGGGGGGGCGACGCGACCCCCCTTTGATCCCCCCGGGTTGCTACGCGGTTCGCGCGGTGGGGCCGAAGGGCCCCCTGACCACTAACGCCCGCCGGTGAGGGGGCGGGGTTTGCGGTCGTAGCGCAGGCGGTCGAGCGCGGTTGGGTAGCGGCGCTGGAACCATTGGATGAGTCCGATGATGTTCTCCCATTCGGGGCCGTCCAGCTCGGCGCGGGCCAGCGCGAGGCGTGACTCGAACTCTTCGGGCGCGAGAGGGCGTTCCCATAGGTCGAGCACCTCCGGAGGCGCACGACGCGCGCTCACGACGCGCCCCGCTGACTCTTTCGCAGCGCTTCCAGCAGTTGGATGTCGCCGATGTCTTTGGCGCGCATCGCCCATTCCTTGGTTCGAATGAGATCGTCGATGCAAGGGACGCAGGCGGAGACTCCGTCAGCGAGCTCGATTCGTTCGCGCCGCTGCCAGGCGTCGTCGAACGTCAGGGTCTCTCCCTTGTGGGTCGTCCGACTTCTCGTGAGCAGCACGTCGATGTGCTCGCCGTTCTCGAGCACGTAGCGTCCGCGCGCTCGTGCCTCGACGGGCGACACGTTGGGATAGTGCTCGAACGGCGCGACCGCGGCGTTCAGTCGCTCGATGTCATCGATGTGCAGCCAGAGATCGTAGTCGTGCGTCGCGACGGGCAGGCCCAACATGATGAGCGCCTTCCGTCCGATCACGAGCACGCGGGCCTGAGAATCGGCGAGTGCTCGAAAGAACTCGACCTCGTCGAACTCGGACGCGTCCACCAAGAAACCGTATCACGGTCACGGTCAGGGGGGCCCTTCGGCCCCCCCCGACGCGACCCCCCTTTGGACCCCCCGGGTTGCTACGGGCGCAGCGGGGGAAGAGGGATGCGTGTGTCGTGCACGCATGTGCGGCGGCGGGCCGACGTCGGGTAGACTTGACCCATGCGTGCTTGGGTTTGGGGGTCGCCACTCGTCGTGCTGGGGGTGTTCGTTGCTTGCAGCAGCGACGAAGGCGCGAGCGCGGGGGCGGGGGCGGACGCGAGCGTGAGCGAGGCCGGCGAGGGCGATGGTGGGGTGCGCGAGGATGCGAGCACCGTGGCGCCCGATGGGAGCGTAGTGCCGACGACGGCGTGCAAGGCGGCGGGCGGGGGCGCGGCGGTGGCGGCGCCGACCTTCGTGCGGAACATCGCACCGGGCGAGACCGGGTGGTTCGGATCGCCGGCCATCGTCGATCTCGACGGCAACGGCTCGAAGGAGATCGTGCTCACGCTCTACAGCACGTTCGTCTACGACGCCGCCGGCAAGCAGCTCGCGAAGGGCACCGCCACGCAAGGGCGCATCTATGCGCCGGGCGTCGTGGCCGACATCGACGGCGATGGCACGACCGACATCGTGGTCGGTGGCAACGGCGGGACGGTCGCTGCGTACGAGTGGAAGGCCGGCAAGCTCTCCGTGAAGACAGGCTGGCCCGCGTCGACCTCGAGCGGCGGCCAAGATCCGGAGGCGCGCGGCTTGGCGGCCGGCGATCTCGATCGCGACGGCAAGCTCGAGATCGTCGTCACCACCACCAACACGTCGAGCACCGGATCTCAGGTGTTCGTGTTCTCGGCCAACGGCCAGGTGTACCAGCCCGCGGGCGCGGCCGTGAAAGCGTGGCCGCGCTACAACACGGCGACCGGCACCGGCAACGACGCCGACTTCAACGGCGTCGGTAACCATGGCTACGGCTGCTACGGCCTCAACGTCGGGCTCGGCAACATCGACGACGATCCCGAGCTCGAGATCCTCGTCACGTACGACAACCATCAGATCAACGCCTTCAACCACGACGGCACGTCGATCCTCGCCAGCGACTGGTACACGAATCCGGCCACGGACAACCTCGGCAAGCGCATGGGGTGGGGCCAGTTCATTCGCTGGCGCGAGCTCACCGACGAAGACGGGCTCTACCACCTGCACAAAGATCCGTGGCCCAAGGTGGCCACGAACATGTGGCTTCAAATGACGGCGTCACCGCCCAACGTCGTCGACGTCGACGGCGACGGAAAGAACGACGTCGTCGTCATTCCCAACGCGGAGATGAAGGAGCCGTACGAGACCCAGGGCTACGCGTTCATGGTGCTGCAGGGCGCACAGGGAGGAGGCGTTCGCTCTGCGCGTCGTCTGCCCGCGTTCGAGACGCTTCCGTTCTCGTCCAAGCCCGCGGTGCGCGCGTCGGACGACTACTTCCCGCCCGACGGTGTGCCCGCGCCCACGACGGTGAACATCCTCGGCGACGCGCGGCCCGAGATCGTGGCGCCGATCAACGACGGCTTCGTCTACGCGATCACTCCCGATGGCGCCGTCGCGTGGAAGTTCGACTACGCGAAGGGCGCTCCGAAGACGTTCGCCTCCGAGGTCACGGTCGCCGATCTCAACAAGGACGGAACGCCCGAGCTCCTGTTCGGTACCTACTCGCTCGCCGCCAACGGGGGACGATTGATCGTGCTGGCGAACACCGGCGCGCTCCTCTTCGACGTGCCGCTCCCCAAGCAAGGCTCGAACGGCAACGGCATCGGCGTGCCGGCCGCGCCGACGGTGGGCGATCTCGACGGCAACGGCACGCTGGAGGTCTTGCTCCAGACCTTCGATCACGGCGTCGACGTCTTCACGTTCCCCGGCTCGGGAGAAAGCTGCCTCCTCTGGCCCAACGCGCGCGGAAACCTCCTCCGTGACGGGACCAGCGCGAGCACCGTGAAGTGATCAGGGCTTGGGGATCTTGATCACCGCGCCGTCGTCGCACGTCGCGTAGATCGACGTCTCGTCGAGGGCGAGCGAGCGTGGGCTGACGAGGCCGCTCGCGAGCGCGCGCGCGGCGGCGCCGCCGTTCTTCGGCACGAACGACACGGTCCCGCCGCTCGCGGCCGTGAAGTACACGTTGGTCGCGTCGAGCGCGAGCCGGTAGGGCGACGCCTGACCGCTCGCGAGCACCTCCGGTGTCCCCGCGTCCACGCCGAGCGCGAGCTTGGACACCGACCCGCCCTCCGTGACCCAGTAGACCGCGGTGTCGTCGGCGGCGAGGTCGAGGACGGTGGCCTGTCCCGTGGCGAAGTCCACGCCGGGGCCGCCGGGCTTCGGGAAGCGCACGATCGTCGTGCCGCCCGACTTCACGTAATAGAGATCGCTGCCCGCCGATACGACCGGACCGATTCCCTTCTCCTGCTTCACCGGCGTCGTGGGATTGGTGCCGTCGACGCCGACTTGGAAGACCGATTCTCCGGTGTTGTAGAAGGCGCCGCTCCCGTAGATGAAGGCGCCGTTCAAGACGAAGCGCTTGAGCACGTTCGACAGGTTGGGCATCGAGAGCACGCAGCCGAAGCCCGCCGCCGCGTCGAGCTGTCCCTTCTCGAATCGGACGACCTCGCATCCTTGGATGTAGTCGGTCACCGGCGACGTCACGCCCACGTAGACGTAGAGCGCGTCGACCGCGACGTCGCCGGGCGTTCCGTCGGCGGGTTTGGCGAGGAGCTGTCGCGCGACGCGCGCCTCACCGCCATTCTTGTCCACCGCGCGCACGCTCTTGTCCGATTCGACGGCCCAATACACCGTGGTTCCGTCCACCGCGATGCCTCGCGCGCCGAGCGGGCCTCGCGCGAGGACCGAGCTCTGCGCGTCGCGCCCCGCGTCGTCGATGGGGCCTGCGTCCACGCTCGTGGGGCCGTCGTCGCTTCCGTCGGCGGTGACACCAGCCTCTGGCGGGAAGGGCTGATGGTCTTCGAAGCCGAGCACGAGCGCACACGCCGATGACAGCGTGAGGCCGAGGCCGCATAGCGCAGCGCTCACGAATCGTTTCACCACGACATCTCCGCGTGCGCCAACCGTCCGTCGAACGTGAGCCGCGTCGTGCCCATGGCCGTGTCGGCGCTCGATGTTCGCCGCGGCCACACGAGCAGCGTCACGCCCACCGCCGCGGCGGCGATGCCGACCCCGAACCCCACCGTCGAGACGAGCGCGCTCGTCCGCGCGCGGTCGTGGCCGGCGAGGCCCTCGTCGGTGCAAAAGCGGCCCGCGCAAGAACGGTCGGCCTCGTCTCGCTGCGACGCGGCGCGCAGTCCGAAGAACGTACCGACGCCCAGGCCCACGACGCCTGCGCCCGTCACGATCCATCCGACGGTGCGGAGCGACCCGTCGTCTGCAGGGGGCGTCGGCGCGGGTGGTGCGGCTGGCGCAGCGGGTGGTGGCTGCGGACCGGCATCGCTCTCGAGCGGAGGCACGGTCACCGTCGACGTGACGCGATCGGCACCGACGTCGAAGGGCTTCGCCCATGCGCGCTTCCCGGGCGCGCTGACCTCGACGAGGTGTCGCCCCGCGTCGAGGGGCAGCGGAGCTCCGACGACTCCGGGCGTGAGCACCTCGCCGTCGAGGCGCACGCGAACGTCGCTCGGTGCGGTTCCCTTGGGGAGCTCGATGACGACGCGCGGCAGCGATCGTTCGAGCTCCGCGGCGCGCGCGCGCGCGAGGGCCTCGCGCTCGGGTTGCTTCTGGCGTGCCGCCTGCGCGGCCGCCTCGTTGAACTCGATCCACGCCGCCACCGATCGTCCCTGCACTTGATGACACGCCGCGAGATGAAGCAGCGTTCCGAGGCGAGGGTCGAGCCTTTGGCTCTCCTGGAGCTTGGGGCACGCCTCTGCGACGCGCTTCGCGTCGATGAGCGTGCGTGCCTCTTGAAAGAGTTGATCGGCGCGCGCCGTGTCCGCCGACGTCGGTCCGTCGGCGTGGGCGATCGCGCTCACGCACACCCACGCGCAAGCGCCTCCGACGGTCCAAAGCCCCCGCATCGCGCCGATGCTAGCGATGTCCTCCGGACCGTCGAAACCTTCTTCCGCAGGGCGAGTCGATTGGAGGGCATGTACGCCCCCGGGGGGCGACGTCATACGGCCAGTCCGCGAATCTCCTGCTACGTCTTAATGAGACCAAGGATGGATGCTCCCGGGCTCAAGGTGGTGACGCGCGATGATGCGGACCTCTTCGACGAGGTCATCTTGGCGCGCCTCCCCGGGCTCCTCGCTCAGTGCAAGGTCGCCCGCGAGAAGAAGGGGCTCGTCATCGACGATCTCGTCGCCATCATCGTCGCGCGCACCCACGCCGGCGAGATGGTGATCGACGAAGATCGCACCGGTGTCATTCCGCGCGCAGAGGCGGCGGACTTCTTCGATCGCGCGAACGGGTACGCGGGCTTCGGCGCATTCTTGCGGGACCGAAGCCGGCCGGGATTCCTCGCGGTGGTCGCCGAGATCGACGGCAGCGTGACGGGGCGCTTCGTGCGGCCGCTCTCGCTCGAGTCGCGCGGCGACGCCTGACCCGCGACTCGACGACGACTACTTCTTCTTCGCCGGCTTCTTGGCGGCCTTCTTCGCGCTGCCCTTCGCCGGTGCGGGCTTGGCCGTCTTCGCCGCCTTGGCCGGTGCCGGCTTCGACGCTTTGCTCGCCTTGGCGGGCGCGGCCGCCTTGCCCTTGGTCGGCTTCTTCTTCGCCGACGGGCGAACCTCGACCACGCGGAGCTTCGGCACCGCGGGCGCCTTCGCACCCTTGGTCTTCTTGGGCGCCTTCTTCGCGGTCTTGCCCTTCGTGCTCTTGCCGCTCGCCGGCGTGCCCTTGGCGCCTTGCGCGCGCGCGAGCTCCGCGGTGGCCTCTTGAATGGCCTCGTCGAGCATGGCCGCGAAGCTCGGCCAACGCTTCTGCACCCAGATGTACTTCACGAGCGCGAGCTCTGGCTCCCCACCGCTCGCGCGCATGTCGTCGAGGACGAGCACGCTGCCGCGACCGTCGGCGCCGATCACGTGGTGATCGCGCGGTGAGAGCACCTTGGGGTCGGTCTTCTCGCGCGTCGCGAGCGACTTGAGCTCCGCGGCGGGCACGAGCTCGGCGAGCGCGCCGAGCACCTTCTCGTCGATGCCTTCACGGAAGAAGAGCTCGGTGTCGCGCCGGCGAAGACCGAGCAAGGTCCAGCCGTTCATGAAGCCGCGCCACGCGTTGGCGAGCTCGAGGAAGGCGCGGTAGCTCGCCGGGAAGGCGCGCCCGGCACGACGCTCGAACGCGCGGAGCTCGCTCGCAGCGACCGGCGGGAAGAGTCGATAGTCGTCGCCTTCGGTGCGACCGCTCTCCGCACGCAGCTCACGGCGAAGCGCGTCGAGACGCGCGACCTTCTCGCGGATCGTTTCCGTCATCCCCGATTCGTATCAGAGATCGACGAATCGAGATCGTGGTCTTCCACGTCGCTCCCCGCGCGCGTATCGGCGCGCGGGCGAGTCGGCCGGTGGTTGCAGTCCGGCGCGCTCGCCCGCTCATGCCTCCGGACTCAGGGATTCCAGGCCGACTTCGCCTTGCCGTTCGGCGCGAGGATGGCCGTCAGGTCGCTGTACTTCACCGTGACGCCGTGGAGCTTGGGCGTGTTGTAGTCCTCGGCGGCGAAGCTGACGCCGCGATCGTTCAGAGCGAACGTCTTGGGGAGCTTGGCCTTGCCGGCCGGTGAGAGCATCGCGTCCTTGAGCTTCTGCTTCTCGTTGGCGTCCACGGAGTACGTGTCGAGCGTATCGATCGCGTGCTCGAGGGCCGCCGCGAGCTCGGCTTCCTTGCCCGGCTGAATGACGTCGCCGAAGAGCGAGAGCTCGCGACCGGTCGCGATCTCGTACGTGCCGCGCTCACCGAACGTGTACTTCCAGGTCGGCCCGCCGTCGTCGGCGTAGACGCCCGAGGTGAAGCTGATGATGTCTTTGCGCACGACGCCACGCGACAGGCCGCCTTGCACGTAGTTGATGCTGCCCTTGCACGCCGCGACGGCCTTCTTGGCAGCGTCGTCGACCTTGGCGGCGATCGAGCGCTCGAGGTCCTGGTTCGGCAGGCCGACGACCTCGAAGCCCGTGTAGGACGCCGAGCAGTCGCCGATCTTCTCTTGGTTCCCGAAGAGGAAGCTGACCGGGCGGCCGTTCTCGAGCGTGCCGGGCTTGATGGTGCTCATCGTCGCGGCGAAGGGGGCGACCCCGTCCACGGTGATCGTTCCGTCGAGCTTGTCGTTCGCGAGCGTGCCCTCGAACGTGGGCTTGGGGCTGAAGTTGGGGATCTGCCAGGTGAAGGTGAACTTGCCGTGGCCGTCGGTGGTGCCGGTCACCTCGCCGCGCGAGAACGAGTTGTAGTCGTCGTACGGCTTCGGCACCGCGTGGCCGGTGACCTTGTTGCCGGAGACGTTCAGGCGAAAGAGCAAGATGCCGAGGTCGGTGCCCTCGTAGCGCAGCGTGAGCTGCGACTGGTTCGTCGCGAGCGCGCCTTCGCTCGAGTCGCTGGGGGAGCCCTCCTCGGAGCTCGCGCCGCTACTGCAGGCGGTGACGAGCGAGGTGACGGCAGCGAGAGCGAACATTCCGAGCGAGCGACGAATCATGGCGTTTCCTCCGAACGCACACCTACGCAATGTGTGTGCCGCTCCGGTCGGGGTGCGATGGCGGCGAGTTACCCCCGCTGGTGCTCCGGGCGACTTCTCCAATTGAGATCTCGAACGGCGCGACGGGCCGCACACGCGCACCCCCAGCTCGACGTGCAGCGTCGGCGCCGTCGGTTGCTCGAGCGCCGGTTTGTCCGTCGTTTGCGGCCGCGACGCGCTCTCCGCGGGGGCGGTACCCGAAGCGTGCGTCGTGTCGCTCACCCCCCGCCCGGAGGTGAACGCGTTTGCGTTCACCGCGGAGGCGACCGTTTCCGTGCGCGTTCGACGATCCAGTGCGCACGAGCAGGAGCGCGAGCGGAGCGTGACGACAGACGCCACCCACTGACGGAGCGCGCGATCGGACGTATGCTGCCCGCCCATGGCGGACATCATCGAAGTGGCCAAATCGGGGCGCGCCTCGTGCCGCACGTGCAAGCAAGCCATCCCCAAGGGCGACCTCCGGTTCGGTGAGGAGCAGGTCAATCAGTTTTCCGGCGAAGGTGACATGACCCATCGCTGGCATCACATGCTCTGCGCCGCCGAGAAGCTGCCCAACAAGCTCAAGGACGCGATGGAAGCGTTCGCCGGCGAGATTCCCAACAAGGCCGATCTCGAGAAGGCGATCGCCGAGGGCATCGTGAAGCTCAAAGGGAAGAGCGACGCCTTCCCGTACGCCGACGTCGCACCGACGGGGCGAGCCAAGTGCATTCAGTGCCGCGCGGCGATCGAAAAAGGGGCGCTTCGCGTGGCCGTAGAGCGCGAGATCGCCATGGGCATGTCCACCACCATGGGCGCCGGCTATCTGCACCCGGGTTGCGTGAAGGAGTACCTGGTGGCGAACGAGAAGGGCGAGCTCGAGGACATGATCACGCAGCTTCGCAAGCACACCACCGGCCTTTCGCCGGAGGAGCTCGAAGGCGTGATCGGCGCGATGTGAAGAGCCCGGTAGCGGAAATCCAATGACCGAAGAAGAAGAAGACGTCCTCGAGGGCGAGGCCGAAGACGAAGCCGGCGAGGACGACGAAGGCGAGGACGAGGACGGCGAGGACGAGATCCCGTCCGTCGTGATCGCCACGCTCGGTGACTTGGGCAGCTACCTCCCCGACGCGCTCCGAAAGAGCTTCGGGGACCGTCCCATTTGGTTCATCCGCGAGGACGATCAAGAGCTCGTCGAGATCTTCGAGCGCGTGCCCGAAGATCCCATGCCCAAGGGCCGCGCGCACGAGCTCCTGCGCGGGCTCCGCGCGTTCGCCGAAGCGGAGAGCGATCGGCTGCAGGAGCTGATCGGCTCTGCGGAAGGCATCGTCTACGGCTTCCACGGCGACGCGTCGCTCGATCGCGTGAAGCGCGCGTTCGAAGAAGACGGCTTCGTGGTGTGCACCGGCATCGTCCGCGCCGGCCAGATCGTCATCCCCGAGGCTTGACGGTCACGCGCGCGACGCCGTTGGTCGCTGGGTCGATCGTCACCACGTCGCCGAGGAAGCGTGAGAGCACCCAAGCGTTGGTGGTGAGGTGTTGGCTCGCGCAGGTGGCGAGAAACTCGCCGCCCGCGCCGAGCGCGAGCGGCAGAAGGAGCTGATCGGCGAGGTGCTCACCGATCGGCGCCCCGCGCGCGACGTAGGTCTTGGCCTCCGCGATTGCCGCTTCCGCGACCGCCTCGGCGCCGATGCCGCGCTCGCCGAACGCAGTCACGATTTCCAGCGTCCGCCCGTCGGCCCCGGCCTCGATCATCACCACGTTCCCCGGCCCGGCCGAGTGGACGCTCTCCACCGTGACGTCGCGTCGCGCGATGCCGAGGCCGCGCGCGAGCGCGTCGGCCTCACGCGCGCCGACCGCAGACGGTAGCCCGACGGCGATGACGCGCGCGCTCAGGCTCGGCGTGATCGCGCGCGTTCGATCGAGGTGCGCGAGCGGTCGGCCGCCGCGCACCGTGAGGCGCACCTTGCCGCCGCCCGCCGGGTGAAACCCGTGGCGATCGAGCGTCGCGTCCACGTCCGCGCCGAGCGCGCGCAGCGTGGCGAGGAACACGCGTTCGAAGTGATCGAAGGGCGGCGCCGCCTTGTTGTGCGTGCCGCCTTCGAGCGTGAGCGTGCTCGTGCCCTCGGTCACGAGAAGGGGAGGGAGCACCGTCTGGAGGACGAGCATGGTGCTCCCCGCCGACCCGATCGCAAACGACGCGTCGGCGTGGGTCACGTCGCCGGGACGGAACGTGAGCGAGGTCGAGCCGAGCTCGTCGCCCGTCACCGCCGCGTCAGAGAACGTAGCGGCCGCGCGCACGCACGTGAGGTGCTGCCGGAGGAGACCCGGCCGGCTCCGGCCGGCGCGGATCTTCTCCAACGTGAAGGGGATCTTGGTGGCCATCGACAAGGCGAGCGCGGAGCGCAAAATCTGCCCCCCGCCTTCGCCCGTCGAGCCGTCGATCACGATGCTCTCGTTCATCGCACTCCCTCTTTCAGCCCTTCACACACACCACCTGGCGGAGCGTCTCCACGATCTCCACCAAGTCTGCCTGCGCCGCCATCACGAGGTCGATCGACTTGTACGCCATGGGCGTCTCGTCGATCACGCCTTCGTCCTTGCGGCACTCGATCCCCGCCGTCGCTCGCGCGTGGTCCTCGAGCGAGAAGCGCTTCTTCGCTTGCGTACGCGACATGAGGCGTCCCGCGCCGTGGCTGCACGAGCAGAACGACTCGGGGTTTCCCTTGCCGCGGACGATGTACGAGCGCGCGCCCATCGAGCCCGGGATGATGCCGAGATCACCCGCGCCCGCGCGCACCGCGCCCTTGCGCGTCACCCACACGTCCGCGCCGAAGTGGTTTTCCTTCGCCACGTAGTTGTGGTGACAGTTCACGGCGCGCTCGCCGGTCGTGAACGCCGGGAGCTTTCCCGTGCGCGCGAGCGCCGTGAGCACGTTCGTCATCATGAGCGCGCGGTTCGCCTTCGCGTAGCGCTGCGCCCACGACACCGCGCGCGTGTACTCATCGAAGCCGGTCGTCCCCTCTTCGAAGTACGCGAGGTCACGGTCCGGGAGCTGGCGGTCGAGCGCGAGCATCTCGTTTCGCGCGCGCTCGATGAAGTAGCTCCCGATGCGGTTCCCGACGCCGCGCGAGCCGGAGTGGAGCATGATCCACACGCGGTCCTTTTCGTCCAAGCAGAGCTCGACGAAGTGGTTTCCCGTCCCGAGCGTTCCCAAGTGCTGAACGTCGAGGCCCTTCGCGATCACCGGGTGCGCGGACACGAGCGCGTCGTACTCCGGCTTGAGCTCCGCCCACGCCGCGGCGACGTGCGCCGGCACCGCGTCCTTCCACGAGCCCGTGAGGCCCGGGCCGCCGTGCGGGACGGCGCGCTCGATCGCGTGGCGGATCCCGCGGAGGTCGTCCGGGAGATCCGACGCCGTGAGCGACGTCGCTTGCGCGATCATCCCACAGCCGATGTCGACGCCGACCGCCGCCGGGACGATCGCCTTGGTCGTCGCGATCACGCTCCCGACCGTCGCGCCGATCCCGGCGTGCACGTCCGGCATCACGGCCACGTGACGGAACACGAACGGGAGCGTCGCCACGCGCGCGACCTGGCCGCGCGCCTCGTCCTCGAACGGCACGCCGTCGACCCACGCCTTCACCGGAACGCCCTTCGTTTCGATCACGATTGCCATGGCTCGATTCTCCTTGGCTATGGGAGGAGCAGCCGCCGTGCCGCGCGGCTCTCCGCCGTAACTGCTTGAAAGGAGAATCGCCTTCGCTCGGCAGCGCGCGCGAACCAGATAAGGTTTATCCTGGCAGATATGGCGCGTTCCAAAGTGGTCATCGGCTTTCTCGGCACCCAGCTCGACGCCGGCAGTGGCGCCAAGCGATGGGAGCGCTGGCGGCCCACGGTGGATCTCTGCCGCCACGACGACTTCGTGGTCGATCGGCTCGTGCTCTTCGCCGAGCCCAGCCACGCCGGCCTCCTCCGCGACGTGACGGCGGACGTGGCGTCGGTCTCGCCGGAGACACGCGTCGAGTCGGTGGCGCTCGGGATCCAAGACCCGTGGGACTTCGAGGAAGTCTTCGGCAAGCTCCTCGACTTCGCGCGCACGTTCACTTGGAAGCCGGAGCGCGAAGACACGTTCGTGCACATCACGACGGGCTCGCACGTCGCTCAGATCTGCCTCTTCCTCCTCACCGAGGCGCGCTACATCCCGGGCAAGCTCCTCCAGACGTCGCCGCCTCGCGGACGCGAGGCCAAGCGAAGCGCCGGCGTGCTCACTCCGATCGATCTCGATCTCTCTCGGTACGATCGCATCGCGTCGCGCTTCAAGAAGGAGCGCGAGACCGCGCAGTCGCGCCTCAAGTCCGGGATCGCGACGCGGAACGCGACCTACAACCGCATCATCGAGCAGATCGAGGAGGTGGCCACGTCGTCGCCCGCGCCCATCCTCCTCCTCGGGCCGACGGGCGCCGGCAAGAGCCAGCTCGCCAAGCGCATCTTCGCGCTCAAGAAGGAGCGGAAGAAGCTCACCGGGCCATTGGTCGAGGTGAACTGCGCGACGCTCCGTGGCGACGCCGCGATGAGCACGCTCTTCGGCCACAAGAAGGGAGCGTTCACCGGAGCGCTCGCCGATCGCGACGGCATGTTGCGCCGCGCCGACGGCGGCGTCCTCTTCTTGGACGAGATCGGCGAGCTCGGCGCCGACGAGCAGGCGATGCTCCTCCGCGCCATCGAAGAGAAGACGTTCTATCCGATGGGCTCGGACCGCGAGGTGTCGAGCCGGTTCGAGCTGATCTGCGGGACCAACCGGGATCTGGCGAGCGCGGCGAACGAGCGGCCGTTCCGGCGCGACCTCCTCGCGCGCGTCGATCTCTGGACGTTTCGGCTTCCGGCGCTCGCCGAACGACTCGAAGATCTCGAGCCGAACTTGGACTTCGAGCTCGAGGAGGCGTCGCGCGCGCTCGGACGCCACGTGACGATGAGCCGCGAGGCGCGCGCGCGTTACGTCGCGTTCGCGACTTCGTCCGAGGCGACCTGGCCGGGGAACTTCCGCGATCTCGACGCGAGTGTCACGCGCATGGCCACGCTCGCGCCCGGCGGGCGCATCACCGACGAGGTCGTGTCCGAAGAGCTCGCTCGCCTTCGCATCCTCTTCGGTGCCGGCGTTGCAGACGGCACCGCTCGCCCAGGCACGGGGCGCAGCGCGGCGGTGCTCGGGGAGCGGCGCGCGCGCTCGCTCGATCGCTTCGATCGCGTGCAGCTCGACGACGTTCTTTCAGTGTGTGCGGACGCTCCGTCGCTCTCCGCCGCGGGCCGCCTTCTCTTCGCGGAGTCACGCAAGGCGCGCACCAGCACCAACGACGCCGACCGCCTCCGCAAGTACCTCGCGCGGTTCGGCCTTTCGTTCGAGGCTGCGCGCGCCGGCTCCGAGTGACGCAGACCGATCCACGACCGCGCTTCGCGAAGCCGGGAACTCTTCGCCGATCGGGCTGTCGGTACCGGGCGAAGGGAGATTGCGATGCGCAATCCCAAGCAGCGGGCCGCTTGGTGTGTCCAAGCGAAGGCTGCGCTCGTCGGAGCGTGTCTCGCGCTCGTCGGGTGCGGCGGAGGTGCATCTTCGGTCGAGCACGCTCCCATGGAGCCGCCGCTCGACTTGTACTGGTCGATCGACGAGATGAACGTCCGCGGCGACGAGGTGCGACTCGGCGGTGAGCTCATGGTCGACGAGCGCGCGCGCGAGGTCGATCTCGCCGACGTGTGCACGAAGCGACCCGTTGGCCGTGGCTTGTGGACGCGCAACCGTCTCGTGTGGTGGGTCTCTCCGACGGACATCGCGGGCGCGATGTCGTGCGCCGCCGGCCCGACGAAAGGGCTCAAGCTCGCCGCGCGCCGGCACGCCTCGCACGCCATCACGCTCGTCGCGCGAAACGGAACCGGCTTCGTGACCACCGTCGGGCTCGCGGCGGACGACGTGCTCGTGGGCGTTCCGCGGATCGACCTACGCCTCGAGGGAGCGGACACGGTGATCTCGGTGGAGGCCGACGCGCCCGACGCTCTTCACTTGTCGATGGGGCACGACGTCGTCGGTCCGACCGTGTCGGACCACGTGGCCGAGTTTCGACTGCCCACCGAGACGGTGGTGCGCGCCGCGCTCCACGGCGGCCGGATCGGCATCGCTTCGTCCGAGGTTCGCGCCGGCGCGCGGCTCCAGCTCTTCATCAATGGGCAGGAGGTCGCGCCGCCGCCGCCCCCGGAAGAAGAAGCGCCCGAGGAGTCCGACGATCGCGGCGGCTGACGACGCGTGGCGCTGCTCGCCAGGCGCCGATGTGTGCACTTTGCATGCTGGCCGGGTGGGCAGTGCGGCGCAAAAGGTTGGGCCTCAAACGAAGGCGCATGCCATTCTAGAGGCAGTATGGCAGTACAGCGCCGCGACCCCCGGGCGGAGCCGGACTCACCGGCCGAGAGCCAGGCGCCGCATCACGAGGAGCGCCCGTTCGAGCGCCCGGATTCGTCGCATTCGCGCGTGCCCGCAGGCGAGCCGATGGGGACGCCCACGCCCGTCGCCGCGTTCGAGCGCTTCGTCCTCGGACCGCCCTCCAGCCCCAGCCTCGGCGGCGAGGAATCTCCTTCCACTTCGCAGGTGCGGGCGATCTCGACGCCGCCCGCCACCCCCGTGCCGGATGAAGTCGTTGCGGCGGCGCGTGAGCACCGACCCGACGCGACGATGCCCGCCGTTTCGCCGCCGCCGCGCGCGTCGCGCGCCGTGGACCTCGCCCGCGTGGAGCACCTCGTCGACGAGGCCCGCTGGGACGAGGTCGTCGCGATGCTCGGCAGCCTCGACGCCGCCGACGATCTTCCGGCGCACGTCGCGCTCGTTTACGCGCTCGCGCATGCCGAAACGCATCCCGACGACGCGGGGCGAGACGTCGCGGTCGCCATTCGTGCCGCTGCCCACATGGCCGGTCTCTCCGACGAGAGCCCGATCGCGCGGGTGATCGCCAAGCGGCTCCTCCGGCGAAGCCCGGTGAGTTGGCAGAAGCGACGCGCTCCCCGGCGCGTGTCGCTCGTGCTCGTGATGATCGCCCTCATCCTCGGCGGCGGCGGCGGTTTCTGGCTCAGCACCACGAAGGTTCGTATCCCGATCCCCGGGATCACCACCGCGCGCTGATCCGTATCGGCCCCGCGCGAACGCCCTCGCGCTTCCGCGGTCGCTCGCGCATCATGGGAGCTCGCCATGGCCGGCCTCACTCCTCGCGCGCGCGGCCTCGTCGCGCTCTCGGCGCTGACCTTCGCGGCGGCCTGCGTCGACGCCGCGACCGCGCTCGAGGCGCCGTCGCCGACGTTGGCCACGGCGGGTGGCGTCGCCACTGCGGAGGGTGGCACCCTTGGCGATGGCGGTGGCGACGGTGGTGACGCCGCGAGCGAAGGCGCGACTCGTCCGCCGGCTGCCGTGGCTCGCCTCGCGGCAGGCGGACGCTCCGCGTGCGTGATCACGTCGTCGGGGGCGCTGCTCGCGTGGGGCGCCGGACACGGCGATCCGACCAGCGTCGACGGCAGCGCGAGCTTCGTCGAGGTGGCGGTCGGTCCGACGTCGGCCTGCGCGATTCGACAGGGCGGTGCGCTGACGTGCTTCGAGTCCGGGGCGCTCGCGCCGGTCGACAAAGCGGCGGGCCCGTTTCAGTCGGTCACCGTCGGAGGTGGGCACACGTGCGCCATCGACAAGGGTGGCGCAGTCGCCTGCTTCGGCGACAACGCGTCGGGGCAGCTCGGCGTGGGCGACGACGCGCCGCGCACGACGCCGACGGCGACGACGATCGCTTCCGCCAAGACGGTGTCGGCCGGGCTCGCGCACACGTGCGCGATCGATTCGGTGGGGGTGCTGAGCTGCTTCGGCGCCAACGAGTCCGGTGAGCTCGGTGACGGCTCGACGACCAACGCGAAGTCACCGGTCCTCGTGAGCGGCGGCGTCACGTGGTCGACCGTGCGCGCGGGCGAGCACGCGACGTGCGGCATCACGACGCTGGGCGAGCTCGCGTGCTGGGGCGAGCTCGCGGCGATCGGAGTCAAGAGCAAGACGCCGGTGGTCGTCGACGACGCGAAGGATTGGCAGACGGTCGCGCTCGGGAAGGGCCACGCGTGCGCGGTCAAGAAGACCGGGACGCTGCATTGTTGGGGCAAGAACGATCTCGGGCAGCTCGGCATCGGGACGCTGACGTCGTCGCGAACGCCGCTCGCCGTCGGCGTCGGCACCGACTGGGTCGACGTTGCAGCCCTCGACGCGTCGACGTGCGCGCTTCGTCGCGACGGCAGCGTGGCGTGCTTCGGCGATGCGCGTCACGGCGAGATCGGGACCGGACTCGTCGATCATCGGCTACCGACCAAGGTCGGCAGCGGCGCGGATTTCGTTCGGGTCGCCGCCGAGGGCGACACGACGTGCGCCGTGACCCGATCGGGTGCGATCCATTGTTGGGGTGTCGCCGAGGGCCGCTTCGGCGCCGACGGTCGCGCCGCTTCGCCGCTCGCGCTCGCCGGAAGCGACTGGGCAGAGGTCGCGCTCGGCGAGCATCACGCGTGCGCGATCAAGACGGACGCGTCGCTCCACTGCTGGGGCTATGGCTGGACCGGAGAGATCGGCGCCGGCGCGCCGTCGACCCTCGCGAGCCCGACCGCGGTGGGCCTCTCGGTCTCCTCGGTCGCGCTCGGGCGCGAGCACACGTGCGCGGTTCGCAAAGACGGTGCGCTCTTCTGTTGGGGCAATCCGGAGAGCGGCCGCCTCGGCGTCGCGTCGGCCACGCCGGTGCGGACGCCCACGCGGGTGGGCTCGTCGACGTGGCTCGCCGTGGCCGCCGCGCGAAGCGACACGAGCGCGATTCGATCCGACGGGAAAGCCTTCGGCTTCGGTCCCGCGTTCACCGGGCTGGAGGCGCTCGGGAGCGCGACCGATTGGGCTGCGGTCGCGTCGGGTGCGGCCTCCACGTCGTTCGTCGGCGTGCGCGCGGGCGCGCTCTACGGGTGGAGCAGCGCGGCGACGCTCGCCCCATTCGTCGCCGAGGCTGGCATCGCGATGGCGTCGCTCGGTCCATCGCATCGGTGCAGCGTTCTCTCGAGCGGCGCGCTCATGTGCGTGGGCACGAACGACGCCGGCGAGCTCGGCGACGGGACCACGACTGCGCGCGCGGTACCCGTGCCGGTCGGCACGGATTCCGACTGGTCCACCGTCGCCGCCGGGGCGAGCCACACCTGCGGCATTCGAGCCGGAGGCGAGCTCTATTGTTGGGGCTCAAACGAAAGTGGGCAGCTCGGTGACGGCACCGCGTGGACCAGCTCGCCGATCACCACGCCGTTGTGACGTCCCTTGGGCGGCGTATTTGCGCCCTGCGCTGGTCGCGGCACGAACGGCCTCGTAGACTGAGCCCCGCAATGCGCTTCACCCTCGTTCTCGCCTCGCTCCTCGTCGTCACCGGCTGCGCCACCACCAAGGACTCGGGAGCGTCGGGCTCCGGCGACGCAGGCAAGGACGGCAGCGCGAGCGGTGAGCTCCCGCCCGGCCTCACCGGCGGAGGCGGCGACGCCGGCAACGTGGTCGTGACGCCGCCGCCGTCCGACGCCGGCACGACCACCGACAGCGGACCGACGAGCTCCTGTCCCAAGAGCGATCTCTCGGTGGGGTGTGGCGCCACGACGACGTGCACCACCGGCGCGGAGATCTGCTGCGCCAAGGCTTCTCTGTACACCTGCGTGCACCTCGCCATCGACTGCACGGCCGAGAAGGACGTTCCGACGTCGCGCCTCGAGTGCGACGACGCCAACGACTGCGCGGCGGGCGAGGTCTGCTGCTCGCACTACGCGGCGTCGTCGGACTTCTTGACGCAGTCGTGCGTCCCTTCGGGCTCGTGCTCCGGCACCGACTTCCAGGTCTGCACGCAGGACTGCGAGTGCCCGTCGCTCAAGTGCGTGTCGGGCCAGTGCCAGTGACGAGCGTCGCTCGAGCGTCACGCTGAGGCGCGGGCGAGTCGGTCGGCGAGGGCCCGAAGACTCGCCGCGTTCTCGACGTTCGCCCGCCATGCCGCCGGGATCGCGCGTGCGCCGTTTCGCGCGCCGGCGATGCTCCCCGCGATGCACGCGATGCTGTCGGAGTCGCCGTCGGTGTTCGCGGCCGTGAGCACGGCCGTGCGGTAGTCGTCGGGTGAGCGCCAGAAGCAGTAAAGCGCAGAGGCGACCGCTTCTTCGGCCACCCACGCCTCCCCGAGGTGGCCGCTCGTGAGCGCCACCTCGGGCGGCACGCCGCGCGCCACGTAGTCTCGCACCTTGGAGAAGCACGCGGCGAAGTCGGGCGAGCGTGGCGCGCACTCCGTCATGACCGCGTCGAACATCGCCTCCGGCGTCGCGCCGCCCGTGGCCATCGCGACGAGGAGCGCGGCCGCTGCGGCGCCTTCGACGCCGGCATCGTGACGGTGCGTCAGCACGCTCTGGGCGCGGGCGACCTCGAGGAGCCGCGCTCGGTCGCGCGCATACACGAGGCCGATCGGCGCGACGCGCATGGCACTTCCGCAGCCCTTCGAGTCCTTCACGCCGGCCTCGCGCCACGGCGCGCCGCGCGCCAGGTTCTGCGCGCCGGTCATGCACGCGTTGCCCGGCGCGCGATTGTTGTCGTCGCTCGTGCTCCAGGAGACGAAGGCCGCGCCGATGGCGGTCATCAGCGCGTCGATCGGGGCGTCGCGGCCGGCCGCGAGCAGGCCCTCCGCGAGCGCGATCGTCATCTGGGTGTCGTCGCTGTACGTCCCGGGCGGATGCGCGCGGCCCAAGATGAGCGGTCGCGGCGGCCAGCGCGGATCGTGCAGCGCGACGAAGTCGTCGACCCCCGATGGTGGGAACGCAGCCACGATGGCGTCGCGTCGCCGGAACTCGGTCGGGAAACCTAGCGCGTCGCCGATGGCGAGACCGAGAATGCAGCCGCTCACGCGATCGAGGAGCTCGTCGTCGTTCACCCGTTCGAGCGTAGCGCGTCGCGCATCGTCACGGAGCGGCGGGCGTGCTCGCGGGCGGGTCGAGGCGGAAGCTCGGCCCTTTGCACACGTCGGAGGTGCTCGCGCAGCGACCGACGACGTGCGTTCGTTCGAACGACGTGAAGAGCTCGGTCTGGAGCTTCGCGTCGTTGTTGCACACGTGATAGGCGCTCGGGACGTCGCCCCGCGCCGTCACTTGATCGGAGACGGCGCGCGCGAAGATCGACGAGAGCGTATTCGGCGGCGGCGGGTGACAGCCTTCGGCGAGGCCCGCGATGCGGTCGCCGAGGTCCTCGCCCGGCGTGAGCAGCGCGCGTACGAGATCGGTGCAGCCGGTCCCGCCGCTCAGCTCTTGCGCCACGGCGGCGAGGAGGCCGTCGTCGCGCGCGTCGGCGTTCAGGAACTTCGTGCCGCCCGGGCCGTCGCACGAACAGTCGCGCAGCGAGTCGGCGAGCGCCGTAAGCTCGGCGCGTGTGCCCTTGACCGTGCGGTGTGCGGTCTCGTCCAGAATGGTTCGCCCGCGGTCGTCCTTCTTGTCCGGCGGCGTACCGTGGTTCTCGTGATCGACGACGGCGACGGTCTCCGCTGCGCCGCCTTGGGCGGGCGTGCACTCCACGACGACCCGCGTGGTTGTGTGGGGCGGAAGGAGCGTCGAGCGACGCCCGGCGTAGTTCGCGTACGCGTCCTTTTGGAGGAAGTGGAGCGTCGCCTGGCACGACTCGCCGTCGTTCGCACCTTCCGCCAGCGCAGAGGTGCTCGCGCCCGCGGCGTCTCCTCCCGAAGAGCACGCGACGAGCGCCGAGAAGCCGATTAAACCAAGGGCCGCGCGCAGCATGAGTCCCTTCGAGGCAGGACTCGTGCCTCTCGTCGCCGAGCGGAGACACGCGACGTTTCGCGGAGTGTGCACCGAGACTGGGGCATGCGCGATCCTGTTGCCGAACGCCACGTCCGGCGCTTCGGGGCTCTGAGATAGAATCGGCGCATGACCTACGACGATCGCGATCTCGAGGGGTCCGAGGTTCGCCTCTGGAAGCTGATCGAAGAGCGGAGCCGGCCCGGCATCTCGCCCGCGGAGATCGCTCGCATCGACGAGCGCATCTGGGACCTGTTCGGCGAAGAGTGGGCGATCGTATTCACCGATCTCTCGGGCTTCAGCCGTCAGGTGGCCGCGTTCGGGATCGTGCACTTTCTCCAGATCATCTTCGAGCAGAAGCGCCTCCTCTTGCCGATCGCCGCGCGGCACGACGGCATCCTCGTGAAGGTCGAGGCCGACAGCTTCCTCCTCATCTTCAAGCGCCCGGCTGCCGCCGTGCGATGCCTCGTCGAGATGCAGCACGCGTGTCGCGAGTACAACCGCGGTCGGCACGAAGAGGACCGCGTGCTCTTGTGCGCGGGCGTGGGTTTCGGTCGCATCCTCCGCATCGGTGACCGTGACGTGTATGGCCAAGAGGTCAACGCGGCGTCGAAGCTGGGCGAGGACACCGCGCGCGCGAACGAGATCCTCGTCACGTCGGCGGTGCGCGACGCGGCGCCCGAGATCGAGGGCGTCTCGTACGAGCCGACGGGAGAGAGCGTGCCCGGATCGGCGACGAACTACCGCGTTCTCTATCCAGGGTTCTCCGGGCCCTGACGTGCTGCTGAAGGCCGTATCTCCGGGCTGACCGGTCGCGATACGCTGGCCGGATGGCCATGAACCCATACGAGCCGCCGCGCGCCGTCGCGGTGGAGAACGCCCGTCCGGTCAGCAAGACTCCGCTCCTCCTCGCGGCGCTCGGCGCCTGGGGTGCGGCCGCGTACTGGGCGCTCCTCACGGCGCTCCTCGCGTTCGGCGCCGCGATGGGCTCGGTGGGCGCGACGAACCTGATCCTTCCGGTCATCCTCATCGCTCTCTACGCGACGCGCGGAGTGCAAATGTTGAAGGGCGAGGCGCGCGCCATTCGCTCCCTCCTATGGCTGCATGGCGTCGGCGGCGTCGTCGCCGTGATGCAGGTCGCGACCTCGCAAGGGTTCTTCGTCGCTCTCCAGGCGGTGAAGGTCGTCGTCCACGTCTTCGGCATCGTCACGGTGCTCATGGCGCGACGCCACGTTCAGAACAACTGGCTGGAGTAGAGCGCGATGCGTGACGTCTACGCCAAGCTCCTCGCCGTCACGGCCACGATCGGCGCGTGCACGCCTTCGTCACCGACGCCGGCGCCCACGGCCGCAGCGACCTCGAGCGCGCCCGCGCCTCCCGTGGCGACTTCAGCGAGCGGTTCGTCCGTTCCCGCCGGCTGCGTGCGCGTGTGGACCGACGCGGACTCCGTCTTTCGCTATCGATCGATGTACGAGGAGCTTTCGTACGATCGCGCGAAGCGCACGATGACCGAGAAGGTCTACACGTGGCCGGCGCCGAAGTCGGTCACGTTGTCGGCCGCGGAGCACGCGGAGGTCGATGCGCTCCTCGGCGGCCTCTGTCTGCCGTCGCTCAAGGGCGCGCCCCCGCCGCCGCCCGGCGGGCCGCTCGACGCAACGATCACGAGCGCCGCGGGCGAGAAGCGCCTCGGCGTGAAGGGCAGCACGGGCGGTGACTTCTTCGAGCTGACCCGGGCGGACTGGACGCGCGTCTTCGAGGGCTTGAAGCGGTTCTCTCCCGAGCATCGAGACTGCCTCCCGCTGGGCAAGGACGGGGTCGTGATCCGCGGCAAGCTCCTCGAGACGACGCGCAACGAAGACACGGCCAAGCCCGGCGAGAAGTACGCGCTCCTCTCGCTCGAGGGCTCGGTGTGCGTGGCGCCGGAAGGCTCCACGCCGCTCTCGGGCCCGCCGGTCGTGATGGCGGGGAGCATCGAGCTCCGCCCCGCGCCGGCGCTCGTGGGCAAGCGGGTCGTCGCCACCGGGAAGCTCTCGGTGGAGAAGGCCGGCGAGCGCCGCGAGGTCGTGATGACCGTCGCGAACGTCCGCGCCGAGTAGCCGCCGGCCAGCGGCTCAGGGAACGTTCGTGAGCTCGCAGAAGCCGCCCGCGGTCGCGTAGTCGGGCACGTTGCACGTCTTTGCCGTGTACGGGCTGCCCGGGTGCGCCACCACCCGAATCGAGACACTGACCTTGCCTCCGCTCGCGGTCGCCGTGGCGTAGACGTCGTTCTGGTGAAAGGTCGAGCCGACCGGATGCTCCTGCCCGTCGACGCGAAGGGCGCGTCCATTCTTGAACGACTCGCGCAAGTCGTCGCCGCTCGCCATGCCGTAGTCGAAGGGGTCGGCCGGCTCGCTCACGAGCCAGCCATCCGTGAAATGGAACGTCGCGGAGTTCAGCTTGGTGACGAAGCTGTGGCCTTGAAGCGGGCACGCGAAGTGGTCGTAGCAAGTGCCCGCGAGCCGAAAGCAGTCCATCGCGTTCGAGTTGGGGCAGCTCCCCAGGCGAGGCCCGGCGGCTTGGGTCACGCCGCTGTCCACCGCGTCCGCCCCTGAGCCTTGAGTTGCGTCGTGCTTCGCGAGTGTGACGTTGATGGTCGCCGGGTAGCGCTTCGCTTCGGCGACCACGATCCAGTACGTACCGGTCCGGGAGAGCTTGCGACGAATCACCGCGCTGCGATCGGTCGGCGAGACGTCGTCTGCACGCTCGATGGCACCGAACGAAGCGCCGGTGAGCCAGAGCACGGGATCACCGTCAGGCGACGTCGCGTGGATTTCGATGTCGTCGCCAGACGAGCCGGAGAAGCTCCAGGCGCGGTAGCGCGGCGAGCTCGTGGTTTGGGTGGTGGCTGTGTCGCCGTAGACGAGGCCACCCAGACGAGCCGCATTCGGCACTGAGAGCTCCGCGGCGTCGTCGGTCGCGTCATCGCCGGCGTCCGCGCTGCACGCGGGCACGAGGGCGGCCAAAGAGAGCGCGAGGCAAACGGCGGGCACGGTTCGGGTCATGCCGCCTCGTACGCGCGGCGCCGCCCGCGCCTGCCTGCGCGCTGGATAAAGTCCCGCGGCGCCGAAAGCACGAACGCCGCCCGGCTTGGAAGCCGCGCGGCGTTTGAGGAGTGGGCCAACTCGGACTTGAACCGAGAGCCAACGGATTAAGAGTCCGCTGCTCTACCAATTGAGCTATTGGCCCGAAAAGAAAGCGACGCGGTAACTAGTTCGCGCAGCGAAACGCGTCAAGCATCATCGCGCATCCCATCACCTTTCCCGCACAATCGCAGGGCGCGGGCAGCGTCGCCCGGTCACGGGAAGGTCGCGCTCCACCACGGCGGCGGCGCCGCGCACGCGCCATCGCGACGGAAGAGGACGTAGTCGTAGGTTGGCCCCGGCCACATGCGGCCGTCGGAGCGCGCGAAGTCGCGGACCGGCAGGGTGAAGCTCTTGACGAGGCTGTAGCCGAGCGGCGGCGGCATGAGGCGTGGCGCCGCGATGTAGTTCGCGCCCGAGAGGTCGAACTGCGAGAGGCTCCCGTACATCGGGACGTTCTTGTGCAGGTAGCTGTACCCACCCGCCGAGATGAGGGGCGTTCCGATGGTGATGATGCCGCAGAGGTCGTCGTGCCGACCGGCCTCCCAGTACGCGTAGTTCGGGCCCGCCTCGTGGTTCCACGGCGCCCACCCGTCCTCGCGTCCGAGTCGGAACTGGCCCATGTCGGCGAACGTGATCGTCTGCGCCTTTCGCGCGAGGAGGACCCCGAGCGAGATCGCGAGGCCGGTCGCCACCCACCCGCCGGTCAGCGCGCGGAGGCGCTGAAAGCGCCCGAGCGGCTTCGCGCCGTCGTCGTTCGCGTCACTCGGAGCGCGCAAGAGGCCGCCGAGCGCCCACCCCAGGCCGCCTCCCGCGAGGCCCAGCGCGAGCGGCACCATCGGCATCAAGAAGCGGAACTCCTTGTGCGGGATCTTGGCGTGCACGAGGAGGTTCCCGATGCAGAGGAGCGGCAGGATGCGCTGCTTCCGGAACGAGAGCACGAAGCCCACGATGAGGATCCACATCGCCGGCCCGAACGAGCGATGGATGGTCTCGAAGTAGTAGTCGAACGCGTCGACGCCCCAGCGCGCGGCCTGACCCTCGACGTAGTTGAACTTCCAGTAGACCAAGAACGAGTGGAAGAAGTGTCCCCAGGTGAGCTTGTCGAGGAGACCGCCGAGCGCGCCGCCGAGGAGGCCGCCGAGCGCGTACATCAGCGAGGCCTTCCAGTGCCGATTGAAGAACAGGTAGACGAACAGCGTGAGCGCGAACATGCCGTTCTGGTACCGAAAGAAGATCGACAGTGACGCGAGGAGCGCGGCGAACCACGCGCGCTTCCACGTCCCCTCCATGACGAGCATGGCCGCGATCGCGAGGAGCGGCCCCGACGCCATCTCCGTCATGCAGCGCGTTCCATAGACGATGAGCGCCGGGCATACGGCCACGCTCGTGCCGGCGAGGAGCGCGCCGAGGGAGCCGCCCACCCGCTCGCCGATGCGCATGGTCGCGTGCACGCCGGCGAGCGCGAGCGCGAGCATCACCGTGCGTACCGTCATGACGACGCCGATTCCACTCTTGGTGAGGCCCACGAACGACGCCAGCTTGAGGACGAGCCCGAGGATGCCCGCAAAGGCCCAGGAGCGTGCGCCGTCGCGGAACTCCCAGGGCGTCCAGCCGTAGCCGAACGCGAGACGGTGCGCTTGCTCGAGGGTTTGGAAGATCTCGTCGGGCCAGAACACTCCCTGATCGAAGATCATCTGCCAGAGGCGCGGGATCGCCGCGAGCGGCAGGATCACGTAGGCAATGCTCTTGAACGGGGCGCGCTCGGTGGCGGCCCGTATGCGCTCGAGAACCTTCACGCTAGCCCCGTGCTAACCCGCCCGCCCGCGCGCGGCAATTGGTAGACGCTCGGCGGCGCGGGGCGCTCGTGTGCCCGGCTATCGGCTCACAGGCATTGAGAGAACGACTTCTGCGGATCGGTCGCGAAGGGCTTCACCACGCACTGCGAGGCTTGGCCGCAGAAGAGGCCCGCCTGCGTGCCGAAGGGGATCTCGGTGCCGCCGAAGACGCCGCAGTTCAGGGCGAAGCCGTTTCTGCACACTCCCTTGTCCTCCTGGATGTCTCCGCAGTTGTCGGCGCTCGCGCCGTTTCCTTTGAGCATCGCGATCGTGTCGGCGGGGAGGGCCGCGTAGTACGCGCCGAGGACGTAGGGCGTGACGGTCTTGCTGCCCGCCGAGATGGGATCGTAGAGCACGCCGACGAGCTCGTAGCCTTGGCCCTTGGCGCGCAAGAGCGGAGCGCCGCGCGTCGACAGATCGTTGCCGCCGATCGCGGCCTCGTTCGGGCCACTCGTGAACATGTCGTACTTGCCGAGGAGGGGGCGCTGCCAAATGGGGGCCGGGTTGCTGTAGGTGTCGTATTCGCCGGCGGTCAGGTAGTCGCTCCGCTCGAAGGACACGTCGGTGTACGCGTTAACGAAGCCGGAGAACGTCGGATAGACCGTCTTCATCGGCTGGCCGGAGCCGAGGGCGCGCAGCACGGTCGTCGAGCCGGCGAGGGTTTCGGTGACCCCCGGGGGAATGGAACCGTCGATGTCCGCGCCGACGCCGTGCACGGTGACGAACGTCGCGCCCACGTCGCTCGCCACGAGGGGCCCAGCCGGCAGGCTCACGGGCGCCACGCCGTTCAGCGGCTGCGCGAGCTCCATGAGCGAGCGGCCCTTGTAATCCGTCGACTTGGTGACCTCGATCCAGTTGGCCGAATTGTTCACGTCTTTGGCCAACGCGAAGTGGTTGTTCGCGACGGTGCCGCCGTACGGGCGCGTGGCGAAGCACGTGTGGCTCGACACGATGCGCGTGGGCGAGATCAAAGTCGCGGTGCACTGGGGAAGAGGCCGCCCGCCGCCGAAGTCGACCATGAGGAACCCAACGCCGTCCGGCACGTTGGTCGCGATGGGCTGGTTGCCCGCGGCGTCGCTCGCCGTCGCTCCCGCGTCGTCTGTGCTCGTGCCGCCGTCCTTCTTTTTCGTTCCCGCGTCCGTCGAAGCGCGTGCGTCGCTCTCCGCGCTCGCGTCGTCGTCGCCTTGATCGTCGGCTTCGGCGTCGCCTCCGCCTGGCACCGCCGTGTTCGTCGCGTCGGAGCAGCCCGCCGCGGAGGAGAGACCGGTCAGCCCGATGATGACGGAATAGGCGAGGAAGCGAACGGTGAGAGCGCGCATGCGCGCCTTCTGCCACGCGCGTTCGCGCCTCGGAAGGCGTGGTCCATTCGCGCCGGGAATACACCCCGAACCGGCGGGCGGGTGGCCGTTCGTACCGCTCTATCGCAACTGAGTTGAAATAGACGCCGCCGTGCATGCGGCGTTCGAGGCCGTCGCCGCCCTCCACCGGCCCGCCGCGCAATTGCAGAAAAGCCCCTGTACGATGGCCCAAGCCTGTCATGTCGGATCTTCGCGCCCGAGGACGAGTACCGAACGCCATGCGCGCCGCTTGCGCCGCAGGGCTCGCGGCGACGCTGGCGGCGTGTCAGTGGCTCGTGCCCCTCGACGTGGAGATCGTCCCGCCGGTCGCCGCGGACGACGCGGGCGACGCGCAAGCGGAGGCCGATCCGCCGCGCCCGGTCGACGGCGGGGCGTGCGGGCGGCTGCCGGCTCCGCCCGGTGCACCGACCCAGCAAGGCGCGGGCGCGGCGTACTACTTCGTGCTGACGGCGGCGGAGCTCGTGGCCGACGGCTTCGATCTCGATTGCGTCGACAGCCGCTGCGAAGGCTCCGCTGCGCCCCGCATGGCGTGCGTGCCGCGCGGCGCCGGGCCGTATTGCGATGGCGATCGCGGCGTCGACAACGGGATGTTGGTCGCGCGCGATCGATCGGGCCTCTCGATCGATCTCGACAAGTACAGCGACCGCATGCGGGCCGGCACGAGCGCGCTCGTGCTCGGCGTGCTCGGTTACGACGGCACGGCCGAAGACTCCGACGTGACCTTCGTCATGTTTCCCGCGCGCGCGGACGGTGCGGTCAATGAGTGTCCGCCTGATCCGTCGGCGCTCGACGGCGGGGCGCTGCCCGCCGTGCTGCTCAATGGCTGCGACACGTTTCAAGGCGACAACACGCACGTCGCGCTCGGGACGCCGCTCCGCACCGTGCACGGCTACGTGACCGGTGGTCGACTCGTGGTGAGCGAGCCCCACGAGGAATGGATCGCGTACGGCACGCGCTACGTCGAGGCCCAAGGCGAGTACCTAGAAGCGTCGATCCGTCCCGCGAACGGAGCGACACCGATGAAGCTCGAGGCGACGGTCGGGGGTCGCGTCACCGCGAGCGCCTTCCTCCGTGTGCTCGGGGAGCAGCGCATGGCACCGGACCCCCCGCTTTGTTTGGGGACATTGTGGCCCGATATTCGACATCGGGTGTGCGCGGAGCTCGACATGCCGCGGGCGGGAGCGCCAGCGAGCGAGCCGTGCGACGCGCTGTCGTACGCGCTCAAGATCGAGGCGGTTGCGGTTCGATTGAGCACGAACACGTACGCCCCGGATCCGGTCGTGTCCCGGTGCTCCGCCGACAGCGGCGTGCCGGGGAGCGACGACTTCACCTGCGACTGAGCGTGCGCGCTCCGGGCTGCGGCGGGCCGACGTCGCGGACGCAGCCGATGGCCGACGAGCCGTGCTGCTCGAGCGTTAGCGCGGACGCGGCCTCAGGGCTCCGCGGCGTCTCCGTAGTCCGCGAGGCGATCCACGAGCCAGCGCCGATGTGGCGCGATCGGAGTGTTCAGCTCGTAGGCGGCACCAGCGGCGAACCCGGCGCTGGTGAGCCCGATCAAGAGCGACGTCGCGCCGAGGAAGTGCGGCCCCCCCGAGTCGCCAGGGCAGGTCGACTGGGCGAACCGGATGGCGAACGAACCGTCGTACGTCGCCTTCCGCTTGTGACCGTCGGACTTGGCGCCGCAGCGCGTGCCGAAACGCGGCGCGGCTCCGAACGAGCCGTATCCGTACACGGTGAAGGGCCCCGACGATGGCGTCGCGCTGGCGAGCTCCGCGAGCGCTACGTCGCTGACCCCCTCGGCGAGCCCGATCGTCGCGATGTCGTCGTCGGCGTCGAGGACGGCGCGCGCCTCGCGCAGATGGCAGCGCGTCGCGGGGAAGCGCGGGGTGGCAGGGTCGAACGTCCCCCGGCCCGCGCGGTCGACGAGCACGACCACGTCGCACCGGTCCCCGTCGGTCGCGCCCGCCAGGCAGTGGCGCGCGGTGACGACGGTGTGTCGACCGATCAAGGTGCCGGTGCAGGTGAAGAGTCCTTCGGCCTTGCGGATCTCGAGCGCCACAACGCCCGGGCGCTCGCTGTCCGCAAGGTCGTCGCCGACGATGGCAGCCGTGTCGTCGTCGTCGTCGGGCGCGCGGCTGCTCGGCGTGCATCCGACAACACCGATGACGAACGCCGCGAGCACGACGAGACGCGCGCGTCCCATCACGTCGAGCCGATGTCGCGCCAGCTCATCCCGCCGGGTGCGTCGGGGTCCGGGCAGACCATGTCGTAGCCGTGGCCGTTTCGTTCGGTGTCGCCCCAGTTGTAGTAGCCGTCGTCGTTGTCATCGTCGGAGCCACCACCGACCACTCCGTCGAGCGCGAGCTCGTCGAGCGCCTCGAGCGAGGCGAGGGAAGCGGCGGGCGAGGGGGAGGAGAAGCGATGCATGTAAATTCCAATCATCAGGGGACGGCGAGAGTGCCGTGACCACCCTGTGAGCAAGCGCTGGGCCGCGCCCGCTCTCCTCGACCGCCCCGTGCGCCTGGTGCGCCGTCATCTCGGCGGTTCGTGAGGCGCTGCCCGGTTGGCGCCAGCCTTGGCGCGGTCGGTCAATTGCAGCCGGCGCCAGCTGGCGCTCCAGGCGCGAGGGTGGCGGGTTCAGGAAGGCTCGGCGGGGTCGTCTTGTCCCTCCACGGACGATTGGTCCGCGTGGACCGTCTTGGAACGTGGGCTGGCTTCGCTTTCACGGCGGTGAGCGGCTCGGCACGCGCGCTGCAACGTCGCCTTGTGCGCGCCCGGCGAATGAACGCGGCGACAGCCAGGAGAGACTTTCGATGAAGACGAATGACGTGACCTTGCTTGACCTCGATCTCGAGAGCCTCGCCGACGTGGTCGGCGGCGCAGACGGCGACGTCGAGCCGATCTGGCCGCACGTCTGCGGAGACATGAGCGACCGCGGCGAGTGGGCCTCGCCCGGGTGCGGAGACTTGGGTCAGTTCCTGTGACGGGCAGCGTCGCGCGTCAGTCGGCTGCGGCGTAGGCGCGGATTTGCGCGAGGGTCATCGCGCGGAGATCGCGACCCGAGGTGCCGCGCGCGTGGGCCCGGTACCAGTCGACCGTCGCCGCGATGGTGGTGCGCGCGTCCCAGCGCGGCGTGAAGCCGAGCTCCGCGTGCGCCTTGTCGATCGAGAGGCGGAGGAGCGCCGCCTCGTGGAGGGCGCTCGGGTCGCTCTTGTCTTCCCAGGCGCCGTCGCCCCACGCCGCGATGAAAGCCTCGACCATCTCACGCACCGTCGCGCTCGCCGAAAAGCTCGGTCCGAAGTTGTACGCGCTCGCGTGCACCGTCGGCCGCTCGCGCATCTTGGCGCCCAGGAGCAGATAGCCGTAGAGCGGCTCGAGCACGTGCTGCCACGGGCGCACCGAGCGCGGGTTTCGAACCGGAATGGGGCGCCCCGCGGAGAGCGCTGCCACGATGTCGGGCACGAGGCGATCTTTGGACCAGTCGCCGCCGCCGATCACGTTGCCGGCGCGCGCCGTGGCCACCGCCACGCCGTGCCGCGCGAGCTCGCTCGGTGGAAAATACGAGCGCCGAAAGCTCGCGGTCACGAGCTCGGCCGCGCCTTTGCTGGCCGAGTAAGGATCGTGCCCGCCCATCGGGTCCTCTTCCCGATAGCCGTGCACCCACTCGCGGTTCTCGTAGCACTTGTCGGTGGTCACCACGACGACGGTGGTGGGCGCGCCTGCGCGACGCACGGCCTCGAGCACGTTGGCCGTGCCCATCACGTTGGTGGCGAAGGTGTCGACGGGCGCTTCGTAGCTCGGGCGCACCAGCGCCTGCGCGGCGAGGTGAAAGAGGTAGTCCGGGCGCGCGTCGCGCACGAGCGCGGTCACGCGGTCCAGGTCGCGCACGTCGCCCTCGTGGTGGGTGCAGATCTCGGTGAGCGCGGCGAGCGCGAACAGCGACGGCGTCGTCTCGGGCGCGAGCGCGTACCCGACGACGTCGGCGCCGAGGTCGGCGAGCCACGTCGTGAGCCAAGCGCCCTTGAAGCCCGTGTGCCCGGTGACGAGCACCTTCTTCTTGGCGTACGCGGCGCCGAGCGTCTGCGCGGTGGCGCTCACGACCAGGTCTTCCAGGGCGCTTTGCCCTGCGCCCAGAGATCGTTCAAGAGGAGGTACTCGCGCAGCGTGTCCATCGGCTGCCAGAAGCCTTGGTGCCGGTACGCCACGAGCTCGCCGTCCTTGGCGAGGCGCTGCATGGGCTCTCGCTCGAGCACTGTCTTGGGGTTCGTGCCGAAATACGAAAAGGCGCGCTTGGCGTCGAAGACGAAGAAGCCGCCGTTGATGTAGCCCTCGGTGGCCTGGGGCTTCTCGTTGAACTCGGACACGAGGTCGCCCGATAGGCCCATCTCGCCGAAGCGGCCGGGCGGGCGCACCGCGGTGACGGTCGCGACCTTCCCGTGCGCGCGGTGGAAGCGAATCAAAGCGCCGATGTCCACGTCGCACACGCCGTCGCCGTAGGTGAGCAGAAACAGATCGTCGTTCGCGACGTAGCGTTGGATCGCCGCGACGCGCCCGCCGGTCATCGTTTCCTCGCCGGTCTCGGCGAGCGTGACGTTCCAGTCCTCTTCGGCGGCGCTCGCCGCGTTGCCGGCGGCGTGGAACTCGACCGCGCGCTCTTGGCCGAGCCGCACGGTGAGGTCGGTCGTCATGGCGCGGTAGTTCAGGAAGAACTCTTTGATGAGCCAACCCTTGTAGCCGAGGCACAGCACGAACTCGCTCACACCGTGGGCCGCGAAGCCCTTCATGATGTGCCAGACGATGGGCTTGCCGCCGATGCCCAGCATCGGCTTGGGGAGCGATTCGTTGGCGTCGCGGATGCGGGTGCCTTGGCCTCCGCAGAGAATGACGGCTTTCATGGTCGCGCTCGGGTTGCCGCCCGGGATTTTTCGGCCCCCGCGCGACGTTCGAGCGGTGCTACCGCGCCCGCCCGCGGGGGGCAATGCGAGACCGGGCGGACGCCGGGGCTTCATGGTAGAAGGCCGCCCGACCATGGCTGAGGACGGCCCCCGCGAGCGACCCCGCGTCACCATCGTGTGCCCGGTCTTCAACGAGGAGAAGGCCGTCCCGCTCTTTTACGAGCGCTTCAAGAAGGCCATCGCGCCGGTGCTCGACAAGGTCGAGATCGAGCTCCTCTTCGTCAACAATCGGAGCGTCGATCGCACGCTCGACATCATCCGCGAGATCCAGGCGAAGGACCCGAGCGTTCGCTACATCACGTTCAGCCGAAACTACGGCTACCAAGCGTCGATCACGGGCGGCATGCGCCACGCGACCGGCGACGCGGTGGGCAACATCGACGTCGACTGCGAAGATCCGCCGGAGATGATCCCGCGCTTCATCGAGCGCTGGCTCGATGGGGTCGACGTGGTCTACGGCCTCCGCGACAAGCGTGAGGAGTTTTACCTCATGCACGTCGGCCGCAAGCTCTTCTACCGCGGCACGCGCCGCGTCGCCGACCACGAGATCATCCTCGACATGGCGGAGTTCTTCTTGGTCGACAAGCGCGTCCGCGACGCCGCGCTCGCCACCAAGTCGACGTTTCCGTTCGTGCGCGGGCAAGTCGGCTTCGTCGGCTTCAAGCGCGAGGGCATCCCGTACAAGCGCGAAAAGCGCATCATCGGCGAGACGCACTACAACCTGCTCGGGGCGGCGCGCTTCGGCGTGGCCGGCATCCTGTCGTCGTCGACGTTGCCGCTCCGCATCCTCGCTTACGTCGGCGTCACCTTCTTCCTCGTGAACTTCGTGCTCGCGGTGCTCGTGGGCGTGCTCGGGCCCAAGGTGGGCTTGGGCCGCGCGGAGAGCATCCTCATCGCGTTCGTCATCCTGCAAATGGGCTGGGTGCTCCTCGCGTTCGGCGCGCTCGGCATCTACCTCGCGCGGGTCTACAAGGACGTGGTCGGTCTTCCCCTTTACGTGGTCGACGAGAAGCTTTCGTCGTACCGGAGCGAGTCATGAGCGGCAGCGAATCTCTCACCTGTCTGAGCTGCGGCTCGCGCGAGCACGGCTTCGTGTTCACTTCGTGGAACGGCTACCCCATTCGTCGCTGCAGCGAGTGCGGGCTCGTCTTCACCGACGATCGCAAGGCGCCGCCGCCCGATCAGCTCTACCCGGCGTTCGAGCAATCCGACACCCCGTCGCAGAAGAGCGTGCGCCAGGCGCTCTCGCTCTTTTTGCGGCAGCGCGCGGGCTTCGTGAAGAAGGTCACGCGCGTCCCGAGCAACCAAACGCCGCGCCTCCTCGACTACGGCTGCGGCAGCGGCGCCTTCGCGCGCTTCATGGCCCACGAAGGCTACGACGTGGTCGGCCTCGAGCCCTTCAGTCTCGGCGCTCCCACGAACGAGCCAGGCCTCACGCTCCTCCGAAAGCCGCTCGAAGATGCCAAGTCGGAGCTCGGGCAGTTCGACGTCATCACGCTCTGGCACGTGCTCGAGCACGTGAAGAAGCCCATCGAGCTCCTGCGCGCTTTGACCCCGCACCTCGCGCCCGGTGGCGCCATGGTGATCTCGGTGCCCAACTTCGCGAGCACGCAGAGCGAGCTCTTCAAGGGCGGCTGGTTCCACCTCGATCCGCCGCGTCACCTGATCCACTTCGAGCCCGAGACGCTTGTCTCCACGCTCAAGGCGGCCGGACTCGGGCTCGCTCAAGAGCAGCCGTTCTTGCCCGAGTACGGGACGAGCGGCTGGGTGCAGAGCGTGCTCAATCGCGTTCTGCCCCACAAGAACTTCCTGTTCGAGCTCGTGAAGGATCGTGGCGCGCTCGCGGGGATGCCGCGCGGCGAGTCGCTCGCGCATCTCGGTGCTTCGATCGCGCTGGGCGCGCCCGTGTTCGCGGCCTCCGTGCCGGTCGAGGCCGCGCTCTCGGCGAAGAACCGCGCCGCCGCGATCACGGTTGCGGCGCGACTCGCCTGAGCGGTCGGGCGCTTCCGCGCAACGATTGCGCGCGCAGACATTGCGCGTGACGTCGCGTAGCGCCGTGGCAAGCTCGCCGTCATGTCGAAGACGATCTTGGTTTGTGGCTCGGGTCCGGGAATCTCGCACGCCGTCGCGCGCCGCTTTGGTCGCGAAGGCTGGAGCGTCGCGCTCGTCGCGCGGAGCGCCGACAAGCTCGCGTCCGCGGAAGCGGAGCTCGCCAAGGCGGGCGTAACGGCGAGCTCCTTCATGGCGGACCTCACGGATCCGGCCGCGGTTACGGGAGTGGTCGCGAAGGCGCAGGCGAAGCTCGGACCCATCGGCGCGATTCACTGGAACGCGTACGCCGGCGTGGCGGGCGATCTGCTCACCGCAGACGCAGCGGCCATCACCGCTGCGGTCGGCATCGCCACGACGAGCCTCATCAGCGCCGTGCAGGCAGCCCACGCCGATCTCAAGGCGCAGAAGGGCGCCGTCCTCGTGACCAACGGCGGGTTCGGCCTGCTTGATCCGAAGATGAACGAGGTGGCCGTCCAGTTCCAATCGATGGGTCTGGCGCTCGCCAACGCCGCCAAGCACAAGCTCGTGGGTCTGCTCGCCGAGCGTCTCCGCAGCGACGGCATCTACGTGGGTCAGGTGATGGTGCTCGGCCTCGTGAAGGGCACGGCCTTCGATCGTGGCAACGCCACCCTCGAGCCGGACGCCATTGCCGGACAGTTCTGGGATCTGGCCCAGAAGCGCGACACGCTCTCCGTCAACGCTTCCTGATCGACCGTCACACGAGGCGCGGCGCGGGAACGGGGAGAAGGAACTTCCCGCCCGCCGCCTCGTACGGAGCGAGCTGCTTTCGGATCTCGTCGAAGAAGTTCCACGCGAGGACCACGAGCACGTCCGGGCGCTCGGCCATCACCTGGTCGGGCGCGACCACCGGGAGGTGCACGCCCGGCATGAGCTTGCCCTGCTTGTACGGGCTGCGGTCAGCCACGAAGTCGAGGGTCTCTCGTCCGACCCCGCAGTAGTTGAGGAGGACGACGCCCTTCGCTGCCGCGCCGTACGCAGCGAGCTTCTTCCCCTGGGCCTTGAGCGCGCCGAGCGCCGTCGGGATTTCCGTCTTGAGGCGCCGCGTACCCTCGGCGAACGCCGCGAGCACGGGGGGTACGCCAGCCTTCCCGGGGACGAGCCCCTGCGCACGCTCTGCGTCGATGAACGCAGCGACGCTCGGCTTCGGCGTCGCGTGGCCCTTCTTCTTGCCGCGCGCGATGACCGAGCCGCCGTGGAGCCCGAGCTCTTCCACGTCCCAGAGCACGAGGCCGGCCTCGTCGAAGAGGCGCGCGAGCGCGGTCACCGAGAAGTACGACAGGTGCTCGTGGTAGATGGTGTCGAACTCGAGGTGGGCGAGCATGTCGCGGAGGTACGGCGCCTCCATGTGGAAGACGCCGTCGTCGGCGAGCCAGTGCGCGACGCCGCGGCAGAAGTCGACGACCTCCGGCACGTGCGCGACGACGTTGCGGGCCATGACGAGCCGCGCCGGCCCGTGCTCGGCGCGAACCTTCGCGGCGGTCCCCGTGTGGAAGAAGTCGGCGAGGGTGGGCACACCCTCGCGATTCGCGACCTCGGCGATGTTCTTGGCCGGCTCCACGCCGAAGACGCGCGCGTGCGCGCGAAATGGCTTCAAGATGCACCCATCATTCGACGCGAGCTCGGCCACCAGATCGCCCGGCGCGAGCGCGAGCTCCTTGGCGTAGCGGGCGGCGAGGGCCTCGCCGTGGCGCACCACGGTTTCGGACATCGACGAGAAGTAGATGTAGTCGGTGAACACGTCGCGCGGATCGAGCATGTGCGTGAGCTGCACGTGGGTGCACGCCGCGCAGTACACGAGCGCGAGCGGGTAACGCCCCTCACGCGCGATCTCGGCTTCGTTGGCGAGGAAGCTGTTCACCGGCGGCATGTCGCCCAAAGAGACGACGGGCTCGAGATCACGGGCGCCGCAGATGCGGCAAAGAGCGACGGGGGTGGCCATGGCGCGGCGCGCAACCTAGCACCCGCCGCGCCGTGCGACGAGACGCGCGTTCGTGCTCGGGACCGTTGCCTGGGCCCGGCCGCGCTGCGAGACTCGCGCGCGAACGCGATGCCTTCCGCCCCCGCCGATTTGGACCGCCGCCTCACCTCGTTCTTGCAGCGCTTCCGCGATCCGGAATTCGCGCGTCCGGTCGCCGACAAGCTCGGCTGGGGCGAGGAGAAAGTGCTCGGCCTGCTCGACATGTATTTGAACGAGGCGCACGCCGGCCTCGCCGTCGTCGCGCCGTACTTGGAGCGGGCGCGCGGAAAGCGAATCCTCGAGGTCGGCAGCGGCGTTGGCGTCCTCTCCGCGTTCTTGAAGAGCGAGGGGCACGACATCACCGGGCTCGAGCCGGTCGGGCTCGGCTTCGACTTCTTCTCGGTGGCGGCGCGCGCCGTGGCCGACGCCACGCGCGATCTCGGCCTCCCGCGCATCGAAAAGAGCGTGGTCGACGCCACGTCCGACGAGCACGGCACGTTCGGCCTCATCTTCTCCGTGAACGTGCTCGAGCACATCGATCACCTCGACGCCGCGTTCGCGCGCATGGCCGAGCTGCTCGCCCCGGGCGGCGAGATGATTCATTCGTGCCCCAACTATCTCGTGCCATACGAGCCGCACTTCGGCATCCCGCTCGTGCCGTTCGCGCCTGCGCTGACGGCCAAGGTGTTTCGCGCCAAGGTCGCGTCGAACGTGCCCTTGTGGCACTCGCTCAACTTCATCGACTACGGCACGGTGCAGAAGCTCGCCAAAAAATACGGCCTCGCGCCCGAGTTCCACACCGGGCTCTTGCACCGCGCCCTCTCACGCCTCGACGAAGACGAGGAGTTCGCCAAGCGCCATCCCGGCGTCGCGCGCTCCTACCGCGCCCTCCAAAAGGTGGGCGTCGCCGGCGCGCTCGCTCGCATCCCTGCCTGGGCCTCGACCCCCATGCAGTTCGAGCTCCGCCACGCCTAGCGGAGGCCCGTTGCCTCCATCGCCTGTCGCTCGCTGCCGGTCGCCTGTTCCCCGTTCTCTCCCTCTCCGACTCTCGCCCCGAGCGCCATCGCCGCTGCGATCGACGAGAGCCCGCCCAAGAGGAAGAAGTAGTTCGCGAACGTCCACTTGTTGAAGAGGAAGAACGCGAAGTAGGTGACGACGAGGCCACCACCGAACGCGCGGAGCGTGCGGCGCGCGCGCACGGCCACCAGCACGACGGCGCCGAGCGCGAGCGGGAAGCCCACCACGTGGGGCACGCGCACGTGGAGCGCGCGCCACGCCCAATTCACGAACGAGAGCGCGTCGTCGCGCGCGGGCAGGGTGCCCACGAACGCGATGTTGGCGTGGAACCACGCGCGGAAGTTCCACGCGGCGAACGGGACATAGGTAGCGGCCGCGATCGCGCCGATCGCGACGAAGTGGGAGAAGCGCAAGAACGGGAAGGCCAGGTACGCGAGCGGGATGATCCAGAACATCGTCTGCTTTGCCGCGAGCACGCAGCCCAGCGCGATCGTCGCGGCGCGTGCGCGCCCTTGAACGAGCAGCAGCGTGGTGATCGCGATGAGTGCGAGCTGCACCGGATCGATCCACGCCTGCTGCACGATGTAGAGGAGCTTCGGTGCGAGCCACACGAGGAGCGTGGGCGCGTCGACGAGCGACGCCGGGAGGTCGGGCGGGGCGCTCCTTCGCGCAATCGCCCGGATGACGAATCCGGCCACGAGGAGCGCGGCCAGCATGGCGTAGCGCACGTCGCCGAGGAGAAGCGCGGGGATCGTGACGAAGACCTGAAACGGCGGATACACGTACGGCACGTCGTCGCGCACGACGCCCGGCGCCGTGTCGTGCATGGCCACCACCTCGAACGGATTCGCGCCGTGGAGGAGCGCGCGCGCGCCCTCGGTCTGCACGGTCCACACGTCGATGGCCGGGTGCGGCACGAGGCGAATGGTCTCCATCCCGGCGCCGAGGAGCACCGCTCCGAACGCCGCGAAGCGCACATCGCGGAACCAAGCGGGGAGCGGCCAGCGCCCTTCGAGGTAGTAAGTGGCCACGAGCGCGGTGTTCACGGCGGCGAGGACGCGCAAGAACGTGAGTGAGCCCTCGGGATCAACCACGAGCTTTGTGTCGAACAGTCCGCTCGCGGCCAGCAAGAAGAGTGCGCCCTGGAGCTTGTTCGCCGCCGCGTCCGCGCCCACCGTGCGCGGGTTCGCGCGAAAGAGGTCCCACGCGAGCGTGAGCACGAGCGCGAGCGCCACGAACACGAGCGCCATCGAGTCGGCGCGGTAGTGTCCGCGCGACGGAATCAAGAGCACGTCGAACACGACTCCGGCCGCGAGCGCGAGGAGCGCGCGCACGGGGAGCGTGGTCGGTCGCGCGCCTTCCGTCACCCGGCCTTCATACCAAGGCCGGAGGGCCGCCGCCGCCCATTTTCCCTTGCGCGGCGGGCGCGGGCGCGCGAGCGTCGCGCCTCGAGAACCGGAGGCCCTCTCATGATCGACGGCGTCGTCATCAGCCCGCGAAAGATCATCCCCGACGAGCGTGGTCGGGTGATGCACATGCTCAAGGCCACCGATCCGGAGTTCGAAAGATTCGGCGAGATCTACTTTTCGTTCATCTTCCCCGGCGTCATCAAGGGCTGGCACCTCCACCGCGAGATGGTCATCCACTACGCGGTCCCGGTGGGCATGATCAAGCTCGTGCTCTTCGACGATCGGGTGGGCTCGAAGACGCGCGGCGAGCTCCAGGAGATCTACCTCGGCGAGGGCAACCACTGCCTCGTCAAGGTGCCGACCTACGTCTGGAACGGCTTCAAGGGCGTCGGCACCCAGACCGCCGTCGTCGCGAACTGCGCGAGCATTCCCCACGATCCGCTCGAGATCGAGCGGATGGACCCATTCAGCGAGCTGATCCCCTACGACTGGGCGCTCAAGCACAAATGACCGCGCCGCGTCGCTGGCTCGTCGTCGGGGCGTCGGGCCTCGTGGGCGGCGCGCTCGTTCGCGAGCTCCGCGCGCACGGGAACGAGGTGCTCGGCGCCGCGCGCACCCCGCGCGAGCTCGCGACCGTTGCGCTCGACCTCGCGTCGCCCGCCGACGTCGCGCGCGGTCTGGCGGAGGCGAGGCCGGACGTGGTGGTGGTCGCGTCGGCGTGGCCGCACGTCGACGGCTGCGAGGCCGATCCGGCGCGCAGTCGCCGCGAGAACGTGGAGACGGTGACCAACGTCGTGCGCGCCCTCGCCGGGAGCAAGGCCCGCGTGGTCTTCTACTCGACCGATCACGTGTTCGACGGAGAGAAGCCCGCGCCGTACCTGGAGAGCGACGCGGTGCACCCGCCCAGCGTGTACGCGCGTGACAAGCGGGCGGTCGAGGAGCTGCTCGCGTTTCGCGGTCAGAGCCTCGTCCTCCGCACCGCGTGGGTGTTCGGCCCGGAAAGCCGTCGCAAGAACTTCGTTTATCGGGTGATCGACGCGGCCGCGCGCGGCGAGACGCTGCGCCTCCCGCGCGCGCAGGCCGGATGCCCCACCGACGCGGCCTGGCTCGCCGAGGTCACGCGGCGCCTCGTAGACGACGAAGTGGACGGCATCGTGCACGCCACGGGCACCGAGCGCTTCACCAAGGCCGAGTGGGCGCACGCCATCGCCGACGCGCTCGCGCTCGGGCCGCTCCAGACCGAAGAAGTCGAATGGGCTCAGGCCGGTCAGATCGCGCCGCGCCCCGTATCGGTGGCGCTCGCGAGCACGCGCCACGCGTACACCCAAGGCGACGTTCGCGCCCGTCTCCGCGCGATGCGCGCCGCGCTCGTCTGAGCCTCAGGTCTTGGCCGGTCGCGCGGCGAGCTCGCGCTCGAGCTCCGCGACGCGAGCACGCGCCGCATCCGCTTCACCGCGCGCGGCGTCTCTGTCAGCACGCGCGACGTCCGCTTCACCGCGCGCGGCGTCTCTGTCAGCGCGCGCCGCGGCAGAAGCGGTGATCGCGCTCTCCGCGCGCTCGTGATCGGTGGGCACGACCGCGGCGTCGTGGAGCAACCGGAGGCCAACGGGGTACTGATGGATCGGCGCAACGCGCCACTCGACCAGCCCACCCATCGCTCTCGAGAGGGTGACGCAGGGGGCGCGCTCTTCTCGAACCACGCGCTCGACGAAGTCGCCATCGACGCGATCCCAGATGCGGAGACGGTCTCCCTCCGGCCGATCCAGATCGAAGACGACGAGCTCGCCGACCCCAATCCGCTCGTACGCGTCGCGCTTCTCGTCGAGCGTCCAGCGCTCCCGCGTGTCCGACAGGCTGAGCACCTCGACGACGAGCTCGGGCACGCCGAGCTCCCACGTTTTCCACGAAAGGTGGGTCACGAGGTCGGTCTGGGCAAGGCCAAGCTTCAGCGCCGCGTCGGGCGCGCGGCACTCACGGGGATTCTTCGCGTCCCAATAGAGGAACATGTCGCACGAGACGCCGTGGCCGGCGTCATGGACCAGGCGACCCAGCACCTCGTAGAGGAGGCGGCACAGATCGTAGTGACGCGGGTTCTGTCCCAAGCGCTCGTGCTCCGGCTCTTGTTCAGGGAAAAAGAGCGGCTGCACGGGGCGTACGTACGCGAGCTTCGGAGGATCGAGAGGCTGCGAAGCCATGTTCGGGATTGTACCTGGGAGATCGTGACGTGCCCCGTGCAGTCGCATCGAGCGGGGAGTCAGCATGCGTCGCGCCAGGAGGCGCCTCGCGAGATCATTGAGGTTCGACGCGCGCCTGGGTGTCCGCGGACAGAATCGCCTGTCCCGAGGACAGCCCGGAGGGGAACCGATCTGGAGACGCGCTCAGCGGTGGGCGCGGAAGGTGCGGATGACGATCTCCGAGATCTCGTCCACGGCCGCGGGCGGGAGGCCCACCCACAAGGGGAGGCGCACCAACCGATCGGAGATGTCGTCCGTCACCGTCATGGGCCCGGCCGTACGCCCGTAGCGCTTCCCCGCGGGTGCCGAGTGGAGCGGCACGTAGTGGAAGACGGCCTGGAAGCCCTTCTCCTTGAGCGCGGCGATGGCGGCGGTGCGCGCCGCGAGTGACGGCGCGAGCACGTAGAACATGTGCGCGTTGTGCTTGCAGTGGGCCGGGATGATCGGCCGCCGGAGAACGCCCTCGGCCTCCGCCGCAGCGAACGCATCCCAGTACCTTTGCCACACGGCCACGCGTTCGCCCTGGATCTCGGCCGTGCTCTCGAGCTGCGCCAAGAGGAACGCGGCCACGATCTCGCTCGGCAGGTACGACGAGCCGACGTCGACCCAGGTGTACTTGTCGACCTGACCGCGGAAGAACGACGCGCGATTGGTGCCCTTTTCGCGGAGGATCTCCGAGCGAAGCATCCGAGCTTCGTCACGGATCAAGAGCGCGCCGCCCTCGCCGGAGATGACGTTCTTGGTCTCGTGGAACGACAGGCAGCCGACGTCGCCGATCGTCCCCAGCGGTCGACCCTTGTAGAGTGCATCGACTCCCTGCGCCGCGTCCTCGACCACGAAGAGCGAGTGACGACGCGCGACGTCCATCACGACGTCCATCTCGGCGCCCACTCCGGCGTAGTGCACCGGGAAGATGGCCTTGGTCTTCGGCGTGACGGCCGCTTCGAGGAGCGTCTCGTCGAGGTTCAAGGTGTCGGGGCGCACGTCCACGAAGACCGGCGTCGCGCCGCGCAGTACGATGGCGTTGGCTGTCGACACGAAGGTAAAGCTCGGGAGAATCGCCTCGTCGCCCGGTCCCAGCTCGGCCAGGAGCGCTCCCATCTCGAGCGCCGCCGTGCACGAGTGGGTGAGGAGCGCGCCCTTCGCGCCGGTCTTCTCGCGCAGCCACGCGTGGCACTTCTTGGTGAACGGACCGTCGCCAGAGAGCGCTCCGCCGCGAATCGCCTCGGCGATGTAGGTCAGCTCTTTGCCGGTGGGGTGCGGGCGATTGAACGGGATCGTCATGGCGCGTACCACTTGTGGAAGGTGTAGAGCGAGTGCTTGGGGAGGAGCCCCGCGCGCGCCCAGACGCGCTGGGGCGTCACGTTGAGGAGATGCGTGGAGACGACGATGTCGCGCGAACCGTGGGCGCGCGCGCTCGCCATGGCCGCTTGAACGAGGCGTCGGTACACGCCGCGCCCGCGGGCGCGCTCCGCGACGGCGTTGAGGACCATGTCGGCGGGCTCGCCGCGGCGCAGCGACAAGAACCCCGTCAGCGCGCCGGCGTCGTCTTCGGTGACCCACACCTCGTGGTCGGCCTTGTCGAGGCTCGTCTCGCACCACTCGACGTAGCCCGCCGTCACGAGCGCCGGATCCAGCCGTTCGTCCTCGTGGTAATGCCCGCCCGCGTAGGTGGTGAAGCCTTCGCGGGCGAGGGCGCCGAGCGTGGCGCGATCCGCGATCGTTGCGAGCCGCACGCCGTCGGGCATCGGTGCAGCGTCGGCGAGGCTCCCGCCCCAGTACACGAGCGCGTCCATCAAGCGGTGGCCGCTCGCCTCGAGGGCGTGCACGGCCTTGGTGTTGGCGGTGATCGTGCGCGCGATCACCATCTCGATGCCCTCACGCGCGGCGAGCGCCTCGAGCGCAGCGACGTCCGCGGCGGTCTCCACGGTGGCGCGCCATATTCGGCGGCCGAAGCGGCGCGTGTCGAGCGCGGAGGCGCTGGCGTCGAGGGTCACGGTGCGTCCGTCCGCGTGCGCACGATGAAGACCGGCCGCTCTTTGACCTGCATGAAGATGCGCTCGATGTAGAGGCCGAGCACCCCCAGCGCGGAGACGATGAGGCCGGTCGAGAACTGAATCGACACGATGAGCGTGGGCCAGCCCGTGACCGGCGTGCCGTAGAGAAACGCGCGTGTGATGATGATCAGCGCGGCGATCACGCTGAGCGCGGCGACCCACAGGCCGAACCAGATGCAGAGCCGGAGGGGCTTCGTGGAGTGCGCCAAGATCGTGTTCGCGCCGAGGCGGAAGAGCTTCAGCATCGTGTATGACGACTGGCCCTCTTTGCGTGCGTCGTGCTGCACGTCGACGTAAGCGCGCTCGAAGCCCATCCAGGAGAGCGCGCCGCCGTAGAAGCGGAACACCTCCTTCATGGCGTTGAGCTGATCCACGATCGGTCGGCGAATCAGGCTGAAATTCGCCACGCTGCCGTCGTAGTTCATGTCGGTCAGCGTGTTGAACACCTTGTAGAAGATCCACGAGCCGGCGCGCTTTCGCCAGCCGTCCATGCGCACCGCGCGGCGGCCGAGCACGCAGTCGAAGCCACCCTCTTGGGCCTTCTCGTAGAAGCGCGGGATCTCCTCGGGCCGATCTTGGAGATCGCAATCCATGACGACCGCCCACTGACCGCGCACGAGGGAGAGGCCGGCCGCGATGGCGTTGTGCTGTCCGAAGTTTCGCGACAGCTGCACGCCGCGAACACGCGGGTCCTTCTTGGCGAGCTCCTGGATCACTTTCCACGACGCGTCGGGGCCGCGGTCGTCGACCAGGATGATCTCGAAGTCTGCGCTGATGGGCGTCAGCGACGCGACCAGGCGCTCGTGGAGCTCCGCCAAAAACGGCTCGCCCAGGTACACGGGGACGACGACCGAGATCAAAACCTCGGGCTCGCTCATGCGGCGTGCTCCGCGCTCCCCGCCGCGCGCGGCGCGCGCAAGGTCAAGATGGCGTGGCTGTACGGCACGCGAAGGAGATCGTGACGCACGTCGACGGTGACGTCGGCGAACGATTTTTCGGCGAGCGCTCCGTAGGCCGGCGGGCGGCGCACATGGCGACCGCGATCGCGCGCCGCCAAGAATCGCGCGAACGCGTGCGAGTCCCAGGCGAACGTGGGATCGATGGTGAGGACGCTGCCGCCCGGCGCGAGCGTGCGCGCGACCGCCGCGAACAGATCGCTGACCTCGCCGTCGGAGAGATGGTGGAGGAGCCCGGTCATGATGATGACGTCGAACGGACCCTCTCCGTCGGCGATCGCCACATCGCTCACGTTCGCGCACAAAAAGCGGCCTTCGCTGCCGTAGCGCTTTCGCGCCGACTCCACGTACGGCTCGCTCAGGTCGAGGCCGAGGTAACGTGTGCCTTTGAGGTACTCGAGGATGGCGCCGGTGCCGCACCCGACGTCGAGCACCTTGGCGCCTGGCTTGGCGAGCGGCGTGATGTAGTCGGCGACGAAGCGCTTTCGGAAGTTGCGTGCGCCGAGGCTGTCTTGCACGAAGTCGTACATGCGTGCGCTCGAGAGGATCGCGAAGATCCCCGTCGTGCGCTGCGGTGCGTGCTCCCTCTCGCTCATGACGCGGCCGGCTCCGTCGAAGTCGCCTCCGGCGCCGCGGCGGCGGCGCGCGCGCTGCCCGGAGCCGCGAGCGCCATCGCCAGCGCGTAGGTGGCGATCACGAACCAATAGTAGTTGCAGAAGCCCTGCCGGAGCATGAAGAACGCGAAGTAGATCGTCCCCACCGCCCAGGCAAATCCAGCGGGCGTGCGCGGGGCCCGCCACACCACGAGCCCGGTCACGGCGAGCCAGCCGCCGAGGGTCATCGGGCTCGTCATCTGCGCGCCGTGCTGGCGGAACCACCACACCGATGCGCTCAGCGAATCGTTGCGGAAGGGGGCCGAGAACTGAATCCCGTAGACCCACTTCCAATAGGCGCCGAAGTCACGGAGCGCGAAGGGCAAGGTCGAGAGCCCGCCGCCCACGGCCATCCAAAGGACGGCCTTGCCCCGCTCTTTCCAAGTGGGCGCGAGGCCCGCGAGGAGGAGGATCGCGGGCGCCGCGATGATCGTGTACTGCTTCGCGCACGCGAGGACGCCGAGCGACGCGGCGCACGCCGCCGGCTTCTTGAGCGCCGCGAACACGAGCGCCGCCGCGAACGGAATGGCGAGGGACGCCTCGGTCCAGCCTTGCTCGAGGACGAAGAAGCTCCGCGGCATGAAGAGCCAGATGGCGATCGCGCCCAGCGCCAAGCGATTGCCGCGCACGAGGCCGACGGCCATCGCCGCCGCGGCGACCGAGGCCATGTAGCCGTAGCGATAGTCGCCGCCGACGATGAACCCGGGGACGCCGGCCAAGAGGCACCACGGCGGATAGACGTACCCGAAGAGGAGCCGCTCGTTGGTCGCCGCGCCGGGCGAGAAGTACGCCGTGCTTCCGTAGGGGTTCTTGAAGGTGATCGTGTACGGGTTCTTCCCGTCGATGAGCGCGCGCGCCGACTCTTGGTGGATCGACCAGACGTCGATGTGCGGCGCCGGCGACGCCTTCACCAGCCAGATCGCGAGCATCACGTAGAGGAGGACGAGGAGCGGAAGGAGCACGCGCCGCTGGCCCTCGCGCGCGGCGATGCCGAAGCCGGCGACGAGTGCCGCGGCCGCGAGCCACATGTGAAACTCGGTGTTGGAGACGCCGTAGCGGAGGTAGATGCCGGCGGGCATCGAGCCGAGCGCGCCCACCTGATAGACGAGCCCGGCGATGAACGCGGCCGGGAGCGCGCGCTCGGCGAGCGCGTCGAAGCGCGTCTTTTTGGGGATCAAGACGGGCGCGAACGCGAACGCGAACGCGTAGAACGCGAGCTTGATCGCGAGGTCGTCGTACGCGCCGTTGTTCTGGAGCACGGCGGCGCCGAGCAGCACCGCCGCGAACAAAAGGCACAGCACGGAGACGGGCGACATCTCCGCGCCGAACGGCGCGCGCTCTTCGGTGACGGCGCTCACGACGGCGAGAGGAGGTCCAAGAGATACTGGCCGTAGCCGGTCTTCGCGAGCGGCGCGGCGAGCGCGCGCACCGCGGCTTCGTCGATCCAGCCCTTGCGGAAGGCGATCTCCTCCGGGCACGCGATCTGAAGGCCCTGCCGGCTCTGGATCGCGTGCACGTAGTTGGCGGCCTGGAGGAGCGCCTCGGGCGAGCCGGTGTCGAGCCAGGCGATGCCGCGACCGAGCTTCTCCAAGCGGAGCGCGCCGGCCTCGAGGTACACGCGATTGAGATCGGTGATCTCGAGCTCACCGCGCGCCGAGGGCTTCAGCTTCTCGGCGTAGGAGACGACCTTCTCGTCGTAGAAGTAGAGGCCCGTCACGGCGTAGTGCGACTTGGGCACGCGCGGCTTCTCTTCGAGGCCGATCACCTTGCCCGACGCGTCGAACTCGGCGACGCCGTACTCCTGGGCGTTCTTCACCCAGTAGCCGAACACCGTCGCGCCATCGCTCTTGGCGGCGGCGTCGATGAGCATGGTGTGGAAGCCGTGCCCGTAGAAGAGGTTGTCGCCGAGGACGAGCGCGCATGGATCGCCGGCGATGAAGTCTTTGCCGATCAAGAACGCCTGCGCGAGGCCTTCGGGCTTGGGTTGGGCGGCGTACGTGATCGACATGCCCCACGCCGCGCCGTCGCCGAGCAGCGTCTGGAACAGCGGCTGATCGTGGGGTGTCGTGATGACGAGCACCTCACGGATCCCCGCGAGCATGAGGGTGCTCAGCGGGTAGTAGATCATCGGCTTGTCGAACACGGCCATGAGCTGCTTGCTCACGGCGCGCGTCAGCGGGTGGAGCCGAGTGCCCGAGCCACCGGCGAGGATGATCCCTTTCTTAATCGGTCCGCTGCCCATAGTTCCGCTCGATCCACTTCTTGTATTCGCCGGTGCGAACGTCGTCGACCCAGCGCGTGTTGTCCAAGTACCAGCGCACCGTTTTGCGGAGGCCGGTCTCGAAGGTCTCTTTGGGCGCCCACCCGCACTCGCGCGCGATCTTCGACGCGTCGATGGCGTAGCGAAGGTCGTGGCCGGGGCGATCCGCGACGTAAGTGATGAGCGACTCCAGGCTCTCTTTGGGGCGGCCGGTCTCTTCGGCGACGAGCGCGCAGAGCGTGCGGACCACGTCGATGTTCCGCACCTCGTTGTTGCCGCCGATGTTGTACGTCTCACCCACGCGGCCGCGCTCGAGCGTCGCCCAGATCCCCTCGCAGTGATCGTCGACGTAGAGCCAGTCGCGCACGTTGAGGCCCTGGCCGTAGACGGGGAGGGGCTTTCCCGAGACCGCGTTCACGATCATCAGCGGAATGAGCTTCTCGGGGAACTGCCGCGGCCCGTAATTGTTCGAGCAGTTCGTGATGCGCATCGGGAGGCCGTACGTCCGCGCGTAGGCGCGGACGAGGTGATCGCTCGCTGCCTTCGACGCCGAGTACGGGCTCGACGGGTCGTAGCGCGTCTCCTCGGTGAACTTCCCGGTGTCGCCCAGCGATCCGTAGACCTCGTCGGTGCTGACGTGATGGAAGAGCCCTTGGCCGCGCGGCCAGTGCTTGCGGCACGCCTCGAGGAGCACGAAGGTGCCCTCGATGTTGGTCTTCACGAAGGCCTGGGGCCCGAGGATGCTCCGATCGACGTGGCTCTCGGCTGCGAAGTGGATGACGACGTCGGGCGTCTCCTCGGCGAAGACCGCCTCGACCGCGGCGGGGTCGGCGACGTCGCCGCGCACGAGACGATAGTTCGTCGCGGATTCCACGGCCTCGAGGCTGCGGAGGTTCGCCGCGTAGGTCAGCTTGTCGAAGTTGACGAAGCGGTGCTCCGGGTACCGGTGCACGAAGATGTTCAAGAAGTTCGAGCCGATGAACCCGGCCCCTCCCGTGACGAGAATCTTCATGACGGCGAGGCCGGATATACCACGGCGGCCCCGCCGCCGGGGGCTGGCGCTTGCCTCGCCCAGGCCACGCCACTAGACCTCGGCCGTGGCTGGGCGCACGTATTCCCGCGAGGAAGTCCAGGCGATCTTGAGCCGTGCCCTCGAGGGCGCCGCGGCCCGCGGCGACGACCTCACCCACGAAGACCTCGTCGCGGTGGGACGCGAGCTCGGCATCGAATCGGCGGCCATCGAGGCGGCGGCCGCCGGCATCGGCGATCAGGTGGCGATCGAGAAGGCCGTCGAGACGCGCGTGCGCCGGTCGCGGCGCGGCTTCGTGAACCATCTTTTTTCGTACGTGATCGTCAACGCGGCGCTCCTCGCCATGAACCTCTTCGCGGGCGGTCCGATTTGGTTCGTGTGGCCGCTCATCGGCTGGGGCATCGGCATCGCGTTCCACGCGCGCGCGGCGCTCTTCCCCGATCGCGAGCACCTCGCCGTGAAGGCGCGAAAGCGCCTCGAGCAAGACCGCGCCCGCGAGGAGAAGCAGCGAAAGCGCGACGAGCGCTGGGGTGGGCGCGGCCGTGGCGCGAAGGGCGACACCTCACGCATCGAGCAGGCCGCGATGGACGTCGTGGCCGAGACCCTCGGCGCGGTGGCCGACGCGATCGGCGACTCGCGAAAGTCGCGCGGCCCGTCGCGCGTGCGCGTGGACGCGGAGCCGCCGCGGCGCGTGCGCTTCGACCGTGACGATGCTTCCGAGCGAGCGGCCGCCGAAGAGGAAGCGGCCGAGACGCGCGAGTCGAAGCGGCAACGTCGCTGAGCACGCCGCGCACGCGCGCACGCACGCTCGCCGCGCCACGCCTCGTGTGATGTGCCGTTCACGTCGCGCACCGGTGCACCCGTGATTGCACGTGGTTAACAGGGACGTGCAGTTGGCGTGCTTCTTGGTTGTGCGCGGCCGTCATGCGAATCCTCCCTTCACTCCTCGCTTGCTTCTCCGTCCTCTCCCTCGCCAGCGTCGCGCGCGCGGCCGACCCGGTGTCTCCCGCGACGGACGTCGCGCCCACCGCCACGCCCGCGCGCGCGGCGGATGCGCCCACCACGCCGCCCAAGCCGAAGGACGAGCCGCGCGAGCTTCGCCGCGTCTACGTGGCGTTCTCGCCGGTCCACTTGATCTTCCCGGTGGTGGAGCTCACGGCCGAAGTGCGTCTCCACCCCCGCATCGGCGTCGCGGCCATCGGCGCCTTCGGCAACGTGAAGGCGAGCAACGTCTCGATCCCGGTCTGGGAGGCTGGCGGCCAGTTCGTGGCCTATCCGGTGGGCGACTTCGATCATGGCATGCAGCTCGGCGCCGAGGCGCTGTACATGGGCGCGTCCGCACAGAAGTCGGAGGCGGGGACCACCGTCACCGCGAACGCGGCCGGACTCTCCACGGGCGCGTTCGTCGGGTACAAGCTCGCCACGCGGGTGGGCTTCACCTTCAACGTGCAAGGTGGCGTCGCGTACCTCACCGCGAGCGGCGACGCGAAGGCCACCGGCACGAACGCGACGGCCTCGGTGAGCCGCTCTGCCTGGGGGCCGCTCGTCAACGCGAACATGGGTTGGTCGTTCTGAGCCGCGTCTCGAGTCCTAGGACTTCCGTCGCCTCCAAGTCCTAGGACTCGCCCGTGTGCGTCACGTCCTGACGCCGGAACGACGCGGTTTTTGAGCGCGTTCGTGCTGGCATGTCGTTCGCACGAGTCGGTCCCGTCGCCCGCGGCTCACGCGGCGTCCGAAGGAGGACCCTCGATGAAGTTTGCTCGCCATGGCTCGCTCGTTTCGCTCGCGCTCGCCACGCTCTCGGCGTGCTCGGTTCTCGAAGGTGACGACGAGGCGCCGGGGCGAGCTCCATCGGGCGGCGACGTGAACGGCGGAGCGGCCGGCGCGGGCGCCGACGGCGGGCCTGTGTCCGCGACGGGCGGTGGCGTAGCCGCCGGCGCGGATGGCGGCGGCACCGGCGGAGACGGCGGCGCGGTCGACGCCGGACGCGATGCGCGCTCCACCATCGACGGTGGCTTCGTCGTTCCTTCGAGCCATCCGCGCGTCTATCTGAACGCGGCGAACATGACCCGCCTCAAGGCGACGCTCGCAGCGCCGTCGGCGGCCGCGGCCCGCTTCAAGACCACGGTCGACACCGCCGTGGCCGGCGGCGACGTCTATGCGTTCGAGCCATGGAACGCCGCGCTCATGAGCAAGCTCACGGGCCAGGCGTCGTATTGCACATGGGCGGTGTCGAAGATCGAGGCGGACGTGACCGCCGCCGAAGCGACGATCGCCAGCGGCGGCACGCCCGAAGTCGCCGGCGACAGCTACCTCTACGTGGGCGAGGCCATCGGCAACCTCGCGCTGGTCTACGACTGGTGCTTCGACGCAATCGCGCCCGCCGCGCGCACGCGCTGGATCGCGTACGCGAATCAGGCGGTCTGGAACGTGTGGAATCCCGACCAAGCGAAGTGGGGAACGCACGTGGTCCCGTGGAGCGGATGGTCGGTCGACAACCCGGTGAACAATTATTACTTCTCGTTCTTGCGCGCGACGATGCTCCTCGGGCTCGGCACCACGGGTGAAAACCCGGAAGCGGCCACGTGGGTGAAGCGCTTCCGTGACGACAAAATCCACGCCGAGCTCATTCCCACGTACGAGCGCGATCTCGCTGGTGGCGGCTCGCGCGAGGGCACGGGCTACGGCATCGCGATGCGCGAGCTCTTTCGCCTCTACGACTTCTGGCAGGCGACGACCGGCGAGAACCTCGCCGACAAGACCGACCACGCCCGCGCCTCGATGGCTTGGCTCACCCACGCGACCGTGCCCACGCTCGACCGGATCGCACCGATCGGTGATCACGCGCGCGACTCCACGGCGGCGCTCTTCGACTACCACCGCGACTACTTGCAGGTGCTCTCCACGCTCTACGCGAGCGAGCCGCTCGCGCGCGTCACCAAGGACTACCTCGCGACGTGCTCGGTGAAGCAAATGGGGCAGGGCTTCATGCGCTACTCGGACTTCATCTACGACGATCCGTCGATCACGAGGAAGAGCCTCGGCGACCTCTACCCGACGTACCACGCGGTAGGCACCGGGTACGTGTTCGCTCGCTCGGGCTGGACCGCCGACGCGACTTGGCTCGAGTTCACCGCCGGCCCGTACACCGAATCTCACGCACATCACGATCAAGGTCAGCTGCTCGTCTACAAGCGAGAGTGGCTCGCCTACGACGGCAACATCGACAGCTCGAGCGGCATCGTCCAAGAAGAAGAGGTGCACAACATCGTCCGCCTCTCGCGGGGCGGTCAGGCGGTGCGCATGCAAGAAGGGCAGGGCCCGGCGGCGATGCGCGCGCTCCGCGACGACGTCGACCTCACCCACGCGGCGGGAAACGTCGCACCAGCCTACCCCGCGGGTGCGGGCGTCGCGAAGGACGAGCGCGAGGTGGTCTTCCTCAAACCGAACGTCATCGTCGTGTTCGATCGCGTCGCGGGCGCCGCCGGCCAGGGCGCGCTCGACAAGCGCTGGCAGATCAACACGCCGGCCAGCGTGTCGGTGTCGGGGACGCGTGCGACGATCCAGGGCGCGAGCTCGAGCCTCGCCGTGTTCCCCGTGACGCCGGCGGTGACGCCGAGCGTCGTCTCGATCGGATCGGTCAGCGGTGACGTGAATGCGGGCAGTCAGATCGCGTACACGCAGTCGTCTTCGGGGACGGACTACTTCCTCATGGTGCTCTCGCTGGACGGTGCGGTCACCGCGGTGACCGAGTCGAACGCCTCCGGACAGCGCGGCGTGGAGATCGGCATGACCAACGGTCGTTCGGCGCTCGTCCGCTTCAACGAGACCGCAGTTGGCGGGGCGGCGATGCTGCGCACGAACGGAAACGTGACCAAGACCGTGACGCTCGACGGCACCATCGCCACCCTGCCCGAGCTCGCTGTGCCGTGAGCGCGCGCCTCAGAAGCGGAGCGTCGCGTCGATCGTGCGCGTCGCGCCGGTGCGCGGCGCGGGTGCGGTGACGAGCCACACAATCGCGGCGCCGGCCGCGACGAGGCCGACGCCGCCCAAGACGTCGGTCACGATCGCGTCGGTGCGCACGCGCGAGGTCTCGTCGGGGGCACAGCGCGGTCGGCACTCGGCGTCGTGACTCCACTTGACGCCGAAGGCCACGCCGCCGCCGAGCGCGAGGACGCTCAGCGCGCCGAGCGCGATGGCGGGAGCGACCGAGCGCGGCTGGGCGGCGGTCGGCTCACGCGGCGCGTCGTCGCGGGGCGGAGGGGGCGACTCGAACGAGAACACCACGGGAATGCGCTTTTTCCCGGGCGTGACCTCGATCAGCGATTCGCGCGGCGCGCCGCGATAGGTGACGCGCACCGTCCGCGCGCCCGGATCGACCGCGTAGGTGCCATCCGGAGCGAGCACGACCGCGCGGCCGTCCACCGTGACCGTGAGCTCCGTCGGCGCGATGCGCCGCTGGTCGTCGCGGGCCGCGACCTCGAGGGTTGGCATCGCCGAATCCACCTCGTCCAGATAGGCGCGGCACATCTCGCGGACGGCGCCCGGGCATGATGCCTTCGCACAGCTCGACAGCTCCTGACGAGCCGCGACGAGCTGTCCCCGCTTCTTCAGCGGCTCACCCCGCTCGATGGCCGCGATGCATGCCTCCGCCTCTCCAGCCTGGGCCGGGCGCGGAGACCCGAACGTCGCACCGCACGCCGCGATGGGCAGGAGGGAGAGCCAGCGAAGCGCCGGGCGCATTCGGTCAGTCTACCGCGACGCTCACGGAGGCGCTTGGTCGCACACCACGTCGTCGAAGAGGACCCGCCAATCGCGCGTCCCGGCGATAGCGGTCACGGCGCCGATCTCGAGCGTCGCGCGCGCCACCGGACCGAGCGTCAGCCCCTCGTCGGTGGCCAGCGTACCGCCCAGCCAAATCTCGAGGTGCGGAGCCGTGGTGAGCGCGGAGAGTCGGATGCGAACCGAGAGCCATTGGCCGACGAGCGGCGGGCCCAAATCGCGCTGAATCGAGAATCCCGCGCCGCCGTCAGCGAACGGCGCGCCGACGCGAAGGTCGGTGTGCTCGTCGACGAGGCGGAGCTCGAGGTACGCCGGGGCGTACGCGCTCGCCGGTGGCGGCGGCAGCGTGATCGACAAGAGCTGAACGAGTCCCTTCGCGTCGAGCGTCTCGGGGCGGAGCATGAACGAGCAGTCGAGCGCACCGATCGGCCCGACGAACCCGCGTGAGAGCGACGCCGCGGGGTTGCCGCCCGCATCCGCCGGAAACGCGGCAGAGAGCGCGCGCGGCGCCGAGAAGGGGAGATCGGTAGCGAGCGAGATCGTCGCGCCCTCTTGGGCCAAGAGCGACGCGGTCCACGTGGGCGCCGCGCCGAGGGCCGCCGCCGTGTCGAAATCATCGCAGAGCGTGTGCGTGCCCGTCGCGCAGGGCGAGACGCCACCGTCCGTGCGCGCGTCCACGTCGCCTGAGTCCGTCGCGGATCCGTCTTGGCCGAGGGCGGCATCGACTGCCGCCGCATCCGACGAAACCGATCCGTCGGCCGCGTCGCGCGCGTAACGCGAGTCGAGATCGGTGAGCGCCGTCACGACGCTGCATCCGGCGACGCATGCCACGAGCGCGAGCACGACGAGCTTCGCGTGCGCCGTCATCGCTTGAAGCACTCCCGCTTCCACACGTGGTTGCCCTCTGCGTCGAGAGTCCACGGAGGATCGCAGCTCGGCTTTCGCGGCGCTGCCTTCACCGGCGGGCGAAGGGTCGGCGCGCGCGCGCTCGCACTGGTCGGTGGGGTAGCGGTGACCGACGGGGCTGCGCTCGCCATCGGCGCTTGGCTCGCCGCGGGCTCGGTCGACGGCGCCGCCACCGGCTCGGCGCTCGCGGGCAGGGGCGAAGCCGCGATCGCGATCGCGGACGGTGCGGTACGGTCGCCATCGGCAGCGGGCGGCTGGGCTCGGTTCCACGCCCTCACGGCACCGAACGTCACGCTGGCCGCGACGACGAGCGTGGCCGGCAAGAGCCACCCCCGCCGACGGCGCGCGAGCGTGCCCGTCGTCGCGTCCGTCGTGGTGGCGGTGCTCGTGGCATCGGCGCCGCTCGGCGCGGCGGGAGCCGCAACGTACACCGCGCTCTCCGTGCCCTCGGGGCTCGCCTCGCCGGACGATGCAGGTGCTTCGTCCTCGCCGCGCTCGATCGCCGCGATGCGATCACGGAGCGCGTCCGCGGCCGGCCAGTGCTCGGCGACCCACGCCGCGACGCGCGCCGGCGGGGCGACGTCGCTCACGCGCTCGATCGCGTCGGCCATCTCCGCGGCGGTCGCGAAGCGGTCCTCACGCCGGTGCGCGAGCCCGCGCATGACGACGGCTTCGACGGCCGGCGCGAGATGCGGCACGACCTCGCTCGGCGCGCGCACGGCTCCCGCGAGGATCTTGCCGACCGTGCCGCCCTCGTCGGCGGCGTCGAAGAGGCGCTCTCCGGTGAGGAGCTCCCAATAGACGACGCTCGCCGCGTAGACGTCGGCGCGGCGATCGAGCGTCATCGCGCTGAGCTGCTCGGGCGGCATGTACGCCAGCTTGCCTTTGAGCTGACCGTCGCGTGTGGTGGCGATGCGACCGCGCGCCTTGGCGACGCCGAAGTCGAGGAGGCGCGGCGTTCCTTGCGCGTCGACGAGGACGTTGTGCGGCGACACGTCGCGATGAACGATGCCGAGCGGTTGGCCCGCCTCGTCGCACGTCTCGTGCGCCGCGTGGAGCCCGCGCAAGACGCCGATCATGATCGCCGCCGCGAGCGCCGAGTCGATCGTTTCGCCGCGGCGCTTGGTCTCGCGGACGAGGCGCCACAGCGACTCGCCGTGCACGTACTCGAGGACCAAAGAGACGCCACCCTCGGTGACGACGTCGAGCACCTGAACGACGTTCGGGTGGTAGATGCGCGAGGCGATGCGCGCCTCGTCGAGGAGCATCGCGGTGAAGTCCGGCTCGCGCTGGAGGTGAGGGTGGAGCCGTTTGACCGCGACGAGTCGTCCGAACCCGGCCGGGCCGACCAAGCGACCGATGTGCACGGCGGCCATGCCACCGGCGGCGATCTCGTCCCAGACGAGATAGCGCCCCACTCGCTCCGGCCGCATGACGCTAGTATACCGAGGAAGCTCGCAGAAAGTGGGACCGTGCCCAAAGCACCCAGGCCAAGCCGCCCCTTCATCGAGGGCACGTCGTCGATGGATCTCTGGGCCGGCGAGGCCGCGCCCGCCCTCGCCGACGCCGGGCTGGTGCTCCTCTACGGCGACGAGCTCGCTTCGCTGCCGCAGGTGATCCCGCTCGATCGCGGTGGCGTCATGATCGGCCGCGAGCAGGGCGCGGCGAGCGTCGTTCTCCCACTCCGCTCGGTGTCGAGGCTGCACGCTGCGATTCAGCCGCGCGAGCGCGGTCGCTTCGTCGTTCGAGACCTCGGGAGCCGCAACGGCGTGATCGTGCGCGGCCATCTCACGCGCGAAGCGGAGCTCCGCGCGCTCGACGAAGTGCGCATCGGAAACGCCATCTACAAGCTCGTCGACCACGGTGCGTCGGCTTACGCCCCGTATCGCGTGGAGGGGCACGTCACTCCGCCGGCGCGCGCGCCGAGCGTCCCGGGGCTCGTCGGTGGCCTCGCGATGGCGCGAGTCTCCGCGCAGGTCGAGACCGTCGCCGCGGGCGACCTGCCCGTCCTCGTGCTCGGCGAGACCGGCACCGGCAAAGAGCTCGTCGCGCGTGCGCTCCACGCGATGAGCGGCCGCCGCGGTCCGATGCGCTCGGTCAACTGCGCATCGATCCCGCAGGCGCTCGTCGAGAGTGAGCTCTTCGGGCACGTGCGCGGCGCCTTCAGCGGTGCCGCGCGCGATCACGTTGGCGTCATTCGCGCCGCCGACAAAGGGACGCTCTTCTTGGACGAGATCGGCGACATGCCGCTCGAGGCCCAAGCCAAGCTCTTGCGCGTGCTCGAGACCAAAGAGGTGATGCCGGTCGGCGCCGTCGCCGGACACGCCGTCGACGTGCGCGTCGTCAGCGCGACGCACCGCGACTTGCGCGCGCTCGTGGCGGCGGGCCAGTTTCGCGCCGACCTCTTCGCTCGCCTCGATGGATACACGATCCATCTGCCGCCGCTCCGCGAGCGCAAAGAAGATCTGCTCGCGCTGGTTCGGCACTTCCTCGCCGAAGCCGGCGCACAAGGCCGCCCAGTCACGTTCGGCTTCATGCTCGCGCTCACGCACCACGCGTGGCCGTTCAACGTCCGCGAGCTCGCGAGCGCGGTGAAGCGCGCCGTCGCCGTGTCCGACGGGGCGCCGCTCGACGCCGATCATCTGCCGCCGCCGATCCTCGATCCGATGCGTACGTACGGCACTGTCGCGCCGCTCGAAGCGCCGGTACCGGCCGCGCTCGACTCGCCCGCGGAGCCGCACTCCGCGAAAGGTGGGCGGGAGCCGCGCCCCGAGCCAGCCGAGATTCGTCGACTGCTCGAAGCCCACGAGGGCAACGTGTCCGCCGTGGCTCGCGCCCTGGGGAAAGATCGCGCGCTCGTGAACCGCTGGATCCGCGCCGACGGCGTGGACGCCGAGAGCTTCCGCAAACCCCGCTGAGCCAAGCGACGCCTAGCGGCCGGTGCCGCTCACTCGCTCGCGGCGATGCCCTTCGACTTGAGCCACTCGCGGAACGCGTCCTTGTCGACCGCCTTCTCGAGCGCGTCCTCCGCCTCCACGATCTCCTGCTCCACGTAGCGCTGGAGCGTGTCGTCCATGCCGATCATGCCTTGGGCCTTGCCCTGCGCGATGACGGTCTGGATCTGGTGCGTCTTTCCCTCCCGGATCATCGCGGAGAGCGCGCTCGTGCCGAAGAGGATCTCGATGGCGGCGATCCGGCCGCCCGTCTTCTTGGGCAGGAGCTGCTGCGCCACCACGGCCTTCAGTGTCGTCGACAGCGTGTTTCGCACGCCCGGCTGGCGATCGGTGGGAAAGACGCCGACGAGGCGGTCGATGGTCTTGGCGGCCGAGTTGGTGTGCAACGTGCCGAAGACCAGGATGCCCGTCTCGGCGGCGGTGAGCGCCATCGAGACGGTCTCGAGGTCGCGCATCTCGCCGACGAGGACGAGGTCGGGGTTCTCGCGCACCGCCGCGCGCAGCGCCGCGGCGAACGACTCGGCGTGCGTTCCTACCTCGCGCTGCGACACGAGCGACGTCTTGTTGGCGTGCACGAACTCGATCGGATCTTCGATCGTGATGATGTGCATGGGGTGCTTCTGGTTGATCTCGTTGACGATGGCCGCGAGCGTCGTCGACTTGCCGGACCCGGTCGGCCCGGTGACGAGGACGAGCCCGCTGCGTAGATCGACGATCTTCTCCAGCGACTCCGGGAGATTCAGCTTCTTCAGCGTGATGAGCGACGCGGCGAGGTTTCGAAAGACGCCGCCCATGCCGCGTTCTTGGCGGAAGAGGTTCACGCGGAACCTCGAGACGCCCGGCATCTCGAAGGCGAAGTCCGCGTCGCCGGTCTCCATGTACTGCTTCCACAAGTGCGGCGGAGTGATCGGCTCCACGAGCGTCTTGAAGTCGCCGTCGGTGAGGGCACGGTATCGAATCGCGTCGAGCTTGCCGTTCACGCGGAACATGGGCGGCTGGCCCACGGAGAGGTGCATGTCGCTCGAGTTCCAGGCCTTCATGAGGCCGAAGAAGCGGGCGATGCGCGCGTCGACGTTGGCGGCGGATTGGCTCACGGCTTCGTTCCTTGCGGCGGGTTGGGCTTGGTGGGGGTGGCGGCCGGGCCGGCGGGCGCGGCGGCTCCCGGTGGCTTCATCGCTTGTCCGGTCACCGGGCGCTGCACGCCAGCGGCGGGGGCGCCCGGCTGAGTGCCGGGCTGCGATCCCGCGGGCGGCCGCATCGCGCCGGCGGGGGTCGGCATGGGCGTCGCGACGGCGCCTCCGACCGGCGGGGTCGCCGCTGCTTCGCCGCGCGCGCGTCGCTCGAAGATGTCCTTCTTGTCGGCCAGCGCGTGCGCCGTCTCGATGGTGATGAGCCCGGCGTTCAGCGCCTCCTCGAGGCCGGCGTCGAGCGTCTGCATGCCTTGCTGGCGACCGAGTTGCATCGCGTTGGCGATTTGGAACGTCTTGTTCTCGCGGATCATGGCGCGGATGGACGGCGTGACCTTCAGCACTTCGAACACGGCGACGCGGCTCTTGTTGTCGGCGCGCGGCGCGAGCTGCTGGGACACGACGAGCTTGAGGCTCCCGGCGAGCGAGATGCGCACCTGGTGCTGCTCGTCGGCCGGGAAGCTCTCGACGAGCTTGTCGAGCGTGCCGATCGCACCTGTCGTCTGCATGGTTCCGATGACGAGGTGACCCGTCTCGGCGGCGAGCAGCGCGAGTCGAATCGTCTCCGGATCGCGCAGATCACCGACGACGATGACGTCCGGATCTTCGCGCAGCGCGCCGCGCATGGCTGCCGCGAACGTCTTCGAGTCGCGCCCGATCTCTCGTTGGTTCACGAGCGCGCGCTTCGGCGTGTGCAAGAACTCGATCGGATCCTCGAGGGAAAGGACGTGCGTCGAGCGCGTCTCGTTCAAGAGGTTGATGAGCGCCGTGAGGGTCGTGGACTTTCCGGCGCCGGCCGGCCCGGTCACCAGCACCACGCCTTGGTGGTACGAGCTGAGCTCCGAGCACACCGCGGGAAGACCGACTTCTTTGAACGTGGGCGCCACGTTGGGGATCACCCGGAAGGCCGCGCTCACGCCGCGCTGCTGTTTGAACACGTTGGCCCGATAGCGACCGACGCCGGGGAGCGAGTAACAGAAGTCTACGGCCCCGGCCTTGTCGAGCACCGGCTTCCGCACCGAGTCGAGGACGTCGTCGACCAGGGTGGTGACGTGGTTCGCCGTGAGCACGCTCGACTTGATGCGCGTCAGGACTCCGTTGATGCGGAGCACGGGCGGCTCGCCGGGCGTGAGGTGCAAGTCGGAAGCGTTCGACTCCCGCGCGTATGCGAGCAGCTTGTCGATGGGGCGCGTGAGCTGACTGCTCGTCACCGTCCCCATCGCCGCGCCACCGCCCTTGATCTCGCGCACGGCCTCCGTCGCACGGAGACGGACCTCGGGCACCGCGTCCGCCTTGGAGATGTCCTCCAGGTAGCCGGCGATGCGCGGATCGCTCAGGTGTTTGGCGGCGCTCACCGTGGCGATGCGGACCTCGGCGGCGGGATCTTTCAGGAGGCGCAAAATCGAGGCGAACGCGGTCTCGCCGCCCACTGATGCGATGGCGTCGATCGCCGCCCACTTGCAGTCGGGGTCGGCGAGCATCTTGTCGAGGTACGGGAGCGTGCGTTGGTCCTTGAGACGCCCCAAGGTCTCGCACGCCATGATGCGCACCCACCAGTCTTGGTCCTGGAGGAGCTTCAGCACCACGTTGACGGTCTTGGGCGTCTTGAAGTGCTCGACGAGGAGCAAGCACTGCACGCGGATGTCGGGGTCCTCGTGACCGAGGAGGCGCAGGCCGGCGTCGAGCACCGAATCGCCGATCTTGCCGAGCGCGGTCATCACGCGCGCGTGCTGCGGTCCGAGCACGGTCTTGCAGAAGGTGAGCACCTCGAGGAGCAGCTCGCCGATGTCGCCGGTCGAGAAGAGCGCCTTGATCAGGGCGCCTTGGACGTTCTCGTCGCTCGAGAGGAGGAGCCGGCCGAGGATTTGCGGGCGCATGTCGCGCGGCGCGGAGGCGATGAACTTCTGGAGATACGCGCCCGCGGTCTTCCGTATCTCGGGGTCGTCTTCGCTGCCCAGGCGATCGAGCATCGCCTCGAAGACGTCGTTGCCCTCGAGCTTGGTGAGGGCTTCGATGGCCACGCGGCGGACGCGCGCTTCGCGGTCTTGCGAAGCGTCGACCAGCTTGGCGCGGAGGGTGTCGAGCGGCTTCGTCTTGAGCAGGCGGTTGAGCGCGTTGAGGCGCGCCGGTGGCGGGCCTTCGACGAGGGCCCGCTCGACGTACGGGTCGCTCACCTCGGCGGGGAGCGACATCACGACCTCCCAGCACGTGCGTTTGCGCTCCGCGGCCGGCTCCTTGAGCAGTTTCTCCACCGGGCCGCTCAGCGCCTCACCTCGGGCGCGACCCAGCGTGCGAAGCGCAGCGGTGCGCATGTCCGCTTGGTCGACCGCGATGGAGAGGAGGCTCCCCCAAGCGGTTGCGTCGGCGCGGGTCGCGAACATCGTTGCGACGCGCTGCTCCACCGCGCTGTCGTCGCCGAGGAGGAGCGGGATGAGGTCTCCCGCCTTCACGCTCGAGTCGCTCGCCAGCGCCTCGAGGAGCGCGCGCTTCTCCTCGTCGTCTTTGAAGCTCTTCTCGGCGAGCTTCTGTAGCGGCGAGCCCTTGCGCCCGAGGGCGCCCTTCATCCAATCGAGCATGAGATCTCCGAGAAAAGAGAGATTTTCACGCCCGCGCGAGCGGCGCTACTCTTTGGGGCCCTCGTTGTAGCCGCGCGGTCGATACTTCGGATCGACGCCGTTGTGCGCCTCGCCGTTGTCGAGGGTGTCGCGCACCAGGTAGGCGAGCCAGCTCCCCGGATGTGCCTCGCCGAGCGGCTCGAGCTCCGCGCGCACGTTCCACGGCGCGTCCGGGCTCATGATCTTCTCGTCCCACATGCACTGGATGCCGAGGGCGATCAGGTTCACGTCGTTGGGGTTGAGCGCGAAGCCGTCGCGGTAATGGGGCCAGGCTTCGGGCGCGCGGTGCAACCGGCACAGCGTGTCGCCCAGGTAGACGTTGGCCATGGGCCACTTGGGAGCGAGCTCGAGCGCTACCTTGTTCGCGCGGAGGCGGCCCTCCAAGTCGTGCCGCGCACCGAGCATGACGGAATAGTTGAGGTGCGCCTTGGCGCTCCGTGGCGCGGCCTTGCGCGTCCCGTCCCAGAACGCGAGATCGTCGGCGTAGTCGTTGGCGTGATCGCGCGCCGCGATCGACTGGACGAGGAAGAAGACGCTCACGAACGCGACACCGATCTTCGCGAGACCGAAGCGCCCGAGCTCGCGGATGAACCAGGCGAAGAAGATGCCCAACATGAGGGCGCTCGCGAGCGCGGGGAAGTACCAGAATCGCTCGGCGCGCACCGTGGGGAGGACCACCGGGATGTTCGACACCGGGAGGTACGACGCCACGATCCAAACGAAGCCGAGCGCGATGACCGGGCGCATGTCGGCGCGCCCCGCCGCGACGCCGAGGCGCCGCCGCCGCAGCCACGCGAGCACGGCGAGGAGGGGCGCGGAGACGAGCGGCAAGACGAGCGCGAGCGCACCCAAGACGCTCGTCCGGTTCACCATCGCGTCCGGTACCGGCTCTTGCGGCGCGGAGTAGTCCCCCGAGAGCGGGTAGGGGATCACGAGCTGGAGGAGTCCGCGCAGGTAGACGCGGAGCGCGCCCGCGATGCGCAGCGGGCCGGGCGCGTCGGCGAGCGGGTTGTTGATCGGATCTTTGGGGAGGACCGGCTGCGCGTACCAGCGAAGGATCGCTGCGAACGCGCGCGCGGCGAACGGCTTTCCCGCGTTGGCCTGCTCGCTCAGCGAGTCCGGCAACGTCACCGGGAAGAGCCTTCGGCGCGCCTCGACGTAGGCGACGAACGCGCCGGCGGCGGCGACGAACGCCAGGAGCGCGCGGAGCGGCGCGCGGGGCGCGCGCTCGTGGTCGTAGCGTGCGGTGAGGAGCGCCGCGAGCGGCACGATGGGGACCGCGCAGAGCGCGCTCTCCTTGGAGTAGAGGCCGAACGACACGGCGGCGAAGACCGCGAAGGGCATGGCCCAGAGAGGGAGCGAGAGCGCGAGGATCGCGAGCGCCAGCCCGAGCGCGCCGAGCACGTCGGCGATCCCCACGACGCCGCTCACCGCCTCGGTGAGCACGGCCGCGGTGACGAACGCGGCGCCGGTGAGCCACGCCGTCAGCCGATCGCGGCTCCAGCGGTGCGCGACCAGCACGAGGACGGCCCCGGTGAGCGCGTGGAGGAGGACGTTGACGTGGTGGTGCAAAAACGGCGACTGCCGAGCGCCGAGCGCCCACAGCGCGCGCCATACGAGGTTGGGGATCGGTCGATACGAGCCGATGCTTCGATCGGAGGGCAGGCCCCAGAAGTCGCGCTTGAAGGCGTCGAGCCAGCGGAACTTGGGGTGCGCGTCGGCGATGCTCCGCACGTAAGGGTTGGCGAGCAGCGCCTCTTGTTCGTCGAAGATGAAGTTCGTGCGAAGTGGATTTCGTGTGTAGAGTACAATCGATACGATCCCGAGCAGCACGAACGCCATGAGGAGGTGCGGCGGCTCGGCGAACACGTCCCGCGCCCATCGCGACGCGGCTCCGCGCGCGCGCGCCCACGCGGAGGGCGGGGGCGGCTGGGATTCGGGCGCGTCGAGCGTCATGGCCTCGATCGGTGCGGTCAGGAAGTGGTGTCGGGCGCGGGGCGATCGGGGATCGGCCAGGTGTCGCCCCAGAGGTGCGCGCCCCCGTCGATGTACCAGACCTCACCGGTCACGTACGCCGACGCGTCCGACGCGAGATAGCCGACGAGCTCGGCCACCTCGTCGGGCGTGCCGTGTCGCTTCATGGGCGTGCGGAGCCGGCTCATCTCCACGAGCTCCTGCGGGTACTGATCGGTGCCGGTCGACTTGATGATGCCGGGCGCGACGCAGTTGATGCGGACGTTGGAGGCGACCCACTCGACGGCGAGGGTCTTGGTGAGGTTCTCGACGCCCGCGCGCGCCGCGCCGGTGTGCACCATGCCGGGGAAGCCGCGCGCGACGTTGGCGGTGATGTTCACGATCGAGCCGCGACGGTTCTTGAGCATGTGCTTCTTGGCCACCGTCTGGGTGACGAAGAACGTGCCGTTCAGGTTGTTGCGGATGACGGCTTCCCAGCCGCGCGGCGAGAGGTCCTCCGCCGGCGTGGGGAACTGGCCGCCGGCGTTGTTCACGAGGACGGTCGCGGGGCCGAAGGCCGCGCCGACCGCGTCGACGAACGACTCGATCTGCGCGACCTCGCGGATGTCGCACGCCGCGGCGAACACGTCGGCGCCCTCTTTGGTGAGGGCCTCCTTGGCGGCCTCGAGCTTCTCCAGCTTGCGCCCGCAGATCGCGACCTTCGCGCCGAGCGAGCCCAAGAGGCGCGCGATCGAGAGGCCAATGCCGGAGCCGCCGCCGGTGACGATGGCGACGTGGCCGGCGAAGAGGTCGGGGCGATAGATGGAGCGCATCCGAAGCGCACGTTAGCGGGATTTCGCGCCCCCTGGAAATGCGCGGCGAGGGCGAGGGCGCGGCCGCGGCGGGTCAGGCCTTTCGCTCGATGAACTCGATCTTGTACCCGTCGGGGTCCTCCACGAAGGCGATCACCGTGGTCCCGTGCTTCATGGGCCCGGCGGGGCGCGTCACTTTGCCGCCCTGGGCCGCGACGCGTGCGCACGCCGCGGCCGCGTCGTCGACCTGGACCGCCACGTGGCCGAAGCCGCTCCCGATCTCGTACGACTTCGTGTCCCAGTTGTGCGTGAGCTCGATGGCCGCGCTCGTCGTCTCCTCGCCGTAGCCGATGAAGGCGAGCGTGAAGCGCCCCTCCGGGTAGTCCTTGCGACGGAAGACCCGCATGCCGAGGACCTCGGTGTAGAAGCGAATGGAGCGCTCGAGATCGCCGACGCGGAGCATGGTGTGCAGGATGCGCATGCCCGCATCTCTAGCACCGCCCGCGCGCGTGACGTACGCGCTACTTCTTCGCCGGCGGCTTGGCGCTCGGGGCTGCGCTCGCGCTCGGCGCCGCGGACGCGTCGCCCTTCACCACCGGCTCGGGCTTGTCGGTGAGGTACTTCTTCATGTCGCTCACGAGCGTGAGCTCGTCGTTCTTCACTCCGGGGAGCCACACGCTGTCGAAGCCCTGGTTGTCGCCGGGGCCCCAATTGATGGGCTGACCGAGCCCGGTGTCCCAGTTGACCATCGACTCCGCAGCCTTGCGTAGACCGTCGCGGGTCAGGTTGCGTCCGGCGCGGTTCAGCGCTTCGACGAGGGCCTTGGCGCCGATGAACGCCTCGAGCGCGTTGGTGCTGTAGCGGAGCGGACGGTAGTTGGGGTCGGCGATCTGCGCGGGGAGCTGCGGGTTCCGCTTGTCCGAGAGCTCGCGGTACTCGCGCACTGCCGGGAGATCGGTGGCGTTGACGGGCGGCGCGTCGGCGCAGCCGAGCACGGCGTTGGTCATGCGCTTGCCGGTCTTCTTCTCAATGGCGACGAGCTGGCGCACCATCGTGTCGGGCGACGACATGACGCCCGCCGGCACGTTCCACCCCGACTCGCGCGCGTCGCGAATCACGACCGTCGCCGGGTTGTACGTCGCCGCCAGGAAGAGCGCCTCCACCCCGGCGGCCTTCGCTTTGGCGATGAGCTCCTTGGCGTCTCCCGAGTCGGGCTTCGTCGTCTTGGCGATCGAGAGCTCGGCGACGACCGCGAGGCCCTGGGCCTCGCAAGCGCGCTTCGCCGAGCCTGCCGCGCTCTTGCCGAAGCCGTCGTCTTGGAAGACGATGCCCATCTTCTTGAAGCCGGCGCCCGCGAACGCGTTCGCCACGTCGGTTGCGGCGGCGTCGAGCGAGCCGCGGAGGTTCCACGCGAGCTTGGCGTATTCGCCTTTGCGGAGCACCTCGGCGCCGCTCGTCGAGCCCCACAAGAAGAGCCCCCTCGCCTCGTGCTTCTTCAGGCTCTTCACGATTCCGGTGCTCGGCTCGGTGCCGGTCGCCGACACGAATCCGAACGGCTCCTCCTCGGCCATGAGTCGGTCGGTGGCGGACTCTCCGCCCTCGGCCGTGTACTTGTCGTCGGCCGGCACGAGCTCGATGGTACGGCCGTGGACGCCGCCTTTGGCGTTGACCTCGAGGAAGTACGCCATCGAGCCGCGGTAGCTCTCCGCTCCGAGGCCGGCTTGCGCTCCGGTGAGCGAGGCCACCTGTCCGAGGCGGATGCGGTCCTCGGTGATGCCGTCGACCGCCTTCTTCGTCTCCGTGGTCGGGTCGGCGCTGCCGCTGCTCTGGTCATCGCGAGATGCTCGCGATTTGCGACATGCGGCGCTCGTCAGCAGGACCACCACCACCCCAGCCAAGCCCAAGACTCGCGACGTGCGCATCGACAGACTCCTCTTCTTCGGGAGCGCCGCGCGCGCCACCCACCCGACGGCGCGCAGACACTCGAGCCAACCGTCTCGCTACAAGCCGGACGTTGTAAAGTGCGACCGACCGTCTCGGCGTCCATGCGGGAAAAAGCCGCCGAGCGGCGACGTGATTAGCCTGCGCCCAGCGGTCGATTTCGAGCGGTTTTGATTGCTTCGCGCGCCAGCTCATCCGCACGTTCGTTGAGCGGCACTCCCGCGTGGCCCGGGACGTAAACGAATCGCACGTGCTGGTGCTCGGCGAGCACGCTCTTCGTCTGCGCGATGAGGGCCTGGTTTGCCTTGGCCTTCCAGTTCTGTCCCAAGACCCCGATCGCGTACTTGCTGTCGGTGTGAATGACGACCTCGGGGGCGTCGCGCGGGATCGCCTCCGCCGCGCGCAGAATCGCCGTCAGCTCCGCGACGTTGTTGGTGCCGATGCCGAGCGACTCGAAGCCTTCCGCGATCTTTCCGCCCGGCTCGATGACGATGAACCCTGCGCCAGCCGGGCCCGGGTTTCCGGTGCACGCGCCGTCGGTGTACGCGACCCATGCATCCTTCCCGGGCGGCGCCGCGGGCGCGGCCGCGGGCTTGGCCTTCTTGGCTGCGGGCTTGGCGCTCGCGTCTTTGCCGCCCTCGTCGCGTGACGGCACCGCCTCGGCGGGCACGCAATGGTCGTCGGGCAAGAGCGCTCCGCCCGAGAGCTGGAGGTTGCGCGCGGCGGCGCGGTACGCTCTTGCATCCGTGTTGCGATAACGGATCTCCACCCGTCCGCCTTCGTCGAGAAGGGTGCCGTCGGCCTTCGCGCGCGCGAGGACCCTCTGTCCGCGGAGCCGTGCCTCGATCCAGGGCATGCCGAGAGTCCTACCGAACCTCGCCGACCGAGACCACTCCAAACCCGCCGTCGCGGCCGCCGGCCTGGTAGCGTCTCCTCATGCCGGAGCTCCCGGACGTCACCGTCTACGTCGAGCGCATCGGGGAGCGCGTGGGCGAGGGCCCGCTCGAGCGGATTCGCCTCGCCAGTCCGTTCGTGCTCCGCACCGCGGTTCCGCCGCTCTCCGAGGCGAGTCAGAAGCGCGTCGTCGCCGTGCGCCGTCTCGGCAAGCGCATCGTCTTCGAGCTCGAGGGCGAGCTTTTCCTCGTCGTGCACCTCATGGTGGCCGGGCGCTTTCGCTTCCTCGATCCGAGCGCCAAGATCCCGGGCAAGGTCGGGCTCGCCGCGTTCGACTTTCCGCGCGGCTCGCTGGTGCTCACCGAGGCGAGCTCCAAGAAGCGTGCATCGATTCACCTCGTTCGCGGTCACGACGCGCTGGCCGCGTTCGATCGGGGTGGCCTCGAGCTCGCAGGGGCGAGCGCGGCCGCGTTTCGCGCCGCGATGAGCCGCGAGAATCACACCCTCAAGCGCGCGCTCACCGATCCGACGATCCTGAGCGGCGTCGGCAACGCGTACTCGGACGAGATCCTCCATCGCGCCAAGCTGTCGCCGGTGACGCAGACCAAGCTCCTGGACGACGACGCGTGGTCGCGGCTCCATCGCGCGACCCTCGACGTGCTCGCCGAGTGGACCGATCGCTTGCGCGAAGAATCGAAGGGCGGCTTCCCGGAGAAGGTGACGGCGTTCCGCGAAGAGATGGCCGTGCACGGCAAGTTCGGCAAGCCGTGCCCGGTGTGTGGAACCCGCGTTCAACGCATTCGCTACGCCGACAACGAGACCAACTATTGCCCGACGTGTCAGACCGGAGGAAAGCTGCTCGCCGACCGCGGGCTCTCGCGCCTCCTCGGAAAAGACTGGCCAAAGACGCTCGAGGAGCTCGAGGAGCGCAAAGCGGGGGTCGCGCCTGTCACGAAGCGTGCCGCTCCGCGCAAAACGACCGAGCGTGCATGACGCATCAAGACGCGCGGAGTCGCTCCTTCTGGCGCGCCGAACTCTTCCCTGACGTCGTCCCATCTCGATACGCTCGATCGGGATGAGCCGCGTCGTGGTCGTAGGGGGAGGGCTCGCGGGGATGATCGCCGCGCGCGAGATCGCGAAACGAGGTCACTCCGTAGTGCTCCTCGAGGCGAGCAAACGACTCGGCGGCAAGGCTGGCGCAGACGTCCGCAATGGGCACGTCGTCGAGCACGGCTACCACGTCTTCCCCGCCTGGTACCCGAACGTGCGCGGGCTCCTCGGCGAGATCGGCGTCACGCTCGTCGACTTCGATCGGTACCACTACCTGGTCAAAGGGAAGTTCCCCGAGCTCATCACGGTGCGCGGCCCCGCGAGCGCGTCCGCGATCCTCCACGACACGTTCAACGGTCTCCTCCCTTGGTACGAGCAGATCATCTTCGCGTACTTCACGCTCGACATGATCGGTCGCTCGCTCTCCGAGAAGCGGCTCCTCGATCGCATCAGCACGGTCGGGCTCATGCGTCAGGCTTGGTACATGACCGAGCGCGTCGCCGAGCTCAACCAAGAGAACATGCTCAAGGCGTCGGCCATTCCGGCCTATGACATGAGCGCGATGACCGCCAAGCGCATCGGCGGCTACTGGATGCGGCAGGCTTCGCCTTTCTTGTCGGTCTTGCCGGGCGACCTCCAGTCGACGTTCATCGAGCCGCTCGCCGCGACGGTTCGCGCGGCCGGCGTGGACGTCCGGCTCGAGAAGCGCGTCACCAAGCTCCTGACGAGCGGCGGCAAGATCGAGAAGGTGGAGCTCGCCGACGGCACCACCGAGAGCGCGGACGCGTTCGTGGTCGCGACTCCGCTCGAGGTGACGCGAACGTTCGTCGACGGCGACGTCTACGAGCTCGATCCGTCGCTCGGCAACACCAACGATCTCGAAGCGCGCCCCATGTCGGCCATGCAAGTGCGCCTCAAGTCGTCGATGCCGAATATCCCGCGCGAGCACGTCTTCTTGCACGGCGGCACCTACGGGCTCTCGTTCATCGATGCGTCGCAAGTGTGGGCGGGCGGCGGCGCCACCAACCTCTGCTTCATCTCGAGCAACTACGTCCCGTTGATGGGCGTCGACGATCAAACGGCCATCGACTCGCTCCTCGGCGAGGTGAAGGCGTATTTGCCGATCGCCGACGCCGACATCGACACCGTCGACTTGCAGTCCAACCTCACGACCCAGCTCTTCATCAACACCATCGGCGCATGGCCCGATCGCCCCGGCGCGACGACCAAGGTGCCGAACCTCTTCATCGCCGGCGACTACGCCCAGAACCAGATCGACCTCGCGTGCATGGAGGGGGCGGTCTCGAGCGCGCTCCTCGCCGCGGGGGCTGCGGTGTCGCGTCTCGGCGGCGCGCCCGTGGCCGCGCCCAAGGTGCCGCCCGTCTTTCCGCGTCCGCTCCTCCTTCTCCTCAAGGCGGCCCTCGCACCGGGCGTCGCCGTCGCCAGCGTCCTCGCGCGCCTCCGCGAGCTCGTGGATCCCTCTCCATGACCGCGGCGCGAACGGCCACCGATGATGACCGGCCCACGTCGGACCGGCCGCGCGTCGCCGTGAGCGACCCCGAAGCGCTCGACGTGAGCGGGCGCCTTGTCGCCACGCTGCACGATTACGCGACCTATCGCCTGGGGCCAGACGGAGCGCGTGACGTGCTCGTTCCGGCGGCGGCGAAGTCCCGGACGCCGTACGAGCACGCCATCGACACGCGGTCGTGGGTGTCGCTCGACACGTTCCACGATTTCGCCGACGCGCTGCGGCCCCACTTGGGTGAGCGAGTCGTGCGCGACGCGCTCACCTGGGCCATTCCGGTCCGTCGCGACTTTTCGGCCATGAGCCTCAGCGCCATCACCGGCCCCGAGCTCATGTACCGCTTCCTCGATCGCTCGCGGAGCTACTTCGCTCACCACCTCCACTTCGAGGTCGCGCGCGTGGGGAGCGGACACTACGCCGTCGAGCTCAAGTATCGAGAGGGCGTCCCGCGCCGGCGCGACTCCTGCGACGTCGGTCACGGTGTCCTCCTCGGCATTCCGCTCCTCTTCGACTTGCCCGCTGCGCACGTCGTCGAGCAGGCCTGCTACGCGCAAGGCGCGGAAGCGTGCCGCTACGATGTCCGCTTCGAAAACCACCGCAGCTTCGCCCTGCTTTCCCTCCTCGGCGGCGCCGCGGTCGCGGCGTTGGCGGCGCTCGCCGTGCCCACGCCGTTCTGGCTCGGGCTCCCTCTGGCCGCGGTGGTAGTCGGCCGGGAGGTCGACCAGGCGCGGCAGCGCGCACGCATGGCGCGGGTCACGGAGGACCACCGTCGCTTGCTCGAGGAGAACGAGCACGAGTTCTTGCGTCGTTACCGCGAGCTCGCCGCCCTCAACGCCGAGCTGGAGGAGCGCGTCGCCGCTCGCACCCGCGAGCTCGAGCATTCGCTCATCGGCCTGGCTGAGCGCAACGTCGCCATGAAGCAGACGCTCGAAGAGATGAAGCGCATGCAGCACGGGCTCGTCGACGAAGGCGTGCGGCGTCTTTCGCCCACGGTCCAGGAGTTCGCGCACGAGATCCACAATCCGATGACGACGGTGCTCGCCAACCTCGACTACCTCGAGACCACCGTCTCGCAAGTCGACGGCGACCGCGTGAGCTCCGACGAAATCTCCGAAGTCGTGCGCGAAGCGCGCATCGGCGTTCAGCGCATGCGCGGTGTCCTCGCGTGGTTCATCGATCTCCACGACGACGCGTCGCACAAGCTCGCGCCGTACGACATCGACCGGGAGATCAAAGACACCGTCGCGCTCGCCGCGCGAGCCGCCTCGGGGCGCGTCGCGATCCACGTCGACCTCGGTGACGCGGGCGTCGTCGAGGCCTACGGCAAGCAACTCTCCCAGGTGTTCGCGAACCTCATCGCCAACGCGGCCCAGGCCATGGAGTCGGGCAACGTTTGGGTCGAGACGCGCGGCGACGCCGACACCGTCTTCGTTCGCGTCTCCGATGACGGGCCCGGCATCCCGGCAGGCCTCGTGGAGCGCATCTTCGAGCGCGGCTTCACGACCAAGCCCAAAGGAGGCTCGGGCCTCGGTCTCTTCATCTCACGAGCCATCGTGGAGCGACACGGCGGCGCGCTCCGCGTCGACGCCGACCCGACCCGATCGGGCGCGCGCTTCACGGTCGAGATCCCGCGTCACGCGCCACGCACGAATCGGGGCGCGAAGGGCGCGCCGCCGCGGGGATGACGCGATAGAATGCGCGGACCATGGATTCCGCGCGTAAGGCTCCCCGTCCGCTCGTCCTCTGCATCCTCGACGGCTTCGGCGAGCGCAAAGAGCGCGAGGACAACGCGGTGCGCATGGCCACGACGCCGCGCATGGACGAGCTCTTCGCGCGGTATCCGCACGGGCTCATCGGCACGAGCGGCCCTGACGTGGGCCTCCCGCCGGGCCAGATGGGAAACAGCGAGGTCGGCCACCTGAACTTCGGCGCGGGCCGCATTGCGATGATGGACATCACCCGCATCGACAAGGCCGTCTACGACGGAGCGTTGGGTGAGAACCCGGTCATCGCGCGCGTCATCGACGCGGCCAAGCGCGCGGGCGGTCGCTTGCACCTCCTGGGGCTCGTGTCCGACGGCGGCGTGCACAGCTCGCTCACGCACATCCTCGCGCTCCTCGATCTGGCGCGTACGCGCGGTGTGCCCGTCGTGCTCCACGCATTCCTCGACGGCCGCGACGTTCAGCCTGGGACGGCGCCCGGTTTTCTCGCCACGGTGGAGAAGAAGCTCGCGGAGGCCGGCGGCGCGAGCCGCATCGGCACCGTGTCGGGTCGCTATTGGGCGATGGATCGCGACAACCGCTGGGAGCGGGTCGAGCGCGCGTTCCGCGCCATCGTCTCCGCCGATGCGCCCAAGCGCGCGTCCGCCGATGCCGGTGTGCGCGCGTCGTACGACGCCGGCAAGACCGACGAGTTCGTCGAGCCGTTCGTCGTGGAGGGCTACGCGGGCGTCTTGCCGGGCGACGCAGCGCTCCACATGAACTTCCGCCCCGACCGAGCGCGCGAGCTCACGCGCGCGCTCGCGATGCCCGAATTCGCCGAGTTCGCGCGCCCCGGTCACGCGCCGCCGTTCCGCGACTACGCGTGCATGACGACCTACGACGCGAGCCTGGGGCTGCCGATCGCATACCCCAAAGAGACCTATCCCGACATCTTCCCCGAGGTGATCGCCCGCGCCGGCCTCGCCCAGTTCCGCTGCGCCGAGACCGAGAAGTACGCGCACGTGACGTACTTCTTCAACGGCGGACGCGAAGACGTCTTCCCCGGCGAGGAGCGCAAGATGCTCCCGTCTCCCAAAGACGTAGCTACCTACGACGAGAAGCCGGAGATGAGCGCGGCCGGCGTCGCCGACGCCGTCGTCGCGGCCATCGAGAGCGGTCGCTTCGACTTCGTGCTCGTGAACTTCGCCAACCCCGACATGGTCGGCCACACGGGCATGTTGGACGCGGCCATCCACGCCGTTCAAGCGGTGGACGTCGGCGTCGGTCGCATCGCCGACGCGGTCCGCGCGCGTGGTGGCGCGCTCATCGTCACCGCCGATCACGGCAACTGCGAGCTGATGAAGGATCCCGCCACCGGTCAGCCGCACACCGCGCACACGCTCAATCCGGTGCCGCTCCTCTACGTGAACGACGCCGAGCGCGACGTCGCGGTGATGGACGGCGGCCGCATCTGCGACGTCGCGCCCACCATGCTCCGCTTGCTCGGCATTCCTCAGCCGGCTGCCATGACCGGTCACGATCTCTTGGTTCGTCGTCCGTGAGCCGCGCGAGCGAGGGATGAGCGCGTGACGCACGTTGGCCCCTACCGAATCGTCGCCGAGCTCGACGCCGGCGTCGCGACGGTGGTGTCGCGCGCCCGACACGACGCGCTCGATCGCGAAGTCGCCGTCAAGCGCCTGCGGGACGTCGTGCCCGTCGGCTCGGCCTTCGCTGCGGCGCTCGAGCGCGAGGGCACGATGCTCGCCGAGCTCGCGCACCCGCACATCGTCCTCTTGCACGACGTCGTTTCGGAGGGGGGCGCGGTCGCCCTCGTCATGGAGCACCTCGACGGCTTCCGACTCGACGCGGTGCGGGAGGCTGCCGGCGGTCACCTCGAAGAGGGCGAAGTGGCGGCGATCGGCGCGGCGCTGGCCGAGGCGCTGGCGCATGCGCACGAGCGCGGCATCGTCCACCGCGACGTCAAGCCGGGCAACGTGCTCGTCGGCAAGCATGGCGAGCTCAAGCTCCTCGACTTCGGCGCCGCCGCGTACGTGGGCGAGCTCGAGCAAGGAGGTGTGGCCGGGTCGTCCGACGGCGAGCTCGCCTTCGGAACGCCGGCGTATGTCGCTCCCGAGCAACTCCTCGGCGCGGAGGCCGATCCGAAGTCCGACGTCTTCTCGCTCGGCGTCCTTCTCTACGAGCTCGCGAGCGGCGCGCGCCCCTTCGAGGGCAAGGGCGCTCGCGCCGAGCGCGTCCCGCTCACCGCGCGCCCCGCGGCGGCGCACGTCTCGGCCGAATTCGCCGAGCTCGTACATCGCGCGCTCTCCAAGCTCCCCGCCGATCGACCCACCGCCGAAGATCTCTCCTTCGCGCTGCGCGAGCTCGCTCCACGCGCGCCGCTCGCGCGAACGCTGCGCGCTCTCCTCGCGCGGGCGCGGCTCGTCGCGGGCGCGGTGACCACCTTCGCGCGTCGTGAGCCGGCGGCGCGCGCGCCGATTCCGTGGCGCACCGTGGCCCTCGGCTTCGCCACGCTCTTCGCGGTGACGGTCGTGGGCGCGCTGGCGTTCGCGCGACGCGAGAGCCGCGCCACGCCCACGCCCGCCGAGGCCGTCGGCGAGCTCCGCGTCCTCGCTTCGCCGTGGGCCGACGTCTACGTCGACGGGAAGCTGGTCGAGACCACGCCGTTCGCGCATCCGCTGGTGCTCTCGGCGGGGCCGCACCGCGTCACGCTCCGACACCCCGAAGCGCCGGACGAGAATCGCGACATCAAGGTCGCGGCCGGCGCGCCCGCGCTCATCGACGTCGACATGAGCGTCCGCGATCCGGACGCGAAGGCCGCCGCGCTCGAGGTGCGCGACCGATGATGCCCGCGCGCCCGATGGCTCGCCGCCTCGCGCGCGCAGCGAGCGTGCTCGCGTTCGCGTTCGCGGCGCTCGCGCCGTCCGACGTCGCGGCCTTCGCGCACGTCGTCCAGCCGGGAGAAACGCTGGCCTCTCTCGCCACACGGTTCTACGGCGATCCAAAGCTCGAGGGCCTCCTGGCCGCGGCCAACGGCCTCGACGCAGAGGGCGGTGTATCTCCGGTCCCCGGCATGCGTCTCGAGGTTCCGTCGCCGTCGTATCACCGCGTGACGACCGGCGAGGCCTGGCCGGACTTGGCGTCGCGCTTCCTCGGCTCCGCGTCGCGCGCCGACGTGCTCGCGCGGGCCAACGACGCCGTCCCCTGGGTGCCGCCCGAGCGCGGCGAGGCGATCGTGGTCCCGTACGTCCTCGCGGTGGTCGCCACCGACGCCGATCGCCTCGACACGCTGGCGAAGCGGTTCTGGGGCGACCCGAATCGCGCTTGGGAGCTCGACTTGTACAATGCACGCAAAGGCGCGCCGCTCAAACGCGGCGAGCTCGTGCTCCTCCCCATCACGAAGCTGCCCCTCACCGACGAGGCGAAGAGCGAAGCGCGCGCGGCGGCGGGGGCGGCGGGGGCCGACGCGGGGGCCACGGTCGACGACGCGGCCGAGCTCGCGTTCGCGGCGCAAGCGCGCGCCGCAGCCGCCGCGGCCGAGATGCCGGCGCTCCTTCGGAGCGGTCGCTACGCCGAGGCCGCCGTTCGCGCTTCGCGCGCCCTCGGCGATCACTCCGGGCTCCTCGCGCCCAAAGAGGAGGCGCCCCTCCTCCGCGCGCTCGTGGAAGCGCTGGTCGCGCTCGACGCGCGGGAGGAAGCGACCCGCGCCTGCCTCGCGTGGCGGGCGGTCGACAAGGGGGCGCGGCTCGATCCGGTGCGCACCTCGCCCAAAGTACGCGCCGCCTGCCAAACCCGTTGATACGCTCGGCCGTCGTGGGAGCGGGCGCGTTCGAGATCGTTGGCCGTTTGGGCGAGGGGGCGACGGGCGTCGTCTACGAGGCTCGCCGCGCCGGTCAGACAGACTCGCCGACCTTGGCGCTCAAGGTGATTCATCCCGAGCTCCTCGGCGATCCGCAGATCCGTGGCCGGTTCATGCGCGAGGCGGCGATCTTGCGTCGGCTCGACGGCCAGCACCTCTGCCCGATCGTCGAGTTCGGCGAGATGCCGGATCCCAAGACGGGCGAGACGACGCTCCTCTACATGGCGCTCCCCAAGCTCGAGGGCGAATCGCTCGATCGCGTGCTCGCCAAGGGCCCGCTCCCGCTCGATCGCATCGTGCGGCTTTTCGCTCAGGTGTGCGCGGCGCTCGACGAGGCGCACCGTCACGGCGTCATCCATCGCGATTTGAAGCCGCACAACGTCATCGTGAGCCCCGACGATCACGTGACGGTCGTCGACTTCGGCATGGCCAAGATCGTCACCGGTGGCGGCACCGGCACGACCGCGCTCACGCAACACAACATGGTCTTCGGAACGCCGGAGTACATGGCGCCCGAACAAGCGCGCGGCGACGAGCTCGACCACCGCTGCGACGTCTACGCCGCGGGCGTCATCCTCTACGAGATGCTCACCGGCAAAGTGCCGTTCTCGGGGCTCACGCCGATCAACGTCCTCACGGCCGTCATGACGCTCACGCCGCGCGCGCCGCGCGAGCTCGTCCCCGATCGCGCGATTCCGCCGGCGCTCGAGGCGATCGTGCTCGCGGCGATGGCGCGCAGCCCGGACGATCGCTACGAGAGCGCGGCGTCGCTCTCGGCGGCGCTCGTTCACGCCGCAGCCAACCCCGACGACGACGTCTCGGTGAAGCCGTCTTCGCTCGCGCCCGCGGCGCCCGCGGACGGCCACTCGCTCACGCTCGTCGGCGCGCCCGCGCCCAGTCATCCTCCGCGCTCGCGCCCCACACCGACCGTCGCGAACGCGCCGACGCCGTCGCCCGACGCGCCCGCGGGACGCGTCACCTGGGCGCTCCTCTGGGTGCTCGCCGCGCTCTCCGGCATCGGCGTCGGGATCTACTTTTCGCTCCGCTCCCGCTGAGCATCCGGCAGAGCCGTGAGCGCGGCCCAATCGGCCGGGATGCGGAGGGGCCGCGGCGCGAGGGGACCGGTCGCGTCCACGAGGGCCGGTAGCGACACGGGAGCGTCGCCGAGTCGTAGGCCGAGCGCGCTCGCAAGGACGCCGAGGATCGCTTCCGCAGGAACGCCGTGCTCGCGCAGCGCGCGGACGTGCGCGCCGGGCGTGCGTTTGGCGAGTCGCTCTCCCGCCTGATCGACGACGAGCGGCAAGTGGTGGTAGCGAGGGATCTCTGCCTCGGGCGTCCCGAGCGCGCGCGCGAGGAAGATCTGGCGCGGCGTCGAGGCGAGGAGATCCGCACCCCGGAACACGTCCGTGATTCGCATCGCGACGTCGTCGACGATCACCGCGAGCTGGTAGGCGAAGACGCCGTCACCCCGCACGATCACGAAGTCGCCGACGGTGTCGAGTCGCTGGCGAACGTCCCCGAAGGTCCCGTCGACGAAGGAGACCTCGAGATCTTCCGGGACGCGCACCCGCAGCGCCGGCTCGCGCTTCATGGGCCGATTCGGGTCCGCGTCGCGACACGTGCCGGGGTAGACGAGCTCCTCGCCGGCGTGCGGCGCGCTCGCGGCGCGCGCGAGCTCGGCGCGTGAGCAATCGCATGGGTACACGAGCCCCCGGCTCGCGAGGCGATCGACCGCAGCGCGGTAGAGGTCACCGCGTTCGGCTTGGGCGTACGGGCCGAACGCTCCGCCTTCGGGCGCCGGCCCTTCGTCCCACGTCATGCCCAGCCACGAGAGATCCTCGAGGATTCGTGCGGCGGAGCCGGCGACGACGCGCGGCGGGTCGAGGTCTTCGACCCGAACGACGAAGCGGCCTCCACGCGACCGCGCGAACCAATACGAGGCGAGCGCACACAATGCCCCGCCGAGGTGCAGATCGCCGGTCGGTGATGGGGCGAACCGGGTGCGGATCATCGCGCGCTGGTTTCCATTCTCGCCCAAGACCCGAAGCATAGGTTACGCTCGGCGCGCGGCGACGCATCGCGCTTTCGTGGCCCCGGCTGCGGCGCACTCGACGGCGCGCTCGACGACCACCCCAAACGACACGACGACTGGAGTTCAGACCGTGAACTACAACCCGTATGCAGCTCCGCAGGCGGCCCCGCCGCCGCCTTCGCCGATGATGCCGGCGACCGGTGCTCCCCAGGACTGGGAGATCGGTGAGGTCCTCTCGCAAGCGTGGGAGGCGTTCAAGGCGAACTGGGCGCCCCTCGTTCTCTCGCTCGTCGTCATGCTGGTCGTGATCAGCATTCCGTACGGCATCGTCTTCGCGGGCTCCGCGATCGGCGACACCGTCGGCGCGATCGTGTCGGGCATCGGCGGCTTGCTCACGCTCGGCGTCTTGCTCTTCGTGATGCCCGGCATCCTGAAGATCAACCTCGCCATCGCGCGCGGCGAGCAAGCGTCGGTCGGCATGCTGTTCTCGGGCGGATCCTTGATCTTCCCGATGCTGCTCACCGGCATCATCTTCGGCTTCGCGTACATGATCGGCGCGATGCTGCTCGTCGTGCCGGGCATCATCCTCGCGCTCGGTCTCTGGCCGTCGTTCTACTTCGTCGTCGACGGCATGGGCTCGATCGACGCGCTGAAGAAGGCGTGGGAGGTCACCAAGGGCTTCAAGGGCCGCATCTTCCTCTACATGCTCGTCGTCGGCCTCATGCAGGTCCTCGGCTCGATCCTCTGCTACGTGCCGGGCGTCATCGCGCAGCTCGTCGGCAACCTCGGCCTCGCGATCATCTACCTCCGCCTCTCCGGCATGGCCGGCGCGCCCGCGCAGGCTGGCTTCGCTCAGCAGCCGATGGGCCTGCCGCAGGGTGGCTACGGTCAGCCGCCGGGTGGCTACGGTGCGCCGCCGGCGCCCGGTGGTTACGGTGCGCCGCCCGCGGGTGGTGGTTACGGTGCGCCTCCTGGTGGCGGCATGCCTCCGGGTGGTGGCTATGGTCCTCCGGGCGGTGGAATGCCTCCTGGCGGCGGTGGCGGCTACGGACCTCCGGGTGGCGGCGGTGGAATGCCCCCCGGCGGTGGCGGCTATGGTCCTCCGGGCGGCGGCATGCCTCCGGGCGGCGGCGGTGGCTACGGACCTCCTGGCGGCGGAATGCCTCCCGGCGGCGGCGGTTACGGTCCCCCCGGCGGCGGTGGCGGCTACGGACCTCCGGGCGGCGGCGGCGGAATGCCTCCCGGCGGTGGCGGCTACGGACCTCCGGGCGGTGGCGGCGGAATGCCTCCCGGCGGCGGCGGCTACGGACCTCCGGGCGGCGGCGGCGGAATGCCTCCCGGCGGCGGTGGCGGCTACGGTCCTCCTGGTGGCGGCGGTGGAATGCCTCCGGGCGGTGGCGGCTACGGACCTCCGGGCGGTGGCGGCGGCTACAACCCGCAGGGTGGTGGCGGTGGCTACGGTCCTCCGCGCTGATCCCCTGACCGCATGAAAAGACGACGGCCCGCGCTTCCGAAAGGAACGCGGGCCGCGTCGTTTTGTGCGCGAAAGCGGCGACGCCGTCCGCGCCGGCCGTCGCGAATCAGTGGCCTTGGACCGCAGCAGGCGCCGCGCTCGCGGTCGCGGCTGGCGCGGCTTCACCCTTCTTCGCGTCATCCGTCGCGTCGCCGGGGCGGGTCGCGAACCAAATGCCCACGATCAAGAAGAGGGCAACGCCGAGGGCGGGCAACCACATCGGGGTCTTGGGCTCGTCTTCGGCAACGTGTGAACCGTGGTCGGCGGAGGACATGGCGCCGCATTCACGCTTTCCCGCGGCGCGGCGTCAAGTCGCCGCGAAATCCCCCAAGAATTTCGGGCGGAGCGCGCCCGCCGCGCGCGGAACGCCGCGTGCATCGCTCCGCTGCTACAGTCGAGGGGCCTGGAGACCGGTAGGACATGGAAAGCCTGCGAAGCGGAAGTCGGCACACGGAGCGCGGGGCAAAGAAGGCGTCGATGCGATGCCTCGAGGCGCTCGCGCTCCTCGCCCTCGTCACGATTGGAAGGAGCGCCGTTGCGGCGCCCACCGCACCTCCGAGCACGCCCCAGCTCCCGGACCCCAACGCGCCGCCGCCCTCCGCCGTCATGCCTCCGCCGCCCGGACCGGGTGAGTCACCTGCGAGCCCTCCCTCGGTCGAGGTCCGCCGAGGTCTCGTCGCCGTCGAGCAGGGCGGTCGCATCACCGGCGTCGGCGTCGTGCTCGGCACCGACGGTCGCATCTTGAGCTCGCTCTCGGCCGCGACCGGCGACGACGTCAACGTGAAGCTCCCGGACGGCCGCACGGTTCGCGCGAAGGTCGGGCATCGCGACAAGGCAATGGACCTCGCGCTCCTCGTGTTGCAATCGGGTCGCTGGACGGAAGGTCTCCGTGCGAGCGAGGTCGACCCGGCGAACGTGAGCTTGCGCGCGGTCGCGAGCACGCAAGCCAACCACGCGACCACCGTCCCGCTCACGCTCAAAGGTCGCATCGAAGCGCGCAGCAAAGACGGACAAGTTCCGCTCGCGGGCGCGCTCGATCTCGAGCTCCCCAAGGGCGCGACGCCGCTCGCGGGCGCCCCGCTCATCGACGAGCAGGGCGCGGTGATGGGCGTCTTCGTTCGCGCGTGTCGTCCGGCGGCCGCGCACGCGGCGGCGCCCGCGCCGAACATGCTCGCGCCGGCGAACGGCCCCGCGCGCGGCACCGACGGCGGCGCACCGCTCGGGAAGTGCAACCTCGGTTGGGTCGGCGCGCCGGTCTCGTGGATCCGCAGCTTCCTCGTGAAGACGCCTGCCGAAGCGACCGCGCCGTCGCCGTGGCTGGGGATCGCCGGAGAGCCTGGCTCGTCGGGTGCGACGAGCGGTGTGCGCGTCCTCGCCGTCGCTCCCCAGAGCCCGGCCGAGAAAGCCGGCCTCAAAGGCAGCTCCGATCGCGCCAAGGCGCATCTCATCGTCGCCGTCGACGGCTCTCCCGTGTCGACGCCCGAGAAGCTCGCGGAAGCGATCGCGCAGCACGCCGTCGGTGACGCCGTGAAGGTCATGATCCTCGAGGGCGAGAAGCTCAAAGAGATCGCGGTCACTCTCAAGGCGGCACCCTAGTGGGGCCTGCGCGGCCCCCTCACGCCGCGTTCGCGGCGTGAGCCTCCCCCACGCTCAGGTTCGTTGAACCTTCGACGCTCGCGACCTCAGGGGTCGCGAGCGGGGCGATCTGGGCGACGTCATGGGTTAGCGGCGGCGTGAGCCTCCCCCACGCTCAGGTTCGTTGAACCTTCGACGCTCGCGACCTCGGGGGTCGCGAGCGGGGGCGATCTGGGCGTCGTGATGGGTTAGGGGCGGGGCGTGAGCCTCTGGGCGACGTGATGGGTTAGAGGGAGGCCGTGAGCCCCCAGCGCTCAGGTTCGGGCCTCCCCCGCATCTCAGGTTCGTTGAACCTTCGACCGGCGATCTGGCCGATGTGATGGGTTGGTCCGGGGAGGTGAGGGGCACACATTCGGTTACTTCGCGACCGGAGGGTGCCGACTCTATTTGACACCCCGACCCTCACGAGGCGACGATCCGGAAGTCCTCGATTCCAAAGGACAGCACGCTACCTCCCAAAGGGAACCACGTGGGCGGACCCCTGCGCATCGAAGTGGCCGGCGAGACGAACGTCGGCATGAAGCGAACGCACAACGAAGACAACTTCGCCATCCTCGAAGACAGCGGCCTCTACATCGTGGCCGACGGGATGGGCGGACACGCTTCGGGTGAGGTCGCGAGCAAAATGGCCGTCGACTCCATGAAGGAGTTCTTCCAGGCCACGTCCACCGATCCCGAGCGGACGTGGCCGTACAAGATGGACCGCTCCAAGGGCTACGAGGAGAACCGGCTCATCACGGCCATCAAGCTCGCCAACCTGCGCATCTACGAGAGCGCGCAGCGTGACGCCAAGCAGCGTGGCATGGGCACCACCATCGTCACGATGTTCGCCGTCGAAGACGGCGTGTACGTCGCGCACGTCGGCGACTCACGTGTCTATCGCCTCCGCGAGACCGTCATCGAGCAGCTCACCGAGGATCACTCGCTGCTCAACGACTACATCAAGATGAAGCGCCTCACGCCGGAGGAGATCGCGAACTTCCCGCACAAGAACGTCATCGTTCGCGCGCTCGGCATGAAGGACACGGTCAAGGTCGACACGCGCTTCGAGAAGCCGCGCGCGAGCGACACGTACCTCCTCTGCTCCGACGGGCTCTCCGGCCCGGTCACCGATCCCGAGATGCTCGACATCGTATCGAGCTCGCCCGATCTCAAGACCGCCGCGTCGCGCTTGATTCAGCGTGCCAACGAGAACGGCGGCCCGGACAACATCAGCGTCGTCCTCGCGCGCTGGGTCGCGTGACGCGAAGCGGCCGCGTCCGCTCCTCACGAAGCGTGATTCAGCGAATGACGCCGCTCGGGCCGAGCGCGTAGAACGCGGCACCGAGCACGATGAGCATGAGCAGCGACACGAGCAAGTAGCTCGTCGTCTGCTGCGCGGTGCTCCAACCGTCGCCGTAGAACTTCCCGCGCGACCGGTCGCGGAGCTTCTTCTGCACCGCGGGCAGGAGCGGCGCGGGCGCCGGCGCTTCGCTCTCGGCCTTCTTGGCCGCGCCGCGGAGGAGCTTGCCGATGGCGTCGTCCTCGAGCGCCTCGTCGGGGACGCCCTCCGCCTCATCGATCGGCGGCTCTTGTTCGCGTTCGCCCGTCATCCGATCTTCTCTCCTAGCTCACGCTCGACGATCTCGCGCAGCATCGCCCGCGCGCGGAAGATGCGGCTCTTCACCGTGCCCTCGGCGAGCCCGGTGATCTGACCAATCTCTTCGTAGCTCAGCTCCTCCACGTCGCGCAAAACGAGGCACTCGCGGAAGGTCTCGTCGATGGAGAGGATGGCGCGCTGCACCACGCGCTCGATCTGCTTCCCGGCCACCATCTCGTCGGGCCGCTCGACCTCGCCCACCGAGCCGGCGCGCGTCTCGGTGAGCGGAACGCGCTCCGCCACGTCGTCGAGCGCGTCCTTGTCGCTCTCGTGACGGACCTTGTTGTACTTGATCCGGTTTTTGCAGAGGTTCACCGCGATGCGGTAGACCCACGTCGAGAGCTTCGAGTCGCCGCGGAACGTGCCGATGGCCTTGAAGACTTGGACGAAGACCTCTTGCGCCAAGTCCTCCGACTCGGCGCGGTTGCCGAGCATCCGGAATACGAGGGCGAACACGCGCCGCTCGTAGAGCTTCACGAACTCGTTGAAGGCCCGCTCGTCTCTTTGAACGAGGCGCTCGACGAGGCGCGCTTCGAGATCGTCCGGCAAGGCCACGTCGAACCATCGTGCCCCAAGCGGGGCCTCTATTTCCAAAGAAAGCTCGGAAATGGTCTCCACGCCCGGGCCTTCGCCGTGCGAAGCCCCCATCACTCTCGGCCTGACAGCGCGCTGGGCGAGAGGTTCCCAGCGCCCGTTGCGTGAAGTTCACCTGAACGGGCGGGGGTCGAAACTGCGCTCCGGCATGCTCCGTGAGCGTGGAACCTCGAACGCTCGTGGTCGCCCTGGTCGTCCTCGTCGTCGCGCTGTCCTCCTCGTTCTGGCTCGCCCTCCTCGGCGCGGCCGTCCTCGCGCGCGCACGCCGGCGCGATCCGTCGCCCGCGCCGCCCGATGCGTTCGTCAGCGTCTTGAAGCCTCTCGCGGGCGAAGACGATGACCTCGCGGTGAACCTGGCCTCGTTCGCTTCGCTCTCGTATCGACGGCACGAGATCCTCTTCGGGGTGGCGTCGCTCGCCGACCCGGCCGCGCGCGTCGCGCGCGCGTTCTTGGCCGCGCACCCCGAGGTCGACGCCCGCCTCGTCGTCACCGATCGACGCGCCGCCGAGAACCCCAAGGTCGCTCAGCTCGTCGGTCTCGCGGCGGCGGCGCGCGGCGACGTTCTCGTCATCTCCGACTCGAACGTACGTGTCGCGCCGGCGTACCTGGAGAGCTTGCTCGTCGCGCTCGCGTCACGTGCGTCGTCGGTTGCGCCGGTGGGGCTCGCGACGAGCCTCTTCGTGGGGACCGGCGAGCGCACGCTGGGGGCGGCGTTGGAAAATGTGCAGCTTACAAGCTTCATCGCGCCCGCCGTCGCCGCCTCGTCGCTCTCGCCGTACGGCCTCACGATCGGCAAATCGATGGCCATCCGCGTCGAGGCGCTCGCGGCGCTCGGCGGCTTCGTGCGCGTAGGGCACGTGCTCGCCGAAGATCACCTCCTCGGGAGGCTCGTTCGCGCGGCGGGGTACGGCGTGGCCCTGGCCCCGCTCGCCGTGGAGAACCGCAACGTGCGGTGCGACGTGTCGCGCACGATCGAACGCCACACGCGCTGGGCCAAGATGCGGCGCGCGATCGCTCCCGGGCCGTTCTGGCTCGAGCCGCTCGCCGATCCGCTCGTCGTCGCCGTGGCCTCCGCGCTCGTGCTCCACGATCGTTCGGCGCTGGCGGTCGTCGCCGCAGTGGCGCTCGCCAAGACGCTCGCGGCGTGGGCGGTGACGTGGCTCCTTCGCGGGCATCCCCTCGCGCTGCGTTACCTCCCCATCGAGCTCCTGCGGAGCGCGGCCGCATTCGGGTGCTGGGTCCGCGCGGCCGTGAGCCGCAGAGTCTCGTGGCGCGGCCACCCGTTCGTGCTCGGCGCGGACTCGACCCTGCTGCCGGCACCGCGCGAGGCGGCGTGGCGCGCCTCCTTCTCGTGAGCCGCTCGCCGTATGGCGCCGCGCCTCGGCCTGCGGTAGTGAGGGGCCATGAAGGCATCCACATCCGCCGCCGCGCCGAGCGCGAAGTCCCTCGCCGCAAAGCTCCAAATGAAGCCCGGTCGTTCCGTCGCCGTGCTCGACGCACCGGACGGTTTCGTGGGTGGGCTCGGCCTCGGCAAGGACGCCGCCATCGTGACGGATCTCGGGAAGTCGAAGAATCCCAGCCTCTCCTTCGACGTGGTGCAGATCTTCGTCGGACGGAAGCGCGACATCGAGACGCGCGCGCGCCGTGCGAGCGCGGTCGTCGGCGAAGGCGGCGCGTTCTGGGTCGCGTACCCGAAGCAGGGCTCGGGCGTGGACACGGACGTGACGCGCGACGCCGGTTGGGACGCGCTCACGAAGGATGGATGGGCGCCGGTGGCGGTCGTCGCGCTCGACGCGACGTGGTCGTCGATGCGCTTCAAGAAGGATCCGAGCCTCCAAGCGGCGCGGCGGGCACGCGCGGCCGCGAAGGGCGCCGCCAAGCCCACGACCAAGGCGCCGGCGAAGAGCGTGGCCAAGGTCGCGCCGGCGACCAAGAAGCCGGCGGCCAAGCCGGCGGCCAGGAAAGGGCAGGCGAAGAAGCGCTCGGCATGAGCGAGGCGCCGGAGCGTCCTCGTTCACGCGCGACGGCGCTCTCCCTCGGCGCGCTCGCGCTGGCGTACGCGCTCACCGCGGCGCGCTTCGCGCTCGGCGGTGACGGCGGTGAGCTCGCAGCGCTCGCCGCGCGCGGCGGTGTCGCGCATCCGCCCGGCTACCCACTCTACGTTCTCTATCTCCGCGCGTTCGCGTGGGTGCCGCTCGTTCCCGCGCACCGCGCCTCGCTCGCCACTGCGCTTCTCGGCGTCCTCGCCGTCTGGCTCCTCTTTCGAGCCGCGGTGAGCTTCGGCGCGACGCGGCCCGCCGCCGCGCTCGCGGCCGCCATCTACGCGGGCGCGCCGCTCGCGTGGAAGACGGCGACGTATCCGGAGGTCTTCGCGGGCAACGCGTGCCTCGCGCTCGCGATCGCGTGGTTGTCCGGGCCGATGCCGCCGGTTCGCGGCCCCCGACGCGCGGCGCTCCTCGCGCTCCTCGCCGGCCTCGGGCTCGCGCACCACCACACGATCGTGCTCGTCGCGCCGCTCGGGCTCTACGGCTTCGCGCGCGCGGTCCTCGAATCTCCGCGGCGGGGGGTGGCGCTCGCGCTCGCGCCGCTCGCGCTCGTGCTGGGCCTGACTCCGTACGTCTACGACGTGCTCGCGGCGCGCGGCACCCTCGGGCCGAACGTGATCGTCTGGGGCGATCCGTCGACGTTCTCCGGCCTCGCGCATCACGTGCTCCGCGCCGACTACGGCACGGGTCGTCTCGGCGCGCAGGGCCACGAGCGCGAGCCGCTCGTGCAGCTCGGCTACTTGGCGACGCGCCTCTCGCGCGATTTTCTCGCGCTCCCGCTGCTCCTCGTCTTCGGGCTCGGCGTCGCTCGCCGTCGGCTCTTCGCCGAGCCGCGATCGCGCAGTGCGCTCCTCGCCGCGATCGTCCTCGCCGGCCCGGTCTTCGTCACGCTCTTCAACATTCGCCCGAGCGGGCTCGGGCTCGAGATCCTCGAGCGCTTCCATTTGCTTCCGGCCGCGCTCTCGCTCGTCTTCGTCGCTCCCGCCTTCGACGGACTCTTCGCTCGAGTGAGCGCACGGGCGGGCGCGCTCGTGGTCGCCTTCGTGTTCACCGTTCAGGCCGCGCTCGCGGTGCCGCAGGTGCTCGAGCATCACGGGCCGCAGGTGCAGCGCTACGCGGAGAACGTCCTCGCGATCGTTCCGCCGCACGCGATCGTGGTGGGGAGCGGCGATCACCGCGCGTCGAGCTTCCTCTACGCCGAAGCGCGCGATCTCCGACCCGACGTCACGTTCGTCCAGCCATGGCTCCTTCTCTCGACCTCGTATCGCGCCCGCACCGCGGCGCGGCTCGGCATCGGGCTTCCGGCGCCGGTGGCGGGCGTCCTCGACGCGCGGCGATTGCTGGAGGTCCTCGTGGCCACGGATCGCCCGGTCTTCGTCACCGATTGGCCGGCCCCGGGCATGGAGCGCGCGTTCCCGACGTACCCGATCGGTCCCGTTCTTCGCGTCGTCGCCGAACCGCGCGACGTTCCGGCGCCACCCGTGGTGCTCCGCGAGAACGAACAGGCTCTCTCTGTCATGCAGATCGACGGCGAGCCGCCGCGGCGGGGGTCGTGGGCGGGGGCGCTCCAAGCGGATTACGCCCGTCCGTGGCTCGGCCTCGCCGCGGCCTTCGAGGCCGCTGGCGACGGGGCGACGGCGGCCGCCTGCACGGCGCGCGGGCGAGCGCTCATGCCGCGCGACGAGTGAAAGGCCGCGCGGCAAGCCCGCGTGGCGCCTCGGTTCTCCGCGCATGACACGGTCGTAAGCAGCGGGCGCGGGGTTCGCGCGCTAGAGTCATCCATGCCATGCGACGCGGGGGAGCATCGTTCAGAGCCGCGATGGCGGCCGTGGCGGCGATCGCGCTCGCGGGGTGCGCTGCGCCCTACCTGGCGCGTGACGGCACGTTGATCTTTCCGGAGGACGGAGCGCGAGGCGCGTCCGTGCTCACTGCCAACGGCGTCGAGTTTCGCGATCGCTCGTTCATCCCTCCGCGCGTCGTGCGGCGCGACGCGAACGAGCCGTGGCGCGCGCCCATCGGTTTCATCCTTCCCAAGAGCGGTCGCTTCGCGGAGACCAGCCAGGCCACGGTCATCACCACTCCCGGCCTCGCGCTCGTGCTCCGTCCGAGCGACACGCGCGTTCCGTCGTGGGGCGGCGAGGTCTTGGTCCGCGTCGAGGTCATCGCGCCGGCGAGTGACGAAGAGGCGCGGCCGCCCGATCGCGTCGCCATCGTCGTGGATCCGACCGCCTCCGCGGAGGCGGTCAAAGCACTCTCGCTCGCGGCGCTCGACACGCTGGGGGCGCACGATCGGATCGCGGTCGTCGATCTGTCCGGGCGTGCGCTTCTCCGGCCGGTCCCGGGTCGCTATCGCACGCTCGCCGCCGCTGCGATCGACAAGCGTCTCGCCGAGGCGTCGGGCGCGCCGTTCGATCCCGCGCGCGCGCTCGACGTGGCCCACGCGATGCTCTCTTCGGCCGGATCCTTCGGCGTCGAGCGCATCGTGGTCCTCTCGAATGGGACGGCGCCCGCTTGGTCCGCGACGCGGGCCGTCGACCGCGTCACTGCGCTCGCCGGCGCCGGTGCGCGGACGAGCTTCGTTGCCCCGGACGATGCCATGGACGGCGCGCGTCTCGGAGAGCTCGCGATGGCGGGCGCGGGGATCGCCGGCACTGCGCCCACGCTCGAGGGGCGCATTTCCGCCGTTCACTCCGCGGTGCCGGCGTCGGGGCCGGTGCGCTTCGAAGACGTCGTCGTCGGATTTTCGGGCTCGCCGTCGCCCGTGCAGGTGATCGAGGCGTCGACGGGTGAGGTGCGCTGGCGTCTCGATGCGGGCGAGGTCGCGCTGGGCGATCTCTCCGCAGGCGAGGCGCGCGCCGAGGTCCTCCGCGTGAGCGTGCCGGCGTGGGTGCCGGGCGAGGCCTTCGAGCTCCACGCGGTCGCACGCTTTCGCGACGTCGCGCGAGGCGGCGAGGCCCGCGCGATCGGCGCCGACGTGGCACACGTCTACGACGATGACATCGAGCGCATCGCCGAGTCACGCAACGGCGACGTCATCGCGTTCGCCTCCGCGCTCGCCACGCTCAGGCGCCTCGATAGGGCCTTCGTCGGGCCCGGCGTGGATCGCGTGGGCGGGCTGCGCGCGCTCGCGACGATGCACGCGCGATCGATGTCGCTCCTCGCGCGCGATACGCGTGATCAAGCGATCCGCGAGCAGGCCGAGGTCTTGCGCTCGCTCCTGGCGAGCGGCGGTTCCTGACGCTGCGCCGCTACTTGATGGGCGAGACGACGACGTCGTTGATGGGCGCGGCCCCGGCGCCGGCCGGGTAGGCGTAGCTCACGTAGGTGCTCGAGAACGAGCCCGACGCGGCCGAGCCCCATCCCCACACCGTCACGCCGAACGGCGTCTCGCTGTGCATTTCGTGGCGGCCGTTGTCGCACTTGCCTTGCGGCTGGAAGTTCCCGCGCACGAGATCGACGCGCGTGAACTCGAAGCGCCCTTGGTTTCCGACCGGCTGCCAGCCCGTGAGCGGTCCGGCACAGTCGAGGATCACGTCGGAGAAGCCGATGTTGCCGCGGCGCCGGACGACCACGAGATCCGTCTCGGGGTACGTCGGATCGGCGAAGAACACGTACGAGTCGAGGTACTCGAGCGCGGGGACCACGTTGACGAACTCGGCGTCGCCGCGCCCGTCCTTCCCGCTGGGATCGAACTGACCCGCGCCCGTCATGTGACCCGAGAGATAGAACGGGTGCGCGGGGTCTTGGCTGCGCACGGCGAACGGAAAGCCGGTGCGGAACGTGACGAGCTCACCGGGGCCGATGACGGTGGGCGCACCCGGTGGCACCACCGGATCCCAATCGAGCTTGGTCTCTTTGACGGCGCCGAGGATGCGCCACGGCGGCGCCTCGTCGATGTTGTCGTAGCGGTTTCGGTAACGCACGCCGACGTACTCGCTGCCGAGCGCGTGCACGGGCGGGATCTGCTGATGCGAGCTCTCACCGCAGCAGGTGTCGATGGTGAGTCCAGTGTTCGCGCCCCACACGCCCACGGGCTTGTTCGACTGGATGATGCTCCCCGCGAGCGACGCGGGCTGAACGAGCTGCAACACCTGGCCACGATCGAGCGTGTACGTCGTCGGCGTGTTGGCCGCGCCGCCGTCGATGCCGGGGCCGCCAGAGATGCCGTTTTTGGCTTGGATCGTGACCTCCGTCGCGTCGTTGGCGGCGGCCACGGCGAGGACCGACTGCTCGACGGCGTTCGGCGTCCACGCGTCGATGTGCACGTAGTTCGTATCCCAAGCCGACGTCGGCAAGAGGAGCGTCGCGCTCGTGAGCGCGCTCGAGCCGCCGCCGTACGGGAAGATGTCGTACGCGACGACCGGCACGCTCGCCGTCATGTGGAACGCGCGCCCGAGGCCGGTGCCGTGCTGCGCGGCGTCGACCGAGAGCGCAGCCTTGATCGACGACGGACATGCCGTGCCCGGGACGAAGCTCGGTGACTGCGACAGGAAGAAGATCGCGACCTCGCCGGGTGGAATCTCGGCGCCGGTGAGCGGCGTGTAGGTGATGTTCTGGCCGGTGCCTTTGGGGAGGTAGCCGAACGTCGAGGGATCGAGCGTCGTCCCGTCGCGCTCGAAGGTGATCTTGGCCGGCGTGGTCCACGTGTTCGCCACGAACGTGGCGAAGCAACCGCCCGCCGCGGCGAAGATCACGTCGGGCTGCACCACGAAGTACTCGCAGCCCACGCTGCTCTTCGTGACGCGCGTGGCCTCGCACGCGGGAAGACATCCGTCTGGTGTGCAGCCTTGATCGGGCGCGCACGTGCGGAGCACCGTTCCGGCGCACGACACGTACGAGTGCATGTCCGACGAGCAGTGATCGCCGCCGCAGAAGGGATCTCCGACTTGCACGTCGGAGAACGGCGCGACGTCGGCGCTCGCATCGTCCGGAGCGACGCTCCCATCCGGCGTCTGCGTCAACGGATCGCGCGACGACGATCCGCACCCGAGTCCGACGACCACGGGCGAGAGCGCGACCAAGAACAATCCTGCGATGAGCGTACGCACCCCGCGCTCATGCCCGAATCGCTGCGGCGCGCCAAGACGTCACCTTCGGGCGACAGTCGCGCTCCCATGCCCCGTCGCCCGTCGCAGGTCGCCTGTTCCCTGTTTCTCTCGGTCGTTCGCGCGTGCGTCCGCCGCCGCCGGCTCAGCCGCTCTTGCGGTACCACGTGCCGACGGCCGGGCAGCCCGCGCTCGCGCGCATGACGTAGAAGAGAGGCTCGCCGCGCCCGTTGCGACCGCCGTGAAGGCGGAGCTCGCAGCGTCCGATCGTGGCGCGGTACTCTTCGTGGCTCGTGAGCTCGCTCGGCTTGGTGACGTCGACGGCGCTCGGGCCGATGGCATCGGCAGTGGCGCGCGTCGTGGCGCCGTTCTCGAGGTAGTCGAACGAAAGCGACAGCTTGCCGTCCGCGCCGGTGCGCACGGTGAGCTTCCCGTCCATCGGCTGCTGCCGGTCGTCGTACGCGGCGAACGCGCCGACGAGGGCGCTCGCCTCGCGGAGCTTCCACGTCTTGCCACCCAAGTCGATCACGTCGCGTGCGTTCACGTCCGCGGCGACGCCGAAGTCGCCGATCGCCCGCGGGAGTCGCGCCGTGCCCGTCGCCGCGAGCGCGGTGCCGTTCGCGGCGAGGGTGAGGTCGACATCGCACCCGAGCTCCGTCGACCTGGCTTGCGCGCCGGTCTTCGTCAGCGCAAGGCGCACCTCGCCGCAGTCGAATTCTCGATGCGAGATCTGGAAGAAGGTCGCCCCGGCCGCGGCATCGTTGCGGACGTACATCGAGAAGGGCGAGCCCTCCAAGTCGTAGACGCCGGGCGTGAGCGCGGCGACCACCGCGGCCGTGCTCTCGTCGTCGCCGGGCGCGCTGCTGCCTTCGGCGCTGCCCGAGCAGGCGGCGGACAGGAGCGCGACGCAGGTGACGAAGGCGAGAGAAGAGGTTCGCATGATGCGCACCGAGCACTGAGCATGCCAGATTCGAGGCCGGCGCGCCCGTTCGGGGAAAGAGGCCCGCCCGAGGAGCGGCGGGGCGTTCTTTTACGATCCTACGGGAGGGCCGGCCCCCGCCTCCCTCCCTCGAAGGGATCTCGTGTCGAGTAAGTGGGACCGAGTGCGCGGGGCTTTATCCATGAAATCGTCGTTCGGCGGTGCCGCGGGCCGTGCGCGCGGTCGGGCGTTCACACGGCGCCGAAGTCGGCGCTATCCTGCCCGGCCCGGCTGCGCTCGCGGAAAACCCCCGTGAGGTCGCGCGCCGCCCCGGAGCGAACGAACCGCCATGGATTACATCTTCACGATGCGGCAGGTGACCAAGGTTCACCCGCCCGACAAGAAGGTCCTCGAGAACATCACGCTCGCGTTTTTGCCCGGCGCAAAAATCGGAGTCATCGGCTCCAACGGCTCCGGCAAGTCGAGCCTCCTCCGCATCATGGCGGGCGTCGACAAGGACATTTACGGCGAGGCCAAAGCCCACCCGAACATCCGCGTCGGCTACTTCGCCCAGGAGCCCGAGCTCGGTGACGCCAAGACCGTCCGCGAGGCAGTCGAGCTCGGCGTTAAAGCCGTGAAGGATCTCATCGCGGAGTTCGAGGCGATCTCCAACAAGCTCGGCGAGCCCATGAGCGACGACGAGATGGAGAAGGCCCTCGCCAAGCAGGCCGAGCTCCAAGACAAGCTCGACGCCGTCGACGCGTGGAACATCGATCAAAAGGTCGACGTCGCGATGGACGCGCTCCGCTGCCCATCGCCCGACGCCGAGATCGCGGTTCTCTCCGGCGGCGAGAAGCGACGCGTCGCGCTCGCGCGCATCCTCCTCGAGAGCCCGGACATGCTCTTGCTCGACGAGCCGACGAACCACCTCGACGCCGAGAGCGTCGCTTGGCTCGAGCGCTTCTTGAAGGAGTTCAAGGGCACGGTCGTCGCCGTCACCCACGATCGCTACTTCTTGGACGACGTCGCCGAGTGGATCCTCGAGCTCGATCGCGGCCGCGGCTATCCCTTCAAGGGCAACTACTCCGGCTGGCTCGAGCAGAAGGCCGCGCGTTTGGCGCAAGAGGAGAAGGCCGAAGGCGCGCGCCAGCGAAAGCTGAAGCAAGAGCTCGAGTGGGTGCGGGCGAGCCCGCGCGCGCGTCAGGCCAAGAGCAAGGCGCGTCTCGCGGCGTACGAGGATCTCATGGCGAAGTCCGCGCAGGCGGCCGCCGACACGGGCGACATCTCGATCCCGCCCGGTCCGCGCCTCGGCGACGTGGTCATCGAAGCGGAGCACCTCTCCAAGGGCTTCGGCGATCGCCTGCTCATCGACGATCTCACCTTCCGCCTCCCGCGGAGCGGCATCGTCGGCATCATCGGCCCGAACGGCGCCGGCAAGACGACGCTCTTCCGCATGCTGGTCGATCAGGAGAAGCCCGAGAAGGGCACGCTGAAGGTCGGCGAGACCGTGAAGATCGCGTACGTCGATCAGAGCCGCGAGGCGCTCAAGCCCGACAACTCGATCTTCCAGGAGATCAGCGGCGGCGAAGAGAAGATCAACCTCGGCGGCAAGAAAGAGGTCCCCGCGCGCGCGTATTGCTCGTGGTTCGGCTTCAAGGGCGCCGATCAGCAAAAGAAGGTCGGCACGCTCTCGGGCGGTGAGCGCAACCGTGTCCACTTGGCCAAGCTCCTCAAGGAGGGCGGAAACCTCCTCCTCTTGGACGAGCCCACCAACGATCTCGACGTCGACACGCTCCGCTCTCTCGAGGACGCGCTCAGTGAGTTCCCGGGCTGCGCCGTCATCATCAGCCACGATCGCTGGTTCTTGGATCGCATCGCGACCCACATCCTCGCGTTCGAAGGCGACAGCCACGTCGAGTGGTTCGAGGGGAACTACCAGGCGTACGAAGAGGATCGAAAGAAGCGCCTCGGCAACGACGCCGATCAGCCCCACCGCCTGAAGTTCAAGAAGCTCCGCGCGTGACGTGATGGTCGCGAAGGACGACGCCCCGCGCGCGCTCGCGATCATCGTCGCGATCGCGCGTAACGGCGTCATCGGTCGCGCCGGCGGCCTCCCGTTCGACTGGCCCGAGGACCGCGCGTACTTCGAAGAGAAGACGCGCGGTCACGTCGTCGTGATGGGGCGGCGCACGTTCGAGGAGACCGGCCACGCGCTCCCGGAGCGAACGAACGTGGTCGTCTCGGGCTCGCTCGCGCCCGCACCGCCCGCCGTCACCGTCTTCGCGACCCTCGATGAAGCGCTCGCGTTCGCGTGGGTTCGCGACGAGATGCCGTTCGTGATCGGCGGCGCGCAGCTCTTCACGGAAGCGATGCCGCGCGTCACCCGCGCGTACGTCACCGAGATCCCCGAATCGCCCGCAGGTGACACCCACTTCACGTTCGACGCCCGCGACTTCCGCGTGACCCGGGAGCGCACGACCGAGAGCGGTCTCCGCTTCGTCGTCTACGACCGCGTGGGCGAAGCCATGCCGGAGCGGTGACTTTCACGCTCCTGGGGTGGTTCTCTGCGGACCCCCCCTCGATCGACGCGCGCGGGCCGTAAATTCGGCTGCCGCGTCGCGTATCGAGCGATCGCTGCGTGTCAGTGTGAGCGCCGTGATGACGCGCTTCGCTCTCTCGATCAGTCTCGTCTCCTTGCTCGCGTGCTCGTTTGCCGATCCGCCGATCGTGGGGGGAGGCGCGACGTCGCCCGCGGCGGGGCCGAGCGCGGACGGTCCCAGCGCGACTGGGCCACTCCCGGACGGCGGACGCATCCCGGAGCGCCGCGCCGATGGTGGCGGCGCGCCTCCTCCGGCGTGCACGCACGATGCCCCGCTCGCGACGGCCCTGGTCGTCACGTCCATCGACGTGTCGGCGGGCGGGCCGCAAGGTGGCCCGGTCATCCTCGCCGCGCGTCCGGGCGGAGCCGCCGCTGCGTGGTCGAGTGCGTCCGGCAAGATCCACGTCACGCCGCTCGACGCGCAGGCCCAACGTGCAGGCGCCGACGTCGAGATCGATGGCGACACTCCGTTCGGGCTCGTGGCGACGTCGAACGACTACGCCCTGCTCGTGACGCGGCGGCCCGACTATCAGACCTTCGTGAAGGTGAGCGCGTCGGGCGCGCCGCTCGCCACGACGAACCTCGTGGGCGGTGGAAATCACGACACGGTCGGCGTCGAGTGGTTCGGTGACTTCGCCCGCACCGGGCGCCTCGTGGCGACGCCGACCGGCTACGCGGCGTACACGGGGCTTCACCGCCGCTGGCCGGACGGCGTCGGACACCAAGGCGACACGCTTCGTATGCTGAGCGCGAGCGGCACCGAGACGGGCGGCGGTTGGGGTTGGGGTTGCAGCCACAGCCTCGACCAGCGCTTGGTGTCGAACGGTTCCGATCTCGCCGCGGTTTGTCTCGCCGACTGCTACCCGAGCAAAGGCATTCAGTTCAATTGGCAGGGCGGCCTCCTCTCCGACGAGCCGACCGGTAACTGCGCCGGCGATTCGAACGCCGAGCTCGGTGGGCTCGTTGCCGCGCCCGCAGGCGGATTCTGGCTCACGTACGTGTCGGGCGAAGGTCGGGCGACACCGGACATCGGCCTCGAGCACCTGTCGAAGGACGGAACGATCCTCGACAAGAAGTTCCTGACCGGCGACGCCGCGAAGGAGAGCAACGTCCATCTGGCCGTCCTCGATGGCTCGCGCATGCTGCTCGCCTACGAGAGCAACGGGAAGACGTTCGTCCAGCGCCTCGACGGCGCGGGCGCGCTCCTCGGCACGCCGGAGGCGCTCTCGGCTCGACTCGATCCGGCGAGCGACTTCGTGACCTTGCCCAACGGCGACGTCGCGTGGGCGTGGATGGAGCAGAAGACCCTGAAGATCGCGCGCGTTCGCGCGTGCGTGTGAGGGCGGCCGCGGCGCCCGCGTCCGCCGCCGCGACTCGCTCTGTTCGTCGGTCGCGGCGCGGGGGACGAGCCGCGCTTCGCTCCCTTCATGACGCGAGCGCGGTGGCGTGCGGACGGTGGGCTTGCGATGATCTGCCCATGCGCCGAAAGCTCGTGATTCGAAGCGTCCGCGGCGAGGCCGCCGGGGAGGCGTTCGCTAACCTTCGGGCCTACGAGCCGACGAACCCAGAGCGCGTGCTCGCCAACGTCTACTTCTCGGTCGCACCCGCATCTCCGGCGTCGGCGGCTGCGAGCTGGTTCGGCTTCCGGGTGGCCACTCCGCTCGGACTCTCCGACCTCGAACCCGAAGATCGGATCCTCTCGTCGGGTCCACTCGTCGTGATGGACCGATTCGAGCCCGACGCGCTTTGGCGTTGGATGGAGACCGCCGTCGACGCCTGCGCGGCGGCGACGTGGCGCGATTCCGTCGAGCTCCTCTGCCGCCGCTTCCATCACGGCGACTGATGTGGCCGACCGCTCTCTATCAGTTGCCCTTACCGCCGCAGGTGCCGAAGCCGGAGGGCAAGCGCCAGTCGCCGATGTTCTTCGAGCTGCACGGCGCGCTCGCGGGGCAACCCACGGTCGGGTTGGCGGGATCGCACAACACGACCGCGTCGGTGTTGTTTCCGCCATTGCATGCGCTCGGCGCCTTGCACGTTGCGGTGCTCGTCGAGTTGGTGACCGTGAGGCAACACACCTCGCCCTGGCCGCAGTTCGCGGCGCTCGTGCATCCGAGCGTGGTGGGCGGCGGGCTCTGTCCCGCGCCCGCGTCCGGCGGCGCGCACGCCGTTCCGTTCTCGCAGCCGAACGAGAAGGTCCCTTGCGACACGCGCGTCGCGCAGCACACCTGACCCGGGATCGCGCACGTCGCGGAGCCGCACGAGAGCGAGCTCGTCGTTCCCCCCGGGCTCGCGTCGCGCGATGTGCCGCCATCGCTTGGGCTCGTCGTCGCGCCGTCACCCAGCGCGCCCGGGCCACCGTCTGTCGTCGCCGCACCGTCGGCCGCCCCGCCGTCGGCGCTCTCGGCGAGTACGTCACTCGCGCTCGTGCTGCCGCACGCCGCCACGAGCGCGGCACCGATGGATACGCACGCCCAAACCAAGCGACTCATCACAGGTAAAGTGCCGCGAGGTGGCGGCCACGAGGCAAGTCCGTCGCATCCGTGGCGGGTGAACGCGTACCTGTCCGGTGAACGTGGGCGCGGTCGTGCGCGCGGTTAGCGGCGACCAACGATTTCAAGAGCTTTTCCAGGTGCGCGGTCTGGCGCGGCGGTTGCTCGGACGCGGCGCATGCGTTCCACACTCCTCTCGGGTGTCATCGTCGCCGCTTCTCTCGTGGGTTGTGGAGGCGGAGGTCCGGTCGAGCCGACGGCCGATGAAGCTCCCATTGCCGAGTCCCAAAAGACCGCGCTCGCGGGCGCGGCGACGGGTGGCGTGTTCGCGACCTTCGACGTCGCTGGCGAGCCGCTCTCGATTTGGATCACCAACGCGACCGGTGTTCGTCAGGCGCTTCAGATGTGGCAAGGGCGGCGTGTCGGTCAACATCCGAGCGGGAAGCTCGTTTGCTCGGTCGCCGCGAGCGCGGGCACCGCCAGTGCGTCGAGTGCCACGACCTCGGACGCGCAGGAGTACAACGCGCCTTGGTCGTGGCACTTGGATGGCTCGACGGTGACGTTCGCGTCGACGTCGATCGAGCTCTGCGACGGTCGACCGTCCTTCGTCGAAGCGTCACCGTGCGCCGCGTTCGCGAACGGGACCTTCTGCCCGTGGAGCGCGAAGCTCACTGGGCTTCGCGACTGCCGCGCTTCGAGCGCGCTTCCGCCGAGCTGTCCGCCCGTCGCGCGCTGACGACCCGTCAGCACTCCTCACCGCGGCCGCCGGTCCACACCCAAAATGAACGAAGGGGCCCACCGCTCGCGCGATGGACCCCTTCGGGAGAAGAATCAGCGTGCGCTGATCAGCTCTTGGGCGCGGGGGCCGGAGCCGGCGCGGCCGCGGGCGGCGGGGCGCTGAACTCGTAGACCCACGTCGCCTCGCCCTTGCGGGCGTCGGGCGGCGCGATCGCGACGCCGGCGATCGCCTTCGTCACGCACTCGCTGACCGCGTCGGGCGCAGTGGAGCCGGCCTTGTCGACGGTGACGTTGGCGACCTTGCCCGTCTCCGTCTCCACGTCGAACTTCACGGTGACCTTGCCGGCCGCGCCGGGCGTGCCCTTGAGGACGCCGTCGTAGCAAGCGCGGATGTCGTCGTTCTTCTTGGCGAGGGCCGCGCCGGTGTCGTCGCGGTACATCTCGGGGCTACGCGCCGCGAAGCTGCACGCCGTCGCCGCGAACGCCAGGACCGAAGCCATCAGAATCGTCGTCTTCATCAGTGCGCCTCCTTCTTCGGGGCGGGCTTCGCCTCGGCCGGCTTCTTGTCGTCGGCCTTCTTGACCTCGGCCTTCTTCACTTCCGGCTTCTTGGTCTCGGGCTTCTTCGTGTCCGGCTTCTTCGGGTCGGCCGGCTTCTTCTCTTCCGGCTTCTTCGCGTCGCCACCCGGCGCGGCGTCGGGAGCCTTCTGGGTCTCCTTCTTCTCCTCGACGACCTTCTCTTTGCCGGTCGCGGGATCGATCTCGACCTTCTTCTGGGTGACGTCCTGCTCGACGACGAGGAACTCGACGCGGCGGTTCTTCTCGCGGCCTTCCTCGGTCGCGTTGTCACCGATCGGCTTCTCCGAGCCCCAGCCCTTGGCGGCGAGGCGCGCGGCGTCGATGCCTTCCTTCTTGATGAGGTGCTCCATGACCGACTTGGCGCGGTCGTCGGAGAGCTTCTTGTTCTTCTTCGCGTCGCCTTCGGCGCTCGCGTGGCCCTCGATCGAGAGCTTCTTCACCTGCGCGTTGGCCTTGATGACCTCGGCGATGTCGTGAAGGAGCGAGAAGCTCTCTTGCTTGATGATGGCCTTGTTGACCTCGAACTGGATCTTCTCCTTGAAGTCGATCTTGTTGTCGCGCAGCTCGACGCGCGGTGCCGCCTTCGGCGGCTCGGGCGGCGGCGGCGGGGGCGCGGGGGGCGGCGGCGGCGGGGTGCCGGCAATGGCGATGGGCGACGCGCTTTGGAACTGGGTCGCGCCACCGCAAGCCACGGCGCTCAGCGCCAGCGTGAGAGCGGTGAGGTAGGACAAGTGTCGGGAGTGCATGGCGGATTCGTAGACGGGTGAGGCTGGGAGATCCATGCAATTTTACGCGTCGAGCCCATTGCTCTTCGCCTACATGATGCTACCTCCACTCCCTACTTGGCCCGGAGGGATTCCACCATGTCGCGTTCTCAAGCCTGCTTTTCGGTCGCGCTCGCCGCCTCGCTCTCGCTCTTCGCCCTCGCTTGCTCGGGCGAATCCACTGTCGACGACGACACGACGGACGAGACGGTCGGTGACGCGGAGGGCGCGCTCACGGCGAAGGCGCACTTCGCTCCCCAAGCGGCTGAGCTCTCGTGGCGCCCGGGCTGCGGCATCCAGCTCCCCAACGGCCAGCACTGCTACATGGGGCTCGAGCTCGCGTTCACCAAGCAGTACGTCGATCTCAAGACGTCCATCCGCACGACCGTGAACAACACGGCGCACACGATCGTCGTCAAGCTCGACACGTACTCGAGCGCAGCGTCGCACTCGCACGTCGCGCCGCAAGAAGAGTCGAAGCAGCTCGGCACGCCCTCCAAGCTCCAGATGTCCGGCACGTATCACGCGAAGGTCGTCGACTACCGCGGGACCGAGCTGTGGTCGGGCGACATTCGCCCGATGCCCGCGCCCTGAAGCTCAGTTCGCCGCCGTCGGACAGCCGCCGCACTCGAACGCGCACTCGCCGCGATCCCATACGCGCCGCCACTCCTCGTCGAATCGCGCGGTGGTGGGCGCGTCGTCGATCGCGACGCTGAACTCGCGGGAGACCTCCCACGACTGGGTGTCCATGTTTTGCGATCCGACGACGACCACCTGGCCGTCGGCCGACGCGTACTTGGCGTGGCTGGCGCCTTCGCTCTCCGCGTAGACGGCGACGCCGGGCGCTTCGGGCCGCGCGTACCAGCGGATGTGCATCTTGCACGGATTCCCGCCGCGGCCCTCCATCATGCCTGGGAGGTGCTCGCGCACGACCTCTTCGTTGCCGCCGCCCTGACCGGGGAGCGACTCGAGCTTCTCGGTGAACCCCTTGGAGAGCACGATGTAGACGTCGCTTTGCTTGGTCGCGTCGGAGAGCGCGGCCAGCGCGGAGAACGCGTTCAAGTTGGGCGAAATCATGTGCACCTCGCGGCGCGCGTTCTTGAAGAGCGCGATGAAGCCGGCGTTGGCGGCCGACTCGTCCTCGGAGCCGAGCTCACGCCCGAGCGACACGATGGGGAGGCACGCGCCGGCCGGCATCTCGGCGGCGAGGGGCGCGAGCGTGGGCAGGGCGAAGAAGCCCTTCTCGTTGCGGCCGTCCTTGATGTTGTTGTGCGACGAGGCGACGGCGCTCACGTGCTCCCACGCCGTCGTCGCCTCGAACGCCACCGAGCGCGCCACCTCGCCCTGAAGCTCCACCGCCATCTGGTACCAAGTTTGGCCCGTCGTCGGGTTTCGCGACGAGGGATCGGACGGGAGCTCGAGGTTGATGTTGCTCACCATCGCGCGCGCGCGATCGACCACGATGGTCTTGTCGTGATTGATGCCGTTGCCGAACGCGCCCGTGACCTGCCAGCCGCCGACGACCACGTTGTGGGTCCGGTTGGGGTCGAGAAGCTTGAGCACGCGATCGGCGGTGGCCTGCGTCGCGCTCGGCGGACGCGTCGGATCGTCGCTCGGTGAGCTGCGATCCACGGTGCGGTCGGCCGAGACCTGGACGTAGACGGGGAGGTCGCGCGGGAGCGACTGGATCGCGTCGCGCAGTCGGCTCGTGAGCCATCCGTCCTCGAGGATGAAGACCTCGAAGATGACCTCGCGCTTGGCGGATTGGATCAGCTTCACCATCGCGTCGGCGTACGCCTCCCCGCCCACGATCGGGCCTTGGAGGAGACGGTTTTGGTACGAGAACAGGTTCGCCGTCGTGGACTCGCCCTCGGCCGCCGCCTTCGCTACCGCGTCGCCGAGCGGGCTCCACGCGCGGCACGGCGGGGTCGCCGTCGCGGCGGCGGGTCCCTCGGCGAGCGCCGCGGTGTCGCCGTCGCTCTCGGCTTCGTCGGTCGAGGCGCTGCAACCGAGCGCGCCGAGGAGCGCGAGCGAGATCGGGAGAACGGCACGACGAAGACGCGAGACCATGCGCGCGTACGTGCAGTGCCCGTACCAACCTGCCGATCGGCTTCCTTGCGCCGCTGCACGCTCGAGATCTCACGCTCGCCGTCGACAATGACCTCGCGCGTCGCCCAATGCGAGATCTCCAACTGAGAACCCGATGGAGGCTGTAGGCCTCCACGCATTCCGTTCGCTCGTAGCGCGCGGCTACGTTTCGAGGCACGGGCGGACGCTGGAGCACGTTGGCATCGTCGTTGCGTAGACGACGCGACATGCGTCTCTTGGCTCCGCTGCTGATCTCGGTCGTCGTGTCTGCCTCGCTCGCATGCTCGAGCGAGCCCGACGCGTCCACCGATGATTCGGTCGACGACGCGCTCGTGCAGTCGACGTCGCTCGCGAGCGAAGACCAGCGCGCGCTCCGCCACGCCAGCCAAGGCGCCGACTGGATTCCGTACTCGGTCCTTCGTGCGCTCCGCGTACCGAATCCGCTGAAAGGGCAGGTCGCCGAGCCGGACGAGGTCTCGTTCCTCGACCCGCGGATCCAGCGTCCGCTGCGCCTCCTCCGCGACGAGGATTCCGGTGTGGACGGCCTTCCGATCGGGCTCACGGTCGGCGTTCAATCCGACCTGGGCTACGTAGGCGTCGGACAAGGTTGCGCCGCGTGTCACGTCGCCGAGTGGCACTACACGGGCGACGACCGTCGCTCGCACGTGATGCGTGTCTACGGCGCGCCCAACACGTTCGACCCGGTCGCGTGGTTCGACGCGCTCGCCAGCGCGCTCAAGGACAACGTCTGGCGTCCGGGCTTCTGGGAGCGCGTGAAGCAGGAGTCCGATCGAATCGATCAGACCTACCCCGTGCTCGCGATGCAGTCCCGCACCTTCGCTCCGGACCCGGTCGACCGGGCCAAAGACATCGTCCTCTGGATGCTCGATCTCAAGAGCGACGATTCCATGGTGAAGAAGTACGGCGCCGAACGAATGCGCCTCCTCGCGTCGCGTGGCTTCTTCTTCAAGGGTGTGATGAAGCGCATTCGCGGCTCGAACGGTCACGTTCCGGGCCCGGGCCGCCTCGACATGCCGACCGCGCTCCGCTCGATCGTCACCGCCGATCGACCCTGGAAGGCTGGAAGCTTCCCGTCATCGGCCAACCACGGGAGCTGGTACTTCGTCGCCAAAGCCGATTGGTTCCAGGTGAACGAGAACATCAGCTCGTCGGTCTTGCGTGACATCGCGGAGACCGCGACCGCAGGCGCGGCCGTCGACATGCTGGGTGACAAGCCCACCTTCGCGACGAGCGTCGACTTCGAAGCCAACACACGCATCGACGGCATCGTGACGCGCGCCGTTCCGCCGGAGTGGCCGGCCGACGTCTCGCGTGATGCGTCGCTCGCGGCGCGCGGCGAGGAGATCTACAAGCAGTCGTGCCGGAGCTGCCACGAGCCGCGCACGACCTCGCGCGGGCTCCTCCACTTTCCCAACGTCGCGTGCGAAGCCATTGGCGTCGACTGCGGCTACGCCCAGTCTTACCTCGAGCCGTACGACGACTCCGGCGTGCTCGCGTCGGAGCGGCTCACCGGGCTCTTCTCGCAGGTGCGTGATCGCTACTACCGCTCGCGTGGCATCGGCGCCGCCGAAGCGCTCCGCATGGAAGACGTGTACGACGCGAGCCTGAACCCGGGTGGCAAGCGCGAGCCCGGCAAGTTCCGATTCACCAACGGCTACCGCGCGAAGCCACTCGATGGCGTGTGGGCGACGGCGCCCTTCCTCCACAACGGATCGGTGCCGACGATCGCCGATCTCCTGAAGCCCGCCGCCGAGCGCCCCAAGAAGTTCTGGCTCGGCCATCGCGCGTACGATCTCTCCCGCGTGGGCTTGCGCGTCATCGCCGAGACCGAAGGCCCGCAGAAGGCGATCAGCGCCGACTTCCTCTACGACACGACGCTGCCCGGCAACGGCAACCAAGGGCACGAGTTCGGGACGCGCCTCCCCGAGGAAGACAAGCGCGCGCTCCTCGAGTTCTTGAAGGGGCTCGGGGCAGGGAAGAGCTCACCCACCGTCTACGACGGCTTCCCCGGAAAGGTACCCGAAGCGTTCGGGCAGTGACTCGAGGGTGCGCCGCCGCTGGGGCGCGGCGCGAAGCCCTGGTAAGGTGCCGGCCATGGCGAACACCGTGGTCTTCGAAACCAGCAAGGGCACCTTCCACATCGAGCTCGATCCGAGCGTCGCACCCAAGACGGTGGAGAACTTCCTCCGCTACGTCGACGCCGGTCACTACGAGGGCACGGTCTTTCACCGCGTGATCCCCGGCTTCATGGCGCAGGGCGGCGGCTTCGACGCGACTTACGCCAAGAAGGCGACGCAAGCGCCCGTGCAAAACGAGGCGAGCTCCAAGGCCAAGAACGTCCGCGGCTCGGTGGCCATGGCGCGCACGAGCGATCCCCACTCCGCGACCTGCCAGTTCTTCGTCAACGTCTCGGACAACGGCTTCCTCGACAAGGATCAGGCCGCCGACGGCTTCGGGTACACGGTCTTCGGTCGCGTGACGCAGGGAATGGACGTCATCGACGCGATGGTCGCGTCGCCGACGGGCTCGGGCGGGCCCTTCGCCAAGGACGCGCCGGTCACGCCGATCGTCATCAAGTCTGCCAAGCGCGCCTGAGCTCGATGCGCCTCCCGTCTTCGTCGGCCCTTGCGCTCGCCGTCGTCTTCGTCGCCTCGCTCGCTTCCCTCGGTTGCAAGAAGGACGCGACGGACATCAAAAAGAACGACGGCGGTACGGCGCCGCTCGCGAGCGCGAGCGCGTCCGCCGCGGCCACGAAGAACGTCGCCGACGCGGCGCCCCCGCCGCCGCTCGATCCGGCGGCGCTCGCCGAGCGTGGCAAGGCGCTCTACGGCAAGTACTGCGATTTCTGTCACGGCAAGAGCGGCGAAGGCTACGCCGCCGACGAAGCGCCCAAGCTCGCGAGCGAGGCGTTCCTCGGCGCGGCATCGGACGAGTTCTTGAAGCGCACCGTCGCGCGCGGTCGCCCCGGCACCACGATGAGCGCGTGGGGCGTGATGGGCGGCGGTCCGCTCAAGGACGAGGACGTCGCCGCGGTGGTCGCGTTCATTCGGAGCTGGCAGAAGACGCCGCCCGAGAAGCCGCTCGTCGACACGCTGCGCGAAGCGCCCGCACCCGACGCGGGGGCGGCTCCCGCGGCCGCGCGCGGAGCGAAGATCTACGGCGCGCAGTGCGAGACCTGCCACGGCAAGAACGGGCACGACGGGAAGCACAACGCCCTCGGCAACGCCGAGCTCCTCGCGGCGGCGAGCGACGCGTTCTTGCGCACGGCGATCGAAGGCGGTCGCCCCGGAACTCCGATGCAAGCGTGGAAGGGCAAGCTCGCGAGCGCCGACGTCGACGCCGTGATCGAGCTCCTTCGGAGCTGGCAGAAGCCCACCGAGGAGATCACCACGTTCCCGCCCAAGCCGGGCGCGCTCGCGCACGTGGTCATGAACCCAGGCGGGAGCGCGCCGGAGTTCGACGCCAAGGCGGACTTCATCCCGGTCGACAAAGTGAAGGTCGAGCTCGAGAAGAAGGCGTCGATGATCATCATCGACGCGCGCGCACCGAGCGACTACGTGCGCGCGCACGTGGCGGGCGCGATCAGCGTGCCCTTCTATCAGGTGAAGGACTACGCACCGCAAATCCCCAAGGACAAATGGATCCTCACCTATTGCGCGTGTCCACACGCGGCGAGCGTGAAGGCGCGCGACGCGCTCCGCGGGCTCGGGTACACCAAGGTCGCGGTCCTCGACGAGGGCGTCCTCGTGTGGCGCGATCGCGGTAACCCGATGCGTGGCGGCGCCAAGCCCTGAACCGCGGAGACCGAGACGCGCGCGCCTCTGGGGGATGAGACGCGCGCGCCTCGGCTCGAATCACGTCGCCCGCCTTAAGGCGAGCGCCACTCAGCCATCGGGCATCCACCCGAGCTGGCCGCCGCACACCGTGGCGAGCTTCTCCTCATCGAGAACCTCGACCTCCGCCTGCGACGGCTCCTCCTCGAGTGGAGTCTCCGTGGCCCTGCTCTCTTTCGTGGTGTTGGTCATGTCGGTGCTCCAGCAAGCGCCGGGCCGCTCGTCGGTCGGCGCCGACGTGCATGGGCTCGATCAGAAGAATTGGCCTTGATCGCCGTAGCCCGGTTGGCCCCACTCACCGTTGTCGGACATCTTCTCGAAGACCTCGCGCGTGATCGACTCGACCTCGCCGCCCGAGACGTTCTCGAGGTCGCTGAGGGTGAGGGGAATGAGGTGGGTCGAATCGGGGGACGTGGTCATGAGGGTGGCTCCTGGGCGTCGGCGACGGCCGACGAAAGCCTTCCAGAGCACCCCGTGTGCCATGGCCAAACCCATGTCGGAGGCGCGCCTTTGGCGCGAGCGGTCATCCACGCTCGCCGCGGACTGTCCGGGACCGTTCAATCGAGACTGACCCGCGCAGTACGGTCGGGGCGCTTGACGCTCGACGCCGTGGCTCGCGGGGAGGCTTCCGTCAGAGCGTGAGCCAGCTCGGGGGCTTGGCCCGGAGTGGCTCCAAGAGGTGCGGACGCGCGCGCACCGTGGCCTCGAAGAACGCGCGCGCTTCCGGTGATGCGTCGCCGGCGCGGTCGGCGCGTTCGTCGGGATCGCGATCGAGGTCGAACATCTGGAGGCCCCGCTTCTCGTCGAAGAGCCACTTGGTGCTCCCGCGATAGAGCGCGAAGCCCTGGACGGGCGGCTCGTAGATCGAGCCGCGCGCCGTGCTCGCGAGCACGCGATCGGCGGGGACCGGCTTGAACAAGCTCGTGCCGGCCAGCGGCGGTCTCTCGCTGCCCGCGTTGGCGAGTGGCCACTTTCCCCACAGATCGAGCAGCGTCGGGTACACGTCGAGGTTCGACACGCGGAGCGGGCGATTGTCACGCAGGGCCGAGAAGAGCGCAGGCTCGGCGCTCACGAGCGACTTGGGTACGTGGACCGCGAGCGGGACGCCCATCGTGTCCTCGTAGAAGTTGATCGGCCGCTTCGGCCGGGTCGGCTCGAAGGTCTCGCCGTGGTCGGCCGTGCTGATGACGAGCGTCTCTTCGAGTCTTTGCGATGCGTCGAGCGCCGCGAGGAGCCGACCGACTTGATGATCGATGTGCTCGATCGCAAGGTCGCACCGCTTCTTGCGCGCGCCGTCGTCGAACGTCGACACGGGCTCGCTCGGGTTCTTCGGATTCCAGCACGGGAAGTGCGATCCGTTGAACTGCACGACCACGAAGAACGGCTTGTCGCGCGGAGCCCCGTTCAAGAAGTCGATCGCCAAGTCGGCCGCGCGCGCGTCGTCCACGCCGGAGTCGACCGTCCGCGGATGCTCGATCTCGCCCGCGGTCTGGTAGGTCTGCGGCGCGTCGTTCGCCAGAAAGAACCCGCGGAAGAAGGAGTACTTGTAGTCCTCCGCGGAGAAGAGCGCCGTCACGTAGCCGGCGGCGGCCGCGTCGTGCCACATGAGCGGCGCGCGCTCGAAATTCGCGTAAGGCGCCTCGGGGCTCTGGCCGCTCAAGATCGACGGGAACGCGACGTTGGTCACGGGCGCCACGGTCGTCGCGCGCGGGAACCACACGGTGTGATCCTCGTGCGCGCGGAGGAAGCGCGCCGTCTCCGAGTCGGGTGCGCCCTCTGCCCAGGGCGCGACCTGCTTCCGGCTGATGCTCTCGTGCACGATGAAGAGCACGCTCGGGCGGTGGGTCGCGGGTGCGGGCGCCACCGGGGCGCGGCGCGGTCGCGGCAACATCGGGAGAGCGGTGCCGCGGAGCGCGAGCGCGGCGCCTCCGCCGACGGCCTTCACGCCGATGAGATCGGGCGAGCTCGAGCTGACCTTGGTCGGGAACGCGAGCCACACGAGCTCGATCGCGACCGCGAGCGCGAGGGCGCCCCGACCGGCGCGCGAGGACGTCAGCGGTGGCGTCGGCGTTCGGGTTACCCACGTGACGACGCCGAGGAAGAAGAGCGGGACGCCGACGACCGCGAGCTGGAACGTGCGCGACGTGCTCGTGGCGAGGAGGCTCGACACGTAGGCGGCGTTCCGGAAGAAGAACGCGACGATGACCGGCTTCGGGTTGTAGTCGAAGTACACGCGGTAGAGCAGCGTGGTCCCCGCCGTGGCGGCGATCGCGAACGCGAAGGCCGCGACCGCGGTCCATCCGAGCCAGCGGTGCCGCGCCCGGAGTCGAGAAAGCGCGCCGAGCGCGGCGATCCAAAGGGTCGCCGACGCCCCCATGGTGACCGCGTAGACGAGCAGCATTCGCGCGCTCATCTCCCCGGTGGGGTCGAGGAAGAACGTCAGGAGGTCAGGGCCGAGCAGAAACGCCGCCCACACGCCCAAGAACACGAGGGGAAAGCCCCTGCGAGCCGCTGCGCCTTGCAATGGTCACCCCCTCGACCTCCCAACGTAACAGAGGTGAAGTCGTGGGGAAAATCCCCCAAATGGGGCGACCGACTTGCACATGACCTCATCGCGACGTAGTGTGCGCGCTGCCCACGCCACGTTTCCCGCACCGCACGCTCTCTCGCTACTGGGATCGCGATTCGCTCTGCGCAGTTTCGTTACGTGAGGTGCGGAGGTTCTCTCCGCAGCCTCGTCCGATCCCGACGGCTCGTTGGACGGTAGGTCTTCTGAAAGACGCCGCACTAGTTACGAAGAGAGACAGACATCATGGGAAATCGCCTTTACGTCGGCAACCTCGCCTTCCAGACGACGGCTGACACGCTCCGCTCGACCTTCTCCGAGTTCGGTGAGGTTTCGGACGTTCACGTCGTGACCGACCGCGAGACCGGCCGTTCGCGCGGCTTCGCGTTCGTCACCATGGGCGGCATGGACGCGGCTCGCGCGGCGATGACGCAGCTCAACGGCGCCGTCATCGACGGCCGTCCGCTCCGCGTCAACGAGGCTGAGGAGCGTCCGCAGCGCGGTGGCGGCGGTGGTGGTGGCGGCGGCGGTGGCCGTGGCGGCTTCGACGGCGGTGGCCGTCGTGGCGGCGGCGGCGGCGGCGGTGGCCGCTGGTGATCGCGCCCGGATGAAGGACGCCGCCTTCGGGTAGCGTCCTTCGTTCGACCGACGACGAAGGGGCCGGAGCTCTCGAGCTTCGGCCTTCTTCTTTTTTGTGCGCCGCTCTCGTCCCCGGGTCAGGCGACGACGCGCGCGAGGACGAGGCCGTCGTAGCCCTTTTCGCCCACGGTCTGTATCGCCGTCGCTCGGAGGCGCGGCTCTCCCGCGACGAGCTCGGTGAAGCGGCGCACGCCCCGCACGCTCGGATCCGTCGATTCCGCGTCCACCACGGCTCCGTCGCGCACCACGTTGTCGGCCACGATCACGCTGCCGGGGCGCGTCAGCCGGAGCGCCCACGCGAGGTAGGCGTCGTTCGAGGCCTTGTCGGCGTCGATGAAGACGAAGTCGAATGGGCCTTCGCCCTCGCGCTCCAGCGCGGCGAGCGTGTCGACGGCTGCGCCCTCACGGATGACGATGACGTCGGTCAGGCCGGCGTCCGCGACGTTCGCGCGCGCGGCAGCCGCGTGCTCGGGCGAACGTTCGAGCGTGACGACGCGGCCGCCCGGAGCGAGACCGCTCGCGAGCCACACGGTGCTGTAGGCGCCGAGCGTTCCGATCTCGAGGACGCTGTGCGCACCGCTCATCTCCACGAGGAGGCGCAGGAGCTGGCCTTGCAGCCGCGAAACTTGGTGGTGCGGCAAGCGGGCCAGCGCGCTGCGCTCGAGCGCGCCCGCAGCGACATCGATCGGGACGAGCGCTTCGGTGAAGTAGGCGTCGACGGCCGACCAGCGTTCGCGGTCGTCGGCGGACGGGCTCGCTATTCGCTGACCCACAACCGCGTCCGGAGCGGCGGCACGAAGAGGAGCGTCGTGCGCTCCGGACCCGGCACGCGGACATCGGGCGGCGGGACCGACATCGCCGCGGGCTTGGACGCCGGCTTGGGGGGCAGCATGGTCGCCGACTTCGGCGTTGCGACGAGCTCGAAGGGCGCCTCTTCGGCGTCGTAGGCCGCGATGTCCACCGGACTCGACGGGAGCGCTTCGGCGGAGGCCGCGTCGACGGGGATGTCGAAGTCCAGGTCGGGCGCGCTCTCGTCCCAAAGGAGATCGACGTCGTCGAGCTCCATCGCGGACGGCGCGGGCGGCGTCCAGATCCCGCTTTCGGCGAGGTTGGGGGTCGTGTCTCGCTCGGGGGGAATCTCGAGGGCGTTCGACTGCGTCGTCATGCCGTCTCCCGGGGGCGCGCGCGGTTGGCCCCGCGCGACGTCCACCGTGTAGCACACGCCGCGCGCCCGACGAGGCGTGAAGCGCGGATTTTGGACCTCTTTCGTGGACCTCCGTGTCTCCCTCCTGCGTCACCGCTCGCTTGACGGACCGAGGTCGTGCGTAAGACCCTGCCGCGCTCACCATGCCGAGGGTCGGCCACGCGGGGGAAGGGGTAGGGGCTGCGGCGATCGCGATCGGCGTGATCCTCGCGTGCGCGCCGCTGTCCAGCGCGTGCGAGAAGCGGGCCGCGGCGCGGGTCGTCGACGGCCGTCAGCTGTTTGCGTCCGTATGCGCTCGCTGTCACGGCGAAGACGGTCACGGCGGGCTTCCGCTCTGGGACGGCGGGCCGTCGCCTCGCAACTTCCGCGAGCATGCGTTCCACGCAGCCCACAGCGACGCTGACCTCAAGAAGATCATCACCGGCGGCAAGGGTGAAGGTATGCCTGCCTTCGGCGCCACCTTCGACGAAGCGCAGCTCGCCGCCCTCGTCGATCACCTGCGGACGTTCGACCCCGAAAGACCTCGATGAAGAAGATCGCTCTCCGTGTGTTGGGTGGCCTGGTCGCCTTGGTGCTCGCCGGCGTGGTGCTTCTCGTCGTGAAGTTCTTCTTGCTCTCGCCGAGCTTCCGCCCGGCGCCCGAGGTCAAGGCGCCCTCCACGCCGGAGGCGATCGCGCGCGGCAAGTACCTCGTCGATCACGTCGCGGGCTGCCTCGGCTGTCACTCGCCCGTGCAGGACGACAAGCCCGGCGATCTGGTCGTACCCGGACGCGCCGGCGCCGGCCGCGACTTCGGTCAGTGGGAGGGCGCGCCGTTTCGTCTGCGCAGCGCGAACCTCACGCCCGACAAGGCCCACGGCATCGGCGAGTGGACCGACGGCGAGGTCCTCCGTGCCATGCGCGAGGGCGTGAGCCGCGACGCGCGCGCTTATCTGCGAACCTTGGCCCCCATCGACAACGATCCCGGCAAGACCGTGGTGAACTTCCCGGTGTCGATGTTCATCCGCGCCGCGCCGCGCCCGCTCACCGCGAGCCCGCCGCCGGCGCCGCCGCCGAGCGACAAGCTGGCGCGTGGCCGATGGCTCCTGAAGGTTGCATCATGCAATGATTGCCACGACGCGGTGAACGAGCGCATGGAGAAGATCCCCGGCAAGGCGTTGGCCGGTGGCTTCAAGCTCCCGCTCGCCGAGGGGAAGGGCTACGTCATCGCCCCGAACATCACGTCCGACAAGGCGACGGGCATCGGGGCGTACTCGGACGACGACATCCGTCGCGTGTTCAACGAGGGGAAGGGCAAGGCAGGCCGCTTCCTCTACGTGATGCCCTGGTCGTATTACGCCGGCATGACGACCGAGGACAAGGAGGCGCTGATCGCGGCGCTCCGCGAGGTGCCGCCGGTCTCGAACGTGGTGCCCCCGTCCGTCATCCGCTGATCGGGGTCACGCCCGCCGGGCTCGCGCGGGCCTTCGGTTCCGGCGCAGGGATTCGAACCCCGATAAGAGGATCCAAAATCCTCTGTCCTGCCATTAGACGACGCCGGAAGAACGCTCCGACACTTACGAATCTCCGGCGAAAACGCAAGCGTCTCGAGCGGCCCCGCGTCACCCACCGCCGCAGCCGCAGCAATAGTAGTTGTAGCAATCGACGTAGCCCCCGCACCCGTCGTCGGGATTCGCGCAGCCGTAGGACGGACAGACGGCGTTCGGGTCGGCCGGGGTACACGCGCACGCGTTGCCGGCGCAGTACGCGCCGCTCTTGCCGGTCTGCGCTGCGCACGTGCCGTACGCGGCGGTCTCGCAGTTGACGTAGCGGTTGCAGTTGTTCAGAAAGCTGCCGCACCTGGCGCCGTATTTCGTGCAAGTCGTGGTCGCCGCTTCATCGGTGCAACCGCACTTGCCGGGCGCGCCACCGCCGCCGCAGCTCAGGGGCGCCGCGCATCCACCGCAGTTGACAGTGCCCCCACAGCGGTTCGTGGTGGATCCGCACTCCACGCCCTTATTTTTGCACGCTGTGGCGTCGGTCTCCGGCACGCACGTGCATACGGTCGGCGCGCCCAAGCATTGATCGAACGGGCCGCACGCCGTGCACCGTGCCGCATCTTGGCACCCGTTCAAGGTGTCGGTCGGCACGCACTTCTGCCCGCACTGCTTGGTCCCTGTCGGGCAAGTGCCGATGACGCACGCGCCGTTCGAGCAGATCACGGTCCCGCCGCCCGGGTCGGGGCAGCCGGCGGAAGAGCACGCCGTGGGGCCACATCCGTAGGTGGGATCGTCCACGCTCACGCATTTGCCGCCGCAAAGCTTGTAGCCGTTCGAGCAGGCGATCACGCACGCGCCCTTGTCGCAGCTCGCCGTTCCGTTGGTCGCGTCGCACGCGGTGCATGCCGCGGCGCTGCAGCCATGGGCGACGTCGGTGGGGACGCACGTGTCGCCGCAGACCTTGAATCCGGCCTTGCATTGGAGCCGGACGCACTTGCCTGCCGCGCACGCGTAGTCGCCCACGTCGCTTCCGGGACACGCGTCGCATCCGGCGGACGAGCATCCGTGAGCGGGATCGGCTTGGCTGACGCACGCTCCGCTGCAGATCTTCTCGCTCGCACCGCACGTGATGCCGCCGTCGGGGAGGACGATGATGCCGCTGTCGGGCGCCACGCTGCCGCCATCGGGGAGCGTAGGCGCGCCGCTGTCGCCACCGCCGCCGCCGTTACCGTTACCGCTGCCGCGCGCCTCGAGTGAGCCCTCCGCGCACGCGTCGCCGCTGCACATCGTCGGGTCGGTGACCGTCGCCGAGCGGCACACGCCCGCCACGCAGGTCGAGGACGGATCGCACGGCGTTCCCTTGCATTGTGCACGGAGCACGATGGGCAGATCGATCTCGCGTCCCGCGACGAAGCGGAGCGCGCGCTTGGCGACGATGCATCCGGCTTGCCCGGGGGCGGATTCGCAGTCGGCCACGGGCTTGTCGACCCCGGCCACCACGCGAACCGAGACCTTGGCGTCTTTGTCGCCGCTCGGCACCAAGACCAGCGTCCCGATGCGTGCGCCGGCCGGGTCGTCGGTACACTGCGCGGTCGTCGTGCTCGGGCCGTCGTTCGATCCGGGCGAGGTCGCACGGATGGTCACGCCTTTGAGCGCGGCGCACGGCAGATCCGTCGTCGTGATGACCGAGATGCTCGTCGGCTTGTCGGAGCAGCCGACCACGGCGCTCACGGCGGCGGCCACGACGAGTCCCCAGGGGCGAACGCGCATCACCGTCGATTTTAGCACCGCGGTTGCGCTCGCCGACCAGAAGTCGGCGGCCCCCGTTTGCCTACACGCCGCGTGCGCCACCTCTCGGCAGCGATCCCGTCAGGTCTCCGGGCCGAGCGCGGTGCGAATGCCCTCGAGAAGCTCCGGGATCGTGAAGGGCTTCTGGAGGACCGTCGCCGAATCCTGGGCCTGCGCCTGGATGTCGGGCGCGGCGTAACCGGTCACGAACAGGGCGCGGATGTGCGGGTCTCTTTCGCGTAGCCGTTCCAAGAGCTCCGGGCCGGTCATGCGCGGCATGAGCACGTCGCTCACCAGGAGATCGATCTTCTCGTCGTTCTCCTCGTAGATGCGAAGGCCATCCGGCCCGCTCTCGGCCTCGAGCACGGTGAAGCCTTGGCGCTTGAGAACGCGCGCGATCGTCTGCCTCACGCCGGCGTCGTCTTCCACGAGGAGCACGGTGCCGTTCGCGGCCACGCGCGCGCGCGACGGCGGTGCGCTCGATGTCGCGGGGGGCCGCTCGGTGTGGGCTGGGAGGTAGATACGAAACGTCGTGCCGTGCCCGTCGCGCGTGCTCTCGACGGCGGTCCGTCCGCCCGAGCGCTCCACGATCCCGTGCACGGTCGCGAGGCCGAGGCCGGTCCCGCGGCCGACTTCCTTGGTCGTGAAGAAGGGCTCGAAGAGGTGCTCGAGCGTCGCGCGATCCATCCCCGTTCCGGTGTCGTGCACCGAGAGGCACACCCAGCGTCCGTCGGGGATCACCGTGGAGCCATCGACGCGCGGGGCGTCGAGCTCCGCGTTGCGCGTGGTGATGGTGAGCTTTCCGCCCGACTCCATCGCGTCGCGCGCGTTGAGCGCCAAGTTCACGATGACCTGCTCCATCTGGCTGAGGTCGGCGTGAACGGTCCAAAGGTTCGGATCGAGGTCGACCACGATCTCGATTCGTTCGCCCATCAAGCGACGGAGCATCTGCTCGAGCCCGCTGGCCGTCGCGTTGAGGTGCACGAACGTGAGCTTGGGCTTCTGCCCGCGCCCGAACGTGAGGAGCTGCTGCGTGAGCATGGCTCCGCGCATCGCGGCGCGGCGGATCTCCTCGACGCGCGGCCGCCAGTCGGTCGTGCCGTCGGCGCTCGAGAGGAGCTCCTCGCTGCAGCCGAGGATCACCGTGAGGAGGTTGTTGAAGTCGTGCGCCACGCCGCCGGCCAAACGCCCGACGGCCTCGAGCTTCATGGCTTGGCGCGCCCGCTCCTCGGCGCGCTGGCGCTCCATCGCGCTGCGGAGCGCGCGCTCGAGCGCGCGCCCGATGAGCTCCGACTTCACGAGGTAGTCTTTGGCGCCGGCGCGGAGCAGCTTGAGCGAGAGCGCGTCGTCGCTCTGACCGGTGAGCACCACGATCGGAGCCCCGTGCGCGCACGCGCTCAGGCGCTCGAAGGTGGGAAAGCCGTCGCAGTCGGGCAAGCTCAGATCCATGAGCACGAGGTCGAAGTCGCTCTTGCCGAGGGCCGTGAGCGCGTCCGCGAGCCGGGTCACGAGCGAGACCTCGAGGGGCTCGGTCGTCGCGTCCGCCAGCGCTTCTCGCACGAGGAACGCGTCGGTCGGGCTGTCCTCGACGAGGAGGATTTGGAGCGCGCGACCCGTCACGGAGGCAGCACCACGGTGCCGAGCCAGAATCGCTCGATGGTCTTGAAGATCTCGTTGAAGCTCTCGAACCCCACTGGCTTGGTCAAGTAGCAGTTCGCGTGCGCGGAGTAGGCGCGCACCACGTCTTGCTCGGCCTTGGACGTGGTGAGCACGACGATCGGGATCATCTTCAGCGCGGGGTCGTTCTTGACCTCCTCCAGCACCTCACGCCCGTCTTTTCGCGGCAGGTTCAGATCGAGCAGCACCAGGCTCGGCCGCGGCACGGACTCGTACGGCGGGCGGCGATAGAGGAAGCGAATCGCCTCGATGCCGTCCTCCACCTCGTGGATGCGCATGGGCAAGTTCGTCTCGCGGAGCGCCTCGCGCGCCATCAAGCGATCGGAGGGGCTGTCCTCGACGATGAGGATCTCGATGGGGCGAGGATTGCTCAAGTCGGCCTCCGATCGGGGACGGTGAAGTGGAAGGTCGTGCCGCTGCCGAGCGTCGACTCGGCCCAGATGCGCCCTCCGTGGCGCTCTACGATCTTCTTGCAGATCGCCAGGCCGATGCCCGTTCCAGGATATTCGGTCCGCGTGTGCAGTCGCTGGAAGATCTTGAAGATGCGATCCAAGTACTGCGGCTCCATGCCGATGCCGTTGTCCTTCACGGAGAGGCGCCACTCCCCATCCTGGTGGGTCGCGAACACGTCGACGTGCAGCGGCTCCTCGCCGCGGAACTTGAGCGCGTTGCCGATCAGGTTCTGAAAGAGCTGCATCAGCTGCGTCGCGTCGCCTTCGACGGTGGGGAGATCCGCGATCGTGACTGTCGCCTGCGATTCGGCGACCGCCGTCGAGAGGTTCTCGAGCGCGCGTCGCGCGGCGTCCTTGCAGTCGACTGTGACGAGCGACGAGGCGCCCGTCGTGACGCGCGAGTAGGCGAGGAGCGCATCGATGAGCGCCTGCATGCGAGTCGCGCCGTCGACGGTGTGGCCGATGAGCTCGTTGGCGCGCTCGTCGATCTTGCCTTGGTATCGGCGCTGGAGGAGCTGCACGCAGCCAGCCACCGCGCGGAGCGGCTCTTGGAGATCGTGCGAAGCGACGTAGGCGAACTGCTCGAGCTCGGTGTTCGAGCGCGCGAGCTCCACCGACCGCTCTTCGAGAGCCCGCGTGCGCTCGGCGACGCGAAGCTCGAGCTCGTCTTTGGCGCGCTGCAGCTCTTTCACGGTTTCGACGCGGAAGACTTCGAGCAACCGCACCGCCGCGCCCGCGGTGCACACGGCGGCCACGACGCGGAGCACCTGCACGGGGAAGCCCATGGTCTCGGCGAACGTGCGGGTGTTGATGACCTGCGCCGGGAAGAACGGCGCGCGCGCCACGATGAGGCAAGCCGATCAGATAGCGCACCAGCGCGTCGGCCGAGTCGGTTCGCATCGTCGCGTAGGTCAAGAGCGCGACCACCGAGAGCGCCACGGGCACGAAGCGCATGACGCCCTTGGCGCCGAGCAAACCGAGCCCGAACTGAAGGAGGAATCCGAACGACGCGATGAGGAGCACCGGGTGGAGGACGGCGAGCCACTCGGCGGGGATCGCGTCCGCGAGGCGCAGGTGCTCGATGAGCTCGAGCGTGCCGTGGAGGAGCCCGAAGCCGCTGAGGAGACGCAGATGTCTCGCGAGCGGCAGTGAGCTCGCGCTGGCGGGATAGACCAGGAGGATCATCCCGAGCGCGAAAAACGCCACTCCGTAGACGAGGTAGAGGAGCACCATGCGCGCCTCCCCAGCGTAGCCGACGTGGTGACTACGTCGCCTTTTCGTCGCGCTTCGCCGCGCGTGGCCTGTCATACCTGCGGGGGTCCCTTGGCACATCGAGGCACACGGATCGGTGTGCGGGCCGCGGAAATCGAGAAGTCCGGTGCCCGCACGCGATGGAACGCAGGCTGCAGACGAGCGCGCCCATGGCCCGTCCCCTTCTTGCCCTCGCTTCCCTTTCGCTCATCTGCCTGTCGCTCGCCTGCGGCGGCGCCACGATCGATCCGGCCACCGACGGTCCCGCGCCGAGCCCGACCACGCCGCCGACCTCGTCCACCGCGCCGAGCCGCGTCGACCCTCCGACGCCAGAGGTCCCGGCGGACGACGTGCCGTGCGGGAGTGAGCGCATCGACCTCCCGCTGGTGCCGCTCGACGTAGTGGGTGACGACGCGCCGGCACCGTTCGGTGGTGCTGTCGCGCCCGGGGTCTATCGCCTCGTAGAAGCGCGCGTCCACACGGGGGCCAATGGGCCGAGCGCTTCTTCGGCCGTGCGCGTCGGCTCGAAGCTCCGCGTCGCGGAGCGCCTGCTCGACTTCGCCTACGAGATCGTCGACAGTCCGGGGCACGCCCCACGCACCATCCACTTCATCGCCGACTACCAGGTGAAGGGGACGAGCCTCGCGCTCGCGACGCGCTGCGTGGGTGGAGACGAGGGCGCCTCGATCGAATCTCAACAGGTGATCGGGTTCTCATCGCACGGGCAGGGGGACCTCACGTTGTACATGGCGGGGTCTCGAGGCTCGGGGTCCTCCGCGATCTCGACGTACCTGTACATGCGCTGAGCGCGTCGTCACGCCGAGCGGTGCTCGCTCTCGCGCTCCCGTTCGAGCTGCGGGAGGTGCGTGAGGATCCGGTATTCGGAGAAACGCTCGCCCCACGCGCGCCGCGTGGCATCGCTCATGTCCTCGTAGCGCGCGACGCGCACTTCGGCGTCTTCGGCGAGGCGCACCTCCTCGTCGTGCTCGTCGGCGAACGTGGCATCCTCCGTCACGCGGAAGGTGCGATCGCCGCTCTTCCACACGACCGTCGCCGCCAGGTGTCGCTGGAGCGGGTGCTGCGCCCACACCGCCATGAAGTCGGCCCCCGGCCATGCGCGACCGGTCTCCATCGCCCGCCGAAGCGCGGCGAGTCTCCGTACGGTGATCGCGCGCACGTCCTCTTGGATCTCGGAGAAGCGCGCGCGCGCCTCGCCGACCTTGGTGGGGTCGTCGTCTTTGCGTGCGGCGGGGAAGGCCTTGAGCACGGTGCCATCCTCGTCCAAGACGAGCGGCTCGAGCCGGGCGTCGATGCGCACCCGCACGCTCCGCGCTCCGAGGTCGAGCACGAGCTCTCCTTTGGCGTCGAGCCCGAGCGTGTCGACCACGCGATCTTCGAGCTCGTCGAGCGTGGTCCCGCGGAGCCGCGCGACGCGAAGGAGAGCATCGCGCGCGATCCATGGCGAATAAGTCGGACGAGTCTGACCTTCGCCTCGCGCGAGGATGGTGAGAAGCTCGGTGGCCGACGCGTGGGTGGGGATCCACCCGAGGGTCTTCACGATCTCGTCGTCCTTGATCGCCGGCGTCGTTCGCCGCACGACTTCGTCGTCCGCGAGGTGGACGAGCGATTCGACCATCCAGCGATCGCGTTCGCGTCGCCCTCCGAGGTACCACGCCTGCGCGAGGTCCCACGAGAGCTCGGCGAGCGAGCGCGGATCGCACGCGTCCACGGCGGCGCGCACGATCGGATGGGCGCGCCAAGGCTCGGAGAGCGCGAGGCCGAGCGCCAGGTTCTCGAGCACGGCGAGCGAAACGCGCGCGCCACTCTCTTGCAGCTTGGGGCGAGTCAGCGTCGCCGGGCGAAACGTCTCGCTGAGGCGCGGCGGCTTCTTGAAGTCGACCATGGCGGCGTCTTGTCCGAGCACCTCCGCGACGGCGGCGGAGGCCGCCTCGCCCGCGCGCGCGGCGGCGGCGACGATGGCCTCGCGATGCCCGCGCTCCGCCAACATGCGCAGCGCCTCCTCGGCGCTCGTGCGCTCGTCGCCGAGGGGGCCGATGGCGATGGGGATGAGCCCGAGGATCGCCACGTCGGCGTGGGCGAGCATGTACTCCCAGACCGCGGTCTCGCTCGCCCGCGTTGGAATCTTTACGAGCGCGGCCGCGAGCTCGGCGGAGTGCACTTCGCGCACGACCTCTTTGAGCCCATAGAGGCTACGACCGCGTCGGACCGCCGCCAGGACCGCCGGCACCGCGCGTGCTCCGGCCTTGGCGAGCACGTGCGTCGGCGTTTCGGCGTTGTTTCCGTTCGTGACCCCGCGCTCCAAGAGCGCCATGGCCTGCACCGGTGACCAGGCGGCCCGCTCTCCGCTCGCGAGCCCGACCACCCAATAAAACATGCTGTCCGTCCCGACGGGAACGTAGCGCGGCAGGAGCGCCTCGGCTTCGGCGTCGGTCAAGAGCCTCGTCGTGCCGATGCGCGCGTCCACCGCCGCCGCGAGCTCGGCTTGTCGATCGAGCGTCGTCCAGCGTAGCGCCGGCGGAGGCACGTCGAGCTTGGCGTCGGGGACGACGAGCGGCTTTCGCTTCGGAGGCTTTCCCGCATACGGCGGAGTGACGAGCGCATGCGGGAGCGCGTCGTCTTCGGCCTCGTCGGTCTCTGGCTGCTCGGTGACCCGTCCGGCTTGTGCGAGGAGCTCTGCGGCGAGCTTGGCGATCTTGGTCTTTCCCGCGGCGACCTCCGGCAAGATGGCCTGCGCGATGTGTGGGAAGCGGTGAAAGAACGCGGCGGCGGGCTTGCGCACCTGCTTCTTGCCGAGCTCACCGACGAACAGTCGCGCGACTTCTTCGGAGGGGAAGAGCGCGAGCGCCTCCGCCGTGTGCCCCAAGTCGTAGACGTCCTCGGTGGTCTTGAAGTTGTCGATCAACACCGTGAGCGCGTCCGTGCCGAGCTGCGCGACCAAGTCGAAGAGCGCGTTGTAGTGCTGGCGCGCCGCAAGCACCGATCGCGCCGTCTCGGCGTCCGGCGCGATCGCGAGGAGCATCGCGGTCGGCACGTGCTTGGGAGCCCCCGGCTCGAGCCAACGGGTCGCGGCGCTGCGAGCCCACTCCTTTTCGTCGAAGAACGCGTAGGCGAGCGCCAGGTGTTGGGTGCGGTTGCCTCCGGCGGCCCAAAGCGAGCGCGCGCGCTCGCGGGCGGCTTCCTTTTGGTCCGGCGGTGCGAGGAGGAGCGCTGGGCGCAGCGCTGCCGTCGACCACGCGGCGTCGCGTGACGCGGCCATCTCCCAAACGATCTCGACCGCGCGGACGCCGCCGAACAGTCGAGCAATCAAGTCCAGCATCTCGTTTACTTCGGCGCCGGAGCTCGTCGCCGATAGCACCGCGACGAGATCGGCGTTCGAGGTGAGAGACGGCTCGGTCAACGAGAGCGCCGGATCCTTCTTGCGCGCATCGAACGTGAGATCGAGAAAGCGTTGCAGCGCGTTCGCGTCCTTGACCCGCTTGCCGCGCACCTCGTCGGCCGTGCGCGGCACGCACGCCCGCCGCGCTTCGTCGGTCCATCGAATGCCATCCGGCGCGGGCGGAGGCGGCGGGGGAGCTGGCTTCTTCGGTGCGCTGGCGACCGGCTTCTCCGCTCGTGGCGCAGGCACGCTTGCGATCGGTTGGGGCACGACGGCGTTCGACGCGCCGACGCCAGCGGGAGCGGGCTCTCCGCGAAGGAGCGCGACGTCGGCGTCGGCGAGGATGCGTGGCGTCTGCAGCGACATGCCGAGCGCTCCCGGCTTCGCTTGGATCCCCTTGCCGGACTCGAGGCGGATCGACGGAAGGAGCGCGGTCACGTCGCGGATCGGCTGCGTGTTCGCCTTCGCGATCCACGCGCCGTCACGCTTCTCCGGAGCGTCGAGCACCGCCACGAGCCAAAGGCGCTCCGGTTCCGGTCGCACGGTGACGAGGAAGAGCGAGCCACCGCCAGCGACCGGCTCGATCGCCTTCGCCTCGCTCACGTAGCGATCGGTGGCGAAGACTTCGCCCTCGGCGAGGAGCTTTCCGCCGCGGCGTGCTTGTTTCTCGAAGACGGCCCTGCTGACGATGACGAGGAGATCGGCCACGCCCGCAGGGTACGCGCATCTCTCGCGGTCGTCCTCGCTCCGCGGGAGGCGCACGACGCGTCGCGCCTCGTATCGTGCGTAAGCTATCGTTCGAACATGGGACTCACGGATCGTGACGTCAGCATGCGCGACCACGTGCTCACGCCTTCCGAGCGCGAGGACTTCTTCGCCCGCAAGGGCTACCTCGTCGTTCCCGATGCACTCCCCCCCGAGGTCGTGGAGCGCGCGGCCACCTCGCGCATCACGAAGACGGCCTCGGCCTCGAGCGCGTCGAGGTGCGAGAGCGAGTACGCGCGCATCGAGCGATGGTAGGGCACGCGTATGCGGCTCGCGACGAGAAGCCGCGACCGCGCCACGGCGTACGGAGTGGGGAGCCAGATGGTACAAAAATACAGTGCAATTACCGCGTATTCGCTGCGCGATTCGAGCGGTGCGCTTCTCAGTTGGCGCGACCGGTCAGGCCCGTAGCCCCCGCTCGCCCGGGGTTTTTGCGTGGCCGCCCTCTTGCAATGCGCACGGGCGGAGGCATTCATGACTCGTTCGCTCATCGCACCGTTCGCTCTCACGCTCGTCACTTCGCTCGTCGCCTGCGGCGGCGGTGGGGCCGCGGATGATTCTTCGAGCGACGGCGAAGGCGCGCTCACGCAGTCGCGCGTTCCGGCGCAAGCGGAGCGAGAGACGTTCAAGCCGGTGGTAGCGCTCGGCAAGTGCACGGCGACCAAGGTCGGGCCGCGTCACTTCCTCACCGCCGCGCACTGCGTCCTCTCCAACGAAGGCATGGCTGCCGCGGGGGAGCAGATCTCAATCGAGATGTCGAACTACCAAGACGTCGTCATCAAGCGTGTCGAGCGCCAACGTTGGCCCACCATCGAGAAGGTCGTCGTGGACCAGTCGTGGCTAGAGAAGTGCAAAGACCTCCGCTACACCTCGACCTGCCGCGACGTGGAGTTCACCAAGAAAGCCGGCGGCGGAGACATCGCGCTCGTCGTCGTCAAAGACGAAGCCCCGCCCACGGAGAGCCTCACCGTCAATCACTCGGTGCGCGACATTCCGTCGATGCCGGTGCTCGCGCGCTCGCTCGCGAAGAACGAGGCCGTCGTCCTCGCCGGTTACGGCGACGCCGTGAAGGCGTGCGGGAACGACCCGACGTCGGTGGGCGATTCGATGCTCAAGGTGTGGGAGCTCCGCGTGAGCCAGTCCAAGGTCATCGACGGCACGGGCCGCCCCCAACCGGTCGTAACGGACTTCGATCTCCTCAAGGACCACTTCGTCTTCTCGGACGCGCAGAGCGCGCTCTGCCACGGTGACTCCGGTGGACCGGTGCTCGTGAAGGTGAACGGCCGCTTCGCCGTGGCGGGCATTCACGCCGGCTACACGTTCGCCGCCGACGGAAAGGTGCTCGCGAACTGGCACACGCGCGTCGACGCCGCCGCCAAGATCAAGCTCGCCGACGGTGAGAAGTCGATGGCCGATTGGCTCGAGCGCGAGGCCGTCGACGTTCTCCGCTGACGCGCCACTCCCGATCGCTCGGCTCCTTCAGGGGGTCAGGACCACACGCACCGGCCGACCGGCGAGGAGCGCGCAATCCGCGCCGCACCCCGCCGCGTCGTCGACCGGACCCTCCACGAAGTACGTCCGCGAAGCGGGCTCGACTTCGGGGGCGGCCTGGTCGATGGTTGCGTGATACACGCGATTGTCGATCTCGATCGAGGCGTGCTTCTGCTCTCGCCACTTCACGTCCGTAGTCTCCGGCACGGCGAGCCGCACGCGGAGCCCGTCGCCGCCCACGACGCGTACCACCGGCTGGCCGCCGTGCGCGGTTGCGCCACTCTCGACGCTGATCTGGGTGACCATCCCGTCGAACGGCGCTCGAAACTCGGAGTGCTCGAGCGCGAGCTTGAGCTGTCCGACGCGAGACTTCGCTTCGGCTGCCGCCGCCGCCGCCGACGCTGCGCGACCGGCCGCTGCGGAGGCGTTGAAGCGCGACTGCGCGGCTTGGCCCTCGGCGACCAGGCTGTAGCGCTTGCCGTCGTGCTCGACGAAGCCGCCGTTGCGTTTGGCCTCCGCCGCTGCCGCGAGCGAGTCGGAGCCGGCGGCTCCGGCCGCGGCGCGTGCCGCCTGGTACGCATTCTCCGCGGCCTCGAGTGCCTCCTTGGCTTCGCGCGGATCGAAGGTCAGAAGGAGATCGCCGGCCTTCACGCGCTGGCCGACCTTCACGGCGATTCGCTCGACGCGGCCGTCGGCGTACGCCGAGAGCGTGGCCATCTGCGGAGGGAGGAGCACGCCCGCGAAGCCGCGCGGCGCGGGGCGGGCGGCGGTCGACGTGACGGCCGGTGTCGACTCGGCCGGTCGAATGGTCCCGGCGATCGCTTCGCGCTTCGGTGCGGTGAGGATTCCGACGATCGGCGCGCCGAGCAGCACGCTCCCGACGAGCAGCCAACCGACCCAACGACGACGCGGCTTCATGGTGTCCATCAGCTCCGCCTCCAGGTGCGGTCCAAGTCCTCGAGCCACTCCCCGGCGTCGGGCGGCGCCTGATCGCAAATCGTCGCCGCGTGCGGGTCCTGCGCCACTGGCGTCGCGCCAGTGCCTCCGACTGCGCGGAGATGCATCTCGTTCGCGGCGCGTGCAGCAGCCGCGGCCTCGCGCGCCCGCACGGCCTGCCTCGCGCGCTCGGCCATCACCACTCGGAGGTCGACGACCTCGGTCGGGTCCGGGTTCGCGGCCTGGTTCGCGCTCTGTCGGGGCGCCTCGCGCCGTCCGCGTTGGGTCACGTTGAAGTCTTCCTTGGCCAGGACGACTGGCACGACCGGCGCGACCGGAGGCGCCGCGACGACGGGGACCGGACCCGAGCGCTCCACCTTGGGGCGCGCGACCGGCGCCTGCGCGGGCGGCGGCGCACCGTGCGCGACGGGCGCTTGCGCGCGGGCGGCGACGGCGGGCGAGCCCGCGGCGGGGAGGACCGGGCTCGGCGCGGGGGCCGCAGGGGCCTTCTTGGGGGCGTGCGCGCCAAGCTGCGCGTGCACCAGCCGCGCGTAGACGCCGTTCTTCTTGAGGAGCTCTTCGTGCGTGCCCTGCTCGACGAGCTGTCCTTCGTCCATCACGAGGATGCGATCGGCGTTGACGACGGTCGAGAGGCGGTGCGCCACGACGATGCGCGTGCACGTGAGGGCCTCCAGCTTCTTCTGCACCTCGAGCTCGGTGTTGGCGTCGAGCGCGCTCGTCGCCTCGTCGAGGAACAAGATGGCCGGGTCATTGACGAGCGCGCGCGCGAGCGCGAGCCGCTGCCGCTGACCGCCGGAGAGCGACGAGCCGCCGGCGACCACCGGGGTGTCGTAGCCGAGGGGCATCTTGGCGATGTCTTGGTCGATGCAGGCGAGCTCTGCGGCGCGCTGAACGCGATCGAGTGGGAGCGTCGAGTCGGTGAGCGCGATATTGGCGCGGATCGACGTGCCGAAGATGTGCGGCTTCTGGACGACGACGCCCATCTGCTTGCGAATGGCGCGGAGGTCGAGCTGCGGGAGCGGCTTCCGGTCGTAGAGGACGGCGCCGTCGCTCGGCGGGTAGAGGCCGAGGAGGAGACGACCGAGTGTGGTCTTGCCCGAGCCCGAGCGACCGACGATGGCGATGCTCTCGCCGGGGCGCACGGTGACCGAGACGTTGCGGACCACGAACGGGCTGCCTTGGGCGTAACGGAAGCTCACGCGATCGAGGGTGATCTCGCCCTTGAGACGCGTCGACGCGCGCGGCGCGGTCTGCTCGACCGGCGTCGCGAGCACGTCCTCCAAGCGATCGAACTGGACCCGCACGGTCTGAAGACCCTGGAGCGTGCCCACGAGGTTCATGACTGGCTGGATGAAGCCGACCGCGAACGCGTTGGCCGAGAGCATGAGGCCGAGCGACATCGATCCGGAGGCAACCTCCACGACTCCGACCAGGAGGAGGAGCGTCGGACCCATGATGCGCATGGTGCCGAGGAGCGCATCGGAGAGGTTGGACATCTGGCCACGGACGAGGCCGATGTTGAGCACGTCGACGTACTGCGACGCCCAGCGCTCTGCAGCCTCGTTCTCGCAGCCGGTGGCCTTGAGGCACTCGACACCCTGCAGGAGCTCGTTCAACGACTGGGCGGCTTCGGCTTGCTTGGCGAGGCTGCCCGCCGAGAGCTGCCGCACCTTGTTTCGCATCGCTACGAAAGTCAGGCCCTGCATGGCGACGACGATGAGCGCGACGATCGTCATCTTGATGCTCATGAGCGCCAAGAAGAGGAGGTGCCCGATGACGAGCGAGCCATCGACGAGCGCCGAGAGCACGGCGCCGGTCATGACCTCACGGATCGTCGCGACGCTCGACACTCGCATCTGGAGGTCGGCGGCCTGGCGACGTTCGAAGAAGCCGTAGGGAAGGCGGAGCATGTGCTCGACGAAGCCGAGCGTGAGCCGCGCGTCGAATCGCGTGCGGAGGTTCGTGAAGACGTGGCTTCGCACCAGCGACGCGATGAAGTGAAAGAGGAGCGTCGTGACGAAGGCCGCGACCACGACGACCATGAGGTGCATGTCGTTGCGCGGTAGAACGCGATCCACGAGCCGCCCGTGGAGGAGCGGAAGAAGGAGCGCGAGCCCCTGGAGGAGGAGCGACACGACGACGACGCGATAGAGGTCGTCGCTCCCGCGGAGGGCTTCGCGAAATCGCAGCCAGCCGGAGACCTTGCTGCCCGGTTGGTTGGTGATGAAGGCCTCGGCCTTCTCGAAGAGGAGCGCCACACCCGTGAAGCTGCGCGAGGCTTCGGCCATCGTGACTACGCGCGATCCCAGCGCCGGATCGGCGATGTGGATGCCGCGCGGAGTCACCTTCTCGAGGACGACGAAGTGGGAGAAGTCCCAGTGGAGGATGGCGCCGGGGGCGACGCGCGCGATGTCGGGGAGGTCGATGCGGACGACGCGGCCGCGGAGGCCATAGCGGGCGCCGAGATCGGTCAGCGCCTGCGCGTCGATGCCATCACGACCCACCCCCGCGTTCTCTCGAAGCTCCGTGAGCGGCACGTGGCGCCCGAACCGCGCGAGGACCATGGCGAGGCACGCGGGCCCGCAGTCCGTCGCCGTGGTCTGAAGGACCACGTCGTCGCTCGACGCCTTGCCGAGCCGCGCGAGGGCGGTGACGAGGCCGCTGACCATCGTGTGGTTCGGGTTGTGACGGCTCGTGTGCGTTGCGCTCATGATGCTGCTTCTCTCGTGAACGATCAGTGGGGGACGAGCATGCGAAGGGCGGGGACCAGCATCACGAGCAGCGGCTCGCGATGGACGCGGATCTCGGCGTTGCCGGTCAGGCCGTCGAAGTAGCCGAAGGGTTGCCCTTCGGAGGTGAAGGTGGCGCTGGGGAGCTTGGCGCTCACGAGGACCTTGGCGCCGAGCTCGTTGGGCGCTCCCACCGTTCCGACGCGGTCTTCGCCGAGCACGCGCGCAACCTCGGTCGGGCCGATTGCCTCGCTCGAGATCTCCTGGACCTCGAGGTCGGCATACTCGTAGCGAAACCCGTCGAGCTCGAAGCGCATCTTGTGGCCGACCTCGAGCATCGGTCGGTAGTCGGCGGGCACGAGGGCGAGCACGGAGACTTGCGTCGCGTTGGGAGGGACGATGGCCACCACCACCTCGCCGGGGTTCACTCGTTGACCCGGGCGCGCGCGCACGTCGGTGACGTAGCCTGCGATGGGCGCGCGAATGACTCGGGCGTCGACCTCGTTCTGCGCCTGGTCGCGCCGCGTGCGGAGTGCTGTCAGGTTCGTCTTCGCTTCGAGGTCGTTGGGATCGCGGAGGAGACGCACGAGCTGCAGCTCGAACTCACGGCTCGCGCGATCGAGCTCACGGGCGGCGTCTTCGTCGCTGAGGCGCACCAGCACGGTGCCCGCCTCGACCATCGCGCCCGGTTTGGCCTCAACGGCGTCGACCGTCCCAGGCTGGGTGGCGGTGAGCGCGCGCCGGCTGTCGATACGAACGACGCAGCGGCCCGCCGCCCACTCGTCGACCGAGAACAGGCTCACGAAGGCGAACGCGGCGACGCAGGCGACGATGATGATGACGTACGCGCGACCGGCCCACGTCGATTCGTAGCGCAGGATGTCGCCTCCGCGGCCGCGTCGTTCGCGGTGTGCGATGGCCTCGGGACGGAAGATGGCGTTCAAGTGCGGACCTCGACTCCGTCCACTGCAACGGTGGTGCCGACGTCACGCTTCATGATCGCGCGAGAAAACAAGGGTGGCACGCAGGGTATGACCGACGTCGCCTCCGCGCGTTTGCCGATGATGGCGCATGCTTGCCGCGGCGCGGCCGGGCACTCCCCGTCCGTGGCGCACGTCGTCATCACGGTGTCACCCGTGGTCCAGCCGGTCGTCGGCACTCTCCGTGCACCGGCGCGCGGTGGAGGTTGCGATGGGGAAGACCGCTGCGAAGAAGACTGACGAAGGACGCCATTCCGAGGAGTCCGCCGTGCTCGACGCGCCGTCGGCGCGTCAGGTCGCAGGTGGCGACGACTTCGGCGGAGGGTTCGACTTCGGCGGTAGCTTCGGCGGGGATCCGTTTGGCGGCGGCTTCGGAAGCGATCCCTTCGGCAGCAGCTACTCCGATCCATTCGGCTTCGGGGGTAGCGATCCGTTCGGGAGCGGGTCGTCGTACGGGAACAACGATCCGTTCGGGAGCGGGTCGTCGTACGGGAATTACGATCCGTTCGGGAGCGGGTCGTCGTACGGGAATTACGATCCGTTCGGGAGCGGGTCGTCGTACGGGAACAACGATCCGTTCGGGAGTGGGTCGTCGTACGGGAACAACGACCCGTTCGGAACGCAGACGGGAAGTCCAGACCCGTTCGGGGTCGGCTTCAGCTGGGATCCGTCCGCCATGGGCCCGTTCCTTCCGGGAACCGGGCCCGGCGCCACCGATCCGCACACGGACGACACGGTGCACACGGACGACACGGTGCACACGGACGACACGGTGCACACGGACGACACGGTGCACACGGACGACACGGTGCACACGGACGACACGGTGCACACGGACGACACGGTGCACACGGACGACACGGTGCACACGGACGACACGGTGCACACGGACGACACGGTGCACACGGACGACACGGTGCACACGGACGACACGGTGCACACGGACGACACGGTGCACACGGACGACACGGTGCACGCGGACGACACGGTGCACACGGACGACACGGTGCACACGGACGACACGGCGCATACTGACGACGCGGTGCACACGGACGGGACTGTGCACACGGACGACGCGGTGCACACGGACGGGACTGTGCACACGGACGACACGGCGCATACTGACGACGCGGTGCACACGGACGGGACTGTGCACACGGACGACACGGCGCACACGGACGGGACCGTGCACACGGACGACACGGCGCATACGGACGCGTCGACGCACACGGACGACACACATACGGACGCGTCGACTCATTCCGGGGACCCGGCCACGCACGTCGACGATACGCACACCGACGACGCGCACCACGACGACTCAGATCACGCAGGGGACACCTCTCACGAAGGCGAGGTAACGACCCACTTCGAAGACGGGAGCTCCATTACCGTCGACGCGGACGGGAACGTCGTCGCCTTCACGGAGGCACCGCATCACGACGACGCGACCCATCACGACGACACGACCCATCAAGACGACACGACCCATCAAGACGACACCGCACACACCGATCACGACGTGCCCGACGCCGACCACCGCACGGCTGTCGGCAACGACGACGGTCTGCATGACGCCTCGCTGACGGCAGGGGGTCATGTCATGACCCCCGAGGAGCAGGCGGCGTACACGCGCGACATCCTCCAGAACTACCAAGACAGCGCTAGCCCCCCGGTCTTGGTGCAAGGACAGCTCGGCGATTGCTACGTGGTCGGTACGATCAACGAGGTAGCGAGCCGCCCAGGCGGAGCCGACTACCTGAACCAGCTCGTGCACCCGAACGGCGACGGCACCTACGACGTCACGCTCCACGATCGCTCGGGCAACCCGTTCACCGTCACGGTCTCCGACGCCGACCTGGCCGGCGGGCATGGCGTCGGTCCGGACCCGACGTCCGCGCACAACCTCGAGCTCATCGAGCTGGCCATCGGGAAGTACAGCTCACCGGACGGCGAGAACCCGTACACCGGCATCAACAATGGTGGCATCCCCACCACGCCCGCGCGCCTCCTCGGTCTCGGCGAGGTCGATGGGAGCATCTCGCCGTTGCCGTTCCTCCCTACCTACGATCCCGCCACCATCGCCGGTCACATCCAGAACGGCGATGTCGTCACCATCAGCACCTACCCCAACTGGTACCCGGGAAATCACAACGAGCAGTACGGGCTCGTGGGCGCACACACCTACTCGGTTGCGGGAACCTACACCGACCCGACCACGGGCGAGACGATGGTGGTCCTCTCGAATCCGTACGGCAACACTCAACCCCAGGCGATTCCGCTCAGCGATCTCTCGCACGTGGGCGGGCAGGTGACGACGGCGACCCTCCCAGGCACGACCAACGGCGCGCCGCCGCCGATTTCGACTCCGCCCTCGCCGGCCTCGATCGACAGCGTCACGTCGACCGACGACGGCATCACCCCGGCGACGGACACGACCGATACGACCGATACGACCGACACGACGGATACGTACACCTACGGCGACGGATCCGAGTACGGCGGCCCGTCGACCGACACGGATCGGAGCGGAGGCGGGCTGGGGCCCGGTGGCTACGTGTGACCCCCCGGGTCAGACGGGACCGATCTTCTCGGAGAGCGCCTTCGCGAGGTCCGCGCTCGGCACCCGGTCTTGCGACATCGTGTCGCGATCGCGCAGCGTGACGGTGCCGTCGTCGAGGCTCGTGAAGTCGACCGTGATGCAGAACGGAGTGCCGATCTCGTCCTGCCGTCGATAGAGCTTCCCGATGCCGGCGCCGTCGTCGTAGACGGCGCGAAGGCCGGCGTGCTGGAGGTCCTTCTTGACCTTGCGCGCGAGCTCCACGATGCGCGGCTCGTTCTTCTTGAGCGGGAAGACGGCGACCTTGATCGGCGCGATGCGCGGGTTCAAGTGCAGCACCGTGCGCGTGTAGTCGTCGCTCATCTTGTCGGAGACGCCACGCACCTTCTTGGTCATCTCCATGCTCTGCACGATGTCGGCGTCGATGAGCGCCGAGACGCGCGGCAGCGAGCCCGGAAGCTCGTCGATGATCGATTGGGCCTGCGCGCGGAGACGGTCCTTGGTCGTCCCGTCGATCTCCTCACGCTTGCCGACCGACTTGGCAAAGCTCTCGAGGAGCTGCTTCAGCTTGTCGATCTCTGCGGCCGGCGGATCCTTCACCAGCGACTCGTCGTACGAGTCGCACAAGAACGCGAGCGTCGCGCGGTCGGCGCCGGCCGACGGTTCGATGACGTACGGCGTGAACCGCTCGTTCTTCTCTTGGTCGTGGAACTGGAGCGTCTCGACCGAGTCGGGGTTCTTCTCGCTCCGCGAGTGCTGTCCGAGATCGAAGTCGGTGCGGTTGGCGATGCCCTCGAGCTCGCTCCAACCGATGGGGAACTTGTACTCGAGGTCGACGCAGCGCTTCGCGTAGTGAGCGAGCTCGTCTTTGCTCTGCTCGCGAATGCGCAGGTTCTCGGGGCTGATGCCGAGGTCGAGGTACCACTTCATTCGCTGCTGGATCCACTCCTCGTGGAGCCGCTCGTCGTCGCCCGGACGAACGAAGTATTCGATCTCCATCTGCTCGAACTCGCGCGTGCGGAACGTGAAGTTTCCGGGCGTGATTTCGTTGCGGAAGGCCTTGCCGACCTGCGCGATGCCGAAGGGAAGCTTCCGCCGCATCGCCGTCACGACGTGGTGAAAGTTCATGAAGATGCCCTGCGCCGTCTCCGGACGGAGGTACGCGAGCCCCTCTTCGCCCTCCGAGGCCGCGCCGATCGTGGTGCGGAACATCAGGTTGAACGGGCGCGCCTCGGTGACGTCCTTGGAGCCGCACTTCGGGCACTGGATCTCTTTGCCGCGGAGCGCCGCGTTGACCTCGTCGAGGTTCTTGGGGTCGCGGCCCTTCTGTGCCGCGAACACCTGATCGGCCCGGCTTCGCGCCTTGCAGTTTCGGCAGTCGAAGAGCGGGTCCGAGAACGTGGCTTCGTGCCCCGAGTACTTCCACACCAAGCGGTTCGTGATGATCGCGCTGTCGAGCCCCTCCATGTCGTCGCGGTCGTAGACCACCGAACGCCACCACGCGCGCTTCACGGCGTTCTTGAGCTCGACGCCCAAGGGGCCATAGTCCCAGGAGTTCGCGAGCCCGCCGTACACGGCAGACCCGGGGAAAATGAAACCGCGACGCTTCGCGAGACTGACGATCGAATCCATCGACTGCGCAGGCATGATGCCCGGCATCCTACAGCGCTCCGTACCTGCTTAGGACCCACATTTTCGCGGGTACGCGCCCGCCCGCGACCGGAAACGAGGCCCCCGAAAGCGTGGGTCAGGCAGAGGGGCCAAAGCCCGCCGGGAGCTCTTGTCGCTCGATCTCGTGGAAGACGCGGTAGTCGATCTCCCGCGTTCCATCGGGGAGCATCGTGAGCACGTTGGCGAACTGCGCTCCCCACACGATGTCGTCCATCGTGTACGCGCGGCGCGCGTGGATGGTCTGGCCGAGGGTCTCGTCGAGACCGCTGAAGCCCATGATGAGGTCGACCTTGTCGGCCCGCATTTTCTCGCGCGTGACTTGTCGAAGAACGGGCTCGACGCGTCGATGCGGTGCATCGCCGTGAAGGTCAGGAGGAACACCGGCGTTCGATCGCGGACCAGCGGAAGCTCGACCGGTCGACGGATCGTGTCGCCCTCGCGCGTGGTCTCGACCATCACCACGTACATGCGGAGCTGGGCCTCGATCACCTGGTTGTGCCGCCAGTTGGCCATCCGCACGCAGAGGTGCGGGACGCCGTCGCGCATGGCCACCACGGCCTTGTCGGTGAAGAGGACGCGCGCCGTCGGCCGCGAAAACTTCGCGAACGTGATCCCAGTGAAGAGGGCGACGAGCACGATGTTGAGGATCGCCTGGACCGTCACCAGCGAGTTCGCCCACCGCGTGGCCGGCGCGAGCCCGCCGTAGCCGATGGTCGACATCGTCTGCACGCTGAAGAAGAACGCGTCTTCGAACGAGCCCGGACGCGCGTTGGCGATGGCGCCGTCCTGGGCCATGTAGAGCAAGGCGAAGACGACGCAGGCGAGGAAGTAGAGGCCGCCCGCTACCGCGAGGAAGGCCGACCACGGCCTCACGAGGAGGAAGTGGTAGACGTCCTCGTGAGGGCGCCACGCTTGGCCGCGGGCGATGACCTTGAAGATGGACTGCGACGTCCGCTTGGGCGGCGCGATGGACTTGTTGGGCATGGGCGCGGGGGTCTGGCGGTGGTCAGTTGAAGTGAGCCCACGCTTCGTGCCGCCCGGTCGGGCGAGCGCCACGAATCTCCGGCTCAGCGGCCCCGGTCTGATCACGCCTTCGGTCGGTTTCGAATCGGCGCAACTCGGTTGCGCCGTAGCGCATGCTACAAGACCGCCCATGTTCCGGCGACGACGGCCGACGACCCTCCGGGTGCGTCGCTCCTTCGCGCGCGCGATCCTCGGGCTCGCGCTCGCCCTCTCTCTCTTCGCGCCCGGGCGTGCATCCGCCGACGAGCGCGTGCGCCTCTACACGATCGGGCCCGGGAGCTACCTCTTCTCGCTCTTCGGCCACAGCGTGGTGTGCGTCGGCGATCGCTGCTTCGACTACGGCGTCCCCACGCACGCGGACGCCGTCCAGCTCGTATGGCATGCCCTCCGTGGCACCCCCGATTTTGCGCCCATCGAGGTGACGCGCAAGGAGGTCGAGGACGCGTTCGGTAGCGAAGGGCGCAAGGTCGAGGTCCAGGAGATCCCGTTCGACGAGGCGCACCGCGCCTCGCTCCTCACTCGCCTGGCGGACGAGGTTCGCACGCGCGCGGCCTATGCCTACAACCCTTGGTACGACAACTGTACGACCCACCCGCGCGATCTCCTCGACGAGGCCGCGGGCGGCGCGCTCAAGCGTATCGCCGCAGTGGGGACCCCCCGGTCGTTCCGCGCGATCTCCGAGCTCGGCTTCTCGGGCCGCATCCTCCCGCTCGCCGCGATGGCCATCGGCGTCGGCGGCGGCAACGCCATCGCCACGGCGTACGAGCGGATGGGCGTCCCCGACGTGCTGCGCGACGGCGTCACGCAGGCGCTCGGCGCGCCGCCGGTGCTTCTCCGCGAGCGGCAATCCGTCGAGCTTCCGACGAGCCCGCACGCTGGTCGCGTTGCGATGCTGGTCCTCGGCGTCGCCTTTGCCTTCGCGATCTTCCGCACGCGCGCCCGCCCGCTTCCCGCGCGCCGCGGGGTGCTCCAAGCCATCACCGCGCTCTTCGCGCTCCTCGGGGTCGTGATCGTCGCGCTCGCCCTTTCGGCCCGTTTTCCCGAGGTGTCGCGGAACTGGAACCTCCTCGTCTTTCTCCCGTTCGACGCCGCGCTCCCGTGGCTCTCGGCGACGCGCGCGCGCGCGTACGTCCTCGCGCGCCTCGGCATTCTGGTGGCCTTGGCGCTTCTCTCCGCGGCGTCGATCGTCGCGCAGCCGCTCGTCGTGACGAGCCTCTTCGTGGCGATCCCGCTCGCCGTCCTCTATCGCTATCCGCTCGCCGCACGCGCGCGCTGAGGCGCGTCAGAAGTCGGGCGTCGCGGCCACGCCGTTCTTCTTCGGCGGTTTCTTCCCCCCGGGCGTCGCGTGCTTCGGCGTCGGGAGAGTCGGCGCGGCCTTCGTCGGGGGCGCGTCCGGCGTGGGGGTCGAAGCGGTCGCTGCAGTGCCCGCGGTCTTCACGTCCTCGAGGGCTGGCGGCGGGGGAATCGACGGGGTGTCCGTCGGACCATGCTCGGTCGCGCTCGTCACCGGCGTCTTGCCGTCGGCCACGGCCTTTGCACGAACGCGGGTCGCGATCGCGAACGCGCCGATCAAGAGCGCTGTCGCCACCGTGCTCGCCACGACGATCCGTGCCGTCCGGCTCGGCTTGCGGAGCGGCACGGACATCGCGCCGGTCGCGCCCTCGGGGGCCGCCCCTTCGTTCTCCTCGGCCTGGTGACGCCCGGTGAGGTCGCGCGCCGTGTCGTTGGCGTTTCCGCGCGCCATCCGCGAGACGGATGCGGGGTGCGGGTCCTCGACCGGTCGCGGCGACTCGTCGTCGTCGTCGTCGTCGTCATCGGGCCGTGCCGTCGACGGCGGCGTCCCGTCGGCGAAGCTCGGTCGCTGCTCGAGCGGCGGCTTGCTCCGCTTGAGCGTGTCTTGGAAGTCGGCTTCGGTCGCGCTCAAGGCCGCCCGCAGCGCCGCCGCGAACTCGCTCGCGCTCGCGTATCGCTCGTAGGGCCGCTTGGCGAGCGCGCGGTTGATGACGAGCCAAAGCTTGGGATCGATGCGCGGATCGGGATCGACCTGCTGCTCGAGCACTGCCGCGAGCGACGCGGACGGCGAGCTCGCGAGGAACGGCGAGGAGCCCGTGAGCATCTCGACGAGCAGGGTGCCCGCGCTGAAGATGTCGCTGCGGCCGTCGATCTTCGGGTCGGTGCGGATCTGCTCGGGCGACATGTAGCGCGGCGTTCCGAGCACGCGGCCGAACATGGTCTTCACGCCCGAAGCGGGGATCTTGGCGATGCCGAAGTCGAGCAGCTTGGGCGTGACGTGCCCGTCCGGGTCGACGGCGAGGAGGATGTTCGCCGGCTTGAGATCTCGGTGGACGATGCCCATCTCGTGGGCGTGCTGCAGCGCCGACAGCACCGGCAGCATGATCGCCACGGCTTCGGTGGCGCTGATCGCTCCGTGGTTCTTCAAGTAGCGGCGCAACGTCTCGCCACGCAGAAGCTCCATGACGAGGAGCAGCGACCCATCGGGCTCCTCGAGGAGATCGAAGACGCGCACGATGTTGCGGTGCGCGAGCATCGCGCCGAGCTGGGCCTCGTGGCGGAAGCGTGCCTCGACCTCGAGCTTCCGGTCGAGGTCGCCTCGCAGGACCTTCAGCGCGACGTCGGCGGAGGTCGCCGCGTTCTTCGCGACCCAGATCTCTCCCATGCCGCCGACGGCGATACGGCGCGCCAACACGTACTTACCGGCGAAGCGGTCGCCGGGAGCGAGCTGGCGGGCCGGGGCTTTGGGGTTGGCCGCGACCATCTGGGACTCGTCGAGTGTCCCATGGTCCGGGCCGCCTAGCGAGGGCGATCGGCGGGCCCCGTCGACCGTTCAGTGAACCAATGTAGGACGCAACGAATTACCCCGGAGATCCGCTCACTCCTCGTCCCAGGAGAGGCCGTAGAGGCCGCGTTTCTTAAGCAGATCGCGCAGGTGGTGGCGCGCGAGGTCAGCCTCGCGCGAGGCCAAGGACAGGTTGCCTTTGCAACGCTTCATGAGCGCAGCGAGGTAGGCCGACTCGAAGCGCGAGATCGCGCGGTCCTTCGCGTCGCCGAACGTGCCCGACAAGTCGAGCGGGCTGCGCTCCTCGGGCGTGCCGCGGAAGCCGAAGCCTTCGCCGGCGACGTCGGCGCGGCGGATGAGGTCGTCCGAGGCGAGGGCCGCCGCGCGCGCGAGCACGTTGCGGAGCTCGCGTACGTTGCCCGGCCAGGGCTGCGACGCGAGGAAGTCGAGCGCCGGCTTCTCGATCATGAGCGGCGTGCCGCCACGCTCGGAGGCGATCTGCGCGAGGAGCTTCTGGCAGAGGATCGGGATGTCCTCCAAGCGATCGCGCATCGGCGGGAGCTGGATGCGCACCGGGGCGAGTCGGAAGTAGAGGTCCTCTCGGAAGCGACCTCCCTCGATCTCGTGACGGAGGTCGCGGTGGGTCGAGGCGATGACGCGAACGTCGACCTTGATCGGCGTCTGGCCGCCGACGCGCATGATCTCGTGCCGCTCGAGCACGCGGAGGAACTTGGCTTGGAGCGCCGACGGCAGCTCGCCGATCTCGTCCAAGAACACGGTGCCGCCGCTCGCCGCTTCGAAGAAGCCCACGCGCTGCTCGCCTGCGCCGGTGAATGCTCCCTTCTCGTGGCCGAAGAGAAGCGACTCGGTGAGCGTGTCGGGCAGCGACGTCGCGTCGATGACGACGAACGGCTTCTCGGCGCGCGTGCTCTTGGCGTGAATCGCGCGCGCGACCTCTTCCTTGCCGGTGCCGGTCTCGCCTTGGATGAGGACGCCGATGTCCTTCTTGGCGATGCGCTCCAGCGTCGCGAAGAGCTCGCGCATCACCGCGCTCTGTCCGACGAGCTCGCCGAAGCTGTCGACCGGCGACATCGGCGAGGTGGTCGCGCCGTCTTCGACGTCGATGCGCAGGGTCGTGTCGCCCAGCGTGATTTCCGCGCCGGTCGAGAGCTCGGCCTCGAAGAGCTTCTGGCGACCGAGCCACGTGCCGTTGGTGCTCGACGCGTCGCGTACGTGCACGCGATCGCCGACGCGCCGAAGCTCGAGGTGGACGCCGCTGACCTTCGAGTCTTCGATCACGAAGTCGTTGGTCGGGTGACGTCCAACTGTTGCCAGCGCGGACGCCATCGCGAAGGCGCGTCCTTGCGACGGTCCCGAGATCGCCGTGAAGCGCGGGATGGTGGTCGTGCTGCGCGGCTCCACAGCCTGGAGGAGTTCGGTCTCACCGCGATCGCTCGAAGTCATCGTGGACGATGATAGTTCGCTTTGGGGCGAAAGGGGCCCACGTTCCCGTCGTCGTTCACACTCACGCGCGGCTTGTGTAACTTGACGGCGATGAGGCTTCGGTGCCGAGCGTTGGGGGTGGTCGCTGCGATGTTCATCATCGCTGCCAGCGCTCCCCGGTTGAGCTTTGCGCAGGGGACGACCCCCGCGCCCAGCGAGGCCGAACTCTCTGCGGCGCGGAAGCTTTTCGCCGAGGCGGCCAAGGACGAGGAGAAGGGTGACCTCCTCGATGCCCTCGAGAAGTTTCGTCGCGTGCAGGGCGTCAAGGACACGCCGGCCGTTCGCTTTCGCATCGCGAGCTGCCAGGAAAAGCTCGGGCGACTCGGAGAGGCGATCCAAACCTATCGAAGCATCGCGGCGCTCGCCGGCGCCGAGCCGACCCAAGCAGAGATCGTCCGCGCGTCGGAGGACAAGGCCCGTGACGTCGAGAAGCGACTGCCCGCGCTCACGCTGACCTTCTCCGCGAAGGCCCCGCCGGACGCGGTGGTGGAGCTCGACGGAAAGCCCGTCGACGCCGCGAGCCTCGGCAAGCCCGTTGCCGTCGAGGTCGGCAAGCATCGCGTCGCGGGGCACGGCACCGGCGCCACGCCGTTCGAGACCGAGGTCACGTTGCCCGAGGGCGCGCGCTTCGCGCTCACGGTGCCCCTCGACGCCGCACCCAAGGAGCAACCGCCGCCGGTGCTGCCGCCGCCGCCGCCGCCTTCCACGACGCCCGTCTTGGGGTGGGCACTTGTCGGAGGCGGCGCCGCGTTCATCGCGGCGGGTGGCGTCACGTGGCTGGTGCGTCAGAGTGCAATCGACACGGTGAAGAAAGACTGCCCCAACAATCGCTGCCCCGAGTCGACGCGCGCGGAGGTGACCTCGGCCAAGAGCCGCGCCCAGACCATGGTGCCTCTCACGATCGGCCTCGAGGTGGTCGGTCTCGCGGCGGTCGGCACCGGCATCTATTTCCTCACGCGTCCGAGCGCCGCTGAGGCGCCCGCCACACCCACGCCTCCGGCCGCGCGTTGGTCCGTGACGCCGCTCGTCGGCACCACGCAGCGCGGCCTCCTCCTCGAGGGATCGTTTTGATGCGCAAGCTCATCGCCCTCACGGTCCTTGCCGTCGGTTGCGGCACGCTTCCCGAGGTCACGTTCGTTCCTGACGGAACCAGCGTCGGCGACGGCGGTGGTGCCGACGCTAGCGTCGCCGACGGCTCGACGCCCGCGACCGACGCGGGTGTAGACAGCGACATCGTCGACGCGGCGCCCATCGACACGGGCCCGCCGAGCTGTCCAAACCCCGGTCCCGGCGTCACGTGCTGCCAAAACCAGTTCTGCTCCGGGCAGTGCCCAGGTTCGGGCAACGCTGCCAAGACGTGCGCGTCCGATTGCGCGACCCACGGCTGCGCACCGACGATGGTGTGCTGCCGCGGAGGCAACGAGTACCGCGGCTGCGTCGCCCTCGGCTCGCCCTGCCCCTGAAGTCCCGAACCGAGTCCGTCCGATCCGTGCTCAGTACGGATTGTCGGACTCTTCCTTCGGCGGCTTCTTCTTCTTCGGGGGCGGCGCGGGGGTCTCGCCTTCCGGCTTCGTCTCGGCCGGCTTCGTTTCGGCGGGCTTGGTCTCGGCGGGCTTGCTCTCGGCCGGCTTGGTCTCCGTCGGCGCTTCGGCGGGCTTGGTCTCGGCGGGCTTGGTCTCGGCGGGCTTGGTCTCGGCGGGCTTCGCTTCGGTCGGCGTCTCCGCCGGCTTGGGCTCGGCCGGACGCGGTCGGTGAACCGCGACGGGCTTCTCTTGCACCGGCTTCGGCTCGACCGGCTTGACCGCCACCGGCTCGGCCGACACTGCAGCCGCGGCGCTCGCCGACGCGACGGCCGACGGAGCGCTGCTCGCCGTGGGCATGGCGACCGCGCTTGCGCTCGCGGGTGGAGGCGCAGATGCGATCGGTGCGGCCGACACGCTCACGGGCGTGGACGGAATCGGCGGAGTCGTGGCGACACGTGTCGATGGCGAGGGCGTCGGAGTCTGCGAGGTCGCCCCGCCTCCCAACATGCCGCTCTGATAGGCGTACGCACCGCCGCCGATGAGGACGAGCGCCGCGATGCCACCCCAGAGCGCGCCGCCGCCACCCTTCTTGGGTGCGCTGTCGGCGAGGAGATCCGTCGCGCGGACCGGTCGCGGTCCGAGCGATGCGCGTGCGGCTTCGACGCCGCGCGGCGGTGGCGTCGACGGAACGCGGCGCTCTGGCGGCGAAGACGCAGCCGGGGGCACCGAGCGGCGGCCAGGGGTCTCCACCATTGGTGTCGGTGAGGTCTCGGCGATGGCGTTGACGGGCGGCGTCGAGAGCGCCGAGGCGCCCGCGTTGCTGGTGGGGAAGCCGCCGATCGTCGCCACTGGCTCTTCACGAGGCGGGTCGCTGCTCGGCTTGGGCATCGATGCGAAGAGCGGATTTTCCGCGACCTCGTCCATCGAGCCGCCCGAGGCCTTGAGCGCCTCTTCGAGCAGCTCGGCCGCCTGGCGCATCATCGTGCGCTCCTGCGGCGGAGGCATGTCTGCCTCCGAGCTCGTGCTCGTCGGGAAGAACCCGCCGCCGCTTGCGGCGGTGTCGGCGGGCGGCGCAGCCGCGGGCTCCGCGGCCTCGGACGAGGCGTGCACGGCGGGCATGCCCGAGAACGTCGGCTTGACCGAGGTGAGCTCGACTTGCCGCGGCGGCACCGACGGGTGGACCTTGGTGATCTCGTCGTCCGTCGATTGCGTGGAGAACGCAGCGCCCGCATCGGACTTGGTCGTCACGAGCCGCTCGATGAGGGCGCGCGATCGATCGTCGATCTTGATGAACTTCACGCCCATGCCGGCGGGCCGTTCGCCAGCCGCTTGGCTCGGCTCGCGCTTCCACACGACGCGTCCTACGCCGGCGATCACCGGCTGGTCGCTCGAGAGTCGAATCTCGAATTTCAGCAGCGTTCCCTGGGCGAACGGCGTGGAGGTCTTGATGAAGAGACCTCCTCGGCTGACGTCGTGGGAGTGGTTGTCGATGAACTCGTCGACCGTCGCGCTTTTGTACCGCACGTTCAGGCTGACGATCTTCGCGCGCGGGTCTTTGCGAGTGTCCTGACTCATCGCAAACGCAATCGTAGCCTCGATCCCATGGAGAGCGCTAAATTGGGGTTTCTCGGTCCGGGGCCCCCCGGTCGGTCACACCATGTCGGAAGCGCAAACCAAGCCGTTTCGTGCGCACGATCGCCGCAAAGCCGGCCTCGCCGCGAGCATCGCGCACCCGCTCGCCGGTTGGCGGGTCGAAGGGCGCGTCCACGACATCGGCCTCGGCGGGGCGGCGGTGGACATCACCGAGGTCGTCGAGCCCGGCGATCGCGTGATGCTCGAGCTCATGGCCCCCACGCTCTGGGATCCGCTCCACGTGCGCGGGCGCGTCACGTGGGCCAAAGCCGCGGCCAAGGGGCCGGGCGTACGGTGTGGCGTGTCGTTCGAGCACGTGGACCCGCCGTCGCTCTTCGCGCTCGTCGAGCTCCTCGGCACCCTCGAATACTGACCGGCGCTCGCGGTGCGGGGCGGACTAGAGGTCGCGCCCTCACGACGACGAGCGCAGCATTCGCTCAGGCCTTCTTGCCCTTGGACTTGCCCTTGCCGCTCTTCGGGGTCGGCAAGTCGAAGTCGATGGTGGGCGCGAGCTTCTTCTTGCGCTTGTCGACCTCGCGCTGGAGCGCCACGACGGCCTTGTCGCGCGCGTCGTAGAGGCGGCGGTGCTTCCGGTGCACGCGCGGATCGCTGAGGAGGGCGTACGTGAGCCACGGGAAGACCGCGGTCACGTCGGCGTGGCAGTACATCGATCCGGTGGCCACGCTCTCCGCCGAGACCTTGCCCCAGGTGTGACCTTCGCCGGCCGGGCACGACGAGAGCGCGCCGTTGTCGACGGGGTCGACGCAGAACTGCAGATCGATGTCGAAGCCGGTCGTTGGGACACCAAGGATCTGATCGAGGAGGGGCTCGCCCTGCAGCGTGTAGTTCTTGGGCACGCCGCCGCCGAGGATCCACACCGCCATCGGCTTCTTGAGGGTGCCGAAGCAGTGGTGCTGCATGGCGCCCATCTCGAAGACGTCGTCGTTGACGTCGATCTCGAGCTTGAACTCGTCGCCGAGCATGCGCTTCAGCTTCACGATGTTGAGGAAGATCGATCCGTCTTGCACGGCGCCGACGAAGATCGGCACGCCGTAGCGGTACGCGGTCGCGAGGAGCGACGGGCTCTTCACGCCGAGCGCGTCTTCCATCTCGGCGATGTTCTTTCCGAGCAGGTAGTGGAGCTCGGGCGTCGTCATCTTCTTCTGGAACTCGGGCTTCCGGAGGATGGCGGAGAAGAGCTTGTCGGTCTCGAGGAGCGTCTCTTCCCAGAAGCCGAGGTCGTAGATGCGGATGATGCGCGCGAGGCGGTACTGGAGGTCGCCGGCGTTGGGCTCAATCTCGCGGATGGCGTGACCGATGATGCGGTGCGCGTCGTGATAGAGGTTCGCGCCCGTGGTCGTGATGCAGTCGATGAGGCCGCGCTCGATGAGCGGAATCAAGCACGACTGGTGGAGGCCAGCCGGCGTCATCGCTCCCGAGAAGGTGAGGAAGATGGCGCAGTCCTCGTTCACGCTCCGCCGCATGAGCTCGAAGGCGGTGCGCTCCTGGCGGCCGACGTAGGCAGGGAACATCGTCTCGATGATCTGCTGCGGCTTCTCTTTGCCCGTGATGCCGGTCGGGTGGACGTTCTTCGCGCGCTGGAAGTCCTTGCGGAGCGCGCCCTTGCTCGGAGCTGCAATCTTGGCCATGTCGGGGCGAGCTTCTCACTCGCCCTCGGCGCTCGCGTCAACATCAGATTTTGCGGCCGGTCCTATTTGCGCCCGAATCGGCGCCGCGGCACCCTCAAGGGATGGAGCCACTCCCGCGTTTCGAGACCCTGGCCTCGCTTCCCGACGAGGCCATCGACGTGACGACGGGCGCGCTCCTCATCGCGCGTGATCTCGCCGGCGCCGCACCGCGACCTTCGGCGGGGGACGCGCTCGCCGAGCTCGCGGCGCCGCTCTCCGGCCTCGGGCTCGAGCACGCGACGCTCGCCGCGCAGGCCGAGGCGATGCGCACGCACCTCTACGAGCGATGCGGCTTCGCCGGCAACGAGGCGGACTACTACGATCCCAAGAACTCGCTCTTGCCGGAGGTCCTCACGCGCAAGACCGGCATTCCGATCACGCTCGCGGTGGTCTACTGCGACGTGGCGGCGCGGGTCGGCATTCGCGCGCGCGGCGTGAGCTTCCCCGGACACTTCATCGTGCGCCTCGAGCCCGGGCGATTGGGCCGGCCCGAGGCGCCGATCTTCGTCGACCCGTTCTTCGGCGGCCGCGAGCTCGACGAGCCCACGCTGGTCGACATGCTCGCGCGCGTGAGCGGCAAGGGTGAGCGCCTCCGTCCCGAGTACCTCGCGCCGGCGACGCCCCGCGCGATCCTTCTCCGGATGCTGATGAACCTGCGCGGGATCTATCTCTCGCGTGGAGATCTCGCGCGCGCCCTCATCGTCGTCGATCGCATCGCGTCGCTCACGCCGGACTCGCCCGGCGCGCTCCGCGATCGCGGCCTGCTCGCCGCCAAGCTCGGCGCGGGCGAGGCCGCCATCGCCGATCTCGAGCGCTTCCTCGAGCTCGCACCGAGCGCCGATGACGCGGGCGAGCTGCGCGCGCAGGTCGACAAGCTCCGTGCCCGCCCGCGCCTCGTCAACTGAGCGCGCTCGCGCTCACTTCGAAGACGAGAGCGCCGCCATCACGAGGAACGACACCGGCACGTGGACCTTGGCGTATACGGCCCACGCCGAGCCGGTTCGCTCCGCATCGCGGAGCTCGCCTTCTACGCCGAGGAGCGCGAACCCCGCGGCGACCATCGCGCCGTTGTGGCCATCCGTGTCGCGCATCACGCCGGCTTGGCCCCAGAAGCCGCCCCACCATCCGACCTCGGCCTGCACGCCCAGCGTCGCCGGCGCGAGCCCGGAGTACTCGTAGGTCGCGCCGAGCGCGCCGAAGACGGGCAAGCGTAGGAAGAGCACGCCCGCGCGCGCCCGTCCGAATCCGATGGTCTTCCCGGGATCAGAGAAGACGCGGCCGAGGCCGCCCTCGAGCGTCAAGTCGAGCGTGGTGCGCCGCTCGTAGAGGCGCTTCATCCGCTCGTCCATGACGAACTTCCGCTCCTCCGTCGGCTCCGGCGCGGGCGGAGTCGTGAGCGGCGCCTCCGCAGGGCTCGCGAGCGGCGCGTCCGTGGTCGCCGATGGCGGCGACGGCGGTGCGGCCGCGTTCGCGCCCGCGTCGCCCGCGACGCTGCCTTCGTCGGCGCGCGCGGCGTGAGGGAAGGATGCGAGCGCGAACGACGTAGCAGCGAGCGCCGCTCCGGCTCGTAACCCGTTCACGCGTTGGGGGCGCCGCACGACGCGTCCTTTACTCGAAAACGACTCGGGTTTCGCCCTGCTTCGCTTGGCTACTCTGCTTGACTTAAAAATGCGCAGCGTGTTACCCCCGCTGCGCTTCTCCTGTGCCTGTAGTTCACCGTTCGGTCCTGGCGAGAAGCAATCCAGCGACCTTCATTCATTGCTGTAGTTTGGGAGGCATTCAAATGACTCTGGCTAAGTTCGGCTTCTTCGCCGCTGTTCTCGCGATTGGCACCGGTTGCGCCGCTTTCGGCGGTTACCCGAGCGGCTCCGTTTACAACGGCACCACCACGCCCCACGGCATGACCAAGCTCGAGGCGGCTGGTCAGGCGAAGACGGGCGACAAGGTCGGCGAGTCCTGTGCGACCGGTATCCTCATGCTCGCCGCCTTCGGCGACGCCAGCATGGACGCGGCCAAGAAGGCCGGCGGCATCACGGACGTCCACTCGGTGGAGTTCAAGAGCTTCAGCGTCCTCGGGATCTACACCCAGGGCTGCACCGAAGTTCACGGCAAGTGAGCTGACGCGATCGGTCAACCGATCGCGCGAGAAAGGGCGAGCTCCTCGCAAGGGAGCTCGCCTTTTTCTTTTCTAGAACGTCCAGCCGATGCCTAGGAGGGCGCGGGGGGCGAGTTTCACGGGCGCGCCCGATGCGGTGATGAAGAGGAGACCGCCGCCTGCCGCGAGCGTGAAGCCGGGGCCGACGACGGCTTGATAGCCGACGTCGAAGGCACCGCCGTACGCGGTGAATCGCGTCGCGCCGGGCGCCGGGCGCGTCGAGTCGAGGAGCAGCGACGGACCGAAGAACAGGCCTTCGAGCTCGGGCGCGAGGAAGTAGTGGTAGCCGAGCTCGACGCCGAAGCCAGTGGCGTTCGCGCCCGTGAAGCCGGTCGCGTTGGCCGGCAAGTCGCCGCGGCTCTGCGCGAGGGTCACGTGCGGCGAGCCGATGAGCGCATGGTGCGGTGCCACCATCCATTCGACGTCCGCGCTGAGGCGCCCGATGAAGAGCGCGAGTGGATTGGCCCGAACGCTCAAGAAGCGCCGCCGCCCGTAGACCACCGGCTCCTCGGGCTCCACCGTACGCTCGACGACGGGCGAAGGCTTCGTCTCGCGAGGGGGCTCGCGTTTCGGACGTCGTGGCGCGCTGGTGCTCGTGCTTCCTCCGCTTCCGCTGCTTTGCGGAGGCGCTTCGGTACCGAGCGGTGGTGGCGGCGGCGGCGGCAAGTTGACCTGCGCGCTGGCGTCGCGGCTCGCGACGACGAGCACGAGCGCAACGCCCGAAAGCGCGAGCCATGTGTTCACGAGACGCGCGGGCCACACCTCACAAACGCTACCATGCCCGCGCATGGGCAAGAGCTTCCGGCCGCGCGACGCGACGCGACGTCGATTCGGCGCGGGTGCGGTCGCGCTGGTCGCCGTTCTCGGCGGTGAGCACCTCGCGGCCGCGCAGACGCGTTGGGACGCATCGGTCATGGTCGGCGTCGGCAAGCGTTTCCTCACCGACGCCTACGCGCAGCCCGGCTTCGGCCCTGCGGCCACGGTCGTCGGGCACGTCGCCGTGATCCCGCTCCTCCGCGTCGGGCCCTATCTCGCGTACGACGCCTCGCCGCTCGGCGACGGTCCGTCCCGTCGCTTCTACTCGCTCGGCGCGCGGGCGAAGATTCAGGCGCCGTGGGCCACGGCGCGCGTCCACGGCTGGGGCTTCGTCGGCGCGGGCTACACGGCGGTCTACGGTCCGAGCGAGGAGAGGACGCTTTCAGTGGCCTCGCTCGGCGAGGTTGCCACCGGACCGAAGGTCCCGACGCCGGTCTCCGTCGGCGGTGCGGGGGGCGGGCTCGTCGAAATCCCGGTGGGAGTCGGCATCGGCTATCGGCTGCGTCGCCCTTGGGAGGTGCTCTTCGAGCTCAGCGGTCGCTTCGGCTTCGGCTTCGGCGGCAGCCTTTACCGCGGCCGGGACGCGGTTTCTGACGTGAACGGCACCCAAGTGCTCGCGCCGGTCGGAAGGGACACCGTCGGCCTCTTTCTCACGGGCGGCATCGGGCTCGACCTCTGATCCGCTGGGCGCAGCGCGGCCCCGGGCTCGCTGTGGTATCGGTGAGGTCGTCGTGCCCGAGTGCCGGCGAGCGGATTGTTGATGGCCGAGAGTGACGAACGAACGGAGGGGGCGGTGGAGTCGCGTCCCAGCCAGCGCCCTGGCGGTGCAGCGTCGCTCGTGGGCTCGGTGATCGGCGGGCGCTATCGAGTCGAGACGTTGCTCGGCGAGGGTGGCATGGGCGCGGTCTACCGAGCCGAGCACACGCACATGCGAAAGCGCTTCGCGGTGAAGGTGCTTCACCCTGAGATGAGCCGCCTCTCCGAGGTCGTCGCGCGTTTCGAGCGCGAAGCGCTCGCCGCGGCACACATCGAACATCCCAACGTCGCGGCCGCGAGCGATTTCGGCAAGCTCGACGACGGCTCGTTCTTCCTCGTCCTCGAGTACGTCGAGGGCAAGAGCTTGCGCGACGCGATCGCGGCGGGTCGCCTCGATCTCGGTCGCGCGCTTCGCATCCTTCGCCAGATCGCGGCCGGCCTGCAGCGCGCGCACGCGATGGGGATCGTGCATCGCGATCTCAAGCCCGAGAACGTGATGCTCGTCGAGCGCGAAGGTGAGCCCGACTTCGTGAAGGTGCTCGACTTCGGCATCGCCAAGGTGCCCGTCGGTGAGCTCGCCACGGATCGTTCGAAGCCGGGCACTGCGCTCACCCAGATGGGCATGGTCTACGGCACGCCCGAGTACATGGCGCCCGAGCAAGCGCTCGGACAAGCCGTCGATCCGCGCGCCGATCTCTATGCCCTTGGTGTCATGACCTACGAGATGATCGCCGGCGTTCGGCCGTTCGATCACTCGAGCAAGGTCACTCTGCTCGGCATGCACGTGACCGCGGCGGTCCCGCCGTTCGAGGACAAGGTGCCCGGCCTCGTGGTGCCGCCCGAGGTCGACGGCATCGTGCGGCGCATGCTCGAGAAGGAGGCCGACAAGCGCTTCCAAGGCGCGAAAGAGCTGATGGACGCCATCGACGCGATCTGGGACGGCGCCTACGGCGTCCCGCCCGGCTCGCGCGGGTCTTTTGCGGGGCTTCCGGCGTCACCTTCGCTCGCGGGAGTTCCGGCGCGGGACGTCCCCATGCCGGGCGCGCCGAGCACCGTGACGGGCCGCCAGCCACCGCCGACCCTGGCCGTCCGCGCCGAGAAGCTCGCCGCGCAGGTGCGCGCGAACCCGAAGCCCTTCGCGATCGGCGGCGCGGCGGCCGTGGCGAGCGTGGTGCTGTTGCTCCTCCTCGCTGGCGGTGGGCACGACAAGAAGACCGACGTGACCGATCCGACGCCCAGCGCGAGCCCGAGCACCAGCGCGAGCGAGGTCGCGCCGCGCCCCACCGCGAGCGAACGGAGCGCGCCCCCCGACGTGGAGGCGCAGATCGCCGAGGCCGTGCAGGCGATCGAGCGCGGTGACTACGGCACGGGCATCGCCAAGCTGACCGAGTACGAGAAGCTCTACGCCTCGCGTCCCGACGTGCACCGCGCGCTCGAGAAGGCCTACACGGCGACGCGCAACGTGAAGGACGCGCTCCGCGAGACGGAGCTTCTTCTCGCCACCGATCCGCGCGCGGCGAGCGATCTGAAGATCGCCGAAAACGTGCGCAATGCAGCCATTGGTCGCGACGCGCCCGACGCCGCCTTCGCGCTGCTCGAGTCGCGCATGGGCGTGATGGGGCCCGACATCCTCTACGACATCGCCTTCGGCGCGTCGGGAGCCCAGTACCCGCAGGCGGCGGCCCGCGCGCAGCGCTCGCTGCAGAAGGGCGACGTGAAGAAGCTCGCGTCGCCCGGCCTCGTCGTCACGTTGGAGCTTCGCGCCGCGAACGGTTGCGAGGCCAAGCGGGCGCTCTTTCCGCGCGCCAAAGACGCGGGCGATTCGCGCACCCTCGGTGTCTTGAAGTCGTATCTCTCGACCAAGGGATGCGGCTTCGCCAACGCGCGCGATTGTTGGCCCTGCATGCGTCGCGAAGGCGTGCTGACCAAGACCATCCAGGGCCTCGAAGAGCGCCTTCACTGACGTTTGCGGCTCGGGCGCGCCCTTGCTAAAGCGGCGCCGTGAACGTCCGAAACGCGTGGCTCGTCGTCCCCCTCTTGGCTTCGCTCTTCGCCACCGCGGCCTGTGTCCGCGTGCCCGGTGAGGTCGAGGCCACCTTCGCTCCCCACGAGCCTGGCGAGCCCTCGAACTTCCATCACGGCGCGCGTCGCCCTGCGCCGGCGCCGGCAGCGCCCGCGGCGGCCTCCGTACCCGCCGTGGACGCAGGCCTCGGCCCGTCGTCGCCGAGCGCCCCGCTCGCCCCGGCGCCGAGCGCGACCCCCGCGCCGGCGGGAGGTGCAGCATGAGCCCGCGCCGCTCGTTCGCGCGCGTCGCGCTCGGTCTGTCGGCGGGGAGCGTCCTCTTCGCGATCGGCTGCACGACCACGAGCTCCGGCCAAGTCCGCGCGCTCGGCGTCGACGAGAAAGTCGCCGCGGCGCGCGCGGCGGAGCGTGGTCCCGACGCGGCCAACGTCTTCGGCGTGCCCCTCCGCACCGGGCAGATCGTCCTCACCGAGGCCACCGGCTCTCTGAGCTACGTGATCGTGCTCATCCCGGAGCAGTTCTACCCGTTCACGCACGCCGGGATCGTGAGCATCGAGGACGGAGTCCCGTACGTCTACGACATCCACGGTCGCCTCGCGACGCTGCCGCTCGCGTCGCGCGTGCTCGACAACGTCGAAGGCGAGATGCATCGCACGCCGTTCCTCGAGTACGTCGCGCCCAACCTCTACACCGAGGTCCACGATCTCCCGCCCGGCGTCGACCCCGCGAAGGTGGTCGCGTTCGCGCGCCAGAAGTTCGCCGAGAAGGTCGAGTTCGATGCCTTCTTCGACTACTCGGATCACAAGAAGCTCTTCTGCACCGAGCTCGTCGAGCTCGCGCTCGAAGCCGGCGGCGCGCCGCCACGCACGCTCGCCCCCACCAACAAGAACCCGTCGGTGCGCCTCGCGATGGACTGGCTCGAGGTGCCGCCGGATACCGTGCTTCCGGCCGGCGCGTTCCTCGACGGCGCGCCCTTCGTCGGGGCCTTCGGGCAGTTCGGCACACGCACCGCGGCCTACGCGTACTTCGAGGCCAAGCGCGAGTTTCACCGCCGCTTCCACGGCAAGGACCAGCGTCTCGGCTACGCGTTCCTCTTGAAGCGGACGGGGGACGTCGACATCCGGCCCGAGGTCGAATCGTTCTTCACGCGCGCGCCGCACCTGTTCGACGGCGAGGAGAAGCCGCCTGCGCCGGGCGACCCGCGCATCGCGAGCGCCGTGCGCGCGCTCGCCGATTCCATGTTCGGACCGGTGGCGGATTGAAAGAACGCGTCTCGCTCGCCCTCGCCGCGCTCGCGCTCAGCGGTTGCGCCGGCTGGACGCGCGTCCTCGCCGGCCCGGCGTACAACGCGCAAGGGCGAGACGGCAAAAACGGCCCGTTCGTGGGCGTCGACGCGCTCCTCACGCCGCGCCCCCACAGCTTCCTCAACGCGAGCTCGAAGCCGCTGCCGGTCGCGTTCCACACCGGCCTCGAGTCGCAGATCATGCCCGACGCGAAGACCTTCGCGTGGACGACCGGCATCGCCGCGCTCGGCAAGCCGCGACCCGTGTCCGGCTACGCGATGGCGGGGACCAACCTCCACGTCGACTACATCGACGGGCGCATGAGCCTCGGCAATTTCCAGCCGTACGGAGAGGCCGGCGTCGCCGCCCAGCTCTCGCAGACCAACGAAGAAGAGGACCGCGGCTTCATCTTCACGTTCGGATTCGGCGCCAGTTATTGGGTGCACTATGCATCTCTCATCGACAAAAAGGGCCCGCTTACCGACACCTTCCTCCAGCTGAAGTTCGGGCTCGGCTACGAGCTCTACTGAGCGGTCGCGCCGCGATCTCCACTCGCTCCGCGCGCCGTCGCGTGCGAGAGTCTCCGGGTCATGGATCAGAAGACGCTTTGGATCGGGCTCCTCGTCGCCGGTGTCGGCGTCGCCGCATACGCTGGGTTTCGCACGAGCCCCGCCACCGAGCCGGCCTCACGCGAGCCGGCCGCTGCGCCTGGGCCGACGGCGCCTCCGGAGAACGCTGGCGGCGGCGCGCTTCCGCCCGGCCACCCGCCAACGGGCGCCGGCGCGATGGGCGCCGGCACCGAGGCGCTTCCGCCCGGGCATCCGCCGATGGGTGGCGCCGCTCCGGGCGCGGGGACGGATACGCTTCCGCCCGGGCACCCGCCGATCGGTGCGGGCGCGGGTGCGGGCGGCATGGGCGCGATGCCGGGAATGGGCGCAGCTCCGAGCGGCGACGTCGCTCCCATCACGTGGACGGCTCCCTCGCGTTGGAAAGAGGCTCCGAATCCGAGCTCGATGCGCATCGCGACGTACAAGGTGCCGCACGTCGGCTCCGACACAGAGGATGCAGACGTGAGCGTCAGCCAGGCCGGCGGTGGCACGTCGGCCAACGCCGATCGATGGATCGCTCAGTTCGACGCGGCCGCGCAGAAGACGGCCAAGAAGACCGAGCGCACGAGCGGCGGCTTCAAGACCACGGTCGTCGAGATCGAAGGCACGCTCGCGTCCGATCCGATGATGGGCGGCGCGGCTGGCGCCAAGACCGGGTGGGGCATGCTCGGCGCGATCGTCGAGACCCCGGGCATGGCGCACTTCTTCAAGATCACCGGTCCCGCGGCGACCGTGAAATCGGCGAAGACGGAGCTCGACGCGCTCCTCTCCAGCATCAAGACCAAGTGAGCGAGCGCGCTCGTCTCGTCACGATCGGCGTCAGTCACTTCTGCGAGAAAGCTCGTTGGGCGCTCGACCGCGCCGGCATCGCGTACGAGGAGGAGCGGCACACTCCGCTCCTCCACCTCGCCGCGACGGTGCCGCGCACGCGACGGAGCTCGACGCCGCTTCTCATTTGGGGGCCCGACCGCCTCCAGGAGTCCACCGACATCGTCGCGCGCATCGATCGCGAGCTCGCTCCCGAGGCGCGGCTCTTTCCCGACGACGACTCGCTCGCGAGCGAAGTGCGCGCGCTCGAGGACGACTTCGATCGAGGTCTGGGGCCCGCCACCCGGCGGTTCGCCTACCACCACCTGCTCGATCACGGTCCGCTCTTCGTGGAGACGGTCACCTTCGGTGTGACGCGCGCCGAGCGAGCGCTCCTCTCGGCGCTGCGCGCACCGATCGCCGCCGCCATGCGGCGCGGCATGCGCATCGACGAGGCGGGCGCCGCGCGCTCTCGTCAGCGCATCGAGGAGACGTTCACGAGGGTCGATGCGCTCCTCGACGACGGTCGACCGTTCCTGACCGGGGACCGCTTCACCGCCGCCGATCTCGCGTTCGCCGCGCTCGGCGCGCCGGTGGTGCTTCCTGCGGAGTACCCAGTCCCGTTGCCGGACGTGGCCGCCGTCCCGCCCGCGTTCGCGGAGCGCGTGCGCGCTTACCGCGCGCGCCCCGCAGGAGCGCTCATTCTACGTCTCTATCGTGAGGAGCGGCGCCGCGTCGTCACCACGCGCTGACGTGCACCTTGCCCGACCCGATGGGGCGATCGAGCGCCATGCGTGCCGCGCGCCGCGCCTCGCGTAGCGCGCGCCGGCCGAGGTCGAGCTTGAACGGTCCCGAGCGCGGGAGGTCGTCGATCACCAGCGTGATCATGTCCTCGCGCGGCGGCACGCGCATGCCTTCGAGATCGAAGCGCCGCCACGGTGAGCGCGACGCGATGTGGTGGAAGAGGACGCGCTCGCCGCTGGGCATTCCGCGGAGGCCGGGACGGTCCGAGACGCCGCCGTCGACGTAGAGTCGTCCACCGATGCGCACCGGATGGAAGAGGACCGGAACCGCGCACGAGGCGTGGACCGCCGCCGCCGCGTCGCCGTTCGTGAGCACGTGGGTTCGCGCCGGCATCGGCTCGTGCACCGAGACCGCCGCCGGCACGCGTCCCTGATCCATGCATTTTGCACCGAACATTTCGGTGAGCTTCTCCCGGAAAAGACGCCCGCGAAGAAGGCCGAGGCCCGGCGCCGGATCCCAGAAGTGCCGTCGCTCGAGCGCCTCGAGCTCGGTCGCCAGCGCCGGTCCGTCGAGGCCCATGGCCCAGGAGGCCGTCACGAGCGCGCCCGCGCTCGATCCGCTCACGCGCGACGGGAGAAGCCCGGCGTCCTCGAGCACGATGAGGAGGCCGGTGTGCGCGAAGAACGCGAAGAACCCGGACGACATGGTGAGGCCGAACGGCGCTTCCTTCAGCCATTCGCGGAGGGTAGGGGAGGCGGGCGGCATGCGGTCTCGGAGGGGTCAGAGCGGGGTCGCGCGGAGCGCGTCGAGATCGGAGAGGATCGCGCGCACGAGCGCGTCGACCAAGACTTCACCTTTCGCGCGGGTCGCGAGCGTGGGGTCGCCGTAGATACCGGTCGGGGAGTAGAGCGCGTCTTGCGATGGGTCGCGCGTGAGACGAAAGCTCTTTCGCTCGTGGATGTCCCGCACGGCGCGCGACATGTCCACGCGCTCGGGCGCGAGGACGAGCATCATGCTGGTCTCGCCCTCGTCGGCGTGCGTCCCCGCGGGCTGCGCCAGCGTCGCGCGCTCCGCGTCGCGCAGCGCGCCGCCGAGGTCGGTGAAGCGAAGGACGATACCTTCGCGCGCGAGCGCCTCGGACGCCGCGGCGAGCGGCGCGCGCGTCGAGATGCCGGTGTTCAGCACGTAGAAGCGGCGCGGCCCGTGGTGCGCGAGGCTCTTCACGATGTCGATGACGAGATCGCGCGCGGTCTCCTCGCGCAGCGTCGTGGAGCCCGGGTAGTCGACGAAGGCCGGATAGTGGTGGTACGTCAGCGCCGGCGCGACGACGACGTCTCGCTCGGCGAGGACGCGGCGCACGAGCCCGTCGGCCATGCGGAGGTCGTTGTCGAGACGGAGGTGCGGGCCGTGCTCTTTGGCGGCGGCGCCCAGCGGGAGCACCACGATCGCTTCGCGGGTCAGGACTTTTTCGGCCTCGAGCCACGTGAGCTCCGCGAGCACGCTGCCACGGACGGTCATCGTGCCTGGATCGGCAGGGGGTCGGGGCTCGTGCGCGCAGGCCATGATTCCGAAGAAGAGTACCGCCGCCCATCGTGCGCGCATTCGCAGAGTGAACCACGCTCACGCGGCGGGAGCGCGGCCCCTTTCACGAAAAGAGCCCGTTGGCGTTCGGGTCCCGAGGCCCCACCAGGACCTGGCACGTCGGTCGCTTCACGGGCGGTCATGAAGTCACTCGGTGTTCTCGCGCTCGTGGTCCTTTCGTCCGTCGTCGGCTGTGGGGGCTCTTCGTCCGAAGAGGAAAGTGACTCGAGCGAGGGGGCGCTCTCGCCGTGCATCAGCCTCGGGTTCGTCGGCAAGTGCTTCGACACCGGCGCCAAGACGGCGCCGCAGGGCTGGCCGATCCCCAAGATGGTGCTCCTCTACTCGGATCACTTCGAGGTGCCCTCCGAGATGCTCTCCTCGATGGAGCCGCTCAAGATGAACCCCAACGCGGTCGGCGCCGAGATCCACACGAGCTCCGCCGACAGCCAAGGCATCACGTGCACCAAGGATGGCGCGAAGCCGTCGTGCTCGTTCAGCATCCTCGTCGAGGCCAGCACGGTGAAGGACGAAGCCGGCGCGCTCGTTCCGTTCGCCTACTCGCAGAAGCCGGTCAATTTCGCGATCCACGGCCGCGTCGCGGAGCTGTTCCTCAAGGTCGCGCCCGCCGGCACGCTCGGCCCGCTCTCCTGCAAGAAGACCGAGCGGAGCGCGGAGTGCGTCACCAAGAAGCCGTTCCCCTCGATCGTGAATCCCTACGAGCCGAACAACGACACCTCGAAGGCGCTCGCCGAGGCCTCGCTCGAGCCGCCGGCCACGCGCTGACCCGGGTTCGATATACTGCCCGGCCATGATCGGTCGGTGCGTCCTCGCCTCGGTTGCGCTCGCTTCGTTCACCCTGGCCTGCGGTCCCGCGCCGGAGCCCGTCGCGCCCAACGCGGCGGCGGCGCCCACCACGTCGCCGCCCTCGTCCACCGCGCCCGCCAGCGATCCGGGCGCGGGCGCGCGCGCATCGAACGTGCGCTTCGACGATCTCGGGATCGCGTTCGCCGTTCCGCCCGGATACCGCGTGCTCGGGGACGAGGAGCTCGCATCGCGCATCCGCGCGAGCGCAGATCTGCGACTCAATCGCTCACTCCGCGAGCGCGCCAAAGAAAAGAAAGGGCTTCCGCTCCTCACGCTGGAGAAGCCCACGAGCGAGGCCAACGATTTTCTCACCGTCTCGGTGTCGGTAGTCCTCGTGCCCAAAGACGCGAAGGCGACGGAGCTGACCACCCACGAGCAGGGCGTCATGGCCGAGCACCTCGCCGGCTTCCAAGTCGTCGAAGGACCGAAGGCGAAGTCGATCGGTCCCGTCGAGGGCGCCGAGCTCGTCTCGCGCTACCAAGTGAAGCGCGCCGGTGAGGCCCATCGCGCGGCCTCCGCGCTGCGCGTCTTCGTGCGCGACGGCGTCGCCACGATCGCGGTCGCCGTGTGGCCCGAGACGTCGAGCGCGCGCGGCGAAGAGGCGCGCCTCGTGCTCGACGGCCTCTCGTTCTACGAGCCTGGCGCCCAGTCCGCTCCGGCGCCGTGAGCGCGGCTCACGACGTCGGCAGCTTGAACCGCGCGGGATTCGCGCGAATCGCCTCGACGTAAAAATCGGCGGGCTCGTGGCTGGGCAGCTCGCCCGACTCCACGGCCTCTTCGAGCGCGCGCTTGATGTCACCGATGAGACGCGACGGCGGGAGCGCGAAGGCCTTCATGATCACGTCGCCGATGCCGCTCGGGAGCGGCGGCACCACGGCGTCGGCCTCGGCGAGCGTGCGAATGCGCTCGGCGAGCTCGGAGATCTGCGCCAGGCCCTTCTTTTTCTTCTCGGGGCGCTTGGTCGTGATGTCGGCGCGCGCGAGGCAGAGGAGATCGTCCAGGTGATCGGCGAGCTCACGCGCGAAGCGCCGCACCGCGCTGTCGGTCCAGCTCGGATCGTATTGGTTCGCGCGGAGGTGATGAAGGACGAGGAACCGCACTGCCGACTTGAGGCTCGGCTCGGAGCCGAAGAGCGCGACGCGTCGGTCGAGCTTGTCGAACATGCGCGCGCCCACCTCGGCGTGTCCGAAGAAGTGGACCTTGCCGTCGGGCGTGATGGAGCGCGTCTTGACCTTGCCGATGTCGTGGAAGAGTGACGCCCAACGCACCTCGATGCGCGGCACCGCTTGGCGGACGACTTGCTTCGTGTGCTTCCAGACGTCCTTGTGTCGCCACTCACCGTCGCCGAAGCCGACCATGGCTTCGACCTCGGGGAAGAGGAACGCCAGCGCGCGCACTTCGAGGAGCGCGTCGAGCCCGGCTTCGGGATCCCGGCCCATCACGACCCGGTCGAGGTACCCGCGGACCTTCGTCGCGTCCTTCTCGAGCGCCAGGGCGAAGTCGTGCTGAGTAGGGTACGTGGGCGGGATTCCGATGCGGGTCGGCTCGGGCGCGCCCCGCGCCGCGCGGGCATCCGGGCGCTCGGGCGGCCTATCGCGCTCGGCGGTCGCCGCAGCCCACGCCAGCGCGTCGATCGCCGCGTCGGCGTCGGGGCGAACGAGAGGCTCCTCTTTCTTGGGCTCGTCGACCATGGGCGCGCGCCGCCGAGGCGGCAAAGGGGCAGGCCGTCTAGCACAAGCCAAGGCTCGCGTCCTCTCGACGTTCATGGCAGATGCTCGGCGATGACCCCTCGCGCTGCGACGTCGCGCCTTCGGCTTTCGCTCGGTGCCCTCGGGCTCGTCGTCACGGCGGCTGCGTGCGGCAGCACGGCAGCGGCGGATCTCTTCGCGGGCGCCAGCGATGGCGGGGCAGGGGCCGTCGTCGACGCCGGCGCAGGGAGCGACAGCGGCGGCACCAGCGACGGCGGGCCGAGCGCGAGCGACGGCGGGAAGCGCGACGCGAGCGCGAGTGACGCCGGCAAGGTCGACGCGGCGCCCGCGGGCGAGCCGCTGGGCTGCTCTCCCAAGTCCGGAGTTACGTGCAATCTGCAAACGGAGCTCTGCTGTCGCTCCGCGGGCGGCTACGCCTGCCAAAGTCCCCAGGCGAGCTGCAACGGGATGGAGATCCCGTGCGCGGAGGCGCGGGATTGCGCCGCGCTGGGCCAGCCGAGCACGCTCTGCTGTGCGTCCTACACCCAGCAGAATCGCGTCGACGGCGTGTCGTGCATGCCGGCCGCGGACTGCGTGTTCGACCAAGGGTTCGTCGTCGTTTGCGATCCGAGCGAGAGCGATCCGTGTCCGAATGGTGGAAAGTGCACGCTGAGCTCGGTCACGTTTCCCGGCTTCTATCTGTGCATTCCGTGAGGGATGGAGCTACCAAAAGAGGATGCGCATCGTCCTCGGCGGCCTCGCGGTAGGCACTTCCGCGGTGTTGTTCGCGGCGTGCGGCAGCTCGAGCGCGACCGACCTCTTCGGTGCTCAATCGGCCGCGGTCGACGCCGGCCTCGACGGAGCCATCGGGTCCGGTAATCCCGAGACGCCCGCGGGCGACGGTGGCACCGCTGCGACGGACGCGGGCAAGCGCCCCAAAGATGCGGGGACGCCAGTCGACACCGACGCCGGTGTGACGCCGGTCGACGCGGGCCTCCCCACCGACGAGGGGATTTTCTGCGGGCTCGACCCAGATTCGAATCGGCTCTACTGCCCCGCTGGCTCGCAGGCGTGCTGCATCCGCTCCGTCTCGGGGCAGCTCGCCTTCGACTGCAAGCCGGCGAGCGGCCCCACGTCGAGCTGCGTCGGACTCCGTGTACCTTGCAGCGATCAGGTCGACTGCGGCGGCAAAGCGTGCTGCGCCACCTACGATCAGATCAGCGGCGGCTACAAAGACGTGTCCTGCAAGACGTCTTGCGGGAGCTCCACGGCCACCACCACCGAGTTCCGGTTGTGCGATCCCGACGCGAGCGCCGACGAGTGCGCTGCCATCGGAAAGAGCTGCCAGGCCAGCACCGCCATCGACGGCTGGTACCTCTGTAAATGAGCGGGACACGCGCGGCGCTTGCCGAGAGGGCGCTCCGCACACCAGAATAGGGCGATGCTTACGCGCGGCTCTATGGCGCTCCTCTCGTTCGTCGCGGCGGGCGCGTGCGGCGGTCTCTTCGCGATCGTGGCGTGCTCCCAAGCGCCCGAGACGAATTTCGGTAACCCTGTCGGTCTCCGGCGCGACAACCTCCCCGGCGAAGGCGGCACCGAGTCTTTGATCTGCGCCAATGCCGACGCCGGCGGGAGCGCCGATGGCGGCTGCAACGTCTCGTGGTCGCGCGACATCTTCCCCAACGTGAAGGCCGAGGGGCCGTGGAAGTGTGCCGACGCCACCAAGTGCCACGGCGGAGTCCAATCACCCAAGATCGACACCACCTCGGCGTCGGCCGCCTACGCGTCGCTCAAGGACTGGAAAATCCCGGGGAGCACGAACCCGTACATCAACACGGCCGGCGGCGGTGACCCGACCAAATCGACGATCGAGTGCAACCTCCAGAGCCAGTGCGGTCAGGGGATGCCCGAATCGCCGGGGCGAGCGCTCACCCACGACGAGATCTGCCAAGTCGACGCCTGGCTCCGTTGCGGCGCTCCGAACAACTGAGAAGCTTTACTTCTCCTGGCATGGTTCGTTAGCGTACCAGCCGTGCGCTTTTGGCTTCGGGTAGCGCTTGCTACCTGCGTATTCGTACTCGCGATCTCCCTGCGTCCCACGCTCGCGTCGGCGGCGCCGGAGGACGTGAGCGGGAGCATCGCGAAGATCCTCGACGACGACGTCGCGAACGCCAACTATGGCGACGCGCGCAAGAAGCTGAAGTCGTTGCTCGATCGATGCAAGCGCGACTGTTCGGCGCGCAGCCTCGGCCAGCTCCACGTGGCGATGGGCGTCGTGCTCATCCAAATCGGCAAGGTCGAAGAGGGCAAGGCGGCCTTCAGCGAGGCCTTCTCTTCCGACGTGAACGCGGCGCTCCCGAGCTCGTCGGTGGTGACGCCGGCCATGAAGACGGCGTTCGCCGAGGCGCAGCGCGCGTGGGTCGTGGCCAACAACCCCGACGATCCGGCCAAAGCGCCGTGGACCAACAAGCAGGCCGCGGAGTACGCGAAGCAGGCGGTGGCCGCCGAGGCCGCGGGCAATTTCCAGGACTGCATCGACAAGGAGAAGGCGGCGCTCCAGCTCGAGGAGCAGTCGCGAGGTCGCCTCCACTTGGCGTCGTGCGAGGAGCGCGCCGGCAAGATCATCGACGCCCTCCGCGACGCGCAGAAGGCGCTCGCGGCCGGCATCCAGAAGAACGAGACGAGCCTCATCAAGTCGTCGCAGGCGCGCATCAACTCCCTGCTCCCGCGCGTCGCCAAGATCAGCTTCGACACGCCCGCGGGCGTCGAGAACCTGAAGCTCACGTTCGACGACAAGCCGGTCCCCAAGGACAAGCTCGCGCAGAAGTTCTCGATCGACCCCGGCTCGCACAAAATCCACGCCGAAGGACAGGTGCGCGGCGTCCTCCTCGTCTACGACGAAACCAAGGACGTCAAAGAGGGCGAGACCGTCACGGTCAAGGTGACCCTCAAGCCGTCCGCGCTGACCGAAGGTCAGATCGCCTGCATGTTCGCGGCGAAGTCGCAGGAAGACATCCTGAACTGCCTCCCGCAGGACAAGAAGCCGCTCGTCATCCGGGCCGGCATGGACGTCGGCGCCTACACCGATTCGACGAGCGTGCAGGTCCTCACGCCGGCGATCAACGCGTCGGTCGCGTCGCCGACGGCGGGCTGGAACGTCGGCGGCAGCTACCTCATCGACATCGTCTCGGCGGCTTCGCCCGACGTCGTGTCCGAGGCCTCGCACAACTTCCGCGACCTCCGACACGCGGTCGCGCTGGGCGGTGGCTACAAGCCTGGCAATTATGGTGGGCAGCTCTCGGCGAGCCTCTCCGTCGAGAACGACTACATCTCGCGCAACGCGGGCCTTTCCTTGTCCGGCGACTTCATGGACAAGCGCGTGACGCCCACCATCGCGTACTACCGCACGCAGGACACGATCGGTCGGAGCGGAACGTCTTACGACGTCTTCTCCAACTCGCTCGGCGTGAACGAGTTCCAGCTCGGGAGCACGTTCGTGATGACGCCGACCAGCGTCGCCCAGATCGGAGCGACGCTGCAGAGCGAGCGTGGTGATCAGTCCAAGCCGTACCGCTACATCCCGATGTTCGCGGAGGGCGTGGGCGTGCCCATCGGCGCGTCGTTCGACATCGTCAACTCGCTGCGGTTGCCCATGCGCCCGCTCGAGCAGCTCCCCACCTCGCGTGATCGCTACGCCCTCGCCGGTCGCTACATCAAGCGCATGGGCAACGCGACGCTGCGCGCCGAGGAGCGCCTCTACTACGACACTTGGCAGAGCAAGGCTTCGTCGACGGACGTTCGCTACCTCATCGATCTGACCAAGCGCGTGCGCGTCGGCCCGCACGTCCGCCTGCACGTCCAGACGGCGGCGAGCTTCTACAAGCGCAAGTACATCGCCACCGACCCGCAAGGGCGCCTCAACGCCGACGGCTCGCTCGACATCCCCAAGTACCGCACGACCGACCGTGAGCTCTCGCAGCTCCTCTCGCTCACCGGCGGCGGGAGCGGCCGCTTGGCGCTGTCCAATCCAGAGGACAAGATTCAGCTCGGCCTCCAGCTAGACGCCGACGCCATGTACACCCGCTACTTCGACGCGCTCTACATCAAGTCACGCTTGGCCGTGTGGAGCGTGCTTCGCTTCGACGTGGAGTTCCAATGAGCCGGCTCGGATTCATCACGCTCGCGGTGTGCGCGCTCCTGGGCGCGAGCTGCAGCGATCCGATCCAATCGGGGCGCATCGACGAGCTCGGCAAGGAGGTCTCGGGCATTCCCAAGGGCGAGTACCACCGCGCGGGCCAGCCCTGCGTCGTGTGCCACGCCAAGAACGGGACGGCGAAGGACTCGGTCTTCTCCGTAGCGGGGACCATCTTCGCGGGCCCGACGGTGAAGGTCGGCGTCGCCAACGCCGAGGTCCGCATGACGGACTCGTTCGGCAAGAAGTACATCGCCAAGACCAACTGCGTCGGGAACTTCTTCGTGAAGCCGGAGGAGTGGGACCCGAACTTCCCCATCCTCGTCGCCGTCGCCAAGGGCGGCACCCTGCGACGCATGAACTCGGTCATCGGTCGCGAGCCGTCGTGTGGGACGTGCCACACCACGCGGAGCGATCGCGATCCGAACCAGCAGCTGATCCAGGTCTACCTGTTCGGCACCGACGAAGTCGGCCCGAAGCCCACCGATTGCCCCGTCGATCCGAGGATTGAGTAGTCATGCGGCCGCTCTTCGCCAAAGCGCTGGTCTTCTCTCCGATCGCGGTGCTCGCCGCCGCGGCGATCTTGGCGTGCGCGCCGAAGCCCAGCGGGGAGACGCTTCGCTCCGTCGGGCCGAGCGTTCCCGACTTCACGGACCCGTGTCAGACCCTCGAGGGCGGCACAGGACAGGCCTGTGGAGTCAGCGCCATGATCGAGCGGCGCTGCGGCTCGATCGACTGCCACGGGTTCATCCGACGCCCGCTTCGCATCTACAGCAAGTACGGCCTCCGCTTGCCGCCGCCCGACCCGACGTCGGAGGCTGGCATCAACGAGCCGGGGGGCTCCGACACGACACCCGAGGAGAAGTCGGCGAACTATCGCTCCGTGATCGGCATCGAGCCCGAGAAGACGGACGACGTGAATCGCGGCTTGGCGGGTCCCGAGACGCTTCTCATCTACAAGAAGCCTCTCGGTCTCGAGCATCACAAGGGCGGCGCCCCGATCAACAAGAGCGACGACAGCGAGCGGTGCCTCGTCTCCTGGCTCAAGGGCCAGACCGACAAGATTGCGTGCGGCGCCGCCGCCGCCTTGCCCTGAGCCTGTCTCGTCCGTCGAAAGCGACGCCAAGCGTCCGGTGCAGCTCGGAAAAGCGGAGCTCGCAGCTTCGGCGACCGGCGTTTCGGTCCGGCTCGGTGGTGAGAACTAGGCCGAGCGTCCCGGATCGGGCCAGGATCTCGTGTGCGCGCGAAGGATTCCTTTGAGCTCAAAATGTTTCAACTCGGCGGAATGTGCGAGAGATGTCGTGGGGGAATACTCCCCCGTTGGCCGGGCGTGGGCCCCCAAAGAGCCGCCTGGAAACCCACAGGCGACAGCGGGTGGCAACTTCCCTTTCCCGCTGTTTCAGCGATGTAACAGGCAGATTCCTGCCGGCAGAACCTGCGCGATTCCCGACGGCACGCCGCCTGCATCACTCAGGGACAACATGAAGGGCCTCCTCCTCATCGCTGCTGCCTCCGCCGCCTTCGGGCTCGGCTGCGCGAAAAAGGATGCCCCGGCTGCCACCACCGCGCCCCAGGGCGCGACGGTGGCCGCCAATCCGGCCCCGGCTGCCGCTGCTGTCCCGGCGCCCGAGAAGATGCCTCGCGTGAAGGACGCGGCGGTGTACGTCGACGGTCGCATCGTCGCGTTCCTCAAGCCGTACGAGCTCCCGGCGTCCGTCCACGCGCAGCGCTCCTCCAAGAACGAGCGCCCGTACGGCTTCGCGTCCTACCTCACCGCCATCGGCGTCGATGTGAGCAAGGTTCGCCAGCTCCACCTCCACGGCGGCACGATCGGCGGCTTCACCACGATCATTCCGGGTGACTCGCTCCGCGTCGCGCGGGACGACATTCGGTTCGTCTTCTCCGCCGACGGCAAGGGACGCCCCCGCCCGGACTTCAACGGCCGCTCGCGCTCTACCCTCGGCATCAACACCGGCGTCGACACCATCAACGCGGTCGCGGTCTACATCGAGAAGGAGCCGCCGCACGAGAACGCCGAGTACGGTCTCTCATACCCGGATGGCCGCAAGGTCGACGGGATGGCGTACGCCGACGCCGAGGCTGGCGCGGGAACCCGCGTCTACGTCGACGGCAAGCTCGTCAGCATCGTGAAGCGCAAGTCGCTCAGCAACGACCTTCTCGCGACGGGTGATCTGGCGAAGCCGGAGTTCTCCCTCGCTGCCTACCTCAAGTCGGTCGGCGTCGATCCCAGCAAGGCCACCGTCGCCGACTTCATCGACGGCGACGGCCCGCGCGCCCGCGTTCCCGCGGCGCGCCTCCAAACGCTCACGTTCGCGGTTCCGGCTCGGAACCAAGGCCTCGCCGTCATGGCGCTCGACGGGGCCCCGGAAGAGAAGATCACGGCGATTCAGCTGTACCGATCGCAAGTTGCGCCGAAGCGCGAGACCTCGCCCAGCCCGGCGAGTGTCCAGAAGACTCACCAAGGTTGACCAAAGGAGCTACGCAATGAAGGCACGCATTCTCGGCCTGATGACGTCCGGAACCATTCTCTCGCTCGCCGCGGTGGGTCACGCTGACACGACTGCGCCTCAGACGCAGGTTCCGCAGGTCGTCAGCGCGGCAGCCGCGATGGTCGAGGTCGTCTCGCCTGCCGTCGCCGACAAGGCCGGGCGCGACCTCCTCCGCGATCCCGACATGCGTCGCGCGGGCTCGGGCACCGAGGGTTCCGTCACGTCGACGTACATCGACAAGGCCACGGGCAAGCAGTACCTCGTCGCCGTCTTCATGCAGAGCGCCGACCGCGAGGTCCACCCCGCGCACGCGCACATGACGATCCGTTGCGCGAGCTACGAGTTCCAGGACACGGAAGCCCCGAAGCTCATCGCGAACAACGAGATCCAGGCCGAGGAAGGTCGCCGCACCGCGCACCGTCCGGCCATCCCGGAGCGCATCGTGGACGCGAAGGGCCGCTTCCCGCTCTTCTACGGAAACGACGTCAACCAGAACAGCCCGTCCACGTACGTGAAGATCGTGGACTACAAGTGCAACCTCCTTTCGTCCTCGAAGCGGGTGAGCGTTTCGTACGGCCCCGAGGGTGCATTCCCGGGCGATGACGCCAACTCGGGCGCGGTCACTTACGTGCAGTCGTACGTCGCGCCCAACGGGCAGACCCGTTACATCACCCAGTACCTCGCCACCAACGGCAACGTCGACACGCTCGCCGAAGGCTCGATGATGGCCGACGACGACATCGCGTACGCGATCAACGGCACGATCGACGACAGCAACAACTGGATCGCCGAGTGGCCCGACGTCGACGCGGCTGCGGTCACCACGTACACGCATACCGACGACAAGACGCAGCCGCCCACGGTCACGACCTACACCATTCCGCGCAAGACCAACCCGATCCCGATGATCGAGCCGGCCGACATCGGCCGCGGTGCGCACCAGATGGTGATGCTCGACGACAAGCGCTTCGCGCTCTGCACGCCGTACGGCAACAACCGTCCGTCGGACTCGATCGAGTGCGTCGTCGGTCTCGCCCAGAGCGGCAAGGTCCTCTGGCGCGGCCAGATCCTGAAGGGCAACGAGAACAACGTGAACTACCGTCACTGGAACCAGGTGACGGTCTCGAATTTCGGCCAGAACCGCCTCGCCATCCACGCGCTCGCGGGCAACGGCGCCGGCAAGAACACCAACATGAAGGGCTCTTCCATCGGCGAGACGTTCGTGTTCGACGTGCAGGGCGACGCCCTCGTCCAGAACTCGAAGATCCGCGGCGCCGCCGTCCACCAGCCGCACTCCAGCATCTGCACCGGCAAGCGCGGTGTGGAGGGCCAGGAGGAGGACTCCATCGGCGTCATCAGCGCCGGCTTCACCGGCATCGGTCGCGGCGCGATCACGTTCCTGCACTACGACCAGCAGGCCAAGGTCCTCTCGTACAACGAGACCAAGGACCGCGCGCCCACGAGCTGGTTCGCCGACAGCCAGCAGCTCGCCAACTACTACGGCGAGAACCCGATGGAGCAGGGCCGCGACTTCCCGAAGTGCCTCGGTGACGTGCCCAACCCGTCCTACGGCAAGGACAAGGGCTGGATGAAGGACGTGAAGAGCTTCTTCGTCGCCGGCGTCCACGGTCGCCAGCCCGGCTTCTCGCGCAACGCGTTCTGGGTCAGCCTCGTTCCGGCGGTCACCAAGTACCCGATCGGCAACTTCACCAACCCGGTGATCTCCACCGAAGCGGTCACGGCGCCGCCGGCTGGACCGACCACCAGCGCGCCCCCCGCCTCGTCCGACAACGGCGGTGGTTGCGCCTGCAGCACGCCCGGCCAGACGAGCTCGTCGAGCTTCGCCGGCGGCCTCCTCCTCCTCGGCCTCGCCATCGGTGGAATTGCCGCGCGCCGTCGCTCGTGAAACGATTGGGGCATGAAGCTCGCTCTTGCTTGCCTCTCCCTCGCAGTCGTCGGCGGCGCGCTCGCCGCCGCCGGCTGCTCGTCGGAGAAGGATGAATCGAAGTCGGGCGCCCAGAACACGGCGCTGACCGAGGCTGGTATCGAAGCCAAGGAGTTCTTCACCTCGCGCGTTTACCCGAACGAGCGGGGTGTGAAGACGGCCTGCGGCGGATGCCACTCGGGAACTGGGGGGGGTGGCTCGGTGTTCCTCGGCGCGGATGCCGACGCCTCCTACAGCCGAATCGAGAACACGGTTGGCCTCATCACCGAACCGGGGCGGAGCCCGCTCCTCATTCACCTCCACAACGACAAGACGATCGTCCTCACGCCGGAGCTTCGCAGCCTGCTCACACAGTGGCTGAACCTCGAAGCGACGGCGCGAGGGCTGACGGGCAGCATCAAGCCCGCCCAGACGCTCTCCGATGCGTACAAGGCGTACGCGCAGTGCATGAACTTCGACGTGTGGACCTACTTCCGCGTCGGTGACCTCCCGTACGTGCAGACCGACCTCGACGGTCCCTGCCTCGGCTGTCACTCGACCGGGCAAGGTGGCGCCTACCTCACGTCGAGCTCGCGCGAGTTCTTCGAGAAGTCGAAGGAGTTCCCCTTCATCCAGAAGTTCGTCGTCGGTCAGGTCGACGGGGCCGGCAACTTCGACAAGCTCATTCCCGCCAATCGCTTCGTCGACAAGGCGAACGAGGTCTGCGCCGAAGGGCGCACCGATTGTCACCCCACCTTCGGCCTCCCGCCGAACGTCTCCGAGGGCGTGACCAACTTCATCTTCACCACGCTCCAGAACCTCGCCGGCGGCACGTGTCAAACGGGCGTTCCGACGCTCGGCAACCCCGACGCGGGCGCTGACGCAGGAGGCAAGAAGTGATGCGATCGAGCTCCATTGTCGCCAAAGCCCTCGCGTCGACGCTCACTCTCGTCGGAGCGCTCGGCCTCGCCAACTGCTCCTCGGAAGAGGCCAGCACCCAGAAACCCACCGCCACGTCCGGCGGTGGCGGCAGCGACGTCGCCGCGGCGCGCCAGTTCTTCATGGAGCAGGTGTACCCGTCGGTCGTTCCGACCTGCGGTAACGGCTGCCACAACAAAGGACTTCATGGTGCGCCCGAGTGGCTCGCCGACAGCGCCGAGGGCACCTACTCGGCCATCGAGGCCGTCACGGGCTACATCGCGTCGCCGACCGCGAGCCCTCTCCTCCAGAAGGGCATCCACAGCGGTCCAGCGCTGAAGGACACCCAGGCCACCACGATGGAGAAGTGGCTCACGATGGAGGTCAACGCGCGCAAGCTGAGTGGCTCGACGGGCAAGCCGCCGAACCTCCGCGCGGCGTTCAAGCAGTTCGGCGACTGTATGAGCTACAAGCGCTGGATGGAGCTCAAGCTCAACACCCTGTGCGACGTCCCCACGCAAGGCGCGGGTGGCACGTGCAAGTCGTGTCACATCGCGGGGCAGTCGTCTCTTTGGCTGAGCCCCGATGGGGCGGAGACCTTCACCAAGTTCACCCAATACCCGTACGTGCAAAAGCTGGTCGTGGGGCGCGTGAGCCCGTCTGGCTCGTTCGACGGGCTCGAGGGGTCGCGTCGGTTGATGGACAAGGGCACCGAGGCTCGCCAGCCGCAAGCCAACACGCACCCGCTCTTCACGATGTCGACCGAGCAGGTCACGAACATCTCGCTCTTCGTGAACGAGACGCTGACCAACATGACGAGCGGCAACTGTCAGGGGGACAAGCCACCGGACGCGGGCGCACCCCCCGGCAAGTGACCGGGGCAGACGCGCGGGACGTAGAGACGCGAGTGACGCGGGCGCCGACCTCTGGGAGAATGTTCGCATGACGAAGCATTTTGGTTTCTTGCTTGGCTCACTGGGCGTGTCGGCGGTGCTCATGTTCGCGGCGTGCGACGCGACCGACGAAGCGGCAGGCACTCCGACGAAGCCCGGGAGCACCACCGACGCGACGGTGATCACCGACGGTCAGACGTCGGACGCTCCGACCAAAGTTGACGGCCTGTGCGCACGGGCCGGTGGCATCGGCGCCGTGTCGAACATCGCCGACCAGATCTACGCGAAGGCCGCGGCTGACTGCCGCATCGGCGCGTATTTCACCGCGCTCGACGCCAGGAGCTCAACTCACGTTCACGAGTGCATGCGTAAGCAGCTCGAGGAGATCTTCGCCTGTCCGGGGATCACCTACGCCGGCTCGAAGTCCTCGTCGGGCGACAATTGCCGTTCGATGCAGAATGCACACGACGGTCTCCGCGGGCCGGACGGCAAGTCAGGCATCAACAAGGCCGACTTCCAGGCGTACCGCGAGGTCGCGACCGCGGCTCTCAAGGCCGGCGGCCTCAGCGACGACGACGTGACCAAGGTCAACTCGGTGTTCCTCGGCTACGAGAACCAAGTCGAGCAGAGCAACGTCGAGACCTACAACTCGAACTGCACCTGCGCGAACGGCGTGGCTCCTGGGAGCGGCGCGAGCTGCGTCCCCGAGGGCGGCTACATCCTTCCGGACGCCTCGGTTCCCGACGTGGGGACGGACACGGGGACGGACACCGGTACGCCTGATACGGGCTCGGTCGTCGATGCCGCCGACGACGGTGGCTGAGCAAGCGTCACTCCCTTCTCCCTCGCCCCGGGCGCGTCGTGCGCTCGGGGCGCTGCTTTTTGGGACGCTCGGCGTATTGGGGTTGGTGGCGCTCGGGCACGCCGCGCCCCTTCGCCCGCTCATGGGTCGACTCTTCGGCGCGAGCGCGCCCGGCTGCCCCGTGAAGGGGATGAGCGCAGAAG
>JBGAJR010000075.1:0-22569 GCA_044224815.1 Polyangiaceae bacterium
CCGGCGTGGGGTGAGCTCGTCGGAGTGATCTTCGAGTCGGGTGCGATCGTTCGCGCCACGCACTTCCCGTTCGACCCCGCCCACCAGGGGCCGTGCCGCGTTTCGGTGACGGCGCCGCCCGGCTGGGCGATCCATCCGCCGAGCGGCGCCCGAGCGCTCGGCGACGACACCTACGAGCTCGCGAGCTTCGCCGCGCTCGTCGACAGCCCCATCGCCGTCGGGACGTTCGAGCACCGCACCCGCACGCTCCGCGGCGTCACCTTCCACCACGTCTTCATGGGGCGTGCGGTGGGCTTCGAGCGCGAGGTCGAGCACTTCCTCGATCAGGTCATGGCCGTGAGCGCGGCCACGGCCGACGTCTTCGGCGGCGCCTTTCCGTTTGTAGAATACACGTACGTCTACGCCACCGACCCGCGCGCGAGCTGGGGCCTCGAGAGCGCGCACTCCACGCTCGTCGGGATTGGCGACGGCGTGTTCATCGACGACGAGGAGCGGCGCGCCGCCATCCGCCTCGTCGCGCACGAGCTCTTCCACGCGTGGAACGTGTGCCGCCTCCGGCCGCGCGCGCTCATGCAGCCGGACCTCGTCCACGGGTCGTTCCCCGACGGGCTTTGGATCAGCGAGGGCATCACCCGTTACTATGAGCTGCTCCTCGCCACGCGCGTCGGCGCGCTCTCCGCGGCCCGGATGCTCTCCAACCTCGTCCGGTACGATCGCGCGCTCCGCGCGCTCCCGGCGACGCGCCACACGACGTTGGTCGATTCGTCGCTGGCTACGTTCCTCAACCACAATCGCTACCCGGGCGCGGCCAGCGCGACCATCGACTACTACGACAAGGGCATGGTCGTGGCGTTCGCCATCGACGCCTGCCTCCGCACGGCCGCGCGACCCAGCTCGCTCGACGACGCCTTCCGCGCGTTCTACGAGGCGTTTCACGCGCGCGGTTTCGGCACGAGCGACGCGATCGCCTTCTTCGACGAATACGCGGCGCCGCTCGGACCGATCGAGCCGCTCGGCGCGCTCCTCGAACGATGCGTGCGCGGCGCCGAGATGCCCGACATCGTCGCGTGGCTCGCGCGTCTCGGCGTCACGTCCGCTCGCGCCGAGGTCCCGCACCTCGGGATGTGGCTCGCGCGCGATCGCGGGCCGGCCATCGTCGACGTGGTCGAAGGCTCGCCCGCGGCAGAGGCTGGTCTAGGGGCCGGTGACGAGATCGTCGGACAGGCCGGCTACGCGTTCCGCCCCGATGCGCTCGCGTGGCTCGTTCGTCACGAGGCGTCGTTCGACGTCGAGATCCAGAGTGGGCACGTACGCCGCACGGCGACCGTGCGCCCGAGCCCGCACTCGATCGTCAGCGAGCTGTCGCTCCCGGACGGGGGCGCCGGGCTCGTCTCGTGGCTCGGGCCGGGCGCAGCCGATCTCCTCGCGGGTGCGCACGTCGTGCCCGGGCACTACGACAACTTCCACGCTCGGGAGTCGATGCTGTGAGCCAAACCGAATCGGGACCGCCGAAGACCATCCTCGCCATCGCCAGCTACTTCAAGGGGCAGCGCTTCATGCAGCGCGCGCACGAGCGCGGCGCCAAGGTCTACCTCTTCACGGTAGAGAAGCACCTCGACAAGGCGTGGCCGCGCGAGGCGCTGGCCGACGTCTTCGCGGTACCCACCAAGCACTCGCTCCGCGACGTCGTGCTCACCGTCAGCTACCTCGCGCGCACGCACCGCTTCGATCGCGTGGTCGCGCTCGACGACTTCGACGTCGAGACGGCAGCGCATCTCCGTGAGCACCTGCGTCTGCCCGGAATGGGCGACAGCCAAGCGCGCCTCTTCCGCGACAAGCTCGCGATGCGCATCTCGGCGCGCGCGGCGGGGATTCGCGTGCCCGAGTTCACCGCCGTCTTCAACGACGACGAGGTTCGCGCGTTCGCGGCGCGCGTCCCCGCGCCGTGGATGCTCAAGCCGCGCCTCCAAGCGAGCGCGACCGGCATCAAGAAGATCACGAGCGAGACCGCGCTCTGGGACACGCTCCACGCGCTCGGCGACGAGCGCGCGTTCTACCTCCTCGAGCGCTACCAGCCGGGCGACGTCTACCACGTCGACTCGATCGTGGCCGGCGGCACGGTGCGCTTCTCCGAGGTGCATCGGTGCGGCACGCCGCCCTTCGACGTGGCTCACGGTGGCGGCATCTTCTCGAGCCGCACCGTCGTCCGCGGGAGCCCCGAGGATCGCGAGCTTCGCGCGATGAACGAGTCGCTGCTCGGCGCGTTCGGCCTCATGAACAGCGCGTCGCACGTGGAGTTCATTCGCGCCAAGGACACGGGCGAGCTCTACATGCTCGAGTGCGCGGCGCGCGTCGGCGGCGCGCACATCGCCGATCTCGTCGAGGCGTCCACGGGCCTGAACCCGTGGTCGGAGTGGGCGGACGTGGAGATGGACGGCGCGAAGTACGTCGTTCCGAAGCATCGGAGCGATTACGGCGGCCTGGTGGTGTGTCTCGCCCGCGACGAGCGGCCGGACACGACCTCGTACGCCGATCCGGAGATCGTCTATCGCTCGCCCGAGGCCCACCACGTGGGGCTCGTCGTTTGCTCGCCCGACGCCACGCGCGCGGGTGCGCTCATCGATCGCTACGAAGCGCGCCTCAAGACCGAGACGCTCGCCGTCATGCCGGCCCCCGAGCGACCGTCGAACTGAGCGTCAGCCCGCGACGTCGTCCACCGAGCGGCGGAGGCGTACGAGCTTCTGCGGCTCGGTCGGTCGCACGTCGGGCGCGTCCAACGGCTCGACCACGATCTCGAATCGCCCGTGATCGAACGGCGCGCCGGGCGGCGCCTCCACGCGAACGAGCCGCTCGCGGAGCCCACGCTTGGCGAAGTCGCGCGCGCGATAGTGGCAATAGGGGTTATTGCCTGGGCGCCCGAGGATGGCGTGCGCCGTGAACGTGCAGCCACCGCGACATGGCTCGCGGAACGGGCACGTCGCGCAGAAGCCCCACACGTCGTCTTCCTCGCGCACGCGGCTCGCCGCGAAGAGCTCGGCGAGCGGGCGGTCGCGGAGCGAGCCCGCCGCGTAGGCGTGCGTCTGCAGTGACGGGCAGCCCTTCACCACACCATCGGCCTCGATGCCCATGAGAAAGCGCCCCGCCATGCAGCCGCGGTAGTGATCGCGCCCGCCGCGCTCCGTCGACCGCAAGAGCGCCTCTTCGGGGCCGAAGTAGCCGAGGTTGTTGCCCGGCATGAGGAGGATGCCGTCCTCTTGCGCGCGTGATTTCAGCGCCGCGACGCGCGGCACGACATCGAGGAGGTCCCACGGCTGGAGCACGAGGTCGGGCCGATCGGCCGCGCGTCCGAGCGGGGTCGTGAGCTGCACCTGCCAACCGACGACGCCGAGCGCGCGAAGGTGATCGTAGAGCGGCTCGAGCTCGCCCTTGTTCAAGCGATTGACGTTGGTGTTGGCGGTGATCGTGATCCCTGCGTCGCGAAGGTGTCGGAGCGCGCTCGTGGCCGCGCGGAAGCTGCCGCGCGCCGCGCGCATGAGATCGTGCGTCGCCTCGAGGCCGTCGACGCTGACCGAGACGCTGTACGCGCCGCGCGCCGCCATGGCTCGCGCGAGCTCGGCGGAGAGCCCGCGACCGCCCGTGGTCATGGTGGCGCGCATGCCCGCGTCGTGGATGGCGCCGAGGACGTCGAGGAAGGCCTCGTGCAGATAGGCCTCCCCGCCGATGAGCGCGACTTCCTCGGCGCCCAGGGCCGCGAGGTCGCGTACGACGTCGAGCGCCTCCTCCCGCGTCAGCTCGTTTGGGCGTGCGTCGCCCGCGCGCGACCCGCAATGCGTGCAGGGCTGATCGCACGCGAGCGTCAGCTCCCAAACGACATAGGCCGGTCGCTCGAGCCCGGGCGCGACCGGCAAGCGGCGTCGTACCGTCACCGGCACACCGCCCGACGTGTCCGAACGTTCACGGCGGCGATGACCGTGCTGTCCGGGGCTCGCCGCCCGTCGCGCGCGAAAGACCGTGATCCTTGGTTTGGAACGAGCATTGAATCAAGATGGTGCAACGCGAGGGCCAGCTTCTCAACTCTCTCGCCGGCCGGAGGCCTCCTTGATTCAGCTCACCAGTTGCTCGTCGTGCGAAGGATTCCTCGGGCTCGCCGTCACGCGCTGCCCGCACTGCGGCGTCGCGCTCGGGCGAGCGCGTCGCGTCGTGGCCGGGCTCGCGGGGCTCGCCGGTGGTGGTGCGGTCTCGATGACACTGATGGCGTGCTACGGGCCGGGCTGCGTCTCCGAGAAGTGCGGCGACTACGAGCCGGACTACGACGCAGGCCGCACTGCCGCCGATGCGCACGTGAACCCGCTCGACGGCGCGAGCCTCGACGCGAGCGACGATGCCGAAGGCGGTGCCACCGACGCGGGCCTCGACGGTGCCCTCGACGCCCCGGCCGACGGCCCCCACGACGCTGCGCTCGACGGTCCGTCCGACGCGGCCGACGCGGGCGGCTGAGAGGCGCGCTGCCCTTCGGCGGGGCGCTGATAGGCCGGAGCGTGGGCCCGATCGAGGTATAGTACGAGCGCTCGACCATGCATTCGCTCCGCCGCGAACCGTTCAACCGCGCATACACGGACGCGCTCTTCCAGTCTTATCGCGAGCGCCTCGAGCGCCGCGCCGGACCGATCACGTTCCCGCTCGCCGAGACGCCGCTCTTCCTGTCGCCCGAGCTGCGGGACGCGCTCGGGCGTGAGGCGCGCGCGGTGGTCGCGCAGCTCTCCGCGCCCGCGAACCTCGAGCGGCAAATGCGCGCCATACCCGACGCCGTCCGCGCTCCTGGCATGGACGCCCTTCCGAACTGTCTTCAAGTGGACTTCGCGCTCGTCGAGGGCAAAGACGGAAAGCTCGAAGGACGCCTCGTCGAGCTCCAAGCGTTCCCTTCGCTCTACGCGATCGAGACCCTCATGGCCGAGGCGTGGCGCGAGACGTTGGCGCCGCTGCCCGGTCTCGGCGGCGCGTGGACGTGCTTCATGGGCATGAGCGACCACGCCGCCCTCGAGCTGATGCGATCGACGATCCTCGGTGACGCGTCGCCCGAGGAGACGGCCCTCGTCGACGTCGATCCGGCGGAACAGAAGACGCGCCCCGACTTCGTCGCCACCAAGACGCTCTTCGACGTCGACACGGTCTGCGTGCGCGACATCGTGAAGCGTGGCCGCTCGCTCTATCGGCCGCGCCCGTCGGACGGCAAGCTGGTCCCGCTGAAGCGCTTCTACAATCGCCTCGTCTTCGACGAGCTCGAAAAGAAGGAGGTCGCCATGCCGTTCGATTGGCGTGACGACCTCGATCTGACGTTCTGCTCGCACCCCAATTGGTACTGGGTGTGGTCGAAGTTCTCGCTCCCTTTGCTCGATCATCCGTGGGTGCCGAAGGCGCGCTACCTCGCGGACGTCGACGTGGCGAACGAAGACCTCTCGAACGTCGTCTTGAAGCCGCTCTTCTCGTTCGCCGGCGCGGGTGTCGTGCTCGACGTGACGCGAGAGATTTGCGACAAGATCCCCGCCGAGCAGCGGCCGTATTGGCTCCTCCAAGAGCGCTTCCACTACGCGGAGGCGATCCGCGCGCCCGATGGCGCGGGCGTGAAGGCCGAAGTTCGCGTGATGCTGCTTCGGCCTCCCGCCGCGCCCGAGCTCGTCCCGCTCATCTGCCTCGTGCGGCTCTCGCGCGGGAAGATGCTCGGCGTGGACTTCAACCAGGGCTTGAAGTGGGTCGGTGGCTCCGTCGGCTTGTGGGCCGACTGATGATCACTCGGCGACGTCGAGGGTGACGTCGAACGTCTCGGCCGCCGCGCCGTTCTCGCCGCGGCTCTTCTTCATCTTGATCTCGCGCTTGCCGACCGCGTCCTTGTTCATGTTCCAGAAGAAGATCGCGGTGCCGCCGGAGCCGACCGGACCGTCGGCGCCCGGACCGTCGAAGTCCTCGCCCGGCTCGCCGAGCTTGTCGTCCACCTTCACGACGTGCCACGAGTAACCCGTCGAGGGGTTCTCTGCGAGGCTGAGGACGACCTTCTGACCGACCTTCGCCTTCACGGTCTTGCCGTCCTCGCCCGAATCGATCTTGAGGTCGGGGATGTCGGCCGGCTCGGGAGCGCCTGCGGTCTTGATCTTCACCTTGAGGGTGAACTTCTTGGCGGCCGGCTTGCTCGCGGGCTCGAACGGACGACGGTACTCGAGCTTCACCTGGTGAACCGCCGAGCCCGGCTCGAGGAACGGCGAGCCGGTCCCCCACTCGAACACGCGGCTGCCGCCTGCGCCGACGGCGTTGGAGGAAGGCGCCTTGGGCGTGCCGTCCTTGGGCGCCGGGTAGCCGAACGACTTGTCCGTCGAGACGATCGACCAGCGGTAGCCGGTCGTCCCATTTTCGGCGAGCGTGAGGCGCACCGTCTTGCCTTGCTCCACGGTCACGGTCTTGTTGTCGTCCGCGTCCGTGACGTCGACGAAGGACCCTTTCTTGAGCGCGTCTTCCGAGGCCGGATCGGAGGCCGAGTCGGCCGTGGCGCCGCTGCAGGCGGCGAGGGAGAGGGCCAGGGGAACCAGAACCAAGAAGGATGAAAGACGCATGGGGCAAACCTCCGATGTCGCACCCGTGTGCACATCGTGTGCCGCGGTGAGCCCCCAAAAAGCCCGTGTAATAATCCCGTGTCGTGCGGGGCCATGGACCTCGCCAGGTTCCCCGGTGATTGAACGATGCCCCAGGGTTGGGGGCGTTCAAGGACAGGCTCGTGCTCCATTGTCGAATGGAACCGCACCGTTCGCTCGTGCGTAGGGTCTTACGCGACGACGCCTCGCACCTTTCTTCGGTGCGATCGATCGCGTAGAAGTCAGAGCGAGATGTCCGATCCCAAAGCGCCGAACGGAGAAGAGGAGGCCGCGGAGCTTCTGGCCTTCGCGCTCGGCGCGCGACCCGAGCGCGTGACCGACGCAATGCTCGCCGCGCACCCGCCGGAAGTCAGGCGCGCGCTTCGGGGCGTGACCGAGACGTTGGCCGTGCTCGGGCGGGCCGAAGCGCCGGCCCTGCCCTCGGCAGGTCTGCGTGGCCGCATCATGGCGACCCTCGCCGCGCGCGCGCGGACGAAGAAGAAAGCGCTCCTCGTGGTCGACATGGTGAACGATCACCTGAGGCCAGGCTCGACGCTGGAGGTCCCGCGCGCGCGCGAAATCGTTCCCGCCCTCGCGGAGCGCATCGCCGCCGCGCGATCCACCGGCGTCCCCGTCGTCTATGTGGTCGATGCGCACGAGGCCGACGACTCCGATCTCGACTTCGTCGACGGGTGGGGCGCGCACAACATCGCGGGCACCGACGGCGTGGCCGTGTGGGCCCCGCTTGCGCCGGTCGCAGGCGATCGGGTGGTCGAGAAGCCGACGTACAGCGCGTTCACGCGCTCCAAGCTCGCCGACGTGCTCGACGAGCTCGGCGTCGATTCGCTCGTCTTGACCGGCTGCCTGACCGAGATCGGCCTCATGGCCACCGCGAAGGATGCGCTGGAGCGGGGCTACTCGGTCGAGGTCCCCTCGGACCTCCAGGCCGGCTCCCACCCCGATCTCGAGCGCTCCACGCTCGTCACGCTCTCGGCCATGGCGCCCTACGGCCCGGCGCGAAGCGAGCTCCTCCGGCGGCGCGACGCGGCGCACGCTCCGTGAGTGTGGGCGCGACCTGGTCGATTCGAGCGAGCTTGCCTTGACGGTCGCGGACGCTCCGGTGCAGCCTGATCGGGCCGCGATGTCCGCCATTCCCCTCAGCGAAGACGCCGATCTCATTCGGCGCATTCAGAGCGGCGACAGCGCGGCGGTCGGGCTCCTCTACGATCGCCACGTGACCACGCTCTTTCCCATCGCGCTCCGCATCGTGCGCGATCGCGCAGAGGCCGAGGACGTGGTGCACGACGCCTTCGTCGCGGTGAGCGATCGCGCGGATCGCTACTCGGAAGAGCGAGGCACCGTCGTGGCTTGGCTCGTGACGCTGGTTCGAAACCTCTCGATCGATCGAACGCGCCGTCGTGATCGGCGTGGGGCGATCGCACGCGAGGTGCTCGCACACGAGCCACCGCCGAGCACGCGCGACGCGGAGCGCGCAACGAGCGAGGCCGCCGAGCGTGAGCACGTTCGCGCCGCGCTCGGTGAGCTTCCGGAAGCGCAGCGGCGCACGCTCGAGATCGCCTTCTTCGAGGGCCTCTCGTACCCGGAGATCGCGGAGCGCGAGAACGTGCCGCTCGGCACCATCAAGTCTCGGGCCGCGCGCGCGCTCGCGGCTCTTCGCGCGGCGCTCGAGGCGCGAGGCATCGTCCTCGGCGACGCGATGGGGCACTGAGCCGTCATGGCGCGTCCGCTGGCTCCGTCGGTCGCGCTCGTCTTGGCTGCGCTCGCGGCGAGCGCTTGCGGCGGCGGAACGACGTCCGATGAGTCGACGCCGTCTGGCGATTGCCCGAACGGCGTGTGCGCGCCCGGTGCGACTACGTCGGACGATGGCGGACTCGGACCCGACGGCGCTCCGATTGGGACCTCGTCCGCCCTCGCGATCTCGCTCGTACCGCCCGTCGTCACGACGCAGGCCGGCACTTCCGTCGATGTCACGATTCAGGTCGCGCGTCCGACGGGGCTCCACGATCTCCTCGCGGTCACCGTCGCGCCGCTCCCCGGCGGCGTAACGGCGCTCACCGCGCCCGTACCGGTCGACGCGACGGCGTCCAGCTTTCGGCTCAACGTGATCGCCACTGCGATCCCGGGCAATTATCCGGTGGGAGTCACGGTGCAGGGCGGCGGCGCCACTGCGACGGCGAACCTCGCGCTGACGATCGAGGGCGCCCCGGGTGCGCTCGACGTTTCGTTCGGCAATCAAGGCAAGGCCGCGACGCCAGTCGTGATGCGGTCGATCAACCTCGGCCTCCAGCCGAGCGGACGCATTGTCCTCCTCGGCGCCGACACGCCAGGCAACGCCTTCGTTGCAGCGGCCTTCGACGCCAGCGGCAAGTCGGACACGACGTTCGGCACGAACGGACGTGCGGCGCTGCCGGTGGGGAACCGCATCGTCGCCGACGCGCGCGTGCTCGCGTCGGGCGCGCTCGCTGCGGGGGGGGCATCGCCGTTTCCGTCGACGATGTGGATGGGACGCCTCGACACGGCCGGCGCACCCGACACCACGTTCGGGACCAACGGTGTGCTCGCGTTCGCTTCGAGCGGCGCGCCCGAGCTGGGCGCATCCCTCGTGGAGGCGAGTGACCACGGCCTTCTCCTCGCAGGCCATCGCGCGCCGAGCTTCTTCGATCCGACGACCGACACGCCGCTGGTCGTTCGCGTCACGCCTGCGTCGGTGCTCGACACGACCTTCGGTACGACCGGGCGCGCGACGCTCCCCGGCACGCACTGCTCGAGCGCGGCGCTCGACGCGCAAGGTCGCATCGTCTGCGCGGGCAGTGTCGCGCACTCGGGTGGCGGCTTCGATCTGTTCGTCGGTCGGTTGACCAGCGCGGGCGCGCTCGACACGAGCTTCGCCGCGCCCACCGGCTGGCTCCGCGGCAGCGCGGGCTTGGGCGCCAACGTGGTCGTCGCGAGCGCGGTCCAGGCCGACGGCAAGATCGTGGTCGTGAGCCGCGTGGCGTCGGGCACGGGCGGCGATCTCGTCGTGACGCGCTTCGATGGTGCGGGCCTCATCGACACGGCGTTCGGGCAGAACGGCAAGGTCAGCCTCGATCTCGGCAGCAACGAGACCCTGTCGCGTGTCGCCTTCGACTCGAAGGGCCGCATCGTGTTGGTGGGCGCGAGCGCGACCAACGCGAGCTCGCGGGCGCTCGTGGTTCGTCTCTCGCCGAGCGGCGTGCTCGACACCACGTTCGGCGAAGGGCACGATGGGATCACGCGGCTTCCCTACTCGACGCTCGGCGACTTCGCGACGGGCGTCGCCGTCCTTCCGGACGATCGCATCCTCGTCGGCGGACACTCGGCCGTTTCGCTTTCCACGCGCGTCGCGTGGGTCGCGCGCTTGTGGAACTGAACGGTCCGCGGCACCGAACGTGCACGACGAAGCGTCATGCGCGCTCACGGCACCCTCTTAACCGCGATCCTGTTAACGGCGGCGATCGCATGCGGTAATGGCAGCGTCGACGGCATTCCAGCCGACGATTCGTCCTCGCTCGTCGCGGCGCCGCCGCCGGCGATCGAGGTGCCGACCGAGACCGTGGGCTGCACTTCGGGCAGCGGCGAAATCGGATGCCCCTCGACGCCGAGTGGTGGCGGACCTGTGGACGGTGGATCGCCGCCCCCACCGAAGGCCGACGCAGCGCCGCCTCCACCCCCCGTCTGCCATCCGCCCGACGTGTTCAAGACGTCGTCGTGGACCGATGGCTTCGTCGGCGATGCCGTGGGGGGAGCCGCCAAGCAGGTCACGGTGCACGGCGAGGCGTGCCTCGATTGTCACCTCGCGCCGACCAATCCGGCGATTCCGAAGTTCGACTTCGGTGGTCGCGTGTTCGATGCGCAAGGCAAGCCTGCGTCGCGCGTCGAGGTGCGCCTCACGAATACGACGAGTGGCCATCCCATCTCGGCGTACTCGAACGACGACGGCTACTTCTGGTGGCCGCCGCCGTCTTCGGTGTCGGACGACCCGTATGGCGGCGGTTTCTTCGCGCCGCCGGTCGACCACGTCCAGTTCCCGAGCGCGACTGGCGCTCGCTCCGAAAAGGGCGTCAAGGTCACGATGTGTGCGTCGGCTCCGCACGGTAACTGCGGCACGTGCCACAAGGACAAGTCGGCTCCGATCGTAGTGAAGCCGTGACCTTGCGCCGCTCCGGCGGCAGCTCGCTCAACCATTACTGCCGCCGGCCGTTCCGAGAGAGAGAGACCCTCTCTCGATGGAAACGGCGAGCACACAACCGCACTTCGACGCCGCGTCGGTCACCGTGGAGGTGCTGCTCGCGCTCTTCCCCGAGCTCGGGCTCTTCAACGCGGAGGACATCGTCGCGTTGCGCGATCAGCGCGGCGCCTTCCCGAGCGCCGAAGAGCTGACGCGCGCGCTCGGGATCGAGGCCGCGTTGGCGAGTCAGATCGAGCGCTCGGCGAACGGACGCGGAGCCGATGCCGCGCCGCCGGCCGAGGCGAGCTCGGTGGCGGAGACGCCGGTGGAGACTTCTGCGGAGCCGGCGACGTCAGAGCCCGCGATCGCGAATGAAGCGCGCGCCGACGAAGCGCGCGACGAAGCGCCCGCGCGCGCCGACGTGGAAGACGCGCCAGCGGACGCGGTGCCCGCGTACGGTGATGTGAAGGACGTGCATACGGACGAAACTGCGGCGCACGCAGACGAAGCACCCGCCGAGGCCCCTGCGGCGTTCGCTGACGAGCCGAGCGCGGACGCAGCGCACCCAGAGCCTCCGAGCGCGCAGGCGGCGGTCGCGGACCCTCACGAGTCGCGAGACGAGCACGAGTCACCACCGGTCGAATCGAGCGCGCATGCGTCCGTCCCGCCGCCTACCGAGCGCGAGCCCGCTGCGTGGGCGGCGTCGCCCATCGAAGCGGCGCCGTCCGCGGTGCGCGTCGGACCGCCGCCGCTACCGTCGCTGCCATCGTCTGGAGAAGCATCCGCGCTCGCGACCTCCGAGCCGTCGCTGATTGCTTCTCTACCGCCGCCCCGCACCGCCGCCGTCCCCGCGCCGCCCCCCGAGCCCATGCCCGTGCCGGTCGCACCATCGCCGGTCCTGTCTGCGCCGCCGCGCCCGCAGCGTTCCGAGCGGCCCGAGCGACCCCGTCGTCGCGCGAGCAGGGTGCTCGTGATCCTCGCCGTGTCCAACCTGATCAGCGTGGTCGGCATCGCCGGGCTCGCGCTGGAGAGCAAGCGCGCGCGTGTTCCGGTGGCGGCCCTCGGCAGCGAGGTGAATGGGCTCGTCGAGGACCGCGGTCGCTTGAAGGTGCGGGTCGACGCCGTCGAGTCGAAGGTCGACGACAACGCGAGCGCGCTCGCCGAGGCGCGAGAACGGCTCGCCGAGCAAGAGCGCGCGCTCAAGGCCGCGACGGCGGCGGTCGAGGCCACCGCGGAGCGTCAACGCACGGCCGAGCGCGAAGCGAAGGCGCGCGACGCCAAGCAGGATCGCGACATTCAACAGGTCGGCGGTCGCGTCGGTCGCATCGAGCAGAAGGTCTTCTCTCTCTCCGAGGCGCTCATCGAGATCGATCGCGCCGCCGGCAAGCGACCGAGCGCGCAGTGATCCGCGGGTGTATGCTGATGAGGTGCGTATCGAGCCCAAAGACGGTGCAACGCTCGAGGTGAGGACGCACCGCGAAGGCGTTCTCTCCGCGGTCGGTCACGATCTTTCGATCATCGCTCCGCGCTTCTCCATCGACATCGACGGTGAGCCCGCGACCGGCGACGTGCGCTCCGTCGTGCTCGCCGTCGACGCGCGCGCCCTCTCCGTCGACGGGGCGCTCACGCACGGCGGCGTCGATCGGTCGGTCCTCTCGGCCAACGAGCGGCGAGACATCGAGCGATCCATGCGAGACGACGTGCTCGCCGCCGACGCGAACCCGTCGATCGGGTTTCGCGCCGACCGCATCAAGAGGGAAGGAGACGTGTTTTCAATCGAAGGCGAGCTCTCCCTCGCCGGGCGCTCGCGGCCCATCGCGCTGCGTGCCGAGCGCCGCGGCGCGGATGTCGTCGCGGAGGTCACGATTCATCAACCCGACTTCGGCATCCGCCCGTTCCGCGCCATGCTCGGGGCCCTCAAGGTGCGCGCCGACGTCTCGGTTCGGGTCACCGTTCCCGCCCGCGCGCTCGGTCTCGCGTAATCGCGCGTTCTCACCACACTGACTCCCATGTCGCTCACGGGGCGCCCTGCCGGGCCCTCTGGTCGCGATTTCACGCGTGGCTATCGCGTTCGCATGGCCTTTGCTACGCCTCGTTCTCGATGAAGACTCCCTCCCTTCCGCGCGCGCTCGTCGCAATCTCCTGTGTGGTGCCGGCGTCGCTCGCGCTCTTGACGGGCTGTCCTTCGGGTGGCGGCGGCTCGGTTGGAGGCGCGCCCATCCCGTACGACCAGTTCGGCAAGGTCGCGGCGGAGAAGCTCTGCGCGGCCGTGCAGAGCTGCTGCAACCAAAACGGATTCACCGACGAAGCCAAGGCCTGCAACCAGACGTCGGCAGCGGCCCTGCAAGCGAGCATGGACGAGCAGAAGGCCAAGCACCCCGACTACGTCTACGACGCGCAGAAGGCCGGCAACTGCGTGGCCGCCGTCGCCGCCGTGTACAGTACATGCAATACGAAAGGGGCCGACACCGGTGATACACCCGACTGCGACGGCTTCTTTCGCGGAACCAAGCCCCTCGGCTCGTCGTGCTCGTCGAGCTCGGAGTGCGCGGCGAGTGGACCCGGCACGGTGCGGTGCGCGGGGCTGAGCTCCTCGTCGAGCGCCGACGGCGGAACGTCGACCACCAGCGGCGTGTGCATCGCGACCAAGAAGGCGGCCGAGGGCGACCCGTGTCTCAGCTACGCCGCGGACACGAAGCCCGACCCCGCCAAAGTCTACGGCGACTGCGATTACGGCAGTGACGACCTCTACTGCGACACGGTGGACAAGTCGTGCAAGAAGCGCGGCGCTGCCGGGGCGACGTGCGTGGTCACCGTCGGTACGAACACTACGAGCAACGCCATCGCGTGCGCCAAGGGATTCACCTGCGACTACGCGAGCAAGGCCTGCGTGGCGCTGCCGGGCGTCGGCGAGGCCTGTCAGGGCGGATACAACTGCGCCGAAGGCGCGTACTGCGACGCGACCACCAAGAAGTGCGCGGCCCAGAAGGCCGGTGGAGAGCCCTGCGGCACCACCTCGACCGGTGGCGCCAACGAGTGCCAGCACGGCTGCGACTCGACCAGCAAGAAGTGCCGCGCCAACGACGTGACCCGGAAATTGTGCTCCGGAGCGAGCGGCTGACCGCGCATTCCCGCGTGACCTCTCGGCCGCCATGGCGACCTGAGCCGTTCGTTGTATCTTCCGTCCCGTGACGCCTCTCGCGCGCGCCAACGATGACGTGCTCATCGAGCTCGGACGTCGCATTCCGACGCCGTGCATCATCGCGCGCGCGACACCGGCCGGTGAGGTCATCGACGCCAACGATGCGGCGTGCGCGCTCTTCGGTTGGACGCGCGAGGAGATGCTGCACAAGACGCGCGACGAGCTCTGCGACCCGCACGATCCGGGGGTCGAAGCGGCGCAGGAGGTCTACCGAGAACGCGGCGCGTCCTCGGGCGAGGTCTCCCTCGTCAAGCGCGACGGGACGCGCTTCGCCGCCGAGCTCACGAGCACCTTCGTGCCACGCGCGGGGCAAGAGGGGCGCATATGGATCGCGGTGAAGGATCTCTCCACCGAGCGGCGCATGGCGCTCGAGCTCAAGACGGCGCTCGACGCCCTGCGCGTACGCGAAGACGAGCTCACCGCGCTCTCGGACGCAACGATGGAGGCGCTCTTCGTCCATCAGGACGGCATCATCCTCGCCACGAATCGCGCGGCGCGTGAGCTCTATAGGCTCCCCGAGGATGGCGCCGTGGGCTGCCCGCTCTTCGACTACATCGCGCCGGAGGCCTTGCCCAACGTGAAGCGGCACATCGCGCAGAAGAGCGCCGTGCCCTACGAGTCCGTGGCCTTGCGTGCCGACGGCACCAAGTTCCCGGCCGCGGTCCAGGCGAGGACCATCACGTTCCGCGGGCGGCCCGCGCGGCTCGCCGCGATCCGGGATCTCACGGCCGAGCGGCGCATGCAGTCGAGCCTGGCGCTGGCGGAGCGGATGGCCACCGTCGGGCGACTCGCGGCGGGCGTGGCACACGAGATCAACAACCCGCTCGCCTTCGTGCTCCTCGGCCTGGAGCTCGCGCTTCGCAAGCTCGAAGGCGCGTCGGACCCGTCGGTCTTGCCCGTCATCGCCGACACGCTCCGCGACGCGCAGGTCGGAGCGCAACGCGTGCAAGCCATCGTCCGCGATCTCCGCGCCTTCTCGCGGGCCAACGACGAGATGCGCGGACCGGTCGATCTGGGCGCGGTGCTCGACTACGCGGCGCGGATGGCGACCGCCGAGATCAAGACGCGCGCGCAGCTCACGATGGACATCGGTGCGCTGCCGCCGGTCTCGGGCAGTGAGACGCGGCTCGGCCAGGTGTTCCTCAATCTGCTGGTCAACGTAGCGCAGTCGATCCCCTCCGGCGACCCAGCCCATCAGCGCATCGGCGTGCGCGCCTCCGTCGTCGATGGCGGCATCGTGGAGGTGTGCGTCACGGATACCGGGGGCGGTATCGAGCCCGAGCTGCTCGGTCGCGTCTTCGATCCGTTCGTGTCGACCAAGGCGCAGGGGTCGGGCCTCGGCCTCGCGATATGCCAGAGCATCGTCGTCGATTTGGGCGGCACCATCGACGTCGAGAGCGAGCTCGGTCGCGGCACGACCTTTCGCGTCCGCCTGCCTTCGAGCGCTGACGCGCTCGAAGCGCCGCCGGAGCCCGCGCCTGCCGCATCGGCGCCGATGCGTCGTCTGCGCGTCGCGATTGTCGACGACGAGGTCACGCTCCGTTCGTTCGCGACGCGCGTGCTCGCCTCCGATCACGACGTCGTACCGATGGAGTCAGCGACCGAGGTGCTCGCCGCCCTCGAGCGGGGCGATGCGTTCGACGTGATTCTGTGTGACCTCGTGATGCCGGGCATGACCGGCGACGCGCTTTTTCATGCGCTCCTCGCGCGGTTCCCCGAGCACGCGCGCCGATTCGTGCTCATGACCGGCGGCGCGTTCACCCCGGCCGCGGCCGCGTTCGTCGAAGAGGGGCGCATCCGGACGCTGGCCAAGCCGTTCACGGCCAGAGAGCTCACGGGCGCCCTCACCGACGTGGTCGCTCCTTGAGGCTCTTCGCATATCTTCGATCCGTGCGAGGCTCCCACGTCACGGTCACTCTCGGCGCGCTCGCTGTGATGGCGCTCAGCGTCGCGGCCTGCGATCGGCGACCGCGCGCCGTCGTCGAAGTCGGCGCCGAGTGCACGTCGCCGTACGACGATCGCACGGTGCCGCGTCGCGTGTGCGCGAAAGGCGCGGTGTGCCTTCTCATGCTGGCAAAGCCGGGCGCAACCGGCGAGCGCACGTACGCGTGCCGCACGCCCTGCCGTTCGGATGCCGACTGCGGTCCGACCGCGCGCTGCGAGCACGCCGATAGCCACGGCGACGAGCACGGCTGCGTCCCGCGCTGAGGCCCTCGCGCGCGTCTCGCGAGGGTGACACTCGTTCCCGCGCGGGCTTTGGCGCCGCGCGTTGCGCGCTTTCGTCGCGCGAGTGTCACCCGTAGCCACGCGCGATGGACCGCACGCGAACCATGCGTGGTCGAAGTCACCGGTTTCCCGCGTCGAGCCGTGCGGTCCCCCACCGGCATCGCGCTTGCTCGTCGCTTACTGCGAGGTGAGTCATGCGCCAGATCGACGTCGAAGCACTGGAAAATGTGGCTGGTGGTGTAACGCTGCACGGGTTGGGATTCGCGCAGCAAGCGGCGACGACGTCGCTCCTGCCGACGAACAACGGCGCATCGGGCTTCGACCCGTCGCAGCTCGGCGGGATGCCGATGGGGCCGTGGGGCGGGCATCACGGCATGGGGCACGAGGCCTTCCGCGAATTCGTGCATGATGCATCCTTCCAGGGCGCGCTCCAGACGTTCGAGCAGCAGCACCCCGAGCTCGCGGCCGCGTTCGGTCAGGCTGGGCAGGGCGGGCACGGGGTCTTCCAGCTCATGCACGATCCGAACGGTCGCGCGGCCCTCGATCAGTTCATGCACGACCCGGCGTTCACGAACGCCGTGCAGCAGTTCGGGGCGGCGCACCCCGACATGGCAGGGCCGCTCGGTCACATGGTGGAGCGCTTCGAGATGAGGCTCGAGCACCCGGAGATGATGGGCGGGCACCATCACCACGGTCATCACGGCGATGGCTTCGGTCCGGAGGCCTTCGGTCCCGGCGGCCCGGGCTTCGGTCCCGAAGGTCCGATGGGTCAGTACTTCGGCGGCGGCTACCCGCAAGGACCGTTTGCCGGAGGCGTGCCGGCGGGTCAGGGCGCGACGTCGGTCAACAGCGCTCCGATCGCCAACGGTCAGACGAACGGCGTGGGCATCGATCCCGCGGCGATCGGCCTGCCCACGACGTTCTGAGCCACGGTCGCGCTGCCGGGGACTCGACCCCGCGCGTCACGTTGAGTACATGGAGAGCGCATGCCGCTCGCCATCGCGCTCCTCTTGGGTGTCGTCGAAGGACTGACCGAGTATCTCCCGGTCTCGTCCACCGGGCACCTCGTGCTCGCGGGGCACGTCCTCGGAGAGAAGGGCGACACGGCCGCGGCGTTCGAGATCGTCATCCAGCTCGGAGCGATCCTCGCGGTCGTCGCACACTACCGCGCGTTCTTGCGCGAGCGGCTCGGCGCCATCGGGAGCAAAGCCACGCGTGATCTGGTGGTGGCGCTCGCGTGCGGCTTCTTCCCCACCGCGGTCGCGGGCCTCCTCCTGCGCAAGACCATCAAGGCTCACCTCTTCGGGCCCGCGCCGGTCGCGGCCGCGCTGATCGTGGGCGGCGTCGTGATGATCGTGATCGAGCGCGCGCGACGCGCCCGAGCGGGGAGCCTCGACGACGGGCTCGAGCACGTCACCTGGAAGCGCGCCTTCGCCATCGGCTGCGGCCAGATCTTCTCGCTCTGGCCCGGGATGTCGCGCGCGATGAGCACCATCGTCGCCGGTCAGCTCACCGGCCTTTCGACGCGCACCGCCGCCGAGTTCTCGTTCCTCCTCGCCCTGCCGACGCTCGGCGCGGCCACGGTGTACGAGGGCTACAAGTCGAGACATGAGCTCTTGACGGCCGGCTACGGTCCTGCGCTTGTGGTGGGCCTCGTCACCTCGTTCGTCGTCGCTTGGGCGGTGATCGCGGGCTTTCTCCGCTATCTCCAGCGCCGGGGGCTCGAGCCGTTCGGGTGGTATCGCATCGTGCTCGGTGTGCTCGTCGCGGTGCTCCTCGCACGCGGTCCGGCCTGATCGTCCGGCGAGGGCGCCGTCGTGCGTCGTGTTTCGGCGGCGATCGTGGTAACTCCAAGGAGGCATGGCGAACAAAACGACCTTGGTCGTGACCAAGCGTGAGACCGCGTTCCGTCTCCCCGACAAAGCCGACGTCATCATCGCGACTGCGGCCGAGGTTCTGCCCGTCGCGTGGCTGACCCTCTTCGAGCCCAAGCAGGTGGTGATCCCACCCCGCGCGAAGCACCTCACGTTGTTCTCGCGGCTGAGCGACGCGATCGGTCGCTTCGAGCGGCGCCGTCCCGCTCTCCGCGCGATCTTCCCGGCGCTCTTCGACGACGATCTCGACGCGCTTGCCTCGGCGCTCTCCGCCGCGGCTGGCAGCGGTGGCGGGTACGTACAGGCCTTCCTCCACGAAGCCGCTGGCTCATGGACCGAGGCCGAACGCGAGCGCCTCCAAGGCTACGTTCGGGCGACCGATGGCGTGAGCCTCACCGAGTGGCGCCGGCTGATCTGGCCGGCTGGCTTCTTCGTCGGGGAGGCCGCCGATGTGTTCGAGTTCGATCCGGCCCGCTCCGTCAACGGGCTCGTCGGCTGGATCACCGGACGTGAGGCGCCGTCACCGAAGCCGGCCCCGCCCGCGCCCGAGCCCGCCCAAGTCGAGACCGCTGCGGCCTCGACCGAGGGGGGCGCCGAAGCGACGGCCGAAGCCGCGCCGCCGCCGGCCGCCGCGCCGCCGGCGCTCAGCCCCGAGGAGCGCAAGGCGAAGGAGGCGCGCGACTTCGCGAACTTCCTCCTGGTCGTGACCGGCGTCTCGCCCTCCACGTATCGCCCGTACGTCGCCGCCGAGAGCTACGCCGAAGGGCAGGGGCTCACTCACGCCAAGTTCGGCCCCGGCTACGTCGTTCGCGTCGCCTCTGACACGCGCGTCGAAGCCGCCTTCCAACACGGCAAGGTCACCCTCGTCCAAGGCGCGAAGGGCTGACCCGCCGAGCGCGCTCAGCCCGCTTCGCGGCTGAGCGCGTCCACGCGTTTCCGGAACGAGCCGAGCCACAGCCGAAGGAGATCGGCGTGCGCGCTGGCCGGGATGGCGCGTTCGGCTTCCGTGCATAGTGCATGCACGCGCTCGCGCGCGCCTTCGATGCCGCGCGCGGACACGATGCTCGGGCGCCCGCGCGCCGCGTCGCGGCCCACCGACTTGCCGCTCTCGTCGGAGCGGCCCACCGCGTCCGAGAGATCGTCCGCGGCCTGATAGGCGCGTCCCACGAGCTCGCCGAATGGAAGCCAAGGCGCGCTCTCGCTGCCGGCGGCGAGCGCGCCGAGGGCGGCCGAGGCCTGGAAGAGCGAGGCCGTCTTGGCGCGGTGGTACTCGTCGAGCGGCGCGACGGGCTCGCTCTCCCACGCCTGGCCGGCGATGAGGCCGCGCGTCGCGCCTAGCGCGTCGACGCCGAGGGCAACCGCCTCGCAGGAGCCCGTGCGCGCGAGCGCCTCGAAGCCGTGAACGATGAGCGCGTCGCCGACGAGCACGGCCGTCGCTTCGTCGAAGCGTTTGTGAACCGGGAGCTTGCCGCGGCGAAGATCCGCGTCGTCGAAGCACGGCAAATCGTCGTGCACGAGCGAGCCCGAGTGGAAGAGCTCCACGGCGACGGCGCCGGTGAGCGTGGCGTCGCGCGCGCTCGCGCCTTCCTGCACCGACTCGGCGACGGCGAGGACGAGGAGCGGGCGCAAGCGGGCGCCGCCCGGGAAGAGCGCGTACTCGAGCGCTTCGCGGAGCCGCGGCGGCGCCTTGGGGCCCGCCATCCGCTCGAGCGCGAGCCGGAGGGATCGGTCGACCGCGGCCTCGGCGGAGCGAATGAACGACAGCGCGCGCGCCTTCTCGGGGAGCCAAGCCTGCATGCGAACAGAGGTTGGGCAAACTATGGACATGGTCAACTGTCGCCGTATAACTTTTGCCATGACCCAGGCGCACGTGGCCGTCGTAGGCGCAGGAATGGGGGGCCTTGCTGCTGCAATCCGCCTCGCCGCGGGAGGGGCGAGGGTGAGCGTTTTCGAGCGGTCTCCGTCGGTGGGCGGGAAGCTCGCCGCGGCGGACGTGGCGGGTGTTCCCGTCGCGGCCGGGCCCACGGTCCTCACCATGCGCTGGGTGTTCGACGAGCTCTTCGCGAGCGCGGGCACCGCGCTCGAGCATCACGTGAAGCTCCGGCCGATGGGCGTCCTCGCACGCCACGGATTTCGTGACGGGACGCGTTTCGATCTCCACTCGGATCCCGCCGAGTCGCGCGACGCGATTGGGCGGGCTTTCGGCGCCGCCGAGGCACGCGCGTTCGATGCGTTTCTGAACGACACGCGGCGCATCTACGAGCTCGTGCACGGACCGTTCATCAAGAGCGCGGCCCCGTCCGCGCTCGACGTCGCCGTACGCCTCGGTCAGGCCGGGCCCACCGCGCTCGTCGCGGTCGACGCGTTCCGGACGATGTGGAAGGCGATCGCGTCGCGCTTCAGGGAGCCCCGCCTCCGTCACGTGTTCGCGCGCTATGCGACCTATTGCGGAGCTTCGCCGTTCGAGGCGCCGGCCACGTTCAACGTCGTCTCCTACGTCGAGGCGCTCGGCGTTCATCGCGTGGACGGCGGCATGGCGGCGCTCGGCTCCGCCCTTCGCGGGGTCGCGCGAGATCTCGGCGTCGTGATCCACGCGGGTCACGAGGTCGAAGGCATCGCGACGGTCGGCGGCCGCGCTTCGGGCGTCATCGTCGACGGCGTCGAGTGGGCCGCAGACGCCGTCGTGTGGAACGGCGACGTGTCCGCGCTCGCGGAAGCGACGGGCGGGCGCGCCGCCAAGCCGACGCCCGAGAAGGATCGGTCACTCTCCGCGCTCACGTGGATGATCGTGGGCCGCGCGGAAGGCGTGCCGCTCGTTCATCACAACGTGTTCTTCCCCGACGATTACCCGGCGGAGTTCACGGATCTCTTCTCCCGCGGCCGCGCGCCGGAGACGCCCGCGGTCTACGTGTGCGCCGAAGATCGCGACGACGGTGCGGTGAGCCGCGGCGAGGAGCGCTTCATCGTCATCGTGAACGCGCCTGCGAGCGGCGACAGGCCCAAGCTTTGGTCCGACGAGGAGGTTTTGCGATGCGAACGCGCGATGCAGCGAACGTTGAACGAGGCTGGGGTCTCCTTGCACGCACGGGCGCTCGCGAGGGCAACGCCGGTGGACTTCGCCGCGAGATTTCCCGCGACGGGGGGCGCGATCTACGGCGCGAGACCCAAGGGCGCGATGTCGCCGCTCCTTCGGCCCGGATCGCGGACCCGCATCCCGGGGCTCTACACGGCGGGTGGGAGCGTGCACCCGGGCCCGGGAGTGCCGATGGCGGCGCTGAGCGGTCGCTTCGCGGCCGAGGCGGTGCTCTCGGACTACCGTTCGACGCACCGGTCACGCCCGGTGGCTATCAGTGGCACTACCTCGACGCCCTGAGCGACGACGGCGAGACCGGGCTCGTCGTCATCGCGCTCGTCGGCTCGCTATCAGTGGCACTACCTCGACGCCCTGAGCGACGACGGCGAGACCGGGCTCGTCGTCATCGCGCTCGTCGGCTCGCCGTTCTCGTCGCGCTATGCGCGCGCTCGCGACCGCGCACGCGCGGAGGGGGCGGAGCTCCCATGTCCGCTCGGCTACGCATCTCTCAACGTCGCGCTCTATGCGCGCGATCGGCTCTGGTCCTTCAACGAGCGCGTCCTCGACCCCTCCGCGCGCGGTAGAGACGAAGTCCACTATGGGCGGAGCGTGCTCTCGTCGCGCGGAGGTGAGCTCAGCCTGCGCCTCGACGAGCGCGAGACGCCGTTCGGGACGCTCGGTCGCGTCGCGAGCTCCGGTCGCGCGCTTCGCGGCACGGTTCGCCTTTCGCCCGAGCTCCTCGGTGACGCATCGTTCGAGCTCGATCGCGCGGGGGCCCACACGTGGTGGCCCGTCGCGCCGCGCGGCCGCGTCGAGGTGTCGCTCTCCGAGCCCGCGCTCTCGTTCCGCGGCACCGCGTATCACGACGTGAACTTCGGCCACGAGGCGCTCGAGGACGCTTTTGCCGGGTGGTCGTGGGCGCGCGGCGCCACGGCGGACGGCCGCGCGGTCGTGACCTACTCCTCGACCGAGGTCGACGGTGCGAGCCGGCGTCTCGCGCTCGCGTTCGGGCCCTCGGGGACCGTGGCGATCGATGGGATGGTGCCGCACGCGCTCGGCGGATCGCGTTGGGGGCTCGATCTCCGCGTGGACGCGCCCGAAGGCGCTGCGCCGCGCATCGTTCGCACGCTCGAAGATGGCCCGTTTTACGCGCGCAGCGTGGTCGAAGCCCGTCTCTTCGGTGAGCGCGCGCTCATGGTGCACGAGTCGCTCTCGTGCCTCCGGTGGAAGAAGGCTTGGGTGCGAGGCCTCGCGAGCTTCAAGACGGGGCGGGCCGCGTGATCGTCCTCGCCATCTCCCTCGCGCTTTCGCTCTCAGCGCTCGCGACGGCGCTCTATGCGTGGATGCGCGTGCGCGCCGCGGGAGGC
>JBGAJR010000016.1:0-160864 GCA_044224815.1 Polyangiaceae bacterium
CATGTCGAACGCGAACATGCGCGGCACCATCGCGCGCGCTACGCCGCCAACGCGCCGCCCTCACCCATTCCGAGCCTCAAGCCGCCGCTCCGCCGCGTGAAATGAGGGCGAATCGTGCGTTCCATGGGAGCCGCACCCAAATCGTTTCGGCTGACGCCCGCGGGCGAGCCGTGCGCGAACGCGAGCGACCCTGCAGGCTGTCGAGCCAAAGTCGAGGCGCTCGCGGCGAACGCCGTCGCCCCGTTCGCCCCACCGCGCGCCACGGGCACCACGGCCTCGGAGGCGTCCGCTCCACCACCGCTCGTCAAGCTCGGCGGGCCGTTCACCTACTCCGGCACGTATCTGGTCGTCGCCACCGCGGGTGACAACGTGGAGGCCCAGAAAAATTTCGACGACGTGCTCGGGCGGGTCACGACCACCGATCAAGCGCTGGCCGTATACCGACTCAGCCACTTCTCGGTCGCGTGCAGCGCGCTGACGACCGAGCCGAGCGAGCACGGCTTCCTCTTCCGATCCGACGGCGGTTGCCCGCGGACCGAGACGATCGACGAAGTCCACGCCGATCGGTCGATCACGAGGGTCGCGTCGCGGGCGCTCGAAGAAGCCCCGCACGGCGGCTGCCCCATCTACTGACGCGCCACTTTCTGCATGACCGCGTCGCCGCCGACGGGCATCCTCTCGCGGTGACCACCGCGACCCCCGACTCGCCGCGATCGCGCCGCGCGCCCACGCGCGACGAAGCGCTCGCCGTTTACCATCGCCTCAAGGCTCACCACCCCGACGCCCACTGCGAGCTCGATCATCGGAACGCGTTCGAGCTCGTCGTCGCGACCGTCTTGTCCGCGCAGACGACCGACGTCGCGGTGAACAAAATCACGCCCGGCCTCTTCAAGGCCTACCCGACCGCCGCCGCACTCGCGCAGGCAACGACCGACGAAGTCGAAGAGCTCATCAACCGCATCGGGATGTATCGCCAGAAGGCGAAGAACATCGTCGGCCTCGCGCAGAAGCTCGTGGCCGAGCACGGCGGAGAGGTGCCGCCCAAGCTCGACGCGCTCGTGGCACTCCCCGGCGTCGGTCGCAAGACGGCCAACGTCGTCCTCGGTGTGGCGTTCGGCAAGCCCGAGGGCGTCGTGGTCGACACGCACGTGCAGCGCCTCACGCAGCGGCTCAAGTGGACCAAGCACGACGAGCCGATCACGATCGAAGAGGATCTCATGAAGCTTCTGCCTCGAAGCGAGTGGGATGCGGCGAGCCACACCCTCATCTTCCATGGCCGCCGGGTGTGCTTCGCGCAGAAGCCGAACTGCGAAGGCTGCCCGGTGAAGGACGCTTGCCCGAGCGCCTTCCGCGCCGAGAACGTCGGTCGCAAGGCGCCGCGCCCCCCTCGCGTGGCGGGCGGCGCCGCGAAGAAGAAGGCGGCGACCAAGGTCACCAAGCGCGCGGCCACGAAAGCCAAGAAGCGCGCACGCTGAGCGTTCGCTCCTCTGCGCGTCGCACGGGAGTGACAGCGCGTCGCTTCACTGCGACGGCACACATCGTCGCAGACGCTGCGAGTCTCCTCATGGGATCACGGCGGATTTTCATTCAGCGATTTCACGCCGCACGTTACGAACGTCGGTCCGATGGTTCCGGCGCGCCGCACGATTGCTTCATCCTTCGTCGGCAGCGCGGCGGCGTTCGCGTGCGTTCTCGGCCTCGTCGCCGCATGTGGGAGCTCGAAGCGAAGCGGGCTCGACACCACGGGCAAGCTGGCCGACGGCGGTGATCCGACGACGGGTGATTTCTCGGACAGGGATGCGGCGGGCCCAGCCACGCCACCGGTCGTCGCGCACCTCCACGGCAAGGTGGTCGCGCCCGAGGGCACGGTGCCGATCGCGAACGCGATCGTCTATTTGACCTCGCGCCTTCCGGACGCGATCCCGAGCCACGTCTACTGCGACACCTGCATCCACCTGACGCCCGCCGAGCCGTACGCGTACTCGGCGCCCGACGGCACGTTCGATCTGCCGGCCTACGCGACCGGCACGCAGTATTTGGTCGTGCAGAAGGGCCAGTTCCGCCGCGTGCGGCAGGTCGACGTGCGCGCAGGCGATCAACCGGTCGCGGGGCCGTACACGCGGCTCCCCGGAAAGAACGATCCGGCGAACAACGACACCATCCCCAAGATCGCGATGGCCGTCGGCGGCTACGACCGCATCGACTTCTCGCTCAAGAAGCTCGGCATCGAAGAGTTCGCGCGCTACGGCGACGGTCCATTCGATTTGGGCGGGCCGCCGCCCGGGCAGAAGACGGGGAAGAACATCCGCGATCTCACCGCGCAGGTCCCCGAGCTCGCCGGCTACCACATCGTCCTTTTGCCCTGCGCGACGTTCGGCTTCTCGCGGAGCGACACGAGCGGGAGCAACGTGTGCGGCGCTCCCATGGCCAGCGAGGAGACCGCGCTTCGTCAGTACGTCGACGGCGGCGGCAAGCTCTACGTGACCGATTACAGCTACGAGGCCATCCGTCAGACGTGGCCAGGCTTCGTGTCGTTCTACGACGACAAGATGCAGGTGCTCTCGCAACAGAGCGCCGGGATCGGAAGCGCATGCCGCGCGGGCGCCGAAGACACGCCCGGCACGCCGACCGATCCCGGCCTCGCCGGGTGGCTGAATGCCATCGGCGACACCAGCGTCACGCTCCAACAAAGCTGGACGCGCATCGCCAGCGTCGCGCCGCAGCCAGGTGTGGATCCCGAAGGCAAGCCCGTCACCATCACGCCCAAGGTGTGGATGACGTCCGACTACGAGGGCAGCGCGCATCCGGCGACCGTGAGCTTCGAGCAGAAGTGCGGTCGCGTTCTCTTCAGCACGTACCACGCAGAGGGTGGCGAAGGCGCGACGCTCCTCGCGCAGGAGAAAGCGCTCCTCTTCATTCTGCTCGAGGTCGGCGTGTGCGTCGGGCAGCTCCCGCCGCCGCCGATCCGCTGACGCGCCGGCTGGCGACGCGCTGCGTCGCTGGTTTTTTCGCGTTTCTTCCGACTTCTGTTTCCTTCACGTCCCTCCCCCTCGCCCGAGGCTCCCCGATGCCGATGGTTCCGCGCGCACCGACATCGCCGTTCGCGGCCCGACTCTACCGCTCTGCGCTCTTCGTCGCCGCGCCGCTCCTGGCGCTCGCGTGCAGCGGCACCGGCGACGCCGCCGGCACCGACGGCGAAATCGCGCACGCCGAGACCACGCCTCGCGAGGTCGCGTCGGCGACGGCGCCGACGCCGAGCACGGGTCCGACGACCGCAAGCTCCACGTCTCCCACACCGACCGCGCCTACCAACCCGCCCGACGCCGGCCCGCCGCCGTTCTCGATGCGGACCTGGAAGCCCTCGGCGAAGGGGTTGTGGATTTGGTACTTCGACTACACGGGCATGACGGCTGCGCAGGCCGCGGCCAAGGCGCAATCACTCGGCGTCGGGTACGTGCTCATCAAGAGCGGACAGGACAAGTCGTTCTGGCCGCAGCGGTTCAACGCGACGTTCGTGAAGGAGTTCACGTCGCGTGGGATGCGCGTGCTCGCGTGGCCCTACATCACGCCCGCGGGTGGCACCGCGGCGGTCGACGCGGCCGTTCAAGCCGCCAAGGTGCCAGGCTGTGACGGCCTCGTTCTCGACGTCGAAGTCGAATGGGAAGAAGGCGGCGATCACAGCGCGGCGGCGCAGTCCCTCTGCCAAGGCATTCGCACCAAGGCGCCGGGCGTGTGGCTCGCGTACACCTCGTTCGGTTGGATCAGTCAGCACCCCGGCTTCCCGTGGAAGACGTTCGACACGTACTGCGGCGACGCCGCCTTCCCGCAGGTCTACTTCTCCGACCGCGGAGTTTCGTGGAACGGGACCAAAGGTCTGCCGCAGGCGCTCTCGGATTACGCGAACGCAAAGCTCAAAGCGCCGCTTTGGCCGATCGGGTCGAACGACGACGTCTACGGCACGTCGCAAGGGCCGACGACGACCGCGCTCAACGGTTTCTTGAACGCGGCCGGCGCCTACTCGTCGCTCTATGAATTCCCCGACGCCGCGCGCCCCGAGAAACTCACGCAGCTCGCGCAGCTCGACTGGAAGAACCCGTAACCGCGCAACGCGGTCGGGCCCACCAACCTCACTTCGCGCCCGCGTCCGGCTTGGGGGCGGCGGGCTTCGGCGGCGCGGACGCCGCGGGCTTCGGCGCCGCAGACGCCGCGGGCTTCGGCGTGACGGGCTTCGGCGTGACCGGCTTCGGCGTGACCGGCTTCGCGCCCGCATCGACCGGCGCGGGCGGCGGCGGCGGCGGCGCTTCGCCGAGGGCCGAGAACGTCACGCCCCCGCCCTTGGGGCCGCGTAGACGAATCCCCGCGTCGCCTCCGGCGTCACCGCCATCGGCGCCGCCATCACCGACCTCCTCGAAGGTGCCCTCGAACATGCCGCGGTTGGCGATGACGACGCCCGCCTCCCACGTCTCGCCGCTCTTGCGCGGCACGTCGTCGCACGCCTCGGCGGTGAGCGCACGGGCGCGGAACACGCGAACGCACGCGACGGGCATGCCCTTGTAGCGATCGTCCAGGTAGCGAACCGTCACCGCATAGCGGCCGGGCGTGTCGGCGGTGCGCATCACGGTCACGACCGACGACGTCGTCACCTCGCACCACGACGGTCGCTGGCCTTCCTTGGAGCACGTGCTCTTGGCCGGCCCTTTGGTAGCGGTCGGGCTCGCGGGCTCGAAGGCCCGAACCTCGAGGCGCGGGAAGGTCTCGGGATCGTCGGTGGACGTGAAGCGGCTCCAGCCGAACTGCACGAAGGTGTCGTCGTTGGCGGGCGCGCTGTCGATCGACGCCACTGCTTCGGCGCGCTTCCCCTCGGCGTCGAAGGTCTCGAGACGAATCGCGTAGTGTCCGAGCGCGTCGAGCGGGAACGTCACCTTCGTCGCGCCCTTGGAGAGCGTGAGCCGCGTCGCGGATCCCTTGGCCGCTTCACCGATGAACCAGTTGCGATCGATCACCGGTCGAGCGCCGGGCTCGGATTGGACCTCGCACTCGATGCTGCTCTGCCACGGCGCGGACAGCGTCTCCTGCCAGGTCGCGCCCCCGACGACGCGGCACACCGGCCGCGCCGTCGGCGCGACGGTCTTGCATGGCGGGCTCTGATCCGTATCGAGGTGGATGGTGACTGGCTTGTCGCTGCGCGGGATCGCGACCCAGTCGAACGCGGTGCCTTCTTGCGGCGTCGGGCAACCTTCGCCCGACGAGTACTGCGTCGCGTACACGTGGAGGCCCGCCGAGCCCGTGTCGACGATCGAGTCGATCGAAAGCTTGTCCATCGTGGGGTCGGTCGCGTACCCCGCGAGCACCATCTCATCTCCCCACGAGACCGCCTTGGGCGCGGCGGCGCGCGTGCGCGGAAGGTCGGCGCGGAACACCTCGAAGTCGTACTTCGAACGGAACGCGTAGAAGCCCGGCTTCCCTCCAGCGTAGTCGCGCTCCGTGACCCGACGGGCCTCGAGTCGCTCGCCTGGCTGCACGTCGCTCTTCAAACCGACGCGCGACTTCTGCACGACGATCGGGAGCTCCGGACGGCCGCACCCGGCCCCGAGCGAAGCGAGGACGACACCAACGGCAGCCAGGGAAGTGAGCGCGACCGAAAGACCGAGGCCACGAGAGCGCAAGACGTTCATCGAACGCGCAGCATACCCAACTTGTGGGTGCAAACGCTCGTATTGAGCCCCGCTCGGCTCGCGGCAGGCGGAACGGCGAGTCAGCGCGCGCCGCGGAACTCGGCGACGAGCTCGCCGGTCAGCGTGTACGGGTCTACCTCCCGTCGCTCGACGCGCCCGACACCGGCCTCGATGGCCGGACCGAGCTGAGTCAGGGCTTCTTCGATGAGCGCTTGCCGAAGTCCTTCACGAAGCTCCTGCGCCAAGCGGAGGGCGCGCCTCGCGCGTCCCGCTTCGGTGTCGTCGCCCCAAGCACGATGGAGCGCCAGCGCGTCTTTGAGCTCGCCGATGCCCTCACCGCGCGTCGCGACGCAACGCTTGATGGGCGGCGTCCACCGACCGTCGGCCGTGCTGCCGCTCGCCGATCCGCCGGCTCCGTGTGCGGCCGCCTCGTCGTCACCCGCGGCCGCGCCATGAACCACGTGCCCACGCGTCTTGCTCACGGCCAGGAGCGACTCCTTGCCGAGAGCAATCATGAGCTCGAGATCGCGCACCGTCCCGTCGGCGCCCTCGCGGTCGGCCTTGTTGACGGCGAAGACGTCCGCGCACTCCATGATGCCGGCCTTGATCGCCTGAACCTCGTCGCCCATGCCCGGCGCCATGACGACCAAGGTGGTGTGCGCCGTCTGGGTGATCTCGAGCTCGTCTTGGCCGACGCCCACCGTCTCGACGAGGATGACGTCACACCCGTACGCGTCGAGCACGCGAACCATGTCGCGCGCCGAGCGCGAGAGCCCGCCGAGGTGTCCGCGCGTGGCCACCGAGCGGATGAACACGCCGGGATCGGTCGCGTGGCGCTGCATCCGGATGCGGTCGCCGAGGATTGCGCCACCCGAGAACGGGCTCGTCGGATCCACCGCGAGGACGCCGACGGTCTTTCCGTCGCGACGAAACGCCTCGATCAGCCGATCGCACAGCGTCGACTTCCCTGCCCCGGGATTGCCGGTCACGCCGATGATCCACGCCCGCCCGGTCGCGAAGAACAGATCGCGGAGGACGTCGACGTACCCGGGCGCGCGGTCGTCGACCATGCGGAGCGTTCGCGCGAGCCCGCGCGGATCCTTGGCGAGCACTCTTTCGGCAAGGGCGTGTCGCGCCATGAGGACGGGCTTAGTCGCGTCCTCCGAGCGCCGCAACCCCGGCTACGGCGACGAGCGGTCGAGTGCGCACGTCGGTACAGCCCCGGTTTTCGCGCAGGATCGGTGCACCTGGGTCGCCCTCACTTGAGGCGCTCGAGCCGCTTCCGCGCTTCGTTCGCCCCGTCGATGCCGCGCGCCTTCACGAGCGCTTGCTCGTACGCCTGCTTCGCGCCAGACGCATCCTTCTGTGCGACGAGAACGTCTCCGAGGGCGATCCACGCCGGACCCCAGTTCGGAAACTCCCGCGTCGCCTTGTCGGCGAAGGCCTTGGCGCTCGTCTCGCGGCCCTGCGCGCGGCACGCCTCGCTGGCGCGAACGAGCGGCGTGGGATCGAAGTGATCGAAGCCGAACGCGGCCGTGTAGGCCTCGACCGCCAAGTCGATCTCGCCCTGCTTGGCGTACGCGTCGGCGAGGAGCAGCTTGCCCGACGCGAGGTTCGGGATCGACGAGAGCGCCGCCTTGGCCTCGGAGAGCGCCGCATCGAGCTTGCCCTCGGCGAGGGCCACGCGCCCGACCACGACGCGCATCGAAGCGCCCTCCGGATCCGTGGCGAGGGCGCGCTGCGCCGCGGCCCGCGCGCGGTCCAAGTGCCCGAGCGCGATCTCCACCTCGGCGAGGCGGGCGAGCGCTTCGCCGAACGCGGGTCGCTCGCGGAGCGCCGTCTCGAGCAGCCCGACCGTTTCGGTACTCGGCGGGAGGAGACGCGCGAGGAGATAGCTCGCCTCGGGTGAACGCTCGTCGAGCTTCAGCACCTCGCGCAGATCCACGATGGCAGCGTCGGTCTTGCCGAAGAGGGCGTGGACGTCGGCGAGGGCGAGGTATGCGTCCGTCGCGCGTGGATCGATGGCGACCGCCTCTTTCAGCGCGGCCTCGGCCTCCGCGTCGCGGAGCTCGAGAAGGCGCGCGCGCCCCTCGGCGACCTTGGCTTCGTACAGCCGAGGGTTCTTGGCGAGCGCCTTCTTGATCTCCGTCGTGGCCTCGCTCGCGCGGCGCCACAGGAGATAGGCCTCGGCTGCGCACGCGTGCCCCAAGGCCTCACCGCCCGCCTTCTGCTGGAGAATACGGCACTGCGCCATCGCCTGTCCGAACTCGCGCCGGTCGATGCCGAGGCGCGCCAGCTCGTACGTCGCACGGAGGGCAACTTCCGACTTCGGAGCGGAGAGCGAGACCGCGCGGCGAAGGTCGGCGGTCGCCTCCTTGGTGGCGCCCGCACGCCGCTCGGCTCGGCCTTTGGCGAGCGCGGCCTCGGCGTCCCCCGCCGCGTCGGCACGCGCGGGGCCGGCGAAACTGAGCGCGCCCGCGAGCACTGCGAGGCCTGTGAAGATGCGGGTAGATTGCACCCATCCCATGAGGGATCTCCTACCACGCCGCCGCGCACTACACTAACGCGTGGCGAGCGAAAGGACGCGCGCCGCCCACGCGCACGTGTCCCGCACCGTCGCCGAGGGGTGACGCTCGGCGGCGGCGGCGAGCGCCGGAAGCGCGTCGACACGCCCCTGATTGGCCAGCACAATCGCCGCGTTCCGCGCCAGCCCATCGGCGGTCGCGCGATGAACTGGCGTCCCCTCCGAGATCTCGACCCAGCGCGCGGGGTCGAGGAGGTCCACGAGATCCAGCGTCGACCAGCGCGAGTGCGGCTCGAACGGCGCCGTCTCCTGGCGATCGCGCGGGCGAGACGAGGCGTTGAATGGGCACACGGTCTGACACTCGTCGCACCCGAACAAGTGCTCACCGATGGCCGCGCGCAGCGGCTCTTCGATGGCGGACCTCCGCTCGATGGTGAGGTACGAGATGCAGCGCCGCGCGTCGAGCACGAACGGCCGCGGGAAGGCCTGCGTCGGGCACGCCTCGAGGCAACGAGTGCACGCGCCGCAACGCTCCGGGATGCTCGCATCGGGCTCGAGCGCGAGAGTCGTCACGACCTCGCCGAGCAGCACGAACGACCCCTCACCGGGCACGATGAGCATGCCGTTCTTGCCGACGAAGCCGAGGCCCGCGCGCGCGGCCCAGGCGCGCTCCAGAACCGGCACGTCGTCGACCATCGGCCGCGCCTCACCGCCGAGCGTCCGCGCGAACGCCGCGAGGCGCCGCAGCTTCTTGCGAACGCCGTTGTGATAGTCGCGACCACGCGCGTAGCGAGCGATTGATCGCGCGAGCGGCGCGTCGGTCGCCTCCGCGTCCTTGCCGCGCTGATAGCGCCGCGCGACGCAGATGACCGACCGGGCGCCGGTGAGAATGTCTCCCGTGTCGAGGCGCGCGCGCACGTTCCGATCGTTTGCCAGCCAATCCATCTCGCCGTGCATGCCTGCTTCGACGAAGGCCTCGTAACGCTCGAAGTCCGCGGTGAGAGGCCGGTCGGCGCGGGCGATACCGACGGCGTCGAAGCCGAGCGCGCGGGCCTTGGCCTTCATCGCTTCGCTCATCGCCCTTGCGTCCATGCTCGCTTCGCTCACCCGACGCCTCGCATGCAAGGCGCGGCGCGACCATAGTAGACTCTCGCCCGGTGGCGCTCCTCCTCGAACAGCCGACACGCGGCGTCGGGTACCGCGTGAGCCGCGACGCCTTCTTGCTTGCCCGCTTCGCGCATCCCGCGCACCCGGTGGCCTGCGTGTGCGATCTGGGCGCAGGCGTCGGTCCCATCGGGCTGAGCCTCCTCGCCGAGGGCGGCGCGCGCCGCGCCCTCTTGGTCGAGCTCGACCCAGCGGCGGCAGCGCTCGCGGAGACCAACGCGGCAGCCAACGGCTTCGCCGATCGCACGACCGTGCTCGTCGGTGATGCCGTGGCGCTCGGTCGCGGACACCGCGGAGAGGCCTCGCTCGTCGTCTGCAATCCTCCGTATTACGCGCCCGGCGCGGGGCGTACGCCGACGAGCGCCGCTCGCGCCCGCGCGCGCGTCGGTGAGCTTCCACATTTCGTCCGCGCGGCGCGCCTCTTCGCAGGGCGGCGCGCGAAGGTCGCGTTCGTGTATCCCGCCGCCGCACTCACCATGCTGCTCGACGCGCTCCGCGCCGTGGGCCTCGAGCCCAAGCGCGCAGCGTTCGTCCACGGAAAGCTCGGACAGCCCGCACGCGTCGTGTTGGTCGAAGCGCAAGCGGGCAAGCCGGGCGGGCTCACCGTCGAGCCCGCGATCGTCGATCACTGACCGCGGCTCGAGACCGTGCGCGTCAGTTGCGGCGGACGTCGACGCGGAACGTCATGGAGCGATCCCACTTGGCGTCGCGCACCAGGATCTTCCCGTTGATGGGAGCGTTGGCCACCGCGAGCTTCGCGACACCGAGCGAAGCCGCACCGTTCGTCTGCACTTTGACGCCGCTACCGCGCTCCGTCTTGGCGCGCGCGAGAACGTGGAAGTCTTGGTCGACGACGAGCACGCGCGCCGTGCTCGGAAACTCCCCCGCCACTTCGATCGACAGCGATCCGCCGGCGAACCCAAGCTCGGCCCCTTCGTACGGAATGCCTTTGTAAGAGGGCCGCCCCGGATCGTAATCGAGCTCGGTCGTTCCCTCGCGCGCGAGGGTCGTTTGGATGTGCGACCGCTCGCGCAGCTCCGACGTCGAGAGCGCCGCGTCGTCATCCGCGCTGATATCGCTATCGCTCGGCGGTGCTCCCGCGCAACCCGCCAAGAGCGCGACCCCGAGCCCCATCCACGCCGCGATTCGCATCGGGGAGGCGTAGCACGTAGGCAAACGTGCGCCAGTGTAGGTTTTAGCCCTAAGTTCGCCTATTTCGGGCCGCGGAGCCGATCGAGTGCGATCGCACACGCCGCGCGCACGCTGAGGTGATTGAAGCCGGTGTCGTGGCCCGCGTGGATCGGCTCGAGGGTCAAATCAGCCGCGGCAATCACGCTCTGTGCGAGGCCCCAGCCGGTGCCGAACACGATGAGGACCGGCGGCCCGTCACCGGCCAGTCGAGCTCGCGCGTCGGCGAACGAGGTGGGCGGGGCGACCTGACGCGCGGCCGTGATCCAAACCTCCACGTTGGCGCGTCCACCGAGCGCATCGATGGCGTCGTCGAGCGCGGAGACGACGCGCACGATCGAGATGGCGCCTTTGCGGTCGGGAATGCGCTTGGCGCTCGAGCCTTCGGTCCAGTGATGGCGAATGCGCTCGACGAGCGTGCGCTGCGCCTCGATCGGATGCACCACGAAGAGGTCCGAGCATCCGTACGTGCGACCACTCCGCGCCAAGTCGTGTACGTCGAGGTTGGTCACGGCCGTCGTCACGACCGCGCTCTCGGCGTCGACGACCGGATGGTGCACGAGCGCGAGCGCGACGCGCCTCATCGCTCGCCTTCCCCGCCCTCGCCGGACTTCCGGGCGAGGTACGCAGCGAAGAGATCGGGACGGCGCTCGGCGGTGCGACGCTCCGCCTCGAGCCTCCGCCAGCGCGCGATCTCCGCGTGATTGCCACCGGCCAAAACGTCGGGAACGCGCTCGCCGCGAAACTCGGCCGGCCGTGTGTACTGCGGATATTCGAGGAGGCCGGTCTCGGGCGCGTGACTCTCCTCGACGGTCGACGCCGCGTTTCCGAGGACGCCCGGCAGGAGCCGCGTGCACGCGTCGATGAGCGCCATCGCTGCGACTTCGCCGCCGGTCAGCACGAAGTCGCCGAGCGAGATCTCTTCGTCGACGAGGCCGCGCACGCGCTCGTCGAAGCCTTCGTAGCGACCGCACACGAGGAGGACGGCGGGGCGCGACGCGAGCGCGCGCACGCGCGATTGATCGAGACGCGCGCCCTGCGGCGTGAGGAGCACGCGGTGGGGAACGACGCCATCCGGCGCGTCGGCGACGAGCGACTCGATGCACGCCGCGAGCACGTCGACGCGCATGACCATGCCGCTGCCGCCGCCGTATGGCGTGTCGTCGACGCTCTTGTGTTTGCCGAGGCCGAAGTCGCGCGGCGAACGGAAGCGCACCGACGCGGCGCCCGACGCGCGTGCGCGCCCGACGAAGCTCGCCTCGAGGAACCCCGTGAAGGCTTCGGGGAAGAGCGTGACGACGTCGAACCTCACCCGCGCTCCTCGAACGCCTCGATGTCGCGCAAGACGATGCGCCCGCCCTCGACGTCGAACTCGACGACGAATTGATCGAGGAGCGGCACCTCGCTGACGCCTCCGCCGGCGCGCGCGATCACCATGACCTCCACGGTCGGGTACGAGCGAAACGCGGTGATCGTGCCCCACGCGCGCTCGGCGCCGCCGTCGTCGCGCACCAGGACCGACGCTCCCTCCGCGTCGCAGTGATAGAACTCGCCCGGCTCGAGCGCCGGAAAATCGCGGCGGCGCATCGAGAGCACGGCGCCGCGGATCTCGTCGGCGCGGTCGCGATCGTCGATGGAGTGAAGCTTCATGAGGATCGCCTCGTCGGCGCGCCGCGCGCGGTCGACGGACACCTCGTGCTCGTCGCCTTCCTTCAGGCGAACGAGCACCTCCTCGGCATCGAGCAGGAGATCGCTGTCCTCGTTGTAGAGGCGAAGCCTCACCTCGCCGCGCACACCGTGCGGGCGAGCTACCTCGGCCAACGGCACCCAACGGTCGAGATCAATCGCCATCGATCCAAGAAGACGACGAAAGGTCTCGCGCGCGGGACGCGTCAGTCGACGATGTCGAGGTGAGCGCGCTTGCCGAGCTTGGTGGAGACGGCAGCGAGGATGGTGCGCATCGACTGGGCCGTGCGGCCCTCTTTGCCGATGACCTTCCCGATGTCCTCTTTGGCGACGCGCAGCTCGATGACGCTGTTGTGCTCCGTCGCGATCTCGGTGACCTCGACCTGCTCAGGGTGGTCGACCAGCTCGACGGCAATCGCTCGAATCAGCTCTTTGAGAGGCATAGGGTGGCTGCCGCGCGCACGCGGCACGTCCGGTTCGGGTTGGTCGATAGACTGGCTAGACTAGCTGGCGTGACGACGGGCGGCGACCGATGACGGCCTGCCGCCCGAGGCGTTCACTTCTTCTTGGTCGCCTTGGCGGGCGCGGCCGCCGCGGGAGCGGGAGCCGCCGCCGCCGGCGCCGGACGGCGACGGAGGAGACGGTCGACCGTGGCCGACGGCTGCGCGCCGACCGAACGCCAGTACGTGAGGCGCTCGTCGTTGACCTGGATCTGGGCAGTCTCCGTGGCGGGGTCGAACGTCCCGATGTTCTCGAGGAAACGTCCGCCGCGCGGGCTCCTCTGATCGGTCACGACGACGCGATAAAAGGGCCGCTTCTTGGTGCCCGCACGGGCCAAACGAATGTGAACTGCCATCTTGGATCCTGAGTGCGTTTCGGGGCTCTTCGAGCCGCGAAAATCGGTGGTACGGAAGAATGCGCGAAGCGCCTCGCGGGCGGAAGAGCTTAGCACCCGCTCTTACCTGCGCCACCCGTGAGGGCCCCAAAACTCGGGGCGCGAACGCTACGAGACCCGGGGATCCCGGTCAAGCCGAATCCGCGCACGTTCACCCATGAACCGACATGATTCGGGTGAGCCGGCCGATCATCGGGATGGCCCGAAGGCGGGCATGAAGGTGAACGCGCCCCTTCACGGACGCCATGACGAACGTCTTCAGAGACTCCACGGCGGTCTTGTCTCGAGGGTCGGCCCAGGGGACGCCCAGTCGCCGGCTCAGCGGTACGTTCGACATGGCGATGACGCTGTCCGCGTCGCCGCGAATGGTGACGTCCGGCACCCCCGAAACGCCGTCTCGAATGAGGAGCCTCCCCCGGTCGAAGCACAGCGTGAGCGCCACCCCGGCGTCCTCGACGACGATCGCGACGTTGCCGGCGAGCACGTCGAAATCTTTCTTTTTATGGGGCTTTTGTTCGAGGTTCTGACGAACCAGGTCGCCCATCATGACCGCGAAGCCATTCTGGTCGGCGCCCTCGGCCAGGGCCACGATGCTCTCCCTCGCGCTCACGGCCGCGGGTTCTAGCACGGGTCCCCTCGGGTGGGAGCCGCCTCCGCGGCCCAAGTCCCCACTGCTCCGCGCTTTTTCGCGGGCCCGAACCACCGCTCGAGGGTGGCGACGACTGTAAGGTTCGGCCCGGCCCCGCGTTCTTGGAACATGATGGCCGCAGCCGCCCCGCTCGCTCCGCTCGCGTGGGCGCCGTCGCGTATGCTGCCGCGCGTGGTTCTGGACCCGGCCAGCCTCGACGACGAGCGTGCGCTCGTCACGCGCGCCCAGGCCGGCGACCGCCTCGCACTCGGGCAGCTGCTCGAGCGTCATGGCCCGACCCTCTACCGCTCCGTGCTTCTGCCTCGCCTCGGCTCCGACGCCGCGGCGCGCGACGCGCTCGGCGAGACCTACGCCAAGGTCGTCGAGCGCATCGATCGCTTCGTCTGGCAGAACGTCGGCTTCTATCCGTGGCTCCGCACCGTCGCGCTCCGCGTCGCGCTCGACCAGCTGCGCGCGCGAAAGCGCATGCTCCTCTGGGAGGCCGAGGACGTCGAGCGCGAGGTCGACGAGACCCAATCCGCCACGCCCACCGACGACAAGCTGAGCGCCCATCGCGATCGCGCCGCCGCGAAGAAAAAAGTCGAAGACGCGCTCGCGCGCATCAACCCGCGCTACGCCGAAGCGCTGCGCCTCCGCGTGCTCGAAGAGAAGCCGCGCGAAGAGGTCGCGGCCACCCTCGGCGTGACACCGGCGACGTTCGACGTCCTCCTCCACCGCGCGACGGCGGCCCTCAAGAAGGCGATCGAGCCGGCCGAAGATCAGAGCGCGGGCGCGCCCCGCACCGACGCTACCAACGAACGACGGAGGTCCCACGGATGAAGCCGATCGTCCCCGAGCCCGACGATCCCATCTCCGACGAGGAGGTGCGCGAGGCCGAGGCGCTGCGACGCGCGCTCGAAGGCGCCGGCGCGCACGCGCCCGATGGCGGCGTACAAGGCGCGATCGAGCTCCTCGGCTCCCTCCGCGCCGCGCACGCGCCGAGCGAGATCGATCCGGCCGCGCACCGCGCCATCGTTGCCCGCGCGCTCGCCAAGCGTCCCGCGCGGACGGGGGCAAAGGTCATTCGCATCTCGTTCGGGATCACCGCTACATTCGCCGCCGCCGCTGCCGTGTTCTTCGTCCTCCGCGCACCTCGTCACGACGACTCCGCTGCCCTGCCCTTCGCCTCGCGATCGACGCAGGAGCTCTTCGACGCGCCGTTCGTCGTCGGCGGCACGACCGCGCGGGTCGATCGCATCGCCGAGGCGCGCGCCGCCGAATTCCGCGACAACCAGTTCGCGCGTTGGGGGCTGCGATGATCGGCACCACGCGCTTCGCGTTCTTCCTCGCGCTCGCGCTCGTGGCCGGCGGCGCATCGATCACTGGCTGCGACCGCGGCCTCGACTCAAAGCCGGGCGCGCCTGCAGTCGACACCGCGCTCATGGCGTTCCTATCGGAGGCGCGCGCGCTACACCACGAAGCGAGCGTTCGCGAGGCCGCAGGAGACCTGCCAGGCGCGATCGCCGCACTCGAGCGCCTCGTTACGGTCACCCGCCCGAGCATGGGCGCGCGCCCCGAAATCGACGAGGTGTTGGCCGACACCTACGCGCGCCTCGCCGAGCTTCGGGCGCGCACGGGAGATCTGGTGCGCGCCGAGAAGGACGTGAGCGACGGCCTGACCCACGCGCCGGGACGCACGTACTTCCGCGGACACCTCTTCGAGGTGAGCGGCATCGTCGAAGAGGCGCGCGCGGCGAGCCTCGTCGACGGTGGGAAGGCCGAGGAGGCCGCGCAAGCGCGAGCGAAGGCGGTCGATCTCCTTCGCAAGGCGGTGGCGATTCAGGAGGAGGTCATCCAGAGCGCGCTCGACGACGGCGGCGCGCGCCCGCGTGGAGACCAAGGAGGCTCGAAATGACGAACGTGACGACCCGACCCGTGACGCGCGTGACCGCGTTCGCGGCCTTCGCGGCGCTCCTCGCGGCAGCATGCGGTGGCGCCGCTCCGGCCAAATCCGCGGCCCCGCCGCAAGCGCCAGCGCAAGCGCCAGCGGTTGGAGGGCAACCGGGTTACCCGCGAGAAGCCGCGGAGAGCACGTCGACCGCGCCGGCCACGCCGCAGGCGGGCGCAGCTCAGCCCCAACCCGCCCCGCCGCCCGCCACCGACGGGCAGCGCTCCGACACGCGGTCGAACGCCCTCGCGGCGCGACGCGAGGTGGAGGCTGCGCAGCGCGAGCTCGAGGTGGCCGGGGCGGATTGCCGCTCGGCGTGCCGGGCGCTCGGCTCGATGGAGCGCGCGACCGCCCGCGTTTGCGTGCTCGAGGAAGCGAGCTGCGAGGACGTGCGCGGCCGACTCGTTCGCGCACGCCAGCGCGTGCGAACCACGTGTGGCGAGTGCCCTGGCGGACCGAGCGTCGACCCCGACGCGCCCATTCCTTCTCGATGAGCGCGGCTGCATCTCCCGAGCTTCTGCCGCGTGACGTTCGCGCGGGCGCGACGTGGTCGCGACCGCAGCGCTTGAAGAACGATCTTCTCTTCCTCGCGGCGCGGGGCCTGCTCGCGCTCGCATCCCGTCACGACGCCGACACGCTCGCTCGCTGGGGACGCGCGCTCGGTCGCACGCTCCACTTCCTCCTCCCGCGCGCCCGCTCGGTCGCGCGCGCCCAGCTCGCCGCGGCGTTCCCAGGCGAGGACGCGCGCGCGCGCGCCCGCGACACGTTCGCCGCGATGGGAGCGCGGATCGGGGAAGCGGTCGCTACTTTGGCAACGCCGCCGGCGCTTCTCGAGCTCACGCCCAACGCGCGTTCGGTGCTCGACGCAGCGCTCGCCGAGGGCGGCGGGGTCGTGCTCGTCTCCGCGCACCTCGGCCCGTTCGAACGCGTCGCCCGCACGCTCGCCGCGCACGCGCCGCTCACCGTCGTGACCCGCGAGAGCTACGACCCGCGCTTCGATGCACTCTACACACGTCTCCGCCCCTACCGCACGCTGCCGCGGGGCGCGAAGGGGGCTGGCGTCCGCATGTTCCGTGTCCTCAAGACCGGCGGCGTCCTGGGCATCCCGATGGACCTGCGAACGCGCGCGCCTTCGGTCGGCGTACGGTTCCTCGGACAGGACGACGTGCCGATGGCCTCCGGCCCGGCACGCCTCGCGCTGCGCACGGGCGCCGCGTGTGTGGTCGCGACCGCGGCCCCGACGCCGGACGGAGATCTCGTCGTGGACGTCGCCCGCATCGACCGACCGCACGGGGGAGGCGATCCCGTCGTCTTGCTCACTCAGGCATTCGCGACCGCGCTCGAAGCACGCATCCGCGCCATCCCGACGGAGTGGCCATGGATGCACGCGCGGCATGGTCACTCCAACGTCTCCTACTGACAGGGTTTTTGGCCAGGGCCGTGGGCGCTTTTCGCCGACTCGGCTCGCCGCTTTCCGATACGTTCGAGGGGCGTGGCGGAGGGACGAACTCGCATTCCCAGGGTCGTGGTGATGCCGGCTCCGGACGAGCTGCGGCGGATGCCGCTCACGCCCGTGGACGGGTTCGTGCTCTCACGCGTCGACGGCCAGTCGTCGGAGGACGACATCGCGGTGGCCACGGGCCTGGCCGTCGAGCAGGTGCATACGTCACTCGACCGGCTCGCGGAGCTCTCACTCGTCACGATGGGCGACACCGCACCTGCGCGGACTGTCTCGCGAACGATGTCGGCGGTCACGCCGCCATCCGATCGGAGCCCGCCCAGCCATCGACCCCACTCCACGCGGGCGCCTGGCCTCGACGGCTCGTACCGCTCAACGGAGGCGCGCTCCGACGAGAGTGGGCCGCGCATCTCGGCGCGTGAACGCGCGGCCGAGGTTGCACCGCCACCGCCGGCGGCCGCTCCCGCGCAACCCATCACGAGCGACGGCGACGGGATCGTCACGGGTATCGATCTCTCTGCCGACGATCAGCGGAAGATCCTCGATCTCCACCAGCGCCTCGACGCGATGGATCACTACGCGCTCCTCGGCGTTCCCCGCTCCGCCGAGAAGAAGGAGATCAAGCGCGCGTACTACGAGCGCGCTGCGCAATACCACCCCGATCGTTATTTCCGGCGCAACGTCGGCCCGTTGAAGCCGAAGCTCGAAGCCGTCTTCGCACGCGTGACGCTGGCCCACGACGTCCTCACCGACAAGACCCAGCGTGCCGAGTACGACGCGTACCTCGCCACGGTGGCGCACACCCAAGAGCTCGAAGCGCGCGTCGAGCAAGGGGAGCAACGTGTGCGTGAGGCAGCGGCCGCCGCGACAGCGCCGACGCCCCAAGCGGCGCCGACCGAGATCCTCCGCACGCCGGCACCAGTCACACCGCGAGCCGCTCCGCCCGAGGAGCCTCGGAAGGCACCCCCCATCGCGACCCCGATCGATCCGCGCGCGCGGAGAGATCTCCTCGCCAAGCATCTGATGGGCGGCCGCATCACGACCCCGCAAGCGAGCTCCCTCCGGCCGCCGTCGAACCCGTCGATGCCGGCGCCGGCCCCCGACGCCCTCCGTCGTCACTTCGATCAAAAGAAGGCGGACGTCGCGCGCGCGCAAGCCGCCCAGCACCGACAGGCGGGCGATCGGGCCATGGCGGCCGGCGACGCGATCGCCGCCGCAAGCGCATACAAATCGGCGCTCACGTTCATGCCCGACGATGCGGAGCTCGTGCGGCTGCATCGCGAAGCTCAGGTCGCGTCGACGACGGCGCTCGTCGACACCTATCGTCACCAAGCGCAGTACGAAGAGAAGGCCGGCCGATGGCCGGACGCGGCCCGCTCGTGGGGGAAGCTCGCCGAGCTCGCGCCAAACGATTACGACGCCCAATTCGGCGCGGCTCACGCCCTCCTCATGGCCAAAGGCAGCCTTCACGACGCGGCCGCCTTCGCCCAGCGAGCAGTGGCCCTCGACCCAAATCACGCCGGTCCACGCAAGCTCCTGGCGACCATCTACCTCGAGGCGGGGTTGCTCAAAAACGCGCGCCGTGAGGTCGAGGCCGCGGAGCAGCTCGCGCCGGGCGATGATACGATCGCGCAGCTGGCCAAACGGATCGCGAGCGCCACAGGTCGGTAAGGGTGCGCATTTTCGGCTCGGTGGGCGCGACCGTGTTTGCCCCCGGGCCGCAAACTCGACGACACTAGGCGGGCAACCCTGGTGACCGGGGAGTGCATGTGGGCGCCGAACGCGGCGCTCTGACTTGGCATCGAAGGATTTGGGAGAACCATGGAGAAGGTCATCGGCATCGATCTCGGAACGACGAACTCCTGCGTAGCCATCGTCGAAAACGGCACGCCGGTCGTCATCCCGAACCGAGGCGGCTACAAGACGACGCCGTCGATGGTCGCCGTGACCGAGGCGGGGAAGCGCCTCGTCGGACACATCGCCAAGCGCCAAGCCATCACCAACGCCGAGAACACCGTCTCGGCCGCCAAGCGCCTCATCGGCCGCAAGTGGAGCTCCCCGCAAGTCCGCAACGCGGTGGCCACGTCGAGCTACCGCATCGTCGAGGGCCCGCACCACGACGTCCGCATCGTGCTCCGCGACAAGGAGTACAGCGTGCCGGAGATCAGCGCGATGGTCCTTCAGGAGATGAAGGTCATCGCGGAGGACTACGTCGGTCACCCGGTGACCAAGGCCGTCATCACCGTCCCGGCCTACTTCAACGACAACCAGCGCCAGGCCACCAAGGATGCCGGCGAGATCTCCGGCCTCGAGGTCATCCGCATCATCAACGAGCCGACGGCGGCCGCGCTCTCGTACGGCTTCGGTCGCAACCTCGAGAAGACCGTCGCCGTCTACGACTTCGGCGGCGGCACGTTCGACATCTCGATCCTCGAGATCGGCTCGAACGGCGTCTTCAAGGTCATCGCCACCGCCGGCGACACGTTCCTCGGCGGCGAGGACATCGACGCACGCATCATCGACTGGCTCGTGCAGGGCTTCAAAGAGGAGCACAGCATCGACCTTCGCCAAGACCGCATGGCGCTCCAGCGCTTGAAGGACGCGGCCGAGAAGGCCAAGTGCGAGCTCTCGGCGGTGCGCGAGACGGAGATCAACCTCCCCTTCATCATCTCGAGTGGCCGGAACGAAGCGCTCCACCTCCAGCGCTCGCTTTCTCGCGCGACGCTCGAGGAGCTCTCGAGCGATCTCATCGAGCGCACGGTCGACATCTGCCGCCAAACGCTCGAGGACGCCAAGCTCGAGAAGAACGAGATCGACGAGGTGATCCTCGTCGGCGGCATGACGCGCATGCCCCGCATCCAGCAAGAGGTCGCCACCTTCTTCGAGAAGCAGCCCTCCAAGGGCGTGCACCCGGACGAGGTCGTCGCCCTTGGCGCCGCCATCCAGGGCTCGGCGCTCGTGGACGACAAGCAGGACATGATCCTCCTCGACGTCACGCCGCACGCGCTCGGTATCGTGACGCACGGCGGCTTCTTCGAAGAGCTCATCCCGCCGAACACCACCGTTCCGACGAGCCGCCAGAAGATCTTCACCACCAGCCGCGACAACCAAACGGCCGTGAAGATCGTCGTCATGCAAGGCGACTCCGAGAAAGCCGAGGAGAACGAGGGGCTCGGGGAGTTCATCCTCACCGGCCTCCGCCGCGCGCCCAAGGGCCAAGTCGAAGTCGAGGTGACGTTCGAGATCAACGCCGACGGCATCGTCAGCGTGCGCGCCCGCGACCTCGAGACCGGCCTCGAGCAGTCCATCCAGGTGACGGCCACGAGCGGCCTCACCAAGGAAGAGATCAAGAACATGATCGAGGGCGCCAAGGACTACATGGTCGAGCGCCGCAGCTCCGAGGAGCTCGAGAAGGTTCGCCAAGAGGCCGAGAAGCTCACGGTCGAGATCGAGCGCCTGTTCCCGCAGGTCGAGCAGATCGTCGCCGCCAGCGACTTCGGTCGCGACGCCATCGACAAGGCCCGCTCGATCGTCGCCAAGGCCAAGCAAGCGATGGAGAAGAAGGACCTCGCCGCGCTCAAGGAGCAGCTCGAGGGCCTCACGCGCACGCACCGAATGTTCAAGGGGGTCGTCGCCAAGAGCCAATGAGCCGGCGGAGAAGTGAGATGTCGTGACCAGCAGCGGCAGTAAGAAAGACCCACTGCACCGAGCCGACTCGGAGCGACCCACCGTGGTCCCGCCGATCCCGGCGACCGAGCTCGCGAGCCGTCCTGGTGCACGACCGACGCCGCGGTCTCGTCCTGCCGTACGCGACGCACAAGTCACGATCACCAACGAAGACGCGCTCGAGGAGGCCAGACTCGCGTCGATGCAGTCCATGGCCACGCCGCTCCCCCTCCCGACCGGAGCCGTCGGTGAACGCACGTCGGGCGCGACCACCGGGCGACCAGGGCCTCCGGGGTCCTCGCGCGCCGACATGAGCGAGCGAATGACGATGGGGGACTTCTCCGGCGCGCTCGAGATCGCGGAGCGGATCCTCGCCGACACGCCGAACGACGACGAGGCCAACCGCATCGCGCGCGAGTGCCGCGACACGCTGGGCGAGCTCTACGAGGGGCGCCTCGGCTCGCTCGACCGCGTGCCGTTCGTGGTGGTGGCGCGAGAGGAGCTCCGGTTTCAGTCGCTCGACCACCGAGCGGGATTCCTCCTCTCGCACATCGACGGCGTATCTCCGCTCGATACGATCCTCGACGTGAGCGGCATGCCGCGTCTCGACGCGCTGCGCATCCTCGTCGAGCTCGTGCAAAAGCGCATCGTGTCGCTGCGTTGAGCCGCGGCTCGAGGCCCGGAGACCCCGCGCCATAGAGCGCTTTTTCTGACGCGCAAGGCGAAATCGAACGGAGCGCGACGCCGCGCGCTTTGTGATTGCGCACGGGTCCTCGAGAGCTACACCCTAATCCGATGGGCGCGCCTTTTGACGCAGCGCGGCTGGTGAAGCAGATCGAGCGCGCGCTCGATCGTGGAGCGGACGGCTCCGCGGTGCTTCCCCTGCTCCACCGCCTCGCCCGCCACGCGTTGCCCGCGAGTGAGGCTGCGCGGTTCGCCAACTTGAAGCTCGCCGAGCTCTTGGCGGAGCGCGATCCGTGGCGTGGCGCCGTGTGCGCGCGACGCGTCATCGGATGGGCGCCTCGCGACGACCGCGCGTGGGCCGCGCTCGGGTTGTGCCTCACGCTCCTCGGCCACTACCGCGCCGCCACCTCCGCGTATCGGCGCGCGCTCGACGCCGCGCCGGAGAACCCCTGGTACGCGCACAACCTCGGGCACATCCTCGACGTGACGCTCTCGGAGCCGGAGGCCGCGCTCCCGTGGCTCTCGATGGCGTACGGCGGGTTGCCCGAGCATCCTGGCGTAGCCACCTCGTTCGCGCACGCGCTTGCGAAAGCCGGTCGCCACTACGACGCGCGGCGCGTGCTTCTTCACGCGATGCGAGACGGCGCGTCGCGCGAGCACCTCGCGCTCCTCAAGTGGCTGGACGCGGGCGCGCCGCCCGAGCGCGCGGCCATCCCCGTGCGACCGAAGGTGTCCACCGGGGCACCGCGGCGCCGCACCAAGCGGGCCACGCGCTCCGCGAGCGAGATCCACGAGCTCGAGCGCGCGCTCGTGCGTGGCCTCGCGAACCTGCCGCTCGACGATCGGCAGCGGGCCCGCGCACGGGCGCTCGCGCGCGAGCCGCTGACCAAGGGCCTGTGCGACGGCGGCGCGAGCGCCGACAGCGTGGCCGCGGCCGTCGCCTACGCCATCGTCTACGTGGACGAAGTCCCGCTCTCGCAGGCCGAGGTCGCGGCTTCGTTCCGTGTCAGCGGCTCGAGCCTACGCGGGCGCTTCGCCGCGCTCCGCAGCCACCTTCACCTGTTCCTCTGAGCGCGCCGCCCGCGAGGCGCGCGGCGCTCAGAAGGGGCAGTTCGACGAAGAGAGCAGCGCCTGGATGCGCGCGCGGACGAGATCGAACTCTTTGAGCGCCAAGTTGACCTCGGCCTGCCGGAGCCCCTGCGCAGCGACCACGAGCTCGAGGCTGGTGCCCTGCCCTTCGAGGTAACCGGCGCGCGTCAGGCGATCGGCCTCCGCAGCCAGCGTTCGCGCGTCGGCGGCGACCTTGCGCGACGAGTCGGCCACCTCGACCGCGCGCTTGGCCTGCGCGATCTCGATCTCGACCCCGCGCCGCGCTCCCTCGAGCGTGCTCTCGGCGCGCTCCACGTCCACGTGCGCATTGCGGAGGACGCCGTACCGGGCGCCACCTTCCCAGAGCGGGATCGAGAGCACTCCTTGGATGTTCCAGGTCGTGTTGGGCGCGATCCCCGTATCTGCCGTCGTGGTCGCGAGCGTGGTCTGCGCCGCGACGGTGGGCGAGAAGGCCCACTTTGCGTCGCCGATGCCGCGCTCGGCGAGCGCGATGCGCGCCCGCGCCGTGGCCACGTCCGCGCGCTCGTCGATCGACGCCGCGGGCCGGCACACGCTGGTGGCCGTCTTCTCGAGGCCATCGAGGCTCACGTTGGACGCGACGCCGACCGGCTCCGCCATGCCCAGAGCGAGGCCAAGCGACTCTCGCGCTTGGCGCAGCGACTCGTCACCGGATACGAGCGTGGCGCGCGCCGACTCTGCGTCTTGCTGCGCGCGAAGCACGTCGAGGCCCGTTGCGGCACCAAGCGCCTTCTTGCGCGACGTGAGATCGAGGCGCTCGAGCGCGGCGCGGAGGCCGATGCGATTGAGCTCGGCGACGCGCTCGGCGGTGACGACGGCGATGACCGACGTCGCGACCTTGATGGTGATCTCGCGCTTGATCTCTTCGAGCGAGAGACGCGCCACCTCGGCGTTGTAATCGGAAGTCTTGATGCCGTACCACGCACGCGGCGCGAAGAGCGGCTGCGACAAGGTCACGTTTGCCGTACCGATGACGTCGGACGATGGCGACGTGACCGACCCCAACGGAGTCGTCGTCGTGTTCGTGAGGAGCTCTTTGCGCAGGGCGCCCGTGGCGTTGATGCTGGGGAGCGCGCCCGCGAGCGCGATGCGCCACTGGTTCTCGGCGCGACGCACTTCGCCGTAGGCGATCTTGAGATCCACCGACCGCGCCCGGAGATGGCCGAGCACGTCGTCCCAAGTCGCGACGCTCTTCGCTGCCGGCGGCACGGGCGCGAGCATGGGATCGTTCACCGAAGGGGGCGCCGGAAGCTGCACCGGCGCCGACGGCGCGGCGGGCGGAAGCGCTGGCGTTCCAGCTCCGCCGCGCGGCGTCCGTCCTTGCTGCGCCATCGCAGGCGACGAAGCGAGGAGCGCGGAGACGACGGCCCAGCCCAGCAAGCGAGAACGCATGGGCTTTAGCTACCGTTCCAGAGCCCGAAATGCGAGGGGGTTTCGTACGGGAGGTCGCTCCCCGCCCCCGATCCGGCAAAGCGCTCAGCTCGGCGCAGCCTGGTCCCAACCGGTCACGCGCGCCAACTCGGACAGCGCGATGCTGTAGTCCATGAGCGCGTTGATGTGGTTGAGGCGCGCGTTGACGTACGCGCGCAGCGGCTCGGTCAGCGCGCGCTCGTCTTTCGTGCCGAGGTCGATGGCGTCTTGCACCGTGGAGATCCATTGCCGCGACCGGCTCTCGGCGCGCGCCCAAGCCTCCTCGCGCCCCTTGGTCTCCACGGCAACCGCGTGCGCGTTCTCGACCTCGACGGCCACGCCGCCCAGGGCGAGACGCTGAAGGGCGCGCATCTCTTCGAGCTGCGACTCGGCCATCGAAAGACGCGCCTGCTTGACCATGAAGTCGAGATCCCAGCGCGCCCCGACGCCGAAGTAGTAACCGAGGCCGGTGAGCCCTTGATTGAAGCGATCGCCGAACCACGCGTTGTTCTGGATCGTGGCGCTCGGAGCATAGGTATACGAGGCACCGACGCCGAGACCGACGTTCGGGAAGAGATAGCCCCGCGCGAGGTCCACCTGCGCACGACGCGCCACGAGGCCCGCGCGCGCCATGTTGATGTCGGGGCGATAGAGGCGCGCCGCCGACAAGTATTGAACGACCGGGCCGAGCCCGATCTCGGGCTTCTTGAGCGGCTCGTCCGGGATGTCGAAGTCGGTCTCGATGCCGGTCATGAAGCGGAGCGCCGCCAGCGCGTACGTCTCGGCCTGCTTCGCCTGCCCGGCGCGCGCGAGGATCTCGTCGCGATACACCGAGAGGCGCAGGCGGTCGGTGTCCTCGACGCTCTGGTCTCCCTTGGCGATTCGCTTGTCGAGACCGGTCACGGCCTTCTGGATCTTCTCGATGACGTCGTCGACCAAGTACGACGCGTCGCGCGCGAACTGCATCCCGAAGTAAGCGCGACGCACGTCCATACGAACGGACTGGCGCAGCTTCTCCATGTCCCACTCGTTGACGCGAACGCCAGCTCCCGCGGCCTCGCGGGCGGCCGTGATCTTTCCGAACGTGTAGAGCGGAACGGTGCCGTTCACCCAAGCGCGCGCGCTCGGCTGGAGCCCCTCGAAGACACTGGGAGACACGACGGCGCTAGCCGGCGCGCTCGTGTACGTGGGGATTCCCCCGATGGTGGGGAGGATGCCCGCGTCGATGCCGGCGTTCCACTGCGAGAACGGCAGCCACTTCGCTTCCTCGAGCTGTCCGTGCCACCACGCGAGCCTGGCGCGCGCGGCCCACAAGTTCGGGTGATTGCGATCGGCGAGTGCGAGGCACTCGGCGAGCGTGTAGCCGCGGTGCCGAACCTTCTGCGCGGGAGGCTTGTACGAGCCGAAGCTCGTGGACGCCGCGCCTTTGTCGTCGTCCGCGCCTTCCAAGTCGAGATCGCCGGCGTGCGCCGCTCGGGCCGCGACGACGAGCGCGATCCCCGCCAGCGCCGCCCACGGCGCGCCGCGGCCGCTCGTACCCGGGAAGGATCCACGCATCGCGGCGCGACCTTACCAACCGGGCCCTCGGAGTCAATCGGCAGAAAAATCGGTGGCCTGCGCCGACTGCGCGAGGATCAGGTCCCGCTGGGCGTATAGACGAGCCCGTGCTGCTGAAAGCCGCACACCCGGTTCGCGCCGCCCCGCTTGGCCATCCCGAGCGCGTAGTCCGCGGCGCGGAGAAGCTCTTCACCGTCCCGGACGTCACGCCCGGGGAAGCACGCGACCCCAGCGCTCACGCTGACGACGACGCGCGCCCCCGAAGCCGCGCGGACGCGCGCGCCGAAGTCCTCCCAAATCGACTCGACGACCGGGAGCGCGGCGAGGAGGCTCGCCCGCGGCATGAGGAGAAGCACCTCGTCCGGGCCGTAACGCACGGCCACGTCCTGACCGCGCATCTTCCCGCGGACCGCGTCGGCGAGCTTGCGGAGCGCGTCGTCGCCAGCGGCGCGACCCGAGCGCTGGTTGAGCTGCTCGAGCGCGTCGACGTCGAAGAGCGCGGCCGATAGGGGCTCCTTGTAACGCGACGCGTGCGCCACCCGCTCGCGGAGCTCGTTGTCCAAGTTGCGATAGCTCGTGAGGTTGGTGAGCTCATCGCGCCCATTCATGCGATCGAGGAGGGAGCGCGCCTCGCGCACGTCGTCGTGCACGCGCTTCAAACGCAGGAGTGACGCGACCCGCGCGAGCAGCACCGTCGGATCGACCGGCTTGTCGACGCAATCGTCCGCGCCCGCCGACGATCCGCGCGCGCGGCTCGTCGCGTCGCCCTTGTTGACGAGGAGCAGCACCGGCAGAAGCTCGTCGCCGTGCGCCGCCTTGATCGAACGACAGGCCTCGAGGCCGCCGAGGCCCGGCATCACGGCATCGAGGAGCGCGACGTCGATCTTGGTGGCGTTCGCGCGCGCCACGGCCTCGGTGCCGTCGACCGCGACCTCGACGGCGTAGCCGGCGCCCTCGAGCAGGACCTTCAGCGCTCTCCGCGTGGTTGGGTCGTCGTCGGCGACGAGCACCCGCGCCATGAGAAGCTCCCCGGGGCTGGGCGTCGGCGGGCGCACGAGACCATCCTACGATCTTTCGCGGGAACGGGCCTCACCCTCTCCATCGCCCGCGACCTCGAGCATGCGTCGCATCAGCGCGCTGACGGGAAGGCCGGCGAGGGTCGTCTCGTCGACGAAGCGAAGGTCGTCGTAGGTCTCGCGCTCTGCGAGCCCGATCGCCGCGCCCTGGCGGGCCGCGAAACGCCCCGCGTAGACGCGGACGTCGAGGCGCCGGTGCGTCAGGACATGGGTGAATCGCCCGGAGAGGGTCAACGTGCGTGGCGCTCGACCGACGAGCGCTGCGAACGACGCGACGGGATCGCGGGGCGCGCGGGCACCGATCGCCAACGTCGGGGGCTCCCACAAGCCAGCGAAGAGTCCTCCCTCGGCACGGCGCGCGAGGAGGATTCGATCGCGCTCGTCCCGCGCGACGAGCGCGGCGAGGCTCTGACCTTTGGGCGGTGCCTTGGGCGCGATCCGCGGAAGCTCGCCCTCTCGCCCTTCTGCGCGCGCGCGGCACACGGCAGCGAGCGGGCACGCATCACATCGGGGCGTGCGCGGCACGCAGACCGTGGCGCCGAGCTCCATCAGCGCCTGATTGAAGTCGCCGGGCGCGTCCTCGGGGACGAGGCCCTCGGCGATCGACCACACCTGCGCGTGCCCCGCGCCGCGCGTCGGATCGGCATCGAGCGCGAAGAGCCGCGCCAGCACGCGCGCGACGTTCCCATCGACGAGCGGCGCCCTCTCCCCGAACGCGATGCTCGCGATCGCGCCCGCGGTGTACCGACCGACACCGGGCAGCGACGCGAGGCCTGCGGCGGTGCTCGGGAACGACCCCGCGTGGCTCTCCGCGACGGCCCGCGCGGCCGCGTGGAGCATGCGCGCGCGCCGGTAGTAGCCGAGACCGCTCCACTCGGCGAGCACCGACTCGAGCGGCGCCTCGGCGAGCGCAACCACCGTGGGAAACTTCGCGCGAAAGCGCTCGTAGTACGGCACGACGGTGTCGACGCGCGTCTGCTGGAGCATGATCTCGCTCAGCCATACGGCGTAAGGATCGCGCGTGCGCCGCCACGGGAGATCGCGGCGCACGGCGCGATACCAACGGACGAGGGGCGTGACGATGGCTGCGCGCGCGGTCGCATCGACGGAGACCGACGACACGGACGAACGCGGGCGCTTCGCGTGTGCGCGCGATGGCGTTCGCACGGGCTCAGCGATACGGGTTACGCCCGAGGTCGTCGTCGCCCCCGGCCGCGGCGGGCGCAGCGCGCGGAGCCTCACGCGGCTCGGCGAAGCGCGGCTCGGGCCGCGGCTCGCGACGAACGCGCGGCTCGGGACGATCTTCCACCGCGGGTGCTACGCGGGGGCTGGGGCGGGCCTCACGACGAACGGGAGGTGCGCTCTCGCGCGCCGCCACTGGAGCCGGGCGCGCAGCGGCGCCCGCCGTCCCGGGGAGCTCGGTCACCGAGACGGTGGGCACGCCGGGCGCGCCGGGCGGGCTCGAGGTCGGCCCAAGCGCGCCGATCGCGTTGAGGGGCGTCGTGGGAACCGGCGGCGCGCCGAGGCGGACCATCGCGTTCGCGGTCGCTTGCGCGTTCGGCGCCGCAGAAGGGCTGGTCGTCCCTGCGGTCGCAGCGCCGGGCGCCGCGGCCATGGTGGTGGTCACCATCGGCTTCGAGGCTTCGGCTACGCCTTCGCCGGCCGCGCTCGCGCGGAGGCGGCTCACGCCGACGAGCGCACCGATGGCGATGACGAGCCCGGCCACGGCGTACGTCGCGAGCATGCTGGTGCCCGTGGCCGCGGGCGCGCGCGTGACCGTGGATCGCTCCATCGCGCCGACCGCGACGCTCGCCGAGCTGTCGGCGCTGGGACGCGTCTCGTTCGCGGGCTCCGGCGTCCCCTCGCTCATGCTGGCGAGGAGCGGGCGCGCCTTCGGCCCCACCGTCGCGGCGTCGTTGTTCCGCATCGAGGACGACGGCGGCACCGAAGCCCCCGACGGTCGACGCGACGACGGCGTGCCGCGCGGCACGTCCACCCGTGTCGTAGGACCACGATCGGCGCCGTCGGGATGCGAGTTGCGGCCCTCACGCTCCATGCCCGCAATCCACGCGCGAACCGCCTCGCGCTGCTGCGAGAGGAGCGGTCCGAGGACGCGTTGAACGTGGGTCATCACGTCCCGCTGCGTACCGAGCACACCGGCTTGGATGGCCGCGCGCTCGAGCGCTTCGGCGAACGCCGCACACGAGGCAAAGCGCGCGTTGGGATCGCGCTCGAGCGCCTTGGCGACGACCGCCTCGATCGCCGGATGGAGGTTCCGTTGAATCGAACGCAGGCGCGGGATCGGGCCGCGGAGCACCTTCTCGAGGGTGTCGGCCTCGTTGTCGCCCTTGAAGAGGCGTCGGCACGCGAGCGCTTCCCACAGGCACGTGCCCACCGCGAAGACATCGGCACGACGATCGACGTTGGTGCCGAGCGCTTGCTCGGGCGCCATGTACGAGAATTTTCCTTTGAGCTGGCCGGTGCGCGTGTGCGCCAAGCGATCGGCCGCGTGCGCGACGCCGAAGTCGGTGATCTTGGCCGCGCCCTCGACGCCGACGAGGACGTTCTGCGGCGAGACGTCGCGGTGGACGATGTCGAGCGGCGCGCCGTCGTCACCGACGAGCTCGTGCGCGGCGTGAAGCCCCTCGAGGACGTCGAGGAAGATGCGCACGGTCACGTTCGTAGGAACGGGAGCGCCCGCTTGATGCGAGAGGTTGAGAAGCCGCGCGAGGGTCTCGCCCTCGACGTACTCCATCACGAGGTAGTAACCGAGCTCGCTCTGACCGATCTCCAGGATCGGGACGACGTTCGGGTGATGGAGGCGCGCCGCGAGCCGGGCTTCGTCGAGGAACATGTCGACGAACTCGGAGTCGTTGGCGAGATGCGAGTGGAGGCGCTTGATGGCGACGAAGCGCTGGAAGCCGCCGGCGCCGCCCAAGCGGCCCAGGAAGACGGTGGCCATGCCACCACTGGCGAGCTCGGCGACCAGCTCGAATCGACCGAGGGCGCGGGGGGTTCCCTCTTTGGTCAGGGGCTTCACGCCCAGGGGTCATACAAGTTGCGTGCCGGTGACCGGGCGTTCAGAACCGGCCCGTTAGGCCAAAAGCAGCCCCATCTCGCAGGGGAACGACGAGGGGCTGGACCCGAGTGTTACTGCTGACGCTCGGCGCTGGATCCTTGGAGGTCCATCGGGTGAAGAAGAGCCCGACCACGGCGGTCCCGATTCCGACCGCCCCCGTGGCGAGGCCGACGATGAGGGTCTTACGGCGCGCGCCCTTGGAAACGGAGCCGTCGGGGCAGTCGCCCGGCACGTCCGGATCGCAGGCGTTGTAGGCGCTGAGCTCTTCCTTCTCGACGCGCTTCTGATCAATGTAGAATGCAATCGTCGTGGCGAGGCCGATGGCGGTCAGCCCAGCGCCGACGTAGAAGACGCCCTTGGGGAGGGGCTTGTCGGAGTCGGCGGCCGGACCGGGGAGCTCCTTGGTCTTGGTGCCCTCGGGCCCGCCCTTGTCGACCTTGGCGTTGGGATCGGGGATGGGCTCGATCTTCCACTCTTCGCGTCCCCCGACCGGAACGTCGATGCTGGTGATCTGCGCACCGCGCCCCGCGAAGCGCGCTTCGAAGCTGCGCGTGCCGGGCTTCACGTAGACGCGGTGCTGCTCGGCCGCGAGCTCGCCGAGCGCGGGCGGTGAGCCGTCGACGCGGAGCGTGCACGCGGGCGTGCAGCTCACCTCCACACGCCCGAGCTTGGTGCTCGCTTCGGAGAGGATTTCGCGCACGAGAACCATCGTCGGCGCATCCGTCGGATAGCGCTTCTCGGCCACCGCGGCGAGCGTCGCGGCGCGTTCGGTCTCGCGCGCCATGTTGCGGGTGCGGATGGCGTTGCGGAGCGCTTCTGCGCGCGGCGCGGCGAGGAACGCCGACTCGAAGTGGAAGCCGGCGTCGGAGTAGCGCTTCTCTTGGTACGCGCGCCGGCCGGCCTCGTACTCGGCTGCCGCCCGCTGGACGTCGACGTCTTCGCCGGGGCGCGTGCTGGGTCCGCTGCCACCACCACCACCGCCGCCGCTGCCTTCGCCGTCGCTTTGCGCGTGCGCGCGAGTGGTCGGCGCGATGGCGAGCGCCGCCGCGAATGCCGAGACGAGGAGAGTGGAGCGCGCGCGCATGCGAGAGGTCGAGGCGAAGGCCGGGATCCACACGTTACCGAAACGGAGGCCCTCACCCAAGTAACGCCCGAAACCCGCGGGCGCTTCGCCCCAAGGCTCAGGTCTCGAGGAAGAGCAGATCCGGGTTCTCGAGATAGTGGATGATCTCGTAGGCGAAAGCGGCGCCGACGTGGCCATCGACGATGCGGTGATCGAACGACAACGAGAGGAGCATGACCTCCCCGATGACGATCTGCCCGTCCTTCACCACCGGCTTCTGCTTGATCTGGTGGACCCCGAGGATGCCGACCTCGGGGAAGTTGATGATGGGCGTCGCGAAGAGGCCGCCGTCGGCGCCGAGCGACGTGATCGTGAACGTCGAGCCCGAGAGGTCCTCGGCCTTGGCCTTGCCGGCCTTGGCGTCGGTGCCGAGGCGCTCGATCTCGCGCGCGACGTCGAGGAGGCTGAGTCGATCGGCGTTCTTCACCACCGGCACCATGAGGCCGGCGTCGGTCGAGGCCGCGATGCCGATGTTGTAGTACTTGCGGTAGACGAGCTCGTTCGTGGCCTCGTCGAGCGCCGAGTTGAGGACCGCGTGCTTCTTGAGCGCCGCGACCACCGCCTTGGCGATGAACGGGAGGAACGTGAGCTTGACGCCACGCGCGTCGGCGAGCGGCTTCATGCGCGCGCGGAGCGCCTTGAGCGCGGTCACGTCGCACTCCTCGACGAACGTGAAGGTGGCCGTCGTGTGCGCCGACTGCGCCATCTTGTTGGCAATCTTTCGGCGCATGCCGGCGAAGGGCACGCGCTCCTCGAGCGCCGCGGCCTCGCCGCTCGGCGGCGTGATGCGCACCGGCTCGCGCGCGAGCGCCGGAGTCTGCGCCGGCGCGACGGCCGGAGACGACGCGGCGGCGCGCGGCACGGTGGCCGTGACGGCGGTGGTCGCCGCCGAAGCGCGGAAGGCCTCGACGTCGACCTTGGTCACGCGGCCTTGCGGGCCGGTGGGCGGAACGATGCGCAGATCGACGCCGAGCTCGCGCGCGACGCGGCGCGTGGCCGGCGTCGCGAGCGGCTTCTCGTTGTAATATGCAGTCATCGCGGCGCCCGACGCCGCAGCGGCCACCGGCGTCGCGGCGCGCGGCGCGCCACCGCCCATGCCGGGGAGGTGCTCTTTGATGTCGCCGACCGCCGTCGCCGCCGGACCGTCGTCCTTGTGCGCGCCGTTCGTTCCGTTGGTCGCCGTGGTCGCGGCTCCCCCGCCCTCGTTCTCGAAGACGACGAGCACCGCGTGGACTTGAACGACGTCCCCGACCTTGCCGTTCAGGCTGACGACGTTTCCGGCGCGCGGCGCAGCGATGGTGACCGTGGCCTTGTCGGTCATGACCTCGACCATCGGCTGGTCTTCTTTGACGTGCTCACCCGGCTTCACGAGCCAGGCCACGATCTCGCCTTCCGTCACGCCCTCGCCGATGTCCGGCAGCTTGAACTCCCAGCGCGCCATCTTGGTTCGTCCTTCGTCGTTTCTCGGGTTCAGAGTCGTGTGATTGTCAGAAGCGCGCCGCGCCCTCGATCGCCGGAAGGATCCGGTGCGCGAGGGGCAGGTACTCCATCTCGTTGGTGTAGGGGAACGGCGTGTCGAAGCCGGTGACGCGCACCGGCGGGGCCTCGAGGTGGAGGAACGCCTTCTCGTTCACGAGCGCGACGAGCTCCGCGCCAAAGCCGCACGTCTTGGGGGCCTCGTGCACGATGACGACACGGCCGGTCTTCTTCACGCTCGCGACGATGGTGTCGATGTCGACGGGCCAGAGCGTCCGGAGATCGATGATCTCGGTGGAGATGCCCTTCTTCTGCGCCTCTTCGGCGGCGGCGATCGCCTCGTAGAGCATCGCGCCCCACGCGACGACGGTGACGTCGGTGCCCGCGCGGACGATCTTCGCCTTGCCGATTTCGACGGTGTAGTCGCCCTCCGGCACCTCGCCCTTGGCGGCGCGGTAGATGCGCTTGGGCTCGAAGAAGAGGACCGGGTCCGGATCGCGGATCGAAGCGAGGAGGAGGCCCTTGGCGTCTTCGGGCGTGGCCGGGCAAACGACCTTGAGACCCGCGACGTGAATGAAGAGCGACTCCGGCGACTGCGAGTGGTAGAGCCCGCCGCGAATGCCGCCGCCGACGGGCGTGCGGATGACGAGCTTGGCCGAGTACTCACCGCCCGAGCGCCAGCGGTACTTGGCGAGCTCGCTCACGATCTGGTCGTAGGCCGGGAAGATGAAGTCGGAGAACTGAATCTCCGGCACCGGCACGAGGCCGTAGAGCGCCATGCCGATCGCGCAGCCGATGATGCCGCCTTCGGACAAGGGAGTGTCGATGACGCGGTCGTCGCCGAACGCCTCGTAGAGGCCCTGCGTGACGCGGAACACGCCGCCGACCTTGCCGACGTCCTCGCCGAGCACGACGACGCGCGGATCGCGCGCCATCTCGAGGCGGAGCGCGTCGCCGATCGCTTGGACCATGTTCATCTGCATCGCGTGATTCTCCGTCAGGACGAGCGCGCCCGACCGAGCGCGTCTTTCTCTTCGAGCAAGTGCCAAGGCGGCGACGCGTACACGTCGTCGAACATCGTCTCCGGCGCGGGCGGCAGCGCGGCCTTCGCGCGCGAGACCGCGGCCTCGACCTCGGCCGAAGCGGCGACGCGTGCGCTCGCCGCGGCCTCATCGGCGCCGTTCTTCTGAAGGACGCGATCGAAGCGCGCGATCGCCGCCTCGGCGCCCGTCGCCGTCGCTTCGACGAGCGTCGAGCCTTCGCCGCGACGCGCCCGCGCCGCGGCGTCACGAACCGCGTGGTGCACCGCGAGGAGATCGTCACCGTCGACGGTCACGGTCGGGAGTCCGTAGGCCACACCGCGCGCGCTCGTGCGCTCGCCGATCGGATCGGCCGCGCCGCGGACGGCGACGAACACGACCGGCAGCTTGAAGACGCCAGCGAAGTTGAGCGCGTTGTGGACCTCGCCGCTCGCAAGCTCGTTTTCGTCGAAGAGCGCGAGCGCGACGGTGCGCTCCTTCTTGATGCGCGCGCCCCACGCGACGCCCGCGGCGTGGGTGAGATGCGCTCCGTTGTGAAAGCCCGTCCCGGCGATGGGACCGCGGAGGCCGTGATCGCCGCGCACCGCGAGGCGTTGCGGCTGGACGCGCCCACGCGTCGCGTCGTCGGTCGTCGCGAACACGTGCGAGACGACGACGTCGAGACCGACGCCGCGCGTGAGGGCCGCCGCGAGATCGCGCGGACCGGCGAAGAGCCAATCCCCGTCCTCGAGCGCGGAGGCCGCCCCGACGAGCGCGCCCGCGGCGACGCCGCTCCCCGACCAAGCCTCGAGCGCGCCGGCCTCCACCTCCTGGGTGAGGCGGGCGTCGAGCGCCTCGGCCAGCACCAAGGTGCGGTAAAGGGCGACCAGCGCGGCGCCGTCGAGCGGGCCGTGAGCCGGGGCGTCCGCGGGGGTGACCGACGAGACCGAAATGGACATCGGCGGCCTTCTTACCCGAACTCGGCGAGCGCGGAAACGCTCGTCCGCGCAGGAAATTGCCGCTTCGCAGCGCACAAATGGCGGGCCGGCCGGTCCTCGTGACGAACTGTGCCTTCGCGGAGACGCCGCCGACGAATTTTGCTACCCTGTTCGGGAGATGGCGAGGCGCGCGTCGCTTCCCGGGTTTCCGCCTTCCACCGTTGCGACCGGGCTCGGTGGGCCGCCGAGGGCGACAATCGCCCCGGCACCGTCACGTTCATCGATCCTGCCGAACCCGCGCGTGAGCGTGCCGCCGCCTTCGTCGCGGCCCAGCACGAGCCCGCTCGGAGGGCTGGACGGTGTGCCGCTCCCTGCCGTGCTTCAGCTGCTTGATAGGCTGACGAACGCGGAGGAAAACACGTTCGTGCTCGGCTGGCTCGAAGCGGCCTTGTCGGGTCGCGGTCGGCTCGAGCCCGCGCTCGCGGTGCGACTCGTCCGCGCCTACCGCGAGGCAGGTCGGCTGGAGCGCGCGCGCGAGGTATCGAACGGGCTCACGCCGACCGGCTCGTCGTGGGGTCCGCTCGATCAGGCGCGGCTCGCCATCGAGCGGGCGCTCCTCGATCTCAGCGAGGGGCGATACGCGCACGCCGAATCCGAGCTCCGGAAGGGCGCGCGCGAGCTCGAGGCCGGTCCGCGCGGCGGCGGCCTGCGCGAGCGCCTCGATCTTCAGCTCGCCACTGCGCAGTGTGAGCTCTCGCAAGAGCGCCCCGCCCAAGCCATCGAGGCCATTCGGCTCGCCGAGCACATCGCCGATCGCATCGACGAAGGTCCGTGGCGCACGTCGGTGGGCCTCTGGATGGGCCACATCCTCATGCGGGCGATGGAGCCGCGCGGGGCCGCGAAGGCCTACGCGATGGCGCTCGCCCGCGCTCCCTATCAAGGCGCGGCGGCGATGAGCGCGCTCGCGAACTTGGCGACGGCGCTCGGCTCGATCGGTCGCTCCGACGAGGCGCGCGAGCACGCGCACCGCGCGATCGTGCTCGCCGGCGAGGCCGGCGCGACGGTGCGTCACGCCGACGCGTTCGACGTCCTCGCTCTCGTGGAGATCGCGGCCGATCGTCCCGACGCGGCGCTCCAAGCGCTCGAGCAAGCGACGACGGTGCTCGGCGACTTCGAGCACCCGACGCTCCGCTATCAGCTCGCCGAGCACCACGCCCTCGCGCACGCGATCCTCGGTCAAAAGGACGAGGCGCGCACGTGGCTCGCCAAGACCGAGAAGCTCTTCAGCGAGCTCCCCACCGCGGACGTGTTCGACGATCAGGACTTCCAGGCGACCAAGGCGCGCGTGATGGAGGCGTGCGGCGACACGCCGGCCGCGATGGCCATCGCCGATACGTTCCGCCACCGGCTTCCCGACGCGTTCGTCACCGGCTCGCTCCACTTGATCCTCGGGCGCGTGGCGCTCGGCGCCGGCGATCTCGTCAAGGCGCGGAACGCCGTCGAGCAAGCCGCGCTCGCCGGCGAGCGTCGCGGATGGGTGTTCCCCGAACGCGAGTTCTCGCGCGATCTCTGGACCGAGGCCCGCAAGCTCGGCGACAGCCGCATCGTTCGTTACGCCGAGCGCATGCTCCAGGTCGCGCCGGCCCCGCTCGCGAGCACCGGCTCGATGCCGCCGCCCGCGCCCTCGCGGGCGAGCATCCCTGCCCCGCCGGGATCGCGCGCGTCGCTCCCGCCGCCCGCGTCGCGCGCGTCGCTGCCGCCGCCGTCGCGCGCGGACATCCGGCTCGATTCGCCCGACGCGCTCGTGTACGTCACGCGCCCCGATGGTGTCGTGCGCGTGAAGCGACACGAGCTCGCGGGCGCCGTCGCGGACGCGCAAGTCGTCGTCGACACGCTCTCGCACGCGCTTCGCGTCCAAGAGCGAGAGGTCTCACTCGAGCGGCGCCGCGCGCTCGAGCCGCTGATGGTCGAGCTCCTCCGCCGCGCGCGCGACGGCTTGTCGGCCGAGGAGATCCTTCGCGCGGCCGGCGGCCCGGGCCCCGAGTCCGCGGACGCCGAACACCGCGTCCGCGTCCTCATCTCGCGCGTGCGCGATCTCCTCGGGGATCCGGCGGCGATCGAGCGCATTCGCGATCCGGGCGAGCACGGCCGCACGCGCTACCGGCTCGCGAGCGGGATCCAGTTTGCCCTCGTCGAGCCGCTCGACGCGGGCAGCCTCGACGCGTTCTGATCGCGCACGCGGCGCGAGAGCCTTCTCGCCGACGGAGTGGTCGCCGACGCTGGCCGCGCGTCTTTCCGACCTCGACCGCGGCCCGCGCACGACCGGTGTTGCCCTTCTGCTTCAGCTGGGGGAGCGGACGTCTCGGGGGGCATGTGGGCGAAGGGAAAAACGCGGCGGATTTGCACGGGGCGGACCGCGCGTTGTGTTCGGCATCATGGTTGCTCCATCGGAGCGCATGACCCAATCGCGTGGCCCGCTCGTCGCCTGTCCGTCCTGCACCCGTCACGTGTTCGCCAGCGAGGCGAGCTGTCCGTTCTGTGCCGTCGCGCTCCCGCGCGATCTCGCGGCGCGCGCGCCGCGGGGAGCCACCGGAAGAATGACGCGCGCCGAGCAGTACCGACTCAACGCGGGCCCGCGCGCGCTCGACGCGTCGATGCTCGGCGCAGCGGTCGGCGGCGTGCGCCTCGGTCAACTCGAGCAAGGCCCCGGGATCGGCGGCCACGAGGATCCGGGCGCGTCGGCCGCCATGTACGGCGCCCCCGCGACCTTCGGTCCCGAGGCGAGCCTGGACCCCGGCTCCTCGTTCGCGATGTACGGCGCCCCGGGCGACTTCGACAACCCCGGCCAGTTCGACAGTCCGACCCAGCCGGAGCCCGGTTGGAGCACGCCGGGCGAAGACCCCGGCTCGTTCACCTCCCCCGACTTCACGAACCCCGGCGACCATACGGAGTGGGCTGACCGGCAGGAGGACGGCTCGCAGGGCGTCGATGGGCAGGGCGAGAACGGGTTCGACGCGATGGGCAACGCCAACGCAGAGGACTGGTCTTCGAGCGGCGCGAACGACTTCGGCAGCGATCAGTCAGGCAACGACTTCGGCGGGAGCGAATCCGGCGGCAGCGAGTCCGACGGCTCCTTCGAAGTCTGACCGACGCCAGACGGAAACCACGCGCGGGCGCGCGGCTCAGGGGCCGTCGTCCGCGCGCGCTCGTGCGCTGGCGGCATCGCGACGCAAGAGCATGGCGAGCACGAGCGCGAAGACGAGCGCGGCGACCGCGAGCGGCGCGGTGTGACGCGCGGTGAGCGCGTCGTCGGACGGGCCGCGGAACAACCGATAGACCGCCGACGACCAGAACGCGAGATGCGCGGTGAGCGACACGAGCGTCGAGCCGCTCGCCGCGCGGAGCATCGCGAGGCCGAGGCCCACCGCCGCCGCCGAGGGGAGGCCGCGCGGCGTCGTGACCGTGGAGAGCGTGAAGAAGAGCGCGGTCGCGAACGTCGACGTACGCGCGTCGTGGCCGGCACGTACGCGACCGAAGATCGCGCCGCGATGAAAGAGCTCCTCGCCGAGCGGCCAAAGCACGGCGAGGCACACGACGAGCGCGATCTTGGCGCCGATGGATTCGGCCGCGAGCACACGCGCGAGGTTCTGCTCTTCGCCCTCGGACAGCGGGAAACGCGACGACCACGCCTGCTCCACGAACGAGACCGGCACCTCGGCGGCCGCACCCGCCAGCGCGGCGAGGACGAAGGCGCCCGGCGACGCCGCGCGGGCTCCGAGGAGGCGCCGCAGTGGGATGTCGCGCCCGTAGAGCCGCGCGATCAAGAGCACGAACGCGAGGTGCACGAGGAGCTGACAGGCCGTGATGTTGACGAGATCGTACGCCGCGCCCGCGCGCGCCGACTCGGTCAGCTCGACGACGGCGCCGATCAGGAAGTGCGCCGTCACCGCGAACGCGGCCGCGGCGAAGAACGACATCGGCAGGCTCGCCGGTCTCTCGTCGCCCTCGCCCGCCACGCGTCTTCCGTCAGCTCCGCTGGTGCGCGGGCACGCCGCGCTTCTGCACGGTGTCCTTGGCCAGCTTGGGATCGGTCGACGTGTAGTCGATGGTGTAGTGGAGGCCGCGGCTCTCGTGGCGCGCCGCCGCGCACTCGACGATCAGCGCGGCGACCTGCGCGATGTTGCGGAGCTCGAGGAAATCGCGCGTGATGAAGTACCGCCAGTAGTACTCCTGGATCTCTTCTTGAAGGAGCGCGATGCGGCGCGACGCGCGGCGGAGGCGCTTGTCGCTCCGCACGATGCCGACGTAGTTCCACATGAGGCGCCGGACCTCGTCCCAGTTGTGGGTGATGACGACGGCCTCGTCGCTGTTGCCGGCCGAGCCGACGTCCCAATCGGGCACGCTCGGGTGCGGCGACTTCTTGTCGAGCGATCGCCCGAGGGCGAGCGCGGCGCGGTGACCGAAGACGAGCCCCTCGAGGAGCGAGTTCGACGCGAGGCGGTTCGCGCCGTGAAGCCCCGTGTGCGCCACTTCGCCGAGCGCCCAGAGGCCCGGGATGGTGGTGCGGCCTTCGAGGTCGGTGGTGACGCCTCCGCATTGGTAGTGGGCCGCGGGGACGACCGGGATCGGCTGGACGGTGATGTCGATGCCGAAGCGCAGGCACTCGGCGTGGATGCCGGGGAACCGATCGCGGATGAACGCGGGCTTCTTGTCGGTGATGTCGAGGAGGACGTGCTCGGCGCCCGTCCGCTTCATCTCGTGGTCGATGGCGCGAGCCACGATGTCGCGCGGCGCGAGCTCGGCCCGCGGATCGTGCTCCTTCATGAAGGGCGTGCCGTCGGTGCGCCGGAGGATCGCGCCCTCGCCGCGGAGCGCCTCACTGATGAGGAAGTTCTTCGCCTGCGGGTGAAAGAGGCAGGTCGGGTGGAACTGGTAGAACTCCATGTTGGCGATCTCGGCGCCCGCTCGGTACGCCATCGCCACGCCGTCGCCCGTCGCGACGTCGGGGTTCGTCGTGTAGAGGTAGACCTTCCCTGCCCCGCCGGTCGCGAGCACCGTCGCGCGCGCGAGGATGGTGAGTACGCGGCCGCCGCCCACGTCGAGCACGTACGCGCCGGCGCAGATCTCCGGGCCACCGTGCTTGGCGAGCGTGATGAGGTCGACCGCCATGTGCTCTTCGAGGATGCGCACGCGCGGCTTCGATTGGACTGCCTCGAGGAGCGCACGCTCGACCTCGCGCCCGGTCATGTCGGCGGCGTGCACGATGCGCCGAGCGCTGTGGCCGCCCTCGAGGTGCAGGTCGAACTCGGCGTGGCTCGACTCCGACGGATCGCGGCTCGATTCGTGGGCCTTGTCGAGGCGCGCGCCGATCGACTGGAGCCAGCGGATCCGCTCCGGCGCCTCTTCGACGCACACGCGTACGGCCGGCTCGTGGTTGAGACCCGCGCCGGCGACGATGGTGTCTTGGACATGCGCGTCGAAGCTGTCGTCCGGGGCGAGCACCGCGGCGATGCCGCCTTGCGCGTACTTGGTGTTGGCCTCGTCGGCGGTGCGCTTGGTGACGAGGACGACGTCGCAGAAGTCGGCCGCCTCGAGAGCGAGCGACAGGCCGGCGATGCCGCTGCCGAGGATGAGCGTGTCACATGTAATTTGCATGGATCGACTTACCCCCGCAGCGGCGCCGGTCGCAGGCGCTCACTTCTTCTTGGGCGGCGCGTTGACTTCCTTCTCGATCTTGTCGAGCTCGTCCTTGTAGTTGCCGAAGCCGATGTCGCGGTTGGCGCGCGACTCGTCGCCGTCCGGCGTGGGGAGATCGTCGCTCTGGACGACCGGGCCCGCGTCGGGCGGACCTGCGTCCTCGACGACCGGCGGCGCCACCGCGACGTCGGGGCCGGCGTCGACCGGCGCGACGGCCGCGTCGGCGTCGTTCTTCTGGAGCATGCCCTTCAACTTGTCGCACCCGGTCAAGGCATAGAGCCCGACCGCGGCGAAGACGAGACGGAGAACGAGGGCGCGATGCGAGATTCCGAGAGCGCTCATTTGCCACCGTCCTTCGCCGGCGCCGCTGCGCCCTTCTTGTGGAGCTCCTTCAGTTTGTCGAAGAGCTGCTGATCCATTTTGGCGAGGAGCGCATCGCAGCGCGCGATGGTCGCGTTGTCGTTGCTGTCCTCGGCGATGAGCTTCACGCGGAGCGTGCGCATCGCGCGGCGCCAGTGAACGCGCACGAGATCGCGATCGGCGTCGGTGAGCGAGTGGGCCGGGACGATGGCGCGGATCTCCTTGCGGATCCGCTCGACGTAGTCCTTGCGGCGCTTCTTCTGCTCGGCGCCTTCCTTGCCCTTCTCGCGGACGCCCCCGTCCGCGGCGGCGGCGCCGGCATCGGTGGGCGCGGCGACGGTCGCCGGCTGCGCGGAGCCCGGCGGCCTGATGACCTGACGCTGCGGGGTCTGGGCGAGGGCCGATGATGCCCCCGAGACACCGAGCGCGACGACGGCGGAAAGCGCGAAGAGCGACACACGTTTCATGGGCGCCGAGCGTATCCAAACTCGGGCCTTCGGGTGAAGAACGGCGCGGGAAATGCGAGGCGGATTCGATGTCTCCGTCGTTGACACCGTCCCCCCTTCCCCCTATGAGCGTGACGCGAGGCGTCAGAGCCTCCTGAAGGAGCTTTACGGTGAAGATTCTCGTTCCCCTGAAGCCGGTCAACGACCCGGACAACGCGAACACCATCAAGTTCAGCGGCGGCAAGGTCGACGCGTCGCACCTCAAGCTTCGCCCGAATCCCTTCGACGAATACGCCCTCGAGACGGCGCTCCGCCTCACGGAGAACGGCGCGAACCCCAAGGCCCGCCTCGGCGAGGTCGTGGTCGTCGCGTTCGGCCCCAAGGCCGTCGAGCCGCTCCTCCAGCCGGGCGCCCTCGCCACCGGCGCCGACCGCGCAATCCGTGTAGAGTGCATCGATGACGCGCTCGACGGTGACGTCGTGGCCCGCGCGCTCAAGACCCTCGTCGAGAAAGAGAAGCCGGACCTCGTCCTCCTCGGCAAGCAGACGGTCGACGGCGACTCCAACCAGGTGGGCCAGCTCCTCGCCGAGTACCTCGGGTGGCCCCAGGCGACGTTCGCCGGCACCATCAAGAGCGAGGGCGACAAGGCCCTGCTCGTCGGCCGCGAGGTCGACGGCGGCACCATGACCGTCAAGGTCACGCTCCCCGCGGTCGTCTCGGTGGACTTGCGTATCGTGGCGCCCAAGAGCGTCCAGTCGATGCACACGGCGGCGGGCTTCGCCTACTCGTACGAGGGGGTTCGCTTTGCTCCTTTGCCCGCGATCATGGCGGCCAAGAAGAAGCCGCTCGCGCAGGCCACCCTCGCCGAGCTCGCGCCCGATGCGCAGCCCAAGATCCGTTACTCGACGTTCGAGCCGCCGCCCGCCCGCAAGGCCGGCGTGAAAGTGGCGAGCGTCCCCGAGCTCGTGTCCAAGCTCCGTTCTGAAGCCAAGGTGATCTGAGATGAAGAACATCCTCGTCGTCGCGGAGATGGCCGACGGCCACGTCCGCAAGTCCACGCACAGCGCCATTTCGTTCGCGAAGATGGCCGGGGGTAACTTCTCGATCTTGGTCGTCGGCGCTGGCGCCAAGGCCGCCGCCGCGGAGCTCACCGGCTTCGGCGCGGCCAAGGTCCTCGTCGCCGACGACGCGTCGGTCGCGCAGCCGCTCGCCGAGCGCGTCGCGCCCACCGTCGCCGCCGCGGCCAAGGGCTTCGACGTCGTCGTCGTGACCGCGAGCTCGTTCGGCAAGGACGTCGCGCCGCGCGTCGCCGCCAAGCTCGGCGCCGGATACGCGCCCGACATCAGCAGCGTGAAAGCCGACGGCGACAAGCTCGTCTATCGCCGCCCGATGTTCGCCGGCAACGCCTACGGCTACGCCGAGGTCACGACGCCGGTGCACGTCGTCAGCGTTCGCCAGAGCGAGTTCGCGGCCGCCGAGCCCTCCGGTGGTGCGAGCCCGATCGAGGCGGTCGCGGTCGCCCCGGTCGACGCCGCTGCGGCGCGCGTCGAGTTCGTGTCGATGGACGCGGCCAAGCGCGAGCGCCCCGACCTCGGCGAGGCCAAGGTCATCGTCTCCGGCGGCCGCGCCCTCAAGGAGCAGTTCAACCAGGTGCTCGAGCCCCTCGCCGACTCGCTCGGTGCGGCCATCGGCGCGAGCCGCGCCGCCTGTGACGCCGGCTTCGCTCCGCCCGAGCTCCAGGTCGGACAGACGGGTCGCATCGTCGCGCCGGCCCTCTACCTCGCCATCGGCATCTCGGGCGCCATCCAGCACCTCGCCGGCATGAAGGGCTCGAAGACGATCGTCGCCATCAACAAGGACCCGAACGCGCCGATCTTCCAGGTCGCCGACTACGGTCTCGTGGCCGATCTCTTCCAGGCCGTGCCCGAGCTCGTCAGCGAGCTCAAGAAGTAGCGTTCGCCTTCTTCGGTCCTCCGAGGCCAGCGTGCCCGCCAAGTCTGGCGACGTTCGCTGGCCTCGATGCTTTTCGGACGAGCCCAAGCTCGCGACCGCGGTCAATTCGCGTGCGGGATTCGGTAGGACGGCCCGGCGCCCACGAACGCGGGGAAAGGCGGGTCGGCCTTCACGAGCGCTCTCACGGTCTCACGATTCTCCATCCCGCACTGGCCGGGCCTCTTGATCGACGCCACGATCGACTCGGCCGACTTGCCCCAGACGCGAGCGCACGCCGCGTGGATGGCCGTGCTGTACGGGGGCGGTGCGGGAGGGTACGGACATTCAGCCGCCGCCCATGCCTGGGCGACGTGATCACTCGGCGAGAAACGACCACCCGCCAACGCGTGCAGGAGCATCGACGGGCCGAGCAGCGTCTCTCCGTTGAGCCCGCATGGGCCGACGCCCACGAAGTACTCTCCGTTCACCAAGTCCGGCCGGCCGTCCCGGTCCGCGTCGACCACTCGATCGTATCGGTAGCCCACCGGATACGGCTCGGGCCCCTTCGCCCCGGCGCGAAGGACGATCGCCTCTTGGCTGCTGCCATTCCCGTTCTGCCAGTCCGACCGCTGCACGATGAGCTCGTCCGCGCCGTCGCCGTCGTAGTCGTACTGAATGGGCAGCTCGAGGTTGGTCGTCTCGTCGCGGAAGGAGTTGTAGGCCGCGGGCTTCGTGGAGCTTCGTTCGCCATTGAGCGAGACGCGTAGCCACACATACTCGAGCGTCGCCCCGCACCACTCGCCGCTCTCGGCGGCTGGCGAAGAAAGCGACGCCTTCGTGAGCTTCAGCGCCCACCATCCGCGTGCGTCGCGCTTGCAGTGCCGGAACGCAGCCGATGCGCGAGCGTCCTCCAAGCGCTTCCGCCCCTCCGCGGGCTCCGTCGCGGGCGCGCACGCGACGGAGGCAGCATCGACGACTGCGTCGTTCTCCGCCGCGATGGACACGCAGACCGGATCCGACGGCGACGGCGCCGCGGACACAGGCGCTGCCGGAGGAACAACCCCGACCACCGCGGTGCTCGTGGGCACCGGAGGTGACATCGCCGCTGCCGGGCCCGCCGCATCGCGGTGACAGGCGGCAAGACCCGCAGCGACGACCAAGAAGAGCTCGCGTTCGATCCGCATCGTGGACTCGCCATGGTAACGCGCCCAGCGACAGCGCCAATCCCGCCCATAACAACGCGGCGCCGTGAATTCACCCGGTCGCGGGCTCACTCCGCGATGTACGAGCCGACGCACGCGCCCGCGGGGCCACCGTCGAACGACGCGTTCGCGAGCTGGCCGCCCGCGCACTGGAGCCAGCGACTCTGCGAGCGGATGAAGATGCAATCGGCGTAGCGCATCGAGAAGGTCGGGAACACGCAATCGGCGCCGCCGCTCGCTCCGCCCGTTCCGCCGGGCTTGCCATTGGATGACGACGATGCGCTGGGGCTCCGCGTCGCGGCCGGCGCGGCGTCGACGACGTAGCGCTCGCACTCGCTCCGGTGGGCGCGATAGCCGTACCAAGCGTTGATGCCTTGGAGATCGTAGATGCTCCGCGCGCAGGCTGCGTTGGTCGCGGCGTCGAAGAGCGCCTCGCCCGAGCGCGGACATCCGGGCGTCCCTTGGAGATGCACGCTGTTCACTTGGAAGAGGCCGCGGTCGACCGTCCCGTTGCGGTTGCGATGCGAAGCGCGCTCGTAGAAACCGGACTCGTACTTCGCGGTGCAGACCATGCGCGGGACGTTGCTCTCGTCGAAGCCCACGCGGCGAAGCAGCGCCGCGACGTCGGCCTCCGAGAGCTGATTGCCCGCCCGGAGCGCGCCCTCGTCTGCGCCTTCGTCACCGGTCGTCGCGTCGTCTCCCTCGGCGTCGCCGCCGCATGCGGCCAGGAGCGTCGCGAAGACGATGCACGCCGAGCGGACAAGACTTGTGGATCGCGGAGCGGCATGCGAGGTCATGTCGGTCACACATCAAGATCCGCGCCGCGACACCGAGTCGAAGATCTCGCGGTACGAAACGGCCGAGCATGTGCGACCGATTGCGGCCGACCCCACGCGCGGATCCAGGGTGATCGCGCCGCACACGGTGAACCGCGCGTCACGCGCCGCAACCGCCCGAGCCTTTCGGCGAGTCATCCTGCCGGAGACCCCGATGGTCCTTGACCGCTCGGATACCGCGTGCGACTTGGACCTCGGAGGTTGTCGTATGAGCCTGAGGTCCCTCGCCATTGCCCTCTCCTTCGCGGTCGTCGCGAGCGCCGGCGCTTGCTCGAGCAGCTCGGACGGAAGCTCGACGCCATCGTCGTCGGACGCGGGATCCAACGGTGGCGACGACGCCGCCTCGTCGGACGACGCAGGGTCGTCGGCCTCGCTCAAGGCGCCGACCATCACCATGGTCATGGCCATGGCCGGCGGGCTTCACGTCACGTGGACCAACAATCAGAAAGACTGCGACTCCATCGAAGGCGAGCGAAAGTCGGCCAAAGAGGCCTATAAGGTCGTCTTCACGCTCCCCGACGGCACCGTCGACAACAAGCACGACGCGCCACTCACGGCGGGCACGAGCTACACGTACCGCGTGCGCTGCAAGAAGGGCACGGACTACTCGCCGTACTCGAACGAGAAGTCGGGCACGCCCTGAAGGGAGCGCGGCGATGAAGCGACAACTCGCGCTTTCGCTCTCGCTCCTCGCGATCCTCGGCGGAGGGTGCAGCAGCAAGGAGGCCGGCCCTGCGCCGCCCACCGAGGTGGCCGACGACGCGCACCTCGACACGCTCACCGACGAGAACCCCGATCCGCACGTCGTCGAGGTTCGTCTAAACGCCAAGACAGCGAAGAAGACGTTCGCCGGCTCGCCGCCTACCGACGTCTGGACGTACAACGGCTCGATTCCGGCGCCGCTCATCGACGCGCACGTCGGCGACAAGCTGGTCGTGCACTTCAAGAACGATCTCCCGGAGCCGACCACGATTCACTGGCACGGCGTGCGTCTCCCTGCTGCGATGGACGGCACGCCGGCGATGCAGGCGCCCATCCCGCCAGGGGCCTCGTTCGACTACACGTTCACGCTCAAGGACGCGGGCCTCTTCTGGTTCCACCCGCACGTCCGCTCCGACGTCCAGGTCAACAAGGGCCTCTACGGCGCCATCCGCGTCCGCGGTGACAGTGAGCCGGTTGCCGATCAAGAGAAGGTGCTCGTCTTGGACGACATCAAGCTCAAGGCCGACGGGTCGATCCCCGACTACCTCGACGATACGTCGAAGATGATGGGGCGCGGCGGAAACACCATCCTCGTCGACGGCGTCGCCGACGCGACCTTGCGCTTCCGCCCCGGCGCCACCGTGCGGCTCCGGCTGGTCAACGCCGCGAACGGTCGCTTCTTCAATCTCGCGCTGGCGGGCGTGAAGCTCCACGTGATCGGCACCGACGGCGGGCTCGCCAAGCCGTACGAGGTGGACCGGCTGCTCATCGCTCCCGGCGAGCGCTACGACGTGATGCTGAACGTGCCCGGCGCAGCGGGAACGACGCTCGATCTCATGACCGATCCGTACGACCGCGGTCACGACTCCGGCCAAGATCCGCCGCTCAAGGTCGCGCGCGTACTGCTCGACGGAGCTCCGGTGGCGGCGCCCGCGCCGATCCCGACGACCGGCGCGACCATCGCGCGATTTCCCGCGCCGACGGAGACCTTCCCTATCGCGCTGAACGAGAAGTCACTACCCACCGGCGAGGTCGTCTTCACGATCAACGACAAGACCGCGCCCGATGTGCCGGTGCTCATGGTTCCACGCGACGGCGTCCGCGGGTTCGACATCAAGAATGAGAGCGAGATGGACCACCCGTTCCATCTCCACGGCTTCTTCTTCCAAGTCGTGGAGCGAAACGGCGTGCCGGTCGCCGAGGACGCGCTCGCCAACAAGGATACGGTGGTCGTGCCGATGAAGAGCTCGCTCAAGCTCGTCACGCGCTTCGACGAGCCGGGCATGTGGATGTACCACTGTCACATCCTCGAGCACGCCGAGGCCGGCATGATGGGCGAGGTCCACGTCGAGTAGTCGCGCGGTGTGCCCGAGCCGACCGTCAATGCTCGTGGCGGTGGTGGAGGTCCATGGCGTGCGGGTGGTCGTGCTCCACGGCGTCGTGCGCGTGCGAATGCGTGTGCTCCCCTTCGACGGGAGGCTCGTGCACGTGAGTGTGATGGCCGTCGTCGTGGCGATGCGAGTGCTCGTGCGTGAGCGCCGCGTGCGTGTGCCGATGGCCGTGCCGCTCGGTGAGGTGCAAGTAGACGGCAACGACGAAGCAGACCGACGCGCCGAGCACGAGCGGCGCCCCGGCCCTGTCGCCGAGCACGAACGAGAGCGCCGCCCCGACGAACGGACCGACCGCGAAGAGCGAGCCCGTGCGCGCGGCGCCCAGCGCTCGCTGCGCGCGGAGGTAGAGGCGCAGGCTGGCGCCGTAGCCGACGGCGCCGCACGCGACGAGCCCCGCCGCGGCGAGGGGCCTCGGCCAAGCCTGACCGCCGAAGAGCGCGACCCCGAGCGACATGACGGCGCCGAGCGACGCCTTCCAGCGCACGACGGCGCGCGGGTCGAGATCGGCGAGCGGACGTGTGAGCGTGTTGTCGAGTGCCCACGCGAGCGTCGCCACCGTCACCGCAAGAACACCGAGCGCATCGCCGCGCGTGTCGTGTCCGCGTAGGGCGAGTAGCGCACCACCGACGAGCATCGCCCCGGCGGCGGAGACCACGCGTGTCCCCACGTGCTCGCGAAAGACCACCCACGCGAGCACCACCGTGAAGATCGCCTCGAGGTTCAAGAGCAGCGAAGCCGCGAGCGGCCCGGTCGTTTGCAACCCGAAGGCCAGACACGTGGGCGCGAGCGCCGCGCCCAGCGCCGCGACCAAGACGAGTCGCGGCATTTGGCGCCTCGGGACGGCCGCCTCGCGCGCCGCAGCTCGGACGGCGAGCGCGCCCAGCGCGGCACCGGCGTAGAGCAGCGTCGCCGTCGCCGACGGGCCAGCTCCTCTCCCGAAGAAGGCCACGCCCGGCGCGGTCGCTCCGAAGAGCGCACCCGCGGTCACGGCAATCAGGGAGCTTCGGGCGATCGGCGTCATCGCTGAGGGCCGATGTCATTGCGTGTCATTGCGGTGAGGCCCCGACGCCCAGCGTACACGTGAGCCCGGCGCGAACCTCCTCGATCGTCCCGTCACCGACGCGAACGAGCCGCGTCGCGAAGTCGGCGGTGACGTCCGCTGTAACGTGCACGATCACGCCCTCCAGCGCGGACCAACTGCGCGGCGCCGCGGCGCCGCTCTCGGCCTCGGTGGCGAGCTCGAGCACGGGACGCGCGCGCCACGACTGGGGCGCTTCGACGATCAAGCCGACGAAGCTTTTGGTGCCACCGTCACGCGTGCGCGCGCCCGCCAAGTTGAGGTGCGTCGTGAATGTCGCGAGGTGCTCCGACGCGATGAGCGCGGCGCTCGATCCGAGCCGCGAGTCGTCGTGGAGCTCAGGGAGCAGGGTGCCGAGCTCGACGGCGAGGCTCGGTCCCGATGCGCCCTGGAGCGCGCCCTCGCGCACGACGCGCTTCAAGAACGCGCCGGTGTCGACGACGCGAAACGGGGCGTCGAGATCCGACGTCTTCCCGGACAGTGAGAGAATCGGTCGGCCCTCCAAGACGAGCTCCCACGAGTGCGCGATCCCGGCGTTGACCACGAGCGACGGCGTGTACGCCGTCGTGGCGCGCGAGAGCCGCGTCAGGCCGAGCGCGCCGACCTCGACCTCCAGCTCGCCCTCGTCGGCCACCTCGGCATCGGTGCCGTCGAAGGGTCGATACGCGTACGCCGGCGACGACACCGATGTGGCGACGAGGGCCGCCGACGCGAGCAGCGCGCGGAGACGCACCGTGCCCACGCTCATCGCAGCCAGCTCCAAACGAGTCCTGCCGCGGCAGACATCGCGAGCGTTCTCTCCACCCCCAAGCGGAAGCCGAGCAGCGCGATGGATGCGGCGACGGCGAGGACGAGCGCCGGCCACTGGACGCTCGCGAGGACCGGCACCGAGATCGAGAGCGCGCCCAGACGCTCGATGCGTTGCACATCGAACGCCGTGTGGAGCGCGAACCACAACGACAGGTTGATGATCACACCGACCACCGAGGCCGTGACGGTCGTGAGGGCGGCGCGGAGCACACGACTTCGCCGGAGCGCCTCCACGTACGGGCCGCCGAGGAAGATCCAGAGAAAGCACGGCGCGAACGTGGCCCACGTCGTCACAACCGCTCCCAGGACGCCAGCGGCAAGCGACCCGAGCGGCGCCGGGGCACGGAACGCGCCCAGGAAGCCGACGAACTCGACGACCATGATGAGGGGCCCTGGCGTGGTCTCCGCGAGGCCGAGCCCGTCGACCATCTCCCCGGGCGTGAGCCAGCCGTAGGTCTCGACGGCACGCTGCGCGACATAAGCCAAGACCGCGTACGCGCCGCCGAACGTGACGACTGCGGCCTTTCCGAAGAACGCTCCTTCCACTGCGACGACGTGCCCTGGCCCGAGCCACGCCGCGACGAGCGCGAGCGGACCGGCCCACGCCAGAAGACCGACGACGAGCGTGGCGACGGCGCGCCGCAGGTCGGGCCGCGTGTGTTCGAGCTCGCCTCGTTGGAGAAGGGCGTCGATCAGATACGCGCCGCGGAGCTCGGCTTCGGCGACGGGTGCCGCGGGGAAAAGCGTCGGCCGCACCCGCTCGACGACGGCCCCGAGCACCGCCGCGCCGAGGACGATGAACGGAAATGGGACCCGCAGCGCGTAGATGGCGACGAATGCAGTCGCGGTGACGCCGGCGAGGAACGCCCCGCGGACGGCGCGCCGGCCGATGCGAAGCACGGCGTCGATCACGATCGCCATCACGGCGGCCTTGAGGCCGAGGAAGACGGCGGCCACCCACGGAACGTGCGCGAAGGTCGCGTACACGGCGGCGAGCAAGAGGATGACCACGAAGCCCGGGAGCACGAAGAGCGTGCCGGCCACGAGGCCGCCGACGCGCCCATGCAACATCCAACCAATGTAGATTGCAAGTTGCTGCGCCTCGGGCCCTGGGAGCAGCATGCAGTAGCTGAGGGCGTGCAAGAACCGCGGCTCGCTGATGAAGCGGTGCTTGTCCACGAGCTCTCGGTGCATCAGCGCGATCTGCCCCGCCGGGCCACCGAAACCGAGGAGGCCGATGCGAGCCCACACGCGCGTCGCCCTCGCCAGCGAGATGCGCGCGGGGCGTGACGCGACGCGCGGCTCGCACGGCTCAGCCAGGCTCCCCGGTGCGTCGAGCGTCATGCCCTCCTCGTGATATCAGCTCCCAACGAGGGGGCTGGACGGAGATGGCAGACGGAGCACGCGCGCACGCGCGAAGCGCGGCATCGGCGATGAGAATCGCAACGTTCGTGACGCTGGCACTCACCGCGGGCTGCCGAAGCGGATCGCCTGGCGGCTCCGCCGCTCCCGTGGCCAGCGCCCCCGGCCTGCCGACGCCACCCATCTCGGAAGGCGTTCGCGTTCGCGGCTCGCTCCCGCTAGAGCGAGTCGGCGACGTCGAGCTCCCCGGCGCGGCGAATCGCTTCGACTACCAAGACCTCGACGCGAAAGCCGGCCGCCTCGTCGTCGCGCACATGAACGCGGGCTCGGTGCTCATCGTCGATCTCGCGACCGGGCGCGTTCTGAAGGAGCTGACCGGGATCCCGACCGCGCGCGGCGTCGCCGTCGCTCCGGAGCTGGGGCGCGCGTTCGTGACTGCGTCCCCCAACCACGTCGTCATCATCGACGAGCTCGCCATGACCGAGCTCGCCCGCGTGACGACGGGGAGCGCGCCCGACGGTATCGCGTGGGACCCCGCGCATCACAAGGTCGGCGTCTCCGCGCAAGGCGACGGCGCGCTCACGATCCTCGCCGACGAGGGGCGCGGCGCGCGCGTCGACGTGCCGCTCGGTCGCGAGACCGGCAACGTGGTCTACGATTCGCCGCGTTCGGTCTTCTGGATCGCCGTCGTCGCCGCCAGCGGACGCGGCGAGCTCGTGTCCGTCGATCCGGTCACGGCGAAGAAGACGCGTGAGATTCCCCTCCCCGGCTGCGACGGCGCGCACGGCGTTCGTCTCGCTCCGCGTGGCGAGAGCGCCTTTGTGGCCTGCGAAGGCAACGACACGCTCGCGCGCGTCCCGCTCGACGGCTCCGCCGGTGCGGCGCCGACTCTCGTCCTAGCCGGCACGGGCGCGGGGCCCGACGTGATGGCGATCGATCCGGGGATCGGGTGGCTCTATGTAGCCGCCGAGAGCGGCGACCTCGCCATCTTCGACATCGACAAGCCGGGGCTCACGCTCGTCGGACACGAGCATCCCGGCGCGGCGTCCCACTCGGTGGCGGTCGATCCGGCGACGCACCGCGCGTTCTTCCCGCTCGCCGTGGGGCCCAATGGTCGGCCCGTGCTCCGAATCATGCGACCGACGCTCTGACGCGCCCACTTCAAGGACGACCGACGAGCGCGGTGAACGCGGGATTCGCGCGCAGGCTCTCGAAGTCGGCGTCCTTCTTCGCTCGCTTCACCACCCTCTCGCCCCCCGCGCCGATCGCCGCCTTGAGCGCGTCGAGCGCGCGCGCGTCGCCCGTTCGGCTCCAGGCGCACGCGAGGTTGTAGAGGTAGAGCTCTTCTTTGGGATTCGCGCGGACCGCCGCGCCGAAGAGCTCGGCCGCGACGAGGTAGTCCTTCTTCTCGTGGTGACGGAGCGCCGTCGCGTTGTAGATGCGCGCCGCCAGCTCGCGGAGGACGAAGCGATACGCGGTGTGCATGGATCCGTGCGACGGGAAGCGCTCGTAGACGACGAGGCCGAGCTCGGTGCCGTCGGGCGAGATCGCCATGCCGTTCGCGGCTGCCCCCATGCATGCGCCAGGATACTCGCGACAGAGCTTGCTGACCGGCTGGCTCCATACCCACGCCGTCGGCGCACCGCGATACGACCCTCCCAAGCGAAGCGACGCCGCACTCCCGGTGGCCCCGTCGGGGCTCGTGTTGGGGCCGATCTCGCCCACCTGAATCACGAGATCACGCGCGAAGTCCCACGAGCCAACCAGCGGCGCCGGAACCATCTGGAACTCCTTGCCGCGTTTCACCTCGGTGAGCTGCTCGTCTTTGACGAACGCGCGGAGCTGCTTGAGCGCGCCGCGAACGTCCTTCGCGTCGAAGGCGCTGATGCGCGTCTCCTTGCCGTCGGATTGAAGCTCCGTGCACGAGGATTGGTTCTCGGCGCAGCACACGTCGAACGCGCAGTAGGAAAACGTTCCCGCGCGCGTCCATCCGTAGAACGACACCGCGTCGCTCATGCTGACGTCGAGCGGCGACGGGTAGCCGCGCACGACCATCGGTCCCGGCGGCCCGAAGTCGAAAGGCGGCAGCCACTCCGGACCCTCGGGGACCGCGGGCTTGGAGGCATCCGGTGACGTCGGCGAAGCACTGGCGACGGACAGCGCCACGCCAGGCGCCGCGGCGTCCATCGAATGGCGCGGCGCGGTGCCGCTGGGAGCACGCTGGCAAGCGGCGATCGCCGTGACGATGCCGCCGGCGAGAGCGACGAAGCGTCCGATGCCCATCCGCGAGAGGTTCATCCGGACATCGGAGCCGAGGTCGGGGCGCCCGTCGAGTGTTCCACGATGCCTGGAACGCCCGCGGCGCCCGCCCCATTCGCCCTCGCACTCACCCGTTCACGAGATCGTACACGGCGCTGCCGATCGTGGTCCCCGTCACCGCTTCGAACCCGGCGTTGATGGCCTGACCGACGGCGTAGCCGAGGCCGAACGCACGCCCCAAGTGCCCCGCCGCCGACGAAAGCTCGAGGAGGCCGATCCCGCCCTCGACCGTCTCCAACTCTTCGCTCGAAAGCTCCGTCATCACCGCTTGGTTGTTCGTGCTCATGGTCTTCCTCATCGTCGGTAAGGGGGCCGTTTGGGCCCCGTGTGCACCGAGTAGGAGCAATGCCCACGCCAAGATCATTCATCGCAAATTCCGCGGAATTTGCCGTTCGACGTGCGTGCGTCGGCCGCGCCGGGACAGGTTGAACGCTTTCGTCCTCCGTGGACGCGCCGCCTATCGCGCCCGGCCGCGAGCTTTGGTAACGATCTCGCGGTGAGCTACCTCGTCCTGGCGCGAAAGTACCGTCCGCAATCGTTCGAAGATTTGGTCGGTCAGGAGCACGTGGCCAAGACCCTGGCCAACGCGATCGCCCTCGGGCGCGTCGCGCACGCGTTCCTCTTCACGGGTGTCCGCGGCGTCGGCAAGACGACGAGCGCCCGCCTCCTCGCCAAGTGCCTGAACTGCCTCGGCGCCGATGGGAAGGCCACCGGCCCGACGGCCACGCCGTGCCAAACGTGTGCAGCCTGCACGGAGATCGCCCAAGGCACGGACATGGACGTCCAGGAGATCGACGGCGCGAGCTACAACGGCGTCGACGAGGTCCGCCGGTTGCAGGAGGGCTTGGCGTTCCGCCCAGCGCGTGACCGGTTCAAGATCTACATCGTGGACGAGGTCCACATGCTCTCGAACGCGGCGTGGAACGCGTTCTTGAAGACCTTGGAGGAGCCGCCTCCGCACGTGAAGTTCATCTTCGCGACCACCGAGGTCCACAAGGTCCCGGTCACCATCCTCTCGCGCTGCCAGCGCTACGACTTCAAGCTCCTCCCCACGCAGACGATCGCCAAGCGGCTCCGTCACGTGCTTGGCCTCGAGAAGATCGACGCCGAGGAGGCCGCGATCTCGATCCTCGCCCGCGAGGCGGCCGGCTCGATGCGCGACGCGATGAGCCTGCTCGATCAGGTCATCGCATTCAGCGGACAGAAGCTCGCCGCCGAAGACGTGGCCCGCGTCCTCGGCGTCGCCGAGCGACGCATCCTCCACGATCTCGCGGGCGCCCTCGTGAAGGGCGAGCCGCTCGCCGCGCTCAAGGTGATCGACGGCGTGGCCCAGCAAGGCTTCGACATCGCGCACACCGCGCGCGACCTCTTGCGTCACCTCCGCGATCTCGTGGTCGCCAAAGTGGGCGGTCCGGGCGCGCGCGAGCTCTTGGACCTCGCCGACGAAGAAGTCGCCGACGTGGTCGCCCTCGCGGAGAGCGCCGAGCTCGACGATCTCACGCGCGTCTACCAAGGCTTCTCGAAGGGCTTCGACGACGTCGTCCGGAGCGGGCAGCCGCGCGCGGCGTTCGAGATGCTCCTCGTTCGCTTGGCCCGGCGGCCGCCGCTCCTCGCGCTCGACGAGCTCCTCGTCCGCGTCGCCGACCTCGAGAAGCGCCTCGGCGGCGGAGCGCCGGCTCCAGCGCCGCGCGGCGGCGGCGGTGGGTCGCGCAGCGCGGCGACCAGCGTCACGAGCGAGCTCCGTATCGGCTCCGCGCGCGGAGGCGCCGAGAGCGGCTCGGGGCCGTTCGCCGTCCCGGACATCTCGCCCGAGTCGCGCGGTCCGCGCGCCTCCAGCGCACCAGGGGCGAGCGCGGGCATCGGACCGGCGAGCGCGAGGCCCCGCCGTCCGTCGGCCGCGCCGGAACCGTGGAACACGCCTTACCCGGGCGCGCACGGCGCGCTCGCCCTCGCGGTCACGCCGCCCGAAGCCCCGCCCGAGGCGCCGCCGCCCTCGCGACGGCCATCGCACGAGCCGTTGCCGCAAAGGCCGTCGAGCGCGGCGAACGCCACCGAGCCGCAGGCGCCGCTCGTTCACACCGTGAGCGAGAGCGAGTTCGACGCGTACCGCACGATCGTCAACCGCGTGCGCGCGGCGAAGCCGGCGGTCGCGTCGCTCTATGATCACGCGGTCGTCCTCGAGCTCACGAAGGAGCGCGTGCGCCTGGCCTACGAGCAGGGCTCGTTTCTCGCGGCTCAAGCCTCCGAGCCCGAAGCACTCGACCATCTGACGCGCGAGGTCCGCGCCCACTTCGGCGCGCCCACCTCGGTGGAGCTCGATCTCTCGGCCAAGAACCTGATCGGCAAGGCCACGCTCGCCGGGGTCGACGCCGAGCGGGAGCGGGCCCGAACGGCGGCCGCCCGCGCCACCGCCCTCGCCCATCCCCTCGTGGTCGAAGCGATTCGCCTCTTCGACGCCGAGGTCAGAGAAATCCGCCTCCCGTCCGACGAGCCCAAAGAGTGACGTAGTGAGCCGGGCTGGGGCGCGCTCCCGGCTTCCCGGCGAGCCGCTTTCGGTCTAGACCTGGGCCATGCAGTTTCGCGGCGGAATGAACGAGCTGATGCGCCAGGCCGCGCGCATGCAGCGCAAGGTCGAGCAAGCCAAGGCGGCGGTCAAAGACAACGAGCTCGTGTCCACCGCGGTGGGTGACAAGGTCAAAGCGACCGTCACCCTCGGCGGCAAGGTCGTGAAGATCGAGATCGACCCCGACTTCCTCAAGTCCGAGGGCATCGAGCTCGCGCTCGACGGCGCATGCGCGGCCATCAACAGCGGCCTGGAGCAGGCGTCGAAGGCGATGGAGGCCGAGGTCGAAAAGGCCACCGGCGGCATGAAGGTCCCCGGCGTCACCTGACATGCTTCCGGCGCGCACTCGGCGGCTCCAGAGCCTGCTCGCGCGCCTGCCCGGCGTCGGCGAGAAGACGGCGCAGCGCTATTTGCTCTTCCTCTTGACCGCGGATCCCGAGCTCGCGGACGGGCTCGGCCGCGAGCTCGCCGCGCTCCGAGAGCACATCGGGCCCTGCGAGCGCTGCGGCAACATCGCCGAGATCGACCCTGAATCCCGCCGCGCGGTCTGCGCCATCTGCCGTGATACGAAGCGCGACGCGTCGCTCCTGTGCGTCGTCGCGCGCGTCCATGATCTCATCGCCATCGAGCGGGCCGGCTCGATGCGCGGGAGGTACTTCGTCTTGGGCACGCTCCTTTCGCCCCTCGAGGGCGTGGGGCCCGAAGACCTGCCGCTCGACAAGCTCATGAGCCGGATCCGCGAAGACGGCGTCAAAGAGGTGATCGTCGCGACCCCGCCGAGCGTCGACGGAGAGGCTACTGCGCTCCTCCTCAAGCGCGAGCTCGCGGCGCTCGATCTCGGCATCTCACGCATCGCCAGCGGCGTGCCTCACGGCGGCGACCTCGAGTTCGCCGATCCCATCACCATGGGTCGCGCGCTCGCCGGTCGTCAGCGCATGTAGACGCGCGACGGGCGCCGGCGACCTTCGACGCGGCGCGCCCGGCGTGGTAGCTGACGGGCATGCGTGCGATTGCATCGGCGAACGCCCCGGCGGCGATCGGTCCCTACTCCCAGGCCATCTCGGCCGGCGGCTTCGTGTTCTGCAGCGGGCAAATCCCGCTCGATCCGGCGACGGGCGCGCTCGTCACGGGCGACATCGGCGTCCAAACCGAGCGCGTGATGAAGAACCTCGCCGCCGTCCTCGAGGCCGCGGGCGTCACGTTCGCGAACGTGGTGCGCACCACCATCTTCCTCGTCGACATGAATGACTTCGCCGCCGTCAACGAGGTGTACGGCAAGTGGTTCAAAGACGTGCCGCCGGCGCGCGCGACGGTGCAAGTCGCCGCGCTCCCCAAGGGCGCGCGCGTCGAGATCGACGCGGTCGCAGTCGCGGCCAAATGAGAAGAGCCGTCCGAGCGTGATGCCCGGACGGCCCTCGTCGGACGACCCGACCCGAATCAGCGCGACTTGATGTTCAGCGCGCCGAGGTCGCTCGCCTTCGCCGTGAGGCTGGCGGCGCCGGCGCCCTTGGTGCCACGCGACGTGCTCGACGACGTCAGGTCGGAGAAGCCGCTGATGTTCACGCCCTTGCCGGCCTTGAGCGAGATGACGTCCGCCGCGAAGTCGCTCGGGAGCGAGAGGTCGATGTCGCCGTTCTCGGTGCTGACATCGATGGTGGAGCCCTTGGTGGGCGCGAGGTTCGCCTCGACGTCGCCGTTGCCGCTCGAGACCTTGGCGCCGCCGGTGACGGTGGCCTTCACCGTTCCGTTGTTCGACTTCACGCTGACCTGACCGCCATCGGCCGCCGTGAGCCCGCTCGCGGTGAGATCTCCGTTGCCGTTGGTCGCGGAGAGCTTCACGCCGCCCTTGCCCGTCGGAACCTTGACCACGAGCTCGCAGCCCGTGTTGCCGGTGGAGACCTTTCCGTGTGCCGAGCGCGCCTGACCACAGTTGACGGTGACCTTGCCACTCGACTCGTCGATGGTGAGCGAGTCGTAGATCTCTTTGAGCGCGGCGTCGGCGTCGGCCTGGGGCGTCCCCTCTTCGGCGAGCGCGAATGGCTTCACCAAAGCCGTGATCTTGGTGACGCTCGAGTCGCCCACCACCTGGAGACCACCGTTCTGGTTGGTGATCGTGATCTCTTCGAGGTTGAAGTCCGCGTTGGCGGCCTTGGTCTGCTCGGAACCGTTGTAGCGGTGGGGCGGCTTGACCTCGACCGAGACGCTGCAGCCCACGGCAAAGGCGCCGGCGAGGATCAGCGTGGAGAGAGAAGCGAAGGAAAGGCGCGCGGAACGAACCTGCATGGGGTCTGTCTCCTCTTGGGCCCGCTTAGGCGATGCGTAGGCGATGGGGGCCATGGTTTTCGACGAGCGCCGCGTGCGAATGTTCAACCGGAGCGGCGCGAGCGGCAATTTTGCCGGGTTCTCAGCCGACGGCCAAGCTCCGTGCCAAGCGCTGCCAGGCATCGGCCAGCCGACTGGTCACCGGCCAATCCGCCCGTCGAAAAACCGCCTGCCCATCGACCCGAAGCTCGCGGATGGGAACGACGCCCCGGACAGAGGAGGTCGCAAAGAGCTCGCTCACGCTGGCCATTCCATCGAGGCGGGGCGCCTTCCACGAGACATCGAGGCCGGCATCGCGCGCGAGCTCCGCGACGTGTCGGCGGGTAATCCCAGGGAGAACACCGGCCTCATCGGGCGCAGTCGAGACGCCTCGCGCGCTCACCGCGAACAGGTTGGCGCCGGCGCACTCGAGGAGCGCACCGTCTTCGACGAACACGGCTTCGTCTGCTCCCGCCGATCTCGCCGCGCGTCGGGCGAGCACGTTACCCAAGTAGCTGCCCGTCTTGAGCCCGGGGATCACGCCGACGCGCGCCGCGGTCACGGCGACGAGGCCATTGGCCAAACTCGGGCTCGGCACGTAGGGCGCCACGGTCACGACCACGCGCGCGATCGCGCGCTCGGGCACGTCGATGCCCGCGCCGTCTCCGCGGGTCACGACGAGGCGGAGCACCGCGTCCTCACCCGGCGCGAGGCTGGCCGCGCGCACGGCGGCATCGAGCGCGTGAAGCAGCGACTCGGCGCTGGTGTGTTCGTCCGTGATCCCGAGCGTGCGCGCCGCCGCCACCGCCCGCTCGACGTGCTCGGCGGCGAACGGAAGAGCGCCGTCGTACGTGCGAAGAATCTCGAACACCGCGTCCCCGTAGAGGAAGCCGCGATCGCTGATGGGAATCGTCGCTCGGTCGCTCGGGACGAGCACACCGTCGAGCACCGCTACGCTACGCATCGCTCGGCCTCGGCGTTGGCTTCGTGGATGGCGCGCTCGAGCTCCGCCGCTGCGTCGTGACCGTCCGGATCGATGGGTGCGCCGAGCACGACCGACGCGCGCGAGAGCGGCCATGCGATGAGGAAGCGGTCCCACGCGCGACCGAGGACGTGCCCGCGCCGAGCTGCGCTGCCCATCGGCACGAGGACCGCGCCGGTCGCGCGCGCCGCCACGAGCGCGCCCTCCTTCACGACGCCGAGTGGGCCGCGCGGACCGTCGACCGCGAACGCGGCGTCGAGGCTCCCACGCTTGATCCGCGTCACGAGCGCGGCGAGACCGCGCGCGCCACCGCGCGACGACGAGCCACGAACCACGCTGAAGCCGAGGAGCGCGAGCGCGCGCGCCTGGAGTGAGCCGTCGCGCGAGAGGCTCACGAGGACCGTGGTGGGACCGCGTCGTCGCCACGCGAGAAGCGGAAACTGCCGCCCGTGGTGGAAGCAGAGCACCCATCGCCGGTCCCGCGCACCGGCAAGCGCCGCGTGCTCGCGCACCTCGAGGCGCAACGTGCGCAGCCACAACCAAGCCACGACGCCCAAGGCGAAGCCGAGGAACGCATGCCATGCGCTCCCCATCTCCCCCTCCGCAGCCGCGTGCGTCGCAAGCGTCTTCGTCGTCGTCGCCGTCACGTCCCCTCCCCTGGCGCGTGCGTCGTTCACGGTCGTACTTCTCGGGTCAGATCAGCTCGACTTGAGCTCCGAGAGCCGAGACTTGGCGCGCTCCAGGTTGGGCTCACTCTCCACGGCACGCTCGAACATCTGAACGGCCTTCGTGCGGTCGCCCTGCTTGGCGCTGATCTCTCCGAGGTAGAAGAACACTTCGCCCTTGGAGATCCCGCTCGCATCGTCGAGGCGCTGGAGCAAGAGCGCGCGGAAGCTCTTCTGCGCGCGGTCGAGATCGTCGGTCTCGAGCGCGAGCACGCCGAGGTCGCGAAGCACGCTCACCGAGCCCGGGTCGATGCGGAAGGCCATGTCGAACTGTTCGAGCGCAGCCGCGCGATCGCCCAGCTTGGCGAGCGTCTGACCGAGCCGATGGTGATAGAGCGAGAGCTCCTTGGTGCGACGTCCACCGAACGACGCGATGATCCGTTCGAGAACGACGGCGGCCTCCCGCTCGCGCGACAGCTTGACCAGCGTGTCGCACAAGAGGAGGAGCAGCTCGCGATCGTGTGGGACGAGCGTCGCCGCGCGCTCGAGGAGCGGAATGGCATCGGCCGGGGCCTCGCGCTCCTTGATGTGCACATCCGCCGCGCCGCGGAGGAGCTTGAGCACCTGCGCAACGGGCTCGGCCACCGGGGGCGGCGGCGGCGCGGACGCTCCCGCAGGACGCATCGAGCCGCGCGTCTCCGGGGCCGCCGGTGCGGGCGCGGCCACGACGACGTCGGGGTGCTTCTGCGTGATGAAGTCCGCTTCGTCGACCATCGCCGCGGCGAGGTCGGCGTGACGGCCGTCCTTGGAGAGGAGCTCACGCAATCGCTCGCGCGGCTTCCTCGCCTCTCCGTCGAAGCCGATGGCGCGCCGGAGGGCGGCCTCTTCGCCGGAGAGCTCACCCATCTTGGAGCGCGTGTCGGCGAGCCTCAACGCGAGGTCGACGCCGGCCTGTCCGCTCGCGAGATCGACGAGCGCTGCGAGCGCACGCTCGGCACCGGCGAGGTCGCCGCGCTCTTCGTTCAAGCGAGCGACCGCAGACAGTGCCCCTTCGTGCTTGGGCTCGCGCGAGAGCACCGACTCGAACGCTTGGAGCGCGCGATCGGGGTCCTTGAGCCGAGTCTCGAACATCTGACCGAGGCGCACCTCGAGCGAGAGCTCGGCCGCCGTATCGCCCCGCTCTTTGGCGCGCGCGATCTGCGCGCTCATGAGATCGGCCAGCTCTTCGTCGCGGCCGTCTTTCTCGAGAAGCTCGGAGAGCGCGAGGACCGCCTCGTTGTGATCGGGCTCTTCGCCCAGGAGATCACGGTAGGTGTCGGCGGCCTGAGTGCGCTCGCCGAGCGTCTCCTCGAGCTTGGCCAGGTCGAGGCGCAGCTTCACGCGATCGTCTTTCGACTCGGCGCGGTCGACGAGCTTGCGAAGAAGCTCGACGAGATCGCGCTGGCGACCGCCTTCCGTATACAGGCGCCGGAGCTCTACCGCGGCCTCGGTGTCCGCAGGGCGCTCTTCGACGAGCACCTCGTACACCTTGATGGCGCGCGGCGAGTCTTCGAGCTTGTGCGCGAGCAGCCGGCCGAGGCGATGGCGCACCGCCGCCACCTTTTCGGCGTCGGCTTCGACGTGCGCGAGCCGCGAGAGGAGCTCGGCAACCTCCTTGACGTCGCCGGCCGCCTCACGGAGGCGCGCCAGCTCCTCGAGCCCCCAAGCGTCGCCCTCGTCCTCCGCGAGCAAATCGCGGAGGCAGCTCTCGGCGAGCGCGGAGTCTTGGAGCGCTCCCTCCGCCAGCTCCTTCGCTTCCTTGAGGAGCGCACGCCGATCGCTCGGATCGTGCTCCAGCTTGGTGCGGGTGCGGAGGGTCTCGATGAGCTCACGCTCGCGCCCAGGAGCGCGACGCAGGTCTTCGAGCTGCCGGAGAAGCTCTCCGTTCTCCGAGTCGGTGGACAGCGCCTCGACGAACGCCGACTCGGCGCCGCGCGGATCAGCGAGTCGATCGCGCCGCCAGGTGGCGAGCTTGGCCCACAGCTCGGAGCGTCCGGTCCCGGACAGCGACTCTGCTTTGGCCAGGCCTTCGGCGAGGGCCGCTTCGGCGTCCTTCCATCCGTCGGTGGTCGGCGCCAAGCGCTCGACCTCCGAGAGGACGTCAGGGTCGGTCGGGTCTTCGCGGAGCGCCGCCTCGAGGGTGCGCTGGGCACGTCGGGCATCGCCCACCATCTCCTCGAGCACGCGCGCGAGGTCGAGGCGCATCCGGATGCGGTCCCCGCCCTCGGCACGCTCCACGCGCCGCTCGAACAGCGACGCGAGCTCGGCGGATCGATTGGTTGCACGATACACGCTCTCCAAAGCCTCGGCGGCGTCTGCGAAGAGCGCCTTGTCGTCGAGGAGCGCTTCGAGCGAGAGGCGGCTCGGCTCGTGCTCCGCGAAGCGATCGAGCGCCGTACGGAACGTCGCGAGCGCCGTCGCGGCGTCACCGAACTCCTTCTGCTGGAGACTGCCGAGCCGGTGAAGGAGCTCGGCCTGCTTGGCCGGCTCTTCACCCAGGCTCACGCGCCGCTCGAGGACGCCCGCGAGCGCACGCGCGTCGCCGATGCGGCCGTACAGCCGATCGAGGGCCGCGAGCACGGTGTCGTTGTCCCCGCCCTGGTCGGCGGCCGACGCGTACGCCCGCGCCGCGCGCTCGTGCTCTTCGAGCTTGTTCTCCGCGATCGCACCGAGGCGCGAGTAGAGCTCGGCGGCGACTGGCGCTTCGAGCGTCGCGCCGGCTCGCTCGGCCAGCGCGTCGGCGTAGCGACGGAACGACTCGGTGCCGCGCCGCTCGGCGACGGCCTCGAGATCGGTGTGCACGTCCGGGTTCACCGGCTCCTCGCCGAGCGCGCGGAGCAAAGCCTTCTCCGCGCGCTCCCAATCGCCGACCTCGCTCCCCGCGAGGCGCGCGATCTCACGCAGCGTGGTCGCGCGTGCGTGCGGATCGCTGTCGGCATCGAGACGCATCTCGAGGACGTCGGCGAGCTCTTGGTGACGGCTCGCCGCGCGGAGCACGGGCTCCAACACGTCGACGACGTCGGCGCGAAGCTCCTCCCGCTTTTGCCCGAGCTCGCGCAGCGCCTGCACGGCCTCCGCGTCGTAGCCGCTGTCCAAGACGTCACGATAGGCCTCGACTGCGGCGGGGCCGTCGTCGAGCTCGTGCGACAGGAGGGCGCCAATGCGCTTCTTGAGCGCGAGGCGCGCCGCGGCGTCGGTCTCCTCGGCCGCCTGGAGCTTCAAGTTCTCGAGGAGGTCGGGGAAGAGGCGCTCGGCCGCGTAGAGCTCGCCCAAGCGTCGAACGACGTCCCGCTCGCCCGGCTTCACTTCGTGAGCGAGCGCGAGCTCGCGGATCGCTTCGCGCCGATCGTTCAGGCCCGTTTCGTAGCGCTGTGCGGCGGCGAGGTGCAGCTCGAACTTGAGCCCCTCGTCGTCTTCGCCGGAGAGCTCGATGCGACGGCGATAGAGATCGACCAGCCGCGCCGCATCGTTCTTGTCCTCGTAGAGTGGGATGAGGTTGTCGATGGTGTAGGCACTCTCGGGCTCGATTTCGAGCGCGCGCTCGTAGGCCTGGATGGCGCCATGCGCGTCGTCGAGCATGTCGCGCCGCGCTTCACCGATGCGCCGCCACGAGGAGGCTCGCTCTTCGTCGTCGGCGATCAGCTCCGCACGCTTCGCGAGGACGCGCACGAGGACGCTCCAATCCGAAAGGAGGGTCGCGAGCGCGTCCATCTCGTCGAGGGGAGCGAGGTCGCTCTCGTCGAGCTGGAAGAGGCGGTCCCACGCGTCGAGGGCGCGCCGCGGGTCGTCGCGCCGCTTGTCGTGGAGCGTGGCGAGCGCCGTAAGGAGCTCTTTCTTGGCGACTCCCTCCGTCCGCTCGATGCCACGTTCGTACGCCGCCGCGAGATCGTCCCAGCGCTTGGTGGCCTCGGCGAGCCGATCGAGCTCGGCGCGGCTCTCGCCATCTTCCGGATCGAGCACGAACGCGTCGCGCATCGACTCGAACGCCTTTTGGAGGTCCTTGCCTTGGTCTTCCCACAGCCGAGCCGTCTCGCGCAGGACGGAGACGCGCTCGGAGTCGGTCTCGGCGATGCGCAGCTTCTCGCCGGCGATGGTGACCAGGCGCTTCCAGTCGGCGGACGATTCGTAAATCGGCGCGAGAATCGCGACGATTCGAGCCTTGTGCTCCGCCTTCTCGAGCAGCCGCTCGAGCGAACGCACCGCGTCCGTGGCGTGAGTGGAGCTCGACGCCACTTCGACGACGTTCTGGTACTCGCCAATCGCCCCCGGCTCGTCCGAGAGGTTCGTCTCGAGGACGCGCGCGAGCTCCAGGCGGAACGCGGCTTCTTCGTCGGGCACCGCGCTCATCTCCGCTCGGCGACGGAAGAGATCGGCGAGATCGGACCAACGCTGGGCGCGCCGGTAGAGACGAGAGAGCGCGTCGAGCGACGTTCCGTCCGTCTCCTCGACCTCGAGCGCGGCGCGATGCGTGTTGATCGCGCCGGCGTCGTCGTGGAGCGCGTCCTCCTCGATACCGGCGATCGTGTGCAGCGTGTCGAGTCGCGCCGGCGGGTCGTTCTTGTACTCGAGCGACGCGCGATAGAGCGCGGCGCGATCGGCCGGCCGCGCCAGCTCGATGAGCGCGCGGTCCACGGCGGTGAACGCCTCAGCCGACTCGGGATCGAAGGCGAGCGCGCGTCGATAGAACGCGAGCGCGCGCTCGAGGTCCTTCTGGGCTGCGAAGATCTGGCCCGTGCGCATGGACAGCTTGGCCGTCGACGCGTCGTCCTCTGTCTTCTTGGCGAGCTCGGCGGCGTAGATCTCCCCGAGGCGCGCCTCGGCGTTCGCGACGCGCGAGAGCCGCTCGAGCTCCTCCCACGTCTCTTCGTCGGCGATGTTCTCGCCGAGGAGCTTCGCGGTCGCGTCGAGCGCGGCCGAGTAGTTCTCCTCTTGCTCTTCGTGGAGCTTGGCCAGGCGCCGAAGGAGGTGCACCCGCTCGCCGGCGTCGTCGCAGACCGCGAGCCGCGCCTCGATCGTCTCCATCACCTTCCGCCAGTCGAGGCGCGCCAAGTAGACGTCCTCGAGCATCGTGGCGGCGCGGAACGCGTGCTCCGGCCGCTCCATCAGCGACGCGAGCGCCGCGACGGTCGGGCCGTGCTGGGGATCGAGCCGCAGTGCCTGCTCGTACTGGTCGAACGTGCGTTCGAAATCCCCGAGCTTGCCCTCAAGCACCTTGCCGAGCTCGTAGTGGAGCATGGCGCGCCGTTCGGCCGCCGGTCCGAGACCGATCTGCCGCTCGTAGAGCGCCACGAGGTCGTCCCAACGCTCGGCCGCGGCGAGGAGCCGCTCGAGCGCCGAGTAAGACTCGGCCTCAGGCGCGATGTCGATGATCGTCTGGTGGACGTCGATCGCTGCGGCCGAGTCCTTGAGCGACTCCTCGAGGAGCCGCGCCTCTCGCGCGAGGAGCTTCACGCGCGCCGAGTCAGTGGGCGCCGCTTCGGCGCGCTTCTTCAGGACGTCGAGTAGCTGCGGCGCGTCCCCGCCCCGCTCGTAGATGCCCTCGAGCGCCTCGAGCGCGCGAGGCTCGCCTTCGCGGATCTCGAGCGCCTTCACGTAGTAGGTTCGCGCGAGGCCCTCGTCCGACAGGCGCGCTTGTGCGAGCCCGGCGATCTTGAGCGAGAGCTCGAGCGACTGGTCCTCGTCGGTCACGTCCGCGAGCACTTTGCGGAGGAGCTCGACGTACTCGGCGTGGCGCGAAAGCGCGTCGGAGAGCCGGTCACCGATGGCGAGCCACCGCGGAAGCTCGGGCTCGGCGGCCGCCACTGCGAGCGCGCGCGACGCATAGCCGAACGCGCGGGAGGCGTCGGAGAGCGCCGACTCGGCGACCTCTTCGGCCTCACCGAAGACGCGCAGCTTTCCGTCCGGCGTGTCCTCGTACTCGACCTCGATGTCCAACGTCCGGAGCAGGCTCGCGGCCGCTCCCTCCCGCTGGTAGATCGGCTTCAGGATCGACGCAGCCTCGCGACGGCCGTCCTTGTCGTCGAGGAGGGCCTCGAGCGCCTCGCGGCTCGGGGCGTGCGTCGCGTCGACGTCGAGCGCTTGACGATACGCTTCGAGAGCGCCTGCCAAGTCGGACAAGTGCCCTTTGCGAACGCGCCCGAGGCGCGCGAGGACGGCGAGGCGATCACCGTCTTGGTCGGCGCGCGAGAGCTCGGTCTCGAGCGTCTCGGCGAGCTCGTTCCACTTCTCTTCCTTCTCGTAGAGCGACTCGAGCGCCGTGAGCCACGACTTCTCCGGGCCGAGCTCGTCGACGAGCGCGCGGTACGCGAGGATGGCCTCTCCGGTGTCACCGATGCGCGTCGCCAAGGTGTCGGCGATGCGCTCCATCAACGCGCGTCGCGCAGATTCGCCGTCGGCGCGACGCTCCCGTGCGCGGAGCACGTCGACGAGCGGACGCCACTCCCCGGCCGGCTCGTAGAGTCGATCCAGCGCGTGGAGCGCCTCCTCGTCGACCGGGTCCTCCTCGAGACGCGTGCGCCAAGCCTCGATCGCGCCGCGCGCGTCGTCGAGCATGTTCTCGGACAAGACGCCGATGCGCCCGAAGAGCGCGCGCCGCACGTCCGTGTTGTCCTCGAGCTTGACCTGAACGCGGAGAATCTTGACGAGCTCGGCGTTCTGTCCGCTCTCGACGTAGAGGCGCTCGAGCGCCTTGGCCGCGGGGAGCGCGAGCGTCGCGTCGTCGGGATCGATCTCGAGCACCTCGAGATAGACGCCCTCGGCGCGCTCGCGCGCCCCCAAGTGATCCTCGTAGATCCGCGCCACCTCGCTGAGGATCTCGGCGCGCGGCTGCGGCGTCGTCGCGGCCTTCGCGGCGTCGGTGAGGACGCGCGCCGCCTCCTCCCAGGCGCCGACCTTGGGCGCGAGCTCGATGAGGCGCGCGCGCGCGTGCGCGTCGTCGGGCGCGGCGGGCACGAGGCGCGCGTAGGCCTCGAACGCGCCCTCGTTGATGCGCTCGTCGCGGAGCTCGGCGATGCGTCGCAAAAGCTCGCGCCTCTCGGCGGAGCCTTGCTCGGTCTCGAGACGAATCTCGAGGATGCGGACGAGGTCGCGCGCCTTGTCCTGCGCGACGTAGACCTGCTCGAGGACGTTGGCCGCGCGAGCGCGGAGCGCCGGGTTCGCGAGGCACCTCTCGGCGACCTCGCGCGCGTCTTCGGCGAGCGGGTCGGCCGAGAGCACCTCTTCGAGCAAGGCAAGGGCGCGCTCGGGCTGATCGAGGCGCTCGTACGTGAGGACACCGATCCGCTGCTTGATTTGGAGCGCGTCTTCGCCGACCGCGCGCGAGAGGCGCGCCGTCAGGAGCTCGACGAGGCTGGCCCACTCGCCCTGTCCCGTATAGAGCGAGTCGAGCGCGCGGGCCGCTTGCTCGTGCTCCGGCTCGATCTCGAGGATGCGACGGTAGTGCGCGATCGCGCGCGCCTTGTCGCCGGTGATCTCCTCGGCGACGAGCGCGATCTCGGCGAGGAGCGACGCCTTCTGCGAGGTCTCGCCGGCCGCATCGACCGCGCGCTCGTAGAGACGTTCGAGGGCCGTCCAATCCTCGCCTTGGGTGAGGATTTGCTTGAGGCGCAAGAACGCGCGCTCGTTCGTGGGATCCTTCTCGAGGATCCGCGCGAGGTACGGCTTGGCCCGCGTCGAATCGCCGAGCGACTCCACGAGCAAGGTCGCGAGGCGTTCCGCGAGATCGAGCTCGACCTTGGCGGGGAGACCGCTCTCGCCCGACTCGGGGAGCGCCGCAACGAGCGTCTCGACGAACGCCTTGGTGCGACGGCCACGGTTGGCGAGCACGCTCAGCCGATCCCAGAGCGACAGCTCGCTCGGGAACTCGGAGACCGCGCGCACGACCGTGTCGTAGGCGGCGCCGACGTCGGAGAGGCGCTCCTCGCGCACGGCGGCGAGGCGCTGGTAGAGCTCGAGCCGGTCGGCCTTGGACGGCGCGGTGGCCACCAGCACCTCGAGCATGTCCGCCTGCTTGGCGTACGCGCCCTGCGCGCCATAGATCTCGTCGAGGAGCGAGGCGGCGGCCGAACGCGTGTCGGCCACCGACAAGAGCTCCTCGACGAGGGAGCGCGCGGCTTCGTCGGCCGGAGCGGCCTCGAGCGCGCGCTTGGCGGCGTCGAGCGCCGCGGCGGGACGTTTGAGGGAGAGCTCGAGGCGGGCGATGTCGACTTCGAGTCGCGCGCGCTCCTTCCCCTCGCTGCGATCGCGCTCTTTCATGAGCGCATCGACCGCGCCTTGCGCGTCACCGCTCGAACGGAGCAGGCGCGCCAATGCGCGGATGGCGCCGCGGTCTTCCGGCGCGGCGTCGAGGACTCGACGGTAGATGGCGATCGCGTCGCTCGGCGACTCGAAGACTTCTTCTTCGAGCGTGGCCCAATCGCGGAGAATCGCGATCTTGCGCGCATCGTCGGCGCGCCCGATGCGCAGCTCGAAGAGCGCCCGGAGGTCGTCCTTGCGGCCCGCGCCGCGGAGCACGCCCTCGAACGTCTCCACCGTCGACTCGTCGGACGGATCCTCCGTCACGAGGTCGCGATACTCGACCACGGCGTCGTCGAGTCGCTCGAGCTCCGTGGCGAGGACGTCGGCGAGCTTGCGCTTGATGGTGCGACGGCGCGCACCTTCGCTCGCGCCGATCTCTCCGCGGAGCACGGTGGCGAAGCTCTCGAAGTCGCCCGCAGCCTTCGCCGCGCGCTCGAGCTTGGTGAGGGCGTCGGGCGACTCGCGGTCGAGCACGTACGCGCGACGCGCGTAGTCGAACGCCGCCGCCTTGTCGACGAGCTGCGAGCCCGTGACCTTGACGAGCTTGTCCAAGAGGACGCGCTTGTCTTCGTCGGAGGTGGCGTGGCCGAGCAGGACCTCGTAGAGCGCCGGCAAGCGCGCCCACTTCTCTTCCTTCTCGTAGATCGGAACGAGCGCCGATGCGGCTCGTCGATCGTTCGGTCGCACGCCGAGCACGCGCTCGTACGCGCGGAAGGCGCGCTCGGGGTTTCCGATGCGGCTCGCATAGACGTCGGCTGCGCGGAACGAAAGATCGACCTTGGTGTCCTCGTCGCCCGCCTTGTCCGCGGCGCCGGAGAGAACCTCGGCGAGGCCCTCCCAGTCGCTGGTGACGGAGTACATCTCGGTGAGCGCGTCGTAGTCGCGCGCCGCGAGGTACGCGTCGCGAAGCACGCGCACCGCCTTGGCGTTGCCGGGCGAGAGCTCGAGCACACGTCGCCATGCTTTGAGCGCACCTTCGGGGCTCCCGAGGCGGTCCGAGTAGACCGCACCGAGCTTCTGCAGCGTCTGGAGCTTCTGCGCGGTCTCGCCACGCATGTCGACCCGAAGCTCGAGCACCTCGGCGAGCGCCTTCCAGTCTTTGTCGCGCTCAGCGAGCTTCTCCAGCGCGTCCATCGCGCCAGCGTCCGTGGGCTCCTCGTGGAGGACCTGGCGATAGATGCGAATCGCGTCGCTCGACCGATCGAGTCGCTCGGCGGCGAGCTTGGCCAAGTCGGTGAGCACCGCACGGCGCTCGGGACCAGGAGCGAGGCGCTCGGCCTCCGCCGACTCGAGATCGAAGAGCTGCTTGTACGCGCGGCGCTTGGTGTAGAGCTCCTTCAGCTTGGCAACCGCCTCCGGATCGCCGGGAAGCACCGCGAGGAGCTTTTCGAACGCCTCGACGGCGTTCTGGACGTTGGAGAACTGGTCGAGCCAGCGGCGACCGACGGAGCGATAGAGCTCCGCCTTGATGCCCGTCGACGCCTCCACCTCGGCGAGCTTCATCTGCACGGTGAGCAGATCGCGGAAGCGACCGAGCGCTTCGTAGACGCGGGCGAGATCGCGCAGCGCGGCGACGTCCGTGTGATCGAAGTTCGAGATCTGCATCAAGATCGTGACGAGAGCGGCGTCGTTCTTGATGTGCTGCCGATAGAGGTCGGCGAGCTCGCGCAGGATCGGCAGGCGCGTGTCCTTGGCGTCGGCGGGCGTGCGCTCCAGCTCCCCGCGGAGGACGTCGGCGAGCGGCGCGTGCTGCGCCGTCTCGCGATAGAGCTTCTTCAGCGTGTCGCGCGCGGCCTTGTTGCTCGGGTCCTGGCGCAGGATCGCCTTCCATTGCTCGATCGAGCGCGCCGCGTTGGCGCCCTCGTCGGCCATGCCTGCGAGCTCGGTCTGGAGCGCGGCGCGGGCGCCGGCGTCGGACGTGGCGCGCACCGCGTCGGCGAGGACTTGCGCGAACCGCGCCTTCTCGCCCTTCTTCTCGCACCACTCGCGGAAGAAGCCGACGAGGCCCGGGTGCCCCGGCTCGACCTTGCGCAGACGCTCGAAGTAAGGCTCGGCCGCCTCGGCGTTGCCGCGCATCTTCCAGTGCACCATCGCGACCTGGAGGAGCAGCGCGCCCTCTTGGGCGGCCGACAAGTTGCCGCCCGCGAGCTGCTCTTCGTAGAGGGCCGCGAGGCGGTCCCACTCTTCTTTCGCGGTGAAGAGATCGACGAGCGCGCTCGTGGCCTCTTCGTGCCCGGGATGGAGATCGAGGACGCGCTCGTACGCCGACGCGGCGCGATCGTCCTGACGGAGCCTGCGGCGATAGATGCGACCGAGTCGCAAGAGCGACGCGACCTTCTCGTCCCGACCGGGCGCCTCGGTGGCGGCCCGCTCGAGCGTCTCGGCCACGGCGGTGAAGTCGCCGAGGAAGCGATGGACGCGCTCGAGGAGCATGAGCGCGCGGCGGTTCTTGGGGTCGAACTCGAGCGCCTTGGTGAGCTCGCCCACGACCTTCTGGAGGAGCGCTTCGAGCTTCTTGGGTTGCGACTTGCCCGCCGTCCCGTCGAGCGCGGGCTTGCCGTAGCGGTAGGCGATCTCGGCGGCGCTCACGAGGAGCGACGCGCGCAAGCTCGGGTCCTGCGCGCCTTTGGCCTCGTCGCGATAACGCGAGACGAGCTCCGTCCACTTGCTCCGCTTGACCTCGCTCCGCTCGAGCGCTTCGAGCGCCTCGGTGTGCGCGGGCGCGAGCTCGAGGAGCCGCGCCCATGCGTGCGCGGTCGCCGTCTCGTCGAGCACCTCGAGATCGAGCACACGGGCCAGATCCTCGAGCCGCGCGACCTCGTCGGAGCCGCCTTTCGCGAGCTCCACCTCGTGTGCGAGCAGCTTCGCGACGGCCTCGAACTCACGGCGCGACTCGTGCGCGCGACGCGCGGCGGCGACGAGCGATTTGGCCTCGCTGCGATCGGCGCCTCGGAGCGCGCTGTCGAGCGCGGTCCAAGCGTCTTGGTTTTCGGGATCGTCTTGGAGCAGCGCCAGGGCGTTGCGGAGGTTCGTCTCGCTCATCAATGTTCCAGCCAGTCGAGGGATGAAGCGTTCGTCCGCGCGCGACACGCTCGCACGCGGATCGGGGACGCCCGACATCGACGTTCCGATGGGAAACCCGCGAGAACAGAGAGAAAATCGCTCGCAGGGACCGTCATGCTACGAGGGCGATGCGTCGCGTGCAAGGGGCCGCAGCGGCTCCTCAGCGCGAAGTTTTGTCCGAGGATTTTCAGGGGTTCCGAGGCGTGCAAGGCGGACCGCTTGGCTCTATGCTCCCTAACCGCGCCATGGGGGTTCTGACGTCGGTCGTGAGTGCCGCCGAGACCTTCGGGATCTGTTTCCCCACCGTGCTCGACTCGGTGCTCGGTCGGACGGACAAGCGCGCGTGCGACGCCCGCCTCGCGTCGTGGGCGCCGCGCGTCTTGGCCCACGCCGACGTCGCGCTCACGGTCGAGGGTCGCCAGCACATCGCGGGCGGACAGCCCTACGTCCTCATGAGCAATCACGCGTCGTTCTACGACATCCCTGTCGTCTACGCGGCGTTCGGGGGCAACCTGCGGATGGTCGCCAAGAAGGAGCTCTTTCGCGTTCCGGTCTTCGGGCGGGCAATGCACGAAGCGGGCTTCATCGAGGTCGACCGGCAGAACCGCGCCGCGGCGCTCAAGAACCTCTCGCTCGCCAAGCACCTCCTCGAAGAAGGCACGAGCCTCTGGATCGCGCCGGAAGGCACGCGCTCGAAGGACGGCAAGCTCGGCCCCTTCAAGAAGGGCGGATTCCGCCTCGCCCTCGAGACCCAACTGCCGATCTTGCCCGTATCGCTCGTGGGCACGTTCGAGATCATGCCGCCACACACGTTGCGAACGAATCGCGGACGAGAGGTGCGCGCCGTGTTCCACGCGCCGCTTTACACGAGCGCGTACGTCAGCGATGAAGGTGACGGTCACGCCGCGCTCGACCGCTTGATGAACGACGTCCGCACCAAGATCGCCCATGGCCTCTGAGCTGAGCGTGAGCGCGCCGCCCGCGCCGGAGTCACGCGCTTCGCTGCGCGCCCCGCGCGGGGTGGCCGGCGCTGGGCTCGGCATCCTCGTCAACGCCAACGCGAAGCGTGGCGGCCGCCGCATCGCCGCCACGCTCGGTAGCGCGCTGCCCGGCGCGCGCGTGAGGCTCACGCGGTCGCCCGACGACGTGGACGCGTACCTCCGCTCGCTCCTCCTCACCGGTGACCCGCCGCCGCGCTGCATCCTCGCCGCCGGCGGCGACGGAACGGCCATCGGGCTCGTCAACGCGCTGCGCCGCGTCCTCCCCGAGGACGCGCCCCTTCCCCCGATCGGGCTCTTGCCGCTCGGCACCGGCAACGCGTGGGCGCACGCGATGGGCGCGCTCAAGCTCGGGCTCGCGGTGCGCCAGCTCCGTCGGCACGACGGCACGCTGCCCCTGCGCCGCTACAACCTCGTCGAGTGCGAGGGCGTGCTCACGCCGTTCGCTGGCTGCGGCTGGGACGCGGAGGTCTTGAACGATTACCGCGCGCAGATGGAGGCCGCGAAGGGCCCCTCCCGCGAGCTCGCCAAGAGCGTCGCCGGATACCTGAGCGCGCTCTTCATGCGCACGGTCCCCAAAGCGTTCCTCAACGGCCCCGCGCACGTGCTCGTCGAAAACCTGGGGGATGTAGTCTACACGCTCACGCCCGAGGCCGAGGTCGTCCCCGTAGCCGACGCGAAGCGCGGCACGATCCTCTACGAAGGCCCGGCATGCGTCGCCGGAGCGGCCACGTGTCCGGAGTTCGGCTATCAGATGCGCGCGTACCCATTCGCCGAGCGCCTCCCGGGCTTCTTCAACGCTCGCGTTTACAACGTGCCACCGGCCACGGCGGTTCGTGCGATCCCGTCGCTTTGGCGCGGCACGTTTCCGCTCGAGGGGATGCACGACTGGTTCGCGACGGCCCTGCGCATGACCTTCTCCCGTCCCGTCCCCCTCCAAATCGCCGGCGACGCGGTCGGCTATCGTCAGAGCGTGGACTACCGCATCCACCCACGCTTCGTGCCCGTCCTCGATTGGCGCGCGATGGAGTAGCGCTGTAACCGCGGCGCTCGGCTCGCGTACCCTCGTTCGATGCCGAAGCGCGCCGCCGCCCTCGCCCTCCTCGTCGTCTCGCTCGCTGCCGGATGCGCGCCCGAGGCGGCGCCCCCTCCGCAGAGCGCGGCGGCCGCGAGCCAGGGCGCGCCAGCCGCGGGCGCGCCTCACGCCGGCGCCGCGGGAGTCGCGTGGGCAGGCTTCGACGCGACCACGTTCGCGAAGGCCAAAGCCGAAGGGCGATTCGTGATCCTGGATGGCGCCGCCGAGTGGTGCCACTTCTGCCACGTGATGGAGGAGAAGACTTACGCGGATCCGCGAGTCCAAGCGCTCCTCTCCAAACACTTCATCGCCGCCAAGGTCGACATCGACCAGCGCCCCGACATCGAAGAACGCTACGGCGACTGGGGATGGCCGGCGACGATCATCTTCTCTCCGGACGGCGATGAGCTCGGGAAGTACCGCGGCTTCATTCCGCCCGATGATTTCCTGGAGATCCTGAGCGGCGTCGCACTCGGCAAGGCCAAGCCGGTGACCGACGCGGCGCCGCCCGCACCGGTCGCCAAGGCGCCGCTCAGCGACGAGGCGCTCGAGATCATTCGTCGCTTCACCGATCTCGAGCTCGAAGAGTTCTGGGATCCCAAAGAAGGCGGCTGGGGTCGTGAGCCCAAGGTGCCGATCGGCTGGAACGCGCTCTACGCGTTGAGCCACGCCAGCGAGCCGCGCCTCCGAGACCACGCGCTCGTCCTGCTCGACCGGCAACAGAAGCTGATCGACCCGGTGTGGGGCGGCATCTACCAGTATTCGGTCGCGCCCGATTGGGACCATCCGCACTTCGAGAAGCTCGTCTTCTGGAACGCGCCGGCGATGGCGGCGTACGCCGAGGCGTTCGCGCTGACGAAGGACGACCGCCACCGCGCCCGCGCGAACGATCTCCGGCGCTGGTTCGATCGATTCATGACGAGCCCCGAGGGGACGTTTTACGCGACCCAAGACGCCGACCTGAACTCGCACCCCGCGAGCGTTCCGTTCGCGCCGACATCCCCGCGCGGCGCGGGCGCATTCATGAAGGGCGACGAGTACTACCGACTCGGCGACGCGGAGCGGCGCGCGCTCGGTGTGCCACGCATCGACCCGAACGAGTACGCCGACGACAACGGCCTCGCGATCTTCGCTTTCGCCACGCTCGGTCTCCACACGCGCGACGCTTCCGCGACCGCCGCGGCCGAGCGCGCGGCCGCGCGCATCCTCGAGACCCACCGCGTCGGTCAAGGCGGCCTCTCGCATCTCCCGGGCGAAGCCCGCGGCTCGAAGGTGCACCTCGCCGACTGCGCGGCGATGGGCCTCGGCCTCGTTCGGCTCTTCGACGCGACGAGCGACAAGCGTTGGCTCGTCGAGGCGCGTCGCATCGCCGACTTCGTCGAGCGGTCACACTACGACCTCGATCGAGGCGGCTTCTTTTCGAGCACCCGAGACGAGAACGCCGTCGGCGTGTTCCGCGTGCGCCGCAAGGCCTTCGACGAGAACGTGCTCGCGCTCCGCTTCTTCGCGCGCCTCGCCATCGCCGAAGGCAAGCCCGCGTCGGTCGACGTCATCGAGCGGTCGCTCGCGGCGATCGCGACCCCCGAGGACCTCAAGGGTCGCGGAAAATTCCTCGGCGACTTCCTCTCGCTGCTCGACGAGGTGAAGGCGTTCCGTCGGCTCCCGGCCGCGCCGGTCCCGCCCACGCCGACCGTGACGCCCAAGAAGCCCGCGCGCGATCCGTTCCGCGAGATCCTCTGAGGGGCACCGCGGTCACAGCGGCCATTGCATCTGCGTCGCCAGCCGCGCCCGGGCGGCATCGCCGTAGATGAGCCCGACGAGGGCGAGGCCGACGTCGATGCCGCACGTCACTCCGCCGCCCGTCACCACGTTGCCGTCGACCACGACCCGCGACCCCGGGCTCGCCTCGGCCCCGAAGGTCGCGAGCGCATCCATCGCGCTCGCGTGCGAGACCGCACGCCGGCCCGCGAGGCGCCCCGCGGCCCCGAGCAACAGCGCCCCCGTGCACACCGATGCGTGAAGCCGGTTGGAGGGGAATGTCTCGAGATACGAGGTCATCGCGGTCGCGGTCGCGAGCGCCCGAGCGCCCGGCCCACCCGCGACGACGAGCACGTCGAACGCCGCGAGCGGTGGGCGCACCTGACTCACGGCGAAGCGCGCGCCCCAATCGGCAAAGTCTCCGTCCAGCGACGCGACGTCGACCGAGGCCGTGTCGTCCACGCCCATCGAGCGAACCCGCGAGAGCGGATCGGTTACGCCGACCAGATCGAGCAGCGTCATCCCGCTGAAGCCGAGGACCAAGAAGCGCGTGCCCGTCACCGCGTCTGGCAGCGTCCCCTCCCCGCGCGCGTCGAGCGGGAACGCTTCACGCACCGCGTCGCGCGGTATGGGCCCATGCACGTGGGGCATGGGGCCGCGCGGCGTCGCCGCGTCTTCGAGACGCACGTCGAGTCGACGCGGATCGATGCGCAACGCGACGGGAGCTTTACCTGCAAGATACAATCTCCCGCTCTCGTGGGCGGCGTCGGCGTACGAGCAATGCACGAAGCCTTCGGTCGCGAGCGACGCGGGGGCCACCGGCCCGTCGCTGCGCCAGGTGGGGTCTTCATGAGGGACGAGGTGATAGAGCCAGCGCACGGCCCAGTCGTCGCGTACCCGGCCGGTCTCGTCAACACGCGCGCTTCTCGGGCCAAGCGCGAGCCGTTGCAATCGGATGCAATCAACGTGTCTGCTGGCGCTCCTGGCTTCGGCGCCGCAGTGCCAGGCCCCGGTCAGGGCGCGAAGAAGTCGACGGCTCCCGCGAACCCGCCCGACTTCGCGGTCGGCAGCGGGCCGAGCACGTTGGCCGCACCACCATCGGGCGGATAGCTCACGATCTCGCGGGTCGAGCCGCCGTCCGCGAGATACGTGGTGCGGACACCATGCACGTTGCCTTGCGGGTCGGCGGCGAACGAGGTGAGTCCGTCCCCGACGTCGGCGCCCAAGGTGCTCGCGCCGAGGCTCCATCGCTTCGCCGAATAGAAGTCGAAGCCGATGATCATCTCGTCGGCGCTCGCGCGAACCATGGCGTTGGGGAACCCCTCGGCGTTGAGATCGAGGGCCACCGACACGTTGCCCGTGGTCAGGTCGATCGCGTCGACCTGACGGCGCTCGAGGGTCCCCTTGCCGGCGTCGGCGAGCTCGGGGTTGCAGCCGCCTTGGAGCGCGAGCAGCCGATGGCGAGGAGCATCGAGGTAGAGGCCGTTCAAATTGGAGTTGTAGCCGGGGAGCTTGATGCCGCTCGCGGCGCCGCCGTCGACCACGGGCACGACCGAGTCGGTCGCCGGATCGATGGCGACGACGGTCGGCTGCGTCGTCGTGCAAATCGTGAAGTACCCGGTCGGGCTCACCTTGTTGAGATCGAGGTTGCCGAGAAGAACGTAGAGCCTCCCATTCGTGTAGACCGCACCCACCGGATCGACGGAGTGATCGGTGTCGCTCGGATCGAGGTATGCGCCGAGATCGATCATCTTCGTCGGCGCCGACGCGTCGGCCTTGAGCGTGTCGTCGATGACCGCGATCTGGTTGCGGTTGAACCGAATGACGTACGCCTTGCCGGGAGACGTCGGCACCACCGCGACCGGGTCCGCGTTGGCGGCGCCTCCGTCCACGCCGTCGGTGCCATGGACGTCCCAGCTCGCGCGCTCTTTCCACGGCGCGAGCGGATCGAGCTCGACCACGCGATCGGTCGTCTGCTCGAGGAGGAACGGTCGGCCCAGCGCATCGATGGTCGTGAGCCCCACGTAGCCCGAGTAAGAGAGACGCCCGTCGACGTCTCGCGCGGTCGGGCTGTACGCGATGAGCTCGCTGTCGCTCTGGTAGTTGACCGACAAAAGGAGCCACGGTGGTCGGCCTTCGGGTCCCGCGTCGGCGTCGGCCGCGGCGTCGGGGACGGCCGAATCGGGCACGGCAGCGTCGGCCCCACCGCTCGCGTCGGTCGCGATCGCAGCGTCGCTCGTGCTGCCGTCACCGCCCACGCCACCATCGGACGCGACGACCGCGTCCGCACCGTCGTCACACGCCGAGAGAACACCAGAGACCACGAGGGCGAGCGACGTCGCCGCCACGAGAGCACGCTTCATTTTGTTTGCCTCGACCGCGCCCCACGCGCGGCAGAAAGGGGGTTACTGCGCCGCGCGTGTCCGGTCTCCGGACTCCCGGGTCATCCTCCGTCGAGCCCTTCCCAAGGTCGCCCTTGCCCTCGCGGGCTTGGGCTCGCCGCGGAGGGACATGTCCTCCGAGGCGCCTCAGTGGCGTTGCTCGACTTCGTCGCCGGTCACCGTGGCGGGGGCCGCGCCGGATTCTCACCGGCTTCCCATCGACACGCGCGAAGAGCCTCGTAGTCGATGCGCAGCGTGCCGTCCATGAGGATCGCCGTCGGTTGTCGCCGCGGAGAGACATCGCGCGTCGCGCGTCGAACGAAGTTGAGACGCCGCGCGCGCGCTGCCAGCGAGATCCGCGCGTTGCCTCGCGGTTCGTGGGTGCTACGCCGCTCGAGTCACGCGCGCATACATGTCGGTGCGCACGTTTTGGCGAAGCGTCCCTCGAGATCGAACGTCCATGGAGAGCATGATGGGCTTCCTGACGAACCTCCTCGGGAGCGCAGCCTTCCGGAGGCTGCCACCGGAGCTGCAGCCGCTCTACCGCAGCTTTGCGGGAGAGGGCGTCCAACCGACGAGCGCGCCGTACTTGCTCGTCGAAGCGATCGTCGCGCCGCTACGCGATCACGCGATCCCCGCCCACACCGCCGCGGCGGTGGTGACCGACACGCTCCGCGCCCTCCGGCGGAGCGGATACCGCATGGCCGCGTCCACCGACGATGCGCGCGTCGGCTTCTTGGCGCGCCACGAGGCCGAGGCCGCCGCGCGACTCTCGTCCCGCGTGCTCCCGCGATGCACGATCGAGCACGATCTCGCGCTCGTCGCCGAAGGCGCGCTCGCGATGTATGCGGGCACGCGTCGGTCGCGACCGTCGATCGATCTCGAGCGCTCCGGAGTGCGCGCGCTCCGCGACCTCTCGCTCGCCGAGGGGCTCCTCACCATCGGCGCGCCCGCGCTGCGCCAGCGGTCAACCTCCATCGATCACGTGGAGACGGCGCTCGATGCGTCCATCTTCGGCGACGTCGCGACGTACGTGTCGCTCGTGCCGGAGCCCGGCCTCGCGCTCGCCGACGGGCCGGTGCAGCTCTTCGGCCCGCGCGCGATGGCCGAAACCTACAAGGGCGGCCTGATGCGATCGAGCTCGGGCGCGTGCTTGCCCATCGCGACGGCGGGCTCGTTCGTCATCGGCATCGACGTGCTCGGCGTTCACGGAACGGCGGGCACCGTGCTCGCTTCCCATTTCGGCAGCGTGGCGCGGCTCGCCTCGTCGCTGACGGCGCTCCTCGACGGCCTCGTGAAGGGCACGGTGCAGAAGAACCTCGCGGCGGCGGCGTTCGGTCGCGCCACCTCTTGAGGGCTCAGCGCGCGAGCGCGTTCACGACGAAGTCGAGGATGCGATCCGCGAGCGCGTCCTTGGAGAGCGTGCCTTGCGGCGCGTCGCCAGCGGGCGAGACGAAGATTGCGACGTTGTCGTCGCGGCCGAACGCGTCGCTCGCGGCGTTGGCCACCACGAGATCGACCTTCTTCGACGCGAGCTTCTTCCGCGCGTAGGCCGCGACCGCCTCCGGCGTGCCCGTCTCCACCGCGAAGCCGACGAGCACCGGACGCACGCCGTTCCGCGCGACACCGACCGTGCGGAGGAGGTCGGGGTTCTCCACGAGCTCGATCGTCGCGCCGTGAGCCTCCTTCTTGAGCTTCACGTCGGCGCGGTCTTTGGGGCGATGATCGGCGACGGCCGCCGCCATCACGAGCGCGTCGGCGGCGCTCTGATCGGCGCCGAGAGCGGCGCCGATCGCCGACTGCATGTCGAGCGCGCTTCGAACGTCGACGCGTGTCAACGCGGGGGGCGTTGCCAGCGTCACGGGCCCGGTGATCAAAGTCACGCGCGCGCCTCGCGCCGCGGCGCGCGCGGCGACCGCGAAGCCCATCTTGCCGGTGGAACGATTGCCGATGAAGCGAACCGGATCGATGTCCTCGACCGTCGGCCCGGCCGTCACGACGACGTGGCGCCCCGCGAGATCGGTGACCGGCGCGAGGACGCGCGCGATCGCGGCGGCGATCTCCGCCGGCTCCGCCATGCGCCCCATGCCCTGCTCTCCGCTCGCGACCTCACCGACCACGGGCCCGACGAGCGTCACGCGACCTTGGCGCGCGAGCTCGGCCACGTTGCGCGCCGTCGCGGGGTGCTCCCACATGCGCGGGTGCATCGCCGGCGCGGCGACCACCGGACCGCGAGCGGAGAGAACGAGAGCCGTCGCGAGATCGTCGGCGCGTCCCTGGGCGAAGCGGGCGAGGACGTCCGCAGTCGCCGGCACGACGGCGACGACGTCGGCCTTGGCCGCGAGCGCCACGTGCATCTCGCCGGAAAACGACGGATCCCACATGTCCGACTGCACGGCGTTCCCGGTGAGGCCGGACAGCGTCGTCGGGCCGACGAAATGCGCCGCCGAGCGAGTCATCACCGGGAGAACGCTGGCGCCGGCCTTCAAGAGGAGGCGGGCGAGCTCGACCGCCTTGAAGGCGGCGATGCTGCCCGTCACGACGAGGGCGACGGTCTTTCCGCGGAGGATCTCCACCATCGGTGCCGTCGAGCATAGCGGGAAGCCGCCTTCCCTGCTTGCTTTGGCCCCTCCGCTCCGGTAACGGTCCCGCCGACATGGGCCTCTCCGTCGGCATCGTTGGCCTCCCGAACGTCGGGAAATCCACCCTCTTCAACTCGCTCTCCACGGCCAAGGCCGAGGCCGCGAACTACCCGTTTTGCACGATCGAGCCGAACGTCGGCGTCGTCATCGTGCCCGACGAGCGCCTCGAGAAGCTCGACACCGTCGTCCACGCCGATCGCATCGTGCCCACGGCGATTCAGTTCGTGGACATCGCCGGCCTCGTGCGCGGCGCATCGCGCGGCGAAGGGCTCGGCAACCAGTTCTTGAGCCACATCCGCGAGGTCGACGCCATCGTGCAGGTGGCGCGCTGCTTCGAGGACGCCAACATCGTCCACGTCGAGAACCGAGTCGATCCGGTGGGTGACATCGCCACCGTGACGATGGAGCTGTGCCTCAAGGATCTCGACACCGTGCAGAAGCGCCTCGATCGCGCGCGCAAGGCAGCCAAGAGCGGCGACGCCAAAGAGAAGCTCGCCCACGAGATCTGCGAGGCGCTCGTGAAGCACCTCGACGGCGGAAACCCGGCGCGCACCTTCAAGCTGCCCGACCACGCCGACGCGGCCGGCATCGTGAAGGAGATGCACCTTCTCACGTTCAAGCCGAGCTTCTACGTCGCCAACGTCGACGAGGGCTCGCTCGCCAATCTCGAGAAGAACCCGCACTACATGGCGCTGAAGAAGCACGCCGACGCCGAGGGCGCTCCCATCGTGCCGGTGTGCGCGGCGCTCGAGTCGCAAATCGCCGAGCTCGATCCGAAGGACCGCCCCGAGTTCCTGGAGAGCGCGGGCCTCAAGGAGCCCGGCCTCAACGCCGTCATTCGCGCCGGCTACCAGATCCTGAACCTCCAGACGTTCTTCACCGCCGGCAAGGTCGAGGTCCGCGCGTGGACGACGCGCATCGGAGCGAAGGCCCCCGAGGCCGCGGGCGTCATCCACACCGACTTCGAAAAGGGCTTCATCAAAGCCGAAGTCATCTGGTGGGAAGACTTCGTGAAGCTCGGCGGCGAAGCCAAATGCCGCGAGGCCGGGAAGCTCGCCGTCGAAGGCAAGGAGTACGTGATGCGCGACGGCGACGTCGTGCACTTCCGCTTCAACGTCTAGCGCCGGGGCGAGCGTTCGCCCGTCGCGGTGAGCCCTCGCGGGCTACGCTCTCCACGCATGACACGTGCGCGGAAGCTAGGTCTCGCGGCGGTGGCGCTCGTCGCGCTCGCGCAGCTCGTTCGCTTTTCGCACGAGAACCCACCGCCGAACGGCGCGGCCAAGCTGCCGCCAGACGTCGAGCCGCTGCTCCGGCGCGCTTGCTTCGATTGCCACTCCAACGAGACGCGTTGGCCCTGGTACGGGGCGGTCGCCCCAGCGTCGTGGCTCGTCCACCGAGACGTGGTCGACGGACGCAAGCATCTCAACTTCTCGACCTGGGGCACGCTCCCGGACGACCGGCGCGCGCGCAAGCAACGCGGCATCGCAAAAGCGGTCGCGAGCGGCGAGATGCCGATGTGGTTCTACGTGCCGCTCCACCCGGAAGCGAAGCTGACGCCCGACGAGAAGGAGCGCATCTCCGCGTGGGCGCGCGGTCCGGTCGCTCCGGTCGACGCGATCGGGCCCGGCCCGTAGCGAAGCCTTCGGCGCGCCGGACGCGCGGAACCGGCGTACCCTGCTCCCCCATGACGGTCGAATACGAGCACTGGCTCATCGCACGCGGGAACACCTTCGCGCCGAGCGCGGAGGCGATCGCGAAGCTCGTCGCGAAGCTGCGCGCTGGGAACTGGATCGTCGATCCGGCCTCACCTTCCTTCGCGAAGCTCGAGCTCCGCGGCCCGCGCGCCGAGCTCGCGCGGCAGTCGGGCGCGTACGCCATCAAGCGAGTCGCGAACACGTTCCCGAAGGGTCGTGAAGGGCTCCTCGCGCGCATCGCCGCGAGCACGGAGAGCGTGCCGGCGGCGCTCGACGCGAACTGGCTCAAGGACGAAGCGCGCCAGGATCTCAACCTCGTCTGGCCGGTGTCGTCGCCGACGCCCGTCGTCTCCTACCCGCTCACCCGGCGGCCCGACGGCCCGGTCTCCTACAAGCTCGAGATCCATCGCTCGGTCGATTTCGCCTATCCGATCGGAGAGACGATCGAGCCACTCACGTGCGAGTGCCGCTGCGGGAACGATCTCACGTTCGAGTGGGATCCGGACGACTGGGAGAACCCGTTCGGAGCGACGACCGGCATCTTCACCGAGTGCGATGCGTGCAGTCGCACGTTCGACCCGACGCAAGTCTCGGCGTCGATCGGAAACCCGTTCGACGGCTCCGAGGCCTCCGTTCGCGGCGGCGCCGCCCACCGGTTTGCGTTGAAGGTCGACTGCATGAGCAGTGTCGTCGAAGACCCTGGGCTGGCCTTCGCGCCGGCCTTGGTCGCGCTCGTCGAAGAGGAATTCGGCCGATCGTTCTTTCAGTTCGGGTCGGTGTACTGAGCGCAACACCCGGCGCGGGCGCGACCGTCGAGGCGCCGGCTCGCGCCCCGTGCACGCCCGCTTCGCCGTTGCCGCGGGTGGGGTTGGCTGCGACACTTCGGGGGTCCGACATGGCTCCTTCGTCTTCGATGGCCCCGCGGCGCGGGGCGTTCGTGGCTCTCCTCGCGCTCGCGCTCTCGGTGGCCCTGTCGGGGTGCCTGTGCGGGCGCGGGGCGGTGAACTCGAGCGACTCGCTGCGCTGGTTCCTCTTCTCCAACTTCGGCGCGCAGCGCATCTGCCCGGAGATGACGAAGCGCGGCGTACCGCTCAAGCTGGCGCTCCTCGGCGCGAGCTCGATCGGCCGCTTCTTTCCCGCACAGTGCGGCGTCCGCGTGAACGACGCGGCGCGCACCATCGCCGTCGACGTCACCGGCAGCGGCTACGCCGTCCTGCCGTTCACGCGTCGCGTCGGCTTCTACGCCGGGCTCTCCGTCGAGTACGCGATGGACTTCCGCCTCGAGGAAGACGCCACGTACGTGTGGGGCAAGTACCAGCGGCTTCTCACGGCGCCGGACCTCCGGCTCCTCGGCGTGGAGAACCAGATGGTCAGCCTCGCCACGCAAACGCCGGCGGGCGATCTCGCGACGCTCCTCGGCCGCGGCATCATCGAAGGTGAGCTCGCCAAGGGCTTCACCGTCGTTCGAACCGACGACGGCGACGACTTCGCGCTCACCCACCTCGAGCCGCCGGAGAAGCCGAAGCGCCAGTTCGCGAGCGGAAAAGATCGCGTCGTCGTGATGAGCGATCAAGTCGAGCTCCGCGGCGCGACGCGCGATTACCTCGGACCGTTCGAGGTCGCGCGCAAAGACGCTGCCGCCGTGCTGAAGCTCCGCGTGCAAGGCCCGCAGCTCGATTTCTTCCTGGTCGACAAGGGCCTCGGCGATGCGTGGCGCCAGCCCTACGAGCGCGCCTTCCCCATCGGCCCGCCGCCGGGTCCGGCGCTCACTTATGGACAGGCGCCGCCGGGCGACACCCTGCGTAGCTTCGCCCTGAACCCCGGCCTCTATTACCTCGTGGTCGAGAACCGGTCTCCGGCGCCCGTAGCCGCGCTCGGCGTCGCGCTCCCGTTCGAGCCCGTCGCCACGCTGCAATACAGCGTCGAAATCGGCGACCGCTGACTTTCACCGCGTGAGCTCGCAAGCGGAGGCGTCCTTGGTGGGTGCTCGTTTGAAGTGGACGTTGCGCCGCGCGGCTTCGGCGCGGAAGTCCTCGCAGGTGGACCGAAGCGCCTTGCAGACGGTCTGACGCTCCGGGGTCTCGGGGTCGACCCACGAGATGCACCACGCAGTCGGCGACGGCGCGCAATCGGTCTTGAAGGCGGCACGACAGCTCTCGCCGTCGCGGCGGCGCGCCTCATCGCAAGCCGCGGCCGAACGCAAACAGAAGTCGACGCAGCGCCGGTCCTTCGAGAGCGAGCAGAAGAACCCGGCCGTTTTCGGTGCTTCGTCGACGGCAGCGTCACGCGGCGGCTCGGCGTCCTCCCGCTCGCCGGGGTCGATCATGCGCTCGACGTCATGGTGCGGCGGCGCGACGCGCTCCGTGTGGTCCACGACGCGAGGTCGACTCTCGGACGGCGCGCATCCGCTCGAGCACACGAACGCGAAGGAGAGCGGCACGACAGCGCGAACGTTCACAGCGCGACCGGCCCGCCGAACGCGCCGAAGAAACGTGCAATCCACACGCAAACGAGTGCGACGACGATCACGGTGAACGCGACGTGGACGCTTCGCCGCTTGTCGAGCCCCGCCGCGTGACCGGTGCGGACATACGTCCCGAGCTCGACGACGAGCCAGGCACCGAGCGCGGGCAGCACGAGCCACCAGAGAGGATGAACGCGTGTCGCCTCCGCGAAGTCGAGGTGTGCCGCCGCTCGCGCAGCGCGCGTGAGCCCGCACGACGGACACGGAACGTGGAGAAAGACCCGGACGGGGCACGGCCACGGAACGATCCAAAGCACGGTCGCGATCGCCCCGAGCACCGCGCCGGGCGCCCAAAGCCGCTTCCTCACGTCCGACGCCACGCCCGTGATCATCCCCGGCCCGCACGACGCGAGCAAGCGCGCACCTCGTCCTTTTGCACGTGAACGCAGCGACGGGCCGCTGCGCGCACGCCCACGCGCAGCACAAACGAAGACCGCCGAAGGCCCGAATGGCCTTCGGCGGTAGAGGTTCGAAAGAACCGGAGGGCCGCGGGAAGGTCCCGCGAGGTCCGCACTAGGCCGGGCTCTGCCAAACCTTGTTGAGGTCCTCGTGCAGGCACATGACGCCGTAGATCGGGATCCAGTACATCATCCCGCGATTCTCCGCCGGCACGCCCGCGCGCTGCTGCATCTCCTGCACCATCGGGCCGAGCTTGGTGATCATCCAGAAGAGGCCGTAGAGGCCGCAGGTGACCATCGAGAGGAGCATGACCATGACCCACTTCGGCTCGTCACGCTGGAGGTACTGCTGGATCTCGTTGCAGACGCCGATGAACCAGATGATGCCGTAGAACGGCACGAAGGCGACGAGCAGCGCCGTCACCATCGGGTTCTTCACTTGGCCCTTGGGGCCGTGCGCGCCCGGGGCACCGCCGCCGGCCTGCATCATGGGTCCGCCACCGGGGTAGCCGCCCATCGGCTGCATCGCGCCGCCTTGCTGGGGGGCACCGTAACCACCCGCCGGAGGCGCGCCGTAGCCCTGCTGCGGCTGCGGCTGGCCGAAGGCCTGGTTGACGCCTTGCTGGAGCGCATCAGCGGCTTGATTGAAACCCTGTTGCATCTGCTGGCCGAAGTCCTGAGCGGGCGGCGCAGCGCCGTACCCGCCGCCTGCGGGAGTAGGCGCACCGTAGCCACCAGGCGCGGGCGCGCCGTAACCCTGCTGCGGAGGCGCTCCGCCGAAGCCGGCGTTGGGATCGCCGTAGCCGCCACCGGCCGGCGGAGGCGCGCCGTAGCCTTGCTGCGGAGGCGCCGCGCCGAAGCCACCACCAAAGCCACCGCCCGGCATGCCGTCGGGCGCGACCATCGTTCCACCGAGTGGGTTGACGCCGCCGCCGCCACCGCCGAACTGGTGGGGCTCAGGCTGGGGCGCCGCCATCGGAGGCGGCGCCGCGGGCGCTCCACCGAAGGCAGGCGGGAAGCCAGGATCAGCGGGCGGGGGCCCCATCGGAGCGGAGCCCGGCATCGGCGGCGCGACGCCAACCATGGTCCCCTTGAGCTTGCTCGGCATCGCCGGCGCCGGAGCGGGCGCGGCAGCCGCCGGAGGCGGCGCGGCAGGCGCGGGCGCGGCGGCGGGCATCTGCGGAGCCTGCTGCATGAGCATCGTGCCCTTGAACTTGGGAGCGGCAGCGCCCTTCAAGTTGAAGTTGCACTTGGTGCACGTCTGCGCCGTTTCGGGGTTTTGGGTGCCGCAGTTCGGGCAAAACACGAGGGTGGCCTCCGTCTCCGTCGCGCGAGCTCTCGTCGCGAGGGCTCTACGCGCGCGGAGCATACAGGGGAGCGATCTCTCCGCTCAAGGAGAGAATGCGCCGGATTCGCGCAGCGGACGGCGCGAGCTCGTCAGGGCTGGAGCTCGATGTCGACGCGTCGATCGAGGCGGTAGGTCTCTTCGTCCGTCCCCTTCGCGTCGAGCTCGCCGCGCGAGGTCTGCTTCAACCGCGCGTCGGGCACGCCGAGCGAGTTGAGGAACTGACGAACGTTGCCCGCGCGCTTCGCGCCGAGAGCCATGTTGTACTCCTGCTCGCCGCGAGCATCGGCGCGGCCGACGAGCCGCACGGACTTCCCCTGCAGCGGGCCTGTCGTCATGCACTTCGCGATGCCCTCGAGGATGGTGCGGTCCTCGCCTGTGACGTCGGCGGTGTCGAAATCGAATTTCGGAGCTTCCTTGGGCTCCGGAAGACCGCAGATTCCGCGGATCTCGTCCGAAACGTTCACCGGTCGCTTCACGTGATTCTCGCTCGCCGGACGCGGCGGGGCGGTGACCGAAGCCTGGGGCGGAGGCATGGGCGCTACGGGCGGCGGCGTCTCGCCACCGCAGGCGACGAGCAACGCCAGAGAGAGCCCAAGACCGAGCTGCTTCGTTCCGTTCTTCATCGTGGCGACCTCCATCGAGCCGACACCCTAATGCGCCCGCCCGGGCTTTCAATCCCCGATTCCGCTTGGGGCGCGCGAAGGCCCAAGCTCTGCCGCGCCTTTTGCGTCCCGGTGCAGCTCACGCGTGTCGCGCATGGCGGATCGCGCCCGTTGCTCGTGGCGTGGCTCTGGCGCCATCGATGCATGCGATGCCCTCGGAGGTCGCCATGATTCGCCGCCACGTCGCTGCTTCGGTCGCCATCGCCGCAACCCTCCTCGCCTTCGGCGCCAACGGCGCGGGCGAGCGCGCTTACTACACCGGGCAGACGGTCCTCGAGCTCGGCGGCAAGGCCGTGGGCACGCCGCAGTCGGCGAGCGGCGGCGGAGTCGTCGCCCAGGTGGACACGGCCGCCACCGGCGCCGACAAGCACGTCGTCAACGCGCGCCCCGAAGAGCTCGTGCTTCAAGTCTCGAGCCTGATGGACGGTGCGTTTTGGGGGATGATCGCTCAGTCGCTGGACAAAGGGGACAAGCTTTCGGGCGTCCTCCACTTCGGCGACGCCTCGCTCAAGGAGACCCAGAAGCTGGTGTTCTCCGAGGGTGTCTTGACCGAGTTCGGCATCCCCGGGATGGACTCGGCCTCCAAGGAGCTCGCCTACTTCACCGCGCGGATCTTGCCGGGCCAAGCGGCCCGCACATTCGGCTCCGGAGCCCCGATGCCCAGGGCGAGCGTGGCGACGTCCACCACGAAGCGATGGTTCGTGAATGGCTTCAAGGTCAACCTGCCTGGCATCGAGCCCGCCGGCGTCGTGAAGATCGAGCCATTCGCCATTCGCAACGGAACCCTGCAGAACAAATCGTACGGGGACTCGATCGTCGTCCCTGGGGTCGCGATCGGAAAGCGAACGATTTCCGACCTCGTGCTCACGCTTCGCGAGGCGAGCAGCAAGGGCGCCATCGACTGGTACACCGCGATGGTGCAGCAGGGTAAGCCGTCCGAACGCAGCGGCTCGATCGAGCTCCTCTCGGCCACGGGCGAGGTGCTGGCCGCATTCGATCTCACGGGCGTCGGGGTCTACCGGCTCGACGTCGAGAAGAACGAGAGCCCGACGGCGGAGCGGCGCTTCCAGCTGTTCACCTACGTCGAGACTGCACGCTTCCGCCCGGTCTCGCTCGCGAGGTAGCGGCGTCCTTGGGGGTCGAGCCCCGCAGCGGCCGCGTCCGCGCGCGGCGAAATCCTTCTAGCGGGAAGGCGCCAGAATGCGACCTTGACACCTCGTCGCACTCGCCAACGGCGAGCGGCTGGCCGCGTCCGCGCGCGGCGAAATGCTTCACGGCCGGAGGCGCCAGAATGCGACCTTGACACCAAGTCGACGTCGCCACTAGTTTCGCCGCGCCCTCGCGTCCAAAAACCTGCAGGGACCCGCGCTTTTTCGGGCCAAGCAACAGTTTCCGCGCGAGCGCTCCACGCCCATGCCCTTCGCCCTCTCCGCGGAACGCGAGCGCGAGCTCGACGACATCCTCAAGCGCTATCCGAACAAGATGGCCGCCTGCATCCCGGCGCTGCACCTGTGCCAGGAGCAAAACGAAGGCACGTACATCAACGACGAGGTCATCGCGTACGTCGCCCAGCGTCTCGAGCTGCCGGTCGCCCACGTGAAGGGTGTCGTCACGTTCTACACGCTCTTCAATCAGCAGCCGGTCGGCAAGCACCAGGTCTGGGTGTGCCGCACGCTGCCCTGCGCGCTCCGCGGGTCGCTCGGCGTCCTCGAGCACTGCGAGAAGAAGCTCGGCATCCACGCCGGTGAGACCACGCCCGACGGCAAGATCACGCTCCGCTCTGCCGAGTGCCTCGCGAGCTGTGGCACCGCGCCGATGATGCAGGTCGACAAGGACTACTTCGAGAACCTCACGTTCGAGAAGGTCGACGAGATCCTCAAGAAGCTCCAGGCGAGCTGATCATGATCAAGCGCACGCAATACCTCACCAAGGTCTACGGGCAGCCCAACGGCTGGAAGCTCGACGCCTACGAGCGCGAGGGCGGCTACACGGCGGCGAAGAAGGCGCTCGGGATGACGCGCGAAGCGCTCGTCGACGAGGCCAAGAAGGCGAACATCCGCGGCCGCGGCGGCGCCGGCTTCCCCATGGGTGTGAAGTGGAGCTTCATGCGCCCGTCGCAGAAGCCCGCGTACCTCGTCATCAACGCCGACGAAGGCGAGCCCGGCACGCACAAAGACCGCACGATCATGGAGCTCAACCCTCACTCGGTCGTCGAGGGTTGCATCATCGGCTGCTACGGCATCGGCGCACACGCCGCGTACATCTACGTGCGCGACGAGCTCCACCTCTCGAAGGAGCGCCTCTGGGGCGCGATCCACGAGGCGCGCGCCAAGGGCTACCTCGGCGCGAAGCCGTTCGGCAAAGACTACCCGGTCGAGGTCTACGTCCACACCGGCGCCGGCGCGTACATCTGCGGCGAAGAGACGTCGCTCTTGAACTCGCTCGAGGGTCGCCGCGGCGAGCCGCGCCTGAAGCCCCCCTTCCCCGCGCAGGTCGGCGCCTTCGGCTGCCCCACCACGGTGAACAACCTCGAGACGATCGCCATCGTCCCCACCATGGTGAACATGGGCGGCGAGGCGTTCTCGAAGCTCTCCGAGATTCACCACCTGAACGACGGCGGCGTGCGCCTCTTCGGCGTGAACGGCCACGTGAAGAAGCCGGGCGTCCACGAGCTCGCGGTCGGCGTCACGCTCCGCGAGCTCATCTTCGATCTCGGCGGTGGCGTCCTCGGGGACAAGCCGCTCTACGCCGTCATCCCCGGCGGAAGCTCCACGCCGGTCCTCCGCGCCGACGAGATCGTCGACGCGCCCGACGAGAAGAACCCGCTCCACAAATGGCACGGCCAGAGCGTCCTCGACGTCCCCTTGGGCGTCGACACGTTCCGAAACCTCGGCACCATGCTCGGCACGTGCTGCGTCACGGTCCTCGCCGAGGGCACCTGCCCGGTGCTCGCGATGGAGAACTTGATGCAGTTCTACCGCGTGGAGTCTTGCGGTCAGTGCACGCCCTGCCGCGAAGGCAGCGCGTGGCTGTTCCGCACCGTCACCAAGATCCTCGACGGTAAGGCCACGATGGACGACCTGAACAACCTGTCGGACATCGCGAACAACATCATGGGCAACACGATCTGCGCGTTCGGCGAAGGCACCGCCATGCCGGCGCTCGGATTCCTCAAGAAGTTCCGCAAGGACTTCGAAGCCTACGTTCGCGGTGAGCGCACGCGCGCCACCGCGACCCTCACGCCCTTCTGAGCGGCACGCGAATCACGAGTCGAGGTGACGATGATCGGACAGCTCTACTTCTACTTGCTCGCGGGCCTCGCCCTCGCCGGATCGCTCGTCACGGTCGGCGCGCGGAACCCGATCCGCGGCGCGATGGGGCTCCTCCTCACGGTGATCAGCATCGCGGGCCTGTTCTTGGCGCTCAACGCCGAGTTCCTCGCGTTCATCCAGCTCATCGTCTACGCGGGCGCGATCGTCGTCCTCTTCCTCTTCGTCATCATGCTGCTCGGCCCCGACGCGCAGTCGGAGCGTGATCAACGCGGACAGATCCCACGCGCGATCGGCGGCGTGGTGTTCGGCCTCGCCGCCGCCGGCGCGATCTGGCTGCTCCACCACGCGACGATCACCGCTTCGTTCGACGCCGCGCCCAAGGAGTACGGCCACATCGAGGCCATGGGCCGCCTCCTCTTCACCAAGGGCCTCGCTCCGTTCGAGCTCTCGAGCGCGCTCCTCATGGTCGCGATCGTCGGCGCCGTCGCCGTCGCCCGCGGCAAGAACGCCGACGAGAAGTCTCGGAGCGCCATCGCGGCCGCGTCCGGCCAAGGAGACCAATGATCCCGCCCACCCAGTACCTGGTCCTCGCGGGCCTGATCTTCTCCGTCGGCGGCGTCGGCTTCCTCGTACGCCGCAACGTGCTCGTCACGCTCATGAGCATCGAGCTCATGCTGAACGCGGTGAACCTCACGCTCGTCGCGTTCAACCGCATGCGGCCAAACGGAATGGGCGGTCAGATGTTCGCCTTCTTCCTCATCGCGGCCGAAGCGGCCGAGGTCGCCGTCGGCCTCGCCATCGTCCTCTCGCTCTTCCGCATCCGGCGCACGGTCCGCTCGGACGACGCCGACCTCCTCAGGAACTGAAGCGACCCGAACCATGATCGAAACGCTCTTTCCGGCGAACGACTTCACGCTGATCGGCGTCATCCTCGGGATGCCGCTCCTCGGCGCCTTCGTGAACGGCATCTGGGGCCGTCGCTTGGGCAAGGATGCCGTGCGCCTCATGGCGCTCTTTGCGGTCGGCGCGAGCTTCCTCGCCTCGGTCGTCGCATTCCTCGCCCTCGACAAGGTCGTCAGTGGCGAGCACGGCTACCAGAAGCTCACCTGGACGGCCTACGAGTGGATGCACACCCTCGGCGGCCGCGGCGTGGGCAACGTGCCCATCGAGGCCAAGTTCAGCATCGATGCCTTGAACGGCATCATGATGCTCATCGTCACCGGGGTCGGGTTCCTCATCCACCTCTACGCGACGAGCTACATGGCGAAGGACAAGGCCTACTGGCGGTTCTTCACCTATCTGAACCTCTTCATCTTCTCGATGCTCGTCCTCATCCTCGGGGACAACCTGCCGGTGCTCTTCGTCGGCTGGGAGGGCGTCGGCCTCTGCTCGTACCTCCTCATCGGCTTCTGGTACGACGGCCTCGCCAACGCGGCGGCCGGCAAGAAGGCCTTCATCGCCAACCGCATCGGCGACTTCGGCCTCATCTGCGGCATGTTCCTGCTCGCCCACTACACGGGCGCGCTCGACTGGACCGGCATCAAGAACGGCGCCGACGTCCTCGCGAACAACCCGAGCGACTACTTCCAGATCCACCTCTGGCCGATCGGGGGCGGCTCGTACACGGGCTTCCTCTCGTTCCTCCAGCCCGCCAAGCCCTTCACCATCACGGCGGCCACGGCCGTGGGCTTGATGCTGCTCCTCGGCTGCACCGGCAAGAGCGCGCAGATTCCCTTGTACGTGTGGCTCCCGGACGCGATGGCGGGCCCCACGCCGGTCTCCGCGCTCATCCACGCGGCCACGATGGTCACCGCGGGCGTCTACCTCGTCTGCCGGCTCTCCTTCGTGTTCGTCATGTCGCCGTTCGTGATGACGACGATCGTGGTCGTGGGCATGGCGACGGCGGTTTTGGCCGCGACGATCGCCCTCGTCCAGAACGACATCAAGAAGGTGCTGGCCTACTCCACCGTGAGCCAGCTCGGCTTCATGTTCGTGGGCGTGGGCTCCGGCGCGTTCGTCGCCGGCTTCTTCCACGTCTTCACGCACGCCTTCTTCAAGGCCTGCCTCTTCCTCGGCGCCGGCAGCGTCATCCACGCGATGCACGCTCGCATCCACGACGACGTGAAGAGCCAAGACATGCGCTACATGGGCGGCCTCAAGAAGTACATGCCGACCACGTACTGGACGTTCCTGATGGCCACGCTCGCCATCGCCGGCGCGCCCTTGTTCTCCGGCTTCTTCTCCAAGGACGCCATCCTCGGCGCCGCGTTCTTGAACCGCGCGGTGAACCCGTTCGCCGCGGCGCTCAAGGGCAAGGAGATGGACGTGTGGACGCCGCCAACCTGGCTCGGTCCGACGGTCTACTTCGTCATGATCGGCGCAGCCACGATGACTGCGTTCTACATGTTCCGCTGCTTCTTCATGACCTTCCACGGAACGTTCCGCGGTTGGGAAATCGGTCGGAGCTCGATGTTCCGATCGGGCGACCACTCGAAGCACGCCGACCACGGCGATCACGGCGATGACGAGCACGACGATCATCACCACGAAGAAGACCTGACGCAGCCGGGACCGCCGCCCCACGAATCGCCGTGGCAGATGACGGTGCCGCTCATCGTCCTCGCCGCTTTCTCCGTCGTGGCCGGCGCGCTCAACCCCGCGCCGCTCCTCCCCGAGAACAAGCTCCCCCTCGCCCACTGGCTCGAGCCGGTGTTCGAGGCGGCGTTCGAGGTCGGCGGCAAGCCCGGCCCGATCCTCGTGCACGAGAACGCGCACCACCTCGAGTGGCCGCTCGCGTTCGGCGGCATCCTCGCCTTCGCCATCGGCACCGGCATCTCGTACTGGATGTACGTGATGAAGGCCGGTGAGCCGGCCAAGGAGATCGCGGCCAAGGCGCCCAAGCTCCACCAGCTCCTCTTGGACAAGTGGCGCGTGGACGAGCTCTACGAGAAGACCATCATCGCGGCGGTCGACGCGCTCGCCGACACGATGTCGCAAGTCGACAAGTACATCGTCGACGGCATCCTCGCGAAGGCGACCGCGCTCTTCGTCGCCGCCCTCGGACATCTCCTCCGCGCCTTCCAAAACGGCGTGGTGCATGTGTACGCGGCGGCGATGGTCATCGGCCTCGGTGGTATCGGCTGGTACTTCGCCACGCCGCACCCCGACGCGGTCGTGAGCGAGAAGGAAGGCGACTACACCTTCGAGGCGGGGCCCGGAATGGGCTACGTCTTCCGGTGGGACGCCGACGGTGACGGGCGCGCCGACAGCGACTTCAAAGACACCCAGACGAGCGTGAAGGTTCACCTCGACCCGGGCAAGTCGCAGACGGTGACGCTCGAAGTGAAGAACGCGTTCGGGCTCGTGTCGGCCAAGAAGTTCACGGTCGCGCGACCCGACAAGGTCAAGATGCTCGAAGTGGGGCAGAACATGGTTCCCTCGGACAAGGCGGTGCACTGATGAGCGCTGCCTCCTCGGACATGAGCGCCGCGCGCGGCCCGCGCTGGGTCGTCCCGGCGCTCGTCGTGCTCGGCGTCCTCGCCGTCATCTTCGGCGGGCTCCGCCTCTTCGGAGCCGGTGAGGGCACGATCGCCCTCTCCCGCGCACTCGGCTGGTTCGTCCCGTTCGCCGTCGCTGGCTCCGTCGCGGCGCTCGTCCCCACCGAAGGCGGTTGGCGCACGCGCCTCCCCCTCGCGATCATGGCCGGCCTCGCCGTGCTCATGGTCTCGTCGCTGTGGGTCGGCGAGAACATCGAGATCCCCGACCAGGTGCCGACCGAGCCCAAGACGATCCTGTCGTGGCTCCTCGGCCTCCCCATCGCGGGCGCGATCGCTGTCCTCTTCCTCCCGCGCCAGGCGCCGCGTGTTCTTCAGTGGACGACGCTCGGCACCATGATCGCGACGCTTGCGGCGAGCATCCCGCTCCTCAAGGTCACGATGGGGCGCGACTACCACTTCAACCAGGACCTCGCGTGGATGCCGTCGCTCGGCATTCGCTATCACGTGGCGCTCGACGGCATCTCGCTCTGGCTGGTGATGCTCACCGTCGTTACGGTTCCGATCGCGACCTACGCGTCGTTCGGCTCGATCAAGTCGCGCATGAAGGACTGGTGCTTCGCGCTCCTCCTCCTCGAGGGCGCGATGATCGGCGCCTTCGTCGCGATGGACCTCTTCCTCTTCTACGTGTTCTGGGAGCTCATGCTCGTCCCCATGTACGTCATGATCGGCGTCTGGGGCGGCACGAACCGCATCAAAGCGGCGGTGAAGTTCTTCCTCTACACGATGTTCGGATCGGTGCTGATGCTCGGCGCCATCCTCTGGCTCGCGTTCACGTACTCGAAGCTCACCGGCGGCACCGTGTCGTTCGATTACTTCGAGCTCTCGCGCATGGTGGTCCCGCGCAACATCCAAATCTGGCTGTTCGCTGCGTTCACCCTGTCGTTCGTGATCAAGGTGCCGATGTTCCCGGTGCACACGTGGCTCCCGGACGCGCACACCGAAGCGCCTACCGCCGGCTCGGTCATCCTCGCCGCGGTCATGCTCAAGCTCGGCACCTACGGGTACATGCGTTTCTCGATGGGCCTCTTCCCCGAGGCGGCCGCGGAGTTCGCGGCCAACCTCGCGGGCGTCGCCGTCTTGGGCGGCATCGTCTACGGCGCGCTCTGCGCGTGGAAGCAAGACGACGTGAAGAGGCTCGTCGCCTACTCGTCGGTCGCGCACCTCGGGTACGTCATGCTGGGGCTCTTCGCGGCGACGCAGGCCTCGATGGAGGGTGCCGTCCTCCAGATGGTGAACCACGGCGTCTCGACCGGCGCGCTCTTCCTCTTGGTCGGCGTCATCTACGACCGCCGCCACACGCGCATGGTCGACCAGTTCGGCGGCCTCGCGAAGCCGATGCCGGTCTACGCGGCGCTCTTCGTGGTCGCCACGCTCGCGAGCGTGGGTCTCCCGACGACCAACGGGTTCGTCGGTGAGTTCATGATCATCACTGGCACGTTCGTGTCGAACCGCCTCGGTCACTTCGCCGGCCTCCAGGCCGTCGGCGCGGCCATCGGCGTCATCCTCGGCGCGCTCTACATGCTCGGGGTCGTCCAGAAGATGTTCTTCGGCCCGGTGACGCGCCCCGAGAACAAGCACCTCGAGGACGTCAACCGTCGCGAGATGCTGGCGCTCGCGCCGCTGGTGCTCCTCGTGTTCGTGATCGGTCTCTTCCCGAACATCTTCCTCTCGCAGGTGTCCGGAGCGGTGAACCGCATCCGCACCGACTTCGACGCGCGCATCGTGTCGAGCCCGGGCCCGCGCTACTACCAGGGTCCGATCAAACTGATCCCGCGAAAGCCTGAGGCGCCGCCCGCGCCGCCGGCCGAGCAACCGGCCGCCGAAGGCGCGACGGGAGGCTGAGTCATGATGGCCATCGTCTTCGCACTCTCGCCCTTCTTCGTCCTCGGCTTCGGCGCGCTCGCGCTGATGGTCGCCGAGGCGTTCTCCAAGAACCGTGGCGGCCTTGCGCTCGGTACCACCGCCGCCTTCCTCGGCGCTGGCGTCTTCGCCGGAGCCGTGTGGCTCCAGGGCGTCGACCCGGCCGTCGCCGAGGCCGTCGGACCGTGGGTGGTCGTCGACCGCTTCGCGCTCTTCTTCGAGATGCTCCTCTGCTTGGGCGGCGCGCTCGCGTCACTCCTCGCGGGCGGCTACCTCCCCGAGCACAACCTGGATCGCGGCGAGTTCTACTCGCTCCTCCTCTTCTCGACCTTCGGCGCGATGATGCTGGTCGCCGCCGGCGACCTCCTCACGCTCTTCCTCGGCCTCGAGACGATGAGCATCGGCGCCTACGCGATGACCGCGTTCCGCCGCGCGTCGCCGCGCTCCGCAGAGGGCGGCCTCAAGTACTTCCTCCTCGGCGCCTTCGCCGCGGCGGTCATGCTCTACGGCTTCGCGCTCCTCTACGGCGTCACCGGCTCCACCGAGCTTGCGGCGATCGGTCAGGCGATCTCGGGCGGCGAGAGCAAGAACCCGCTCGTCATCCTCGCGCTCATCCTCGTCCTCGTCGGCCTCGTCTTCAAGGTGAGCGCCGTTCCGTTCCACATGTGGACGCCCGACGCGTACGAAGGCGCGCCCACGCCCGGCACGACCTACATGGCCGTGGTCGTGAAGAGCGCCGCCTTCGCCATGATGGTGCGCGTCCTCTTCACCATGTTCGGCGACGCGCAGTCGGCGTCGTGGAGCGCGGGTTGGCCGCCGGTCGTCGCGTGGCTCGCCGTCCTCACCATGACGGTGGCGAACCTCATCGCCGGCCGCCAGGACTCGGTGAAGCGCATGCTCGCGTACTCGAGCGTCGCGCACGCCGGCTACCTGCTGCTCGGCGTCGTGTCGGGCATCCGAACCGGCGCCGACGGAAGCGCGTCGGTGATGTTCTACCTCCTCACGTACACGGTCTCGACGGCCGGCGCGTTCGGAGCGCTCATCCTCTGCGGCAGCCGCGGCGCCGAAGCCGTCAGCTACGAAGACCTCTCCGGCATCGGTCGCCGTCACCCCGCGGCGGCCCTGCCCTTCGCGCTCTTCGTGCTCTCGCTCGCCGGCATCCCGCCGACGGCCGGCTTCTTCGGGAAGTACTTCCTCTTCAAGTCGGCCATCAGCGGCGGCTTCTACGCGCTCGCGATCATCGCCTTCGTCAACAGCGTGATCGGTGCGTACTACTACCTCCGCGTCCTCGTCTTCATGTACATGCGCGAGCCGGCCGCCGGCGCGCCCATCGCGAAGCCGATGCGCTCGGGGTACGTCTCGGCGGCGCTCCTCGTGAGCGCTCTCCTCGTCCTCCTCCTCGGCATCCTCCCCGGTACGTCGCTCGACGTGGCCACCGCTGCTGCGGCCACGCTCGCACCGGCGAAGTGAGTCGCGCCGCATGACGGTTCGTCCGTCGCGCGGCCATGGGTGAAGTCGAATGAAGCGCGTTCGTTTCGTGGCGCTTTGGATCGGGGCCTCCTTCGTGGGGGCCTCGCTTCTTTCCATCGGCTGCAAGAAGACGGAGAGCACGACGGGCCCGGCAGGGTCCGCGAGCGCGACGCCCAGCGCGATCGCCTCGGCGGCGCCGCCCGCGCCCGCTCGCGGAGCGCCCATCCCGAGCGCGCAGATCGCGAAGACCGTGAACCCCGACGGGCTCCCGCCGTACGCCGGCCCGACGGGCAGCCTCGAGGGGCGCGTCACCGTCATCGGCGATCCGGCGCCGCCGTCGGGTCTCGATTTCAGCAAGTGCCCTCAGGCCGAGAAGGTCTATGCGAAGGCCTTCCGCGAGGGCGCGCCCCTCCCCGACGGATCGCGCCCGCTCGCCGACGCCCTCGTGGTCGTGACCGGTTACTCGGGCGCCTACGTGCCCGAGAAGGAAGAGGCGAAGAGCGTCGTCATCGAGGACTGCGCGTTCTCACCGCGCACGCTCGATCTCACGTTCGGGCAGCGCGTCGAGATCGCCAACAAGACCATGGGCAAGATGTTCGGCCCGGAGCTCTCGAATCACCCGCTCGCCGCGCTCATGCTCACGCCCTTCAACGGCGATCCGGTCAAGATCTGGCCGGCGTCGCCCGGCTTCGCGCAAATTCGCGACAAGATGGGCCACGAGTTTCTGACGCTCGACGTGTACACGATGCTCCAGCCGCTCCACACGGTGACGAAGCTCGACGGCACTTACCGCATCGACGGCATTCCGATCGGCAAGCTCGAGGTCCACGCCCGACTCCGCGCGATCAACAACGACGTATCGAAGCCGGTCGAGATTCGCCAGAACGTCGTGAGCCGCGTCGATCTCGTGATGGAGTACCGCTCGCCCTCCGCAGACGCCGGCACCGGCAGCGCCGGCGACGCGGGGCTCAAGCCGCGCATCAAATAGCGCGAAATCGTAGCGTTTTCGGCCCCCACTCGCCCCTCCACGTGCACGGCGCCCGGGCGGTGCTAAACGGTCGCCGTGCGCCGTCCTGTCGCGGGCTTTTTCCCCGGGCTTCTCTTCGTCGTCCTCGCGGCCTGCAGCGCGTCGCCCTCCGGATCGGGCGCGCCCAGTGGCCCCGGCGCAGCGGGAAGCGCCTCGCCCGCGTCGGCATGCGGCGCCGGCACGCGGCCGGTCGTCGACGGCAGCGCGTGCGCCCCGGTCGGAACGACGGAGCCGGCGCCGGGCTTCACGGTGCGCGGCGACGGCTGGGGCTTCTCGGCGATCACGGCGCACGCCGCGTGCGCGAGCGGAACCCGACGCACCCTCGGCGAGACGAGTTGCGTCGTCCTCGACGATTGCGCGCGCGCCTTCCCTCCCGGCGCCAAGGTCGTGACCGGCCCTGACGAGCTCGATCAAGCGCTCGCCGCCGCCAAGAGCGGCGACACCATCGCGCTCGAGCGCGGCGAATACCGCGCGGTCACGCTCCAAAAGAGCGTGAAGCTCGTGGGCCGTTGCGCGAGCGGCGTCGTGTTCCGCGGCACCGACCAGCGCGGCATCTACGCCCAGCGCAGCCTCACGATCGACCTCGAGTCGTTGACCGTCACTGGCTTCGAAGGCGCGGTCGTCGCGTCGTACGGACCGACCGTCAGCCTCAAGAACGTGCGCCTCAAGGACAACGCGATGGGCATCGTCGCCGGCGAGGCGACGGTCCGCATGGAAGGCGGCCTCATCGAGGGCGGCGCGGCGACCGGCGCGGGCACGTACCCGACCGCCGCCAATGCGGGTCCGAAGGCGACGGTGACACTCGTCGACGTCGACGTCCGCAACGCTTCTCTGTACGCGGCTGGCGAGGACGCGATGCTCACCGTCAAGCGATCGCTCCTCGCGCGCGAGACCACCGCAAAGGCATCCTCCGCGTTCCTCCAAGCATGGGCGGGCGCGACGCTCGTCGTCGAAGAGAGCCAGATCTCGAGCGCCGCCGCGATGCTCCTCGACACCGGCCGCGCGCTCCGCACGACCGACACCGCCAACGCCGCCCCTCCGCGCGTCCGCATCGCCAAGACGGAGATCTCGCAAGTCGATCGCGTCCTCGACGCTGGGCTCCTCCGCGCGCGCGACGGCACGCGCCTCGAGCTCGACGACGTGACGCTCGAGCACCGCGCCGCGTACGCCGCGATGGTCGGCGATCCAGAGAGCACGCTCGACGCCAAGCACGTCGTGATTCGCACGTTCGGCGAAAGCAAAGAGCCGCGCGTCGCGTTCTATGTCGGTTACGCCGGCGTCGCAAACGTGAGCGACTCGGCGATCGTCGGCGCCAAAGGGAGCGCGGCCACGGTCGGCCACAAGGGGTCACGCCTCGTCCTCGACGGATCGCTCGTCACCGGCACCGTGCCGGCCACCGTCGCGACCAAGGCCGACGCCTCCGGCGGAGCGATGGCCATCGTGGTCTCCGACGAAGCCACGCTGGCCGTGAATCGCTCGGCGTTCGTGGCCAACGAGCAGGTCGGAGTCGCGGCCAATCAGCGCGGGCGGGTCGAGATCGCGGACACGGTGTTCGACGACACGCACGAGACGAGCGACGGAGACTGGGGCAACCCCGTCATCGCCGCCGAAGGGACGCAGCTCTGGGTGCGCGGGAGCTTCTTCAAGAAGAGCGCCGACGCCGCCCTGGCGTTCATGAAGGCCGACGGCATCGTCGAGACGTCACGCTTCGAGGACAACGTCTTCGACGTCGCGATCGAGGACACGACCTACGTCGAGGCCAACGCCGCCTCCGACACCATCCAGCCCGGCGCGGCGCGCTTCTTCCAGAATCGATTCCAAGGCGGCGCACCCAAGAAACGCGAGGGCGCGAACGTAGTCAGCGTCCCAGCGTTCTGATCGCCCGGGCCGAGCACCCGCTGACGGGTTTGGTCCCCGTGGGACACTCGACGACGTCGATTCCGCACGCTTCGACCTGCTTCTCTCCGGGATAGCAAGGTCGGTCGCGACACACGCAGTTGTCCTCGTATGCGCAGCACGTCGCGCCGCGGCACACGGGGCTGTCGGGCTTCACGAAGTCGACCAGCGTGCACGTGCATCCACCGTTCGTCGCCGTGCAGCCGAGCGGACGACACGAGCACGCGAGACCGGGCGCCGGCCAGTTGGCAGACGCGCAGCACAGCGTGTTCGGATAGGTCGACCGCCCGCAGACGAACGCGTTGGCGGAGCCGTTCGACTCGCATGTGCAGCCGCCCTCGGCGCCGAGCGGCGGCTCTCGACACGACGTCACGCTCTCGCCGCTCGAGGTGGCGCAAGCCCCCGAGCACTTCGATCGGACGCACGCGCCGAGCGCCGCAGCCGCGGGGCTCCCGCCCAGAGCACGTAGTTCGTCACATCGCCCATCGTGGGTCGTGGCGCAGCCGTCGAGCAGAACGAGCGCGGGCCTCGCGGCCGACTCGGCGCACGCGCCATCCACCTCCGAACGGCACCGGTCCGCCACGCATACGCCGCACTCCGTCGTCTCGCCAGCGAAGCGACAGGTCTCGCCGCCGTCGGCGCCGTGGACGAGCAAGATGCAGCCCGTGAGCGCGAGCGACGCGAGCGACAGGAGCGCGCGCCGGCCTCTCATGCGACGCCGAACGCCGCGAGCACCGTGTCGACGAACAAATCCGGCGCCGTATCCATGGCGACGTGCCGTTGGCCCGGAAGCTCGCGCACCGCGTGGGCGGGGAACGCGGCGGCGACCGAGTGGGTGAGCTCGCGCACGAGCGGGCCGCTGTCGCCCCCGAAGAGAAACGTCACGTGAGTGGATACATCGGCGAAGCGCCGCGCGTCCCACGCGTAGCCGTCCGTCGCGCGCACTTCGCGCGGGAGCGTCCGCGCCGCGCGAACGCGGGACGGCCAGCTGGGGAGCGATCGCGTCCGCGCGAGCATCGCGTCGTCGGCGCGGAGGACGTCACGAAAGAACGAGACGACGACCTCCTCGTCGCGGCCGCTTTCGAGGAGCGCCTCGAACCGCGCGAGCGCGCCGTCCGGATAAACGGGACCGCGCACCGGGATCGGTGGCTCATAGACGACGAGCGCACGCATGGCATGAGCGCGCACGGCTTCGAGCGCAATCAGCCCGCCGAACGAATGACCGATCACGAAGGCGGGCGAGCCGATCGAGCCCAAGACACCTGCGAGATCGTCGACCTCGAGCCCGAGCGAATGTTCGGTGCCGTCGCCGCTCGCGCCACGGCCACGACGCTCGACCACGTACAGGGTGAACGAAGCCTCGAGCCGAGCACGAACGGGCTGCCACCGCGCGGCGCTCGACGACGTGCCGTGCACCAACACGAGCGGCGGACCGCGGCCTGCGATCTCGACCCCGACTTGCGTCCCGTCGTTGGCGCGAGAAGCCACGAGCGCGGTCGACATGGTCGACACGTACCACGCTTGGACCCTCCCCCAAAGCGCGCTACGACGCGAGGGATGGTCGCCCCGGAGGCCGAAGCGAACGACCCCGTCGTGGTGACCGACGCGACCGGCGAAGCGTTCGATGAGCTCGTCCTCGAGATGCTCTCTCCCCTCGCCGGCCTCGGGTTCCGCCGCATCGTCACGCCCGCGCCGGACGCCGTCGTGCTCGCCGCGACGAGCGTCGCCATCGTCGTCGCGAGGAGCGAAGCCGGTGTCATACGACTCGAGCTCGGAGATCCGCGCGACCTCTTCGTCGACGACGAGGCGCCGCGACCGATCGTCTCGCTCGCTCCTTCGGTATCGGGGTTTCGCGTGCTCGCGCTCGCGGGGGTGCCGGCGGCGAGCGGAGACCTCGCCCCTTTCGCCGACGCGGTACGCGCGCGCCTTGCGCTGAGCCCGGACGACGTCGTGGGCGCTCACGACGGCTCCGCCTACTTCCGCGCAGTGGCCGAGGAAGAAGAAGCGATGGACCGGGCACGCGCCGAGGCGGAGGCGATCGAGCGCGACGCGTTGGTCTCCGAGCATGCCGTGCGCGGCATCCGCGTCCGTGAGCTCGTGACGACCGACGCGCTCTGGGCCAACCTCGAAGCGATGGTGCCTGGCTCGCGTCCGGCGCACGTCTTCGTGGTCGCGCTTCCGATCGGCAACGCGGTCACCATGACCCGCGCCGACGCGGACGCGCTCGCCGCGTCGTGGGACGAGCCCGACGCGTAGGCCGCGCGTGTCAGCGAACGCGGGCCTTCGGGAGGGCCGCCGTGACAGCGCGTACCGGCGACCGCGTGCGCGCGGCTGCGTCGACGAGCAGCCGATCACGTTCGTCGATGCCGCTCGGTGTCGGCAGCGCTGCGATCGCGCGCGCGGCGTCGCTCGGCTCGAGCCGCGACTCCAACGTCTCGGCGAGGGCTAGGACGAGCGCGGTGGCGACCGGCTCGCCCGCGCCGATCGGGGCCGATACGCGCACGGGCGCGTCGCCGAGGCAAAGCGCGACGATCGCGGCGTCGCGCTCCGCGCTCGTCCGGAGGAGCGGGAGGATGGCCACGAGCGGAGCGCGTGCTCCGAGGAGAAGCGACCGCCCGGCCACCTCCCCCAAAGACAGCCCGCCGCGAGCAGCTCGCGTCAGCGCACGATCGACGTCGCCCGCGAGCAGCGCGTCGTCGACGGCGAGGCGCAACACGAGCGGCTCGCCCAGCGTCGTCGCCACTCGCCCGTGCCCCGACGCACCGACGGGCGCGAGGTCCACCAGCGCCCCCGACAGGCGGCGCCCACGCGAGAGATCCCGCGCCGCGAGGTCGACGGCGAGCCGGGCTGCCGAAGGCGCCACGCGGGACGACTGCGCGACGGCGCGCGACGCGAACGCCGCGGCTTGGTCGAGCTCTCCAGCGCGAAGGGCCATCTCGGCGAGGCCCATGAAGAGGCCAGCGCCCGCCGGCGCGGCCAGCAAGAAGGCCGCTGCGCGCGCGCGCACGACTCGCCCATCGTCGCCCGCGGCCACGAGCGCGACGATCGGCGCGTCATCGCGTGGCTCACGAGCCGCCGCCGCGAGTAGCGCCTCGCGCCGCGCGCCCGCGTCTTCGGCGCAAATCGCCCGCGCCTCGTCCGGGCTCGCCGAACGTGAGTCGAGCGAGCGCGCTTGCTCGATCGCCGCCATTCCGTCGGCGCGCGATCCGGCGGCGCAGCGCACGAGCCCGAGCCGCGCCCAAGGTTCGGCGGCGTGGGGATCGAAGGCGATGACGCGAGCGTACGAGCGCGCCGCCGCGTCGAAGTGACCGGCCGCCTCCTCGAGCGCGCCCGCGAGCATCGCTTGGTAGGCCTCGGTGGGGACGAAGTCACCGACGACGAGCTCGCCGCCGAGGACGCGCACCACCGGCTCGTTCGCGGCGCACCCGCCAAGCGAGGCGACGGCGGCGAGGGCGAGGGCGATACGTGCAAACTGCATAGTTCGCGGAGGCCGCGGCGCTCTTCAGGAGCGGCGCGGCGGGCGGAAGTCGGAGCCGTCGCTCATCTCGGCGGAAGACGCGTCGTCGGCTTCACCGTTGGCGTGGTGATGACCGCCCTCGGCCTCGCGGAGGCGTTCGGCGATCTCGATCAAGCGCCGCTCGACGCGACCGAACACGCTCGCGGCCGGGAAGCGACCTTCGGAGTCGCGCTCTCCGGCGGCGAGGCCAGTCAGGATCTCGATGCCCTCGTGCACTGCCCCGACCGAGTAGAGGTGGAACTCGCCGCGCTGAATGGCGTGTGACACGTCCTCGCGAAGGACGAGGTGCGGGACGTTGGCGCGCGGAATGAGGACGCCCTGGTGACCGGTGAGGCCACGCGCCACGCAGAGATCGAAGAAGCCCTCGATCTTGGCGCACACGCCACCGATCGTCTGGATCTCGCCGAGCTGATTGACGCTCCCGGTGACCGCGATCCCCTGGTCGATGGGCACCTCCGAGAGCGCCGAGAGCACACTGAAGAGCTCGCTCGACGAGGCGCTGTCGCCGTCGATCTCGCCGTAGCTCTGCTCGAAGGCGATCTGAGCGCGGAGCGACAGCGGACGCTCCTGACCGAAGAGTCGTCCGAGGTAGCCGCGCAAGATGGCGACGCCCTTGGTGTGGATCGAGCCTCCGAGCTGAGCTTCGCGCTCGACGTCGATGATCCCCTCACGCCCGAGGGCGACCACGGCGGTGATGCGCATGGGTTGACCGAACTCGACGTCACCCGCGCTGTAAACGGAGAGGCCGTTCACGACGCCCACGCGCTTCCCAGCGGTGTCGAGGGCGACCTCACCGCGCAGCGTGATCTCGCGCACGTGACGCTCGGCCGCGCCCATGCGCTCCCGGCGCTCGCGCCACGCTTGCTCGACGTCCTCGGCGGTGACCGTGGCGCCTTCCGGCGGCGGCCGCGACGCGGACAGCGGATACGCACCTTGGTGATCGGTGCGGATGCTCGCCGCGCCGTCGTGCTCCTCCACGGCGCGCCCCGCCGCGAGCGCGGCAGCGAACGCGGCCGCCTCCTCGAGCGGTGACATGATGAGGGCCAGCTTGTCCTGGTGCTCGGCGAGGCGCGTCGAAAGATCGATGAGGCGGGCGCGCGCGGAACGATCGAACGCGCCCCACTCGCGCTCCTTCGCCTTGGCCATCAAGTACGCGTCCATGAGGGCGATGTTCTCGGGCGTGCGCCCGATCGTCGGCTCGACCTCCACCTTCACGCGGAAGAGCGCGGCAAAGTCCGGGTCGGCCTCGAGCAGCCCGGCGTAGAGCGCGGCCGGGCCCACGAGGACGACGCGCACCGAAATCGGCACCGGCACGGGTCGGAGCGACGTCGCGTAGAGGCCGAGCGGGCCGAGCGGATCCTCGGCGCCGATTTGGCGCTCGCGAAGCACGCGCTTCATGCGCTCCCAGATGATGGGATCGGCCAAGAGGTCTGCGGCGCGGACGACGAGCACGCCGCCCGAGGCGCGATGGAGCGACCCGGCGCGGACGCGCGTGAAGTCGGTGAGGAGCGCGCCGTAGCGGGCGCGGCGCTCGAGGTGCCCGAAGAGGTTCGGGTACGTGGGGTTCGTCTCGTAGATGACCGGCGCGTGGGACTCCGCGTCGTGCGACACGAAGAGGTTCACGCGGAACCGATTGAGGCGGGTCGCGTGCTCCGGATCGTGATCCGGCATCTCCGCCCCGCCCTCGCCTTCCTCGGGCTCGATCACGAAGTCTTCCCACTCGTCCTTGAGCGCCTTCTCCACGCGCTCGAGGTACTTCGTGAGCGGCTCGCCGTACTCGGCGAAGCCTTCGTGCAGCGTCTTCATCGTCTCTTCGATGACGACGTGCGCCGCGTGCGAGAGCGCCTCGTTACGCACCTGCTCGAAGCTCGCGCTGTGCTCGCGGACGAGCTCGGCGGCCTTCTCCACCTCGGTGGCGAGGTGGGTTTCGGCGTCGTTCAGCGCGCGCTTCGTCGACTCGTCGAGGACGTCGAACTGCTCGGCGGAGAGCGGCTTGCCGTGCAGGATGGGGTACGTCTGCACGCCACCCTGAATCGAGCGGACGCCGAAGCCGAGGTTCTTTGCCGTCGTCTCCAGCGCTTGGAGCACGACCTTGTTCTTGTTCTCGAGCTCACGTGACAGCGTCTGCTGCGCCTTCTGCATCGCGTCGCCGGTCACGGCGCTCGGGATCTCGTCCTCGAGCCGTTCGATGAGCGCCTGCATCGCCTCCACCAAGACGGCGCCGACGCCCGCGGGCAGGACCAACGGCCGCGGCGCCTCGGGGCGCTCGAAGTCGTGGACGTAAACGATGTCGGGCGGCGGATCCTTGGCCCGCGCGAATCGCTCGGCGTAGCGGACGATCTCGTCCTCGACCATCACCTCGGGCTCGGCCGCCACGAAGACGTGGAAGCTCGGCTCGCGCGAGGCGAGCCCGAGCTCGAGCGCCCGACGCGCGATCGGCGAGACGAGCTGGAAGAGCCCTCGGCTCTCCCGCGGCGTGTCGGAGAGGAGCGCGATGTCGGTGTGGACGGTGACCTTCTCGGAAGGAACGCGATAGGCGTCCCGCCCCTGGGTCGGAGGAAGGGTCACATCGCTCCAGGGTGCCGGGGGGACTGCCTGGCCGTTGGCGCCTCCCTCGGTCGACCCCGGGGGATCGCTGTCTTTGGCCACGCGCGGCTCTTCGCCCACGCCTTCGAGCGTCCTGGGCGGCGACGCGCCGCCCCCGTCCGACGGATTCGCCATCACCAAGATGTGTATCAGGGATCACGAGCCCAAGGCAGCCTGATACGGACGGCCGAAAGAATCGGCCGGGCGGCGGGACGGCGTCCTTCCCCGTCGGCCCGTTCGTCACGTATATTGGGCGCGAGTCTGAATCATGGCGCGTCTGATTTTGGCGACTGCCGAGGGGCAACAAGCCATCGAGCTTAGGCCCATCAACAGCCTCGGTCGCCATCCCAACAACTCGATTCAGCTCCTCGACAAGATCGTGTCGAAAGAGCACTGCATCGTCGAGCTCCGCGACGGTCAGTTCGTGCTGCGCGATCTCGGCAGCCTGAACGGCACGTACATCAACGGCGAGCGCGTCCGCGGTGAGCAGGGGCTGCGTCACGGTGACGAGATTGCGCTCGGCTCGACGCGCGCCCGTTACGACGACGGGTCCGGCGTTCCCCTCGAGCCTCCGATGCCGAGCCCCGGCGTCGCCGTTCACTCCGGGAGTGGCTCTGGTGGCTGGGCCGCCGCGGCCCCCTCCGTCGCCGCGCAACCGCAGCCGCCGCCGGCCGTAGCGCCGAGCCCGTACTCCCAGCAGCCGCAGCCGCCCCGGCCGCAGCAGCCTGCGCCCGCCTATGTGCCGCAAGGCTCGGCCGCGCCGCTTCCGCCGGGAGCCCATCATCCGTCGACCGGCACCGCAGCGATGCCGCAATACCCCGGCGCGATGCCGCCCGGAATGCAGGCGCCTCCTGGAATGCAGCAGCCGGGGATGCAACAGCCGGGGATGCAGCCACGCCCTCCGCATCGGCCCCCGAGCTTCGCCGGAACCCGCGTCGACGTGCTCGACTCGGCGCGCGCGATCGGCACGCAGATCGCGGCGCAGACCAAGGGCTTCCTCCCCTTCGATCAAATCTCGCGCGACCCGCAGCAGCTGGCCCTCGACTACGAGCGCCTCCGCATCACCTGGGAGCTGACGCGCGAGATCGGCCTCGAGCGCGACTTGGATCGCCTGCTCGACAAGATCCTGACGGCGCTCTTCAAGTTCGTGCGCGCCGACCGCGGCGTGATCCTCTTGCCTGATCCCGAAGGCGGGGAGTTCCAGCCGCGCGCGGCGCGCCGCCGCGACGGGACCGAGGCGCCGATCCAAATCAGCTCGACGATCCTGAACCACGTCGTCAAAGAGCGGAAGAGCGTCATCACCCACGACGCGTCGATGGACTTCGCGGCGTCGAAGGGCAAATCGATGATCCTGAACCGGATCTCGAGCGCCATCGTCGTGCCGTTGCTCCACGAGCAGGACGTCCTCGGCGTGCTCTGGCTCGACAGCGAGTCGCTCGCCGTCTTCCAGCAGAAGGACCTCGAGATCATCACGGCGCTCGGCAATCAAGCGGCGATGTTCATCGAGAACACGCTGCTCGCGAAGAAGATCGAGGCCGAGATCGTGACGCGCGAGCGCTTCTCGCGCCTCCTGTCACCGAACATCGCCGAGCAAGTCGCGAGCGGGAAGCTCGAGGTGAAGAAGGGCGGCAGCCTCGTCCGCGAGTGCACCGTCTTCAACAGCGACATTCGCGGCTTCACCTCGATGAGCGAAGGCACGACGCCAGAGCAGCTCGTCGAGATGCTGAACGACTACTTCGAAGAGATGGTCACGCTGATCTTCAAGTACGAGGGGACCCTCGACAAGTTCATGGGTGACGGCATCATGGCCGTTTGGGGAGCACCGGCGCTCCACCCCGACGATCCGATTCGCTCCGTGCAGAGCGCGCTCGAGCAAATGGAAGTGCTCGGCTCGTTCAACCGAAAGCGCATGGACCGAAGCCTACCGCCGCTCGCGATCGGCATCGGCATCCACACCGGCCCTCTCGTCGCAGGCTACGTCGGAAGCTCCAAGGCCCTCAGCTACACCGTCATCGGCGACACGGCGAACACGAGCGCGCGCTTGTGCGGCATCGCGGGCGCCGGTCAGATCATCGTGAGCGAGAGCACGCTCAACCGACTCGGCCAGCGCTTCGAGGTCGAGGAGCTCCAGCCCGCCGCGCTCAAGGGCAAAGAGAAGCCGCTCCGCATCTGGAACGTGAAGCGCGAGCGTCCGTCGGCCGCCATCAAGGCTGGCTGAACCCCGCCCCGTCAGCCTCCCCGTGCGCCGGCGTGCGTTGACGGGATGGCTCGACGAGCGCAGCCTTCGCCCGCCACCGAAGGACGGTGGGCGGAGGGTGTGACGATGACTTCGTTCAACCACGGGATGTTCGTCTGGCGCGAGCTCATGACGCCGGACGTGGATGCGGCGCTGCGCTTCTACGGGGAGACCTTCGGGTGGAAGACGAAGGGGATGCCGATGCCGCACGGCGGCACGTATCACCTCCTCAACGCGGGAGAGACCGGCGTCGGCGGCATGATGCAGTGCCCCGACGACATGAAGACGATGCCGCCGTTTTGGTCGAGCTACGTCTCGGTGCCCGACGTCGATGCGGCCTGTGAGAAGGCCAAGGCCAGCGGCGGCAAGGTCGCGTTCGGGCCGATGAACCTCGAGAACGTGGGGCGCATGGCGATGATCCTCGATCCGCAGGGCGCGTGCTTCTGGGCGTTCAAGAGCGCCCAAGGCGACGGTGAGCGCAGCCGCCCCGGCGCCGGCCACTTCTGTTGGGAGCAGCTCAACACCACGGACACCGGCGCCGCGAAGAAGTTCTACACCGACGTCCTCGGCTGGAAGAGCCAGGGCTTCGGTCAGGGCATGGAGACGTTCGGCGTCGGGCCGCGCATGGAAGACCAAGCCGGAAGCCTGATGACGGCGCCTCCCGGTGTACCGGCGCACTGGCTCACGTACGTGGCCGTCGACAAGCTCGGCGACGCGTGCGCGCGCGTCACCCGCGCCAAGGGCACGGTCGTGATGGAGCGCCTCGAAATTCCGACGGTGGGCGCCATCGCGGTCATCAAGGACCCGCAGGGCGCGTTCCTCGGATTGTTCGAGAGCACGATGTAGCCCGCAGCCGCGCCCTCGCCGACGCCGCGTATCTCGGTTCGCATCGAGCCGAGCGCGCGGCGTCGTTCGTGCGCGGAAAGATCGAGAAAGACCGACCTGGACCGACCGTGCTGGCGCGCGGTAGGCTTCGCTCGCTTCACCGTGGCTGCCTACGTCCTCCCCTTCGAAAAACCCGTCGTCGAGCTCGTCGATCGCGTCCGTGAGCTGCGCGAGCTCGCGAGCGGCGACAAGCGCCTCCGTGCCGAGCTGCGCCGCCTCGAAGAGAAGACCGGCAAGCTCGCGCGCGAGCTCTTCGCGCACCTGACGCCATGGCAGAAGGTCCAACTCTGCCGACACCCCAACCGGCCCTACACGCTCGACTACATCGAGCGCATCTTCACCGACTTTCAGGAGCTCCACGGCGATCGAACGTTCGGTGACGACGCCGCCATCGTGGGTGGGCTCGCCAAGTTCCACGGTCGAAGCGTCGTCGTGCTGGGCCACCAAAAGGGCCGCGGCGCCAAAGAGAACATCAAGCGCAACTTCGGCATGCCGCAGCCCGAGGGGTACCGAAAGGCGCGCCGCCTCTACGATCTCGCCGATCGCTTCGGCCTCCCCATCCTCACCTTCATCGATACCGCCGGCGCTTATCCGGGCATCGGCGCCGAAGAGCGCGGGCAGAGCGAAGCGATCGGCGCGTGCCTCGCCTCGATGGCGCGCGCTCGCGTCCCCATCGTGGCGACGATCATCGGCGAAGGCGGCAGCGGCGGCGCGCTCGCGCTCGGCGTGGCCAACAAAGTCTTCGTGCTCGAGTACGGCACCTACTCCGTCATCTCGCCCGAAGGCTGCGCGTCGATCCTCTGGAAGGACGGCTCCAAGGCCGACGAGGCCGCGCAAGCGCTCAAGATGACCGCGCCCGATCTCCTGCGCCTACGCGTCGTGGACGGGATCGTCGACGAGCCCGCCGGCGGCGCCCACCAAGACGTGGACGCGTGCGCGCGCGCCGTCGATCAGAAGCTCCACCGCGCCCTCAAAGATCTCTTGCGCCTCACGCCCGACGAGCTCGTCGATCAGCGCTACGCGCGCTTCCGCGATCTCGGCGCGTACACCGGCTAAGGACACGTGAGCACGCTGGCGCGACGATCGGTTGCGCGCCTCGCGCTCGCCGTGCTCGTTGCGCCGCTCGCGATCTTCGCCGTCGCGGTGCTCCTCGCTCCGTGGTCGTCGTGGTCGGGGCGCGCGTACGCGCTGGCGATCGTCGGGGTCGAGGTCGGTCTGGCTCTTCGCGCGCGGAGGCGCATCGTTCGCATCGCGGTTGGCCTCGGCTTCGTCGTAGTCGTCCTTCGACTCTTCGTTGCAGCGAGTGGTGAGACGGTCTCGATGCGAAACGGCGATGGCGCCGGACGACTCCTGACGCGCGTCTTCGACGAGCGCGACGCGGCCGTGTGGGGCGCCTACCTCGCATTCGGGACCGGGCACTTTCGCGATCCCGACGTGCCGGACGTCCCTGCCGCGCTGAAGCGCGCGTACGCCGAGCTCGCGACGCGCGAGGGTGACGTGCCGTCGCCGGTCGTTCCGACGTACCTCGGCCTCGAGCGCCCCGGCGCGAGCGACGTCTTGTCCGTCGCGCTGCCGAATGGCGCGGCGCCGCGCGGCGCGCTCGTCTTCTTGCACGGCTTCGGAGGGAGCTTCACCCTGCCCTGCGTCCACGTCGCCGCGGCCGCCGCGGCTGCCGGCTTCACGACGCGCTGCCCTTCGATGGGACCGCGCGCGGATTGGTGGAGCGCGAGCGGCGAGACGATCGTCCGCGAGACGCTCGAGTCACTCCACGCCGAAGGCATCGATCGCGTCGTGCTCGCCGGTCTCTCGAACGGCGGCGCCGGTGTCGCTCGTCTCGCGCCGCGGCTGCGCGGCAAACTGCGCGGCGTCATCCTGATCTCGGGCACGGCCCCCGCGGACGCGCCCGGTGTGCCGTGCCTCGTGCTGCAGGGCAAGCGCGACGCGATGATGCCGGCGAGCGGCGCGCGCGCGTACGCGAGCGCCGTCCATGGCCGCTTCGTCGAGCTCGACGCTGGGCACTTCGCTCTTCTCCTTCGCCGAGAGACCGCCACCGTCGCGATCACCGATTTCCTCTCCACGCTATGATCTGAGCCACCCTCACGGCACAGTTTCAGCCAAACTGTGCCAGCCGCGTGCCAAGGCAGTGACGGTCTGGGCCATGACTCGATGCGTCGTGGAATTCCGCGGAAACCGTCGTCCTTTTTTGTTCAGGTAGGGGATCCCGTACCCAATGTGGTGTGGTAAGCCCCATCCCTCATGGCGGGTAGGCTGGAAAACAAGGTCGCGATCGTCACCGGCGCGAGCCGCGGCATCGGAGAAGCCATCGCGCGCGCGTTCGTCGCCGAGGGCGCGAACGTCGTCATCGCCTCACGCAAGCTCGAGGGCCTGACCGCCGTGGCGACCTCCATCGGCCCGGCGGCCGTCGCCATCGCCGCGCACACCGGCAAGGAGGACGACTGCCGCGCTCTCGTCCAGAAGACCGTGGAGCGGTTCGGCAAGGTCGACATCCTCGTCAACAACGCCGCGGCGAACCCGTACTTCGGGCCGATGCTCAACGTGGAGATGGGCGCCTGGGACAAGACCTTCGAGGTCAACGTCAAAGGCTACTTCTTCATGCTGCGCGAGGTCGCGCGCCACGCCATGGATCGGAGCGCCCCCGCCTCCATCGTCAACGTGGCGAGCGTGGCGGGCCTGATGGCCACGCCGCTCCAAGCGACGTACGCGATGACCAAGGCCGCCGTCATCTCGATGACCAAAACCCTCGCCGTGGAGCTTGCGGGGGCGAAAATTCGTGTCAATGCCATCGCGCCGGGCTTCGTGAAGACGCGCTTCGCAAGCGCCATCGTCGACGACCCGGAGCTCTCGGCTCACGTCGTCGGTCGCACGCCCATGAATCGGGTGGCCGAGCCGAACGAGATCGCGGGCGGCGCGGTCTACCTCGCGAGCGACGAGGCCAGCTACATGACGGGACACACACTGGTGATCGACGGAGGAATGACGATTAGCTGAGGGAGTGGGGCCGGGCCCCTCGACCGGGGGGCGTGGATGGGGGAGAGAGCTTGGGCCGCGCGCGGCGTCGCCGACGACGACGCGGAGCGGCAAGAAGAGACGAGGGGGCAGCGCCAGAGCGGTGCGTTCCCTCGCGTGCATGAGACGTTGGGTCAACGCAAGGTCGTGATGGAATCTGGGCAGGTCATCGCTGGGAAATACCGGCTGAACCAGCTCCTCGGAACGGGGGGCATGGCCCAGGTGTGGTCTGCGACGAACACGTTCACCGAGCGTCAGTTCGCCATCAAGTTCATGCTCCCGAACATCGCGCGCACCGCCGAGGCCGGGCAGCGCTTCTTGATGGAGGCCAAGGCCTCCGCGCGCATCAATCACCCCAACATCGTCGAGATCATGGATGTGGGCGAGACCGACGACGGCTCGCTCTTCCTCGTGATGGAGCTCCTCTCGGGCGTCGCGCTCGAGACGGCGCTTCGCCGCCAGATCCCGCCGATGACGGTGTACGAGCTCATCGTCATCATGATCGACGTGGCGCGCGCGCTCGCCGCGGCGCACCGCGCCGGCGTCGTCCATCGTGATCTCAAGCCGACGAACGTCTACCTCCACAAGGATCGTCAGGGCATCGCGGTCCCCAAGATCCTCGACTTCGGCGTCAGCAAGTTCGCCGACCAGGAGGGCAACAGCGCCCTCACCGTGGCCGGCACGGTCCTCGGCTCTCCGCTCTACATGAGCCCCGAGCAGGCCATGGGGTCGGCGACGATCGACGGGCGCACCGACATCTTCGCCTTCGGCGGGATCCTCTTCGAGGCGCTCGTCGGCTACCGCTGCTACGACGCGCCGAACTTCAACGCGCTCATCGTCACGATCGCCACCACCCAGCCGCGCAACATCGACGAGGCCGCGCCGCACCTGCCGGAGGCGCTCCGCGCGCTCATCCGCGACTGCCTCGTCACCGATCGCAACCGCCGCATCCGCTCGTTCGACGAAGTCGTGGAGCGGCTCTCGCAGATCGCGCCCACGCTCGAGCACGATCCCTTGCGCCTCCCCTCTCCCGTCACCAAGGGACCGCCGTCGGATCCCGACGCAACCAACGCGCTCCCGGCCGTGGTCCGAGCCAGCGAGCGACCGCCTTCGATGAGCGGCATTCCGGTCGGCGGCGGTAGCCCGTTCGTGACGACCGGTTCGTACAGCGCGGCGTGGACACCGACCTCGCCGCCGCAGGTGCCCGCCGCGCCTCCGCAAGGTCCGTTCACGCAGAAGAACCTCCTCGTCGGTGCGGGTGTCGTCGCGTCGACCGCGGCCATCGCGCTCCTCGCGTTCTCGCTCGGTCGAGGCAACGCGCCGACGCCGGCCACGCTTCCGCCCGCCTCCGCGGCGTTGACCAGCAGCCAGAGCGTCACCACGCCTCCGCCCGACACGAGCGCCGAACCGCCGAGCATCAAAGTCGAGTCGTTGCCCACCGCCAGCGTGAAGCCGGCCAATCGCGGCACCGGCAACATCCTCGTCGCGGCGCAGCCCGGCTGGTGCACGCTCTCCGTCAACGGCCACTCGATCGGCGCAACCCCGGTGTCCACGCAGCTCCCCGCCGGAGAGCACCTGCTCCGCTGCCAAGCGGCCGGGGGCAAGGCCAAGACCGCCACGATCACGGTGCTCGAAGGCCAGACGACGCGCTTCAAGTTCACGCTCGACTGATGGCGGTCGACGACGAGGCGGCGCGGCTCGCGCGCGCGCTGCAGCTCCTCCACGACACGAGCCTCCGCCGCGACGGGCGCGCGCGACTGTCGGATCTCGACGCAACGCTGGATGAATTGGCGTTCGGCGACGCGGACCGACGCGCCATCTTGGCGAGCCGCGCGCGCCTCGGCGTCTACCGGGCCCTCGTGCGGAACAACTTCGGGACCACGGTCTTCCGCCTCCTCCCGCGCACGCGAACGCTCGTGAACCAGCACTTCGACGACGCCTTCGACGACGACTTCGTGGTCTTCCTCGAAGCGCCTGGGCCGCGGTCGTCGCTTCTTCGGGACGTGATCTTCGAAGCGGCGGACGCGCTCGACCGGGCGTGGGCCGCCCGCGAGGCAATGGCGGCGGAGTGGCCACGCGAGCTCCTCGCCCTCGAGCGGGCTCGGTTCGCGGCCGACGTCGCGCTCGGACCGGCCCCCGCCGAGGCCGTCCCTACGGTCGACGCGGGCCTGCGACTCGGCGCGGCCGCGGGCGCGACCCTCTTCGCCTTCACGCACGACGTCGCGAGCGCGCTCCTGGCGGACGACGACGACCTGACGGTGCCGGCGAAGACGCCCTCGCACGTCGCCGTGAGCCGGGACGCCGCCGATGAGGTGCATATTACACCGATCGACGAGAGCACCTTCTCCGTCGCATCTTCGCTGATGGCCGGGCGAACGCTCGGAGAGGCGGTAATCGCGGCGAACGTGGCGCACGACCCCCGCGTCGCCTCCGGCCTCGCCGCGCTCGCCGCGGCCGGGTTCTTCGCCGCGTCGTGACGCGTCAGCCCTGCGCGGCAGCGACGACCGCGCGCACGCGCGCGAGCTCGACGAGGAGGTCGTCCAAAGGCGGGATGTTCTGATCGCGCTCCAGGAGGACCGGACGCGGTCCGGTGCGCGCGAGCACCTCCCCAAGGAGCACGAGCACCGGGTCGGGCGTGTCCTGGCCGTGCGTGTCGACCGCGAGGCGCTCCCCGCGACGCGGCACGCGTCCTTCGTCGGGGCGCGAAGGCCCGAGCGGGTGGAGCTCACCTTCCGCGAAATCGAACCACTCGTGGCCGGCTACGTGAATCTGCACGACGCGCTCGAGCGGAGCCTCGTCGAGCCAAGCTCGCGGGTCCGTCCCGAAGTTCATCGCGTTCACGAACGCGTTGTTCACGTCGAAGAGCCACCCACACTCGGCGCGCTCGCAGACCCGCCGAATGAACGCCGGCTCGGAAAGCTCGGGCGCGCCGGTGTGCGCGTAGAAGCTCACGTTCTCGATCGCCATCGGAACGCCGAGCCGCCGCGACGCCTCCTTCACGCGCGCGGCCATGTGATCGGCGGCGCCGCGGGTGAGAGGCACCGGGAGAAGATCGTGGAGCGCGCGACCACCGTGCCCGCTCATGCACGCGTGATCGGAATGAAACGGCGAGCCCACGGCGTGGACGATCCCGCCGACCGCCTCGAGGTGCGCGGCGTCGAGCGGATCGACACCACCGAGCGACATCGCGAGGCCGTGCGTCACGATCGGATACGCCGCCTTCGCACGCGCCAGCAAGCGCTCGGCCGCTCCGCCGCGGTGAGCATAGTTCTCCGGCGAAATCTCGAGGAAGTCGACCTCGGGTGGGCAGCGCTCGAGCAGCGCCGCTGCGAGCTCCCACCGAAGGCCGAGGCCGACTCCTCGCACGCGTGACGGAGATACGGACATCACGCGCCGGCGTCGCCGGAAGCGACGCCGTCCTCGGTCAGAGAAGCTTCTTCTTCGCGTCGGGCTTCGAATCGGCCGAGCACGTGCCGGCGCCGCAGCTCGCCTGCGCGGGCGCCGGCTTCTTGGCCGCCGGCTTCTTGGGATCGGCCTTGGCGGGCGCAGCCGCGGTGGCCGGCGTCGCGGCCGGTGCGGCGGCCGCGGCCGGCGTCGCCGCCGGTGCGGTGGTGTTCGCCGCGCCCGTCGCGGGCGTGGTCGCCGGAGCCGCAGCGGCCGGCGCCGGCGTGGACGGAGCTCCCGCCGGCGCGACGTCGGTCGAAGGCGTGGCCGGCGCCGCGGGCACCGCAGCCGAATCGGTCGCGGGCGCCTTGGGGGCGGGCGGCGCGCCACCGCACGCGGCGATGACGGTGCTCGTGCCGATGGCGGCGAGAACGGCGGCGATGTTCTGGAACGAGAGCTGATTCATGGGACCTGGATCTCCTTCAGGCGGAGGATTGTACGCCGCCTCGTTGTCGGTCGCCGGTCATACGCCGTAGGCGGCGACCGGTTTCATTTTCACTTCGGGGCGGCGGAGAGCTCCAGCGACACCGCCGCCACGTCTGCCACCTTGGTGCCGAGGAGGTTGAACGCCTTCTGGGCGATCTTTCCAACGTCGTCGCGGGGCTTCACGTCGTGGTCGGCGAGAACGACCTGGAACGGTTTGACCGTTTTGATGTCGACGCGGGTGGGCTTGTCGGCGGGACCGCGGAACGTGACGGTGACCTCCGCTTCGCGCGCCGCCTTCTTGCCATGGAGGAAAACCTCCCCCTTCACCTTGGCCGACACCGTGCGTACGTCGTCGGCGCCGTCCTTGGTCGGCGCCACCTTCGTGAGATCGGTGGCCGAGAGCCCTTCGACGCCGAGCACGGTGAAGACGATGAAGCGGTTCTTCTCGCGCTCCTCCGGGGTCACGAGCGAGCCGACCTCGAGCCAGTTGAGCGCATGGTCGGTCTGCTTACGTCTTCAACGTGGTGAGGTCGACCTTCACGGCGCCGCGCGTGGCGGCCAAGTTGGTGGGGTCGATCGAGAGCTCACCGGCCGCCTTCTGAGCCGACGCCTTGATGTGCTCGTTCGGCGCGGGCATGTCGATGGACACCTTGCCGTCGGCAGCGACGGCGAACGACTTCGCGTTCGCGGAGGCGGCGGCGACCGACGCCGCGGGGGGCGGCGTGATGGCGGCCGCGCTGGTCGCGGCGGGCGACGTCGTCGTGGTGGGCTTCGAGTCTTCCTTCTTGTCGCATCCGACCGCGAGCAAGGCTGCGGTGAGCGTAATCGCCAAGCGTGTCATCGGCTGATCTCCCGAGGGTCCGCGCGCGTGGGCGAGCGGAGGCCCAAAAGGACTACCCTCTTCCCGGGCGCTTCGGAAGATCTTTGGCGGCGCGCGCGAGCTCCCCCAGCGCACGCACACGCTCTGCGTCGCCGAGCGACACGAACCCGATGCGCAACGAGTGGGCCGCGGCGCGCGCGAGCGCTCGGGGCGCGGTGGGCAACGTCAGGCTCGATCCGGGTTGAAACGGGATCCCGCGGTCGCGCGCCCTCTCGGCGAGCGCGTCGACGTCGACGCCGTCGGCGCGCGCCCAGATCGCGGTGCCACCGCGTGGGGGCTCGAACGAGAGAAGGCCGCCGAGCACGCGCGCCGCATCGATGACGAACGCGTCCCGGCGCGCGCGGTACACGCGGCGCACGCGCCTGATGTGGCGCTCGAGCGTCCCGTCGGTCAGGAGCTCTGCGAGCGCCGCCTCGAGCACGAGATCGCCCTGCCTATCGAAGAGCACGCGCGCCTCGGCCATGCGCTCGATGACCGGCGACGGCGCCACCACGAACCCGGTGCGGAGGCCGGGCGCCAGCACCTTGGAGAAGGTACCGACGTACACGACGACGCCGTCCGAATCCTCGCTGGCGATGGGCAGTACCGGTCGCCCTTCGTAGTGGAACTCGTGATCGTAGTCGTCCTCGATCACGATCATGCGTTCGCGTCGCGCCAGCGCGAGGAGGGCCAGACGGCGCGGCGCCGACAGGGTCACCGTCGTCGGATATTGGTGATGGGGCGTGACGACCACCGCCCGCACGCGCCGCTCGGCGGCGATCGCCGCCACGGCCTCGACGACGAGGCCGCCTTCGTCGACGGGCACGGGGACGAGCTCCGCACCGGCCGCCCGAAGCGCCGCCCAGGTGGGCGGATAGCCGAGCGCCTCGACCGCCACGACGTCGCCGGGTGAAAAGAGCGTGCGCGCGACGAGCGCCGTCGCCATTTGGCTGCCGCGCGTCACCATCACCTGCTCGGCAGAGCAAACGACGCCACGGCTCTCGGTGACGAGCGTGACGAGCGCGGCGCGAAGTCCGTCGTGTCCGCGCGGGTCTCCGTATCGGAGGAGCTTCGGCGCGCGAAGGAGCGCGCGTCGATAGGCCCGTGCGAGATCGAGCCGCGGCGCGAGCCTTACGTCGACGACCCCGCCACCGAGCGAAAGCGGCGGCTGCGGCGCCGGAATTCCGACACCGATGGGGGGCGGCAAAGCGAAGCTCGGAGACGAAGCGACGCGTGCGCCTCGCTCGGCCCGCCGTCGCACCGGAAAGTCCGGCGCCACGAACGTGCCGCGCGCTTCCTCGGTGACGGCCCACCCCTCGGCGACGAGCTCGCGATACGCGGCGATGACGGTGTTGCGATGAACGCCGAGTGATTCCGCGAGGGGGCGCGTGCCCGGCAGCGGGTGGCCAGGTCGTAACCGCCCCCGACCGATCTCACGCACGAGCGCACGCGCGATGCGCCGATAGGTAGGTCCGTCGTCGCCGAGGGTGAGATCGAGCGCGCGCGGCATCGGGCCAGCGTAGGACGCTCACCGACTGGTCTACTAGGAATATCGAAACTGGATCTTTTTCTTGGACCGGATACGCAACAAGCTCCGTCCCATGCGACGAGAGATCTACCGAATGGCGGGAGGCGAGGCCGCGCGCATGCTTGCCGATGCGCCCTTCGTGCGGCTGGCCATGACGACGCCCAGCGGCGCGCCGCTCTTCCGAACGGTGAACACCGTCGTCTTGGAGGGCGCGCTCTACTTCCACGGCGCGCGGGCAGGCGAAAAGATGGCCGGGCTCGGACAGCCGGCGGTCGCCTCGGTCGACGAGGTCGTCGCCTCGATCCCGTCGACGTGGGTGCACCCCGAGCTCGCCTGCCCGGCGACCACCCTCTATCGCAGCGTCCAGGCACACGGCGCGCTGGTGGAGGAGACGGACCAGGCGACCAAGGTCCGCGTGCTCTCCGCGCTCCTCCACAAGCTCCAGCCGGAGGGCGGCTACCTTCCGCTCGAGGCGGCGCCCGAGCGCTACGGTCCCGTCGTGCGCGGGCTCCTCGTCGCCAAGCTCCCGCTGGCGGAGATCGATGGCAAGGCCAAGCTCGCGCAGAACCGTTCCCCGGCCGAGGTCGGGCGCATCTTGGAAGGGCTTTGGACCCGCGGCGGCGCGGGCGACACCCGGGCGATCGAGCTCGTGCGCCGCGCCAACCGCGATCGCTGCCCGTCCCTCTCGTTCGCCCCTCGACTCGTCACGGGCGACGACGAAGTCGAGCTCGTGGTGCAGGGCGGCCCGGAGGACGCGCCCGCGGTCGCCACGCTCTTGGCCGATACGTATTGGTGCCGCGGCGTCGCCACCGACGCGATCGTGCGCGCACACCTCTCGTCGTCGGCGTGGGTCCTGGCGCGCGACGGGCATGGCCGCATCGTGGGCTCCGCCCGCGCGCTCTCCGACGGCGCTCGGCGCGCGTGGATCTACGACGTGGTGATCGCTCCAGAGCTTCGTGGCCTCGGAATCGGGCGAGCGCTGATGCGCCTCCTCGAAGACCACCCGGCGGTGCGCGGCGCCGCGCGGGTCGAGCTCTCGACCCGGGACGCAATGACCTTCTACGAACGATTGGGATACGCCCCGGTCGAGGAGCGCCTGCCCGCGCGAACGACGATGGTTCGAGTGCGGCCTGACTGACGCGTCAACCGATCAGGGCGCGCGCCACGCCGACGAGCGCGCCCGCCCCGATCGTGAGGAGCGTGTTGTCCTTGGGTCTCAGGCGCCGCCACATGAAGACGACGATGGCGAGCACCGTGAGGACGGCACCGTGTACGCCGACGCGATAGACGGCGTACGCGGCGGCCGCGATCACGCCGACCACCGCGACCGAAACGCCACGCAAGAAGGCCCGCACGCGGCGACGATTCTCCACGGCGGCCAGGCGACGCGCGACCAGCAGCGAGAGGAAGAGGGGCGGGAGAAACACTCCGAGCGTGGCCGCGAGCGCGCCTGCGGCTCCCGCGATGCGGTACCCGAGGAAGGTGGCGCAGTTCGCGATGGGCCCCGGCGTGATCTGGGCGAAGGCGATGGAGTCCGCCAAAACCGCCGGCGGCACCCAGCCGCGCACGGCGACCTCGCGCTCCACCGCCGGGAGCATCGCGATCCCGCCGCCGAACGTGGCGAGAGAGATCTTGGCGAACGCACCGAAGATGGTGACGAGCAGGCCCGGCACCGCCGCGGCGGCCGCGCTCCCCGCCGCGCCGGACGTGCCGAACAGAAACGCCGGCGCCGCGTCCGACGCCAACGGATCGCGCGGAGCTCGGTCCGCGAGGAGACCGACCGTCCCGGCGAAGAGAACGACCTCGAGCAAGCTCATCGCGTGCGTGGCGAGCAACACGAACGAGACCGTCATCATCACGAGCTCGCGCCCCGTTCGTACGACCGTGGGCCGGAGCTCGTCGGCAACCGCAGCGATCACGCCGACGACCGCGGCCGTGATCCCCTCGAGCACGGACCCGAAGCCGGGCACCCCACGCATGCGATCGTAGAAGACGGCGAAGAGGAGGATCGCCGTGATGCCCGGCAAGAGGAAGAGGCCGCAACCAGCCACCCCCGTCCACGCCCCCGCCCGGCGCGCGCCGATGATGGTGAGGAGGTTCGCGGCGTTGGTCCCGGGCAGCGCGGCCACCACGCCCACCGCCGACGCGAACTCCTCTTCCGTCATCCAGCGATGCCGATCGACGACGCGCTGTTTGAGGAGGGCGATCACGGCGAAGCCGCCGCCGAACGCCGTCAAGCCGATGGTGAACGCGATCGCGAAGAACGCGGATCGCGTGAAGGCGCTGGGCTCCGCCGCGCGCGCTTCGTCAGCCATGGCCGACCTATAGCAGAAGCCGCCGGGCCCCAGGCGAAGGGTCCCGACGGCTTCGATGTTACGGAGCCGATCTGCGGTGCAGAGGTCAGAACTGCTCGGCTTCGGTGGACTCGTGCAGCGCGAGCGTCGACGCCTTGCCGGCGCTCAGCACCTCGGCCACCTGATCGAAGTAGCCGGTGCCGACCTCACGCTGGTGGCGCGTCGCGGTGTAGCCGTTCTTCTCCGCGGCGAACTCGGCCTGCTGGAGCTCGGAGTACGCCGCCATTCCGCGATCGCGGTACTGGCGCGCGAGCTCGAACATTCCGAAGTTCAGGGAGTGGAAGCCGGCGAGCGTGACGAACTGGAATTTGTAGCCCATCGCGCCGAGCTCGCGCTGGAACTTGGCGATGCTCGCGTCGTCGAGGTTCTTCTTCCAGTTGAACGAGGGCGAGCAGTTGTACGCCAGCATTTTGTTCGGGAACTTGGCGCGGATGGCCTCCGCGAAGCGCTTGGCCTCGGCCATGTCCGGCGTCGAGGTCTCGCACCAGATGAGGTCCGCGTACGGGGCGTAGGCGAGGCCGCGCGCGATGGCGCAGTCGAGTCCGCCCTTCAGCTTGAAGAACCCCTCGGGCGTCCGATCCTTCTCGATGAACGGACGGTCGCGCTCGTCGATGTCGCTCGTGAGGAGCTTGGCGCTGTGCGCGTCGGTGCGGGCGATGAGCAGCGTGGGGACGTCCATCACGTCGGCCGCGAGACGGGCCGCGGTGAGGGTCCGGATGAACTGGCTGGTCGGCACGAGGACCTTGCCGCCCATGTGACCGCACTTCTTCTCGGCCGCGAGTTGGTCTTCGAAGTGAACGCCCGACGCGCCCGCCTCGATCATCGACTTCATGAGCTCGAAGGCGTTGAGCGGTCCGCCGAAGCCGGCTTCGGCGTCGGCGATGAGCGGTGCCAGCCAATAGTGGTCGGACTTGCCTTCGGCGTGCTCGATCTGATCGGCGCGCATGAGCGCGGCGTTGAGCTTCTTGACGACGTTGGGAACGCTGTCGACGGGATAGAGGCTCTGGTCCGGGTACATCTGCCCGGCGGTGTTGGCGTCGGCCGCGACTTGCCAGCCGCTCACGTAGATGGCCTTGAGGCCCGCGCGCACCATCTGCACCGCTTGGTTGCCGGTGAGCGCGCCGAGCGCGTGGACGTAATCGTCGGACTTGAGGAGCTGCCACAGGCGACGCGCGCCCATCTCGGCGATCGTGTGCGCGACGCGCACCGAGCCGCGGAGCCGCTGAACGTCGGCCGGCGTGTAGGGACGCTCGACGTGCTCGAAGCGAGCCGAGGTCTGCTCGGAGGTGTAAGAAAGCGGACGAATGCGTTCCACGGGCGTGACGACAGCGCTCATGCGGGGACTCCTATTCAGTTGTGTGCGGAGAGAGAGACGTTCGGGATCACGCCAGGTCGGCGTAGGCCGGCAGCGTGAGGAAATCTTCGAACTCGGGCGCGGTGGCGATGCGCACGAAGAGCTCCTTCGCGCGCGGGAAGTGCCCGCCTTCGTAGCGCGCATCGCCGAGCTCGCGGCGAATGCGGGCGAGCTCCTCGTCGACGATCTTGGCGACGAGCTCGCGCGTGACCTTCGCGCCGCCCTCGAGCGTCGCGCCGTGGCGGATCCACTGCCACACCTGGGCGCGGCTGATCTCGGCGGTCGCCGCGTCTTCCATCAAGTTGTAGAGCGGCACGCAGCCGAGGCCGCCCAGCCACGCCTCGAGGTACTGGATGCCGACGCGCACGTTGTGACGGAGCCCGTCCTCGGTGCGCGTGCCCGGCGGCACCTCGAGGAGCTGCTTCTGCGACACACGCACGTCATCGCGCTGGCGATCGATCTGGTGGAGCGTCTTCATGTGCTCGTCGAAGATCGCGCGCGCGATGGGCACGAGGCCCGGGTGTGCGACCCACGTGCCGTCGTGACCGGCCTTCACTTCGCGGAGCTTGTCCTCGCGGACCTTGGCGAGCGCGGCCTCGTTGGCGGCGGCATCGCTCTTGATCGGAATCTGCGCGGCCATGCCGCCCATCGCGTGCGCACCGCGGCGGTGGCACGTCTTCACGAGGAGCTCGGAGTAGGCCTTGAGGAAGGCCTTGCCCATCGTGACCTGGCTGCGATCGGGCAGGAGAAACGAAGCGTCTTCGCGGAGCTTCTTGATGAAGCTGAAGATGTAGTCCCAGCGGCCACAGTTGAGCCCGGCCGAGCGCTCGCGGAGCTCGTAGAGGATCTCCTCCATCTCGAACGCCGCGGGGAGCGTCTCGATCAGCACCGTGGCGCGCACGCACGCCCGGGGGAGCCCGAGCTCGGTCTCGGCGAACGCGAAGACGTCGTTCCAGATGCGAGCCTCTTTGTGGCTCTCCATCTTGGGGAGGTAGAAGTACGGGCCGCCGCCGCGAGCGAGCTGCTCTTTGGCGTTGTGAAAGAAGAAGAGGCCGAAGTCGAAGAGCGAGCCAGGGACGACCTTGCCGTCGACCTTCATGTGGCGCTCGGGCAGGTGGAGGCCGCGCGGACGCACGAAGAGGACCGCGGTCTTCTCGGCGAGCGCGTACTTCTTCCCCGTCTCCGGAGCGACGAAGTCGATCGTGCGTCGGACTGCAGCCGCGAGGTTCGCTTGACCGGTCACCTGGTTCTCCCAGGTCGGCGCAGTCGCGTCCTCGAAGTCGGCCATGAAGACGTTGGCGCCGGAGTTCAGCGCGTTGATGATCATCTTGCGGTCGACCGGCCCGGTGATCTCCACGCGGCGATCCGCGATGTCTGCGGGGATGGTCGCGACGCGCCAATCGGCCTCGCGCACCGCCCGCGTCTCGGCGAGGAAGTCCGGGCGGACGCCGCGGTCGAGCTCGCCCTGGCGCACCTTGCGCGCGGCGAGGGCTTCCTCGATCCGGCCGGTGAAGCGCCGCGCGAGCGCAGCGACGAAGGCCACGGCCGCCTCGGACAGCACGGCCTCGGCGCCAGCCGGGGCGGGCGCAATCTCGACTCCAGGGAGGGAAGCGGCGTGCGTCATGGTGCGGTGCGTTGAAAATGAGGTAAAACAAAGTCCGGCACAAGATCCTCGAGAGAAACCCATGTTGAGAGCTGTCAATGACAGCCTGCAAACGAGTCAATCGTGTCAATTTCTAAATCAGGTCCGTCGAGCCAAACCACCGCCCAGCCAGGCGAAACCGCTCCCCGACTCGGCGCGAAGGTCCGCGGCCTGCGCCGTCGCGAGGGGCTGACGCAGGTCCAGCTCGCCGAGAAGCTCGGGATCTCTCCTTCGTACTTGAACCTGATCGAGGCGAACCGCCGACCCCTCCCCGCCGGGCTCCTCATCCGCCTCGCCCAGCTGTTCCGCGTCGACCTCGAGTCGTTCGCGGCCGACGACGACGCGCGGCTCGTCGCCGACTTGCTCGAAGCCTTCGCGGACCCGCTCTTCGAGTCCCTCCCGCTCACCAACGCCGACGTTCGCGAGGTGGCGCAAGCGAGCCCGCAAGCGGCGCGCGCGGTGCTCGCGCTCTATCGCGCCTACTCGGGGGCGCGGGAGTCGGTCGAGTCGCTCTCGTCGAAGCTCAGCGAGGGTGAAGAGCTCGCGGGCATCGACACCTCGATGCTGCCGAGCGAGCAGGTCTCGGACTTCATCCAGCGACAGATGAACCACTTCCCCGAGATCGAGGACGGCGCGGAGGCGCTCTGGCGAGACGCCAAGCTCGGGGGAGAGGACCTCTACGCCAGCCTCATGCGCTACTTGGAGCGTGAGCTCGAGGTGCAGGTTCGCATCGCACGCACCGAGAACGAGCGCGAGACCTTGCGTCGTTACGATCCCGAGCGGCGCGTGCTCACGCTCTCCGAGCTCCTCCCCACCCGCGGGCGCGTGTTTCAGCTCGCGCACCAAATCGCGCTCCTCGTTCGACGCGACCTTCTCGATCGCTTGGTCGACGACCCGATCCTCATGAGCGACGAGGCGCGCGCGCTCGGTCGCGTCGCGCTCGCCAACTACTTCGCGGGCGCCGTGATGATGCCGTACGAGCCGTTCCTCAAGGCCGCGCGCGAAGAGCGCTACGACATCGACGTCCTCGGACGGCGCTTCCGCGTGGGCTTCGAGCAGGCCGCGCACAGGCTCACGACGCTGCGGCGGCCGGGCGCCGAAGGCGTGCCGTTCCACATGATCCGCATCGACGTGGCCGGCAACATCTCCAAGCGCTTCAGCGCGTCGGGGATTCGGTTCGCGCGCTTCGCCGGCGTGTGCCCGCGCTGGAACGTCTTCGCGGCGTTCCTCACGCCGGGCATGATCCGCATTCAGCTCTCGCGCATGCCGGATGGCGTCACTTACTTCTGCCTCTCACGCACCATCCACAAGGACTCGGGCGGCTACCACGCACAGCTTCCGGTCCAGGCGCTCGGTCTCGGGTGCCGCATCGAGCACGCGCGGGAGCTCGTCTACTCGGACGGCGTCGACCTCGAAAACCCCAAGGCCGCCGTGCCGGTCGGCGTCACGTGTCGCACGTGCGAGCGCACCGACTGCGATCAGCGCGCGCTCCCTTCGCTACGACACCCGCTTCAGATCGACGAGAACGTGCGCGGGTCGAGCCTCTACACACCGAGCCGGCCGACCTGACCGCCGCTCGACTCAACCCTTGCCGAGGAGCTCGTCCACGAGCTGCATCAGCTTGTCGCTGCTGAGCGGCTTCTGCAGAAACCCGTTCGCGCCGGCCTCTTGCCCGCGCGCGCGCAGGTCGTCGCCGCGATCGCCGGTGACGAGAATGACCGGCACGTTGCGAACCGCTGGGAGCTCGTGCGCGCGCAAGGTGCGCACGAACGTGAGGCCGTCCATCTTCGGCATGTTGATGTCGGCGATCACGAGGTCCACGGGCTGCGCCGCGAGGATCTCGAGCGCCCGCGCGGCGCCGGCGCAGTCGATGAACGAGAAGCCTCGACCCATCAAGTAGACCTTGAGGATCTCGCGCATCGTCGCGCTGTCATCGATGAGCAAGAGCTGTCGACTCATGGACCCTCCGAGCTTACCGCAATCCCTACCTGTACCAACCCGACAAACACCGGCTCTGCCACTCCTCGACGAGAGGCCGCGCGCCGCTCAGAACTTGAACTCGTCGACGAGCTTCACGAGGCGAATCGCAACCTCTTCGATCGTCTTCACCGCCGCCTCCGTTTGAGCGAGGCGCTTCATGGTCTCTTCCATCATCCGGTTCTGGTCGGTGATGGCCGAGAAGATCTGGGCGACGCCCGCGTTCTGCTGCCCGACGGCGGCGTTGATCTGACGCACGACGGCGGAGTTCTCCTTCACGATGGCGGAGAGCTCGGTGAGCTTCTCTCCGGTCGTCTTCACCTCCGCGAGACCGCCCTCGATGCGAGCCGACCCGCGCTCCGTGATGGAGACGGCCCCGCCGACGGCGCCGCGCACGTCCTCGAGGATCTCGCGTACGCGGTTGGTTGCCTGGATGGACTGGTCGGCGAGGTTGCGGATCTCGCGCGCGACGACGGAGAAGCCGCGGCCGTGCTCGCCGGAGCGAACCGCTTCGATGGCTGCGTTCAGCGCGAGCATGTTGGACTGGTCGGCGAGGTCCTTGACGGTTTGGGTGATGTCGCCAATCTGCACGGTCTTGTCGCCGAGCGAGGCGATGCGCGCGGCGATCTCGTCGACCTGGGCGCGCATGTCGAAGAGCGCCTTCAAGCTTTGCTCGACGGCGGCCTCACCGCTCCGGCTCACGCTCTCGGCGCGGTCCGTGACCTGAATGACCGCCTCGGCCTTCTGCGCGGCGACGAGCGACGTTTGCTTGATCTCTTGTGCGGTCACCTGCGTCTCTTGGAGGGCGGCCGCTTGCTTGGTCAGCGTCTGGCTCTGCCCGGTCGTGAAGGCCGAGAGGTCGGCCACCGACGAGGCGAGGAGCTCGGTGGAGTCGCGGAGCGCGGCCGGAATCTCGCGCAGGCGGCGAACGAGCGCGTTGAAAGAGCGCGCGAGCTCGCCGATCTCGTCGGCCGACGACGCCTTGATCTCCTGGGTGAGGTCACCCTTGCGGACGATCTCGCTCGTCACGCGCGTGAGCTCTTGGACCGGCTTGACCACGATGAGTCGCGCGATGAAGAGCAGGAAGAGAATGCCGACGAAACCGACGATGGCGCCGGCGCTCAGCATGTACGAGCGGAGACGCGTCATCTCTTCTTCGATGAGCGCGCGGTCCATGCCGACGTGCACCTCGCCCCCCGTCGCGGTCGTCGCCACGAGATCGATCACGCGCTCGAGCCCTCCGGCGTCGCGGTACGTCACGGAGCGCGCGACGCGAATGCCCGGCTCGAGGGCTTCGCGCGGGGCAGTCTGGAGCGCGGCGCGAAGGTCGTCGGGGACCGCGCCGTTGAAGGTATGCACGCGAACGCGCGTGTCCTTGTCGGTGACGAAGATGTACTGCACGCCGCGGTGCACCTTGTTCTGCTTGAGCGCCCGCATGACGAGCGGGTCGTCACCGACCTCCAGCATCCCGCGGATGTCGTCGGCGATGACCGAGCCCTTCTGCTCGAAGTTCAGCACGCGCTCCGTTTCGAGCTGACGCGTGGCGGTGACCACGTTCGCCATGCACACGAGCGCGATGACGACCACGATGTATGCCGTCAATTTCGGCGTGACGCCCGTCCACCAGGAGAGAACTCGATCGTTCATGCGCGCTCCTTGCCCACCAGGTCGAGGATCAGCGCCGGCATGGCGCTGAGAGAAACCATTTGATCGACGACGCCGGCCGTCGCCGCCGCCTTCGGCATACCGAACACCACCGACGACGCTTCGTCTTGGGCGATCGTGTGACCACCTGCGGCGCGAATCGCCGCGAGACCGCGCGTGCCGTCGTCGCCCATACCGGTGAGGACGACGCCGAGCGCGCGCGTACGATACACGCGCGCGAGCGACTCGAGCAGCCGGTCACCCGACGGCGTGTGGTGCGACGTCGACGGGAGGACCCGGAGGGCGCCGCCGAGCTGGAGCTCGAGGTCGGAGCCGTCGGGCGCGAGATAGACCGCGCCGCGGGCGAGCATCATCCCATCGCGTGCAATCTGCACCGGCAGCGCGCTCACTTCGGTGAGCCAGCGGTGGAGACCAGCCACGAAGCCATTGGCCATGTGCTGGGCGATCACGATCGGGGTCGGGAAATCAGCGGGGAGCCGCCCCAAGAGCGAGGCGAGCGCCGGAGGCCCGCCCGTCGACGCGGCGATCCCGACGACGCCGACGCGAAACGACGGCGGCATCGTCGACGGCGTCGTCGCCGGGCCGGAGCGCCATCGGCGCACGACGGGCACTTCGGCCATGAGCCGCACGGACTGGCGGAGGTCGGCACCCCAAGCGTGCAGGCTCTGCATGGTGGGCTTGGCGATGAGCTCGAGCGCCCCCACGTCCATCGCACGGAACGAGAGATCGACGCCGCCCTCGTCGCCGACGGCGCAGACGAGCAAGATGCGCGACGGCGCCGACGCCATGATGCGCTGCGTGGCCTCGAGCCCGTTCAGTCGAGGCATCAGCACGTCCATCGTGATGACGTCGGGCGCGGTCTGCACCGCGAGGGAGACGGCCTCGGCGCCGTCCTTCGCTTCGCCCACGACCACGATGTCGCCATCTGCAGCGAGCAGAATCTTCAGCGCCTCGCGCATCGACATCGAGTCGTCGGCGATGAGCACACGGATGGGGCCACGCAGGCTGGTCATGCCGCCCCCCGTCGCTTCAGGATCGCGCCGCGCGCCTCGGCGAGCAGGCGGCCGGACGCGCAGTCCCGCTTCGACACGAACGAGTCCGCGCCGGCGCGCGACGCCTCGGTCCGAACCTCGTCGTCGTCGCGCGCCGAGACCAGAACGACCGGCGTCGACGCGCGTTCCGGCGTCGCACGGAGCGCGCGAACGAGCTCGAAGCCGTCCATCGGGACCATGCCGATGTCGCAAACGACGACGTCGTACGACGCGACCTCGAGGTCGGCGAGCGCCTGCGGCCCGCTTCCGGCGGTGTGGACCACGTAGCCGCCCGCTTCGAGGATCGCGCGATGGAGCGCGCGTGCGGTGAGCGAGTCGTCGACGACGAGCGCGCGCGGCGCGGCCCGAATCTCCGGCGCCGGCGCGGCGATCACCCACTCCGGTTTCAGCACGAGGACGAGCTCGGCGTCGGCTTGCATCGACGCGCCCTGAAACGCCGGCAGTTGACGCAGCTCCGGCGGCAAGGCGAACACGGTGAGATCGCGCTCGCCGGTCACGCCATCGACGAACACGGCCGCGCGGCGGCCCTGCGTCTGGAGCACCAAGAGCGTCGCGCCCTCGGGTGGGCGCTTCGCCATTCTGGCGCCGAGCAACGCAGCGAGGTCGTGCACGGGCACCAGATCGTCGTGATGGCGAACGCGGAGCTCGCCGCGAACGGTCTCGAGCGAACGCGTCGACACTTTCACGACCGCTTCGATGGCCAGCATAGGAACGGCGAGCTCGTGCTCTCCAGCCGTCACGAGGAGGAGCGGCGAGCTACCGAACTCCACGGGGAGGCTCATCAAGAAGCGCGTCCCCTGCCCGCTCGCCCCTTCGATCTCGATCGTGCCCTGCAACGCTTCGATGCGCTCGCGCACGATGTCGAGGCCGACGCCGCGCCCGGAAGTCGAGCTGACCTCGTCGCGTGTCGAGAACCCAGGCTCGAAGACGAGCTTGGCGACCGCCGCCGCGTCCATTCGCGCCAGCTCCTCCGGCGTGTGGAGCTTGCGGCGCGCCGCGACGTCACGAATTCGTTCGAGATCGAGGCCGCCACCGTCGTCGGAGACGTCGAGCGTCACCACGTTGCCTTGCTGGGTGGCGCGCACCACGATCGTACCCTCGCGGTGCTTGCCGCGGCGCTCGCGCTCGACCGGGGACTCGATGCCGTGGTCGACCGCATTTCGAACGAGCTGCACCACCGCGACGCGCAGCGCCTCGAGCAGTCGACGGTCGAGCGAAAGCTCCGCACCGACGATCGAAAGCGCGGCCTCCTTGCCGGTGGAACGGCACTGATCACGGACGCTGCGGTGGAGTGGCTCGAGCACGGTACGGAGCGGCTGCAGGAAGACGGTGCGAATGCCCTCCTCGAGCGCCTCGAGCACCGCCGCTGCGCTCTCACCGTCGGCGCGCAGCGCGCGGTCGAGCAGCGAGAGCTGATTGCGGAGCTCGGCGGTCTGAGCGCGCGGCAGGCGCATCGATGCGTCGAGCGCGCGCGCCACCTGCACGCGCCTTTGATCGAGCTCGAGCCTGAGCTCGCGCAGGCTCTCGACTTGTCGAACGAGCGCGGTCACGTGCTTGGCGTCGACGCGGAGCGCGAGATCTTCGTCCGAGACGGCGGACTCCTCTTCGACGACCCCGCGCACCGAGAGCGCGGCCGGGTCGCCGAACGCGACGGAGAGCGGCGCCGGCGGCTCGCGCAAGCTCGCGACGATGTCGTCCCCGGGATCGTCGCCGGTCTCCGCGACGGCGCGGAGCTTGGTCATGTACGCGTCGATGCCCTTCAACAGCTGGTCGGCGACCTCGGCCGAGAGCGGCACCTTGGCGGCGCGCGCCGGCGCGACGAGATCCTCGAGGTGGTGGGCCAGCGCGGCCAGGCTCGAAAGACCGAGCGAGCCCGACGTTCCCTTCAGCGTATGGAGCCCGCGCGCCAGCTCGCCGAACGCCTCGACGAGGCTCGCGTCGATGGTGGTGGCGCGCTCGAGATCGAGCACGCTGCGCGTGATGGTCTCGGAGATCTCGGCCGCCTCGCCGGCGAAGCCGCGAACGAGCTGGGCGAGGAGCGGGTCAAGCGCCACGGCGCGACTCCCAGCTCGTGAGGAGCTTGTCCACGTCAATCACGGTGAGGACGCGCTCGGGGCGCGGCACGTCGAGGAGCGGCCCCGACGAGCGGGCGCGCGCGAGCTCGATTTCCCGGGTGGGGCGCGTCATGGCGAGAGGAATCTGCGCGCAGTCGAATGCGACCAGTCGACCACTCGCGCGCTCGACCACGATGAGGTAGCTCGAGTCGTTGCGCGACGCCTGACCGCCGAGAAGAAATGCCAGGCTGAAGACGGTGAGCACCGTGCCGCTCCAGCGCATGATCCCGACCACCTCGGGCGGCGCGAGCGGCACCGGCGACACGCGCCGCAACGGAATGGCGGCGCGCAACCGATCGAGCGCGATCGCAACGTCGAGATCTCCGACCGGGAACGTCGCGAACCAAGTCTGATCCTCGTCCGCTTCGAGCGACTTGGGTGGCGCCGCCAAGCGCACCGCGCGCGCGTCGAGCAGTCGCACGACCTCGGCCGGAAGCTCGGAGGCGAGCTCGCTCATCGGCCTGCCCCCGGCGCGAAGCCCAGGTAGGCCTCGGCCGCCACGCGGTAATACGCGACAGTCAGCTCCTCGGGACCGGGCACCGGGTCGTGCGGATCGCGCCCCTCGGTGAGACGGAGGACCTCGCGCATCAAGCCTTCGGCGCGCGCGCGCTTCTGACGCTTCGCCAGGAGGACGCCGAGCTCGAAGATCGCCGGAAGGTACGAGGGCGCGCGCCGATGGAGCGCGTCGAGCATTCGCTCGGCATCCTCGAAGCGGCTCTCCTCGATCGCCGCGAGCGCGTCCATGTGATCGTCGATCCAGGCGATCTCGGGCGCGGGAGTGATCACCGGCGGCGGGATCACCTGCGGAATCACGACGCGCGACGAGTCGGGCGCACCGGCGCCGCGCGACGTCCGAGCCCGCACCGAGCGCTTCGGCGCGCGCGTGCGACGGCCCGGGACGCGAACGAACAGGTTCGCGCCGCGCGGCCCCACTGGCTCGGTCCCCGCCGGCGGACGCACGACGTCGAGGGTCCCGAAGCCGAGGAGGCCACCGGGCACGAGCGCGCTGACGAGACGTTCACAGGCGGCCTCGACTGCGTCGGGCGCAAAGTAGAGCAGCACGTTCCGGCAAAACACGACGTCGAACGCTCCCGGAGCCGGAGGCTCCTCGAGCACGTTGTGGGTGCGAAAGGTCGTGACGGAGCGGAGCGCGTTGGACACCACGAACATGCCAGGGTCGCTCGGAGCGAAGGGCGGAAACAAGAGCGGACCCGCCTCGCGGACCGACCAGCCCCCATAGACGCCGCGCACCGCCGTCAGCACGTTCTTCTCCGCAACGTCCGTCCCGAGCACCTCCACGCGCGTACCTTCGCGCACGCTCGCGAGGAGGCACGCCGCGAGCGAGTAGGTCTCTTCGCCCGTGGCGCAGCCCGCGCTCCAAGCCCGCACCACGTCGCCGGTGAAGCGCGCCGCGTGGGTCTCGGCCAGATAGCGGAACTGATCCGGCTGCCGGAAAAAGAACGTTTCGCCGACGGACACCGACTCGAGGAGCGCACGCTCGAGCTCGGGATCGCCCTCGGCAGTGCGCCGCTCGAGCTCGCGGGGAGTGAGGCCGCGTGGAAAGCGGGACTTCAAAGCCTTCACCGCGGCGACGTAGGGAATGGCCTCGGCGCGGTACCCGATGCGCTCGGCGATGCGGTGGATGAGCATGAGGATCGCCGGATCTTCGTTCATGGTGACGGCGATGACGCGGCGGTGCCTTCGCCGACGCGCGCGAGCGCCTCGCGCAGCCAGGCGAGCGACTCGCTGGAGAGGAGCGCCTTCGGGTCGAGCACCGCCACGAGCCCGTGGCTCCCTTTCACGACCGCCTCGAGCGTGTGGCGCAAAGGCTCGTGCCCCGCACCGCCGAACGCGCGGCGATCGGTGACGTCGGCGCGCGCGACGAGCGAGGGCTCGCGCACTTCGTCGACGGAGACCGCGATCGAGACGTCGTCGACGCCCACCACGACGAGCTTGCGCTCCTCGAGCGGACGCGCCCACGCGAGGCCGAGGCGTCGCGCGAGATCGAGCACCGCCACCGGGCGGCCGCGAAAATTCAGCATCTCGCGGAGATAGTCGGGGCCGGACGCGAGGCGTTCGGTTCGAGGCATCAGCGTCACCGCGCGGACGTGATCGAGCGCGAGCGCGAGCTCCGCGTTTCCGACCTGCACGAAGAGGAGAGCCAAGCTGTCGGCGGCGCGGCGCGTGGCGACCTCGTCGAGCACGCGTGCAACGGTGGCGCGGAGCTCGTCGGCCTTGAGCGGCTTCGGCAGGTACGCCTGCGCGCCCGCGCGCAGACACGCCTCGGCGCGCGCGCGCTCGGTCGAGACGATGACGATGGCGACGTCGTCGAAGGCGTGGTCGGCGCGGATCTGTTCGACGACTTGATCACCGTCGAGGACGGGCATCGACAGATCGAGGAGGACGAGCGCAGGCCGAAGCTCGCGGATCTTCGTGAGCGCTTCGCCCCCGTCGGCGGCCGTCGCGAGCGTGTAGAGCCCGGAGAGCGCGGCGGCCTCGAACGCGACGATGGCCGCGCTGTCGTCGACGAGGAGGAGCTGGGGGAGCGTTCGCTCGCCTTGATCGCTTTGACTCTGTGCGTTCACTCAGCCCGCTTTGCGAGGCAGGAGGGAGTCGACCACCTGAACGAGCCGCTCGCGATCGAGGGGCTTCAGGAGGAACGTGCTCTGGCCCTCGAGCGAGCTCAGAGCCTGACCGCCCTCGCGGTCTCCAGAGATGAAGACGACCGGGATGTCTTTGGTGCTCGGGTTCTGCTCGCGAAGCGCGCGCACGAACGACACGCCATCGATCTTGCCGAGGTGGATGTCGACGATCAGAAGATCGACCTGCTCGTTGGCGAGGATCTCGCAAGCTCGGTCGGCGGAGTCCGCCTCGAGGAAGGTGTGAAGCTTCCCCATCATGTAGAGCTTGAGGATCTGCCTCATCGTCGAGTTGTCGTCGACGAGAAGGATTTTGTTCATGTTCCCCTTACCCTCCCCGAGAGGGCTCCCCTGTTCGCGATCCGCGAGCAACCGCACCTTCAATCTAATGGCACGCGGGGAAAAAACCGCGCGGGTTCACGTCCCGAAGCGCTGCGGTACCGTGAAAAGGTGCGAGTGGTCACCACAGCGCGCGGCGGTGGCCCTGGCGGTATGGCTCTAACAACGCGATCTGCTTGACTGAGCCGGTGGTCCGCGTATGGTGCGCGTCCACGTTCCGGCGGCGCTGCCGTCGGTGCTGCCACCTTAGCTCAGCGGTAGAGCAGCGGTTTCGTAAACCGCAGGTCTGGGGTTCAAGTCCCCAAGGTGGCTCCCCGTCCCAAGGCGGCGCGCCCCATGACGCGAGCAACCGAGCTCCGGAAGCTTGTCCCCTGGCGCACTGACTTCACGGCCATCTCGCCGGTCTTCGCGCCGCTCGCACCGTTCGTCGAGCCATTCGCGGAGGCGGCGACGTTCCCCTCGCCCGAGGCGATTCACGACGCGCTTTCGTCGCGTGCGACCGTCGCCTTCGTTCGTTCGGTCCCGAAGACGACGCGCCCCTCGCATCGCCGCGGACGCCCGAAGCGTGAAGCGGCCGACCTCTATGACACCGCGATCTTCACCCGCCGCGAGGTGCCGACCCGCGAGGGCTCGTGGCACGACCTCCTGAACGCGCTCGTGTGGTGCATGTACCCGAAGGCGAAGTGGGCCGTGCACGCGCGGCAGTATGCCCTCGTCACACAGGGACTCGATCCGTCGAGCGGGCGCCTGCCCGGCGCGCGGACGCGTGAGCAGGATGCGCTCGCCCTCTTCGACGAAGGCGGCGCCGTGATCGTGGCACGCGAGTCGCTCGCGACCACCGAGGCGATCGAGCAGGCGCTCGCGCGCGGCGACGCGGCGGGGACGATCTTCGGCCACGCGATCTACGAGAGTCTCGTCCTCGGCGATCCGTGGCCGATGGTGCGGGCGATCGTCGTCGGTCCCGGTGACGTCGACGCGGCGATCGCCGCGGCCATCTCCGGCCTTCACGATCCCCACGCCCTCCCGCGCGTCACCGTTCGCGCGATCGCGGAAGCACGCCCGCTCAAGTCTCTCGCGTAGCCGCGATGCGCGTCGCTGCGAGGCTCGCCAGCGCCATGATCGTGTGCTGGGGATTCACGCCGAGGTTGGTCGGAAACACGCTCGAGTCGACCACGTAGAGACCGCGCGTTCCGTGCACGGCGAAGTCGTTGCCGACGACGCCGGCCCGCGGGTCGGCTGCCATCCGCGCGGCACCGAAGAGGTGTGTCGCGATGAACGAGTACGCGCGCGCGTCGAGAGGAGCGTCTTCGAGGGCACGAGCTTCGTCCGCCGAGTGAAGCACCCCGGGAGCGCCATGGATCCCCGGCCACACCTCGCGCGCCCCCACCTCGAAGAAGAGTCGCGCGAGCACGGCGGCGGCGCGCCGCGCGACCGCCAGATCCTCGGCGGTGGGGGTGTAGCGAACCACGTCGCGACCGAAGAGCGTTCGCGTGACGCGACCTTCGGCGCGCGCGCGGATCTGCGTCGCCCACATGCCGACGTGCGGATACTCGCGCGCGCGCGCAGCGAGCTCGACGCCCACGCCGGGCATCCGCGCGAGGACGAGCTCGGGCGGCATCGCGATGGTCTCGAGCTTGAATCGTTCGCTGCGGAACGCGACGCTCTCCGCGCCCTGGGTCGCGCCGAACGTCATGTCGACGACGTCGTCGAATCGCGCGAGGAGCGCGAGACCGGGGTGCACCTGGAAATGCTCACCGAGATGGGGCGAACGAACGCCGCTCGCGCGGAGGATCCGCGGCGTCTGCACGGTGCTCGCGGCGACGACCACGCCACGCGTGGCGTGGAGCGTGAGCTGCGCACCGCGCCCATCGACGCCGGGGACGCGCGCGACGACCGCGCGCGCGCGATCGCCGTCGAGCTCGACGTGCGACACGGTGGCGCGCGAAAAGAGCCGTGCGCCTCGCGCGAGCGCGTCGGGCACCATCGTCACGCTCATCGCTTGCTTCCGACCCGCGGCGCATCCCGTCAGGCATCGACCGGAGCCTTCGCAACCTCGATCGTAGCGCCGCATCCGCTGCGCCGAGATGCCCGCGGCCTCCGCGGCCGCGAGGAAGCGCGCGTTGTTCTCCCCGAGCACGGCGTCGGCGACCTCACGCACCCCGAGCTCCGCCTCGAGCGAGTCGTATTCGCGGGCGAGCTCGTCGACCGTGAACGCCACTCCGAAACGATCGCGCCAATCGGCGACGATCTCTTCGGGCACGCGCCACGCGATCGCCGAGTTGACGACGGTGCTACCGCCGACGCATCGCCCTTGGAGGAGCGGGATGAACGAACGTCCCTCGATGGCTTGCATCCCCGCATCGCGGAAGATCGCGCCGAAGCCATCGATGACGTCGCCTCCGAGCGCCGGCACCGCCAACCACGGGCCTTCTTCGACGATCGCGACCCGGAGGCCCGCGCGAGCGAGGCGCTGCGCAGCGACCGCGCCCGCGGCACCGGAGCCGACGACGACGACGTCGAAAGACGCCGCGAGATCTCCGCGAACGTCCGCGCCGTCGATCCATGCGCCCTCGGGGAGCGGGAACGCGCTCGCGCCATCAAGCGATCCGTCGGCCACGCGCACCTCCGCTCTCTCTCGGACGCACGAGCGCCGCTTCGCCCACGAGGCGCGGCCCCGACTCGAGCGGCGGCGGAGCGACCCGACGACTGACGAGCTCGGCGCGAACGCTCGGGACGCACGCGACCACGAAGGCGCCGAGCATCTTCAAGAGCAATGCGAGCTGGCGCACCGCGTAGAGCGGGCTGGCGAGGAGCGCGCCGATGACGCGCGGCCGCGCGCTGGCCTCGATGCCCTCCAGCGTCCGGGCGCGACGGAGCACGAAGAGGGGCGCGAAGTACGCGAGCCAGATCGCGGCGCGAACGCCGAGCACGGCGCGCGGCGGCGCCCCGGCCATGAGGCGCTCGAGTGGCACGGCGAGTTCAATCCCGTCCGCGTCCGGGAAGATGGCGGTGACTGCGAGCCCCGCCCAGCGGACCTCCCGCGGGCTCAGTCTCGGGTGAGAAACGGCTTTCGCATCATGTCTATGAGGCAAGACAACACCTCTATTTCACTAGTCTTGGCCCTGGCCGCCAGGTGCGCAATACGTTACGCACTTATGGTGGGACTCCGGCCCACGTTCGTCGGCGGGCTGTCGGCTTGCGCCTTCCGCCAAGCCGGACGCCCAGCCACCGCTTGCCCGACGTGCACCGGGAAGGACTCGCGCGATAACGTGCTCTTCCGATGATCGACCTCCGCAGCGACACCGTGACGCGACCCACCGAGGCGATGAAGGCCGCGATGATGGCGGCCCCCCTCGGAGACGACGTTTACGGAGAGGACCCCACCACCCTCGCGCTCGAAGCTCGCATCGCGACGCTCCTCGGCAAGGAGGCGGCGCTCTTCGTGTCCTCCGGCACGATGGGCAATCAGCTCGCCATCCGCTGCCACACGCAGCCCGGAGACGAAGTGATCGTCGGCGAAGGCGCGCACCCAGTTTTCTACGAGTCCGGCGCCGCGCCGGTGCTGAGCGGCGTGCAGTTCGCGATCGCGGGACGCGGCGGCCTCTTCACCGCCGACGAGATGGAAGCCGAGATCAAGCCGGTCGCCTACACGTCGCCGCGCACCTCGCTCGTCTGCGTCGAGAACACGCACAATCGCGCGGGCGGGCGGGTGTTCCCACAAGCGGAGGTCGTTCGCATCGCCGAGCGCGCGCGGGCGCGCGGCCTCGCGCTCCACCTCGACGGCGCACGGCTCTTCAACGCGCACGTCGCCAAGCAGACTCCGGTCGCCGAGCTCGCGGCGCCGTTCGACACCGTGAGCGTGTGCTTTTCGAAGGGCCTAGGGGCACCGGTCGGGAGCGCGCTCGTCGGGCCGCGCGCGCTCGTCGCCGCTGCGCGTCGCTTCCGCAAGATGTGGGGCGGCGGCATGCGCCAGAGCGGCATCCTCGCGGCCGCCGCGCTCTACGCCCTCGATCACCACGTGGCGCGCCTGGCCGAGGATCACCAAAAGGCGCGTGCGTTCGCCGAGCGCGCCGCCAGCATCCCGGGCGCGCGGGTCGATCTCGCGGGAGTCGAGACGAACATCGTCAACGTCGATCTCGACGGCATCGCGGCCGACGACGTGTCGCGTGCGGCGCGCGAGCTCGGGCTCCTCGTGAACCCCTCGGCGCCGAAGCGCCTCCGCGCCGTGTTTCACCTCGACGTGGCGGCAAGCGACGTGGACTCGGCCGCGCGCGCACTCGGAGAGGCGGTCCAAAGGTGTCGAGCCTGAGCGGCCGATCGTTCGGCGCGCTGCTCGCGCTCGCGCTGACGAGCGTCGTGGCATGCGGACCGTCGGTCGATTCCGTCTTCGGCCGTGCGGTCGCTGCGGGAGATCGCGCCAAGACGGCCGGGCGCCACCTCGAGGCCGCCCAGGCCTACGAGGACGCCGCGAAGTCGGCGCGGGACCCGCGCGACCGCGATCACGCGCTCGCTCTGGCTGCGTCCAGCTTCACCCGGGCGAACGACAAGGCCGACGCCGCACGCATTCTCGACGACCTCTCGAAGCGACTTCCCGAAGGCGGCGCCGTCGCCCTCCGCGCGCGCTTCGATCGCGCGCTCCTCACCCTCGAAACCGACGAGGAGGCTGGGCTCGTCGCGATGGAGACGCTCGTCACGAGCCACCCGGAGAGCGCGCTCTCGCGCCGAGCGCTGGCCATCGTTCTCGAGCGGCGCGCTGGCGACGACGCCAAGAAGCGCGTCTCGGTGCTCGAGCGGGTCTTGCCGAAAGCCCGCGGCAGCGAGCTCGAAGAGCGCGTTCGCTACGATCTCGCATTGGCGCACGAGGCGCTCGGCGATCCCGATGGAGCCCGCGCCGAGCTTCGGGCGATCGCGCGAGACTTCCCCTATCCCAAGGGGGCGCTCTTCGACGACGCGCTCCTCCGCGCCGCCGAGATCGACGAGCGGCGGGGGCGTTACGAGGCCGCGATCGACGACCTCACGACCCTGCTCCGCGAGCGGGAGACCACGCACCTCATCGGATCGTACGAGCGCCGAGGCTACCTGCCCGCCGCGATGCGCATCGCGAGCATCTACCGCGATCGAATCGGCGATCTGCCGAAGGCGCGCGACGCCTTCATGCGCGTCTACTCGGAGTTCACGACCTCGACGTCGCGTGACGACGCGCTCTTCGAAGCGGCGCTCGTATCGCGTCGCATGGGCGACGAGAGCGCTACGTGCAGCGCGATGCAGACGCTCGTCCGAAGCTTTCCCGACTCGCGCTACGCCGCGTGCGCCGCCGCGCTGTGTGCCAGCTTGGGCCCCGGCGCGACGAAGCCATGCGCGGAGTACGTGAAAAGGCGCATCGCAGGCGACGCCCACGGCGCGAACGACAAGCCGGCCGACTGAACGCTATGACGGCGCGACAGCGCGCGCGAACGACGATCACTCGTCGTCGTCGCCGCCGCCGCCTTCCTCGTCCTCGTCGTCGATGTCGTCGTAGTCCTCGTCCTCTTCGTCTTCTTCGTCGAAGTCCTTGTCCGCATCCTCCTCGTCGGGCTCTTCGGCCGCGGCGGGGGCTTTCTTCTCGAACTTGACGTCGATGCCGAGGTCGCCGAGCTGCGTGTCGACGAGCTCGAAGAGCTCGTCCACGTCGTCCCCGGACCACTCGTCGAGAAGGTCGGTCAAAAACTCGAAGAAGTCGCCGCTATCGAGCCGACGCTCGATCTCTTCGACTTGCTCCTCCGTGAACGCCTCCATGATGTCTTCACGAAGCGTCTCGGTGTCCCCCTCCTCAATCGCGTCCTGCGCCGAGATGCGGATCTGCTTCACAGCACGCTTGTCGAGGTGAATCTCCATCAGAATGGCTCCCGAATCTGAACGCCGAATACGTTATGCGTCCGCGCGCTGTCAATAAGGTGCGGGCACGATAGAGTGAAGGAAATGTTGCTGGCGCCGTTTCTTCCGCTCGTCGTGCCCGCCGACGTCGCCGCCGCGACGGCCACTGTGGCCACCGCAACGTCGACGCCGGGCGACGAGAACGCGCGCACGGCGGCGCCGGGCGACCCGTCGCCCGATGCGTCGTCGATCCAATACGGCGTCGCGTTCACCATCGAAGGAGTGGCGTCTGCCGGACCCCTGTGCGTGGATCCGTGCGTTCTCGGAACCGGTGGCGGCATCGCCGTTCGCGTCGGTCATCGCCTCACCGGTCCCGTTTACTACGGTCTCGCGTACGAGCTCTCGAAGCAAGCGTCGAACAACATCTACCGGCTCGGCATCCTTCAGCAGCTCCGCGCCGAGGGTCGCTACTACGTCGACACCGGAAGGGTCACCCAACCCTTCCTCCAGGTCGGGCTGGGCGTGGCGGGCTACGGAAATGAGTGGGCGGTGGAGACCAAAGGCCCCCTCGGGTCGTTGGGCGTCGGCGTCCAGTCGCAGATTTCTCGCAACACGGTGGTTGGGCTCGGCCTCGCCTACCGCGGGATCTGGATGAGCGCCTTCACCGACTCTTCGGGCGCATATCGCCCCGCCGGTATCGCCTCCATCGTCGGCATCGACCTCCAGCTCGAGGGGCTCGACCCCTGGCCATTCGACCGTCCGCACCAAGCGAAGTGACGTGTGAGCGCCGCCAAGAAGACCATGCGACCGTGAAGGTGGTTGACGGGAGGCGGGCCGTATTGTCCGATTCGGGCGCGTGATCTGCGGGACCTGCGGTCGTGACAATCCCCCTCGCCTCACCTTTTGCGAGGATTGCGGAGCGCGCCTCGCGCCTCGGGTAGCCGCGCCGACGCCGCCGGTCGGGATTCCGCGCGTCGACTCGACGCCCGTCCGCCGACCGTCCGCGCCCGACCTCCAGTTCGGAAGCGATCCGCCGCCGTCGAATCCGCCTTCGGCGTCGCCCGGCGTTCGTCCCTCCGCCCCCGCGACCATCGTGACGCCCGAGCCGCACCGGCTCTCGTCGCGGAGCGCCCCTGACGGACCGCCCTCACGCACGCCCGCGGCCACGGCTCCGGTGAAGCCGGCGGCGGCGACGCGCATGTGCTCGCGGTGCCGCGGCATGTCGGATGTGTCCGTCGCGTTCTGTCGCTTCTGCGGCGCGCCCATGGGTCAGCCGGCCGGCAGCGAGGCGATCACCATGCCCCCGGCCGCCGGTCCGGAGCTCGCGCCGGTCGTGGCGCTCGTGCTTTCGGTGGGACAGGACGGCGCCGCGAGCGCGACCTTCGAGCTCCGCGAGCGCCTCGACGTCGGGCGCTCGGAGGGCGACGTCGTCGTGGCGTGGGACCCGTACTTGTCACCGCGCCACCTCCGCCTCGAGGCGCGCAATGGCACGGTCGTCGTTCGCGACCTCGGAAGCGTCAACGGGGTCTTCGTTCGCGTGCGGCCGCGCTCACAAGCGTCCACAACGCAAGCAAATCCGACCGTGGAGGGTGGGGTCCCACTCCAAGACCAAGATTTGATCCTGCTCGGGCAACAGGTGATAAGGTTTGAGGTCGTGAAGGATGCGGAGGCGGGTTTCGGCCCGGCGACCCAGCATGGCACGGCGCTGTTCGGCACCCCTGCTGGTCCCGTGTACGCGAGGCTCTGCCAACGGACGGTCGAGGGGGTCACGCGCGACGTGTTTCACGTTCGAAAAGACGAAGTGGTGATGGGTCGGGAGCAAGGCGACGTCGTATTCACGGACGACGCGTTCCTCTCGCGCCGTCATGCCGTCGTGCGCCGCGATCCGGAGACCGGCGCCTTCTCTCTCGCCGATGCGGGTTCCTCCAACGGCACGTTCCTTCGCCTGCGGGGCGAGGTCGTGCTCAAGGACGGTGACGAGATCCGCGTCGGCCAGCAGTTGTTCCGCATCGAGCCTCCGCCGGCCACGCCGCGCGGAACGTCGTGAGGAGCTCCGTGAGCCAGCCCGACGTCCCGATGAACAACGAATCCACCAAGAGCGCCACCGCGTCCGCTTCGACCGACGCAGGTGTCGGTGTGCGGCTCTTCGCTCGCACCGACGTTGGCCAGGTGCGCGAGCACAACGAGGACAACTTCCTCGTGGCCGACCTCACGCGCCGCGCCCGCGGCCTCCAAGAAGGCAGCCGCAGCGCGGTCATCGGCAAGCAAGGCCACCTGTTCGCCGTCTGCGACGGTATGGGCGGCGCCGCAGCCGGTGAGGTCGCGAGCCAGATGGCGGTCGACATCATCTACGAGCGCATGCTCGACGGCCTCGACAGCACGACGCCGCTCGAGCGCGACGAGCTCGCGCGCCGCCTCGTACGCGCGGTCGAGGTCGCCGGCCTCCGCATTTTCCAGGAGGCGAAATCCGACCGCACGCGGCGCGGCATGGGGACGACGGTCACCGCCGCTGCGCTCGTCGACGATCACCTCTTCCTCGCACAGGTCGGCGACTCGCGCGGGTACATCCTCCGCGGCGAGACGCTGGTGCAGGTGACGCGCGACCAATCGCTCGTCAATCAGCTCATCGAGGCCGGCCAACTCACCGAAGAAGAGGCCGAGACCTTCGAGCACAACAACATCATCCTGCAGGCACTCGGCACCGCCGACACGGTCCAGGTCGATCTCACGTTCTGCGAGCTCCGCCGCGGCGACATCCTGATGCTCTGTTCGGACGGCCTCTCCGGCATGGTCCGCTTCGACGAGATCCGCGAAGTCCTGCGGACGATGACCGAGCCTCTCGAGGCCTGCAAAGCGCTCACGGAGAAGGCCAACCAGGCCGGCGGTCACGACAACATCACGGTCATCGTCGCGCAGTTCGACGGCGAAGGCCTGAAGGCCGTGAGCAGCAACGACGAGCCGCTCAAGTACCGCAAATACAGCCTCCCCGAAGAATCCGGCGACCCGACGATGCCGATGCGGCGGCCCGACGGCGGGATGGAGCCGTCCGACGCCCTCGCGCGGCGCGGCGACCCAGACGCGGCGCCCAACGCGGTGAGTGCGCGCTCACCCGAGCCGCCTCCCCCGCCCGCCCTCGACGACGATCCGATCGACATCCCCGGAACTCACGTTCCAGCGGCGGTGGTGGTGATGCTCGTCATCGGCGTCCTCGTCATCGTCGGCGGGATGACGATGCTCTTCTTGCGCTGACGACGCCCGTCACTCGGCGAGCTTCTGCGCGACGAAGCGAGCGACGTCGTTCTCCGCGTCGAGGGCCAGCGCCGCTCCCGCCGTCGTGCGCGCACGGGCCACCTCGCCGCGACCGAGCCGCGCCACCGCGAGGAACCCGAGCGCGGTCGCCCGCTCCTTGGCCGACGCTTGCGATCGGGTCGTGAGCGGCGCCAGCATGGCCTCGGCGCGCCCGAGCTCCCCTTTGCGAATCTCCGCGCGCGCCGCGAGGAGGACGAGCTCGGGGCGCTCACCGAAGCGCTCCGTCGCGCGCGCGAGCACGAGGTCGGCATCCTCGTCGCGACCGAGTCGAAGGTACGTTTCGACGAGCCCGGTCCAACCTTCGATCGCGTCGGGCGCAGCTTCGGTCAAACGGAGGAGCTGCTCCCGCGCGTCGTCCCAAGCCGCGCGCCGAAAAAGAAGGCGCGCGAGGTTGGCGCGTGCGGGCGCAAAGCCCGGGTCGACCTTGAGCGCCGCGCGATACTCGCGCTCGGCGGCCGGACCGTCGTCTTGCGCCTCTGCGTAGAGACCGAGCGCGTGATGCGGCGCCGGGAGGTTGGGGTTGAGGTCGCGCGCCTTCCTGAGCGTGCGTCGCGCGGCCTCGCGCTCTCCCGTCTGGAGCTGCAAGAGGCCCAGGTTGACCCACGCCTCCGTGAAGCGGGGCGCGTACTCGATGGCGAGGGCAATCCGCGCCGCAGCCGTCTCGAAGTCTCCGGTGGCGAGCGCCTCCGCGCCGAGGCGATTCAGCTCGATAGCCTGGGGCGGAAGCGGCGGCCGGGACGCGCAGCCCGCGACGAGCCCCATCCACCAGCCGAAGAGCGCCCCTTTGAGAATCCAGAGCAGAAGTCGGCCGCCGGCCAAGAGCGCGCGAACCGGAGCGCTGCGGGGCGCGTGGGTCGAACGGCGTCCGGTGGGGTCGCGGAGCAGCGCAGTCTGCGGATATTTCATGCGGGAGACCTCGGCACGTGCAGGACAAAAGTTGCGTGCTATGTTCTCGCCGCGATGGCGACCCCCACCAAAGACGCAAAATTCGGCGCCTTTTTCGTGGCCGGGCACGACATCCTCTTTCACGCCCCCTTGGGCAACGGCGGCCCGGCCGACGACGCGCCGCGGTGCGATGCTTGTGGCGAGCTGGTCGGGCGTGACGACGATGACGACGGCTTCGCGGTGAGCGGTCGCGGCCGCTACGTGTTCACGCGCGGCGACGAGCTCCGCGCCGAAGAGCCGCCGTTGTGCGCGTCGTGCGCGGCGGCGATCGGCATGACCGCCCTCCACCTCTTCACGATCGAAGAAGACGAAGGCTGAGCGCCGCGCTCACTGCATCGAGCCGCCCGAGCCACGCACGGGCGGTCTTCGCTCGAGGCGCTCCAAGCACAGCGCGCGGATCGGTGCCGGCACGTGCGGCGACTCGATGACGAGGCGCAGCTCCTGCCGGACGAGCATGCTCGAGAGCCGCGCCGCCACGGGCAGCGGCGTGCTCGGGTTCATGAGCACCGCCATGCGCACGCGCGTGCGGTGAATCCATCGCGTCGAGCGGACGATCTCGGAGAGCACCTCGGGCTGTCCGGGGCGCCGCGCCGCCAGCCGTACCACGTCGTCCTCGACGAGCTTGGGGCTGCCGAGCAGCCGACGAATGACGTCGGGGTGTGGATCGGCGAGCAAGCGCTCGATCATTTCGCGTGACGGGCGCCGCGCGAGCGACTTGCGCTCGCCGAGCGTCACCGGGCGACCGAAGCCATAATCGGGCGGCTTCGTGTGTCGTGGCGGCCGCGCCGACGCGCGCGGTGAGATCGGCGTGCGCAGCGTTCGCTCGAGCGCGAGGAGCGCGCCGGCCGCAGCCTCCTCGCGAAGACGCTGCACCTTCTCGGTCGTCTCCTCGATCCCGATGGCATCGACGAGCGCGACCATGAACTCACGCGCCGGCTCGTCCATCGCCTCCGCCCGCGCGCAGAGCGTGTCGAGCACGAGCGAGAGGTTCGTCGTGGGCTCACTCCGGAGCACGAAGGCCAGGTACTCCGCGCGGAGCTTGGCATCCGCGAGCCCGAGCGTGGCCCGCAAGAGCGCATTGGCCTCGAGCGCCATCGTTCGATATCCCGCGCGAGCTCAGAAGCCGAACTGGTCGACCTTCTTCTCCATGTCGCTCTTCGGCTTGGGCGGCGTGGCCGCGCCCGCGGGCGGCGGCGTGGCGGTCGTCTTGGCCGTGCTCGTCGTGGTGCCACCGCCGCTGCGTCGCGACTTCTCGCGCGGCGTCGGCTCTTCCTTCTTGGCGACCGTGGCCTCCGACGCCGCGGACGACGCGGCAGGCGCGGTCTCGGCGGGCTTGGCTGCGCTTTCGGCGGGCTTGGCCTCGACCTTGGCCGGATCGGTCGTCGCCTTCGGCGGATCGGTGGTGGTGGTCGTGATGGGCGTCGTTTGGCTCGCGGCCGGTGCGTCATGCGTCGCGTTGTTCTTCGAGCGCATGAACGCGACCGATCCGCCGACGCCCACGAGAACGACGACCCCGAGCACGCCCGCGACGACCGCGCCCGTGTTGGACTTCTTGGGCGGGACGACGGCGCCTTCGTGCATGCCGCTGTACGTCCGCGCGATGGGCGCGCCCGTCGTCGCGTTCACGCCTTGCACGACGCCAGGCTGGCTGCCGCCGTGACCGCCGGCGACCACGGACTGCGCCATGGCCGAAGGAGGCGTCTGACCGAACGGGTGCGGCGTCGACGGATTCGGGGTGATCGGTGCACCGATCGCGGCGCGCAGCGATCCGGCGCTCATCATGTCGGTGGTGGCGCCCTGACCGAGCACCGACGCCAGCGTGTCGGCGAACTCTTTGGCGCTCTGGAAGCGACCGTTGGGGTCGCGCGACGCAGCGCGCGCCCACCACGCGTCGAAGCCCGCGGGGACTGGCCCGTACTGCGACGGCACCGGGAGCGGCACGACGATGATCTTCATGAGGAGGTCGCCGAGCGCCTCGCTCTCGAACGGAAGCTTGCCGGTGAGACACTGGAACGCGATGACCGCGAGCGACCAGAGGTCGCTTCGGTAGTCGACGGCCTTGGTGCCCTGCGCCTGCTCGGGGCTCATGTAATACGGCGTGCCGAGCATCGCGCCGGTCTTGGTGTTGCTCCCCTCGATGCCGTGCTGGTTGCTCTTGGCGATGCCGAAGTCGAGCACCTTGGCGATCTCGCGATCGTCGTCGCGCACGAGGAAGATGTTGTCGGGCTTGAGGTCGCGGTGGACGACGCCGAGCGAGTGCGCCTTGGTCAGCGCGCGCGAGACCTGCGTCATCACCGCCGCCGTCTCACCGGGCGAGAGGCGTCCGACGCGGATGAGGCGCTTGCCGAGATCCTCGCCGTCGAGGAGCTCCATCGCGATGTACGGACGCCCTTCCGAGATCCCGTGATCGAGGATCTGAACGACGTGGGGGCTGCGGAGCTGAGCGGCCGCCTTCGCCTCGCGCTCGAAGCGCGCCTGCGCTTCGGGGAGCGCCGCGAACTCGCCCTCGATGAATTTGACCGCGCACGGAATGTCGAGCCCGAGGTGGGTCGCGTGCCAGACGGACCCCATGCCGCCTTGCCCCAGTTTTCGGTTCAACTGGAACCGCCCCGCTACGACCGCTCCCTCGACGAGGTCCAAACGCTCACCCTCCGAGGCACTCGGTGCCCCGTTCGAAACGTACGTTCATCCAGGATCTTCGATCCATTGTACGGCACTCAGCAAGCGCCCTTGCCAAAGAGCTGCGTCGTTTGGCGTCGTTCTCCCCACATGGGGCGCCGTGGGGGCCCGACCGGCGATTTCGTAGGCCCCCCTTGCAAGAGCGCGCCGGGAGCCCGATCTTGGTGGAGTCGTCGGTTTTGGCGCCGAGGCGCCCGAACGGACGAGCCCACTTCCCTACCCCGGCCTTCTTCCCCACATGGCAGGACCGCCCGACAAGAAAACCCACGAGCAAGACGACACGGCCGTCGCCGAACGGGTCAAACCGGTCGTTCCGCGCCGCTACAAGGTCGTCTTCCACAACGACGACTACACGACGATGCAGTTCGTGGTGGAGGTGCTCATGACGTACTTCCACAAGACGCAAGCCGAAGCGACGCACCTCATGTTGACCGTCCACAAAACAGGCAAGGCGGTGGCCGGCGTCTACACACGCGAGATCGCCGAGACCAAAGTCAGCCAAGTCCAGGACTACGCGAAGGAGCAAGGCATGCCGCTCCTTCTCACGGCGGAGCCGGAGTAATGCGCATCAGCCCGGAAGTCGAAATCGCACTCTCGCTCGCCGTCAGCGAAGCGGGGCGTCGTCACCACGAGTTCGTCACCATCGAGCACTTGCTCTATGCGCTCCTCTTCGACGACTCCACCGCGGGCGTCGTTCGCCACTCGGGAGGAGACGTAGCGGCGCTCAAGAAGCAGCTCGAAGGGTTCTTGGACGAGCACATCGAGAAGCTCCCCGAAGGCACCGTCGTGACGCCCACGTTGTCGATGGCCGTACAGCGCGTGATTCGCCGCGCGGTCGGACACGTGCAGTCGAGCGGCAAGGACGAGGTCAAAGGCTCCAACATCCTCGTCGCGATCTTCTCCGAGTCGGAGAGCTTCGCGGTGAACGCGCTCGAGCAAGACGGGGTCACGCGGCTCGACGTCGTCGCGTACATCTCGCACGGCGTCTCGAAGCTCGACGACCCGGACGGTGACGAGGAGATCGCGGGCGGCGGCGAAGACGGCGCGGCGCCGGGGCGCGGCGGCGACAAGAAGCCCGCCAAAAATCCGCTCCAGGCTTACTGCGTCGACCTCAACGCCCAAGCGCTCGAGAAGAAGATCGATCCGCTCATCGGCCGCGAGAAAGAGGTCGCGCGAGTCATTCAGATCCTCGCGCGCCGCAAGAAGAACAACCCGATCCTCGTCGGCGACGCCGGGGTCGGAAAGACGGCGATCGCCGAGGGTCTCGCGCTCAAGATCACGCAGGGCGAAGTGCCCAAAGCGCTCCTCGAGTCGCGGGTCTTCGCGCTCGACATGGGCGCGCTCGTGGCCGGCACGCGCTACCGCGGCGACTTCGAAGAGCGACTCAAGGTCGTCATCAAGGCGATCGAGAAGGTCGACGGCGCCATCCTCTTCATCGACGAGATCCACACCATCGTCGGCGCCGGCGCCACGAGCGGCGGCTCGATGGACGCGTCCAACCTCTTGAAGCCCGCGCTCGGCTCGGGCCGCCTCCGCTGCATCGGGTCGACCACGTTCGACGAGTTCCGCCAGCACTTCGAGAAGGACCGCGCCCTCGCGCGCCGGTTCCAGCGCGTGGAGGTCCTCGAGCCTTCGCTCGCCGACACCGTGCTCATCCTGAAGGGCCTGCAGGCGAGCTACGAAAGGTTCCACGGCGTGCGCTACCACGAGGACGCCGTCGACGCGGCCGCCAACCTCGCGGCCAAGTACCTCCACGACAAGAAGCTCCCCGACAAGGCGATCGATCTCCTCGACGAAGCCGGCGCGGCGGTGAAGCTCGCGCGAGGCGGCGAAGAAGAGCCGCCGCTCGTCAACGTCACCGACGTCGAGGCCGTGCTCGCGAAGATGGCGCAGATCCCGCCGCGCGAGGTCTCGTCCAACGACAAGGAGCGCCTCCGCGATCTCGAGAAGGAGCTGGGCTCGGCGGTCTTCGGACAGGGGCCGGCCGTCGCCGAGCTCGCGAGCGCGATCAAGCTCTCGCGGGCCGGGCTCCGTCATCCCGACAAGCCCATCGGCAGCTTCCTCTTCACCGGCCCCACCGGCGTCGGCAAGACCGAGGTCGCCAAGCAGCTCGCCAAGATCATGGGCATCTCGTTCTTGCGCTTCGACATGAGCGAGTACATGGAGCGGCACACCGTCTCGCGCCTCATCGGCGCGCCGCCCGGCTACGTGGGCTTCGATCAAGGCGGGCTCTTGACCGACGCGGTGGCCAAGACGCCGCACGCCGTCTTGCTGTTGGACGAGATAGAGAAGGCGCACCCCGACGTCTTCAACATCCTCCTCCAGGTGATGGACCACGGGAAGCTCACCGACAACAACGGCAAGCAGAGCGACTTCCGCCACGTCGTCCTCATCATGACGAGCAACGTGGGCGCGCGCGATCTCGCGCGCCGCGCGGTGGGCTTCGGCGCCGGAAACGCCGTCGGCGACGCCGACCGCGAATACAAGCGGATGTTCTCCCCCGAGTTCCGCAACCGCCTCGACGCGCGCATCGAATTCGCTCCGCTGTCCAAGGAGACGATGCGCCGCGTGGTCGGCAAGTTCATGCGCGAGCTCGAGCTCCAGCTCCTCGAGAAGAACGTCATCATGACGATCACCGAGGCCGCGACCGACTACCTCTCCGACAAGGGCTACGACCCCGACTACGGCGCGCGGCCGCTCGCCCGCCTCATCCAAGACGAGGTCAAGAAGCCGCTCGGCGAAGAGCTCCTCTTCGGCAAGCTCGAGCACGGCGGCTCGGTGAGCGTCGACGTCAAAGACGGCCTGCTCGTCTTTCAGACCAGCGCAGCCGCGCGCGAGCCTCAGCTCGTGAACTGACGCGGCGCCCGAACCGTGCAGCCTTTGCGCGATTCCGTCGCGCGGAACGCATGGCCAGCGCCAGCGTGACACGCGGAGCCCGTGATTTCTCGGGCTCCCGCCGTGGAACGTGGCTTGCTACGTTGTCGGTATGTTCCGCGCAAAGAACGTCCTCGTGGCCGTCGACTTCTCCGAGACGAGCGATCACGCCGTGGAGACCGCGATCGAGCTCGCCAACAAGTTCGATGGCAAGGTCACCTTGCTCCACGCCTACGAGATCCCCGCGCTCGGCTTCCCCGACGGCGTGCTCGTCGCGAGCAGCGAAGTCGTGGCGCGCATCTCGACCGCGGCGCAGACCGCGCTCCACACGCTGGCCGACAAGTACAAGGGCCGCGCGCCGATGGAGACGGTGCTGAAGACGGGCGTCGCCTACGAGACCGTGAACAAGGTCGCCGAAGACACGAACGCCGACGTCATCGTCATCGGCACGCACGGTCGCCGCGGCATCGCGCGGGCCCTGCTCGGCTCCGTCGCCGAGAACGTCATCCGCACGGCCACCCGGCCGGTGCTCGTCGTGCACGGACCGCGCGAGGCCACTTAGTCGCTGCGAGGAGAGAGGAGCCCGCCATGACCGCTCAAAACCCCTACGTCATCCTCGTGGCCGTCGACTTCTCGGAGCACGCGCGCATCGCGCTCGGCGCCGCGAAGAACCTCGCCTTGCAGCACCCCACGGCGGAGCTCCACGTCGTGCACGTGGTGCCGCCGCCGATCGGCAACGTCGCGGTGGTCGGCTCCACGGACATGGCCGCCACGTTCACCGAAACGCTCGATCGCACGCGCGTCGAGCTCCAGGAAGCGTGCACGGAGATCGCGCGCGGAATGGCCGAGCGCGTCTACGGACACGTTCGAACCGGTCGGCCGTCCAAGGAGATCACCGAGGTCGCCAACCAAATCAGCGCCGACATGATCGTCGTCGGGACCCACGGCCGAACGGGTCTGTCGCGCGCGCTCCTCGGCTCCGTGGCCGAAGAGGTGGTCCGTCACGCGCCATGCGACGTGCTCACGGTTCGGAAGCGCCCCGACGTTCCGGCGATCGAGCCCGCCTGCCCCGACTGCACGAAGGCACAGGCCGCCGCGAACGATCCGCACGCCCGCTGCACGACGCACCAGCGTCGGCACGCCCGGCCGCACACCTACTCGGACGGGCAAGAGGGTCTGTTCCACCAGAGCTTCCGCTTCGACTGATCGTCGCTCAAGCCGGAGCGGAGAACGCGCGCCCAGCCCCTCCCCGGCTGGGCGCGTCGCTTTTGTGGGAGGCGGAGCGTCAGCGGAAGGCGAGCCAGGTGAGGAACCCGACGACGCCGAAGAAGAGGGCCCACGCCACCACCATCGCCCCGCTCCCGCGCGAGCTCGTGCCGGTAATCGCCGGCGACGTGAATGACAGGTTCTGGGACGGCGGCATGCTCGCCGGCGCGAGCGAGATCGTCGCCTGCGCGGCTGCGCGCTGAAGCTCGCGCTCTGCGGCGAGGAGTGACGTCGCTCCACTCTCCGCGGCGGCCCGCGTCGCCATACTCGGACGAACCGAAGCCGGGCCGCTGGCAGGCGGATGCGACGACGTCCGCGTGCGCGCGAGGCGGCGCTCGGGCTCCGAGAACACCGTGAGGGTCATCGTCTGGTTGTGCAGATCGCTGTGCCCGACGGCGAACGGGCAGATCTCGCCGTACGAATAGAACCCGACCACGTGGGAGCGCGCCGGGAGGTTCGACTTCACCGCGGCGACCTCGTCACGCGCGCGCTCTTTGAGGAGCAAGCGTCGACCGACGCAGCTGATGGCCACCGCGAGCGAATCGGCGTCCGACGGCGGCGGAATCACCGTGGCCGTGCGGCTCGCCTCACGTGCGCCGGCGATGAGTCGGTTCTCGTCCGACTCCATGACGCTGACGCGCGCGTGCATTGGGACATCGCCCGCGAACGTGAGCGACTGCTTCTCGCGATCGACGGCGAGGAGCGTGCGCACCAGGCGCTTCGTGTCGTCGGTGCCGATGCGCATCGAGAGCGGGAAGAGGAGCCCCGACGCCGGGAGCTCGTCCTTGGTCGCGCCGAGGTACTCCTCGTACACCGAGAGCGCCGGACGACCGTCGAGCTCGAAGACCACGTTGCCCTTGGAGAGCGTCACGGTGTGCTCGCGCCCCTTGGTTTGCCATCCGCCGCGCGATCCGTGGGTCACGGAGAGCGCGTCGCCGTAGAGACCGACCGCGACCACGACGCGCTCGCGCACGCGGGAGCCGTCGTAGATCCAGGTGCGCCCGAAGTCCGTGCCGTCGCCGGCGAGGCCGCCGGTCGTGACGACATGGCTCGGGAGGCGGCTGTTGATGCCGCGCACGAGCTCCGAGCCGTTCACGTGGATGCCTTCCGAGAGGAGGAAGACGGCGCGGAGGTCGGTCTGCTCGAGGCGACGCGCGACGAGCAGCCCCGCGGCGAACGACTCGGCGGGATCGTTGACCTCGATCGTGGCGAGCTCGAGCCGCGTGGCCTCGAACTGCGTGACCGAAACCACCAGGCTATGATCGCGCACCGAGTCCTCGCCGATTTCACCGGCGGTGGAGCAGCCGATGACGACGGCGCGCGGGTACTTTTGACGCAGCGCCTGGAACACGTCGCTCGCGTCGCGCAGCTCGGGCGCTCCGAAGGCGAGGACGAGGGTCGAAGGCGAGTCGTCGATCGAGAGCGGATGGGTCCACGAGCGCTTGTTGGCCGAGTAGGTCGAGGTCGAAGTGTGCACGGTCGGTGTCCTCCCCCACGCCGACCGATGGAGCGGGCGTGGCGACGCGGACCTTGCGCGAAGACGCCGCTCGTGGCGCCTTACGTCTGCCTTACATGGATCGACCGCGATATGCGGCTGATTTCGCCCGTTCGTGGTACGACCTCGCCGTGCGGACGCGCCGTTCGATCGAAGGGGCGCGAGCGCTCGCGCTGGCGGCGACGACCGCGCTTTTCTCCCACTGCGCAGGTTCACCTTCGGCGCCCACGCGCGTTCCGCAACCGCTCACGCGTCCGGCTTTTATCGTCGGCTACAACGAGGGGTGGCTCGGCACGCGCTACGGCACCGATCTGACGCGCGACTACGACTCAGCCGAGGCGCGACGCACGTTGGATGCGATCGCCGCGGCGGGCGGGCGGGCGGTCCGCCTCTGGCTCTTCGAAGGGCGCGAAGGATTCATTCTCGGAGAGGGTTCCCCTTCCCTCCGCGGCGTCGACCCCGCGCTCCTCGCGCACTTGAGTGAGGTGCTCTCGATGGCGCGCGCGCGCTCACTCTTCGTGCACCTCGCCGCGCTCGACGGCAATGACATGCCCGCGGAGCTCGGACCTTCACGTGCGCTCTACATGCAATTGCTCGATCCTAAGAGCGTGGAGGCCGACGCGTACGAAGCGCACGTGCTCGCGCCGCTCCTCCGCACGCTCGAGGCGCACCGTGACGTCGTCGTAGGGCTCGACCTCGTGAACGAGATCGCGGCGCCGCGCGCGCGCGGCTACTTCGCCGACCGCCATGCCGGGCCGCGCGCGTACCTCGCGCGCACGGCGGCGTTCGTGAAGCGCGCCGCGCCTTGGCTTCCGGTAACCGCGAGCGCGGGTTGGGACGGGGCCGCGGCCGAGATCGCGCGCGGGGACTTCTCGGGGTTGGGCTTGGACTTCTTGGAGCTCCACGTCTACGCCGATGACGGCCACATCCCCGATGTGGCCGCGGTATGCGCGCGAGCCCGCGCCGACGGCATTCCGATTCTCTTGGGCGAGCTCGGCCAGGCGACACGGACCGAGGACGACGCGCTCCAGGTGCGCGCGACCGCCGGGCTCATCGACGCGGCGCGCGGGAGCTGCTTCGCGGGCGCGCTCGCGTGGCGCTTCGACGCGGCCGAGCCGACGTTTCACTTCGCGCGCGCCGACGGATCGCTGCGACCGGCCGCGGCCGCCGTTCGCGCGGCGGCGCAGCCCGATCGCTGAGCGGAGGCGCCGGAAGCGGGGGATTTTGCTCGTTTCTTGATACTGAACATACGGCCAGTTATAGTCCTCGGTATGCGCGCCCTCCCCGTGCTCAACCCGGCCAATCGCTTCTCGTCGAGTGAGCTCACGTACGACGACGGCGAAGCGCCCGTCGTCACGCTCGACATCTACGAAGACCGCTCGCGGCAGATCCTCGCCAAGAACGACAGCCCGGACGTCGGCTTCAACTGGAGCGTGAACCCGTACCGCGGCTGCTACCACGCCTGCGCGTACTGCTACGCACGCCCTACGCACGAGTACTTGAGCTTCGGGGCGGGCACGGATTTCGATCGCAAGCTCGTCGTGAAGCCGGAGGCTCCGCACCTCCTCCGCGAGGCCTTCGACGCCCCGCGCTGGAAGGGCGAGCTCGTGGTGATGAGCGGCGTCACCGACTGCTACCAGCCCATCGAGAGCAAGTACCGGCTCACGAGGCAGTGCATCGAGGTGTGTGTAGAGTACAAAAACCCCTTCGGCATCGTCACCAAGTCGCCGCTCGTCGAGCGTGACATCGACCTCTTGGCACGCGCCGCCGAGGTCACGAGCGTGCGCGTCTTGGTGAGCATTCCGGTGTGGGACTCGGAGGTGGGACGCGCGATCGAGCCCGGCGTTCCGCCCGCGGAGCGACGCCTCAAGACCATCGAGCGGCTCGCTGCGGCCGGCGTGCCGGTGGGCGTGATGGTGGCGCCGGTGATCCCCGGGCTCACCGACGAGGACATGCCGGCCATCCTCACCGCGGCTCGCGCAGCCGGGGCACGCTACGCGGGCAAGGTCCTCTTGCGCCTCCCGGGCGCGGTGAAAGAAGTGTTCGAGCAGCGTCTCCGCGAGGCCCTCCCTGGCCGCGCCGACCGCGTGCTCCGCCGCATCAAGGAGACGCGCGGCGGCAAGCTCTACGACGCCACCTTCGGAAAGCGCGGCGTGGGGGAAGGTCCTTACGCCGAGTCCATCCACACGCTCTTCGAGGCCACCGCGCGACGGCTGGGGTTCGAGTCCTCGCAACCCGAAAACGCCGCGAGCACGTTCGAGAGGCCGCTCGCCCGCGGCCCGCAACTCTCGCTCTTCTGATACAAGCGGTGGCGATGGGTGAACGCCTCGCCCGCCGCTTCTTCGCGCTGAGCTGCGCGGTCGGCCTCGTCTTCTTGTTCGCGTCCTGCGCGGAGCTCCCGCGCGCGCCGCTCGTGGCTGCGCCCGCGGGGCCCAGCGCGCCGGTGGGCGCCGCGCCAACGCCGCCGCTCACCGCGCACGCCGACGAGGTCGTCGACTACACGCTGACGGCCAAGCTCGATCCGAACGCCCACACCGTGGCCGGCAACGGAACGCTCAAGTGGACGAACACGAGCGTGGTCCCCGTGACCGAGCTCTGGTTTCACCTCTACCTGAACGCGTTCAAGAACCAGCGCAGCGTCTACATCCGCGAGCCCCTCGGCCCGGGACGCGGCGCGAGCCCAGTGACCGATTGGGGCACAATCGACGTTCGACGTCTCTTCTGGCGCGAGGAGCGCGCCGAGCTCTGGACCAAGGCCGAGACCCATCGACCCGGCGACGACGACGAGACCGACGCGCGCGTGCCGCTCCCGCGCGCCGTGAAGCCCGGCGAAACCATCACGCTCGAGATGACGTGGGACGACAAGCTCCCGAGCATCGTCGAACGCACCGGCTTTTACGGACGGTTCCACTTCGTGGGTCAGTGGTTTCCCAAGATCGCGCGGCTCGAAGCCGACGGCACCTGGGCGCACTTTCCGTTTCACCGCTTGAGCGAGTTCTATGCGGACTTCGGCCGCTATGACGTGACGCTCGACGTCCCCGCGACGTACGTGGTGGGCGCGACGGGTCCCAAGACCGAAGAGCGCGTCGAGGGCGACCGCCGAATCGAGCGCCACGTTCAAACCGACGTGCACGACTTCGCGTGGACCGCGTGGGACGGCTTCCGCGTCTTCGACGAGACGGTCGGCGGCGTCGCGGTGCGACTCCTCTACCCCGCCGGCTACGAGAAGGTCGCGGCACGCGAGCTCGACACGATCCGCTTCGCGCTCCCGCATTTCAACGAGCGCTACGGCGCTTACCCGTACGGCGTGCTCACCGTGGTCCATCCGCCCGAGGGCGCCGGCGAGGCCGGCGGCATGGAGTACCCGACGCTGATCACGACCGGCGGCGCGTGGTGGGTGCCGGCCGCGGCCCGCTCCGTCGAGGCGGTGACGATCCACGAGCTCGGGCACGAGTGGTTTTATGGGCTCCTCGCCTCGAACGAGAACGCGTCGCCGTTCCTCGACGAGGGGCTCAACACGTTCGCCGAGCACGAAGGCATGCGCGCTTGGCGCGGCGACGGCTCGGTCTGGGACGGCTTCGGCCTCTCGATCGATGGCCGCGCCATCGACGCGACGTTCGCCGATCGCGCGGCGCTCGTGGAGCCCGTCGGAAGCGCCGCCCCCAAGTTCGACAGCTTCGAGCTGTACGGCCGCCTCGTCTATCTGCGCACCGGCGCGATCCTCGAGACGCTGCGCGGGGTCTACGGGAGCGACGCGTTCGACCGCGCCTTCGGCGGGTACACGCGCGCGTACCGCTTCAAGCACCCGACGCGCGAGAACTTCTTCCAGTCGATGGAGCAAGGCCTCGGCAAGGACGCGGGCACGAACCTGCGCCGCGCGATCGAGGAGAAGGGCTGGGTCGACTACCGCGTGCTCGGTGTCGCCAGCCACAGCGCGTCGGCGGCGGCCGGCATCTTCGATCGCGACGGAAAGCGCGAGACCGTGAGCGCACGGCCCGTGTCCGGCGGCGGGGAGACGAGCTACGACGGGTGGGTGCTCCTCGCGCGCGAAGGCACGCTCGCCTTCCCCGTCGACGTCGACGTCCTCTTCACCGACGGCACGACGCAGCGGATGGCCTGGGACGCGCGCGAAGAGACGACGCGCCTCGCCGTGAAGAGCGCGGCGCCGATCCGCAGCGTCATCGTCGATCCCGAGCGCAAGGTGCTGCTCGATCGCGATCCACGCAACAACTACGCGCGCGCCGCCGGCGCGTCGAGCTACGCGGGATGGGCCATCCTCGAGCGCGCGAGCTACGTCGCCGCCGGCCTCCTCGAGGTGCTCCTCCCATGAGCGCTAGCCGCACCTTCGAGACCGCGCCCGCTTCGCTCCTCGCCGTGCACGCTCGTCGCCATCCGTTCCTCGTCGTGGCCCTGACCGTGACCCGCGCGGTCCTCGGCTTCGCGCTGGCGTGGCCGCTCGTGTCGCTCGTCCGAAGCACGTACGCCGCGCACCCGCTCGGAGATCGCGTGCTGTTCGAGCCGGGAGCGCTCGAGCTCGTCGACTTCGTGGCCCGGGTGCTCGGCCCCGTCGCGCCGCTCCTCGAGAGCTATGCGCTCGCGCTCGTCGCGCTCGCGTTCGTCGCCGAATGCTTCGTCTTCGGGGCGACGCTCTCGACGCTCCAGATTGCGCACGACGGGCCGCTCCTCGCGCGCGCGCGCGGCGCGCTCCAGCATGGGGTCCGCTTCGCACCTGGCCTCGGCGCGCAGTGGCTCGCCACGCTCGCCCTGCAGGGGGTCGTCCTCTCCGTGGGCGCGCTCGCCGGCGGCGCCGTCGCGCACGGGCTCGCCGCGCGCTCGGGCGAGCCCACTGCTGATCGCATCGCCGTGCTCGCCGTCCTTCCGTTCGTGCTCGTCACCGTGATCTTGTCGGTGGTCCGCGACGTCGCTGCGGCGACCCGGCTGGTGACCGAGGCCGCGTCGTTCTCCGCGTTCGTCGGCGCGCTCCGCGCGGTCCTCAAGCGTCCCCGTTACCTCCTCGACTACGCGTGGCGCGGGGCGACCGGGCTCGGCGTCACCGCGCTCGTCGGGCTGGCGGCGGTACGCCTCGGCGGACGCCCCGGCGTCGCGCTCTTCGTGCTCACGATCTTCCACGGAGTCGCGCTCGGAATGCGCGCTGCGCTCCGAGTGTCGTGGCTCGCCGCCGCGACGCGACGCGTTCGCGCCAGCGCCCCGCCGCTTGGCCTCTAGTGTCAATTGCCGCGCCCACTGGGCGGGGCATAACTACGGCGCATGACGACGTCGTACTTTCGGCTCGGGCTGATCGCCGCGGCGCCGCTCCTCGTGGCGTGCGCATCGAACGCGTCGACGGTGGCTCAGGCAGACGCGGACGCAGGGGGACCGGCGCCCGCGCCCGGAGCGTGCACGCCGATCGCCGCCGAGCGCACGACGGTGCGCGTCAAGAGCGAGCTCGGCACACTCGAGGGCACGTTGGACGTCCCGGAAGGCTGCGGGTCCGTGCCGGTCGTCCTCATCTTGTCGGGCTCGGGCTCCACCGACCGCGACGGGAACGCGCCGGGTGCGACGGCCAACCCGGCAATCTACCGAGTGCTCGCCGAAGCGCTGCACGACGCGGGGCTCGCCACGCTCCGCTACGACGACGAGGGCATCGGCCAGAGCGTGACCGCGGCGCCCGACAAGGTCGAAGACTTCCGCTTCGGGATGGAGGTCGACGACGCGGCTCGCTTCATCGCCAAGCTCCGCGACGACGCGCGCTTCGGTCCGCTCGTCGTCGCCGGCCACAGCCAAGGCTCGCTCACCGCGATCATGGCCGCGAAGGCCCAGCCGATCGATGGGTTCATCTCGCTCGCCGGTGCGGGTCGGCCGGCCGGGAAGCTCCTGCATGAGCAGGTCGCGCCGCGGCTCACGAGCGCCGAGCTCGACGCGCTCGACGCAGCGATTGCATCGATGGAGCGAGGCGTAGCGCCCGGCGCGCTCCCCGCGCCTCTCGACAAGATCCTGCCCGCCCCAGAGCAGCCGTACTTGATCTCGTGGATGCGGGTCGATCCGAAAGTCGAGATCGCCGCGCTCTCCGCGCCGACGCTGCTCATCCAAGGGAAGCTCGACACGCAGGTGCAGGTCCTCGACGCGAACCTCCTCCACGACGCGAAGCCCGACGCCACACTGGTCCTCGTCGACGACATGGGGCACATGCTTCGACGCGTTACGAGCAAGAGCTCGGCCGCGCAGAACGCCAGCTACACGCAGCCTCTCCCGCTCCATCCCGCCGTCGGCGACGCGGTGGCCCGGTTCGTCAAGACGCTCGTGCACCGGACCACCGCGGAATGAACTGGCGCGGCCGACGCCGCGCGGTAGGGTTCGGCGGTGCTCGTCTCGCACCGCCATCACGCGCCCGTCCCGGGCCTGCGTCTCGAGCTCGACCGCGTGCTCTCACCGACGTGGATCGCGCGACGGGTGCGGCTCGACGGGGTCGTCCAGGACGAGCACCGGACCTCGGGCCTCGGGCGCGGCACCCAAGATCAGCGCGCGCGCCTCAAGGTCATCCTCCGTGGACGGCTCGAAGCCACGGTGGGCGACGCTACGTTCGATCTCGGCCCCGGCGACTTTCTGCTCATTCCTTGCATCGCCGACTGCCGCACGCGGGGCGGAGACGACGAGACGCTCGAGCTAGACTGGGACGCGGCGGCGCCCATCGCCGGCCGCTCGGTACCCAGGATCGAGACCGGCGCGCTCGGCACGCGCGCGCGTGAGGCCGCCCATACTCTGAGCGACGCTCTCCGCGACGCGGACGCCGACCACGGCCTCTCGGCGTTCAGCGGTGAGCTGGCGCGCGCGTGCGACGCCCTCGCTGCCGTTGGTCTCCCGCTCGATCCCCGAGGCGCGCGCGACGCGGCCGAGAGCGCGGCGGTCGAGACAGCCGATGCGGACCAGCGACTGCTCTCCGCGATCGATCGCACGCTCGAGGAGCTCCATGCGGGCCCGGCCGCGATCGAGCTCGAGTCACGGCTCGGGTGGTCGCGGCGCACGATCACCCGGCGCACGACGGAGCTGCACGCGCGCCTCGGACTATCGGGCCAGGGCGGCGAGAGCTGGCGCGCAGTACGCGACTTCTATCGGCTGCTCGTCGGCACCATCTTGGCGTCGAACGCGCGGATGACGACGCGCGCGCTCAGCACCGTGCTCGGCTACGCATCCCCGGACGCGCTCTGCCACGCGTTCGCCAACGCCGGGCTGCCGTCACCCGGCGCGCTTCGCGCTTGATCGCTCAGACCACGCTGCGGAAGACCTGCTCGTACTGACGGGCCGGACGGTCCCAGCCCCGATCGAGGCGCATCACGCGGCGAACGAGGTTGGTCCACGCCGGCGAGGTGCGCGCGGCGACGGCGCGCTCGAGCGCGGCGAAGAGCTCTTGCTCGGACTCGCCTTCGAAGAGGAAGCCCGTCCCGGTCTCGAGCTTGGCGTCGCAATCGACGACGGTGTCGACGAGGCCGCCCGTCGCGCGGGCGACCGGGACGGCGCCATAGCGCTGGGCGTAGAGCTGCACGAGGCCACACGGCTCGTAGCGGCTCGGGACGCAGACGATGTCGGACCCGGCGAAGATCTGGTGCACGAGCGCCTCGCTCGCCGCGCGCGCGAAGACGACGCGGCCGTGGGACTTGTGCACGAGCTCTTCGATCTTGGCGATGGTCGCCGGATCGCCGTCGCCCGCAAGGATCACGTCGGCGTCGGTTCCGCGGAGGAGCCGCGGGATCGCGCCGAGGAGGAGATCCACGCCCTTCTGCGGGACCAATCGTCCGACGAAGGAGACGATCGGCGCCTCACTCGCGAGCGAGAAATTCAGGGTCTTGAGGAGCGCGCCGCGCGAGCGCGAGCGCGGTCCGAGATCGGTCGCGTCGTAGCGTGCCGGAATCAGCGCATCGGTGCTGGGGTTCCACACCGCGTAGTCGACGCCGTTGACGATGCCGACGAGCTTGGCGCCGCGCGCGCGGAGGACGCCGTCGAGCCCGTGCCCGCCCGCCGGCGTCTGAATCTCGCGCGCGTAGGTGGTGCTCACCGTGGTGACCGCGTCGGCGGAGAGGATGCCCTGCTTCAGGACGTTGACCTTGCCGTAGTACTCGACGCCATCGATGCCGAACGCTCGCTCGGGGAGGCCCAGATCCGCGAACGACTCCTTGGGGAAGACGCCCTGGTGCGCGACGTTGTGGATCGTGAGCACGCTCTTGGGCAGCCGGAGGTCCGGCGACGCGGCGCGCATCTCTGCGAGGTAAGTGGCGACCAGCGACGCCGGCCAATCGTGGAGCTGCACGATGTCGGCGGCGCTGCCGGACTGCGCGCGCTGCTTCACGAGCTCGGCCACCGCCCGCGAGAACGCGGCGAAGCGGAGCGCGTTGTCCGGGTAGTCTTCGCCGCGATCGCCGTAGACGCCGGCGCGATCGAACATGCCGGGAATGTCGATGAGCACGAGGTCGACCTGCGAGGCGAGGCGGCCGTCGAACACCGTGGCCTCGATGGCGCGGGTGCCGAGCGTGAACTTCACCGGCGTGAGGCGCCGCGCGAGCAGGAGGCCGCCCTCTTCGAACGCCGGGAAGCGCGGGAGGACGAGGGTCACCTGGTGCCCGAGGCCGCGGAGGGCCTTGGCGAGAGCGGCGGCGACATCGGCCAGGCCGCCGACCTTCACGAAGGGCGCGAGCTCGGTGGAGACGGAGAGAATTTCCATTGGCGGGGCCCTTCTACCATGGAATCCCCTCGCCCGAAGCCCGCGCGAAGGGCAGAATCCGCGAGAAATCCGCCGTGAGCCGCATCAAACCGCCCGCCAGCAGCCTCGTCCGCCCGGAGGGAGTCCCCGCGGACTCCGTGGTGACGGTCTTCCGGGTGCCCCCGGAGCAGGCGGGTCAGCGGGTCGACGTGTTCCTGCAGAACGAGCTCCGGCGGACCAGCCGCACGCGTGCACAATACATCATTCGCCAGAGCGCGTTCGACGGCGACGGAAAACGCATGCGTCCCGGGCAACGCCTCTTGGCCGAGCAGCGCGTCCTCTTGTGGCGTGAGCCATGGGACGAGAACCCGGTGCCCACCGAAGTGCCCGTGCTCTACGAGGACGACCATCTCCTTGCGGTCGACAAGCCGTCGGGCCTGCCGGTGCATCCGACGGCGCGGTATCACAAGAACACGCTCATCATGGTGCTCCAGCGCGAGCGGCCCGGTGAGTGGCTCTCGTTGGGGCACCGGCTCGATCGCGAGACGAGCGGCGTCATGCTCATCACGAAGACGCCTGAGTGCGATCGCATCTTGAAGCGCGATCTCGAGAACCGGGATGGCATCGAGAAGGGCTACGTCGCGGTCACGTGGGGCGTGCCGCGCGATCCCGACGCCCAGGGGCGGAGCGCGTTTCGATTCGAGCAGAGCTTGGAGCTCGATCCCGAGAGCCCGATCGGCGTAAAGATGCGGCTCGGAAAGAGCGAGAGCGCGCTCTACGCGGCGACGCGCTTCTCCATCCTCGAGACGCGCGCGCGCGAAGGCCGGAGCTACGCGAAGGTGGCGTGCGATCTCGAGACTGGTCGACAGCACCAGATCCGGATTCACTTGGCGACGCTCGGCGCGCCGATCGTGGGCGACAAGCTCTACGGACCGGACGACTCGCTCTTCACGCGCGGCGCCGACGGCGAGCTCACCGAAGATGATCTCGTGGTGCTGGAGCTCCCGCGCCACGCGCTCCACGCCGCGCGCCTCTCCCTGCCCCACCCGATCACGCGCGAGCCCCTCGTGATCGAGGCGCCGTTCCCCGCCGACGTGGACGCGTTCTGGCAGACGCTCTCGCCCGCGCACGATGCATTAGGCTGAGCCAGGGCCGATGAAGACGTTCGAGCTGCCGGCG
>JBGAJR010000017.1:0-161124 GCA_044224815.1 Polyangiaceae bacterium
GCAAGCGAAACGGCCCCCCGGGCTCCATCACGCTCGCGCGCGGCCTCGACCGACTCTCGATCTACGTCGCCGCGATCCACACCGTGGATTTCAAAAGAAGCAGGCGGTCCAGGACAAAATGAGTCCATTGGTCAGACCCAAGTCGTAGATCGCGGAGACCGGTGGGCGTGGCTCATCGGTCGCGGCGTCGAGGACGTCGAGTCAGCGGGCGTAGAGCTTCTTGAGGAGCGCGCTCGTGCTCGCATCGAAGGAGAGATGAAGCTCCTTGCCGAGCGAGGTCCCGCCGCCGGGGTGCGGAGCTTCCCCGGGTGCAAAGTGCGGCACGAGCGTGAGCTCGACCGTCGAGCCAGCCGCGGGGACGCTGGCCTCGACGTCGTAGTCCTCGATCTTCGCGCGCTCGGCTTCGACCTCGGCCACGGCCCGCGCGAGCGTTCCCACGACTGGGCTCGGGATACGAAGGCCCGGCTTACCAGGATGAGGCGACGTTCGCGCGAGCGTGCTGAAGCGTGGCGCGCCGTCCGCGCCCACGAAGACGTCGGCAGTCCGCCGCGCATCACCCGCGCCCCAAGACGCTGTCTCTCGAGCGACCTCGCGCGCGACGGCGCCGGCCATCTTCACCGACGTGACCGGCACCGCGGGCGGAGGAAACGGCAGTACGGGCCGCTCTTGCCCGGGAAGGAGCAAGCCCCCGCGTTGCGTGAGGTGTGCACGGATCTCCACGTACTGAGGATGGTCCGGCCGATACGTGAGCCGCGCCGACGGCCGAAACATGTCGAGCTCGATCGTTCCATCGGGCTTGAGCCGCGCGACGCCAATCGCGTCCTTCGCATCCCGATCCGTCGCGGCGGTGGGCACCGCGCTCGCCGACGGCGCCGCGCTCGCCGGGGACGAGGTGGTGGCGCTCACCGCGGCGCGGGAGCTTCCGATCGCGCCGCCGTCGCTACCGGGCGGCTGCGGCGGACGACACGCCGCGAGGTGCAAGGCCGCCACCAGCGCGGCGAGACGCCCGCAGATCGTCCCGCGCCTCATCACCGGTGGGACGAGCGACGCGTGTGACGTATTCGGGTTCGACGACACCATCATTCGCATTTTACGCCGTTCGGCAGACCATGACCGACCGCGCCGCACCGGACGCGATCACCGCTTCACGCGGGCGCGCGTGGCGGCGCTGGCGAGGTCTTGCTCGAGCGCATCGAGCTCGGCGTCGTCGAGCGCCGGAAAGCTCGCGCCGGTCGACCCGACGCGGAGCTTCTCGTTGCGGCGCTCGGCCCACGGGATCGTGGGGAGCCGCGCGGGCGCAGCTCCCGGCACGAAGCCCGCCTCCGCGATGGCGAGCAAGTCGCTGGCGTAGTCATCCATCGCGTCGTGCGCGTCCGGCCACATCAGCGTGCCCGTCGCCGTCGTCTTGCCCGACCGCACCCATTGGTAGACGAGCGTCGTGCGGCGGCTGCTCGTGCCATAGCTCCCGCCGAAGAGGATTCCGCCGCGGGCGCGGGGAACACGCGCGACGATGCCGTCGGGCACGGCGTACCCTTGCGCCTCGGGCACCACGCTGCGCTCCGCGGTCTTGGCGAGCAAGATCGCCCAGGCCGCCTCGCGGATCGTCTCGATGGGAAGGCGACCGATCTCGACGTTCGGTGGATTCCCCGCGCAGCGCGAGGCGACGAACGCGGCACCGCTCGCGAGATCGTACGCTCGGAGATCGAAGCAACCCGATCGGCGTCCGCGAAGGGTGAGCCAGCCGTCGACCGGGGCCTTGAAAACCCCCAGCGGCAGCGCCTGGCGTTGGAGACCTAGGTGCATGATGCACTTACTGAAGAGGTAGAACGCTCGTGACTTCGGCGCCGCCTCCGCTTCTTCGACGCAAGCTCCGTAGCTCCTGAGGACCTTCGTGGAGAGGTCTACGCGACGCGCCGTCGCGCGAAGCTCGAGGCTCCGCTCCAGACGCCGCAACCAGCCTTGCGTCTCGTGTCCGCACGGTAGCGCGGCGGGCGCCGACGCGTAGGCCGCGGCGCGCGGGCGCGGCTGCCCCACCTGACGCGCAATGACGCCGGGCAAGGCGTCCGCAGTGGGGCACAAGAGCGCGCGCAGCGGGTGACCGGGCGCGCTCTCGAGCGTGAGGGTCTTGCGCGGGGTGGCCGCGACGACGATCTCGCGATTCGCGTCTTCGTGCCAATCGAGTCGGGCGCGCAGCGCGCCGTGACCGCCGACCCAAAAGGTCTTGAGCGCGAGGGCCGACGAGAAGGCGCTGGCTTCGAAGTGGTTTTGGGCGCGCTCGACGGCGAAGCAGCGCTCCTCATCGAGGGCCTCGAGACGCTGCGCGAGCGGCTTCGGGTCGGCGTCGAGAGGGAGCGCGACGATCGCTTGGTCGAGGTCCTCCAAGGCAGCGAGCGCCGCCGCGTGCTCCGGCGCGCCGGAGGCGCACGGCTCGATCCAGTCGCGGTCGTCTTCTTCGTCGCTGCTCGCGAGCGACGAAGATGCGTCGGCCCCCGCGTCGGCCACCGGCATCCTCGTGACGGCAACGGCGACGGGCGGCGACGACAAGGGCGGCGACTCGGGCACCGCGCCCGGCGCGCCGCACGCGAGAAGCGAGCCAAGAGCCATCGCGACGAAGAGCGGGCGAGTCACGATCCTTCGAGCATACGCCGACGCCGGCCAGCGCGCTGCGCATCCCGCCCATCGATATGGCGTATCGTTCGCGCATGCGGGTCATCCCCACCGAAGCCGCCGTTACGGTCGGCGAGCGCGAGCAGGCGGGGCTCGTCATCTCCGTCGCGGGCGCGCGCTCTCGCCCCGCGTTCCTCATCGAGCACGGCGGACGCCTCGCGCTCCGCATCTCGAGCCGGGGAGCTCCGCTCGCCTATGCGCGCATTGGCGTATGGGAGGAGATCGCTTGGCTGCACGCCGGCGCTGCGGCGACCGGCGTGCTCGCGCCCATCACCGTCGACGACATGCGCGAGGTCGCGGGCACGCACGTCCCCGGCAGCGATGCGTTCATGCACGCGTGGATGCGGCGCATGCTCGAGAGCATCTCCGCGGAGTCGCTCCTGCTCCATGACGGACCGTGGGCGCTCGCGCCGGCGCCCCTTGGCACCGCGAAGGACGCACGCGCCTATCCGAGAAACCCGACCGACGGCCTGGCCGGTGCGCCGCCCATCGCGTGGCGCCTCGATGCGGTCGTCTCGCCGCGCGCGCTCACCCGCGACGACTGGGCGTGCGGTTGGGGAGACGCGCTGATCCCGATGGGCGTCGTCTGGCCGCTCCGCGCCCCCTCTCGAGACGCTGCCCGCGTCCGCGCGCTCCAAAAGCGCGCGCGCGACGGCCTCCTCGCCCCGGCGCTCCTCCTCTACGTGTCGGTCATCGGTGCGTACGTGGTCCTCGACGGGCATGACCGCATCGCGGCCGCGCTCGCCGAGGGTGTGCCGCCGCGGCTTCTCGCGCTCTGGCCGACGCTCCCGCCGAGGGGCAACGCTGTGGCCTCGGTGGTCGCCGTCGCCCCCCTCGTTCCAGCGGGACCGGCAACCGATCGCCTCGAAGCGGCCCTGCGCCGCGCCATGGCGGAGCATCGACATTATGGAGCACGCACCGTTGCCTGGCCGCTCCGCGGTGGGCTCGGCCAATGGCGCGCCGAAGCGCGGGCCGTTCTCTCTCGCGCACCGGCCACCGAGCTCGACCGCGACGACGTCGAGTTTCTTCTGAGCGATTGAGCGCGGGCCGGGCTCGCGCTCGCGGCGCGGCGCTCTCCGATGACTGGTTCGTGCGCTACGCTCTCGCCATGGCGACGAAGCCGGGAGGCGACACGGACACCGTCCTCGAGCGCGAGCCCAAAATTGCTCGGGCTCGGCGTTGGGCCGTCATGTTCTACAACGACGACTACACGACGAAGTGGTTCGTGGTGCATGTGCTCGAGCACTTCTTTCGAATGAACGAGACGACCGCGACGGCGTTCATGATGTCGGTGCACCAGAAGGGAAAGGGCGCGGCCGGCTTCTACACTCACGAGATCGCGGAGACCAAAGCCGCCCAGGTGTCGGACTACGCGCGCGAGTACGGGATGCCGCTCAAGGTAACGGCCGAGCCCGCAGACAACGACGACGGCGGCGACGGCGGAGGTTGACGACCCGCCGAGCGACCAGCGGACGCACCGCGAGTTGTGGCACGATGGTGAGTCGATGCAGAACCCCCGCTCCCTCCGCTCCACGCTCTTGGCCTCCTCGATCGCGCTCGGCTCGGTTTGCGCCGCGCTCGGTCTTCTAGTCGCCACGAGCGCCTCCACCACGGCCTGCTCCAAGGCGGGCGACGTCGAGGAGGACGACACCGATCCGGGCGCGGACGGCGGGCGCGGAACGATCACCAACGGTGACGGCAGCGTCTCGGTCATCAGCACGCCCACCGGCGTCGACCCGGCGTGCGTCACCGCGCAAGCGTCGACCGAGCTTCGGCCGGCGTACGTGATGTTCGTGGTCGACGGCTCGAACAGCATGGCGCTCGAAGGCGACCCGCCCACGCCCAGCCAAAAGTGGCCGGCGCTGAAGGGCGCGCTCGAAGCGATCTTCGACGACATGGCCAAGAAGGCCGACCCGGCGATCGCCGCCGGCATGATCGTGTTCGCCGACAAGCTCGATCCCACCGGCGCGGGCGGCGTCTACGGACCGTACCCCACGAACGTCGACATCCCGATCGGCTTCGTCGACGTCGCGCAGGCGGGCAAGCTCAAGCAGCGCCTCTCGGGCGGACCGGCCGGCCTCACGCCCACGCAGCCGGCCCTCGAAGGCGGCTACACGGTGCTTCGCGGCTACTCACCGGCGAAGCCGATCGTCGCGGGCGGTGCGAAGTTCGTCGTGCTCATCACCGACGGCTTCCCCTTCTCGTCGATCGACACCGACACCCAAGTGAAGACTTCACTCAAGATGGCGGCCGACGAGCTCGTGAGGCCGGGCCCGCAAGGTCCGATCAAGACGTTCGTCGTCGGCGTGGGTGAGTTCCCTGGCGATCTCGTCGAATACAACCCGCCGTTCCTCGGCGACCTCTCGGTGGCCGGCGGCACGCGCGCCACGCCGACGTGCAATCCCAAGGAGAACGCGACCCCCGCGAACGCTTGCTACTTCCAGATCACGCCCGGCGCCAAGACCGCCACGCAGCTCCAGCAAGACTTCACGACCGCGCTCGACAAAGTGCGCCGCGGCGCGTTCTCGTGTGAGTTCATCATCGGCCAGCCTTCGGACGGCAAGGCGATCGATCCGGCGAAGCTCAACGTCGTCTACACGCCCACGGGCGGGCAAGGCACGCTCGTCCCCAAGAGCGACACCGCGGGCTGGCGCTACGACAACGATCAGAGCCCGACCAAGGTCGTCCTCTCCGGCGCCGTGTGCGACGACTTCCAGAACGCCCGCGGCAAGGTCGACGTCTTGCTCGGCTGCGCGACCGTCATCAAGTGACGGACAGAACGGTGCGCGTCAGTTGAGGCCGCAACCACCCGAGCCGCACGCGCCGCGCCCGCAGCTCATGACGTTGCAGTCCCCGAGTGCAGGGCGCCCCTCACCTTTGCCGCCGACGGCAGGCGCCGAGATCTGCTTCGCCACGTGATCGGAGCCACACTTTTTGCAGCGCGCCTCGCCGAGGTCACGGACCAGATCCTCGAAGTCGTGCCCGCAGGCGTCGCAGTGGAAGTCGTAGAGCCGCATCCTTGCATTCTAGCCGCGAGCGGCGGCGGGGACGAGCTTCCGGCCCGTTGCGACGGCTGGCGCCACATGGTTGGGTGAGTCGTCCCGCAATGCGCCGGCCCTCCATCCTCGATCCGCTGCTCGGCGCGCTCGGCGCGCGCGATCCGATGTTCGAAGGCGGCTTCGGAGACGCGCGCGCTCTCGACGGTCGACTGGCGACCGTCGGCGAGCCGATCGCCCGTGAGATGAAAGTCGGACGCTCCATTCACCGTGGCAGGGCCGTCGTTCGCGACGTGACCTTCTCGTCGCCTTGGGCGTCCGAGCTGCCCAGCCTCGTCGGCACCGCGCACGTGCGTTGGTTGACCGCGGCCTCCCCCCCGCGGCAGCGCGCCGTGCGATCAGCGGTCATCGTGCTCGCGGCGTCTCGCGAGGAGGGCTTTCGCGTGCGCGAGTGGATGTGGGGCTCGCTCGCCGCACGCCACGGCGTCGACGTCGTGCTGCTCGAGAACGCTTTCTACGGCGCGCGGCGCGCGCCCGGGCAACGCTCCGCCTCGCTCGCGACGGTCGCGGATCAACTCCGTATGAACCTCGCGACGATCGCCGAAGTGGGCACGCTCATCGCGTGGCTCGAGCGCGAGGGTCACGACCGCCTCGCCGTCGCGGGCTTCAGCATGGGCGGCGCCATCGCGGCGCTCGTCGGAGCGCTCGTGCGTCGGCCCATCGCCGTCGTCCCCGCCGCCGCCGGCCTCTCGCCCGCGCCGATCTACACCGTGGGTCTCCTATCGAAGAGCGTCGCGTGGCCAGCGCTCGCGCGCGAAGCGAGCGGCGATGCGCGCGCCGAGCTCGGCGCCATGCTCGAGACCGCGAGCCTCGGGCGCCTCGCCCCGCCCGTCGTGCGCGACGCTGCGATCGTGCTCGGCTGCACCCGCGATGGCTTTGTGTCGCGAGCGGAGACGGAGGCGCTCGCGCGGCACTGGAGCGCCGAGCTTCGTTGGATCCCGGGCGGACACGTGTCGGGGCTCGCGCTCGGCGCGCGGGCGATGCGCCGCGCCACACTGGACGCGCTCGGGCGGCTCCCCGCGCCTCAGTGGGCCTTCGCGAACACGTAGGTCACGATCTGGGACGTGTCGTTGCGCTCGTAGAAGACGATCGCGTCCTTCGTCGCCGTGAAGCTCTGTTGGCGGATGCGCGCCGTCGGACAGCTCTCCACGCTGCGCAACGTCGTGCCCGTGACGCTGAGCGTCGCGCGGGCGTGGCGGGGCGCGCCGGGCGTGTCGCACCCCGCGCCGCAGACGAACGCTTGCTCCGCGACCCCGGCTTCGACGTGCAGTCGCCAACGCACGTCTGCGGCGAGCGGCCCCGCGGCCCCACCCTTGCCGGTGTAGACCGTGATCGACGCGAGCTCATACGAGCCATCCTCGATCGTTCCGCCCGCCGGGACTGGCGCTTCGTCGGCGACGAGCGCCATCGTCGCGACCGGGGTCGCGCTCGGGTCGAGCGCGTTGCAGGCACCGCTCGGCGCCGCAGCGTCCACCGACGCCGCGGCATCGCTCGGGGGCTGCGCGTCGGAGTGCACCTCGGCCGTTGGCGCGCCGCCGTCCGTCGCAGCGGCCGTGGCGGGGGCATCCACCGCCGAGCCACCGCACGCGACGAGCAGAGAGGAGACGATGGCGATCGAAGAAAGACAGACAAGCTTCATGAGGCACCTCGCGCTCGCCGCGGGAGCAGGCTCCGTGCCATCTACGCCGTGTCGTGCGCTCGAGGTTCGTTGCCTCGCTTTTCGCGCGAATGGGTCCCGCACCGCGCGACGCGGCGTCGCTCCGTGAACACGAGCGCCGAAATCGGTGTGAACCACGCTGCACGGATCGTGTGTGGATCACGAAAGCTTCGTCGCTCGTGACGCCGAGGTCCTCGCGGGGTCAGCGAACGTTATTTCCTCGGCGGACCGATCACGGGAACGTGAAACCCGGCGCTCGACCTCGCGCCGAGCGCGCCTCCACGGCGTGCGTGACGCGCGGAGCGCTCAGCATCCCTCGCGCGGCTTCTTGCGCGGCGGGTCTGCCGGGGTCACGACCGTGGGAATCGCAGCCGATGCGGCCGCCGGCGGGATAACGGTCTCTGCCGCTGCCTCGCTCCCTCTCGCCGCGGCGGGGCTAGGTCGCGTCGGCGCGTGGGTCGGTCTCCCGACGAAAGCCGGCGGTGCGGCTGGCGCCGTGGCCGGTGCCGCATCGACGACCGCGATCGCACCGCCGTCGAGCGTCGCGGCGGTCGTCACCGCGACCTCCGCGCGGTCGTCGCGAGCGCCAGCCGCGGCCTCGAGATCGGCCCCGTGGACCCATTCGTCGTAGCCGCCCTTCAGGAAGCGAACGTTGGCGATGCCGCGGGCGCGGAGCAAAAACCACGCTTGCGACGAATGAATGCCGCCCTCGGAATAGAGAACGATCGCCTCGTCGCGCGGCGCGTCGAGCTCGGCGAGTCGTCCGAGCGGCACGTTCTCCGCGCCGTCGATGTGGCCGCGCGCGAACTCCTCCGGTGAGCGGAGGTCGACGACACGCACCATGCGCGCCGCCACGAGCTCGCGAAGCTCCGCCACCGCCACGTGATCGGCACCGTGCTCGACGTCCTTGGCGAGCGCCGCGAGATCCACGCTGGCTCGGCGCGTGGTCGCGGGCTCACGAACGACGACCGCGCCGATGCCGAGCACGCCCGCGAGGACCGCGAGCCCATAGGTCTTCGCTTCCCTCATGCCGGACGCTCGATTCGAGAGGCGAGCCAGAAGCACGCGAGCGCGATGCCGACGACGCCGGCCACGACGACGCCGTACGAAAGCCCGAGCGCGTCTGGCAGCGTGATCTTCCCGAGCGGGGTGCTCTGGTAGAACCCATCGATCGCTCCGGACGCTTCACCGAACGCGAAGACACCGAGTGACATCCCGCCGAGGTAGAAGATCGCGTCCCGGCGACCCGACACGATGGCCACGACCGACGTCCCTGGACAGTAGCCACCCACGATGAAGCCGGCGCCGAGGAGGAGGCCCCCGACGATCTGCGGCACGAGGTGCGTCGGCTCCACGTAGACGAGCGACAAGTCCAAGAGCCCGGCGGCAGAGAGATAAAAGACGCCGAGCATCGCGGTGACGATCGCCGTGAACATCACCTTGAACACGCGAAGGTCGGTCAAATAGAACTGCTCGACGAGCTTCTTGGCGCTGCCGAACCCGGCCCGCTCGAGCGCGAAGCCGAACCCGAAGCCGATCGCGAGCGCCACCGCGAGTCCGATCGCATCGCCGAAGAGACCGTACTTGAAGAGGGGCGCCATCATGTCCACTGCCTCCGCACGAGCCAGGCGAGACCGTACCCACCGACGAACATCGCGAGCATGAACGCCCAGCTTCCGACGTTGAGCGTGGCGCCGCCCGTGAGCGCCTGCCCGCTCGGGCAACCGCGCGCGAGCTTGGCGCCCACGCCCACGAGCACGCCGCCGACCGTCGCGAGCGCGAAGCGCGCGCCATCCGAGATGCGCGGCCCGCGGTCGACACCGCGCTTCACGCGATGCGCGAGGCGCGCCGACACGTAGCCGCCGACCGCGACGCCGACGACCTCGACGAAGAGCCAGTCGCGAAGGAGGCTCCCCTCGAGGTACGGCTCGTAGGCACGAACGGCCTGCGCGTGCGCCGGGGCCACCGCGTTGACGCACGCGACGACGCACGACGACACCGCGCCCGAGGCGCCGATGCCGCGCCCCATGGCGACGAAGGCCGCGAGGAGGACGAGCCCGAGCCCCACACCGGCGAGGTATGGGTTCGCGTACGGTCGCGGTGACGGCGCTGACACTCGCTGCTTCTCCCCTTCCTGGCTCACTTCTCGACGGGCGCGTCGTCGCGGTTACCCCACTCGTTCCACGAGCCGTCGTAGACGGACACGTTGGGGTAGCCGAGCGCGCGCATGACCACGTAGTTGTGCGCGGCGCGCGTCGCGGTCTGGCAGTAGACGACGACCTTCTTGTCGGGCGTGATGCCTCGGGCCGTGAGGAGCGCTTTGGCGTCGGCCGGCGCGATGGTGGCCTTGTCTTTGGTGAGGAGCTCCTCGTAATTGAGCTGCACGGCGCCCGGGATGTGCCCGGCGTGCTTGTTGTCGCGCGCGTCGGCGCCGATGAACTCGTTCTTGCTCCGTGCGTCGACGAGGACGACGTCGCGCCGGCCGAGGCTCTGCTTCACCCGGTCGAACGACCACAAGAACTCGGGCGACGGATGCGACTTGTACGCGACCGGCGTGAGCTTGCGCGCATCGGTCGACACCGGAAGGCCCGCGGCCTTCCAGCGCTCGAGGCCGATACCGTCGAGGAAGCTGACCTCGCGATGGCCGAGACCGACGAGCACCATCGCAGGAACGGACCCGTCCGACTTGCCGCTGTAGTTTCCGTAGACGACGATCTTGCTCTCGTTCGTGAGGCCGGCCCCCCCGAGGAGCGCGTCGTAGCGCGCGACGTCGACCTCTCCACTCGGCCGAGTGAAGAGATCGTGCCCTGGCTTCCCCGCGCCCTGCGCTGGGGTGCGCCACTCGTCACCGGGCAGGTTGATCGCCCCCGGGATGTGCCCTTTGGCGTAGTCGGTGGCGCTTCGGACATCGACGACCACGACTGCCGGTTCGGTCGACATCCGTCGCAACTGGTCGACCGTGATGATGCCGGCATAACCCGATGAGGGCGCTGGCGCGGCGGCGACCGGCGGGGCGGAGTGCACCGCCGGTGCGCTCGGCTCGGGGGTCGCGCCGCCGCAGGCGGCGAGGAGGAGGAGGCTCGGGAGGGTGAGGAGGAGGCGTTGGCGCATCGCCGGAGATCTTGGCACGAGCCCTGGCAATTCGCGAAGAAACCCGTAACAGTATCAATGAGTTATGTGCCCATGGTCGGCACAGTTACCTCCGTTGAGCCACCGGGTCGGACCCTGGGCGCGCGCGAAGAACGTTGGTATACCAACGTTTTTCGGCGCGATCGTTTGTGTGCCAACGAACGGACCGACCGGTGGTCAGATGAGTCGCACCTGCAACTGCATCGCGGTTGCGATTCCCTTCGCCCGCCCTCGAAAGGCTCAGCTGGCGCGGAGCGTGAACACGAGATCGAGGGCGCTGACGATGCCCACGAGGTGTCGGTCGCGGACGATGAGCAGGCGGCGCACGTTCATGGCCGTGGCGTACGCCGCGGCGCGATGAACGGGGGTGTCGTCCTCGAGGCAGATCGTCTCGTAGCTCATGATCTCCTCCACCGGCTGCGCGCGAAGGGCGGCGGGGAGGCGGCGCGACAAGAGGGCCTCGCGATGCGTGAGGACCCCCACCGGCTTCGATCCGTCGACGACGACGAGCCCATGCACGTGGGCGAGCTCGAGGGCTCGCACGGCCTCGTCCGCCGGCGTCCCGACCTCGCAAGTCGCGATGGCGCGCATCATGAGCGCAGACACCGGCTCCTTGGAGCCGGCCGCTTTGACGTCCCCGACGAGGTCGCTCGCGCTGACGACGCCCACGACGCGTGCGGCATCCGTGACGACGACGCGGTGAATGCGCGCGGCGTAGAGACTCCCGGCAAGCGAGGAGAGCGTCGCGTCGGTCGATGCGGTCACCACGTCCGCGTTCATGACGTCGGCGGCGGTCTTGGCGACGAAGGCGCCATCGCCGCGCACGAGGTCCGCGAGCAGATCGGTGGTCGATACGACACCGACCAATCGATCGCCGTCGACGATCGGAACCGCGGACACGTTGCGCTCGAGGAGCGCGTCGGTGAGAGCGGTGAGCGACGTCGCGGGCGCGAGCGTCAGCGCGGGTGCGGTCATGCGGTCGCGGGCGGTCACGAGCGAGGCGGACATTCCCCTATCGTACGCCTCCGTGGCGTACATCGGGTGCTTCGCTCCGTACGGGGGCGCGCCTTCGAGATGCGGATCACGAGGCGTGCCAAGCGCCAGAGCGGGCGTCGGCCCCGCCCCTGTCGATTCCATGATCGAGCGAGCGTGGTCGCCCGATTGATGGGTGATGAAGCACTCGATCTCTCGCTCTTCCGCGCGCGCTTGCCTCTTCGTCCTCGGCCTCGGGTCCGCCGCCGTCGGAGTCGCCTGCACGTCGTCCGACGACGCTCCCGCGGGCGGCCTCAACCTCCCCGACGGCGGCTTCGACGTCGCTGCCCCCGACCGAGACGCCTCCGGGTCCGTCTCGGGTGACGGCGCGGCGACCGACGGCGAGCCCGCGGGTGACGGGGGGATCCAGGCCGACGCAACCACGGACAGCGCGTCCCCCGTCGACGCAGGACCGATCGATCCGTTCCAACCTCACTGGCGCATGCCGGTCGACGTCCCCTCCTCGGGCGACTTCGTCGTCGATTCGGACGCGGGCATCATCACGCAGAAGAGCACGGGGCTTCAGTGGGCGAACCACATCCTCGCGGACCAAGACCTGCCACCCGACGCTGGCGGCGGCTACGCCGCGACGCAAGCGGAGGCGCGTGCACAATGCAGCCAAGCCACCATCGGCGGCCTCACGGGCTGGCGGCTGCCGACGCGGATGGAGTGGATGGCGACCGTAGCGCTCGACGACTACGTCGTCTTCCCGAGCCCGACCTTCAAGAGCAACGAGTACGCCGGCGTCGCGTACATGATCGCGACCAACGATCCGACACGGCTCGAGACCTACGAGGGCCACTACCACAACCACACCTTCATCGCGGGGTCCAACTGGGGCGGCGGGGCGATCGCCTGCGTGCGCACGCCGTTTCCCGTGGCACAGACGGCATCAGCACCGCCGGCCGGTCGCTTCGTCGTGGATACCGCGACGGTCACCGACACGGTGACTCATCTCGTGTGGGCGCGCGCGTGGAACCAGAACGCGCTCTTCAAGTTCCAGGCCGACGATTACTGCGCGAACCTCGCTTCGGCCGACGCCGGAAACGACGCGGGCGTGGATGCGGGCGCGAAGCCGTGGCGTGTCCCGACGGTGAAGGAGTTCGCCTCGCTTTGGAACGAGGTCACGGGCCTCCCGCCCGAGCTCGATACGGGATCCGACATCCAGTACTTCTGGACCTCGACGGCCTACGTCAAGCCGGTCATCGGCGGAGAGCCCTTCTTCCGTTTCACCTTCATGAAGGCGAAGGTGGCGACGCCGGGCGGCGACTTCTTCTGGGACGCGACGTACAACGTCGGGCCGGTTCGCTGCGTGCGCGACCTCGATTGACGCTCACGGCTCGACGGACACCTTCACGGGGCTCGTCCACGCCTTGTCCTCTGCCGTGTAATAGAGATACGCGCTCGACGCCGGGGCCTCGTAGCGTCCGGGCGATTGCGCGAGCAGATCGAGCGTCACGTCCTTCTTCGCGTTCGGCGGAAGCGAGCGCCAGTAGAGGACCACCTCGCGCGCGCCGGTCTCGTAGAAGTCCACGAGGCCCTTGTCGCGCAGCTCCTTGAGCTGCCACGTCTGGAAGGTGAGACCTCCTGGAATGCCGACGCGCGCCACGGTCATCGGGACGCCGTTCGCGGTCTTGTTCTCGACGTGGGCGCGCACCTTCACGGCCTCGCCCATCTTCACCGCGGCCTTGTCGATCGCGGTCGAGACCGAGACCTTGGCCTTGGGCGACGACGGCGGCGTGGTCGAGCGCCACGCCGCCGCGATCGCGTAAGGCATCGAGGCGCCGCCATCGAGCCGGAGCTCGACCGTGTTCTTCCCCGAGACGAAGTGCTTCGTCAGATCGCCGAAGACGATCGCCCCCTGGTGCCCCTTCTCGAACGGGATCGTTTCGGTGGCGCGGCCGTTCACGACGAGCGTCGCTTTGCCGGCGGCCGTCGTTTGCCGCGAGTAATCCGCGTATGCGGTGAGGGCCTTCAGCGCGAGGATGCTCGCTTGCGTGCTCGCCCACGCGCCGTAGCCGCCGCGGTGGCCGTCCAAGAACGCCACGGCGCGACGGATCTCCGGATCGCGCGAGTGGTCCGGAGACGCCTTCATGAGCGCGAGGGTCGCGAGCGAGGTCGTCTCCTCTTCGAGGGAGGCGCCGCCGGACATCGTGATGCTCTCCTTCGCGCCGGGGAAGCCGCCGCTCTTCGCTTGGAGCGAGACGAGACGACCGACCATGGGGCCGACGTCACCGACGTCGGCCCCGGCGGCCTTGGCGGCGAGCGCCGTGTTGGTCGCGAGCGCGAGGAGGTACGGATCGCTCGTCTCGCGACCGATCGCGAGCGCCGCCGCGAGCTCCTTCTCGAGCCCCGCCGTTCGCTTCGCCTCGGCGAGAGCCCACATGATGTACGCGTTGGTCGTCGGCTCACTGGCCCGCCCGAAAGTGTCGGCCGAGCCGCTGGAGCGCAAGAACCCGCCCTTTCCGTCGCGGCGTCCCATGAGCCACGTCGCCGTGCGCGTTACCATGGCCTGATCCACGTCGTAGACGCGCGCCATGTCGGCGAACTCCATCAAACCGTAAGCCGTGAGCGCCTCGTGGCCAGGCGTCTGGCCGAACCACTCGTAGCCGCGCTCTTTGGTCTCGTAGCCGGTGAGGAGCTTGTAGCCGCGATCGAGCGTCGCGTGCGTGCGCGCGACGAGCGCCGCGTCGGCGGCGTCGTTCGACGCGAGGTAGCTGAGGATCATCGCGTTCGGGTAGTTCGTCGCCGAGGTCTGCTCGAAGCAGCCGCCCGGCTCGCGGATCATCCCCTCCATGCCTTTGGTCATCGTCGCCACGGGCGACGGGTACAAGGTCACCGTGGCTTCGAGAGAGCCCGGGATCGGCGCGTCGACGTCGATCGCGTGCGACGCGGATCCACCGGCCGCGAGGGTGCCGGACGCGGACTTCTCGATCGGAAAGCCAGGAGGAACGACGCGAACCGTTCGCTTGAGCTCGTCGCGGAGGCCCAACGTCGAGACCGCGAGCGCGACGTCACCACCGCCTTCGGCGCCGCGACCTTTGACGTCGAGCGGAAAGAAGAAGGACCGCTTCTCGCCGGCGTTCAAACGCACGCTTCCGAGGAGCCCGGCGTCGTGACGCTCGAGCGCGGGGCCGAAGTCGGCCTTGAGCTGGGCGTTGAGGGGCGCATCGGTCTCGTTCGTCATCGACACCGGCAAGCGGATCTCGTCGCCGGCCGTGACCTCGAGCGGAAGCCGCGCGTCGAGCGACAGCGGCATCTTCGACGCGACGACGAGCTCACCACCGCCCGGCACGCCGTCGGCCGAGAAGCCTTCGGCGATCGCGCGAAACGACGTAATGGCGTCCGAGAGCGGGAACGTCACGTCCGCGGCGCCGGTGGCATCGGTCTCGACGATCGGGTTCCAGTACACGGTCTCGCGAAAATCCGTGCGCGGGCCGTCGTACGGGCGCGTGTACTCCGGAACGGGGAAGACGCGCACGAGCGCGGCCGCCACCGGTCGATCGCCGTCCCCCCACGCGAGGTCACGATCGGCGAGCTCTCTCCGCTGCGCGAGGCGCCCAAACACCGCCGGTGCGGCCGGCCGAGCCGCGACCGTCGCCGCCGGCGCGACCGCCTTCGCCTCTGCCGCAGCCGTGACCGGCATGGGGAGCGCGCGGCGAGGCACCGCGTCCCTCGCGTGCTTCCCATCGTCCGCTGCGCCGAGCGCCGGCATCGGCACGGGCGGCGGCGCTGCCGCAGCAGCGAACGGCGGTCCCGCGGGTGCGGTCGCGGTAGCGAGGCTCGATGGCGCCGGAGGGGTGAGAACGTCACGCCACTCGAAGCGACGATACCCGCGCGTGGCGAGCAGGGCGTCGAGCGCCGCCGCCGCTTCGGCCTTGTCGGAGAGGTAGTAGTTGGGATCCTCGATCGGATCGGCGTCGCTGACCGAGAGCTCCGGCTCGAGGAGCACGTGCGCGCGCACGCGACCGCTCTTGTCGTCGGCGAACGACAGCACGGTGTCGTCGACGACCGCGAGACCTACGTTGGCGGAGACGGGCTTGCCGCGCGAGTCGGTCGTGACGAGGTGGAGCTTCACCTGATCGCGCGGCGCGTACGACTTCTTGTCGGCCTGAATGGCGACGCGGAGGTCTTGACCACGACCTTGATAGACGAGCCGCTCGGCGAGCGGAGACTCCGCCGCATCGAAGAGGGTGATCCGCACGGCGCCCTGGCGCCCGGCATCGACCGGGAGCTCGAGGACCGCGGGCCTCTTGGCCGCCACCTGCACGCTGCCGCTCGCCACGCGCCTTTCGCGCTGCACCGCCTCCAGCGTGACGCTCTCGGCGTGATCACAGATCGCCGCGACGCGGAGCGCCTCGGTCGCGCGAGACTCCAGGCTGCGAAGGACGCAGCCGCTCTCCTTGGCGCGCGGCACGGAAAACTTGGACGTCACGCCTGCCGGCTTCGTGATCTCGACCGTGTACGCGCGGTCGGCGTCCGGCGTGAGCTCGAAGCGCCCCATCCCGTCGCGCAACGACTTGAGGGTGGTGACGACCTTGCCTTGGTCGTCGACGACACGCCCCTCGACGTCGGCCGGCTTCCCGAGCAGCGTTTTGGCTGCAAAGTACACGCGCCCCGGAAGCCCGGTCACGAGGTCGCCTCCCTCGGGGAGGAGCGCCACGTCGAGCGCCTTGGTCACGATCGGGATGCGCTTCTGGATCGACTCGGTGACGCCGCCGTCGTCGACCAAGACCGTGAGGAGTCCTTCGCCGCGCTCGATGCGCGTAGGGAGCTCGAAGCGCGCCGTCGCCTTCCCTTCCTTGTCGGTGCTGATGGCGAGGCGCTTCACCTCTCGGTCGTCCACGGTCACCACGGCCGTGAAGCTCTTCGCGGCGAGGGGCTCGCCTGTCGCGCGCGCGAGATCGATCGCCGCCGAGACCTTGTCGCCCTCGCCGTATGCCTTTCGCAAGAGCTCGACGGTCTTCTTGAGGCGCGGTGCTTCGTACGCGCTGACCACGACCTTGCGCCGGTCCGTGGCGCCATCCGCGCTGTTCATGACCAGCGTGTACTCCCCGCCCTCGGCGCTCTCGGGCAGCGTGAAGTCGAGCCGCCCCACGCCGCGCTCTGCGATCGCGTTCCCTTGCGCGACTACCGCGCCGCGCGGGGACAAGAGCTGCACCGTGACGGTCGTCGGTTCGCCGACCAACGTCGCCGCGCGGCGCGCGTCGACGCGAGCCCAAATCGTCTCGCCGGGGCGGTAGAGCGGCTTGTCGGTCATGAGGTAGCCGACGCGGCGCATGCCGACGCCTTCGTAGTAGCTGTCGATGCGCTTTCCGAGCGCCGACGCAGCGTCCGACGTCTCGAGCTTCGCGGGCGCCAGGCCGAGGAGCGTCACGTCCAGATCCGACGGAGCCTTCGCGCGCTCGCCAGCCCCCGTGTCGTCGCCGCTTCGGCGGGCGTGCATGCACCCCGACGAGGCCAACACCGCCCACACGACACCCAACGCCATCGGAGAGAACGCGCTTCTACGCATGGCGCATTCCTACGCAGCAGCCAGTCGATCGATCTGTCCTGATGCGGCACTCGACGGTCCGCCCGACGATGTGGCTCTGCCCACGGAATCAGGCGCTTTTCCGGTGATTCGAAGATTCTTCGTCAGGGGACAAAACTTTTGCCCCCGGCTGGCGTCCAACTCCGCGTGAGCATCCTCGCCCGCGTCCCGCGCGCGCTCTTCCTCTTGGCCATGGCCGCAGGCTCCGCGCTGATCACCCTCGGCAGCCTCGCCTACTTCGACTTCCAAGAGCTGCCGCCGTTCGTGATCGAGAAGCTCCCGGTGCGGTTCGAAGCGCTGTGGCTGATGTCGCTGCGGGTACACGTCGCCGCCGCCGCGCTCGCCTTCCCGCTCTGCATCGCGCTCATGACGCGCGCCCTCCAGCGACGCGCGACGCTCCATCGATGGCTCGGCCGCATCGCGGGAGGCGTGATCCTCCTCGCGCTCGTGCCGTCCGGCACGGTGCTCGCGTTCGACGCCAAGGGTGGTTCGTTCGTGACCGCGGGCTTCCTCCTCTCGGGCGCGCTCGTGTTCGGCTTCATGGCGAAAGGGATCCGCGACGCGCGACGGCGCGATCTCGTGCGGCACCGCCACGCGATGCGCCACGTCTTCGCGCAGATGAGCGTGGCTGTCAGCTCCCGCGCCCTTCTCTACGTTTTCGACGCGGCGGGCATGTCGCCCGACATCGCCTACGTCGTCGCGCTCTGGGGCCCGGTCCTCGGCAGCGCGGCGGCCGCGGAGTGGTTCTCATCTTCGACTTCCATCGCTCAACCCTTCACAAGGATCGGTCATGTCTTCGGCAAAGTGGCTCGTTCTCTCGGCGCTCGTTCTCTCGCTCGTCCCCTCGCTCGCCTCGGCCGATGAGACCCCGGCAGGCGCCGCGAAGCGCCGCGTCGAGGAGGGGCTCGTGAAGCCGCTCGCCGAGAAGGAGTCCGAGCGCAGCAAGTTCTCGCGCGCGCGCATGCCGCCCGCCGAGCGGCGCGTTCGCATCACCCAAGCCACGACGGGCGTCGACAAGAGCGGGCGGGAGTTCCTGCCCTTCGCGATCGACGTGCGCTGGGGGAGCGAGTGGCGCGAGAACGACGTGGTCGGCTGCGCCTACCTCAAGAACGGTGAGCTCTTCGTGAAGCGCGGCGAGGAGTACCGCCCGGCCGCGATCCTCCTCGGCAAAAGCGTCGACCCGGTGCCGGGCGCGTGCGTGGCCGTGAAGCAAGCCTGACGCTTCGCGCTCAGCGCCGACGCCCTGCGGGAGGAGCTCGCCGCGAACGGTCCTCTCGCGCTCCACGCCATCGACTTCCTCGCGCTGCAGCTCAAACACATGGAGCGCAGCGTCGAAAAGCTCCAAGTGATGCAGCGCGCACGGCGTTGACGGGAGCCACGGCGCAACGTGTCGGCAGAGCCGGCGCCGGCCGCGCCTTCTCGGAACGGGTCAGGGTCGGGCGTCCGCCCCGCCATCCAGGGCCGGCGTCGCGAGGGTCCAGCTCTCGGGGTGGCTATTGGGCCAGCGCGACCCTTCGGGAATCTCGTTTCGTCGCGGCGGCGGATCGAGCCGCGCTTCACCTGGGAGCGGCGTGCCGCACGGTCCGCGCTCGACGCGAGGCGCGCTCGTGCCGAAGCACGCGGAGCCCGATTGAACGACGAGCACCCGCTCTCCCCGATGGCAGCGCCACAAGAACGCGTCGTACCCGACCTCGACGCCGGTGCGGAACTGCTCGTCCGGTGACTCGTCGGGCGCGCCCTTGAAGCTCCACGCGCGGGGTCCACACGCCGCGAGGGTCGCGATGATCAGCGCAGCGAGGGGCAGTCGGCGGCGCGGCCACATGCGCAGGATCATACGAGGGCCATGGCCCGCCCGCGATGGCCCCCGCACGGGGATAAAACCGCGGCGCAGACTCGATTTCACGAGGACCGGGCCCTAGACCCGTGACCGCCGGACGTTTGTGCTGGAGCGGGTGGCCGCCTCTGCTAAACCACGGCCGATCTCGCCATGCGCGCGCCCACGATCCTCGTCGCCCTCGCTGCCTTCGTCTTGCCCGTCGCCGCGCTCGCCGACGCTTCGTCGACGAGCAGCCCTCCGGTCGACGCGAGCGTCACGCGCCTCCTCGACGCCAAGTCGACGATCAAGTGGAACTTCGACGGCGAAGGCGGCCGCTACGGCCACGCCGAGACGTTGGTCGCGGCCCCCGCCGACAAGGTGGTGAGCGTCGCGGCGGACTTTGCACACTACAAGGAGCTCCACCGGAAGTTCCAGACCGCGCGCGTCGTCGGCAAAGAGGCCGACCAGACCGACGTGTACATGCGCTACCCGGTCCGCATCGGACCGGTCACGTTCGAGCTCTACGAGGTCATGCGCTTCAAGCCGGTCCGTGACGAGGGCGGCGCGCGCGTCCTCGAGGGCATCGGCATCAAGGGCGACATGACCAAGGGCCGCACCGTGGTCACCGTGCGCCCGATCAGCGCCACGCACTCGCTCGTTCAGTTCGACGTCCTGCTCAAGCCGCGGGTGCCGGCGCCGCAGTTCATGATCGACGAGGAGCTCCGTGACGGCGCGCACGACTTCGTCGACGGCCTGCGCCACCGCTCGCAGGGCTGGGTCGGCCCCGTCACCCAGCTCTGATCGCGGCGCCGCTGGCGGTCAGCGACGGTACGTGTCGTGCCCGAGGAGGCGCGCTTCGGCGAGCATCGCGTCCAGGCGGCTCGCCACGAAGCGCGCGTGCTCCGGTGGTGACGACCAGAGCGCGCGCTTGCTTCCGTTACTTGCAAACTGCACCGGCTCGATTTCGATCGGCACGAGCCTCTCGGCCCCGAGCTTCGAGATGCAGTAGACGTCGCTCCGGTTCTCCGCCTCCGAGTGACGTGCCTCGAAGCGGTCGATCTCGGCGAGCGGAACGTCGAGCGCTGCCCCGCCCCAGAGCGAGGTGCGCACCGAGAGCGCTCGCGCGTCGAAGCGAATCCGCGTCCGCATGACGAGCGCGCGGACGAAGAGGACCGTGAAGAGGACCACGCACGCGGCCGCCACCGGCAAGATGTTCCCGGCCTTGGGGTGGCTCGAGAAGAGCCCGCAGGCACTGAAGCCGAGGTTCCAGACCACGCCGACGAGGTGAAAGAGCGGCCGGCTCTTCTTCAAGGCGAGCTCGGCATGAAGGGGCTCGGGCTCTCGCCAACGGAGACCCTCGGGTGCCACGTGCGTCGTCAGCTCACCGGACGCCACGGGGTCGAGCGTATCCGAAAGGCGAACGCGTCTCGATCACGCGACGCCGGGCGTGCCCCACGAGCGTCGTCACCGCGCGCTGCCACGACCTGGTGTTTCCCGCGAAGGTCACGCGGAGACACGAACCCGCTCGGCGAGCCCGTGCACACGCACCCTGGCTGCAATGATCGAGCGTGAGACTGGATTTGGCTGCGTCATGCACCCATCGCCGGGCCCACATGTGTGGGCACATGCGTTGCTGGATCGTTCGGCCATGCGGATCCTCGCTCGCGCGATCATGTTGGGTGCTCTCTCGGTCTCGGCCATTGCGTGCAGCGCGTCGCCCGACGACGACGGCGTCGCCTCCGAAGAGCTCACCGGTGGGGGCAACTTCGCCGACGGCGACGCGGTCGTCACGACGTCACGATTGAACCTGCGCGCTTCGCCCTCCACGCAGGCGGACGTGCTGACGATCCTGCCCTTCGGTGCTTCGCTCACCGTCTCGGAGCCGGAGGACGGCGCGGCCAATCCGTCCGGCTCGTTCTTCCACGTCGAGTACGGGGGCCAGTCGGGTTGGGCGCACGGGAGCTGGCTCGCGCGTGCGGGATCCCACGGCGGGACGAACCCCGGCCAGTCGAGCGCGCCGTCGGGTGGCGCCGCGCAGTGCATGGCCAAGATGGCGCGCGCCGCGACCTCGGTCGACGGCGAGGGCTCGGGCGGCCGCTGCTACCACTACGTAAAGGAGCACATCGGCCGCGCGCTCGGCATCGGCTTCGACGGCGTGCAGTCGATGGTCGGCGGCAATTATCAGCTCAATGCGTACGACTTCGCGCGCTGGGTCGCGACCGACCGCGCGGCGAACGCGGGCTTCGTCCGCGCGAACATCCCGCTCGATCAGCTCCCTCTCGGCGCCATCCTCGTTTGGCGCCCGGGCCAGTGCGGCTACTCGAGCTCGGCGGGCCACATCGAGATCAACATCGGAAATGGCCGCGCGTGCAGCGACTTCTGCGGACACATCAAGACCACCTGCGGAGCGCCTACGGTGGTCGTCTACCAAAAGGGCTGTTGACGACGACGCCCCCTGAACGACTCCAGTCCCACGCAACGCAGATCGGCGCGCCAACCGCGTCCTGAATAAGGGCCCGGTCGCGATCGTCTCCCGAGGGCCCCTCGAAACGTCCCGCCGCGCGGCGCCGGGCCAAGGGAAGCTCACCGCGCGCGGCGCGTAGACTGTAGAAGCGATGCCCTACTTCGTGAATATCGTCGGGATCCGCGCGAGCCGAGTCGTTCCCGCCGATGCGCTCGATGGGCTCGCGCCGCCGATGCCGGCGGTCGGCGACGACGAGCACACGGTGTCGACGATCCGCGAGGCGCTCTCCGCCGCCGCCGCCCGCGTGAGCGGCCTCAATGTGGACGTCGTCTACGACGGCGACGCCGATTGGATCGACATCGGCTGGGTCGGCCTCGCTGGCGGGAGCGTCCGTAACGAGGCGGTGCGCCTCTCACGCGCCGCCGACCGCTTTTCGGAAGTACCGTCACTGCCCGCCCCGGAGGAGGCGCTCGAGCTCGACACCGACGCCGACGGCTTCATCGACGCGTTGGAGCGCATCTCCGTTTGGGGAGAGCCCGACGAAGACGATCGGTTCCTCACCCTCCCGTTCGGCTACGACGGGCTCGACGCGACCCTCGGGGTGCTCGCGCGCATCGCCAATCACGTCGAGCAGACCTCGACGCGCATCGTTCGCATCGACGGTCGCCACTACGAGCTCACTTTGGATCGCGAGAGTGGCGCGACGCTGCATCCGCTCCATCCGTGGCTCGACGACGCATCGCTCCGCGCGTGGGCGCGGTCCGTCTTGCCGGAGCCCGGAGAGGCGAAGTCGAAGAAGGCGCGGGCACGAGCCGGCGAGCGGTTCGCGCCGCTCGATCCGGCCCGACCGCTCACCACTGGCTCGGCGCGCCGACGTCTCGACGCGATCTCGGATCTCGTTCGCCCGGAGATCGTGCGCGAGGTCGACGGCATCCGCATCACGTCGTGGTCGAAGGACCCGGCCCCCGGCGCGTTCGACGCGCTCTGCGATGCCCTCCGCGATCCGTCGAACGCAGGAGAAGCCATGGCCGAAGTGCGGCGGGCGCTCTACGCCGGCCTCACGGACGCCGCCGACTCGCCCGCGGTCGCCGCCGAGGTCCTCGAGGCGGCGCTGCACACCGAGACCGAGGCGCTCCGCGCGCACCTCTACGAGCTCCTCTCGCGCCTCGACGCCCCCATCGCGCATCGCGCGCTCGCCTTCGGGTTCCGACACGACTCCGACATTCCGGTCCGCACGATCCGCGCGGTGATTTGGCGTTCGCCGAACGCCGTGGCCGACCTCGTCACTCACGAGCTCGTCCCCGCGTGGTCGACGGAGGGCGCCGATTCACGCTTCTGCAAGCGCGTCCTCTCGATGCTCGAATCCGAGCACATCCCGGTCGCGCCGGAATGGCTCCGCGGAGCGCCTCCCGAGCTCGTACGCGCGCTCACTCCGCGCGCGATGACGTAGCGAGCGTCAGCCGCCAGCGCGCTTCTTGAGGATCGTCTCGGCGCGCGCCTCGAGCGCACGCATGACGCCCATGCGCCGGAGCACGGCCGCGTCGAGCCCTGGGACCAGCTCACGCAGCGCGAGGAGCGGCCGCACCGGACCGGACGTCACGAGCACTTCTTGCGCGCCATGGATCACGGCAAGCACGCCGCGCACCAGCTTCTCGGGGGGCACCTCGCGAAGCATCGCGGGCGCCGAAAGCCCCGTGTCGGCCCACATGCCGGCCCCCGCCATGAAGCTCGGGCACACGACCCCGGCGTGAAGCCCCGCCGGCTCGATCTCGATGCGCAGCGAACAGGTGAAGCCGTTGAGGCCGAACTTGGTCGCCGCGTAGACGGCGTTGTACGGAGTGGGTGATTTCCCCGACATCGACGAGACGTTGACGATGACGCCGCGCCGGCGCGCCATCATCGCCGGCAACACGAGGCGCGTGAGCTCGATGGGCGCGAGGAGGTTCGTGGCGATCTGCGAAGAGACGTCGTCCGCGGTCTGATCCGCGACGGCGATGGCGATCTCGATGCCGGCGTTGTTGACGAGCACGTCGACCGGGCCGGCGGCCTCCGCCTCGCGCACCAAGCGGGCACGATCGTCGGCGCGCGCCACGTCCGCGACCACGGTCGTCACCTTGGCGCCGAGCGCGCGACAGCTCTCGGCGACCGCGTCGAGCTTGGCGCTGTCACGCGCCGCGAGAACGAGGCTCATGCCTTCCTTGGCCAGCCCCGTCGCGATCAGCGCGCCGAGCCCGCGCGAGGCGCCAGTGACGAGAGCCGTCGAACCGCGGACCGTGATGGGCGTCATGCGCGATGTGTAGCGCATTCGCTGCCCGATCAGGGAGCGGGCGTCGAGGCGAGCGCAGCAGGCTCGTCGAGATACCCCGCTGCTTGCAGTCGAAAGAGCGCGGCGTAGCGGCCGCCCGACGCGACGAGCGCGTCGTGCGTTCCTTCTTCGAGCACGCGCCCGCCCTCGATGACCACGATGCGGTCGGCCATGCGGACCGTGGGAAACCGGTGGGAGATGAGGATGCTCGTCCGACCGGTGGTCAGGGCGCGGAAGCGCTCGAAGATCTGATGCTCGGCCTCGGCGTCGAGTGCCGCGGTGGGCTCGTCGAGCACGAGGATGTCGGCGCCCTCGCGCATGAACGCGCGCGCGAGCGCGACCTTCTGCCACTGCCCGCCCGAGAGCTCGACGCCGCCTTTGAACCACCGACCAAGGCCCGTCTCGAGCCCCTCCTTGAGCGTAGCGACGACCTCTTCGGCGCCGCCATTCGTGACCGCGCGGGCCACTTGCGCGTCGTCCCCCATGGCCTCGACGCTGCCGAAGCCGACGTTCTCACGAACGGTGAATTGGTACTGGTTGAAGTCTTGGAAGATGACGCCGATTCGCTTTCGCAACGCGTCCTCGTCCCATTCGCGAAGGTCCTTTCCGTCGAGGAGGACGCGGCCTTCGGTCGGACTGTAGAGGCGCGTCAGCAGCTTGATGAACGTGGTCTTGCCGGCGCCGTTCTGACCCACGAGCGCGAGGCTCTGCCCGGCCGGAATGAAGACGTTCACGTGTCGGAGCGCCCACGCGTCTCGGCCCGGATATCGGAACCCGACGTCGTCGAAGCGAATGCCGCGCTCGTCGGCGGACGCCGTCGCGTGCTCGCCGGCCGCGACGGGCCCGGCGCTCGAAGGGCCGACGGCGAGGAAGTCGAAGAGGTTCGACATGTACATGTTGTCTTCGACCATGCCGCCGAACGCGCCGAGCACCGCCTGGAAGGATTGCTGGCCCTGCCGGAACGCGACCATGTAGAGCGTCATCTCGCCGAGCGTCATGGCGCCCATCGCCGCGCCAGCCGCCATGCTCGCGTACGCGCCGTAGAACGCGCCAGTCCCGAGGAGCGACAGCGCGTAGGCCCACGTCGCGCGCTTCACCGAGAGCTTCTTGTCCTCCTCGTAGAACGACTCACCGAGATCGCGGTAGCGACCGAAGAGCAGCGGCCCGAGCCCGAAGAGCTTCACCTCTTTGACGTGCGCGTCGTTGGCGAGCGCATACTCGAGGTACATGAGGCGGCGCGCCTCCGGCGACCGCCAGTTGCGCAGTCGAAACCCCTGCGCCGAGAAGCGAATCTCGGCGACCGCAGCAGGGACCGCGGAGGCTAGGAGGAGGAGCACGGTCCAGGGTCGATAGTGGACGAGGAAACCCGCGTACCCGAGGAGCGTGAGGACGCTCTGCGTGAGCTGAAACGTGCGCATCACGACCGAGAGCGGGCGCGACGACGCCTCGCGACGCGCGCGCGTCAGTCGATCGTAGAGCTCCGGATCTTCGAAGTGCGCGAGCTCGAGCGTCGTCGCCTTTTGGAGGATGGCGAGGTTCACGTCGAGGGAGAGCCGCGCGCCGAGCACGCTTCGAACGAGCGACTGTCCCTGCCCGACCAGCGCTTGCGCGGCCACGAACGCGAGCTCGACCGCGATGAACGTGAGCGTGACGGACTTGTCGTGAGCGACCACCGCATCGACGATGCGCTTGCCGGCCCATGCGATCCCGAGCGGCATGGCAGCGCCCACCGCCGTGAGCACCGCGAGCGCGACGACGAGGCGCGGCGCCGCTCGAAAAACGAGCGCCAGCGTGCGTGGCGTATGCGAAACATGGCTCTTGAGCGACGACGCGACCGACATCCGGGAGGGAGAATGTAAGGCCGCGCGCGCGAGTTGCCATGGGCCATCGCCGTGGGCGACCTACGTGCTCGCCTCCCGACCCCGTCGGTCGGTCACCGATCTCACGAAAGGCGGCGGCACATCGCAAGGTACGCAGCCTCGTGGAGCCCGGCGAGCCGCGTCGCCCGCTCGAGCAGCGACTCACGCTCACCGGTCGACCAAGCGGCGCGCGGGAGCGAAGTGGCGCCGCGACGATGCGCGCGCCCCACCAAGCCGCCCAGATGGCGCGCGAGCGGCTCGAGCTCCTCGGGCGCGATGCGTCTGAGATCGAGCTTGTCCTCTTGGGGCGCGAGGCGTCGCACGAGGAGCGAGCTCGCGCCGAGCGCGGCGATCCCCGCGTGCTTGGGCACGCGGCCGAGGCACGCCTCGACGGCCGCGATGACGCGCGCCGCCGGGCGCTTCCCGCCCGTGCACGACGCGCCGAGCAGCTCGGCGGCTGCGGGCGCGGTCTCTTCCTTCATGTCGAAGATCCACGCGCGGTCGCGCGCACCCTTGCCACGCGTGAGGACGGCGACGCGGAGCGCGCCGAGGCTGCCTGTCCCCGCGATGCGAAACGCGAGGTCGTCGATCTCGAGCGCCGCCTCGTCGGCCCTCCCGAGCGCGATCAATCCGCGCGCGTACCCTGCGAAGGCGCGCGAGGCGCGATCGGCGAGCGTTCGCGGCAAATCGACGTAGCGCTCGCCCCGCATGAAGCGACGTCGGCCACGGCGCACCTCGGTGCGGGCATCCAAGAGCTCTCGCCTGGTTCGCGCCGCCACCCGCTCGGTGAGCGCTCGGACCGCGAGCGGAGGCGGAGGCACGCGGCCATCGGACATCGCGACGTTCACGTACGCTTCGACGAGACCGCGCGCCAGCTCGAGCGCGCGTCGTCCGTCGAAGCCCATCGTGCGGCCGCCGAGGATCAGGCTCGTGACCAGGCGAAGGAGATCCAGCCCGAACGGCCCGACGGCGGCTTCGTCGAAGTCGTTGAGGTCGAAGCTCACGTCGTTGTCGTCGCTTCGATAAGCGCCGAAGTTCTCGAGGTGGAGATCGCCGACCAGCATGCCCTCACCCCGGAGCTCACGTCGTCCGGTCACACCGAGGGTCGGATCTTCCCGGAGGGCCGCGTAGAACAGCGGCGCGGCGCCGCGCAGATACGCGAGCGGCGACCGGGCCATCCGATCGAGCTTTCGGGTTCCGAGCCACGGGAATCGCTTCGCGCGCGCCCGATCCCGGGCGAGCTGCTCTTCGGCCAAGCGAACCGGGTCGAGCGCCACGACGCCGATTCTATCGCAGCGCGCGAAGGGTCGCAGGCGGTAGGACATCGCTCGAGAAGGCCATTCGGTCCTGTTGCGCGGCTGAAACAGGGCCCCGACGTGCCCTTCACCGAAGCTCGCCACCGAGGCCCGCACCGCGATAGAATGTGAGCCGGTAAGCGCGCGACTTACGCGTGCTTCTTGCTTCGAAAGGCGTCGTGGCCGAGCTCGGCGAAGGAACCATGGTGACACCGTCGGTGCGGCTCGTGCGGCCACTCCGCACGGGCGGCATGGGCGCGGTCTGGGTCGCCGAGCACCTCGGGCTCAAGACCGAGGTGGTGGTGAAGTTCATCGCCCCGGAGCTCGCCGACAAGGCCGAGGTCGCCGCGCGCTTCGAGCGCGAGGCCGCCGCGGCCGCGCAGGTGAAGAGCCCGCACGTGGTGCAGGTGCTCGACCACGGCACGAACGCCGAGTTCGGGCCGTACATCGTGATGGAGCTCCTCGAGGGGCAGGACCTCGGCACCTATCTCAAGGCCAACGGTCGCCTTCCCGTGCGTGAGGTCGCGGTGATGATCGGCCAAGTCGCCAAGGCGCTCGGGCGCGCGCACTCGGCGGGGATCATTCACCGCGACATCAAGCCCGACAACATCTTCTTGTGCGACGCCGAGGGCGGCGAGGTCTTCGTGAAGCTCCTCGATTTCGGCATCGCGAAGGCCACCGATCGGATCGGCGGGACGCAGACGACGACCGGCCAAGTGATGGGGACGCCCTATTACATGAGCCCGGAGCAGCTCCTCGGCGAGGCGATCGACGCGCGCACCGACATCTGGGCGCTCGGCGTGTGCGCGTTCGAAGCCGTCACCGGCACCCGCCCCTTCCGCGGCGAGACCATCGGCGCCCTCACGCTCCAAATCCACAAAGATCTGCCGCACGCGTCGCAGCTCGTGCCCGACGTGCCGGTCGCCTTCGACGAGTGGTTCGCGCGATGCTGCGCGAAGGATCGCGAAGCGCGGTTCTCGAACGCGCGCGACGCCGCGCAAGCGCTCTACGAGGTCTCTCAAGCAGCGCCGGGCGAGTCGAAGCGACTCTTCTCGATGCGCCCGCCTCAGCTCTCGCTCGATCTCACTTCCTCGCCCTCGCTGCCCGATGATGGAGAGCGACCGAAGACCCAGCTGAGCTCGACCGCCGGTGTGGCGCCGCCGTCGCGACGCGGCAAGTCCGGACCGCTCGTCGTCGGCGGCGTCCTCCTCCTCGCCGGCGCGATCGGGGTCTTGGCCTTCTTCGGGCGGAGCACCAAGGTCACGGCCGACACGACCGGAGTGGGAGGCCCCACCACCACGGCCTCGTCGCCGACCCTCGTCACCCCTCCGCCTTCCGCCGCCGTGAGCGCGATCGCGCCCCCGGAGCTGCCTGCAAGCGCCGCCGTCGAGGCACGTACAGAAGGACCTGATGCCGGCGTCGCGGCCGCCGCAGCGAGCGCACCTTCCCCCGCATCGTCTTCTTCCGCCACCCCGCTCAAGGTCCGCACGACCGGACCTCGTTCCCACCACCCGCCGCGCCGCCCCGATGGCTTCGACGACATCAAGTAATCGCGCTTCCCTTCGAGCTCTCCGCGCAGTCAGCGCTGCGCTCGTGCTTTGGTCATGCCCCGCTTCGGCGCAGCAAGCGCCGTCGGCCGCCGATCTCGCGACCGCGCGCGAGCTCTTCTTGCAGGCGCGCGATCTACGCACCGGCGGCGATCTCAAAGGCGCCATCGACAAGTTCCGCGGGGCGTATGCCACCGCGCCGACGCCCATCATCGGGCTCGAGCTCGGACGCACGTACATGCAGAAGGGAGATCTGATCGAGGCACGAGAGGCCTTCCTTGCCGTCGGGCGACTCAAGGTCGAGGCCGATGAGACCTCGAAGAGCGCGCAGGCGCGCACCGAAGCCACCGAGCTCGCCGAGCAGCTCCGCCCCAAGATCGCGACCCTCGTGGTCAAAGTCACTGGCGCGACGAGCGACGGCGCGACGGTCGCCCTCACGGTCGACGGGGCCAACGTTCCGCTGATCTCGGGAAGCGCGACGCGCAAGGTGAACCCGGGCAAGCACGAGCTCGTGGTGAAGACCGGCACGAGCGAGAAGCGCGACTCGGTCGAGCTGGCCGAGGGCGAGAGCAAAGAGGTCACCGAGGATCTCGGCACGGCTACGTCGGTCGGGGCCGTGACTCCGGTCCCCACGACGCCGCCGACCGCTTCCGCGGGTGACGCGGCGTCGACGCCCGACTGGGTGCGACCGGCGATGATCTATGGCGGGTTCGGCCTCGCAGGCGCCGGCGTGATCATGGGCAGCGTCACCGGCGTCGTCGCGCTCGGGAAGGCACGCACCGTCAAGAACGAGTGCCCAGGGCAAGTCTGCCCGGAGAGCGCGCGGAAGGACGTCACGTCCGGACGCACGTTCTCGACCCTCTCGACGGTGGGCTTCATCGCCGGTGCTGTCGGCGCAGGCGCCGGCCTCGTCGGGCTCTTCGTGCTGAAACCCGCTCCGGCAAAGAGCGATGCGCCGAAGAGCGACGCGCCGAAGAGCGACGCACCCAAAGCTTCGGCGACGATCCTTCCGACCGCGACGTTCGTCCCGGGCGGAGCGTGGCTCGGCGCCGAAGGGAGGTTTTGACGATGCGCAGTCCTGCGTCGGGTCTCTTGGTCGTCGTGGCGTTGACCGGCTGCGGCATGGTCACCGGCCTCAGCAACGACTACAAGTTCGTGCCCGACGACGCGGCCGCCGGTGACGGCGGCGCGAGCGGTGAGGGCGGCGCAGACGGCGCAGCGAGCGGCGACGCCGACACGTCGGAGGGTGGAGCCGCCGCCTGCGGATTGCCAGGCGCTTTCTCTACGAGCCCATTGTGCACGCCGAATTGCACGCAGAATTGCTGCACCGTGGCAGCGACGTGTTGGAACGACCCCGCCTGCAAGGCCTTCGCCGAATGTCGGCGCGGTTGCGGCACGAACGCGGAGGTCTGCCTCCAAAAGTGCGAGCGCAACACCGGCGGCGACGCCAAAGACGCGTTCAGCGCCGTGCGCTCGTGTCTGCAGACCAACGTCTGCCAGAACCAGTGCGGCTACTACTGACGCGCGGGCCCATCGGTCACGCGACCACAGACGCCGGCCGCTCTCCGACGTAGAGCGCGTCGGGACGAATGAGGCGTCCGGTAGCGCGCTGCTCGAACACGTGTGCGCACCAGCCGGCGACGCGCCCGACCGCGAACGTGGCGGCGAAGTGCGTGCGCGGGATCCCGACCGCGTCGAGCAAGACCGCCGTGTAGAACTCCACGTTCGCGGCGAGGCTCCGCTCCGGATGGCGGCGCTTGAGCGCGCCCTCCGCGGCACGCTCGACGGCGCGCGCCAGCGCGAGCCGCCCGGTGCGGATCCCGGCCGCTTCCAGCGCCGTCGTCGCGCGCTCGAGCACGAGGGCGCGCGGGTCTCGCACGCGATAGACGCGGTGCCCCATGCCCATGATGCGACGGCCCGACGCGAGCTCGGCGTCGAGCCATTCCTCGGCGCGCTCCGGCGCTCCGATCGCGTCGAGCATGTCGAGGACCGGCCCGGGCGCCCCACCGTGGAGCGGCCCCTTCAGCGCGCCTATCGCGGCCACCACCGATGACACGAGATCGCTCCCGGTGGACGCGACCACGCGGGCCGCGAACGTCGACGCGTTGAGCCCGTGGTCCATCACCGTGACGAGGTACGCGCCTAAGGCGCGGGCGCGCGCATCGCTCTCGGCCCGCGCAGTGCTCTCGGTGCCGAGCATGGCGAGGAAGTCGGCCGCGTGGGCGCGGCTCGGATCCGGCGCGATCGGCGCGAGCCCAGTTTTCGCGCGCGCGTGCGCGGCAACGAACACCGCAGCCGCGCCGATGAGGTGGGCCGGCTCCGCCCCGAACGCGGCGGGAAGCGCCGCCATCGCGCCGCGGAGCGCGTCCATGGCGTCGCCTTGCGCGAGCGAAGCGGCGGCTCCGGGCAGCGTGGCGAAAGCGAGCACACGACCTTGGGCGATCGCGCGCCGGAGCTCCGCCGAATCGGCGTGCATCGGCGACGGATCGCCGACGGAGCGAAAGAGCTGCGCGGCGGCCTCCTCGAAGGTCGCGCGCTCGGCCAACGCCTCGACGTCCTCGCCGGCCACGACCAGTCGGCCAGCGGCGCCGTCGACGAGCGAGGCGCGGGTCCTGGTGACGAGGATGCCTTCCAGGCCTTCCTCCACGCGGGGGGTGTTCACGGTGCTCATGCCCTCTATCCTGGGCCGGCCGTGACATTGAACAATATTGATTCGTCAGTCCATGCTTCGGCGGATCCGGAGCGGCTCGTCCCCACCGCCGAGGCGGCGCGCATCCTCGGCGTCCGCGTCGAGACGCTCTACGCGTACGTCAGCCGCGGCCTCCTCGAGAGCTTCGGGGGCGCGCGCAGCCGCGGTCGCCGCTTCCGGCTCGGAGATCTCGCGCGGCTCAAAGCACGCAGCGAGGCGCGGGCCGGGCACACCGCCGTCGCGGCCGGCGCGCTGCGCTGGGGCGAGCCGGTGCTCGACTCGGCGATCACCGCCATCGACGCGCGAGGCCCCATCTACCGGGGGCACGTCGCCGTGGATCTCGTGCGGCGAGGCATCACGTTCGAAGCGGTGGCCGAGCTGCTCTTCACCGGCAATTTGCCGACGTCGCCACCAAGCTGGCCGGCGCGCGGGTACCCGCGTGCCGGTACGCACGGCGAGCGGGGTACGCCGCTCGCCCTCGGCGCCGCCGTCCTCGCTGCGGGGCTCGCGGACGAAAGTCGGCACGATGCGCCACGCGAAGCAGAGCTGGCGCGCGCGCGCGCCCTCATTCCCTGGCTCGCGAGCTCCATCGGCGCGGCAGCGCCCCTGCGCGCGAAGGAGGACAGCGTCGCCGCGCGGGCGGCGGTGGCGATCGGGCTTCGTCCGACCGCGCGGGTACGCGCCGCCATCGATGCCGCGCTCGTCCTCCTGGCCGATCACGAGCTCAACGCATCGAGCTTCGCGGCGCGCGTCGCCGCCTCGACCGGCGCCGACCTCTACGCGTGCCTCGCGGCCGCGCTCGGCACGGCCAGCGGCCCACTCCACGGTGGGGCGGCAGACCGGATAGAGGCGCTCCTCGACGCCATCGACGATCCGGCGCGCGTCGCGAGCGAGGTCGAAGCGCGCTCGCGCCGCGGCGAAGGGATCCCCGGCTTCGGACACCCGCTCTATCCCGCGGGCGATCCTCGGGCGACGCCGCTCCTCGAGCGCGCCGTCGCGATCGCGCCTCGTTCGCGGGAGGTTCGCATCGCCGTCGCGCTCGGGCGGCGGATGGAGAAGACCCGCGGCGAGCGTCCCACGGTCGATCTCGGCCTCGTCGCATTGACCGCTGCGCTGGGCGCGCCGCGCGGCGCTGCCGCTAGCCTCTTCGTCCTCGGACGCACGGCAGGTTGGGTCGCCCACGTGATCGAGCAGCGCGAGGCCCGCTTCCTACTCCGCCCGCGCGCGCGCTACGTCGGGCCGCCGCCCTTGCCCTGACGCGCCGCTGGCATCGTGCCGGTGGGGTGCGCGACCGGCGTCGTCAAGAGCGACTCGAGCTGCTGCCGCAAGACGCCGCTCGCGCTCGCGGCGCGCTCGCGCACGACCTCGCGGCCCTTGTCGCCTCCGATCGCGACGAGTGCGTGCGCGCTGGCGAGGAGCACCATCGTCGAGTCCTGCGGCTGCGCGATTGCGTCCTTGAGAATGCCCACGAAGCTCTTGCGCTGGACTCGCACGACCCGCGCCAGGATGCCGAGCGCGGTCGCCCGATGCTCGGCGCGCGAATCCGCAAGGGTCGCGGCCGCGGCGGCACGAAGCTCTTCTCCCGCCGGCGCTAGCCCTCCCAGCACCCGATCGATCTTGGCGATGAGATCACCATCGACCGCGTTGATGCGTCGCAACCCGGCGAGCGCGCCGAGACGAACGCCGTCGTCGTTGCCCGAAAAGAGCTCGAGCAGCGCCGGTCGCCCGGACCAACCGGCGAGCGACGCGAGCGCGGTCGCCGCGGCGCGCCGCACCATCGGTGACGGGTGCTTCACGTATCGCGCGACGACGTTGCCACCCTCTTCGTCGGGAACGTCGGGCGCGGCGCGCAAGAGATCCTCCACGAGGAGCGGGTCGGCGTCGTCTGCGAGCGCGCCGAGATGGGTCGTCAGCGCCGACAGTCCGGCGGCGCCGACTTCGCGATACGCGCCGACGAAGCGCGCGCGCAACGATGGGTCGGGGGCCGTCACCTTGAGGCGGGCCTCGATCAGCGGCTCGGCGGCCTTTACGCCAGCCTCGGCCAGGATTCGCAACGCGGGCTCGCGGATCTGCATCGAGCCGTTGAGGAGCGCGGCCGCGACACCGGCGAGCACGTCCGCCTCGCTCCCCACCTGCGCTGCGGTCGCGGCACACTGACGAACGCGCGGCGCGCGCGCCGCGTCGTTTGCGTGCGCACGGAGGCGTGACAAGACGGCAACGATTGGCGGGACCTGACCGCGACGCGCGAGGACTCGCACCGCCACGGCGAGAAGCGCCGCGCGGACCTCGTAGGCATCGACCTCGGACACCGGATCGAAGACGGCGAGGACCTTCTCCGGATCCGCCGCCAGCGTCGTTGCGAGCGCCTCGCCGCGCACCAGCAGCTGGAGATCGCGCGGGAGCGCCGCGAGCACGACGAGCGACTTCTCGTGGAGCACGCGCAAGAGCTCGTCCGACTCGGTCGAGCGATCGCGCACGAACCGGCTCACGAACACGTTGAGGAGCGCGCGTGGGTCACCTCGCACCGCGGCCATGGCTCCGGTGGAGCCGAGGTCGCGAGGCCGGGCCGCTCCCTCCACGTCGTCGATGACGAGCCGGGCGACGGCCAGCGCTGCGCGCGGCGTGAGCGCTTCCACGACGACCGGCACGATGTCGACCTCGGCCAAGTCGTCCTGTGCGGAGAGCTCGGCGGCGACGAGATCGCCGTTGTCGAGGAGGACGCGCACTTGCTCCGGCTTCTGAAGCGTACGGAGCACGTCACCCACGAGCTGGATCCGAAGTCGCGTTTGCTCTTCGCTCGACATTCCACGGACGATCGGGAGCGCGCGCAGATCCCGCGTCAACCGAGAGAGACAGAGATCGACCTGCCAGGGCAAGCGCCGCTTCCGCCCGAGCAAGTCGGCGACGAAGAGAATCGACACGGATTGGAAGCGGCGCGCGAGGTAGCGCTGGCGTAGCTCCTCGGCGGGGATCTCGGGACCGGAGAGGAGCTCGGCGAGATCGCTGAGCTCGTCTTCCTCGATGCCGTCGGCCACGGCCAGCGAGACGAGACCGCGCCGCACGAAGACCTCACCGAGCTTGTCGGCGTAGAGCTCGTAAACCGAAGCGGGCAAGAGCTTCTTCAGCTCCTTCACCTCGCCCGCCGCCGTGATCACCGTGAAGACGATGGTCTCGCCCACGTCGCGGCGCGCGAACGAGAGCTCGCCGCGATGCTCAAGAACGACGTCCGTGGCGGCGGCGAGGCGAGCGTGTGCGGCCGCGACGTCACGATGGTTCTTGTCGTAGTAGCCGGTCCGCATCACCGCCGACGAGAGCGCGATGAAGAAGTCCGGAAAGTGCGCGCCCGGGTCTTCGAGCGGGATCAGGTTGCTCGCGTCGAGCACCTCGCGCCTACGCGCCCGTCGGCGGTCCGCGTCCGCCTCGTGCGTGAGCGTGCGGAGCGCGTTCCTCAGCTCGCGGGCGTCGGCGTAGCGCTCGGTGCGTTCGCGCGCCAAGCACTTGGCGAGAATGGCATCGAGCCGCACATCGAGGTCGGCGTTGTAGAGCGACGCGGGGGGAGCGTCTTGCGTGAGCACCTGGACGATCAGAGTCTCGGTCGTCTCCGCCGTGAACGGCACGAAGCGCGTGGCCATCTCGTAGAGCGTGACGCCGAGCGCGTAGATGTCGGTGCGCGGGTCGAGCTCGTGCACCTGCCACTGCTCGGGAGACATGTACGCGGGCGTTCCGCTGATGAGCGCCTCGCCTTCGGCGTCACCCGCGGCCCGCGTCTCGGCGATTCCGAAGTCGCACACCTTCGCGATCTCGGTCTCACGGCCCTCGTCGTCGCGTCCAGGTACGAGGATCACGTTCTCGGGCTTGATGTCTTTGTGGATGATGCCGGCGTCGTGCGCCACCGAGAGCCCCGCGCAGATCTGCATGCCGATGTCGACGACTCGCTCGAGGGAGAGCGGTCCTTCGGCCTCGATGACCTGCGCGAGATCGCGGCCTTCGAGAAACTCCATCACGATGTAGAGCATCCCGTCCGGCTCTTGCCCGAAGTCGAGGATGCGGAGCACGTTCTTGTGGTCGATGCGGCTCGCCGCGAGCGCCTCACCTTGGAAGCGCGCCGCGAACCCGGCGTCGGCTTGATAGAAGGGGTGCAGCACTTTGACGGCGACGATCTTTTGGAGGTCGCGATGGAAGGCTCGATAAACGCGCCCCGCCGCCCCGCTGCCGAGGAGGGCGTCGATCCGGAATTTACCTTGCGCGATCGAACGCCCCACGAGTGGATCGGCGGGCGGCCGCGCCGAGACGCGCGCGACGAGCTCGGCGGATGGCGGGGGCGGGAGGCTGCTCAGGCGCTCGGGGCCCATCGCCGCGGCGAGCGCCGACACCAGCCGGAGGCGTTGATCGTCGTCGAACGGGCGGACCTGGAGTGGGAAGAGCCCCTGCTTGGCGAAGCCTACGGGCTCGGCCAAGAGCACGAACGGCGCCTCGGCGCCGGCGACGTTGACCTCGAGGATGTGGGTGGTCTGCTCGTAAGGCGGCTGCTCGAGGGCGATGTGGGTGACCTCGGCCGCGAGCGCCGCACGCAACACCTCGGCAAGCAACGGCCCGTCGTCAATCCAAGCGGTAAGGACGGGAAGGAGAGCTTCCACCCTGGCAGGCTACCACCGAGCCGTTCGGTCCGCCGTCCTACGCACACCCGCGGCAGCAGTTAATCCGCACGCTCGCGCGCGACGCGGACGCTGACCTCACGCCGCAAAAAATACCCATCGCCATCGTTTTCGAGGAGCTCGCCGAGGCCGAGCTGACGGAGGCGGCTCATGGCGACGTACAAGCGATTGTGAGCGGCCTTGGGAAGGATCTTCTCACCCGGCCACCCGGCATCGATCAGCGACGCCGCGCTCACCGGAGTGCCGGGCGCTTCGAGGGCGCGCAGCGCAAGCACGCGCAAGAGGCGCCCGGTGACCGGGCGGCCGCGGAGCTTGTGAACCTCTCCACTCGGCAATCGAAACCAAGTGCCGTCGTCCGAGACGATCAGCGGCGCCGTCGCCCCCGCGCGCTCCTCGGGCCCCGTGTCGAAGACCGATCGAAGCATCGCGTAGACCCGCTCGGCGACGTCGTCGCGAAACGCGCGCGCGACGCGGAGCGCGAGGCGAAGCTCGTCGGAGCGGTGGACGCTCGCGTCGGCCGCGACGTCGTGCAGCACCCGAGACGCGTCATCGAGCATGTCGCGCGCGGCCTTTTCGTCGCCGCGCGCGGCGGCGTCCTCGGCGCCGCGGGCCGCCAGCACTACGGCGAAGAGCGAGAGGGTCTCGCGATCCCCGGGCCGACCGCGGGCATCCGCGTGCGCCGAGGCGCGCGCAAAGAGCCGCTCCGCGGCCAAGCGCTCACCGGACATCGCCGCGGCCGCCCCCCACGCCGCGAGCGCGATCGCCGCATTCCGTCGGTCGCCGACCGACTCGAGGCACTCGGTCGCCGCCTCGTACTCTCGCGCGGCGACGTCGAGCTTTCTCCCCTCGAGTGCCGCGTGCGCGAGCGCCGTTCGCGCGAGGCCTTCGGTGAGCCGATCGCCGACGGCTCGAACCAGCGCAACGGCGCGCTCGGCGTGCGCGGTCGCCACGTCGAGCTGTGCCTCCTCGAGACCGACCAGCGAGAGGAGAAGCAAGGCCCAAGCGCGGGTCCGTTGATCGCCGACCGCCTCGAGCATGGTGACCGCAGCAGCCGCGTGTCGCTTCGCCTCCGGGAGCGCGCCTTGATCGACGTAACGCGCGCCGATCGCAGCGAGCGTGAAGCCTTCCTCGCGCATGTCGCCTGCCGCGCGAAAACCGCGCAGCGCGGCCTCGAACGCGCGAATCGCGGCCGCGTTGTCGCCCGCCTCCGCGAGCACCATCCCCCGGTCTTTGGCGACGACGCCGCGGAGGTGCGGATCGGGCGCATTCGCCGCGAGCGCGTCGGCGCGGTCGAAGAGCGCGTTCGCCTCGTCGAGCGCGCCCGTGAGACCGAGGATGAGCGCCGCCTTGGTCGCGGCCAGAGCGCCGGTCGCCGTGGCGTCGGGCTCGGCATCCGTAGCGGCGTCGGTCGCGAGCGCGAGGGCTTCCCGCAAGTGCGCGACGCCGTCGTCGCGGCGGCCGGCATAGATTTCGGAGAGCCCTACCGACGTCTGCGCGCGCGCGACGAGAGCGCGTGGCGCGACACCATTCGCACGCGCGAGGAGACGCGTCACTCGTTCGATATGCTCGTCCACCGGGCCGCGCGCCAGGTACGACGCTTCCAAGGCGAGGGCCGCGCGCAACGCCAGCACCGCGTCTGGGGCCTCGCTCGCCGCGACGACGTTCGCTTGCTCCTCGACCAGCCACGCGCGCGCGGCGACGCCCTCTTTGGAGCGCACGCGGCGAGCAGCGTCCTCGGCGGCGTCGACGAAGTAGCGCGCGTGCCGCTCGGCAAGCGCCCCCCGCTCGTCGCTCGTGAGCAGCGTCGCTCGCGCGAGCTCACGCACCGACTCGTAGAGATCGAAGCGCGCACCGCGCCCGGCAACCGGCGGAGCGACTTGCACCACCAACGACGCGGAGAGGAGCGCCTCGAGATCGGCGAGAACGGCGAGCTCGTCGCCCACTGCAGCGGCACCGGCTGCGGAGAGCGCGTGCAGCGACGAGACGGTGAAGCCGCCGCGGAAGAGCGACGCGCGCGCGAGCGTGACGCGCTCGCTCGGGCTCGCGAGCTCGATGGACGACGCGATCGCCGCCGCCAGCGACGTGCCTTGCGCGCCGCCACCGACGAGGAGCTCGAAGCGGCGAGCGAGGAGCTCGCGGGTGCGCTTGAGGCCGAGGAGCGGCGCGCGCGCCGCGGCGAGGACGATGGCGAGCGGTAGCCCATCGAGCGCGCGCACGATGGCGACGACATCGGCCGCGTCCGCATCGCTCACCGCAAAGCCCGGCGACTGCGCGCGCGCCCGGGCGACGAAGAGCGTCACTGCGGGGCTCTCCATCGCGCGCGCGCGCGCCATCGGTGCGGACGCGCCCTCATCGAGCGGAAGCGCGAGCGGCGAGAGGACGAGCGTGGTGTCGACTCCGGCTTCGAGGCCGCGCCGAGCGGTGAGGACGAACGTCACGCCGTCGGGGGTGGCGGCCCGCCATCGCGAAAGGGCGTCCTCCAACGCCGAGCGCACCCGGTCGACGCCGTCGAGCACGACGAGCGCCGGCGCACGGGTGGATAGCGCGCCGAGGAGTCGACCCTCACGAGCGCGTGAAGGACCGTCGTCGGTCGGGAGGGGCACCGCGAGCCGCTCGGCGATCGCGGACACCGCTCCGACGAGCGTCGTGACGTCGTCGAGAGGGACCGTGACCATCGGCGCGAGCGCCGCCGCGAGCGCGCTCTTCCCCGCCCCGACCGGCCCCGATATGCCGATGACGCGCGCGCCGTCGGCGATCGCACGACGGAGCACCCCGAGCTCGTCGTCACGACCGATGAGGGCGTTCACCCTCTCACTATACGGGCTATCCGACGACCGAGGGGAGCCGGCCTGAGGAGGCCGCTCGCGCGCCGATCACCTGGGAATCGACGTATCGATGCACACGCCGACCTCGAGCAAGACGTAGAGGAGCGCCTTCTCCTGCGCCATCAACGGGTCGCGCGCGGCGCCCGCGGTGTGGAACGTGCTGAACATCACGCGGCCGCATCCGCGCTCGAAGCTCACCGTCGCGGGGTGCGTGCCATCGGGCTTCTGAGCGCTCATCCACACGTGCGGCGTCACCTTCTTGGGGTTGCCGTCGGCATCGGTCGCGTCGACCTCGTGGACACCGGTCATCGTGGTCCAGCTCGCCTTGAGCGTCACCGAGCCGTGGCCGATGGCGCCGAGCCAATCGTGGAGCTCGCCGTCGTCGACCACCGCCGGCGCGTCGTACGAGGTCTTCTCGCACGCCGAGCCGACGGCCTTGCTCTCCCCTTCCCAGGAGATCGTGCCCGGCCACACCTGACGCACGAACTCGTAGTTGTAGTCCGACGCGTAGACGCGGCCGCCCTGCTCCACGAAGTCGTGAAGCCCCTTCTGGATGGCGGGATCGCTGGGTCGCGTGTCGTCGCACGTCGTGCCCGAGCCGCCGGAGCATGGGAGGAGGACAATCTCGTATTGCGAGAGGAGCGACGGGTCCGCGAGGAGGCGCGCGCCGCTCTTCGGGCTGCTCGGTGACGGGTCGTCGTAGAAGTCGAACGGGAGCGTCGACTTGTCGACCTCGTCGGCCACCAGCTTCCCGAGGCCGAGCTTCACGAGCGATCGCTCGATGCGATCGAACTCGCCCATGACGACCGCGATCTTGGGAATGGTGTCGCCCTTGGCCGCGTCGTTCTTCGCGGGGAGCGTGCTCATCACGCGCGGTGCTTCCTGATCGCCCGAGATGAGATCGATCGCGCGAACGCGGCGAAAGCTCCCCTTCTGCACGACCAAGTACGCCCGGCCGGCCTTGTGAACCGGGAGCTCGAACGAGCCATCGGCCGCGGCGTTCACGAACGGCACGCCCGTGTCGAGCGGCACGCACTTCGCGCAGTGGAGTCCGGAGGGGAGCGGCTCTGGCTCCTTGTCGAGGAGCGCGACCAGCGCGCCGCCCACGGGGATCGTTCCCTCGGGCGCGAACACCTTGCCGCGCAACTTTCCGATCACGGCGTCAGGGCTGACCACCTCGCCGGTCGAGGCCGGCGGCGGCGTGTCTCCGCCTTTCGATCCCGGCGAGCTGGTGGAGCGATCGGAGGCGCTGCACGCGAGCACCGTTCCGAGGAGCGAAAGCCCGAGCGCGTACGCGACGCGCCGTCCGCGCGCCGTCTGATTCGTCGTCATCGTCAGGACCTCACTTGATGGGCGGCGCGGCCGGCTTCTCGGCGTCGGGCTGAATGCACGCCGAGAGATCGAAGATCATGAACTCGAGCGCGCGCTCTTGCGGCGTCATGTCGGAGATGTCGCAACCCGACGGAAGCTTGAAGGCGCCGAGATGCTCGCGGGAGTGAACGTCAGTGAAGGCGAAGCGACCGCACTGCTGCGCCTCGGGGGCCCCGACCGGCGCGTTGAAGCTGAAGTAGCGGACGCCCTTGGACGTCGGCTCGGTGATCCATTGCTGCGCGGACGCGCCGTCGACGGAGGCGACGTTGCGCGCGGGCTGGTCCACGGCGACCGACCCCGACTTGGTGGACGCGCCGTTCTCGACGAGCCAGGTCGCGAGCGCTTGGCCCTTGGGGAACGACGTGTCCACGGCGTCGACCTCGTTGCCGTACGCGGACGCCGAGTCGTTCCACTTGGCGAGCGACTGCCACTTCGCGTCAGGGCTATTTTTCAGCCAGGTGTAGTGGTAGTGCGTCGCGAAGACGCGTCCGCCCGCCTCGACGTAGTCGACCATCGCTTGCTTCGTCGCGGCCGGCTTGGTCTCGTCGTGCTCGGAGCCTTCGCACGCCATCAGGACGGCGTCGTAGCTCTTGAGCGTATCGGCCGAGCCCCAGAGGTTGCTGGCGGGCTTGTCACCGCCGGTGTCGACGCCGCCGCCACCTTCGCCGCGGTAGACGTGAATGCGGGCCTCGGATCCCGGCGCGCCGAACTCGTCGTTGTCGATGCCCATTCTTTGCAGAATGCATCCAAGCTCGTCGAAGCCGCCCGTCACGACGGCGATGCGCGGCAGGTCGCCTTCCTTCCGGTTCTTGGGGAGCGTGAGCACGCCATCGCTGACCGTGGTCGTGTTGCAGGCCTCGACGTGCGGGAGAACGACCTTGCGGCGGAACTTGCCGATCTGAATCACGACCGGGATGCGATCACCGGCCGGCACTCCTTCCAAGCGGAAGTGCCCCTTCTCGTCGGTGAGGGCGGCGGCGATCGGCTTGCCCGTGAGCGGTGACGAGCAGCGGTCGCAGCTCGAGACGCCGTCCGAGAAGGCCTCGGGCTCGGCGTTGGGAACGTACACGCGCACGTTGTAGAGCTTGGCCTTGCCGGCCGGATCGTAGACGTCTCCTTCGATCGCGGTGGCCGCACCGCTCGCGCAGCTCGGCACGTTGCAGGCGATGCCTTCACACGGCACGCCACCATCGTCGCGGAACGTCGGGGCCGCGGCGTCGCCTTCGGGAGTCGCCGCCGTCGGCTTGGTGTCGTCGGTGTGCGACGTGGCGCAGGCGACGAGAAAGACCATCCCCAGGGCAGCGGCGAAACGCATTGGCGGGACCGTAGCCCCCACTCCAGCCGGTGCACCTTACACCCACCTTACATGCCCCGATTAACCGGTCATCCAGCGGAGACGCGCGGGAATCATTCCGAAAAGGCGTCGGGCGCGCCTCAGCCGTTTCATGTTGCGGGGTTGGAACGTTGGCCCGGCTGTTAGGTTCGTCGCCATGCGTCGCGCGTTGATCATTGGTTCGCTGTTCGGGCTGGCCCTCGTCACAGGGGGTGGCTGCTCGGACGAGGCCCCCGCCTCCGTGCCGTCCGAAGACGGCGTGGACGGATCCCCCTCGCGGCCCGATGGAAGCTCGTCCGGCGAGACCGGCGCCGACACCGGCGCCGCCGGCGATGCGAGCGACGACGCCACCTCGGAGGACGCCACGAGTGATGCCGGAGCCGATGCGGGCAGCGACGCCGCGAGCGATGCGGTCGCGGACGCGGAGAGCGACGCGAGCAGCGACGCCGCGAGTGATGCGGCGGATGCCGGCCTCGACGCGACGGGTGACGCCGCGAGCGACGCGGACGCCTCGGGCCCCGCGCAACACGTGGGTGGCCAAGTGGTCGGGCTCCTCGCGGGCTCCGTCGTCCTCACCAATAGCGGCGGCGACGACCGCGCGATCGCCAAGAACGGAGCGTTCACGTTCACGACCCCCGTCCTCCAAGGCAGCGGCTACGACGTGAAGGTGAAGACGCAGCCGCCGGGTCAATCGTGCACCGTCGCGAGCGGCAAAGGGACGGTGGCCGCGACCGACGTCACCGACGTGACGGTCACTTGTGTCGACGCTCTCGACTGCCCCGCGGGAAGCAGCGCCGCCAAGCAAACCATCTGCGGTCGACTCTACGACTTCGCGGACGACACCGCCGTCCAAGCGGACACGAGCTGCACGCCCTGCGGCGCGGCGACGGCCAGCGGCCCGTGCTCGCTCAAGATCGTGGCGTACGACTCGGTCGCGTTCGCGATGAACCCCGCGGCGGCTTCGCCTCTCGCCACGGCCGAAAACCTGATCGATACGTGCGGTCGCTTCCGCCTGAAGGACCTCACGTTGCCGACGTCGTCCGCGGCGTTGCTCCTCGTGGACGACGCGGCCGGCCCCGGCGCCACGGGCAACACCGTCCCCGTAGCGATCGCCGTGCCCGCCGCCGCCGGCGCGGCGACGAAGAACGTCGAGGCGTTCATCGCCGACCCCGCGCTCGTGTCGGGATGGTCCGGCGGCCCATCGCTCGCCGCCGGAATCTACGCGCCGATCTTCCGCCCCCACGTCGGGAGCAGCCCGGATCCCGATCGCACGAAAGACCAAAGCGGCGTCGGCGTCGTCTGCGCCGGCGTCGGGATTCCGGCGCGAGACTACTATTTCGGGGCCGCGGCCACGACGCGCGCGTCGCTCGACGGGGCGGCGACCGTGACGGGCGCTAACGGCACCGCGCTCGTCACGGGCGCGACGCTCGCGGACGGCACGTACACCGGCGCGGGCGGCTTGAGCGATGCGACGAATTGCCGTTGGGAGTCGCGGCTGGCAGCGACCATTCCGTCGGTCTTGTGGGTTCAGATCTTCCGCCCGATCGATCAGATCGGAAAGACCTGTCCTCTCTGAGGCCGGCGCGACGCGCGCGCGGACGCTCAGTGCGCGGCGCGCGCGGTGGGCTTGGCGTTCCAGATGCGCGTCGCGAGGAGGAGCCCCACGAGCGCGACGGGGAGGATCGCGAGCGGCCAGCCCCGCCAGTTGTCGACGATCTTCTCGGCCACCTTGTCGTGCGGGAGGAGGCGGCCGAGGACCACGGCCTCGAGCCCCGTCCCGAGGTACACGAAGCCGTCGATGATGCCGACGGCGACGCCGGCGTTCTTTTTGCCGCCGAAGTCCGCGCTCGCCGTGCCGGAGAGCATGCCGTGCACGGCGATGATGCTCATCGTCATGAAGACGACGAGCCAACCGAGGACGCCGCTCCCGAGGAGGGGAAGCATGATCAGGCTCCCCGCGAACATGCACCCGTAGAGCACGGCCGACACCGGCCCGCGTCGCGACTGGAAGAGGTGGTCGGAGATCACGCCGGCGAACACGCCGCCGAGGATGCCGGCCATGCAGTTCATGAGGCCCCAGTTGTGCGAAACGAACGCCGTTCCCGCACCCGTGCGCGCCGCGAAGAGCGGGTAGTACTGCATGATGGCGTTGCGCAAGTAGCCCGAGCAGAACTCGATCGCCGTGATGGTCACGATGATGGGGTTCTTGAGCATGCGCTTGCCGACCTCGAAGGGCGAGAGGCGCGGGCCGTCGTCGCCGCTCGACGCGTCGCCGGTGTCGAAGTCGTCGAAGCCGGCGCCGCTCGGCGCATCGCGCACGAAGAGCGCGTCGAGGCCGGCAAAGACGAGGAGCACGACCGCCGGCACGATGAAGATCCACGCCGGCGGCAAGACCTTCACGAGCGCGCCGTTCCAGTCGAACGCGAAGTACACGCCGAGCGAGATCAAGATGCCGAAGATGCCGCCGAAGGTGCCGCGCTCGCGCACGTGGAACCACGCCGCGTTGACCTTGACGATGGCCGCCGCGCCGAAGCTTTGAAAGTACATGTTCGCGGCGTAGAGGACCGTGAGCGCCGTCACGAGCGACTTGCCGCCCACCCCCAGCATCAAGACCGCGCCGATGCCGAGGTTCGCGAGGGCCGCGCCCAACGCCGAGGCGATGATGGTGGCGCGCCCACCGAAGCGATCCGTGAGCGGGCCGTTGATGACGAACGCGAGCCCGTAGACGACTGTGCCGACGGCGAAGACGTCGCTGAAGTTCGACGTCGGGAGAACGCCCGCCTTGGACGCGACGGTCAGGTTGTACCGCCCCATGTAGAGGAAGGCGTAGGTCAGTCCGACGACCAGCCAGTTGAGGCGCCGCCGCTTCATGTACGCGTCGGAGTGGTCGATCTCGACCTTGGGAAGCCGTCGCGTGACGAACACGACGGTCACGAGGAGGAGCGCGATCGCGATGACGTTGGAGAGCCAGCCCGGCATGCGGGCGCGACATTGGCACCAAAGTCGCGCGGGCGGAAGGCGTGTGCGCACCTCACGCGCCGGTCGGGCTCGGCGCGCGAGCGGCGCCTGGGCCAGTCTGTCTCCACCGAGGTTGCATCCCCGCGCCCACCTTGCGACGATTCCCGAACGGATGCGCCACTCCGACCTGCTCGCCCAGATCCCGCTCTTCGAAGGCTTGACCGACGAAGACCGTGAGGCGCTCGCCAAGCGCCTCACCGAGCGGAGCTACAAGAAGGACGAGGTCGTCTTCAGCAAGGGCGACAAGGGCTCGGCCATGTACGTCGTGCTCTCGGGTGCCGTTCAGATCTTCCTCCCCGGCCAAGACGACGCTCCGCGCGTCATCTTGAAAGATCTCCGCACCGGCGAGTACTTCGGCGAGCTGTCGCTCTTCGACGACAAGCCGCGTTCGGCGAGCGTCGAGGCGATGATGGACACGGTGCTCCTCGAGCTCACGCGCGACGAGCTCGCCGAGCACCTCTCGCGCTCGCGCACCGCGGCCTTCGCCATCTTGAGCGACATGGCCGAGCGTCTCCGCGAGACGAACGCGCTCTTGAGCCAGCGCGCCGCCAAAGACGTCGTCAAAGAGATCGAAGAGAACCTGACCTGGGGTCAACGCCTCGCCGATCGCGTGGCCGCGCTCAACGGAAGCTGGGCGTTCATCTTGGTTCTCATCGTCCTCACCGGGAGCTGGGCGCTGGCGAACGTGGTCGTGCTACCCAAGCCCTTCGACGAGTATCCGTTCCAGTTCTACAACCTGTTCCTCGCCGTTCTCGTGTCGCTCCAAGGCCCGCTCATCGTCATGAGCCAGAACCGCGAGGCGGTGAAAGACCGCGCGCAAGCCGAGACCGACTTTCGCGTGAACCTCAAGAACGAGGTCAACATCGAGAACATCGTGCGCGAGCTCGGGGCCTTCCGCGCCGAGACCACCAAGCGCCTCGACGTCCTCGAGCGGCAGCTCCGAAACGAGCGCATCCGCGCCGAGATCGCGCCCAAGGTTCCCGGACGCCTCTGAGCCATGATCGGCGCCGCTTGCGCGCCCGCGGCGACTCGGCTACCGACTGAGTCGTCGTTTTCGGGGAAGCCGGTGCAATTCCGGCGCGGAGCCGCCACTGTAATCGGCCGCGAGGTCGAGAGTCAGAACGCCGAACACGATCTCGCTCGAGCGATTCGGACATCCGGTCCTTCTCTGCCCCGAGTGAGCCCCCCTGCCGCGCGAGCCTCGCGGTCTGGAGGAAACGTGCAGCGCCTCTCGCCGTCGACCGCCTCGCCGCCCAACCTCCGATTGACCTGCGTGGCCTTGCTGGTCGCGATCAGCTCCGCGCTCGCGTCGGCCTGCGGCGCGAGCGACGCGACCACCGGACGAACCGACCCCGCGACTACGACCGACGCCGGGCTCGGCGGCTTCTCCTCCATCCCGCCCGACGGCGGCGAGGGCACGGGCATCGAGCCAGTGCACGAGGATCGTCCGCTCGACGCCGGCTACGCCTTCGACGGCGCGACGCTCCGCGCCGACCGCTTCGTGACCCGCGTCGTGTCGTTCACGCCCGGCGCGTGCGCCGGCTTCGGCGCCTCGGCGATGCCCGACGTCGTCTACGGGCCACCGCGCGGCGCGGGCGATCAGCAAGGCGGCTATGACGTCGTCTCGCTCGGCGTGGAAGGCGAGATCGTCCTCGGGTTCGATGACGCGATCGTCGACGGGCCGGGCGACGACTTCACCGTGTTCGAGAACGTGTTCTTCGCTGGTGGGAACCCGCAACGTCCGGCGGCCGACCTCGGCGAGGTGAGCGTGAGCGACGACGGCGTCACGTGGAAGACGTACCCGTGCGACGGTCACGCCGCGGCGCCGCCGTACGGAACGTGCGCCGGCTGGCACCCCGTGTACTCGAACCCCGAGAACGGCATCTCGCCCACCGCCTCGAACGCCGGCGGCGATCGCTTCGATCTCGCGACCGTCGGCCTCCCGCGCGCGCGCTTCGTTCGCATCCGCGACGCGCATAGCTCGGACTGTCCGAGCGGCCTTCCGGTCACGAACCTCGGATTCGACCTCGATGCGATCGTGGTCCTGAACGCCGAACGGCCCTGAGCGCCAAGAGCGCGACCAGCGCGAACGCCGCGCTCGTCCCTGGCCCGCGGCGAGCGCCCAGCGAGCAGGGCCCGCAGCCCGGATCGTCGGCGGTGCCGGGCGCCGGCTGACCTTCTTGCCACGGCTCGTGCCCGGCGGCGGAAAACGCGCGCTGGGTGGTGTCTCCGAAGGCCGCCATCTGCGTGTAAAATACAAATATTGGGTTGGCCTTCGAATCGAGGCACGTCGCCGTGCCCTTCGCGCTGCCGACCCGCGTGGCTACGCCGACGACGGCACCGGTGGTCGGCGAGAGCCCAGGGCCGCCGCTGTCGCCTTCGCAGTCGGACTCGCTCACCACGAAGTCGCGCGGCGCGACGGCGGGATCGGTGTTGGGGCCGACGAAGCGAACGCGGACGCCGCCCCGCTCTTGCCGCACCGCGGGCGCGGCGCCGCTCGAGGTCTGACCGTAACCCACCGCGACGAGCTCCTCGCCGACGGCAGGCGGACCCGAGAGGCGAAGTGGCGCGATGACCGCATTCGGGATGTCGCGATCGAGGACGAGAAACGCCAGATCGTGGCCGCAGAGCGTCGCGGCACCGTCGTGCACGATCGTTCGCCCCTTGGCGGCGGGCGCCCCGCCCGTCGCCGCCTGCGGTGTGCGCGCGCCGACATACACCGCGAACCCGGTGGCATCCCGATCCTTGCCGAGGGCGCCGCCCGCGACCTGCCTTCCGTCGGCGTCGCAGGCCACGTTGGGATCGCCGATCTCCGAGACGCAGTGCCGCGCGGTGAGGAGCAGGTTCGGCGCGACCAGGGTCGCCGAGCAGGAAAACTCCCAGCCCTTCGCGCCCACGTGAACGAGGAAAGCCACCGCGTCACGCTCGGCGGGCGACGCGTCGCCGCCCACGATCGCCTCGCGCGCGACGCCGGTCGGCAAACCGGGAGCAGGGTCCGCGGGCGCGCACGCCGCGGCGAGGAGGCCGATCCCGACCCCCGCCGCTCTCCCGCCGAGCCCACTTCCGCGCTTCACCGCTTCGAATGCTACCAAGGCGGCGACCCCTTGCGGCGCCTGCGCGACCGTTGCACGGTTCGGCCCGTAGCCATGCTCGACATCGCCTTCATCCGTCAGAACCCCGACGCCGTCCGCGCCGCCATCCAGAACAAGCGCCTCGACGTGAGCCTCGACGCGCTGCTCGACACCGACAAAGAGCGCCGAGAGACCATCACCAAGCTCGAGGCGGCGCGCGCCAAGAAGAACCAAGTGGCGCAGGCGATCCCCAAGGCGTCCAAAGAAGACCGGCCGAAGCTCATCGAAGAGGGCAAGGCCGTGAAGACCGAGATCGAGGAGCTCGAGCCCAAGCTCGCCGAGATCAGCGCCCGCTTCGACGACCTCATGCTCCGCGTCCCGAGCGTGCCCCGCCCCGAGGTGCCGATCGGCAAGGGCGAGGAGGACAACGTCGAGATCCGCAAGTGGGGCACGCCCCGCACCTTCGACTTCGAGCCCAAAGACCACATCGCGCTCGTCGAGGCGCACGGCATGGTCGAGTGGGAAGGCCCGCGCCGCTTCGCGGGCGGCCGCTCGTACGCGCTCGTCGGCAACGGCGCGCTCCTCGAGATGGCGATCGCTCGCCTCACCATCGACATCCTCGTCAAGCGCGGCATGAAGCCGTGCGTCGTCCCCGTCATGGTCAAGGAGCGCGCGCTGGTCGGCACGGGCTTCTTCCCGCTCGGCCGCGAGGAGGCCTACTCGATCCCGGCCGACGAGCTCTTCCTCGTCGGCACGAGCGAGGTCGCCCTCGTCTCGATGCACTGCGACGAGATCCTCGACGAGGCGCGCCTACCCATCAAGTATGCCGGCCTCTCGCCGTGCTTCCGCCGTGAGGCGGGCGCCGCCGGCAAGGACACGCGTGGCCTCTACCGCGTGCACCAGTTCACCAAGGTCGAACAGGTCGTGTTCTGCGCGCCCGACGAAGAGGTCGCCGAGAAGGAGCACTACCAGCTCCTCGCTAACGCCGAGGCCATGCTCCAGGCGCTCGAGATCCCGTACCGCGTGTGCATCGCGTGCACGGGCGAAATCGGGCTCGGCCAGACGCGCAAGCACGAGGTCGAGTCGTGGATGCCGGGTCGCAAGGCCTACGCGGAGACGCACTCTTGCTCGACGCTCGGTGACTTCCAGGCGCGGCGCTCGAACATCCGCATGCGCAAGGCCGACGGCTCGCTCGTCTTCCCGTACACGCTCAACAACACGGCCGTCGCGAGCCCGCGCATCCTGATTCCCCTCTTGGAGAACCACCAGAACGCCGACGGCTCGATCACGCTCCCCAAGGCGCTCGTTCCGTACATGAACGGCATCGAGGTCTTGAAGCCCGTCTGAGCGCGCGCGCGCGTCAGAACGACACGCGACGCGGGGCCGGGCCGGCGGGCCGCATCTCGCGGGCCAGGTCGGCCTTCACCGACGCAACGACGAGCGCTTCCTCGAACGAGCGAACGCTCTTGCCGAACTCGGCGTCGAGGGCGCGCGGCAGGGCCGCCTTGGTTCGCTCGTGCTCGAGGATTTGCTCGAAGGCCGTCACACCTTGGTGGACGGCCCGAGCTCCGCGACCTTAAGTGCCTTAGGGAAGTGGATCGAGTCGCACCGTGTCGTACCGCAAGTGGGCGACCGTGCGATCCGACGCCGAAATCCCCAGAACCACCGCGAAAGGCGACACACCGCCCCCAAAGGCGTACTTCGGATCGCTGGCCACGCAGCCGGCCTGATCCGGCGGAAGCGACGGCCACGCGGCGGTCACGAACGGCGTGTCGGGGCAGTCGAGCGAGCGCGCCCCCGCCGACTTCGCATAGGCGATGACGCGATCGCGCGGACCGCTCGCGATCGTCATGCGAAGCCACGCGCGGTCGCCGAGCTTGAGGAGCGAGACCGAGGCCACCAGAGCGTAGTTGGTGACCTCGTTGCCCTCGATGCTCTCGGAGAGGCCAAGGTGGCTGTCATTCGCCGTCACGGCGACGGCGTAGCGCCGGAGATCCGGTGTGAGCGACATGAAGCCGCCCAGCCCGACGCGCGGCTCGTTGAGCAGGGTGGGGTTCGGGCCCACGTCCGCGAAGCTCGAGCCGTCGCGATCGCCGGTGAACGCGAGGAGCTGAAAGTCGAACGAGTAGACGACGCCCTGCTGCCCGATCTCGGATGGGAACTGACGCGCGATGAGCGCGGCCGTGAGGCCGCCACGTTCCGGATCGCTCAAGCTCGTGTCGACCACGCGCGGCAGCGAGGTTGCGAACTCGTCATCGATGATCGCCATGCTCGCGTCACGCACCGTCGTCGGGCTCTTGAGCTGCAGGAGCGGCACGCCGGGCCATTGGGTCGACAAGGTCTGGCCCGGCTGATCGAAGTCGTCGCACAAGAGCGCGCCCGACGCGTGCGCGCAGTACGTGCCGCCATCGATCTCCGCGCCTGCGTCCGTGAGGGCCTCGCTGCCCGCATCCGCGGGACGCGCCGGTCGATCGTCGAGCCCGATCAAGAAGCTGCACGCCGAGCTGGCGACGCCTGGCAGGACCACGAAGACGGCGATGAGCGCGCGGCGACGCATCGTCAGAAGGTCCCTCGGGTCACGAGACCACACGCTCCCTGCCCGTCGCACGCGGCCGTCGCCGAGACCCCGCGCGCGTTGCGATTCGTCTGCGGCGAGAGCGCCCAATAGAGCGCGAAGATCCCGCCCGCGGCGCCTACGGCGAAGGCGACCGTCGAGACCGTGGCCGACGTGTGCGCGTCGCGCTGTTTGCTGAGGCCGGCCTCCGAACAGCCGAGGGCGTCGCACTCGCGGTCGCGCTCCTTCTTCTCGGCGATGGCGCGAAGGCCAAAGTACGCGCCGACGCCGGAGCCCACCACGAACGCGCCCGCGCCGATCAAGAACGGCGCCGAGGTGGTCGGGCTCGGCGGCTCCTCGTCGGTTCGCGGCGGAGTGACCGGCGTGACGACCGGCGCGAGCGGCTCGAGCGTCGGCACCGCGACGGTCGTGAGCGGCGCCTTGTCGATGAGGACCCGCGTCGTCCAGGGGAGCTTCCCGGGCGCGCGCGCCGTCACCACGCGCTCCCCGGGATCGACGGGGATGGGCGTCTCCCAAGCGCCGCGCGGAATGACGCGACCGTCGAGGGAGAGCTCGAGATCTTGCGGCAACGTCTCCGGTCGCTCGACGGCGAGCCGCTGCAGCTTGGGCGCGAGCGCCTCGGCGCGCTTGGTCGCCAGGTCGGCCAGCACCTTGGGGTCACGCACGTTCGCGACGCGCGCGAGGCGCGCAGCCTCGAGAAACTCGCCCCATGCGGAGGCCGTGCGACCCTGGAGCTCGTGGCACGCGGCGACGTTCAAGAGTGTGCCGACCTTGGGATCGAGCTTTTGACTGCCCTCGAGCTTGAGGCAAGCGGCGTCGATCTTTCCGTCCTCGAGGAGGGCTCGCCCCTCGCGAAAGAGCGCTTCGGCGATCGCGCCGTCTTCGGCGGACACGTCAGCCCGCGCTCCCGGCGCTGCGGTGCCGATCGCCAGCGCGGTCGCGAGCCCGAGCGCGCGCGTGCGCAGCGAGGAGCGACTCCGACGCGGGACCATACCCGCACACTCTACGCTATTCGCGGTCGCGCGGGATGCCCTCGAGCCCGGTCGGCGTCGTGCGAGCCGACGCCGACGCCGCGACGGTCGGCGTCGTGAGCGTCGTCGAAGCGCTGGCCATCGGCTTCGGACGAGGTCGATGCTTGAGGATCGGAGGCGCGCTCGGTGGCGCGCTGCTCGGTGGCGCGGCGCTCATCGCGACCGGCGCCGACGATGACGGAGGGCTCACGGACTCGCTCGCGACGACGCTCGTCGAAGGCACCGGCGCGCCGCTCGCGCTCGCGGTCGTCGTCGTCACGGTCATTGCCGGCGTCGCGCTGGTGGTCGCGCTGGCCGACGTCGGCGTGGACGCCCCGTCCGGCGTGTGACGCGAGGACACCACGAAAGCCGCCGCGGCGACGACACTGAGCGCGACCACCGCGAGCCCCCAACCCCCACGTCGCGCCCGCGGAGGAGCGGGCATCGGCACGTCGGCCACGACCGCAGTGACGCGGGCCGGGCTCTCGGACGGCGGGACGCTCGCAGCACCTGGCGGCGAAGAGACCGAAGCCGACGCGGCGGCCGCCGCGCCTTCGACCTTCGTGAGGCCGGCGTCGGTCTCGGGCGCGGTCTCCACGCGTTCGATGCGCCTGCTGAGCGCGGCGATCTCGTCCGCCATGTGGAGCTTGAGAAACTCGGCGACCTCACCGGGACCGGCCGTGCCGAGAGCGGCACCCATGGCGTCGCTCATCTGGGCGGCGGTCGCGAAGCGAGCGTCGGGCTCCCGAGCGAGGGCGCGCGCGAGGAGCGCATCCACTTCGGGGGAGACGTCGCGGAAGTCGCTCGGCGCCGGCGCGTCTTCGTAGAGCACGCGCGTCAGGATCGCGGCGGCGTCCTCGTCGGGGTGGAGACGCTTGCCGGTGACGCACTCCCACAGAAGGATGCCGACCACGTAGAGATCGGCGCGCCTCGTGATCGGCGTGCGCTTGGCCTGCTCCGGCGCCATGTACGCGAAGTTGCCTTTGAGGCGACCGTCGTCGGTGGTCTGGATGCGGCCGCGCGCCTTGGCGATTCCGAAGTCGACGACGCGCGCGATGCCATCGACGCCGACGAGCACGTTCTGCGGCGACACGTCGCGATGCACGAGATCGAGAGGCGCCCCCGACTCGTCCTTGGCGTCGTGCGCGGCGCCGAGGCCCGCGAGCGCACCGCGTAGGATCCCCGAAGCGATGGGGAGCGGCATCGGCTCCCCCTTCGCGCGGAGCTTGTCGAGGATGGCGCCGAGCGGCGGGCCATCGACGAGCTCCATCACGAGGAGGAACTCACCGTCGGCGTCGACGACGTCGAGCACCGGGACGACGCTGCGGTGGCGGATGCGCGAGGCGAGCCGGGCCTCGTCGCGCAGCATCGACACGAACGACGTCTCGGTAGCGAGGTGCGGGTGGAGGCGCTTCAGCGCGACCGCGCGGCGGAAGCCACCGCCCCCCACGACGCGGCCGAAATACACCGAGGCCATGCCTCCCGACGCGATGCGATCGAAAAGCTCGTACCGACCGATGCGGAAGTGGTCGCTTCCGCCTCCGGCATCGCCGTCGTCCGCGGCTCGCCCCGCGCCTCCGGCTGGCCTCGGGCTCTCGTCAGCCGCGAATGCCATGCTTGCGGATCAGCTCCGCGAGGTATTTGCGGTCCATCTTGGCGGCGCGCGCCGCCGCCGAGACGTTGCCGCGGTGGAGATCGCAGATCCAGCGCGCGAATGCCGCTTCGAACGCGCTCTCGACGCGGGCGCGGGCGTCGCGATAGCTCACGCCTTGCTCGAACTCGAGGAGGCTCCCCTCGTGCGTGCCGCGCGTGGGTTTGAGGAAGAACCCGCGCACCTCTTGTTCGCCGCTCGCGTGCGCGAGGGCCACGGTGCGATCGAGCACGTTGCGGAGCTCGCGAACGTTGCCGGGCCAGTCGTAGGCCTTGAGCTCTCGTGAGGCGTCGGCCGAGATGCGGAGCGGCGCACCGTTCCCGCCGCTGGGCATGAGCGCATTCACGAGCAGCGGAATGTCCTCGATGCGGGCACGGAGCGGCGGCACTGGGACGGTGATGACCGCCAAGCGGAAGAAGAGGTCCTCACGGAAGCGCCCGGTGGCGACCTCCTCGCGAAGATCGCGCGCCGTAGCGCTCACGATTCGGACGTCGACCGCGACCGGCTTCGCGCCCCCGACGCGTCGCACCTCCTTGGTGTCGATGGCGTGCGCGAGCGCAGCTTGCAGCGACGGCGGGAGCTCGTCGACGTCGTCCAAGAAGAGCGTGCCGCCGCTGGCGCGCTCGAACGCGCCGGGCTCGCCACCTTCCTGACCGAAGAGCTCGAGCTCGGGCGAACCGGCCGCGAGCGCTCCGCAGTCGACCACCTCGAAGGGCTTTCCTTTGCGCGGGCTCCGCTCGTGCACCGAGCGGGCGAGCGTCCCCTTCCCCGTGCCGGTCTCACCGACGAGGAGGACTGGTGCTGCCGACGCCGCGGCGCGCTCGAGGACGCCGAAGAGGCGACGCATCGCGAGGCTCTTGCCGCGGGCGAACCCGAACGCGTCCTCGGCGCTGGGCGGGACCACCGCGCCGCGCGCCTCGACGGTCACCATCATCTCGACGTCACCGGCCACGACGCGCGTGCCCGGCTCGAGGATGGCTTCCTTCACCATGACGTCGCCCACGCGGACGCCGTTGGTGCTCCCCGTATCCGAGAGGAGGAGGCCGCGATCCGTGCGCTCTACACGGAAGTGATTCCGTGACACGGTCGCGTCCGGGAGAACCAGATCGTTCTCCGGCGCGTTGCCCACGCGGATGGCCTCGCCCTTCTCGCCGGGGAGGGGGACTGTTTTTCCTTTGGCGCCGCCGGAGAGGACGGCGAGGGCGGCACCGTCCGGGGTGACCCACGCGGCATCCCGAGAAACGGCCTGAGTTTGTCGCTCGCTCATTGGTATGTTTAATCGAGTCTACCGGGCGGAAGTGCCCGTGGGCAGACTGAATGCTAGCCTCTACGCGTGAATAGAGGCTCGCCTCCCCTCGCTGGAACTGGCTCCGGATCCCTGTCGAACGCGAGTCAGGAAGCGATCCTGATCTTCGTCCTCGGGCTGGCCGGCATCACCGTCTTCCACATCGCCGCGCCGGTCGCTTGGATCATGGGAAATTCCTATGTCCGCCGATGCGAGGCCAGCGGGATGGCCCCCGAGTCGATCGCCAGCGCGGGGCGCATCATGGGCATGATCGGCACCGGCCTGCTCGTTCTGGGGGTGCTGATTTTCACCGGCATCCTCGTCTTCGGCGTCGCGACGTTCGGCTTCATGATGCGCGGCTGACGACCGCGGGGATTAATCGTCGCGGTCCGCTCGCGGCAACTGGGTTGCGCCTTAACCGGCGGAGCGGCAGAGCGTCAGGTACGCGTCCGCCATTCGGGTCACGTCGAACCGTGCGCGCGCGTGGGCGTGTGCGGCGGCGCCCATGCGCTCGAGAAGCCGCCGATCGCGAGTGAGCTCGGTGATGGCTTCGGCCAGGGCGAGCGGATCGCGCGGCGCGACGAGACGGCCGACGTGGCTCGTGAGCTGCTCCGCGGCACCACCGACGTCGGTCGCCAACACGGCGCGACCGTGAGCCAGCGCTTCGAGCGACGCGTTCGGACAACCGGCCGGCTCGGAGATCATGACGAAGAGCTCGATCTCCGAGAGGAGGCTCGCGGCGTCCGTCTCGCCGACGAAGCGAATGGGCAGGCCCTGCGCGCGGACGGTGAGCTCACGTTCGTACGCCTCGGCGCCGAGCTCGGTGGGCCCAGCCACGCGAAGCTCGACGTGGCTCTGCTCGTCGGGCGGAAGCGCCGCGACCGCATCGATCAGATCTTCGATCCGCTTGTGCGGCGCGATGCGCGCCAGCGTTCCCAGCACGACGCGCGGCCCCGCGACGGGGAGCGGCGGCGCGCTCCTCGGGACGACCACACCGTTGGGGATGACGGTGACGGGCGCGCCGAGTCGGGCGGCGCGCGCGCGCTCCCCCTCGTACTTGGCGACGACCCCGGCGAGCAATCGACCGTAGTCGCGCTCGGTGATCACCGGATGTCCGACGCGCGGACGCGCGAGGTATCGCTCGAGCGACGCGTAGCTCATCTCGCCGGGGCTCACGTCGAAGCATGGCGTTCCGAGGAGGGCATCGGCCACGCGCACGCGAACCTCGGCGACGAGGTTCCAAAAGAGAACGGCCGACGGGCGGCGCGCGTCGATCTCACGGAGGAGCTCGCGAAAGACGACGTCGGTGGGCGCCAGACGCAGCGACGTCGTGGCCGTGACGTCGACCCCGGCGGTGCGGAGCGCGGTCCGTCCGGGCGTCGGATGGTCGGGCTGCTCCTCGACCACGATGGCCGCCACGCGCTCGCCGCGGCGCGCGAGCTCCGTGAGGAGGCGACGGGCGCTCGTCTGCGCGCCACCGACGGACAGATTGTTGGTGATCAAAAGGATGGGGCCCGCTGCGTCGCGAGCTGGCGCGACCGCGCGCGCCAGGAGCTCGGCCGTCCGCGCGGCCATGGCCTCGCGCGAGAAGTCGGGAGCGAGCGGCCACGGCGCGTCGGAGGCTCCCGCGCGCCTCGCGTCTAGCACGGCATCGGCGATGGCGCTCGGCTCCGCGTCGAGCGGCACGAGGACCACGCCCGCGTGCTTGCGCGCGATCTCCTCGGTGCCGTGGGTCGCCGTCGCAACGAGTGGCCGGCCCGCCGCAACGGCCTCGAGGTGGACGAGCGACAAGCCCTCCCACGCGCTGGTCGAGAGAACGACGTCGGCGGCCGCGCACAAGTCGGGCACGTCGTCCCGGCTCCCCAGACGATGCACCACCGCCGAGACCTCGTGCTCGACGATGGCCCGCTCGAGCTTCGCTGCGGCATCGCGCGCGTCGTCACTCGTGACGAGGGGCGCTCCGGCGATCGCGAGATGCGCGTCGACGCCGCGCTCGCGAAGCGCGGCGAGGACGGCCACGCTGCGTTCGAGGCGCTTCTGGGTCCGGGGATTGGCGATCGCGAGAAGGACGAGCGCGTCGTCTCGATCAGCGAGGCCGACCGACGAGCGAACGCGCGCGCGCGCCCCGCTCGTGGCGCGGTCGAGCGCGATGCCATTCCAGGCGACACGGAGCGGAGTGCCGATCGACGAAACGTCACCGGCGACCCCCCGCGAGCACGCGATCGCGAGCCGCGACGCATGCCCGAGTGTGGCGATGCCGGGCGGAAGCCCAATGCGTGCATTATGCAAGGTCGTCACGACAGGCAGGCCGCCTTCGCCGATCGCGGCGAGCTCGTCGCGCGATAGGAGGTGTGCGTGCACGAGATCGAGCCCCTCCGCGTGCGCGAAGGCGGCGGCGGCGGCGACGCGGCCGGCACGATCGCGCGCCGCTCCGTCGAGGCGGACGAGCCCGGGCGGCTCGGGGTAGGCCGCGCGCCGCGGCGCATCGAGGACGGCGAGCCGCGCCGCGACGCCGAGCTTGGGAAGCTCGGTCGCGAGATCGAGCGCCACCCGCTCGGCGCCACCGCGATGGAGCGAGGTCACGAGCTCGAGTACGCGGAGGGTGCGCGAGAAGCCGACGTCGAGGGTCGGGATGCGAACGGTGCGGTGCGCGCCTCCGTCCACGAGCCGATGAACGGCGCCCGACAAGTCGGCGAGCGCTCCCAACGCCGCGGAGAGGGCGCTGGGGTCTTCCGTGTAGAGCGCATCGATCGAGGGTGGCGACGCGCCGTGCCCGAGACCAGGGCGGAGCAGGCCGCCCGTCTCGGCGAGGACCGCGGCCCAGGCCGCGTCTCCGCGCGTCGCGCCGAGCGCCAAAAGCGGCAATCCGGTGGCGCTCGATCGGGGAGGCTCGACGCTCGCCCCGAACGTACCGGCGCGGAGCACGAATGCGCGCGTGCCGACGCGTCGAAGCGCCGCAGCGAGATCGTCCGCCAAGACGACCTCGGCACGCGCGCGCCCCGCCGACGACAGCGCTCGCAGCGTGCGTTCGGCGAGCCACGCGGGCGCGTCCGAGTCGTGGACGACGAGGACCGCGGCCAAGATTCAGTACGCCGGCGGGTAGCCGATGAACGGAGACGAGGATGAGGACGAAGACGAGGACGACGAGTCGTCGTCGATGCGCGACGCCGTGCCGTACGTGCGCGCGTCGTCGGATACGAGGCCGGTCGTCTGGGGCTGCGCGAAGCCAGCCGCGGTGCCGTACGTGCGCGAGCTGATCGGAGACGACGCCGCGGCCGACGATGCGTTCGGATCGTCGATTCGCACCGACGCGGGCCGCGCGCCCGTGTAGACGTACGTTCCGCTCGCGGCGGATACCAAGACCGCGACGCCGTGCGACGACGCGCCGCCCGCGACGACGTGATAGCGGAGGGACGTGCCCGCGGGCATCGCCTGGGTCCGGATCCAGAACCCATCGTCGACGATCTCGACCGTCACCCCCGGCGGCGCGACGACGCCCGTGACGCCCGCGCTACCACCACCAGCGATGGCGCGTCCGCCTCCGCGCGCGGCCGTGGATGCGGTAGTGCGCCGCGAGCCGCGCACGAGAGCGACGAGAACGCCGACCAGCAACGCCACCACCGCGCCGGCGACGGCGAAGAAGCTCGTCGGAATGCCGCTATCGGACGATGCGCTCGTCGACGAGGTGTCCGTCGTGGCGCCTCGATCGCCAGTGGGTGACGTCGCGCCGGACGCGCCGCCACCAGGTGACGCGTCCCACACGACGCGAAAGCCGATCTCCGCGCTGCGCGTTCCCTCGGTGGCCCGATACCGAGCGGCGGAGCGACCGTTTTTGGGATCGCGCAACCACGAGCCTCCGCGGAGCACGCGACGAAGCGGCTCGCCGCTCGGACCTTGCGTCGCGATCGGATCGACGATCGGCGGCTTCTGCGGAATGGCGTATAGGCCGTACGCGTCGCGGCACCATTCGTAGACGTTGCCGGACATGTCGAAGAGACCGAAACCGTTCGACACGCGCATCCCCACCGGCTGCGTTCCCTGGCCGGCGTTCTGCTTGAACCAGCCCTGCGAGAGCGCGTCCTCCTTCTTGTCGCCGCTCGACCAACGGGTGGTCGTACCGCCGCGCGCGGCGAGCTCGTACTCGGCTTCGCTCGGGAGACGCACGCTGCGGCCGCTGCGCTTCGCGACCCACTCGGCGAACGCCTGCGCGTCCTTGTAAGTGACGATCACGACGGGGTGCGCGTCGCCTTGCGCGAAGCCCGGCGTCCGCCAGTTGAAACGCGGGGCCTGCGTGAGCGCCGCGCCGTCCCAACCCGACCCGCCCGACTTTCCGGTCTCGGCCTCGGTCCGATACCCGGTCTCGTCGGCGAAGACGGTAAAAGCGGCGCGCGTGACGGGCGTCGTCGACACGTAGAGATCGCGAGAGATGCGGACCTGCCGCGTGTCCTCGTCGGCCTCCCGCATCTCGTCGGTCGGCGGCGAGCCTTGGACGAACGTCGCCGCCGATACGCGGCTGGCGAGGATGCGGACACCTTTGCCGAGGTCGATCACGTCGGAAGGGGCATCGGCCCGGGCGATGGCGCAGGTGCCGATCAACACGAAGAAGGTTCCCGAGACCACGACCGCAGCGCGCATGCTCCTCCTCGTATCCGAAGCGCGCGAGGTCCGCTACGCCTCGGTGAGAACGTTCGCTGCCGAGCGATCGGCCCGGAGCTCGACCACCAGCACGGGGCGCGCCGGAGGGTGGGCCGCCAGCCCGGGCAGATACGTGCGGTATGCAGGCAAAAAGCGCTCGACGTAATCGCGCGCTTCCTCGTCCGAGAGCGTCACCTCGCCGCGCGCGCGTCGAGCGCGCTCGGAGTCGACCCGCCACGCGACGATGTCGGAGAGCGCCGCTGGAGCGAGGCGCACGAACGCGTCGAGCCTTTCGTCCCACCCTGCGTAGGCCGCGAGGGCGGCGTTCGGCGCCCCGAGGTCCTGGCTCTCGAGCGACGCCGGCGGCGCGGGCCGGAAGCCGAGCATCCAGCCTTCGACGATCACGAAGTCGAGCGGCCCTTCGATTTCGCGGAACCCGGCCTCGGGCGCGCGGTCGCCTCGGCCGCCGTGCGCGGACTTGTCGTACGACGGAACGCGCAGATGCTCGCCGGGTCCGAGCGCCGCGAGCGCGGCGAGCGTGCGCGTCCCGAGCGCGACGTCGTGCGTACCGGGATAGCCGCGGTGCTCGAGGAGCGGATTGCCCGGATGGGCTGCAGCGAGCGCGCGCTGTTCGGCGTGGGTCAGATAGAAGTCGTCGACGCTCACGGTCACGGCGCGACGGCCGCGAGCCCGAAGCCCGTCGACGAGGGACGCCGAGAGGGTGCTCTTCCCCGCCCCTTGCGGCCCGTTCACTCCGATGAATACGGGGCGGCGCGAGAGCCCTGCTCCTTGCGCGAGGACGAATTGGAGGACGTCGTCGTGATACGCGACCGAGCTCACGACTTCGCTCGCGCAGGCTTCTTCGCGGTCGTGGGCGCGCGCGGCGCGGCGGCCGTCACGTTCTTGGAGACTCCGGGCGGCGAGCGCTTCGGGATGCGGCGCTTCGACGCAGGCGAGAACGGGTCCTCTCCGTCGGGATAGGAGATGTCGAACGGACGCGCGTCGCGCCGCGGCCAGAGATTCATGTAGCTCTCGCCTTTCACCTCGCGATAGGAGACGCGGAGGTTCCGCTCGATCGCTCGCGTTCCGAGACGCTTGCGAAACGCGGCGTGCGCGGCGACCGGAGCCTTGGTGAAGACGAAGAAGTTCACCGTGCCCGAGCCCACGTCGTGCCCGTCGACCTCGTGCGTGTGGGGCAGGGCCGCGCGCAGACGCTCCTCGAAGACCAGCACCTCGTCGTGCCCCGCGAAGTGCGATTCCGGAAACTGGAAGACGAGAACGTATTCCACGTGGACCACCGCCGAGACGCGGAGGGTGCGGCTCGGTCAGCCGTCAGCGCACCACAAATGGCTCGTCTCCGGAAGCGGCATGGATCGTCGTAGGGCCAGATGCGGCGGTGGCAAGGAACGCCGGTCACTGCACGGGCGCGAAGCCGCCGTCCTTCGGCACCCAACGCAGGGCCTTGCGCGGGCTCTCGCAGTCGTCCTCGTCGATCGTCAGGTGCTCGACGCCGCCGCCCGCGCCCAGGAACGTCGCGCGAGCAGCGCCGTCCTCGAAGTTGAACGTTCCGATCCACAGCGGCGAGAGCGGTGCATCGAGCGAGGTGGAGCAGATCATGAGCGTGCGCGCGTCACGGAGGGCCGTCGACCAAACGTGGCGGTGACATCCCTCGTGCGGTGAAGGCTGCTCGACGCGCACGTCGTCCGGCCGCGCGAGCCGCGTGCTCTCCGAACGACACGTCACGCGAACGGGTGATGCCGCGCCGCCTTGGGCGGGCGCGAAGGTGAGGACGAGTGTGTCTCGCCGACGCTCCACGCTCGCGACATGGCGTTCCGCATGTCGACAGGTCCAAGTCCAGGCACGGCCGTCGGCGGGCCGACGCTGCGCCGTGAGCTCGCGAAGCGTGAGCACGGCGTTCGTGCCAGAAAGCGTGAGCGCGACGGTACGCAGCCAGTGCGGGCCCGGCATCGTGCCCGTGGAGATCGCGCGCCCGCGCCACGACGCCTCAGCGGGCTCCGCGACTTCGGCACATGAATCGTCCACCGCGGCGTCCTGCACGGGCAGAACGGCCGACTGCGCGGGAGGCGGAGAGGGCGAAGTGACGACCGCAACAGGCGCAGGCGCGATGGGGACGTCGACCGACGGGGACGGCGTGGCGTGACAGCCCGCGCCCGCGATCGCCGAGAGCGCCGTGAGTGCCGCGGACGCGCGCATGCAGACAGGCTACGGCGCGGCGAACGGGAGCGAGAAGGCCGAGCTCGTGGGGTGAGGGCGATCGAGGTCTTCACCCTGGAGTCCCCGTCGGCTCTCTCGCGAGCGAACGGTCAGGCGGCGCGGCGCGCCGCTGTCGCGAAACGCATCCCGCGCGCGTGTGGTGCGCGTGGCTCGGGGTGCTTCATCCCCCCATGGACCTGGAACGTCGTGGCGCACGTGTGCACCGTGCGCCTCGGAAAAGCGCAACGCGCGCTACGAGCGAGGGCCTTTTCCGGACGAGCACGGACGCCGACTCCACACTTTGGCGCGTTCGATGTGCCCAAACGAAGCGGTCGGGGTCGGCACGCCGCCTGCAGCGAGCGGCCGCAGGAGCCCACCATGAACACCAAGATCTTCAGCTTCGCTGTGTTTGCGTTCCTCGGCCTCACCGCTGCGTGCAGTCAGGCGCCCGTCGATGGCTCGGCAGATCCATCCACCGACGAGGGCGCGCTCGCGACCGGCACGAGCAAGCTGGTCGGCAGCTACACGCAGACGAGCGACAGCGGCGACGTCGGCTTCTACGCCATTCAGCTGCGCAAGAGCGGCACGTTCCACGCGACGGGCGGCTGTAAACCCAGCGACAACGGCCCGCACTGCTTCGCGATCGTAGAGATGGACGGGAAGTGGACGGCGCAAAACGGCGAGCTCGATCTCGTCGACCAGTTCGATCAGACGACCAAGCTCTCGTACACGCTGAACGGTGACGACTTGGTTCTGAAGAAGGGCTCCGCCGCGCCGGCCACGTTCGCGAAGGCGTCGTCCGGGGTCGTGCATCCCGGCGGCATCTGCAAAGACGGCGACAAGTGCACGAGCGGCTACGAGTGCCGCAGCAACTGTCCGAAGGACGCCGAGTGCATCATGGCCATCGACACCTGCCAGCCCAAGGTCGCGACGGTCAAGGCCGGCGGCGTGTGCCAGCTCGACGCGGACGCGGCTCCATGCGGCAAGGGCTACTCGTGCAAGAGCAACTGCCCGCCCGGCGCGATGTGCATCGTCGCCATCAACGTGTGCCAGAAGGATTGAGCGGGGTCGCGGTCGCGCGACGCCGGAGCGCTGGCGCTCGTGCGCCGCGACGACAGTGTTGAACGCAAGATGCCATGGCGGGGCCCCTGGCAGCGTCGCTGACGTCGAGGCAACGCTCGCGAGCAAGCCAAGCCACGTCTGGGACATGGCCTACGTTCATGCGAGCGGCCCCAACGGCTCGCACGTGTTGCTAGCAACAAGACGGCTGCGGACAGCGAGGCGTCACCCTATTTGGCGGGATGCGAGGGTTTCGCGGAGGTTGAGGGACAGCATGCTCGCCACACCGGCGGCCGCGGCGACCACCAAGCACGCCGTCGTGGGCGCGGCGATGCGGAGGAGATCCGTGACGCGATAGTCGATCGGAAGTGGGAAGAGCGCGCGGGAGAGTGCGCTCATGATGAACGCGCCGAGCCCCAGCCAGAGCACGAACGCGCCGAGCATGCCGAGCGCGGTCAGCGCGGCAAACTCGGTGAACACGATGCGCGCGAGGCTCCCGCGGCCAAAGCCCATCGCGCGGAGCGTCGCGTACTCGCCCTCGCGTTCGAGGAGGAGCACCGCTAGCACGCTCAAGATCGCGGCGAGCGCGAAGAACATGCCCACCGTGAGGAACGGAAAGATCGCCGTCCGCTGCTCACCCACCACGCGATCGGTCGTCGCCACCGCGGCGGCGCGCGATTGGAGACCGAGCACCATCTCCTCGCGCAGGAGCGCCGTCTCGGCGTCCTTGGCGATCGGAATGTCGGCGGAGGGCTCGGGCGCGCCGGCGTCGCCGAGGTCGAGCACCTCCGCGCTCTCGGGTCGCGGGCCGGCCTCCGGCAACGCCGGTGGAGGACCGGCGCGATCGGACATCGAGCCGTACACGACGAACATGCCCGATACGCGATCGCCGAAGTCGAGGAGCGTCTGCGCGGTGCGGATCGGGATGTGGACCGTCGACGCAGACGCGTCGTGCACGAGACCGACCACCTTGAGCTCGAGCGTCTTCCCCGATGGGGCGACGAGCTTGACCGTCTCGCCCACGTGCACGGCGCGCGTATCGCGACCGATGCCCTCGTTGAGGATGATCTCCGGCGCGTCGCTCGATCCGAGGTCGCGCCCAGCCGTGAGCTCGCGCGCGTCGAGCTCGCAAGGCGCCGGCAAGCCGCGGACGCGGACCTCCTGCGTCTCGAGCCCTTCGCGGGCGAGCGTCGCGCGCCCTTGGACGAACGTCTCCGCTTGCTTGAGACCCGGTGTCGCGATGAGGGATTGAAGCTCCTCGTGCATCAAAGGGACGCGGAAGTTGACCGTGGCGTCCCAGCGCATCTTGGTCGCCATCTCGAGGCTCCACCGCTCCCACGACGAGTTGATCGTGAGGAGCGCCGCCGGCGCCGCGACCCCGGCGGCGATGAGCGCAACCACCGCGGCGGACAAGCCCACGCGACGGAGCACGTTGCGGAGCGCGTAGCGGACCGACGCGCGACCGTGGCCGACGATCGCCTCGATGAAGCGCGGCGCGCCGCGGAAGGTGATCTCGGTCCCGCCGCGCATGGCGAGCGCCGGCGTCAGGCGGAGGATGCTGAAGAGCGGCACGACGACACCCACGAGCGTGACCGCGATCGCGAAGGCCGCCGAGCCGAGCAGCGCCGGCCACGGGACCACGATCGGCGGCTCGGGCAGGCCGATGATGTGCGCTTGATTGAGCGCGTTGATGCGTCCGAAGAATGGCGCGAGCTTGGCGCCGACGGCCGCGCCGAGCACACCGGGCGCGAGGCCGACGACGAGGTAGGCAGCGATGAAGTGCCAATGCGGAAAGCCGATGGCGAGGAGTGCGCCGATCTCGCGACGCTGGCTCCCGACGATGCGCATGAGGAGGACGTAGGCGACGATCGCGCCGAGGAGGCCGACGACGAGCGCCAGGATCGGAGTGAGCACGCGCGGCGTCCGCATGATCTCGTCGAAGAGACGATGCCCCATGTTGGCGCGCCGCGGGACGAGCTCCTCGAGCTTCAGCGCATGGAGCGCCTCGGCGATCTTCCGCTGGACCGCGGCCTCGTCGGCGCCGGGCGCGTACTCGAAGAGGAGGTTGTTGTAGAGGCGGTCGACGAAGACGGCGTCCAGCGCCGCGCGCGGCGCGTACACGATCCCGAGCGAGCCCTTCGTCGGGAGAAGGAACCGCGGGTCGACCGCGGGCGCCAGGTGCTCGGGGCTCATGCCGACACCGCGCACCGTGAACCGCGTGGCAAAACGGTGCGGATTGATGACGACCGTATCCCCGAGCCCGACGTGGCGCACCTCCGCGAAGCTCGCGTCGATCATCGCGCCCGAGGGATCCTTCGGATCGAGCCCGCTCCCCTTGAGCACGGCGATGTTGTTCACGTCTTGCGGGCCGGGGTCGAGATAGACGACGACGACCGGCCACGGCGCGGCGTCCTTGTCCTCGATGGTGCCGTGCGTGACGTAGCGGCGCGTGACGGCGCGCACGCCGGGGATCTTGCGGAGCACGTCGAGCGGAGGCATCTCCTGATCCGACGCGGGCACGAACTTCACCTCGAGGTCGGCGAAGTGGAGCGTCCGGTAGTACTCGTCGCGCGCGACGTCGAAGCTGTGCGTGCCGACGACCGTGCCGCCGATGGTCATGACCTGGAGCGCGAGCACGAGCGCGAGGAGCGCCAGTCGAAACCGGCCGCGCCACAGTTCGCGCACGGCCATCCGGAAGACCATCACCGCGGCAGCATACCCGCCGATTGGACCGGTCCTGGGTTCCTTTTAGTGCCCGACAAAGCTCACGTTCGGGCCAGTCGACCGCGGCAATCGGACGCTGGGAGGCCACCTGGACGGGGCACGCCCGATGAATTGGACCCGTCCTGGGTTCCTTTTCGGATTGGCCCCGTCGTGGGTTCCTTTTAGTGCCCGAGGAGGCTCACGTTCGGCAGTCGACCGCGGCAATCGGAGGCTGGGAGGCAACCTGGGCGGCGCACGGCCGATGAAGCGGTATGACCCAGCCCCGCCAAGTCATTCCCGGACGCACCTATCTTATCAGCCGTCGATGCACGCAGCGGCAGCATCTGCTCCGGCCGGATCGGCACGTGGAGCAAATCTACCTCTACTGCCTCGGGGAAGCCGTCGCGCGGTACGACGTCACGCTGCACGGCTTCGTTGCGATGAGCAACCACCAGCATCTCGTCGTGCGCGACAATCACGGCAACTTCCCCGCGTTCCTCGCTCACTTTCACAAGATGGTCGCCAAGGCGGTGAATGCCTATCGCGGTCGATGGGAGAACCTGTGGGCCACCGAGCAGCCAAACGCCGTCTACCTCGTCGAGGCTGACGACCGATTCGACAAGCTCATCTACCTGCTCTCCAACCCGGTGGCGGACCACCTCGTAGAGCGACTCGTCGACTGGCCGGGCGCGTCGTCGTTCGGTCAGCACGTTCGCGGTGAGGCACGGAAAGTTAGTCGGCCGCGAGGATTCTTTCGTGAGCACGGTCCGATGCCCGCCGAGGTGACGTTGCGTCTGGAACCACTCGACGGCTTTGAGCACCTCGCCCCCGCCGAGTGGGCCGCCAAGATTGTCGCCGCAGTGCGCGCGGCGGAGGCGAAAGCGAAGGCGGCCCGTGCGCGCTCGGGCATGCGCGTTCTCGGTCGCAAGGCGGTGCTGCGTACGGAGCCCTCGTCGAGTCCTCGAACGGACGAACCACGTCGTGGATTGCGGCCGCACATCGCGAGTCGAAACCCCGAGCGTCGCGCGAGCGAGCTCGGGGCGCTTTTGGCCTTTCGCATCGCGTACCGCAACGCGCGACGCCGCTGGACTGGAGGCGCGCCACGGACGCTCTTCCCGCCCGGTACGTACCAGCTTGCAGCGCTTGGCGTTCGCTGCGGAAGCCTCCCGCTCCGCTCGTAGGTGGTGCGGCAGCTGCACAGCAAGTCGCGCGTGTAAGCCACGCTGCGGCGCGGCGTTGGCAAGGTCAAATCACATCGGTCAGCGTTGGGCTGGCGAGAAGCTGGAGCGATTCGCCTCGGACGCCAACTCGGCGGGCGGGGAGGATTGCGTCGTTCGCACCCTGGCTAGCGCCGCGCCACTATCTAACGCGGCCAACCGGCGCCCGCAGCACCCGTGGCCTACGCGTCACCGCATTCGGAACCCAGGTCGGGTCCAATTCGGAGTCCTGCCGTGCGAAGCGATGCTTCACACCCGATCGATTTTTTTGTCCGGGCAGAGAGACACTGCGCGCCCGACTCAACGTCTCTCGCGGCGATCGATGTCTCGCGCGAGATACGCGGGGTGAGCCTTCAGTGTTGTACGGCACGGAGACGTTGCGGGTGTGTGGTCGGGCGATAGGGTCATACCGTGCTCCGCAAGGTTCTTCGCTTCATCACCGTGTGTGCTCTCGGCAGTGGCGCGGTCGCCGCGTGCAACGACGGCACCGACTACGGCCACGTCAACCTCGGTGAGCCGAGCGGCGACGCCGGCTCGACGACGCTCTCGACCGCGAGCGGCACCTGCACGCCCGGCGCCGAATCAACCCAGGTCGGGGCGCTGGACCCATCGACGTTGCCGGCGTGCTCGCCGGCTTGTGGCGGAGCGCACTGCGTGCCGACGGACAAGGTGCCGGCCGTCGCCCGCGCGTCGTTCGCGGCCTGCGCCGGCGGCCTTTGCGTCCCCGACCCGCTCATCCGCTCCGGCGGCGCCAAGCCCCCGAGTTGCAAGTCCCTCAACAGCGCCGAGGGCGTCTGCCTCAGCATCTGCGTTCCCGAGGTGGGCAAGCACTCCGACGCTCTCCCCCGATCGAGCTGCGCCGCCGATGAGCGCTGCGCCCCCTGCATCGACCCGAACACGAACCAGCCGACGGGTGCGTGCGCGATCGGACAGCCCGTCGCGCAAAACTGTGGGCCCACCGGCGCGCCGACCGACACTCCGGCGGTGACGGGCGGCCCCGCGCCGAAGTGCCCGCACGAAGGCCCGCCGGTCCTCGAGCCGTCGACCCTCGCGGTGTGCGGTGGTCCGGGCAGCGGCGCCCACTGCCTCGCCGCGAGCCTCGTCACGCCGCCGTCGATGGTCTCGCACCTCGCCGTGTGCCAAGGCACGGGCGGCTACTGCGTTCCCGACAAGCTCATTGCCTCCGGCGGCCGCTTCATCCCGCGCACGTGCACCTCGACCGCGGGCGCTGAAGGTCGCTGCCAGAGTCTCGTTCTCCCCGAGGTCGCGGCGCAGCAAGCGAGCCTCCCCATCGGCGGCTGCGACTCCAACGAGCGCTGCGTGCCCTGCACCAACCCGCTCGACGGGAGCGACACGGGCGCCTGCCACACGTCGTGTGACCCCGGTCCGAAGAGCCCCCCGGTCGTCTTCGCGAACTGCTGCAGCGCGCGCGGCAAGTGCCTCCCCAAGGCGCTCGTCCCCCAAGACACGCGCCAGTACCTCGGGGCGGACAGCTGCAGCGGCGGGACGCTCTGCGCGCCGATCGAAAACATCAACCCCGGTTTTGCTCCGGCGCAGTGCACCGCGCCTGGGTTCCTGGGCATCGAGTACAGCGGCGTCTGCTTGAGCAAGTGCTTGTCGATCGACACCTCGTCGCTCTCCCAAGGCACCTGTGACGGCGATCACATATGTGTATCTTGCACTTATCCTTCTGGGGAACGCACCGGCGCCCCCGGCTGCCCCTGATCCCCCTGGTCTGCCGCCCCCCAACCACGAGAGAGGTCTCCGCATGATCCGCTTCGCGTCGTTGTCTTCGTTGGTCCTCCTGTCTGCCTTCGCCACCGCGACGCTCGACGCGACGCCGGCGGCCGCCGACGCCTCGCTCTCCGCGAAGGACGTCGTCGAGAAGGCGATCGACGCCGACGCTTGGGGCCGCGCCGGCCTCGAAGCCAAAGCGCGCGTGACCGTCACCGAGAAGAGCGGTCAGAAGCGCGAGCTCGCCTTCGAGGCGCTCTCGCGCCGGTATGCGCCGCCGCTCTCGAAGAGCCTCCTCCGCTTCACCGCTCCGGCCGACGTCAGCGGCATGAAGTTCCTCCTCGTGCAGAAGAAAGACGGCGACGACGAGCGCACGCTCTACGTGCCGGAGCTCAAACGCTCGCGACGCATCGCGGGCGGCAACCGCGGGGAGCGCTTCATGGGCACCGACTTCAACTACGCGGACATGGACCGGCGCGACGTGCGAACCGGCGACGCCACGCTCGCGGCCGACGAGAACATCGGCAAGTACCCCTGCTACCACGTCTCGGTGAACGTGAAAGACTCCGACTCGCCCTACAAGAAGGTCGAGATCTGGGTGCGCAAGGACAACGTCATCCCCCTCAAGTGGGTGATGTTCGACAAGTCCGGCAACCCGTCCAAGACGCTCGTAGCGCGCGAGCTCCAGAAGCACGCGGGCCGCTGGCAAATCACTCGTTCGATGATGACCGACCACGCGTCGGGTCGAACGACCGAGGTGCTCATCGAGAACATGGTCGACCACGAGGTCGGCGGCGAGCTCTTCTCGGTCGCGAACCTCGAGAAGCCATGAGGTATGGCCGGGGCGCGGCGCCCGCGCGGCGCCGCGACGCCTCACGCTTCTTTCACGCGACCATCCTCGAACCGGATCGTTCGCTGCGTCTTCGCGGCGAGCAGAGGATCGTGCGTAACGAGCACGCAGGTCACGCCCGTCGACGCTTGGAGAGCGCGCAAGCACTCGAACACCTGTAGACCGCTCTCCTGATCGAGCGCGCCCGTCGGCTCGTCGGCGAGGAGGAGCGCCGGCTCGCGCGCGAGCGCGCGGGCGACCGCGACGCGCTGCTGCATGCCGCCCGAGAGCTGCGCCGGGAACTTCGCCGCCGCGTCGGCCAGCCCTACACGGTCCAGATAATCCCGCGCCCGCGCGGTCCGCTGCGCCGCCGTGAGCGGCAAGAACTCGAGGCTCGTCTCCACGTTCTCGAGCGCGTTGAGTGACGGAAGCAGACTGTAGAACTGGAGCACGATGCCGACCTTGTCGCGCCGATACGCGTCCATCTTGGCCGACGAGAGGCCGCGAAGCTCGAGGCCATCGACAGTGAGACGACCACCATCGGCGACGTCGAGCCCGGCGAGCAGGCTCAAGAAGGTGGTCTTTCCGCAGCCCGAGGGGCCGACCACGGCGGAGAACGAGCCGCGCTCGATCTCGAGCGAGACGCCACGAAGGACCTGTTGCACGACCTCGCCGGAGGACAGCGATTTGGTCAGCCCGTCGGCGACGATGAGCGGGCGGCGATCGTCGCTCACGCCTTCACCCCTCCCCTGCCGGCGCGATGCGCCCGTCGAGCATGCGCACGACCACGTCGGTCTGGGCCGCCAAATCCGGGTCGTGCGTGACCATCACGCACGTGACGCCCGTCGCGCGCTGAAGCTCGGTGAGGCACGCGAACACGCGCGCCCCCGCTTCGCGATCCAAGTTCCCGGTGGGCTCGTCGGCGAGGAGGAGCGCCGGGCGTCGCGCGATGGCGCGCGCGATCGCGACACGCTGTTGCTGACCACCGGAGAGTTGGTGCGGGAGCTTCTTGCCGAGGTCAGGCACGCCGACCGCATCGAGACACTCGCGCGCACGCGCTCGACGGGCCTCGCCCGAGAGGTCGGAGAACTGCAGCGCCGCCTCCACGTTCTCCACCGCCGAGAGCGATCGGAGAAGGTTGTACGACTGAAAGACGAAGCCGACCTTCTCGCGGCGGTACGCGCTGAGGTCCGCGCCCTCGGCTCGACCGAGGTCGAAGCCGTCGACCAAGACGTCGCCGGCGTCCGGCTTGTCGAGCGCGCCCAAGAGCGCGAGGAGCGTGCTCTTCCCGCAGCCGGACGGGCCGATGACGGCGGTGAACGATCCCTTTCGCAGAGAGAGCGAGAGATCGCGTAGAACGGGCGTGGGGATCGTGCCCGTGCGATACGCCTTCTCTACGTGACGGAGCTCGATGTACGTACTTTCCATCGCGCGCGGCTTGAGAAACGAAAGACCCGACGAAGACCGGTGATGCGACGAGCGGAGCGAGACTACACGAAGATCTCGCGGGTGCGCTGGACCGCGCTCCTCGCGGCCGCGTTCACCTTCTCTTCGGTCGCGGCGGCGCAGCCGACCGGCGACCGGGCCCCGCAAGGCACCACCCACGAGGCCGCAAGCGCCCCCGCCATCGCGGACGCCGGCGCTGGCGCCACAACGGCCCCGAGCCCCGACGCCGGCCCCAAGCCCGCGGCGTCCGATCAGGGAGACGACGAGGTCGTCGATCTCTCCGGCGAGACTGATCTCGTCGGCCCCACCGACGCGGGCCCGACCCTGCCGGCCAAGCCCGCCGAGCCTCCGCCGCCGCCCGACAAGTTCGAGTTCCGCGGCTTCGCGCGCGTGACCGGCGCCGCAGGCCTCGCGCCACCCGCCGCCGATCCGCCGGGCAGCGCCCCGCAGGAGCGGGTGCCGTACGACCGCGCGTTCACTGAGCAGCACCTCTACGTGGATCTTCGCTACGCGCGGGCCAAGTGGTTCCAGGCCGTCGCATCCGCGTCACTGTCGTTCGCCGCGTTCTACCAAGAGAACCGTCCGTCGAGCGGAGCGGCCGGCACGTCGTTCGCTCCGCAGGCGTTTGAAGCGACGCCGCGCGAAGCCTACGTCGCCTTCACGACCGGCCCGCTCGATCTTCGCCTCGGCCAACAGCGCATCGTGTGGGGCAACTCGGACTTCTTCACGCCGAACGACATTCTGAACGGGCGTGATCTTCGGAACCCCAACGTCTTCGATCCGGAGATGCTCGCACTGCCCTCGCCCGCGCTGCGCGCGGACGTCGACTTGCAGCTCGCCGTCTTGAGCTTGGTGGTCGAGCCCTTCAACGTGATCGACCGAATCGATCTCTACGGAACGAACTGGGCGCTCGTTCAACCCGACGCGCCGCGGAGCTTGCGCCGACTCTTCGGCACGCTCGCGCAGGGCCAAGACCGCGTATCGGTCGCCGCGCTTCAAGACGCCATGACCGGCGGACAGCTCGCGCCCGCCAACGTCTCCAACGGCTCGATCGGCGGCTCGCTCCGCTACAAGATCGGCGGGCTCGACGTCTCGCACTACTTCCTCTCCGGCTTCGATCGCACGCCGGCGGTCTTCATCGATCCGGCGTTCCAGGCGCAACTCGAGACGCTCAACGCCGACCAGTTGAACGGCGCCGTGTTCGAAGCCGTGCAGAACCAAGCGCGCGCCGCGAACAACGCTTTCGGCGGACCGATCCTCGTGAGCTTCCGCCGCCGCGCCCACGTGGGGATGGACGCGCAGACCACCGTCGGCCCGTTCGTGATCCGCGCCGACGCGGCCTACGACTCAGCCAAGACCTTCTTCACCAAAGCGTCGATGAACTCCATCATCCGCCCGGCGCTGCAAGAGGTTGTCGGCATCGAGTACCAGACCGGCAGCTTCGACAAGGTCATCGGCGTCGAGGGCTGGGCGATGCAGCTCGTGGGCCCGCCCGTCCTCTACGTCCCGAGCGTGACGCTCCAACCGTCGGGAGACCTCCTCTTCTATCGGGAGCAGAGCTTCGCGGCCGCCGCCGTCGCGCGATGGCTCTTCCTCGAGCACTTCATCGTCGACGCACGCTCGCAGGTCGGCGTGGTTCCCTTCTCGTTTCTTGCGCGCGTCGAAGGCGGTTGGCAGACGCCCGGCGCCACCGTCCGCCTCGGCGCGATGGGCCTGGGCGGCGAGGCCGGCTCGCTCGGCAGCTACTTTCGGCGAAACACCACGGTCTACGCGACCACGAGGATCTCCTTCTGATGGCGCCCCTCTCTCGCCGCACTCGCGCTGCCTCGTACCTCGCAGTCGCGTTCGCCACGCTGCTCGCGTCTGGAGATCTCTCCGCCGCACCGCGGCGCGGCGGCGGCGCGCGCAAAGCCGACGACCTCGTGGCGGAAGCCCCCGATACGGCGAACGCGGCGCTCGCCGAGGCGGCGCGCAACACGTTCTTGGAGGGCGTGCGGTCGTACAAGAAGAAGCGCTACCAAGAAGCGCTGGCCGCGTTCCTCGAGAGCTACGCGCTCTCGAAGAGCCCGACCGTGCTCGTGAACCTCGGTCTCACGCATCTGCGGCTCGGCAATCCGGCGGCGGCGATTCGCGCGTTCGAGCAGTTTCTCGGCGAAGCGCGCGGCGCTCCGGCCAGCGTCATCGCACGCGCCGAGGCTGGGCTCGTCGAAGCGAAGAGCCTCGTCGGTCACATCGCGATCAGTGCACCGGAAGGCGCCGAGCTCAGCGTGGACGGAGCCGTCGTCGGCCATGCGCCGCTCAAGCAGCCCGTGGACGTCGCGCCCGGACGCCACGAGGTGTCGATGAACACGGCCGGCGGAACGAAGACGGAGTCGATCGACGTCGAGCGGGGCGCGACGGTGGAGATCAAGCTCGTCCCACCGCGCAGCGCCGTGCGCGCGCCGCCGCCTCCGCCGCGAACGGGCGACCACGAAGAGGCCCGGTCTCCCGCATGGTACGCGCCACCCGACGTGACGGCGCCGACCTACGCCGCGGGCGCGATCAGCGTCGTCTCGTTGACGGCGGCGTTCGTCCTCAGCGGGATTCGCGTCAACGCCGAACGCAACGCCTCCACGGCGACCGAGGCGCTGGTGCGCGCGAACAAGAACCCTGCATCCTGCAACGATGGGCGCGCGCTCGCCGCCGACCCGACCATCGGGGACGTGTGCGGCACGCTCCGGTCGGCGCAGAACACGCTCGACCAGACGCGCGGCCCGGCGAGCATCACGCTGTGGGTCGGCGTCGGCGCGGCGGCGGCGTCCCTCGGGTGGTTCCTCCTCGCGCCGAAGTCCGCGCAGAAGAGCACCGGCGAGCGCCCCGCGGCGCCTTCGTTCGCGGTGGGTCCGCTCGTCGCGCCGGGGACGACCGGCATCGGAGCGTCCGGGTCTCTATGAGCGGACGCCCGCGGGCCGACGCGCGACCTCAGGAAAGGTGGTGACGACCGACCGCGGAATCTTGTACAGTCTTCGCCGTCTGGCGAGGTAGCCAAGTGGTTAGGCAGCGGATTGCAAATCCGTTATACGTGGGTTCGAGTCCCATCCTCGCCTCAGATCATCGGCCTCGGAAGCGCGCGTCGCTCCGAGGCCGGTTTCGTTTGAGCACCAACGAACGGTCGCGGAGGCAGAGCGCACGCTTCACGGATCGCTCGGGCTCCAGCGCGACCCCCTCCTGATGCGAGCGTAGTTCGGGCGGTCGCCTTCAGGGACGCCACCATCTTCGAGCCCTGTCGAACGAGCGCCCCTCGAACGCGACCCATTGGGAGGTGAATCCCGGCACAACTTCGCCCGCGGGCTCTCAGCGTCCGGGCGCGTGCTACCGCGATTCACCATGCTCTCGCGCACTGCTCCCTCTCACGCCGTATCGCTCCTCCTCCTCGCCGCCATCGCGTGCGGTGGTGACGGCACGAGCTCGTCCTCGCCGCAGGCCGGGCCCGCTGGAAGCAGCGCAGGCTCGCGCGACTCCGACACGTCTGGCGACGCGGCATCCACCTCGGCATCCGGCGACGGTGGGACCACGCCGACGGGCGCGGCGGGGGAACATGACTCGACCTTCGGCCAGAGCGGAGTGCTCAAGAGCGACTACTACGCGCTCGACGTCGTGGCGCCTCCGCTCGCGATGGGCGAGAACGCACGCGTCTACCTCGGAAGCTACAAGCAGAATCGGCGCGGTGTTGGCAGCCTGTCACCGCAAGGCGTGCTCGAGCCCGCGGCCTTTCTGATGCCGGGATCGAACTGGGCCACGGACTTTGCCCCTACGGTCCTCGGCGTAGCGGACTCAAAGCTCTACGTCGCTGCAACGCTCCCGAGCCAGCATCGCATGGCGGTTGCGCGTGCTGCCGGCGGAGCGTTCGACACGACGTTCGGCACTGACGGACTCGCGCTCATACCCGAGCCCAAGGAGCCCTTTGCTGGGCATTGGGGCACCGTTCCGGCCGACCTCGCCGTCCACGACGGCTACACCTACGCGCTGCTCGCGTTCGTGAGCAACACGCCGGACAAGTACGCGTTCGGCGTGGCGCGGCTCACGCCGCAGGGAGCGCCCGACTCCACCTTCGGAACGTCGGGCGTCTCCGTGATCGACACGAGCCCCAACATGACGTCGGTCTTCAAGCTGCGCGTGGACGACGGCGGACGGATCTACGTCGCCGCGAGCACCACAGGTGCAGGACCGCGCGTGGTGCGCCTGACCCAAAGCGGAGGCCTCGACACGACCTACGGCGGCGGCGGCTTCAGCGATCCGGCCCTCGGCTCGGGAGGCATGCACGGCTTCGAGCTCGACGCCGTGGGCCGCGTCCATCTCGCGACGACGCGGAATGGCCAGGCCATCGCGGCGCGCCTCAACGAGAGCGGCAACCTCGACCCGACGTTCGGCGCGGGCGGAGTGGCGACGTCGGGGATGTCGGGGTCGAAGGGCCGAGGCCTGGTGGTCACCCCGGATGGCAAGGTGGTGCTCGGTTGCATCGTGACCGGCGCGACCGACGACCTCGGGTTGGTTCGCTTCGACGACAAGGGATCGCTCGATGCGAGCTTTGGTTCTGGGGGAAGCGTCGTCCTCGAGCGCCCTGGCGATCAGCAGCTGATCGCCGGAGCCATGCTCTACGATCCCCAAGGACGCGTGGTTGTCGTGAGCGAATCACACGAGGCGAAAGTGGAGCGCTGGATCGAGCGCTTCTGGCTCTGATGCCCGCGCTGCGGCGCGCGTGAGCCGGACCGGTCGGAGTTACCGTAACGGCCCCAACACGTGAGCCACTTTGACGCCAGCAGAGCACCTGCGTCTAGATGAGAAGGCTTCCCTGGCTCTGGATGCTCGCTGCGCTGACCGCGTGTGCGTCCCGCTCGGCGACTTCGCTCGGCGACGGTCCCGGTCCGACGGACGAAGCGAGACCGCTGACGATGGGTGGCCCGAGCGCTCCTACCGAGGCCGACGCGACTGCAAGCGCGAGCGGCTGCACCGTCGTCGCGTCTCCCGGTCCGTGGCATGGCGACGCAGAAGCAGACGCGAGTCCTACCGCAGCCGACGCTGACGTCGACGCGCGCGACGGTGGCGCGGCGTGGCTCCCGCCCCGCGCCTACGTCTACGGCAACTCACTCGTGTGGGGCTCCGAGCTCCCCGCGGCGACGGCGGCGACGGATCGATTCCCGGCGCAGCTCGCCACGCGCCTCGGAACGCGCTGGGCAACCGATCAATGGATCGGACGGAGTGGATGGTCGACGTCGATGCTGATCACCGCCGCTCCGCACGATCTCGCGGCAGCGACTGCCGAGCAGGGGCGCGCCCGCAAGGTGCTCGTCTTCTGGGAAGGAGTGAACGAGCTTGGGAACCCATGGGCCTGCGAGGCGTACGAGATCATGACACGGCGCCGCGTCGCGGAAGGCTGGAGCGTCGTCCTCATGACGGCCACTCCGACCAAGCTCACGGCAGATCTCGGAGAAGGCGCCTCGCCCGCACCCTCTCCCTATTGGAGAGACGTTCGGCGGTCGTTCAACGCCTGCGTGGTCACGAACGGAGCGTCTTGGGGCGCGGCGGCGGTCGTCGACCTGTCCACCCTCACCGAGCTCTCGGATCCCTGGGACACCCAGTACTTCCTCGACGGGACGCACCTCACCGCTGCGTCGTATGCGCTCATCGCCGATCGCGTCGCGCCGGTGGTCGACGCGCTCTACACCGCGCCCACGCCGTGAGGCTCGCGCTCCGGTCTCGCTCACTTCGGCGGGCTCGTGGGCGCGCACGTGGAGACACCGGCGCCGACGATGTGGAAGCCGATGTTGGTCATGTACGTCGTGTTCACGCTGCCGTCCGACGGGCGATAGCGCGTCACGTTCGTCGTCTTCGTCGGCGAGGTGTCGGTCGCCGTGTAGATGTAGAAGTCGCCTCCCCAGAACGAGAACGCGAACATCGGAGACTGCGGCTCTTCCACTTGGGAGAGGTTGGCCGGCGTCGCGAACTGCGCGCTCGTCTTGTTCACCTCGGAGAGCCCCATCGGCTGCGCGACGAGGAGCGAGTAGAGCTTGCCGTCACCCGTGCCGGTGAGCTCGAGATCGGTCGGCTGCCCGAAGTTCGGAAGCTTCCCGATGGTGACGATCTTCTGCGCCTTCAAGTCCACGCGCGCGAGCCCGCTGCTCGTGAAGTTCGGGCCGCCGACGATGTAGAGCGTCTCGTCGGTCTTGCTGGGGGCGTCGACCGAGAAGCCCATCCCGCCGATGTTCCCCTTCACCGCCGACGGCGAGCACTTGCCCGTCTTCACGTCGACCTTGAAGAGCGTGCCGGTCGGCGTCAGGTCGAAGGGGTTCGACGTGTCGCGCATGTTGACCCACGCGACGGCATCGCGGCCGACGGCCATCGAGATCGGGGTGAGCCCGGCGATCTCCGGGCACGTGAGCGGCCCGACCTTGGTGAACTTCTTGTCGGCGGGAGCGAAGGAGTAGAGATCTCCCTCGAGCGAGAGGACGTAGACGAGGCGCGCTTCGTCGCTGCAACCATCGCTCGCGGCGTCACTGTGATCGGTCGGGACGAAGTTGCCGGTCGCTCCGCCCTCGTCGGTGGTCGTCGATCCGGGCGACGGGCCGCCCGCGTCGTTGCTCGACGACGAGAAGTCGCGATCACTCGAGCTGCACGCGGTGGGTCCGAACGCGCCGACGGCGGCGAAGAACGAGGCGGCGAAGAAAGCTTGGGTCTTGTTCACGACGGCGCTCCCGGTTGAGGGAAGACGTCTTGCCACAGCGCGGTCGCCTCCACCATCGCATGCTCGAGGTCGCCCGCGCCCCATCCCGTCTCCGTGCAGTGAGGCAGCAAATTTGTCTTTGCAACCGTGTCGCGACGATGCGGATTGCGACGTTCGCTCGCCCGCGCGCGCTTGCGGACGCCACGCGGCCAGCTCGGAACGCCCTGTTAAAGCCGCGGCGTTCGCTGGGGGCAGCGTGATCCACACGGTGGAGAAAGCCGCCTAGGCGCCGTTCCGACGCGAGCCGCGAACCCAAGATTTCCGAGCGCGATCGCTCGGCACGCGAGCTGCAATACCGGGAGCATGCTCCGCGCTCTCCTCCCGGTCGTAGCTCTCTCGCTCCTCGCCTGCTCGGCGCCCGCCTCGAGCGACGACGGCGCGGACCCGGCCGCTTCGGAAAGCAGCGAGGGCGCGCTCAAGAACGCCGCACCCGTGTACTTTGCACAGGCTTCGCTCGGCACGAACGCGGGCGCGCTTTACCAGAAGCTGAACGTCCTCCCGTCGGTCACGAGCGGTGGGGCCAAGGTCACCGGGCCTGGCCTCTTCGGCATCGTGTGCACCAACGTCGACGCCACATGCACGCTCAACTGGGTGCAGCGCATCGACACCAAGTCGACCCAGTTCATCCTCTCCGGGCCCGTCGCCAAGGCTATCTTCAACGCGCTGCCCGCCGCCGATCGCACCTACCAAGACGGCGACGTCAAGCTCCGCTGCGACGTGAACAAGGGCGGCATGCTCTCGTCGGACATCTACTCGTGCGCGTTCAGCGGGCTCGAGCCGAAGATCGAGCAGGTCTCGGGCAAGGTGCAGGTGACCGATCGCTCCGAGCTCACCGAGAGCGAGGTCCGCTCGGCGGCCGAGAAGCTGTTCCCCAACTTCTGAGCGCGCGCGCCGTTGCGGCTCCGGGCTCGCTCGGCTTCGCAGGCTCGAACGACCAGCCGACGATGAGCTTGGCGACGAGCCCCGCGCTCTCGCGCGACAGGCCCTCGCCGAGCCCCACGTCGAGCTCGAGCCGATCGACCGAAACGAGATCGATCACTTCGAAGAGCGTGTGCTCTTGCTCGCGCCACGGAAGCGGCGACGCGAGCGGGCCGAAGCCCGCGTAGTACTCGAGCCCGAGCGCGATCGGCCCCAAGGTGCGCGCCGCCTTCACCGCCGGCTCGAAGGCCGGTCCTTCATCGGCGCTCGCGCCGAACGACTGCGTGAGGTTCGGGTTCGCCGCGAAGAGCCAGTCCCCGTCGTCGTACGCCACGATTGGACGAAGCTCACTGCCCCAGCGATCGGCTTCGTAGCGCGCGGGAACGTACGAGACCTCGACGTTCAGCCCCAGCCGGAGACGAGGATGAAACTCCGGCGGCGTGACGAGCTTGGAGCGGAGCTTCGTCCCCGCGTAGTCGATCGCGCCGTCGGCGCGAATGGCGCCCTGGAAGTACGCGCCCACCTCCCAAAATGAAAAGACGCCGAACGACGGCTCGAGCGTGAGGTGCGTTTGACCATGCAACGGAAGCTCGGGCGCCGACGCGTCGCGGCGGCCCGTCGCCCAGTGGTTCACGTGGAGCTCGCCGCCGAAGACGCCCGGCGCGTTCGCCGTGCCGTCGTAGACCTGAATCTCGAAGGGATCGGCCGCCTGCGCGAGCGCCGGCCACGAAAGCGCGAGCGCGAGCGCGAGCGTCGTGAGCACAAAAGGCGGAGCGCGCCTCCCCATGCGCGGCATCAAACCACGAAAAGATCGGGCGCGCGCGCGCGGCGGCTTTTCAGGGTCGCCCCGCCTGGTCTAAATGTTCGTGCCATGCGTCTCGCCGCCCTTTCCCTTCCGTTCACGCTCGCGCTGCCGTCGCTTCTCGCCTTCACCGTCGGCTGCAACGAAGACCGCCTGAAGGAGCCCGACCCGAGCGCAAAGCCAGTCGCCACGCAGACGGCAACCGCGAAGAAGGACGACGCTCCGCCACCGGAGCGCCCCGCGCTCCCCAAGCGCGTCGAAGGCGCGGACGATCCGCTCAAGGGTCAGTGGACGCTCGCCGACGCAACCAAGGATCTCCCCGGCAAGGGCGCGCTCGTCGCGACGATGAAGACGAGCGAGGGCGAGCTCAAGTGCAAGCTCTACGACGACAAGGCGCCGATCACCGTCGCCAACTTCATCGGGCTCGCGACCGGCAAGCGCACGTGGAAGGCGCCGAGCGGCGACTGGGTGAACAAGCCCGCCTACGACGGCACCACGTTCCACCGCATCATCAAAGGCTTCATGATCCAGGGCGGCGACGCGCGCGGCAACGGCTCGGGCGAGCCGGGCTACGTGATCCCGGACGAGATCTGGGCGGGCGCAAAGCACGATCGCCCGGGCCTCCTCTGCATGGCGAACCGCGGCAAGGACACGAACGGCGCGCAGTTCTTCATCACCGACGCGGCGCCCGCGCACCTCGATGGTGGCTACACGATCTTCGGCGAGTGCGCGCCCGTCGACACGGTGCACAAAATCGCGAGCGTTCCCGTGCGGGGCGAGCGACCGGAGAAGCCGGTCACGATCGAGTCGGTGAAGATCAGCCGCGACAAGGGCTGATCCGCAGCCGCGACGTCAGCTGCGCGTGCGGCGTCGCGAAAGCGCGAGCGCGAGAAGGCCGAGCACGCCCACGCCCGCGGCGTCGGGCGCGCGTCCGCTCCTTCCGGCCGCGTCGCAGAAGCAGCCGCGCACGCTCGGCGGGTTGGGGAGCTCGTTAACGCTCGCGTCCCCCGCCTTCGCGTCGCGCACGGCCGCGTCGACGATCGCCGTGCTCGATGCGTCGACCGGCGGCTCGACGACGCTGGTGTCCGGCTCCGTGCTCGCGTCGATGGGCGCGGCGTCGGGGAGCGTGGCCGCGTCGGGACCGGCGTCGACGACGGTCGTCGACGGCGTACCCACGTTGACGGCGCCGGGCGTCATCGCGCCGTCGCTCGGGTAGTTCGCCGTCCCGTTGGTCGCGTCGTACGTGACCGAGTCGCCTTGCGAGCCGAGGAGGTCCGCCGCGTACCACGCGTCGACCGAGAGCGGCGTCGTGTCGCCGGGGAACCGCGTCGCACCGTCGGCGGTGCCCTTCGGCTGCGAGAGACGCGGCGCATACGTGCGGTCGTGCGCGGTCGGCGACTCGTCGAAGGTCGACACGCCATCCACGATGATGGCACCCGACGGAAGCTCGAGCGTCCCGTCGTCGTTGGTGTCGTAGTCGGTCGTTTGCACGATCGGCGCCGACGGGCTGCGAATCACCACGAAGGACGTCGTGGCATTCTCGATCGGGCTCGCGCCCGTATCGAGGAACGAGGACGTCACCACCGTGCTCGCGGCGTCTTGCGCCGCTTGGCCGCCTTGAGCGGCCTTCACGTAGACGATGCCGTTCGATCCGCACGTCACGCCCGAGAAATCGACCACGAAGTCCGCCGTGCCGGGCGGCCCGTTCGAGTCACCGTCGCCCTCGAAGGCGACGAAGTAGTAGCCGGCGAGCGACGAGCCAGGCGTGCATAGGATCTCGACGTACTCGAAGGGCGCGTCGTTGCTCGTGGGCGGATTGCTGCGGAATTCGTTGAGGAGGACGAAGCCGGGCGGAGGCCCGGCGTCGATCGGACCGGCATCGACGCTCGCGCCTGCGTCCACGTTCGCGTCGACGCCGGCGTCGCTCGGCGCGCCCGAATCCGTCGCGGCTCCTGCGTCCGCATTGCCCGCATCGGCCGCGGCATCCGTCGACGCGTCCGCCGCAGCATCTACCGCAGCGTCGGAGCCCGCGCCGGCATCACTCGCATCGACGGTGCTCGCGTCGACCGGCCCGCCCGCGTCGTTGCTGGCGTCGACCGGCACGCTCGCGTCATTCGCGTCGACGGCCGCGTCACTCGCCGAGTCTGCCGCGTCGCTCGTCGCGTCCGCGCCTGCATCGTTGGCCACGTCGCTCCCCGCATCGGCGGGTGCGCTGCACGGCGCGAGCGCGCTCGCGGTCGTGCGCGGGAGGGGGCTGCCGATGGCGAAGTCCGCGCCGTTGTCGCCCGTGTCGACGCAGCCGCCACCGAGTCGGATCGCGGCCGTGGTGTTCGAGAGCGTGGGCGTCGCGCTCGTCTCGGACTGCGACGCGACGCCGTACCCGACGAGATCGGTGAACGCCGCCGTGCTGCAGGGCGTGAGGGCGGAGCCGCATGCGTCGAGCGGCGCGGCCGCATCCACGAGCGCCACCTTCCCCTGCGACGCCGACAGGGCGAGCGCCGTCATCCCGCTCGTCACGAGATCGGGTGTGGGCAGCGCCGATCCGACGTTGCCGTTGCTCGAGAGCTGGACGAGGAAGTATTGCCCCGGCGCGAGGGTGACCGCGGGCAGCGCCACCGCCGTCGCGCCGTTGAAGTTGCTGCCGGCAGCGGCGTATTGAATCGCTTTGCCCGCGAGCGACACCGGCGACGCCCCTCGGTTCATGAGCTCGACGAAGTCATGCGTGTAAGGCGCGTTGGCGTTGCCGCCGCCGCCGAACACCTGACTGATGACGAGATCGGACGAGACGAGCAGCGCCTCGCGCGTGACCTTCAGCGACTCGCCGTCTCCGCTCGAAGCGCACCCAGCCGCCCACCCGAGCGTGGCGGCGACCAGAGCGCCGGCCATGAGAGGACGGCGAAAACGCCTGGTTTGGCGGGACGCGGACGGGCTTCGGGACGACGGGCGGGCCACGGGGTCGGCGCACCTTAACGTGCGCGGGCCGCTCCGCAAGCACCATCCGTCGAAAGTCACCCGTCTCGAGCGCAGCCCGTCTCCGGCCGGCGACGCACGTTCAGGCGAAGAGCGGCTCGAAGTGGAACCAGTGCGCCGGATTGCGTCGGACGAAGGACTCTAGCGCCGCCGCCGCCTCGGCAGCGGCCACCCGAATCGCGCTTTCGTCCCGTCCTTTCGAGAGCTCGATCACCGGCGGAATCTCCACCGCGTAGCGGCGGTGGCCAACGCGTCGCGTGAAGGCGACGACGACCTTCGCACCCGTCAATTGAGCGAGGCGGAACGGACCGATGGGGAACGCGCGCGACCCGCCGAAGAACGGCGCGTCCACCGACGCCATGCCCGGAGGGACGCGGTCGAACTGCATCGCGACGATGCGCCCCCGACGGAGCGCCGACACGAGGGGAAGCGCGGCCAACGGATCGCTGCCGACGTACGCGATCTCGAAGTCGCCTTCTTGCTTGCGCATACGCACTGTGTCGGCGAACGCGCGCGCAGACGCGTTGGCCTCTTGCGACATCACCATCGTGAGCGCAGCGCCGTGACGGCGACCAATGAGCCGCCCCACGACCTCCCAGCTCCCGGTGTGCGCGGTCAGCAGAATGACGCCGCGCTTCTGTCGCACGAGCTCGGTCAACCGCTCGTCCGACGGGCTGTCGAGTGAGTAGCCGTCGAGTCCTTTGCCCGTGGACTCGAGACCGTCGGTGAGCGAGAGCGAGAACTCCACGAAGGTACGGAGCGCGCCGAGGTTCGCTTCGAGCGCGGTCGCGGCGAGCCCCATGCGCATCCAGTTGCCCGCCACCGCGCGCCGCTGCTTGGGCAAGACCGCGCAGAACGTGGTTCCGAACGCAGGCGGAGTATAACGACGCCACCACCACGGACCGTGCACTGCGCCGGCGTAGGCGAGCTTGCGCCAGAACACGCCGTCGTGACGAAGCGCGTCGCCAACGACGCCCCGGCCCAAAGCGCCCCTCGCTCTCTTCGCCCATCCTTCGAGCATCCCCGCCTCGGCCCGAAGCTTAACCCGGTTTTGCACGATTCGCGCCGATCCGCTCACCGCCCCACGCCCCCAGGCGTGGGGCGTTTTCCCGCGATTCGAGGCCACGGCGTGGCGCGGCGCGGGTCGGCCCATTAAGGAGCGTGCGTGCGAATCCGCTCGTTCCTCGTCCTCGCCTCCGCTCTCGCTCTGGTCGCTGCGGCCGGCTGTTCCTCGTCGAGCCCCGCAACCGATTCGCCATCGGCCCCCACTGGAGGCAATGACGCGGGAGACGCGGTCAGCGCGAGCGACACCAAGGTGTGCGCGTCCGCGCTCCCGACCATTCCGGTCTCCAACGATCCGAAATGCCCGGTGGTGCTCCCGCCGGCGCCCGACGCGCTCGACGACGCGCTCAAGTCCGCGGGCCTCGATCGCTGCACGCTCGGGTACACGGCGAAGGATTGGTCGATCTACGGCGACCTCGCTCACGATCCCTACCGACTCCCTTGGTACGATGGCGTGCACGATCACGCGCTTCGCGCGCCGAGCTTCGGGAACACGATGGTCGCGGCGCTCGACGACGCAGCGGCCTCGAAGATGCCGGTCGCCGGCGCGCTCCAGCTCGCGTCGTTCGGGATGGGCTCACAGAACGTGCCGTGCGCGGAGCCCTTCACGCTCGACGAGACCCAGCCGCTCGCGCGCGCCGTCGCGCAAGTGATCGAAGGCGCGGGCGGCACGCCCGACCAAGCGGCGCTCGAAGCCGACGCCGCCGACGTCCCGCTTCCGTTTCAGCGCGCGCTCGCGCGCGTGATCCTCGCGGCGAACGAGGCGCAGGCCACGTGGGACACCCTCGCCAAGGGCTTCACGCCCGCCGATCTCCTCGCGCTCGGCAAGGTCCACGCGATTCACCTGCGCTCGCTCGCCGGGCCGCCCGACCTCACGCGCCCCAACGTGCAATCGCTCCTCTCCAAGCGCTTCGACTCCGTCGCGCTCGCCGAAGGCGCGGTGAAGCTCGCGCTCCGAATCGAGAGCGCGAACCTCGCACAGTTCGCCGGCCTCCGCGGCTTCTCGTTCGAGCAAGAGACGCCGCTCGGTCGCATCGTGATCGCCGACGCGGCCGATCAAGTGCACGCGAAGGGCTCGCACGTCCTCGTCATGGTCGACACCGGCGGGAACGACACGTACCGCTTCCCCGCCGGGGCCGTGGACGCGGTCGCCAAGGGCGAGGCCGCGCACCACGTCGGGCTCGCGTTCGATCTCGCGGGCCGCGACACGTACGCGTACGACGAGGTCCCCGATCCCAAGGACGGCGCGAGACTCCCGTCCGACGGCGCGCCGCGCCTCACGCCGAGCGACGTCGTCGCCAAGGACGACGGTCCGGTGTCGCTCTCCGAGACGCTGCGTCAGGGTGCGGCTCGCCTCGGCTACGGCATGCTCTTCGACTTCGGCGACGGCGACGACACGTACCGCTCGCTGCGACTCTCGCAAGGCTACGGCGCGGCGGGCGTGGGCGTTCTCTACGATCAGGGCGGCAGTGATCACTACGACGGCGAGGCCGGAGTCCAGGGCGCGACGCACTTCGGCATCGGTCTCCTCCTCGATGCCGCCGGCGACGACACCTACCGCTCGTACAGCCAGACCCAAGGGTTCTCGTCGGTGCGTGGCGTCGGGATCCTCTACGATCGCGACGGCAAGGATCAGTACCTGGCCGACAACGGCGACCCGGCCGACGGCGGCGATCCGCTTTATTGGACGATTCAGATCCCCGGCAAGGGCAACAACTCCTTCGCCCAAGGCGCGGCGTTCGGGCGGCGATCGCCCGGAGGCGGCGACGACGTGGACATGTCGGGCGGCCTCGCGATCTTGCGCGATCGCGCCGGTGACGACGTGTACGTCGCTTCGGTGCAAGCCCAGTCTTCGGGCTACTGGTTCGGCACCGGCATCTTGGCCGACGGCTCGGGCAACGACACCTACGACGCGCGCTACTACGTGCAAGGTGCAGGCGCGCACTTCGCGATGGCGCTCTTCCTCGAAGGTGGCGGCGACGACAAGTACAACATGACGTTCGCCCCGCACGCGACGAGCATCGGCGTCGGGCACGACTTCACCGTCGCGTGGCACGTCGACCTCGGCGGTAACGACGTCTACCGCGGCCCGCTCCTCTCGCTCGGATCGGGCAACGCCAACGGCATCGGCATCCTCCTCAACGTGGGCGGCGACGACGTCTATCACTCCGCGGCAGAGCCCACGATCGGTGCCGCGAACTTCTCCGGCGAGTGGCACGACGCCTGCTCCGCGTGCAGCGCGGTGGCGACGACCGGCATCTTCATGGACGTCGGCGGCAAGGACACCTACGACGTCGGCAAGACCGGCAACCCCGTCATCGACGGCACCGAGCCGGTCGTCCGCACGGACGATAAATCGTGGGCCGACACGCGATCGCCCGCCGAGTGGAAGGTCACCGAGCACGCCGCCGGCGTCGACCGCGCCACGGGAACGATCGCGCTCCCTTGAGCGCGGGGCCCGAGGCCGTATCATCGCGGCGATGAGCCCCGGGCGCCTCGTCGTGCACGGCGACGCCTTCGAATGGCTCGACGCCAACGGCGCGCCCGAGGGTGCGAGCATCGTCACGTCGCTGCCCGATCACTCCGAGCTCCCCGAGCTTGGGCTCACCGCCTGGCGCGAATGGTTCATGGCCACCGTCGCGCGCCTCGTCGCGTGGCTCCCGGAGCGCGGCGCGGCGGTCTTCTATCAGAGCGACGTTCGGCATCAGGGCGCCTGGATCGACAAAGGGCACCTCGTCCTCTCCGGCGGCGAGCGAGCGGGCGCGTCGGTGGCGTGGCACAAGATCGTTTGCCGAAAGCCGCCGGGCACCCTCTCGATGGGACGCCCGACCTACTCGCACATGATCGCGCTCTCCAAGACGCCGCTCGCGCCCGCGCGTCATGCGGGCCCGGACGTCCTCGAGGACGCGGGCGCGATGGACTGGAGCCGAGCGATGGGACTCAACGCGTGCCGCGTCGCGTGCGTCTACCTTCGCGACGACGTCGGCGCGCGCGTCATCGTGGATCCCTTCTGTGGCCGCGGCAGCGTCCTCGCCGCGGCGAATGCGCTCGGTCTCGACGCGATCGGCGTCGAGAAGAGCGGCAAACGCTGCCGCGCCGCTCGCGCCTACGACGCGAACGCGACGCGTTCTCGCGACGACGACGCCGCCGACGTCACGGAGGAGGAACGCGACCCGAGTTGACGTCGAAGCCGGCGCGCGCCTGGATCGGCGCGAGATCGACGGCCTCGAAGTTCGAGCTCGAGACCGACTGCACCTGAGTGAACGTCGCGTCGAGCCACGCCGCGCTCGGCTCGCCCTGGACGTACATGTCCGAGCCGCCGTCGGCGATGTACATGCCGTAGGTCTTCATGGCCTGGAGGATGGCCTTGGCCTGAACGTTGTAGTTTGCAGGGATCACGAAGCTCGACTTCAGGCGAAAGAGCTGCCCCATGGGCGGCTGGTCGGTCGTGGTCTTGCCCTTGTTGGTGAGGTGCCGCGCCGGCCACGTGTACGCCTGGCGAATGTGCGTCGACTCGATGGTGAACCGGAGCGCGTGCTTGATGGTCCCGCTCGACGCCTCGTCGGCGCGGAGGAGCAACGGAAGGATCGGAAAGCCTGCCGCGTCGGCGGAGCTCCAGCCCGCCGGCCGGAGCGCGTTCGAGCGAAGATCGAACGTCGCCGAACCGTAGATGTCCCACGTGCTGAGGCTCGTGTTCTTGTACGCGTGATAGAGCTCCCAGAGGCGACACGTGTCCTGATCGAGCAAGAGGATGTGATGGTCGCCGTATGGCTGCGAAGGATCGGTCACCACGCCGCCCTCGACGAAGACGCTCGGCGGAATCGGAAACACGGGGTTCGGCGCCGCCGCCGTGGTGCATGGGGCGATCGGGGTGTGCGCGGCCGCCGCGCAGTCGCTCTCGGCGCGCGTGTCCCAGTCGAGGTCCGGATCCGGAGAGTAGTAGCGCGTGGCGGCCCAGGTGAGCGTCCCGCCGTGGACGACGTTGTACGGGATCCCGAAGTAGTCCGCGTTCGTCTGATCGACGATCTGTCCGAGATCGAGGTGGAGGTTGTGCGCGCCGATCGTCGTCATGAACTGCGCCGAATTCGGGTGGACGGGGAGCGAAGCGATGGGCGTGTTGAACACGTGATCGGCCGGCAGAATCGGACAGCCCGCGATCACCGGCGACGTGCCGGTCGTCACGCCGCCATCCTTGGGCGTCGTCCCGCCGTCGCCGGGCGTCGAGCCGCCGTCGCCCGGGGTCGTGCCGCCGCCATCGCCGTTCGTCGTGGTCGCGCCGTCCGCGCTCGCGACCGCACCGTCCGTCGCGGAGCTGCCACCGTCGAGGCCGCCGCCCGAGGGCCCGCCAGGGTCGACGCTCGAGGCGTCGTCCCCACCGCACGCGGCGACGATCGCCGCGAAGGGAATCACCGTTCTCACGAGCACTCCGACCGAGCTCCGCATGCCCTCAAGCTACAGCGGCTCGGTTGAAGTGAGCCTACGATTCGTGCCGCCCGGTCGGGCGAGCGGCACGAATCTCCGGCTCAGCGGCACACGTCTGATCCCGCCGTGGGTCGGTTTCAAATCGGCGCAACTGGGTTGCGCCGTAGCGGAAGCGGCCCGGAGATCGAACGTGACCTTTCGGAACAGAAAAGTTCACGCACCAGGAGGCGCAACCCAATTGCGCTTCCACCTGACCGAGCGGAGCGGCGTCAACCCGCGCGGCGGCGGCGGCGAGTGACGACGACCAGCGTCGCGAGACCGACGGCGGCGACCGGCGCCGGCACGTCACGCGAGCCGCGGGTGGGCGCGGCCGCGCATCCTCCGACGATGGGGCTCTGGTCCGCGTCCGAGGTCTTGGGCGCGCGGGTGACGCCGAGCGAGTCGGTCTCGCCGGGATCGTCCGGCTCAGGATTGCTCGCGGGGAGCGGCGCGACCGAAGGCGTCGGCGTCGTCTCTCCCCCGCTCGGCGGCGCCGCCGGGAGCGCCGGCTGCGTGGGCGTGCTCGCTCCGGGCGCGTTGCCCTGCGTGACCGTCGGGTCTTCGTTCGGCTGATCGTTGCCGAACACCGGGATGTCGTTCGCGCCCGGGCCATTCGCGCCCGTCGGGTCGTTCGCGCCCGTCGGGTCGTTCGCGCCCGTCGGGTCGTTCGCCGCCACCGGCCCCGTGTGCTGCATCTGGTTGAAGAACGGCGTCTGGAGCTTGGCCGCCTTCTCGGTGATCTCGGCGTGGATGTGATCGACGTGCGGCACCGGGCCGCCGTACCGGCTCGTGTTCGCGCCGTTGGCCTTCCACTGGGTGTGGTTCCAAATGATGTATTGCACACCGATCTCCGCGGCGTGCACCACGAGCCAGTTGGCGATCGGATCGCCGAGCGCCGAGTTCGCGCCGCCGTTCTTGGTCGGCAGCATGATGTCGAGCGCCTTGCCCGTGCCGTGCACGCTGAGCGCCGACGCGTTGGCCGTGTTGCGGCGGCACGAATATCCGCCGATCGAAGTGACCTGACCGAAGCGCGTCATGATCTCGCGCCCCAACGAGCGCGCCCCCTCGCGGAGCTTCCCGCTGCAGCCGTGCCCGCCGTTCCACGATCCGGGGCTCTCGTAAGGGATGCTCACGTTCGAGCCGACCTCGGCCACCGCGGCCGGGAGCACCCACGTGCCTCCCGTCAGCGCATCCTCGGACGTCGTCCCTTCGTCGTCGCTCGCCGAACACGCGGCGGCCAAGAGCGCGAGCGCCCCCACCGCAAACAGCCGCAAGGCGGACTGCCGAGCGCGAACGGGTTCGTCTGCACGAGAGGGAGAGCCGACGAGCGCACGGATCATGTGGGCGTACGGTGCACACATCGCTCCATGCCCGTCCGCACCCTGCCTGGCGCGTAAGCCCTTGAGATCGCAGTCGCTCACCAGCCTCGAAATGTCTCGACCGCGCGACGAACGTCGAACTTCGGTAACACCGGGCGACGATCGGGGCATAGTTCAGCCCCATGCGCGCCCTCGGCCTCTTCGCCACCGCTTCTCTCTTCGCCGTCGTCCTCTTTGCCTGCGGAGGTGACGACAGCACGTCGAGCCCCGCGACCGGCACCGACGGAGGCGCTGGCAACGGAAACGGCGGCTCGGTGCCGCCCGGCACCAGCACCAACACCGGCGGCACCAAGGGCGTCGCCGGCGAGAGCCCCGTGCTCAGCGACTGCCAGCTCTTCCCGGCCGACAACCCGTGGAACCTCGACATCTCCGGCTCGCCGCTCTCACCGAAGAGCGCGACGTACATCTCCAAGATGGCGCCGGGCACCAAGCCACACCCCGACTGGGGCACCGTGGACGAGGGCTTCGGCTTCCCGATCAACGTCGGCAAAGGCGCGACGCCCGTCCCGATCACCTTCACGACGAGCTGGGGCCCGAAGGAGAGCGATCCCTTGCCCTGCAGTGGCGGGCAGTTCTGCTACCCGATCCCGAGCGGCGCGAAGATCGAGGCGCCGAGCGACTCGCATCTCCTCTACCTCGACACGACGGGCGCGCCCGGCAACTGCACGCTCTACGAGCTCTACACCGCCGCGCCGAGCGGGAGCTCGTACTCGGCCTCGAACGGCGCCATCTTCCACCTCGGATCGAACGCGCTCCGCCCCGATGGCTGGACGTCGGGAGACGCCGCGGGCCTACCGATCCTGCCCGGCCTCGTCCGCTTCGACGAGGTCAAGGCCGGCGTGATCAAGCACGCGATCCGCTTCACGATGGACTCGACGCAGCAGGGCTACATCCACCCGGCCACGCACGCGGCCGGTGACGCGAACGTCGATCTCCCGCCGATGGGGTTGCGCGTTCGCCTCAAGGCGAGCGTCAACGTGAGCGCGCCGGCGGAGGGCATGGTCATCATCACCGCCCTCAAGAAATACGGCGCGATCCTCGCGGACAACGGCTCGAACTGGTACTTCAGCGGCGATCAGAACGACGGCTGGGGCAACACGATCGACAACGTCAAGAAGGCGCTCGATCAGATCCACGGCTCCGACTTCGAGGTCGTCGACACCGGCGCCGTCAGCACCGCCAACCTCGACTGACTCGCTTTACTCCGCGCGGTCGGCCCGCGAGCGACGGCGCACGAGCACCGTCGCGAGCGTGAGCGCCACGAGCGATCCTAGGCCCCCAGGCGACTCGGAGCCGATCCGACGGGGTTGGGCCGCGCACGCTGCGGGGATGGGTGCTTCCTTGCCGTCGTCGGCGGCCCCAGGCACGTCGCGCGTCCCCGTCCCGAGCGAGTCGGTCTCGCCGGGCGGGCCGTCGTCGTCGAGCTCGGGATTGTATTCGTCGGCCGGCGGCGCGGCGGGCTCGGGCACCGCGGCGTCAACGGCCGGCGGAGTCGTCGGAGTCGGCGTCGGCGTGACCGCGCCCGCGTCGCCCGCAGCGGCGCCAGCGTCGTGGCCCGCGTCCTTGGTTCCCGCGTCGGATTTGCCTGCGTCGTGCCCGCCGTCGACCGACGGCGCGGACGCCTCGCTCGCGGCATCGACAGCAGGCGTTCCCGCGTCGACCGGCGGCTCCGTGACCGCGGGCCCGCCGCCGTGATGCTCGAAGTAGGGAGTCTGCTCGCGCGCGGCGCGTTCGATGAGCTCGGCGTGAATGTGATCGACGTGCGGAACCGGACCGCCGTAGGGCGCCTCGTTCGCGCCGTTGGCCCGCCACACGCTGCGATTCCAGATGATGAGCTGTATGCCGATCTCGGAGGCGTTCGTGACGAGCCAGTTGGCCACCGGATCACCGAGCTCGGTGTTCGCGGAGCCACCCTTGGTGGGGATGAAGATGTCGAGCGCCTTGCCGGTACCGTGCACGCTAAGACGTGAGCTGTCGGCGGTGTTGCGCCGGCACGCGTAGCCTCCGATCGACTTCACCTGTTGGAAGCGATCCATGAGGTCTTCGCCGAGCGCACGCGCGCCGTCACGGAGGCGTCCCGAGCAAGCGGCGCCCCCGTTCCAGTACGGCGCGTTCTCGTAGGGGATCTGCGTGTGCGAGCCGACCGCGCGAACGTCCGCCGGCAGCGTCCAACGACCGAGCGCCGCCTGCGATGCCGAATCGTCGTCGGTGCCACCGCCCGAACAGGCCGCGGCGAGCCCTGAGGCAACCACGATCCACCCGAGCCCCCACACGCGATCCAATGAGCGGCGTGATCGCGGGGGCGACAGCGGGGTGTTTTCAGGGGACGGAGACGAGGCGCGAGCCAAGCGAGAAAGGGGCACGAGCCCCATGCGTGCACGGTGCGGACCAGCACCCACACGAGGATTCGAGTCCTCATGGAGGTCATGCCAAAGACCAGCCGCACCGCCCTCACAAAGTTGCGCCGGCGCTGCTTTCTGGCTGGCCGAAGCGCCGAACCCCCTCGAAAGACGCCCTCGCCATCCTGTATGGAGAGAAGCCATGCGAACCCTTCGTACGTTCACGTCTCTCGCAGTGGCGTTCGGGACCTTGCTCGCGCTCTCCGGAACCGCGAGCGCGCAAGAGAAGGGCATGGGCGCCTTCGGCGAGAAGGGGCGGATCATCCTCTCGGCCGATCGCCTCATGACTCTCTTCTCGTACGTGTCCGTGTCGCGGACCGACGAGGTGCAAACGGGTCCCAACCAAACGGTGACCACCGAGGTGAAGACGTCCGGCCCGGCGCTCTCGCTCCTCATGGGCGGAAACATCCCGCGCGAGAACGTCCACACCATCCCGCGCGTGTCGCTCGACTACACCGTCATCCCGCAGCTCACGGTCGGTGGATCCATCGCCGTGGCGTTCGGCCTCGGCGGCAAAGAAGAGACGAAGGCCGGCAACGTCACCACGTCCGTCGACGCCCCGTCGACGACCGTGTTCGGCTTCGCTCCGCGCGTGGGCTACATCCTCGATCTCAACGACAGCTTCGCGTTCTGGCCGCGCGGCGGCTTCGGCGTCTACTTCGTCAGCGCCACGTCCGACCGGTTGAACAACAACGCGACCGTCACCACCACCGACACGACGTCGTTCTTCAGCCTCGACCTCGATCCGCAGTTCGTGTTCACGCCGTTCCCGCACTTCGGCATCAACGCGGGCCCGCTCGTGAACATCCCGCTCCTCGGCAGCGTCAAGCACACGACCGAGAGCGGCGGCACGACCACGACGCGCACCACCGACTCGAAGACGTTCCAGCTCGGCATCACCGCCGGCATCCTCGGTTGGTTCTGATCCGGACGCGCGACCAAGCTGCGCTACCTTCGTGACGTGCGGCCGCTCGCGTCACGACTCCTCGATCCCTTCTTTCCGCTCGCGTTCGGCGCGCCGGGATTCCGGCTCGCCGCGCGTGGGTTCGAGCCAGCCGATCTCGACGTCGACCTGACGGGCCGCGTCTGCCTCGTGACTGGCGCCAACGCCGGCATCGGACGCGCGACGGCGGAGGCGCTCGCCGCGCGCGGCGCCACGGTGCACCTCTTGTGTCGCGACCGAGCGCGCGGTGAAGAAGCGCGGGCAGACATAGCGGCGCGGACGCGGGCCCCCGGCGCCGTCGTGCTCGACGTCGTCGACGTCGCTGATCGCGACGCGCTCCGCGCCTACGTCGCCGAGCGTGCGCCGGCGCGCGTCGACGTGCTCATCCACAACGCGGGTGTGCTTCCGCACGAGCGTATCGAGACCAAGGACGGCTTCGAGCTCACCTACGCGACGAACCTCCTCGGCCCGTACCTCCTGACCGAGCTCTTGGCGCCGCGGCTCGGTAGAGGCGCGCGCGTCGTCTTCGTCACTTCGGGCGGCGCGCTGACGCAGCGTCTCGATCTCGCCGTGCTCACGGCCGAGCGGAGAGAGGTCCCCTTCGATGGCACCGTCGCCTACGCGCAGACGAAGCGGGCGGAGATCATCCTCGCCGCCGAGCTCGCGGAGACCTTCCGCGCGCGCGGCGTGTTCGTCGCGTCGATGCACCCCGGATGGGTCGACACGCGCTCCCTCTCGACGTCGCTCCCGCGCTTCTATGCGCTGACCCGCGCACTCCTGCGCGATGCGTCTGCCGGCGCCGACACCGTGGTCTGGCTCGCGGTCTCCACGCGGCTCGGGGCGAGCGAGAGCGGTCGCTTCTTCTTCGACCGAGAAGCGCGCGAACCGTATCCGCTCTTCCGAACGCGCGAATCGCCCGCGGATCGGGAGGCGCTGCTCGCGCGCCTCGCTCGCGACGCACGCGCCTGAGCCACGGAAATCCTCGCCGTTTTGTTGCGGGGGCACGTCCTCCTGCGATCCACTTGCGCGATGCAAATCCGCGCTCGCTTCGCCTTCACTGCTTCGCTCGCTCTCTTCGTGGCCTCGCCTGCGCTCGCTGCGCCGCGCACGACGCCCGAGAGCCACCCGGTGAGGGGGGATGGCGCGAAGGCCGAAGCGCCTGCGATCGCCAAGCCGGCGACCAAGGCGAGCCACGACGACAAGAAGGCGAGCGCGCGCATGGCTCGGGCCGAGAACGCGCGCGGCCTCTACGTCCGCGGCGAGACCACGACCAAGAAGGACTTCGATAACCTCTTGGAGAAGGCCGTGCAGCACGGCCTCGACACGGTGGTGCTCGACGCCAAGGACTACGACGGCCTCCTCACCTACCCGTCCAAGGTCGCGCTCGCCATCGAGAGCGGCGCCACCAAGCACGCGCCGATCGAGGACTTCGCAGCCACCATCGCGCACATCAAGTCGCGCGGGCTGCGCGTCGCCGTGCGCGTGAGCTGCTTCGAGGACGAGCTCATGGCCAAGGCCAAGCCGTCCATGTCCGTGCAATCGAAGGCTGGCCGCGCGTACCCGATCGGATGGCTCGATCCGTCGAACCCCGAGGTCCAGGCCTACGTGCTCGACCTCGTGAAGGAGGCGATCGCGAGCGGCGCCGACGAGGTGCAGCTCGACTACGTGCGCTACCCCGTGCTCGGCATCAAGAACGCCGACTTCAAGCTCGAGGCGCGCGGGCTCACCAAGCCCCAAGTGATCCGCGACTTCGTCCACCGCGCGCACGCCATCACCAAGGCCGAGGGCGTGCCGTTGTCGCTCGACGTGTTCGGCGTCATCGCCTTCGGCAAGCGCGACGACATCGATCGCCTCGGCCAAGACCCGGCGCTCCTCGCGAGCGAATGCGAGGTCCTCTCGCCGATGGTCTACCCGTCGCACTACGCGCCCGGCTTCAGCGGCTTCGATTCGCCCGGGGATCACCCCGAGCTCGTCGGGCGCGCGCTCGCCGCGATGCATGCCCAGATCGACGCCGCCGGCGTGGCGCGACCGGCGGTCCTCCGTCCCTGGCTCCAAGCGATGCCGTGGAAGACCGAGACCTTCTCGTCGGCGTACGTCGCCCGCGAGATCAAGAGCGCCGACGAGAACGGGAGCTCGGGCTTCCTCCTTTGGAACCCGGGTCAGACCTACAACGTCTCGCTGGCGGCGATTCGCAAGCCGGAGCCCGCGGCGACGGTGCACAAGACGACCGCGCACGCGCCCAAGCCGCGCGAGCCGCGCGCGCGCTGATCGCTCAGCGATCGATTTCGGCGCGACCGCCGAGCTTCGAGGCCACGGCGCGCCACATCGCGTGTCGCGTCGCGTCCGGGCGCGAGAGATCGATCGCGAGGCGCGCGACGTTTCCGTCCTCGGGCTCGGGCACGATCACGTAGCCACCTTCCAGGTGGTCGTAGCCATAGGCATGGCCGGTCACGAGCGTGGCCTTTCCTTCACGGTCGATCCACGAGAGCGGCTGCGCGGGGCCCGAGAGCGCGACCGACGAACGAAACGCCGGGCCTGACCAAGAGAGCGATCCGTCGGCGCCGACGGAAAGGATGCGGTATGCACGCGTCGTCGACGTCGACGGTGTGGCGGTCGGAGCGGCGCCGGCCACTGCGCGAAGCCGCGCGAAGATCCCGGCGTACGTGTAGTCGCTCTGCCACGACGGCGTGCAGTAGCTCATTTGATCGAACGCCGTCGGCGGCTTGAGCGTCTTGGTGACCACGCTGTAGCCCCACGAGCCAGTGTGAGCGCCCTCGTGCGGATAGGACGGGTCGGGCGCGCTCGCGCCGCCGCAGGGTGCGTGCATGCGTCCGAACGCGTGGCCGATCTCGTGCGGCATGGTGTCGATCGCTTCGTTGGCCGGATAGAGCGCGCCGACGCTCGCGTGCGATCCGGCGTCGGTCGCCACCTCACCGAAGTTCGAGAGACCTAGCACGCAACTCTGCGCGCAGAACTCTCCGATGGTCGGCATGGGCGCGAACGCTCCGTAATAGAAGACGTCCGCGGGTGGATTGTCGGCCAGGCGCGTCTGGGTCACGCGCTGGAGTACCGCGTCCCAACCGACGCCGGTCGTGCCGATGACGCCGTCGTGATCGATGGGCGCCCGTACCGTGACCTCGACGTCCGGCACCGGATAAAACTCGAGCATGCGGCGCCGGAGCGCGAGCACGACCTCGGGGCTCGTGTCGGGCAAGCGTCCCGAGCCGTCGCCCAAATAGCGCACCGGGACGATGACCACGCGGAGCGCGTCCATCACTTTGACGGCATCGAGCGCGTCGGTCGTTCCGTCGCGCGGGTACTGCGCGTCGTTCGGCTCCGCGGTGGACGTCGGCGGGCTCGCGTCGTCGAGCAGGCGGACCATGAAGCGCGTGTCGGCGGCGATGTCCGCGCCGGGCACGTCGAAGTTGAAGGTGGTGCCGGGGGTCTCTTCGCTCGATGCGCCGACGACACGGAGCGTGCTCCGGAGCGTGTCCGTGATCGCGCCGCCACGAACGAGCGTCAGCTCGGCGGTCACGGGCGCGGCGTACCGAGTCGCTTGCGCCAGCTCCGGCGTTACGTACACGCGGACGAGAGCGTCTCGTCCGGCAACCACGGGCATCGGACGCGTCGCTTGCTTCGCGCCCGCCTTCTCGAGCGACACCCGCGTGCCCTGGAAGATGGCGACCTCGGCGATGGTCAGTCCGCGGACCAACTGCGCCTCACTGGACGGCGCAACGCCCAGCTCGGCCCCAACGCCCGCGCCGCGACCGACATGCTCCGTGCACGCCACGGCTCCGCCGAGCGCGAGGATCATCGGCGTGACGCGGAGCGCGCGGAGTCTCACACTCCGCGGTCGAGCAAACAGCGCGCCAATGAAGAGGACCGCCATACCAGCCGAGTCGGCGCGTACGCACGGTTGCGTTGGGCAACCGAGGTCCTGGCATGTCGCCGATCAGAGACACCGGGCCCTGGCGACGGCGTGGGTCGGCTCCTAAATTGGAAAACGTGCGTAGTTTCATCGACAACATCGAGCTCTGGCTCTCCTTCGCCGGGCTCCTCGTCATCTTCGCCCTCCCGCGCCTCGTCGGCGTGGGCGATAGCGACACCTGGAAGGTGAGCGCCGAAGTCGCGATTGCCGTCGGCGTCCTCCACGGCTGCCTCTTCTGGATCGTGCGACGACGTCAACGCGCGATCCGTCGTCAGGTCATCGAGGAGCTGCGCACGATGCTGCGCGATCGAGTCAACAACCAGCTCGCGGTCATCACGATGGCGCTCTCGGAGGTCGACGACCCCGCGCTCGCCGAATCGATGACCGACTTGCAGGGTGCGGTCGCGCGCATGAGCGAGCTCGTAGGATCGCTCAGCGACGAGTCACTGCGCGCTTGGCAGGAGCGCTACGCCGAGGTCGTGGCCCGCGCGAAGTCGACGCCCGCCAAAGACGCCTGACCGCGCGGGCTTACTGCGAGCGGGCGCGGCCGCCGCCGGCGCCCTTCGACGACGGCGGTCCGGACTTGCGACTGCTCGGCGGCGCGGCCCCCGACTTGCGACTGCTCGGTGGCGAGGCGCCCGGTTTGCTCGCGGGCGCGGCGACGGACTTCCGCGCGGGAGGCGCCACCGAGGGCGCTCCGAACTGAATGCGGAACTCACCCGACATGGCCGGGTCCATGGCCCGGCCCTGCGGCTTGCGACGCGGAGGCGTGAGCGAAGCCGGGGCGAGCGAGTGACTGGCACGCTCGAGCGGACGGAGCGCTTCCTGCACGGCGGCCTTGAGCAGCACCGACTCGTCGCGCGTGACGAGCGAGGTCCCGAGGAAGAGACCGAAGCCGACGTAGTCCTGGAAGGTCTTCACCAAGCGCGCGACCGGCTCGTTGGTCGGTCGCGCGAGGAGGTTCTTGGCCACGCGCTCCGGCGCGAACGAGCCGTCGTCGAGCGGCCCCGCGCCGGAGATGAGCGCGGCGAGGACGGGGCTACCGCCGACGAAGCGCTTGAGGCCATCGCGGAGCTCGTCGCCCACGCCGGCGCGATCGCAGGCGCGATGGACTTCGACGAGCGCCGTGTTGAACACGGCGGCGATCTGTTCGGGCCCGCGCGGCCGGGGCGCGCGCATGATCACGAGCCCGTCGGCCACCAGATGCGAGAAGAGCTGCGTGATCTCGTACTCGAGCATGCCGAAGTGACGACCGATGTCCGCAACCGAGCGCTTGCCATTGCAGCGCGCGACGACCTCGCCGCGGAGGCCCGACAGCGCGGGGGCACCGGCCGCGAGCTCGGGCACGTGCGCCTCGCTCGGCACCCGCTCCCGATAGACGAGCATCTCGTCCATTCGCCGCGCGCCCTCCATCAGGAGCTCGAGCGCGGTGGGGTGCGGGCGCGGTAGATCGTGACCGAGGAGCCGCTTGTCGAAGAAGTAGAACGCGCCGTGCTTCACCCGAACGACGGCGAAGAAGATCTCTTCGACGTGACGACGACGCACGGGATCGAGATCGTCGGCGTCGATCACGCTGGCTTCGATGAGCGCTTCGGCGATGCTGGTGCCGGTGATCGCCGCGGCATGGCGTGCAGCGTCGATCTGCTCGCGCGAAGCGAGACCGAAGCGGTAGACGAGCTCGCCCATCCGCTCGAGGCGAACCGTCGACGCTGCGCCGACGACTCGACCGGCGTCGAACTCGAGCGTGCGCGTGCCGTCACCATCACCGACGACGAGACTGCCGGTCCAACCCGACTGACCCACGAGCGCGAGGACGTCGCAGAGCGCCCCCGCGACACGCACCTGTCCCGCGAGCCGCAAGGTCGCGTCCGCGAACGCGCCCTCCTCGCGTCGCATCAGGAGGACCTCCGAGGGTCCCTCCTCGAGCGTCCAAGTGCCGCTGCGCGACGAGAGCTCGCGCGTGGCGGCTTTGGAGAGAGCGACGATCGTTCCCCCCTCTTGAATCCGAACCTGTCGGCTCACCTTGGTCATGCCCCTCGTTGGTTGGGCGAGGTCCGGCGACACGCGTCGCCGGGTCCTCAGCCGGTTTACTCTAAAGGGAATTTGGCCGCGTGCTCGCACGGTTCGAACGTTTTGTAGGCGAGGTCACGACGTGTGGCGCGCACCGCGCCGACCGTTGGCGGTTGGCGCGAGGTCGGCAAGGCGTCCGACCACCACCGACTTCTCCGCCCAACGTCCTCCGAGAACGCGTATCTTGTCACCGTGACCCGCGAAGAAGTCTGGGACACCCTCTCGGCCTACCTCCGCACCGAGTTCGGCAAGCTGCTCGAGGTGCGAGACGTGCGACGCGTGCGGCGCGTGGCTGGCGACTCTTGGGCGGTCACGGTCGTCTTGGCGGCGAGCAGCGGTGACATCCACGTCGCCGACGTTCATGCCGACGAAGAGGGCGCCATTCGCCCGCTCCTCGGCCCGGAAGACGTCATCGGCGCCGTGCGCCGCACGATGGAACGAAAGGTGGACGCGGGCGTCGATCCGCTCGCGGCAGAGCTGGCCTCCCTCGCCGAAGAGAGCGAGGACGCGGACCTCGCGACGCTCGATCTGATGGAGGATCTCGACCAGCTCACCGCGAGCTTGGTGGCGGCTGGAGATCCCGACTCGCTCCGCCGGGCCCGCGAGATGTTGCCGCGCCTCCTCAGCGATCCGATGCAGCGTGGGCGCACCCTCCTTCGCATGGCGAAGGTCGAGATGAAGCTCGGCGAGGCGAAGCTCGCAACCGGCTACGTCGAGGCCGCGGCGCGCGAGTTCGGCGACCGCTTCGACCTACCGTCGCTCGAGGACGCCGCCGCGCTCGCGCTCGAGCTCCTCGGCAAAGATGCGTTCCCCGGCTCGCGCATCCACGCGCTCCTCGCGCAGTGCCGCATGCGCCTCCGGCCGCTCGCGACGCTGTTCGACTGCCGGAGCTTGATGGAGCTTCAGCCCTCGGAGCGCGCTGCGCTCGAGCGCGCGGCGACGCTGCGGACGCTCGGGCCATCGGAGATCCTCGTCGTCGAAGGCGACCCGTCCGAGAACGTCTTCATCGTGAAGAGCGGCATCATCGGCGTCTATCTCGAGAAGCCGTCCGGGGGCTCCTGGCTCGTGCGTTGTTGCTTCCCGGGCTGGCTCCTCGGCGAGTCGAGCGTGCTCCTCGACTCCGCGCACTGCACCGCCACGCTGCGAGCCGAGCGCATCAGCGAAGTCTGGGTCATCCCCGCCATCGACGTCCGAAAGGCCATGGCCGCCGACCCGGCGTTCGCCGAACGGATCGCCGCGACCAAGCAGATCCACCGCATCGACTCGTTCTTCTCGATGCACGAGTCCATGGCGCAGCTCGACGTGCAGGTGCGCGACGAGATGCTCTCCTGCATCCAGCGCCTCGAGTCGTTCACCGAAGAGACCATTCTCATGCCCGCCGGACAGGTCCCCGACGTGGCGCTCCTCGTCGCTCGCGGGGCGGTCGCTTTGTACCCGGAGGGCGAAGGCGCGGCGCCGATCACCATGGAGCCCGACACCTTCTTCGGCGTGCGGGACGCGATTCACCAGATCCCGTCCTCACTCACCGTCGTGGCGCGCGCCGGGGCGACCGTCGCGTTCTTCGACGGCGAGCGGCTCCGCGCCCTCTGCGCGCGCAGCCCCGAGCACGTGGTCGCGGTGCTCGAGCGCCTCGGCTGAGGGCCGACACCGCGCCGCTCAGTTGCAGGTGATGAGCACCGCGCCGTCGGCGCCCGCGTAGCCGGCGCCTTGGCAGCGCGGGTCCTTGTAGTTTGCAGGCAATCCGGCGTTGCCCACTTGAAAGTCGGTGCCCCGAACCGCGCTCGACACGTAGCCCGCCCCGCCGCCTCCACCGCCGCAGGTGCCGCCTTGGTCGCTCGCGCCGCCGCCGCCACCGAAGATCCCCGCGCCGCCGCCGCCGCCGCCGCAGGGCCCGGCGCCGCCGTTGCCGCCATTCGGATCGCCGCCCGCAGTGCCGTTCCCGGCGCCGTCGCCACCGCCCCCGCTCGTTCCGCTGCCGCCGGCGCGCAGCCCGCCCAGCTGCCCCGCGATGCCGCCGCCCCCGAGGCCAGCGCCGTCGTTCGCCCCCTCGCCGGCGCCTCCTCCTCCTCCACCCGCGACGACGATCGCCGTGCCGCGGGCCGGGAGAAAGTTGACGAAGACGCCGGAGAGGCCGCCGCCGCCCCCGCCGCCGTTCGTACCCATGCCTCCCTGACCGCCGCCGGGCGCGCCGCCGGCCGCGCCGGACACTGCGCTCGCTCCGGCGCGACCGACGAAGATCTCCAGGTGCTGCCCCGGCTGGGTATCGAATGTACCTTGCACGAATCCGCCGGCGCCCCCTTGCGAGGCGTTGGTGAAGCCGGCGCCGCCGCCGGCCCCCCACGCCAGCACGGTCACGGCCGTGCAGCCCGGCGGCACGGTCCAGTGCGTGTCGGTCGTGAACCGCGTCGCGCAAGACTGCGGGCACTCGCACGCGGTGCACGGCGCGCCGTCGGCGCTCGCGTCGGTGGGCAATACCGCGCCATCCGACGCGGTCGCGGCATCCGCGACCGTGCTCGCGTCCGAGCCGAGAGGATCGCTCGCGCCGCTGTCCGCGGAGAGGCGTGGCTTGATCTTGTCGAGCCCGATCACGATGCCGCATCCCGACGAGAGGGCGATGGTGCCGAGGAGGACACCGAGAACGAGCGTCGGACGCATGCTCGCCGAGAATACTTCGACAACCGGCGCGTGGGCACGCGCCGGTTGCGGGAACGCCTCAGAGGTGGTCGGGCTTCTTCGCCGGCTCCTTCTTGGGCGCTTCCTTCTTCGCCGGCTCTTCCTTCTTCTCGTCCTTCTTGTCGTCGAGCGAGAGCTCGGCCACGCCGTCCTGGAAGCGAATGCGCGCGACCATGAGCTTCTCTTCGATGCCCACGATCTCGATCGTCGCCTTGGAGACGCGGTCGCTCGTCTCCTGCATCTTCTTCTCGAGGCTCTGCATCAGCGGCCCCGCGGTCTTGACCGCCTTCAAGGTCACGAGCTGCGCGTGGATCTCGTCCATGCGCGCGCGATACTCGTTGGCCTGCTCACGCGTCGTCTGGAGGCGCTGCTCGAGGTTGCCGATCTCGGTTTGGATCTTCACGAGCTCGGCGACGCGATCCTTGAGCGCTCCCATCGCGGACGCGGAGAGATACGCGCGAACCGTCTCGAAGCTCGTGGGTGAGCGGAGGTCGAGGCTCTTCAAGATGGGAGTCGAGCTCTCGATGGTGACCTCCTTGCTTGCGTGCGGCTCGATCTCCACGCGGAAGAGATGCGCTGCGCCCATGCGCTCGCGCTCCTCGGGCGCCTTGTCGATCGCATAGCCCTGCGGAACGGTCTGCCGCACGTACACGACCGCGCGCTCGCCGAGCCGGTTCGTGATTGCGAACGTCGCCTTTCGCACGTGCTTCACCTCGGTGGAGAAGACGCCGCGTTGCACGGTGAGCACCTTGGCGATCTCGTCGCGCTCGGCATCCTTTCGCTCGACGACGATCTGGCGATCGAGCGCGAACGGCACGAAGGCCGCCGAGCGAGCCGGGATCGGCTCGGAGAGACCCTCGCCGATGAAGCGACCTTGACCGAAGACCGTGACCGGACCGCTCTCGAGCACCGAATCGGTGGGGTTGACGAGGCGCACCGACTTGAACGCGAAGTTGGCGTTGCCGCGTGCGCTCTCCGGGTCGAAGAGGTAGACGACGCCGCCGTCGGTCTTGGTGGTGAGGATCGAGACCATCGCGCTCGACGCTTTGGGGAGAGACATCGTGACGGCCGACTCGAAGTGGGACGTGCCGATGGGATCGGTCTGGAGCGGAGGCGCGCCCGCCGACGTTCCGTCTGCCTTGACGGGCTCCGGCTTGGTCATCTGCGCCGGCGGCTCTTCGTTGATGCGCACGCCGCCCTTGGGTTGGACGACGTCGGCCCGCCCGATCGCCACGACACGCGACGGGTCTACACCTTGCCGCACGAGCTGCTCGCGAAGCTTGTTGGCGCGATCGAGCGACGCGCTCTTCTTGTCGGCGTCCGTGCCGGCCGCGTAGCCCTCGATGACGATCTGGTTCTGGTTCGTGCGGAGCGAATTGGCGATCGCGGCGATGCGCGCCGCGTCTTGGCTCGGGGGCGGCGGATACGGTGCGGGCTGGGCCGCCATCGGAGTCGAGGGGTACGCGGGCCGAGGCATGCCCGCGGCGCCGGGTCCGCCGCCCGCGCTGCCGCGGCCGCTCCCGCCGGTCGTGCTCGAGTCGGCGTAGCGCTCCTTCTTCGGCGCCTTTTCGGCGGTGGCGACGGACGGCGGCGCAGGCATCGCGCGCGGCGGCGGCGCCGGCGCGGCCTCCATCGATTGGAGCGCGTCGTCGTTGAACTCGAAGACCTTCTTGGCGACTTGCTGTCCGCGCTGGTCATAGCTCGAGCCTCCCGTCGGGGGCGCGACCGCGAAGAGCCCGTCGGCTTGCAGCGTCTCGCGCTGCACGCTGCGAATCGAGCGGAGGTCGAAGCGGAACGAGAGCGCCGAGCTCGAGCCGACGCCCAGGCGGACCTGGTTCCAGTCCTCACCCGACGTGTTGTCGACGATCGCCCACCCCTGGAGCTCGACCTTGCCGCCGTCGTTCAAGACGATGCGGTAGCTCGGCTTCCACGCCGGCGCCTCGGTCACGTACGAGAGCTTGAGCTTGTGCGGGCCCCCATCGGGGAGCCGGATCTTCATGTCGATGAGCCCCGTGCCGGTGCGCGGCACGTCGGTCGGGTACGCGACGGGCGCGGGCTTCCCGCTCGTAGCGTCGACCACGGTGAGGGACTTCAAGAAGTCGTCGACCTTGTCGGCGGGGACGGCGAGCTTGAGCGTGTCGTCTTGCACTTCGGCCGTGCGCTCGAAGTAGGCAACGCCGTTGCGATAGAGGACGACGCGCCCGAGCGTCGTGTCGTCCGATTTGACGTAGCTCGTCGTGCTCGCGCCGCAGCCCACGACCAAGGTGAGGAGGGGCAGTGCCCCGAGGGCGGTGGCCCAGTGCGTTCTCATCGTCGTCCTCCAAAAGGAAAGAGTCGCCGAAGCTCACGAGGAGTCCACAAATCGTGGACTCCCTCGTTCGCTCGCTCCCATTCCGAGGGGCTTTGCCCCTCGAGCACCCCAGGATGTGTTCAGAGCCGTCCGATGCTCGGACAGCTCTTCAGACGACCGAACGAGCGAAAAGTTCGATCCTTACACTCCGGGTCGCGTCTTTCTCACCGCGGGGCGAAAAGCCGCGCGTACATTGGTGCCATGACCACCTCGCGGCCGCTGATCGTCTGGGAGCCTCTCGCGATCGCCCACGGGGCGTCCACCGACCCTGCGCACGCGACCGAGTTTCTCTCGATCGCCATGTATCGGGCCAAAGTGCCGGGCGGGTGGCTCCTCATGAGCAAGGTCACGCACGGCGTGTCGACGAGCTTCTATCCCGACCCGAGCCACACCTGGGACGGCGCGAGCCTGCCTTGAGCCCCGCCCCGCCCGCGGCGGAAGTGTGGTAGCTAGGGAGGGTCATGGAGCTCAGCGAAGCCCGCCAGAAGTACGAAGACCTCCAAGGGCGCCTCAAGGCGCTAAGGGGGTATCTTTGACGTCCCGAAACTGAAGCGCGAGATCGACCGCCTCGGCGAGCAGACGCTCGCTCCAGGGTTTTGGGACGACGCGAAGAAGGCGCAGGCGCTCACGCGCAAGCGCTCGAGCATCGAGGCCACCGTCACCGGCTTCGAGAAGCTCGAGAAGGACGTCGAAGACGGAAAGGTGCTCCTCGAGCTCGGCGTGTCCGAGAAGGATCAGGGCACGATCGACGAGGCCGCCGCCATGCTGGATGACCTCACGGCGCGCGTCCGCAAGTCGGAGCTCGGGCGGATGCTCTCCGGCCCGGTCGATCACTCGAACGCCATCGTGAGCATCCACCCTGGCGCGGGCGGCACCGACGCCAAGGACTGGGCGCAGATGCTCCTCCGCATGTACCTCCGCTGGTGCGAGCGCCGCGGGTACAAGACCGAGATCATCGACTACCAAGAAGGCGACGAGGCCGGCATCGACGCGGCGTCGTTCACCGTGGCCGGCGATCACGCCTACGGCTACCTCCGGTCCGAGCACGGCGTACATCGCCTCGTGCGCATGAGCCCGTTCAATGCCGATCACACGCGCCAGACGGCGTTCGCGGCCGTCGAAGTCACGCCCGACATCGAAGACGACATCAACATCGAGGTCGCGGAGAAGGACATCGAGATCACGACCATGCGCGCCGGCGGCAAGGGCGGGCAGAACGTTAACAAGGTCGAGACCGCCGTCCGCTTGAAGCACATCCCCACCGGCCTCAACATCGTGTGCCGCGCAGAGCGAAGCCAGCATCAGAACCGCGCCATGGCGATGAAGATGCTCAAGGCCAAGCTCTACGAAATGGAGATCCAGAAGCGCGAGCAGCAAAACGCCGCCTACCAGGCGACGAAGAGCGCGATCAACTTCGGGAGCCAGATCCGAAACTACGTCCTCGCGCCCTATCGCCTCGTGAAGGACGCGCGATCGAGCGAAGAGAAGAGCGACGTCGACGGCGTGCTCGATGGCGACATCGACACGTTCATCGAGGCGTATTTGATGGCCGCCGCCGGTGGCACGCTCCGCAAGGGCGGCTCCACCGACGCCGACAAAGACGACTGACCTCGACGCCGAAGCGCCATCCCCGCGAGACGGCGCCTCCGAGCTCGCTCACTTGCCGCGCACGCACATCTTGACCGACTGCTCGTCGGTCTTGGTGGTGTTCCCCTTTTCGATCTTGTAGTTCGTCGCGGTGATCGGCGCGCACTTGAAGCCCGACGGGCACTCCCCGTCGCCGCCGCAGGTGATGCTGCAGTAGTTGCCCGCCGACGACGTGAGGCACGCACCGCCCGGCCCGGCGCAATCGCTCGAGCGATACGTCTCGCACGCATCGCCGACCTTCTTCTCCTCCATCTTGGCGGCGACGGCACCGCCGACGGCGAGCAGAACCACGAATCCCACGATGATGCCGATCTTGGTCTTGGCGTTCATACCGAGGCCGCCCTGCAAGAACCGGTACAGCGCGCGCGGCGACGTGGGATCCAGGAGTTGGGGGCGAAACGAGCGTGGTGGTCAATCGGCGTATCGGCAAGGCGATGTCGAAACGCCCTCGGCGTTGAAGCGATGATCGCGTCGTTCATCGGTCTTTCACGGCGGCAGGTTCGCGCGCGCGAGGGGCGAGACCGGTTACGCCGCGAGTGCTCGGGCGCGAGGCGCCTGTACGATGATGGAGATGTCATCCATCGCGCGCGCACTGGTGCTCGGTGACATCCACGCCGAAGACGATCTCCTCGCCCTCGCGCTCGCCGTCGGCGACGCGCAGAACGTCGACGCGGTGCTGGCGGTGGGCGACGTCGTGGACGGTCGCGGCGACGTCGATCGCGCCGTCGCGCTCCTCGCGGAGCGGAGCGCGCGGGTCGTCGCCGGCAACCACGAGCGGTGGTGCCTCTACGGAACGATGCGCGACTTGCCGCACGCGCATCGACTCGAAGCGCTCGCGCCGCGCACGACGCTCTTCCTCGGATCGCTGCCGAAGACCCTGACGCTACCGACGGCGAGCGGAGCGCTCCTCCTCTGCCACGGCGTGGGCGACAACGACATGCGGCGGCTCCGTCCCTTCGACGAGGGCTACGAGCTCGCCTGCAACGACGAGCTGAACGCGCTCGTCGCAGCGCGGCGCCACGCGCTCATGATTGGCGGGCACACGCACCTTCGCATGGTTCGACGGTTCGAGCACCTCTTGGTCATGAACCCCGGCACGCTCGTCCGCGACGAAGAGCCGGCATGCCTCGTCGTCGACTTCCGTGGGCAAACCACGCAGTTCTTCGAGCTCACGACCGAGGGAGCGACGGCAGGCGAAGTCTCGCCGTGGCCGTGATCGCGCGGCCACGGCCGCGAGGAACGCGATGCCTCCTCAGTTGCAGGTGCCGTTGCCCTTGCAAACGCCGGAGCAGCAATCGGCGCCCGAGTTGCACGAGAAGCCTGTCGCCTTGCAGCACTTCTTGGCGAGCCCGCAGAAGAGCCCCACGCAGCAGTCACCGCCGGTGACGCACGCTTTGCCGAGCGACGAGCAACCGCACGCGCTGGTGGCCGCATTGCACGGCCCCGTGCAGCAATCGGCGAAGCTCGAGCAGGATTCTCCAGCGGCCGCGCAGCCGCACTTCTTGGAGGAGTTGCACACGGTCACCCCGCAGCAGTCGCCGCTCGTGCCGCAGCCCTCGCCGCTCGCTGCGCACCCGCACTGCCCCGTCACCGAGTTGCACACGCCCGAGCAGCACTGGCCGGGAGAGCTGCAAGACTGACCGTCAGCGGCGCACTGCACGTGACAGAGGCCGTCGCCACCGCAGGTGCCGCCATTGCAGCAATCGCCGTCGCCGCCGCAAGCTTGCCCGGCCGAAGCGCAGCCGCAGTTGCCGGTCTTGCTGTTGCAGACGCCGCTGCAGCAATTCCCGGCGTGGCCGAGACACGACGTTCCGTCGGCGCGGCACGCGCCGCATTTCAGGGTCGCGCCGTCATCGAGGCAGATCAGGCCGCCGCAGCAATCGGGACCGTAGAGGAAGTCGAGACCCGAGCACGGCGCCCCCGTGCCGCTGCATCCGCAGGCGTTGGTCGCGTGGTTGCATACGCCGTCGCAGCACGGAGTGTTCGGCGGAGAGAGCGGCGGCGGATTGGGTTGGTTCTCGTGACAAGCGGTGCCGCTCGCCACGCAGCTCCCCGCGTCGCCACCGCCGCCATCGGGACCGACGCCGCCATCGTTCGTCGCGGCGTCGCCGCCCGCGCCATCGCCCGTCGCACCGTCGCCACCGATGCCCGAGTCACCGGGAACGGAACCGTCGTCCGTCGTCGCGTCGACGGTCGCGCCGTCGAGGTCGACGCCTCCGTCACCTCCTCCGGAGAAGAAGTCGTTTTGGCTCGCGCCCCCGCAGGCGACGAACGAAGCGACGAGCGCGAGCGAAGTGAGGACGAGCCGCGAAGAACGACGACGACGGACCACGCTTCATGCTGCCCGGCGACGCGGATCTACGCAACCGACTCGAGCCTGGCACCCGCGCTGTCCATCCTCGCGCTTGCTTGCTCGACCGGACCGTGGGTACACCTCTTGGCGCTCGCGCATGCTGGAACGCGCCCTCCTCGCTGCCGTCGCCATCTGCACCCTCCCCGGTGCAGGGCTGGAGCTCATCCTTCATCGGCGCGCGCCCGGCGCGCTCATTCGCACGACGCGCGCCTTCCTCTACGGCCTCGCCTTTTGGCCCATCGCGATCTTCACGACGCGGCTCCCGTTCGTCTCGCTGCGCGGCCTCGCCTTCGCCGGCCTTGCGTTCGGCGCAGCGGCGATCGGGTACGCCGTACGGCGCGCGCGCCGCGAGGCCCCGCTCGCGACCACCGACGGCCGCGCGCTGATGTACGACCGCGCCGCAGTGGCGGCGTTCGTCGCCCTCGCGCTCGCGCATCTCCTGCCCGCTCGCTCGTGGCTCGTGGCGCCCGGCGCGGACATGTCGATGCACACGTTCATGACGCGCCTCATCGTGGAGGCGGGACGCCTGCCGACGAGCTATGCGCCGCTCTACCCGATCGCCGACTTCGGCTCGTATGCGGCAGGGCTTCCCGCGACATCGGCGATCGTGAGCGTGCTCTCGGGTGCGCCGGCGCGAACCTCGAGCCTCGTCGTAGGTCTCCTCGCGTACCCGGCGCTCGTCGCGGGGCTCGTGCAAGTCGCGCGGAGATTCGCGTCACCGCTCGCCGCGCTCGGCGCCGCTTGGCTCGTCGTCGCGACGGCAGAGATGCATGCCTACTTGATGTGGGGCGGCAACCCGACCGTGCTCTCGTTCGCGCTCACCTTCGGAGCGATCGCGTCGCTCGTCGCGGTCCGCCACGACGACGACGCGCGTCGCTCGTTCCCCATCCTCGCGACGGGCGCCGGGCTCGTGCACGTCATCCCCATCCTCGGCATGGCTTACGCGCTCCCAGTGAGTGGTCTGTGGTGGCTGCTCCGTCGCGAGCCCGCCGAGCGCCGCGCGATTCTGCGCGCTTGGGCGCCGCTCTTCGCGCTCGCCGGAGCGCTCCTCGCCTTGCCGTACCTGCTCGGCGCCAAGCCCGTGGTCTCGAAGCACGAGATCGCATGGATCGCGCGCTGGCAACGCACCACTTGGCACGCGTACGAAGGCCGCTGGCAGAACTTCCCCATCACCATCGGTCCGTACTTGATGAAGCACCTCGATTGGGGCGTCGCGCTCCTCGGCGCGGCCACACTCGATCAAGCGCGACGACGAAACCGCGACGCGGCGGTCTTCGCGCCCTTCATCGTCGTCGTCCTCCTCCTCGTACTCAACTCGCGCTACTGGGTGCTCCCGGGCTCGCCCGCGCTCTACCCCGAGCGCATGCTGGTGCTTCTCCTCGTGCCGGGCGCGACCTTCGTCGCCGCGTCCATCGACGGCGTAGGGCGCGCGCTCGGCGCCTTGCCGCGCGCGGCGGGCGGCGCGATCGCCCTCGTGCTCACAATCGCACTCGGCGGCTGGGCCTACGTGCGCGCGAGCCTCGCGGTGACCCGCGCCGGCGAGCGAATCACTGTGACGGCACGTGACCTCGAGGCCATCGAGTGGCTCGACGCCCATGTGCCGAAAGACGCCATCGTCGCCAACAACTACGGCGACGCCGGCGCTTGGATCCCGGCGCTCGCGTTCCGCGCGGTGAGCCACCCGCACACGAATCCGTTCTACTTCGACGAGATCGACGCGTGGCGACAGCGCACCGCGCCCACGTACCTCTTCATCGGGGAGCTCGCTCGCTACGACGTGAAGTACCGACGTGACGTCGTCACCAAAGCGAACGCCGAGTACCGGCTCCTCGAGCAAGCGGGCGGCGCGATGGTCTTCGCGATCGCTCACCCGACGCCGGCGCCGCCCGACGAGAAGTGGATGGGCCGCTGACGTTCGGCCCGGTCGCCGGCGTCGTCGCCACCCGCGCTACATGAGCGGCCGAAGGTTGGCTACGATGCGGGCGTGCGTCACTCAAGTCTCGGACTCGTTGCGCTGGCCCTCGGCGCCTGCGTGAGAACGGCGCCCACCACGAACGATCGGGGCGTTGACGCCGCCGCCGACGCGACGGCGACGCCCACGGTCAGCGCCGTCATCACCGCGCCCGGCGACAGCGGACCCCCAGACGCATCCAGCGTCGACGCCGGGGATCTCGAGGGTCTCGCGAAGGCCGCGCGGCGCTACCTCGCGGCGTGGGGCCGCAGCGACGCCGACGAGCTCTTCGCGGCCTCGACTCCGGCGATGCAGTCGATGGTGTGGAAGTCCAAGGACGGCATCAAAGCGAAGCGCGCCGAGTCGACCAAAGCGTGCGGCAAGGAGCGGAGCGTCACCGAGGACCAGCTCTTCGTGATCGACGCGGCCCGCGCATATTTGCGGCACTTCGCCGTGAACGAGCGCGCGCGCTGCGAGACGACGATCTACTTGGATCGTGCGTCGGGAAAGATCACGGGGTGGCTCGAGTGGCAGCTCGCCCCGAGCGCAGCACCGCTCGCCAAGGCCGTCGACGCGCAGTCGGCGGGCCGCGCTTACGTGAAGGCCTTCGACGAAGGCGCGATCGAGCTCGTTTGGAACGCCTCCGGTGAGCGCATGCGGCGCGACATCTGGCAGTCGCTCGGCAACCTCGGCGGCTGGCAGCGCACCGCGATGAAGACGATGACGGGGACGCCCCGCGCGATCAGCGAGACGGTGCAAGACGACCACGGGCGCGACCGCTACGAGGCCGTGCGCGACTTCGGCGGACGACGCTTCCGCACCGTGATCACGATGGATCGCGAGGGCCACTCCATCGTCGCCTGGAAGACGGAGCCGATCTGAGCCGTCACCTCACGGAGCGCGCGTCGCCGCGTGCCCCGCGACCTCTCCCTCCGAAAGCGCGCGGTCGTAGATCGCGAGCTCATCGAGGGAACCATCGAAGAAGCTCTGTCCCGCGCCAGCGGGGTCGAAGCCGAACGTGATCGGCGGCCCCTTGGCCGGCTGCGAACGACCGTCGGCGAGCGATCCCACGAGCGCGCCGTCGCGAAACAGGCGGAGCGTCGACCCGTCGTAGGTGCAGACGACGTGGGTGAATCGATCGACGGGGAGCGACGCGGAGACGGTGAGCTCCTGACCGTCGACGTAGCGCTCGAAGACGAGCTTGTCGGGGGCGGTCACGTAGGCGCCGATCTCTTGGAAACCCGGGCCACTGCCGTCGCCTTTGAAGAACACCATGCCGTGCCCGTTCGGGAACGCGTGCGGCGACACCCAAGCTTCGAACGAGAACGGGGCACGCGCCGCGAAGTCGAGCCCGGCCTGCGGGCCTGTGATCCCAGGGCCAGTGGTCCCGATGCGCGCTGCGCGGCTCCCGTCGACGAAGCCGTCGCCCCCGAGTGTGACACCCGTGCCGTACGTCGCGTCGAAAGCGCCTCGCTCGTCGTGGGCGACCGTCCCCGAGGCTTCCTCGAATCGGTAGTACGCGATGGGCCCGGCGCCCGTCACCGCCGCTCGATAGCCGGCGCCGCCGCCATCGGCCACTATCCCAGGTCCTGCGTCGGAGGTGGCGCTGGCCTCGGCGCCGGAGTCGACGGCCCCGCGCCCGCTCGATAGATCGGGCACGTTGGAAAGCGAGCATCCCTCTGCGAGGACGACGGCCAGGACGAGCGGAGCGCGCCGCATCAAACCGACTGATGGTATCACGGAGATGGACTCATGAACGGTCGTGTCGCCGCCCGCCGGTTGCAGCACCAGAGCGCTTTCGCGCTCGCGATCGCGACGACCGCGCTCGCATTCGCGCGCCCCGTCTCCGCAGCACCGCCGACCTCGCTCGATCGCTGCCTCGCTGCGTCGAGCGACGGGCAGGCGCGGCGCGACGAGGGACGCTACCTCGACGCGCGCGCGCTGCTCCGTGTGTGCGCCAACGACGCGTGCCCGGCGATCGTGCGACAGAATTGCGAAAAGTGGCTGCGGGACGTCGAGGCGGCGACCCCGACGGTGGTCCTCGCCCTCCGGCGCGCCGACGGGACGAGCGTCGTCGACGCCAGCATCTCCGTCGACGGTGCGCTCGTCGCGCCCCGCCTCACCGGGACACCGATCCCGATGGACCCCGGCGAGCGGCGCATCGTTCTCCACACCGCGAACGGCGACGTCGAGCACAAGACGCTCATCTTGGCCGGCGAGAAGAACCGCGCGATCGTGCTCACCGCACCGCCCGCGAAGGGGCCGGACCCGACCAAGCCAACACCGCCCGCGGAAGGCCCGACCGAAGGACACGGCGGAGGTCCGCCCGCCGCGACCATCGCGCTCGGCGCGGTCGGCGCGGTCGCTCTCGGCGCGTTCACATACGTGGGGCTGACGGCCAAGGGCGACCTCGCCAACCTCGAGCGCGCCCCGTGCGCGGCGAGCAAGACGTGCGATCCCGCCGACACCGACTCGGTCCGAGCCCGATTCTTGGTCGCCGACATCGCGCTCGCGGCCGGCGTCGTGGCGCTCGGCGCCGCGGCGTACCTTTGGATCGCGGACGGACGGGCGCGGGTCCAGGTGACCGGTGGCCCCGCGCAGGTGGCCCTCACCTTGAGCGCCCCCATCCCGTAGGCAAGAGACCGGCACCGGTCGGTGGTATCCTCGGCCGATGGGCGGCGAGCCTTCGACCGAGCTTCTTCACCGCGATGCACTGGAGGAGTCGCGCACCCGAGCCCAGCTCCGGGTGACGTGGACCGACGGACGCGGCACGCACTCCATCCCGATGGCCGACCGACTGCTCGTCGGCTCATCGGAAGAGGTCGCCGTCTCGGTGGACGATCGGACCGTCTCGCGTCTCCACGCCGAGCTCGAGCTCCGACCGTCCGGTGTATGGGTGCGTGATCTCGGGTCCAAAAACGGCGTCTTCTTGGATCGGCTCAGGGTCGAGCGGGCCGAGGTTCCGCTCGGTGCCCCGGTCACGATGGGAAAGACGGTCTTCACCGTCACCGTCGGCGAAGGAACCGAGCGCATCCCGTTGTGGCCCGAGGAGCGCTTCGGTCCGCTCGTCGGTCGCTCGGAGGTGATGCGCGAGTTCTTCATGCGCCTCGCGCGGTATGCCGCGAGCGACGCGACCGTGCTCGTGCAAGGCGAGACCGGCACTGGCAAAGAGCTCGTCGCACGCGCGATTCATGAGGCCTCGGATCGGAGCGACGGCCCCTTCGTCGTCGTCGACTGCGGAGCCCTCCCCGAGACGCTCCTCGAGAGCGAGCTCTTCGGTCACGCGCGCGGCGCGTTCACGGGCGCGGTCACGAGCCGCGTCGGCGCCATCGAGGCCGCGCACGGCGGCACGCTCTTCTTGGACGAGATCGGCGAGCTGCCGCTCTCGATGCAGCCGAAGCTCCTCCGGGCGATCGAAGCACGCACGGTCCGCCGCTTGGGTGAGACCGAGCATCATCCGATCGACGTGCGCTTCGTCGCCGCGACCCACCGCGATCTCCAATCGATGGTCTCGCAAGGCGCGTTTCGCGAAGACCTCTTCTTCCGGCTCTCCGTCCTCCCCGCGCACGTGCCGCCGCTCCGCGCGCGGCCGGGCGACATTCCGATCTTGCTCGAGCACTTCCTCGGCAAGACGCCGCCCGATCTGTCGCGCGCCGTCGCCGACGAGATGAGCTCGTACCCCTGGATGGGCAACGTGCGCGAGCTCCGCAACTTCGCCGATCGAACGAGCGTGCTCGGCGTCCCAGCCGCGTGGGCCCTCACCCGCGGCACCGAGGTGACGCGACCGAGCGGGGCGCCGGAGCCGGCCGTCGGAGCGGCGCCCAAGGGCTCGGCGCTCACGGACGGCGACCTACCCCGCGTCCGCACCGACGTACCGTTCAAAGAGCTCCGCGAAGCGTGGATCGATCACCTCGAGCGCGAGTACGTGAGCGCGCTCCTCAAGGCCCACGGCCACAACGTCACCGCCATCGCCGAAGCCGCGGGACTGGATCGTTCGTACGTTCATCGTCTGCTTCGGAAGCATGACCTCTGACGGAGAGGACAGCGGGTTCGGCCGCTACACGCTCCTCGGCGAGATCGGCGCCGGCGGCATGGCCACGGTGCACCTCGCGCGACTCGCCGGACCGTTCGGCTTCACGAAGACCGTGGCGGTGAAGATGCTGCGTGGCTCGCTGGCCTCCGACAAGGCCGGCGCCGAGATGCTCATGGACGAGGCGCGCCTCGGGGCACGCATCCACCACCCCAACGTCGTCGCGACCCTCGACGTGATCGTGCGCGCCGACAAGGCGATGCTCGTCCTCGACTACGTGCACGGCGAGGCGCTCTCGAAGCTCATGGCGCATGCGGCGGAGCGCGGCGAGCCGATACCCGTTCCGATCGCCGTCGCGATCCTGGCCGACGCGCTCGCCGGCCTCGACGCCGCGCACGGCACGCGCGACGAAGCGGGTGCGCCGCTCGAGATCATCCACCGCGATCTTTCGCCACAGAACATCCTGGTCGGTGTCGACGGGCTCGCGCGCGTCGCCGACTTCGGCGTCGCCAAAGCGCACGGTCGCGTGCACGAGACCGAGAGCGGCTTCGTGAAGGGCAAGGCCGCGTACATGGCGCCCGAGCAAGCCCGCGGCGAAGCGACGCAGGCGTCGGACGTCTACTCACTCGCCGTGGTCGGTTGGGAGCTCTTGGTCGGCCGGCGCCTCTTCGCGGGCGCGACCCACGCCGAGAGCCTCGCGAAGGCGCTGTCCACCAAGGCGCCGCCGATCCGGCCGGAGCGCGGCGACGTGTCCGAAGCGCTGGAGGCCGTCATCATGAAGGGCATCCGCCGCGATCCGAGCAAGCGTTGGCCGTCTGCGCGCGCGATGGCCGACGCCCTCTCGATGGCATCGCCCGTCGCTTCGCACGCCGAGGTCGGCGAGTGGGTGAAGGAGCTCGCGGCGGGGAGCTTGGCGGAGCGCGAGGCGCTGCTTTCTTCGAAGGTCGCGACGCGCGCGGAGGACATCGAGGCCGGCGCCCTTCTCTCCGTCACCCTGCCCACGACTACGCGCGCGCGAAGTCATCGCCGGAACCTCAAGATCACCATCGCCGGAGTCGCGTTCGGCGCGGCGACCGTGGTCGCGTTCGTGGCTGCCGGTGGATTTCAGAAGCCGGCCGTTCCCGAAGCGAGGCACGACGACGTCGATGCGGCGACCGCCCCGAGCGCCGCGCTCGCGGCTGCCCCGCCGGTGACGACCGTGGCGTCTGCGGAGCCTGCGACGAGCGCGGCGACCGCCACAAGCAGCGCCGCGCCCACGGCGAGCACGGCGAGTGCCAGCCCGCACCACGTGGCCCCGCCTCGAGCGTCGCCTCGACGGCGGAAGGACTGCGACCCGCCCTACTACGTCGATGCCAACGGACGCACCCAGTACAAAAAGGACTGCCTACGCTGAAATCCGCGTTGCATGGAGTCCTCACTGGCGTGGACACGACTCCCGCCTGACCCGGACGGATCGGCACAAACCCGGCTAATTTCCCCCGGCACGGCGACTGCTTTGAGCGGGCCATGCGCAGGCGCTCCCGGGTCCTTCTGTCGGTCGCGGTCGTCGCTCTCGGTGGAAGCGCCACGCTCCCCTCCGCGGCCGCCCCGCGGCGCGCGAAGACCGCTACGACGGCGCGGCCGGCGCCCTCCCCGCGCGCCGCCACCACCTCCCCCGCGCCCAGCCCTGCGGAGACCGTTGCTGCTCCGACGCCAAGCGCAGGCGCGGCGCCGTTGGCCCCGGTCGTCAGCCCCCCGATCGCCGACCGCGTCACCGAGCCCCGGGCGCCGACCGACGCTCCAAAGAACGTGGACAATGCAACCATCGTCGTGGAGCCGCGGGTCGGCGTCGCGGCGCGCTGGTTCGATTACCGCGACCGCGTCTCGAGCGGTCTCCGATCGTTCGAGCTCGTCGCGACCCCCGTCGTCGGCGTGGCCGCGGAGGTGTATCCAGGAGCGCTCGCGGGCTCGTCACCGGTCGCGAACGCGCTCGGACTTTGTGGCGCCTTCAGCGCCGCGGTGGGAGCCGTCGCCAAGACCGCGAGCACGGAGCTCAACGTCGACTGGTCGGCCTTCGACGCGGGAGTCTGTGCGCGCGCGCCGCTGGGCCGCGTGACGCTCGGCGCGAGCGTGTCGTACGGCGGCGTCGACTTCTCGTTCGATGGGCGCACCACCCCCGAGACCGCGTCCGCGTCGGCGCGCTACCGCTTCGTGCGCGGCGCGGCGCGAGCCAAGGTCGCGATCAGCGAAGCCGCCTCGCTCGAAGCGACCGCCGGCGGCATGTCGCTGTCCGATCTCGGCCCGCTCACCGAACGCTTCCCTCGCGCGACGGGCGCCGGGATCTTCGCGCGAGTGGGTGGCGCGCTGCGCGTCGCCCGCGCGGTCGAGCTCCGCCCCGCCATCGCTTACGAGCGTTTCTTCTTCGCGCTTCATCCCGAGCCCGGCGACGTGTCCGTCGCGGGCGGCGCGCACGACGACCAGGCGCGGCTCGAGGCGAGCGTCGCGCTCTTCTTCTGACCTCTCGCCGCGTTCGCTTCGCACCGCCGCCCATCCATCCATGAGGACCGCTTGAACGACCGAATCTCGCCAAGCCCCGTTGCCGCCGCCTTCGCGCTCGCAGCGACGGTCTCGCTCGCGGCCTGCGAGGGCAGCCTCGACGCGCCCGAGCGCTTCCGTGCCCCCCACACGGACGTGACGGCGACCGGACCGGCCTGCCCCGACATCGCCGCGGTCTTCGCGTCGTCGGCGTGTGCGGGTTGCCACGGCGCGAGCGGGCCGAGCGCAGGTCTCGATCTGGTTTCGCCTGGGTTGGGCAATCGCACCGTCGGCGTATCGGCCGTGAGCGGGGGCACGCTCGTCGTCGCCGGCGATCCGGATCGCAGCGTCCTCTTTCGTCGCCTCGCCGGGTCCGACGTGGGACCGATCATGCCGCCGGGCGCGCCGCTCGACGCGACCACGCTGGCTTGCGCCCGCGCGTTCATCTCCGGGCTCGCGAGCGGCGCCCCCACGAGCAGCCCAGCGAGCATCGACGCGGGTGCGATCATGCTCGACGCTTCCGTGGACGTCGCGACGCCACCGACGACGTCGTCGAACGCCGGGACGACGACGGTGCGAATCGCCGCCGGTTCGGGCGCGCCGGTCACCGACGGCGACGGCGTGACGTGGGCCGCCGACACGTTGGGTGTGGGCGGGACCGGCACGACGTTCGCGCCCCCGCACACGATCACGAACACCAAGACTCCCGCCCTCTATGGAAGCGAGCGCTACGGCGGGGACGCGACGGGAGCCACGGTCGCGTTTCGCTATTCCCTCGCCGTCACGAAGGGCAGCTATCGCGTCGCGCTGCACTTCTCCGAGAACTACTACACGGCCGCCGGCGAGCGACGGTTCCACGTGGACCTCGCGGGCAAGCGCGTGCTCACCGACTTCGACATCTTCGCCGAGAGCGGTGGAAAGGACGTCGCCGTCGTGAAGACGTTCACGGTCTCGACCGATGGCTCTCCGCTCGTGATCGAGCTCTCACCCGGTTCGAGCGAGAAGCCCAAGCTCAGCGCGCTCGAGGTCGTTCCCCAGTGAGGAGCCCGTTCATGATGAAGAAGCTCGTTCGTCTCGACACGATCCTCGGCGCGACGCTCGCGCTCGTCGCCGCGGCCGGCTGCCAAGGCGTCTTTGGCGGCGACGATCCGGAGAACGACCCGGCGCGCGCCGGCGCCGGCGGCGCGGGCGGACCCGGCGGAACGAACGGAGCGGCGGCCGCGGCAGTGCCTCCCGGGATCTATCTGCGCAGGCTCACCAACCGCGAGTACACGCGAACCGTCGCCGATGTGTTCGGAGAGACGAGTGACCTCGGCACCGATCTGCCGCCGGCTTCGTCGCTCGATGGCTACGACAACAACGTCCTCGCGCTCGGGACCTCGACGCCGGTCGTCGAGTCGTTCGCGGCGCTCGCGACGCGCATCGCGCACGCGACGGTCACCGACGCCACGCGCCGCGCGAAGGTCCTCGGGTGCGAGCCGACCGGCGGAACGCGCGCGAGCTGCCTCCAGGCGATCGTCGATCGCGTCGGTCGACGCGCATACCGGCGTCCGCTCGACGCCGACGAACGTGCGGGCCTCCTCGCGCTCGCCGACGCCGCGGCGCAAGACCCGAACCCGCTGATGTCGGCCGAGCTCGTCCTCCAAGGCCTACTTCAGTCACCCAGCTTCCTTTATCGCGTGGAGGTCGGCGAGCCGATCGCCGAAAGGCCGGGCAAGGGTCGGCTCACCGGATACGAGCTCGCGACGAGGCTCTCTTACTTCCTCGTCGGCACGACCCCCGACGACGCGCTCCTCGACGCGGCGGGGAGCGGCGCGCTCGACACGGCGGACGGCGTGGCGGCAACGGCGCGCCGACTCCTCACCGATCCACGCGCAAAGGACGCGCTCCGCATCTTTCACACTCAATGGCTCCGCGTGAACAAGCTCGCGACGATCCAGCGGAGCGCCGCGGCGTTCCCGCTCTTCACCGACGCGCTCCGCTCCGCGCTCGCCGAAGAGACCACGCGCTTCGTCGACGACTTCGTGTGGACGGACGGCGCGCAGTTCCTCGATCTCTTGACCGCGCGCTATTCGTACGTGAACCAGGCCTCGGCGCCGCTTTACGGCGTGCCAGCGCCCGCGGGGGCCGGGCTCACGCGCGTCGACTTCGCAAACGACGATCCGCACGGCGGCATCCTCACCCACGGCAGCGTCCTCAACGTGACGGCGCCGTCGAAGACGCTGATGGGCATCCTGCGCGGCAAGTTCGTTCGCGACGCGTTCACGTGCGAGACGATGCCCCCGCCGCCGGCGGGCGTGACGCCGGATCCCAACGTCGATCGCTTGACCGCACCGGCGTGCGCCGGTTGCCACTCGTTCATGGATCCGATCGCCAAGGGCTTCGCGCGCTTCGACATGATCGGCGCTTACCACCCGACCGACGCGGCCGGCGCGAGCGTCCCCACGGGAGGGCGCATGGTCGGGCTCGACCAGCCCGACTTCGCGGATCCGCGTGGGCTCGCGACCCGCCTCCGCGCGTCGCCCAAGGTGTCGGCGTGCGTGGTCCGACAAGTGCTGCGCTTCGCCGGCGGACGCAGCCTCGCGCCGAGCGACGACGGGTGGGTCGCCGCGCTCGACACGTCATTCAGGAATTCGCGCTTGGACTTCCGCGAGCTCTTGGTCGCGCTCGTCACCAGCGACGCCTACCGCACCTACTCGATCGAAGGGACCCAACGATGAAGCCGTTCCGTCTCAGCCGCCGCGCCGTGCTCCGAGGGATTGGCGCGGGCATCGCGCTCCCGCTCCTCGACGCGATGGTCGACGATCGAGGGCTCCTCCACGGCACGGCGGGCGCAGCCCCGACGCCGCCGCCGGTGCGGCTCCTCACCTTCTTCTTCCCGTGCGGGTGGGGCAACCTCGACCCGCTCGGCAACTTCCGCAGCGTGCTCGCGGGACCGCTGGCGCCCTTCAAGACCAGCGTCCTCGCCATCGAGAACCTCGACAAGAGCCCGCAGTACGGGGACGACTCGAGCGGACGCGCGGACGCGCACGCCACCGGCTGCTGCACCTTCGCCACGGGCTACGGAACGATCAAGGGCGGCGCGGGCGGCCCCTCGGTCGATCAGTTCGCCGCACAGGCGCTCGGCGGCGCGACGCGCTTCCGATCGCTCCCGGTGGGCATCGGCAACGCTTACGAGCCGTACTTCGACGGCGTCTCGTGGCAGGGCGCGGCCTCACCGGTCCAAGCCGAGCACGATCCGGTCAAGCTCTTCCAGAAGCTCTTTGGGAGTGGCACGCCCGCGCCCACGCCGACCGCCGCGCCGCCGCCCGACTATCGCAAGAACGTCCTCGACTACGTACGCGGAGATCTGAATCGCCTCACGCGGCGCGTCGGGCAAGCCGATCGCGCGCGGCTCGATCAGCACGCGACGGCGATCGCCGAGCTCCAGCAGAGCATCGCCGCTCTTCCGCCGCCGGTCACGGCCACGTGCCAAGCCCCCGCGAGCCCGGCGGCGAACCTCGGCACGCTCTCCAACGAACGCGCCCAGATCATGATGAAGCTCTTGGTCCTCGCCCTCGCGTGCGATCTCACGCGCTACGGATCGTTCTTCCTTTGCGGTCGCCCCGACGAGCGCGAGTACCCGTGGCTCGGCATCACGGGCGGCGGCGGCCCGGACAACGAGGTCGGTCATCACGGCTACTCGCACGACGACTCGAGCGCCGGCGAAGCGCGCATGAAGCAGATCGTGCTCGATCAGGCCGCTCAGTTCGCGTTCCTGCTCCAAGCGATGCAAGCCGTCCCCGAGGCGAGCGGCACCTTGCTCGACAACTCGCTCGTCTTCTTCGGCACCGAGCACTTCCGGAGCTTCGCGCACCAGACCGATCAGATGCCGGTCGTGATCGCAGGCAAGGCGGGCGGCAAGCTCACGAGCGGCCGCACGATCGACGCCGGCGGCGCGCCGTACGCGCGCACGTTCGTGAGCCTCCTCGGGTACGCGGGCGCGCCGACGACGGGCTTCGGTCCTTACGCGACGGGTCCCCTCGCCGGCCTCTGAGCGGCGGCACCGCCGCGCGCTCTCAGAACGTCGTCGACCAGACGCCGTGCGCGGTGTTCACGCAGAAGTCCTGCTCGTACGCGAGATCGCGCCCCGTGTAGAAGCGGCGAATCTCGGGCGAGTCCTTGGGGCCGGTGTCGGCCGCGACCGTGCACTTTCCACCGAAGTTGTCGCGCGGGCAGCTCGTCCCGTAATCGCCGCTCACGCTCGAGCACTCGATGGGCAGGTTCGTCTGCTGCGACTCCGACGGGTTCTGGATCTCTTTGCAGCGGAACTGGTTACCGACGTAGCACGCGATGGTCGCGCCTGCGTCGACGCTCGCGTCGCCCGCGTCGGTCTTGGCGCCGGCCTCGCCCGTCGCGCCGCCGTCCGCGGATGAGTCCGTCGTTTTGCAGTCACCCGCCGTGAGGGCGAGCGGTAGAGCCAGGATCGACACCGAGAGGACGATTCGGTTCATGACGCCGACCCTACTCCCTCGAAGCGACCCGCGGAAGGTGTGATTGGCGTAGCTTCGTCGACGCACGCGTGAGGGAGGGAGCAATGGACGACAACAAGATCATCATCGAGGCCTGGAACACCGTCCTCTTCGAAAAATTCTGCCGCTTCCAGCATCTCTTGGTCGACAGCTTGTCGCGCCACAGCGACGAGGCCCTCTCTCGCATGAGCTTCGGCGAGACCGCGCGCGTGCTCGACATCGGGTGCGGCTTCGGTGACAGCACGCAGCTCATCGCCAAGAAGATCGGTGCGCGCGGCGTCGCGCGCGGCGTCGACTGCGCCGAGAACTTCGTCCGCGCCGCCACCGAGTCGGCGCGAGCGGCCGGCCTCACGAACACCGAGTTCTTCGTCGGCGACGTGCAGACCGACGATCTCCGCGGGCCTTACGATCACGTGTTCGCGCGCTTCGGCACCATGTTCTTCAACCTGCCCGGGGCGGCGATGCGCAATGTCCGCAAGGCGCTCGTGCCCGGCGGCACGTTCACGCAAATCGTCTGGCGCAAGCGCGAGGACAACCCGTGGCTCCACGAAGCCGAGCTCCGCGTGAAGGCCATCGTGCCGATCGTCTCGCACGAGGAGACCGATCAGGTGCACTGCGGCCCGGGACCGTTCTCGATGAGCGGCCCCGACATGGTGAGCTCGATGCTGCGGAGCGCGGGCTTCGAGCGCATCACGTTCGAGCGCTACGATCGCGATCTCTGCATCGGGCGCGACCTCGACGACGCGATCGCGTTCGCGATGGCGCTCGGCCCGGCCGGTGAGGCCATCCGGCTCGCCGGCGCCGAAGCCGACCGCCTCCGCCCGGCCATCATGGCGGCGCTCACCGAAGCGCTCACGCCGTTCGTGACCCCGCGCGGGGTCTACGCCCCATCGAGCACCTGGTTCATCACCGCCCGAAACCCGAGCTGACGAGGCGAAAACCCGCCCCCGCAGTGGGATCGCGCCCCGCCCGGAGCGCAGGCCAACCGAACCTCGACATCGGGGAAAAGCACGGCTAAACGTGCGTCTCTCCCATGTCCGATCGTACGCCCCGAGACGCCGCTCCCGCCTCCCCCGCCGCCGCGCATTCCGCGGAGCACGCCATCGTCGAGGCGCGCAAGGCGAAGGCCGCGCGCGTGCGCGAGCGCGGAGAGAACCCGTTCGCCAACGACGTCGTCGCGCGCGCCGGCGGCGAGACGCTCGACATCTCCGCCGCGCGCGCTCTCGCGGGCACTCCCGGCGAGGGCGGCCGCTACGCCGAAGATGCGGTGAAGGCAGCAGTCGGCGCGCGCCTCGTTCACGTCCGCGGCCGCATCGTCGCGCTCCGCTCCACCGGCGGTCTCTCGTTCTTGCGCCTCCGCGATCGCACGGGCGAGATCCAGCTCCTCGTGAGCGAGGCCGTGCTCGGGGCGGACTACGCGCGCCTCGCCGATCTCGACGTGGGCGACATCGTCGAGGCCGAGGGCGCGATCACCGCGTCCAAGCGCGGCGAGCTCTCCATCGAGCCCAAGCGCGTGCGCCTCGTCACCAAGTCGTTCCGTCCGCTGCCCGAGAAGTGGCACGGCCTCACCGACGTCGAGACCCGCTATCGCCAGCGCTACGTCGACCTCATCGCCAACCCTGAGGTGCAGGACGTCTTCCGCGCCCGCAGCTTCATCGTGCGCGCGCTCCGCAAGGTGCTCGACGGCGCGGGCTTCCTCGAGGTCGAGACGCCGACGATGCACACGCTCATCGGCGGCGCCGCGGCGCGCCCGTTCAACACGCACCACAACGCGCTCGACATGAACCTCTTCATGCGGATCGCGCCCGAGCTCTACTTGAAGCGGCTCGTCGTGGGCGGGCTCGAGCGCGTCTACGAGATCGGTCGCTGCTACCGCAACGAGGGTCTCTCCACGCGGCACAACCCCGAGTTCACGATGCTCGAGTTCTATCAGGCGTACGCCACGTACGAAGACCTGATGAACTTCACCGAGCTCTTGATCCGCAGCGTCGACGCCGAGCTCGCGCAGGCCATGCCGGTCGCGCACGCGCGCTGGACCGAGGCGCGCCCCTTCACGTTCGCCGAGCCCTTCGCCCGCGTGCCCATGAACGACGCCGTCAAAGACGGCGCGCTCCGCACCAAGGTCCCGGAGTGGGAGAAGGCCGTGGCCGAGAAGGGCGGCATGGGCCTGGTCGCGCTCCTCACCACCGACTTCGGCGAGCACATCAAGGGCTGGGCCAAGGCGAGCCCGCGCGCCAAGGCAATCGACTGGGGCAACTTCCGTAAGGGCATGCTCAAGTGCGAAAACGACGGTGAGCGCCTCTTCGCTTGCTACGAGTACCTCGTCGAGCCGTTCCTCCCCGAGGACTACCGCTCCAAGGACGGCTCGCGCTCGCTCCCCGTCTTCGTGAAGGACTACCCGTTCGAGACCTCACCGCTCGCGCGCCGGAACGACGCGCGCCCGGACCTCGTCGATCGCTTCGAGCTCTTCGTCCACGGCCGCGAGCTGTGCAACGCGTTCAGCGAGCTCAACGATCCCGACGACCAGGCCGAGCGGTTCCGCGAGCAGGTCCGCAAGAAGGCGGCCGGCGCCGAGGAGACCATGGACTTCGACGAGGACTACGTGCGCGCGCTCGAGCACGGCATGGCGCCGGCCGCGGGCTTCGGCATGGGAGTCGATCGCTTGGCCATGATGCTCACCCAGGCCGCGTCGATTCGCGACGTCATCCTCTTCCCGCTGCTCCGCCCCGAGGCGCGACGCGACGAGGGCTCCGCTTCGTGAGCGCGGAAGAAGGGCGACCGTTCGGCGAGCGAGACGCCGTCGATCCCCAGCCGTGGAACATCGGCGAGGCGATCGGCGTCGGCTGGCAGGCGATGCGCCAAAGCGGCGCCCGCCTCGTCGCGGGGACCGTGGTCGCGCTCCTCCCCTTCCTCCTGGCGGTCCCGCTGCTGGCGTTCGGCGCCCGCGGCTTCGCGCTCGCGATGTCGCTCGGATCGGCGCTCGGCGCCTCCGCGCAGCCGAGCGTCACGAGCGTTCTCCTCACCCTGCGCCGCATGCTCGCCGATCCGGTCACCCACGGCGAGGGCGTGGCGCTCTATGCCGGCCTCGCCGCCGTGGGCGTGGGCCTCTTGCTCCTGCCGATCTGGAGCGGCGGGCTCATTGCATTCTACACGCGTGCCGCCCGCGGTGAGCGGCCGCGCTGGGCCGATCTGGCCGCTGGCGCCGCCCCGGTTCGGGCCCTGACGCTCTACGTCCTCGCGCCGCTCGGGGTCCTCGCCCTCGCGCTCGTCGCGACGCTCCTCGGCTGGCCGCTCTTCCTCTTGGGGCTCCCGCTGGCGGGCGTCGGCCTCGCGCCGTTCTACGTCGTCGACGCCAAGGCCGGACCGGTCGCCGCCATCCGTTCGAGCTGGCGCGCGACGAGCGGAGCGCGCTTCCAGCTCTGGATCTACCTCCTCGGCTTTCTCCCCGCGATCGTGGTCGGGCTCATCGCCGGCGGCGTGGGCGTGTTCTTCACCGTCCCGCTCTACGGCGTCGGCTTCGCCTACGCGTGCACGCGCCTCTCCACGCGCACGGCCCGCCCCCTCTTCGGCCCCGGCTGGGGCTCTCCGTATTTGCGCGCCGCGCTCCGCACGTCGTTCGTGGCGCTCGCGCTCGCGTTCGCGGTCGCGTGCGTCCTTATCCTGCGCCAGCCGACGCAGATGCGCTCCGCGGGCTGGTCGTTCGGCGACGCCACGGTGCGCGTGGCCGCGGTGTTCCTCGGCGTGGGCCTCGTCCTCTCGCTCCTCGCTTCGCTCCTCCCGGCCATCCTCGACTTCCTCGAGGGGCGCGCGTTCTCGTCGTTCGTGGCCGCGCGCCACGTGCGCTCGCAGAAGAGCGGCTTCCTCACCATCATCAGCGTCCTCTCCATCTGCGGCGTGGCGGTGAGCTCGTGCTCGCTCTCGAGCGTCTCGTCGATCATGGGCGGCTTCAGCTCCGATCTGAAGCGCAAGATCCTCGGCAACAACGCGCACGTCGTCATCGATACCGAGAGCCGCGCCGCGTGGGGCAACTGGGACGAGACCTTGCAGCGCGCGCGCGCCGTGCCCGGCGTCGCGGGCGCCACGCCCGTCGTTCAGGGCGAGGTGATGGTGCAGAGCGCGTCGAACCTCGCCGGCGTCGTCGTCCGCGGCGTCGACCCCAACACCATCGGCGACGTCATCGACCTCAAGCAGAACATCGAGGTCGGGAAGTTCGAGTACCTGTCCGATCCCGACAAGCTCCGGCGCCTCCCGCCCGACGAGGTCGTGGGCATCGGGAAGAGCGGCGAGAAGTTCATGAAGGGGCGCGACATCCTGCCCCTGCCCGAAGATCTCGATCCGTCGGTCAAAGAAGCCCTCTCGCTCCGTCCCTTGTACCCCGGCATCGTCATCGGTCGTGAGCTCGCCAAGACGCTCCACGTTTACGTCGGCGAAGAGGTCACGCTGGTCTCACCGCTCGGCGACCTCGGCCCGATGGGCGTCCTCCCGCGCATGAAGAAGTTCCGCGTGGCGGCGGTCTTCTACAGCGGCATGTACGAGTACGACGCGTCGCACGTGTACGTGACGCTCGACGTGGCGCAGGAGTACTTCGACCTCAAGGACAAGGTTCACTTCATCGACCTTCGCACGATCGACGTGCAGAACGCCGACCGGCTCACGGCGCCCGTGCGCGAGGCCGTGGCGCGCCCCGAGCTCCGCGTCCGCGATTGGCGCGAGATGAACCGGAACCTCTTCTCGGCGCTCAAGCTCGAACGCTTCGCGATGTTCGTGATCCTGTCGATCGCCATCATGGTCGCGAGCTTCTGCATCGTGTGCACGCTCCTCTTGATGGTCACCGAGAAGGGCAAGGAGATCGCCATCCTCAAGGCGATGGGCGCGAGCGACGGCGCCATCCTCCGCACCTTCATGGGCGAGGGCGTGATCATCGGCGCCATCGGCACCGCCTTCGGCGTCACGATGTCGCTCGCGCTCTGCTTGGGCCTCAAGTGGTTCGGCCTGCCGCTCAACCCGGAGGTCTATTACATCGACCGCTTGCCCATCAACGTCGACCCCATCGACTTCGTGATCGTGACCCTCGCCGCCCTCTCGATCTGCACGCTCTCGACGATCTATCCGGCCAAGGCTGCGTCGCGCATCCAGCCGGTAGACGGCCTCCGCTACGAGTGATCGACAGGCGCGCGCGCCCGCCGCCCCGCAACTGTGCTATCCCACCCCGAACCGTCGTGACCGCGCCCCTCGTCCTCTGCGAAAACGTCAAGAAGTCGTTCCACCACATGGGGCGGACGCTGGAGGTCTTGCGCGGGATCGACCTCGAGATCGGCGCCGGCGAGATGGTCGGCGTCGTCGGGCAGTCCGGCGCCGGGAAGTCCACGTTCCTCCACTGCGTGGGCACGCTCGACATTCCCACCAGCGGCTCGATCAAGATCGACGGCGCCGAGATCACCGGCCTCTCGTCGTCGCGCCTCGCCGACCTCCGCAACCGGACGGTGGGCTTCGTCTTTCAGTTCCATCACCTCCTCCCCGAGTTCAACGCGTTCGAGAACGTGGTGATGCCGGGGCTCATTCAGGGCCGCTCGCGCCGCGACCTCGAGCCGCGCGCCATGGCCCTCCTCGAGGAGGTCGGCTTGAAGGACCGCGCCCTCCACCGACCCGGTGAGCTGTCGGGCGGCGAGCAGCAGCGCGTGGCCCTCGCGCGCGCGCTCGTCCTCGAGCCCAAGCTCCTCCTCGCCGACGAGCCCACGGGCAACCTCGACTCCAAGACGAGCCAGCAGATCCACGAGCTCTTCTTCCGCATCAACGAGCAGCGCGGGACCACCATCGTGGTCGTCACCCACAACTTGGCGCTCGCTCAGATGATGCCGCGCGTGGTCACGCTCAAAGACGGCCGCGTCGAGAAGGACGAGCGGCGCGAGCGCGCGGGGAGCGCCACCGACGCCCCCGCGGCCTGACCGGGCGGCTTGTCCAAACGCGCCACGCCGGCGCGACGGCGGCGGATGGAGCCCCCAGCCCGGATCGGCGCCCCCTCGTGTCGCGGGGCTTCCCACCGCCCCACGGGACGGCACGATTTCAGGCTTTCTGGGGTTTTCCCGTGATCCACGGGGCGGCACACGACGTGCAGAACGTTGGTGCATCATGAAACTCAATCGCCTCCTTTTCCTCTCGCTCGCTTCCTCCCTCGCCACCGTCGCCTGCAGTGGCGCCCAGTCCGATGGCGCCGACGCGGACGAAGGCGCACTCGCCTATGGCCAGCAGTGCACGGACCCGGGCGCCGACTCGGCGCGCACGAGCGACGCGGACGTGAGCTTCTGCGCCGGCCTGGCCGACGCGCAGGCGGCGAAGAACCAGGACTGGGCGAGCGTGTACGGGCAGTGCACGTCGTACGCGACGCGGTTCAAGAGCAACATCTCCAAGGACGCGCTCTCCTGCATCAAGGCTGGCCAGTCGAAGCCGGAGATCTGGTCGACGATCTACGACTGCGGGTTCTCGGCCCTCTCCAAGGCCTGCATCGACGACGCCAAGGACGCGGCCCTCGGCACCAAGTGCAAGGCGATCCTCCCGAGCGTCAACCCGATGTTCAACACCACGCGCAGCGGCGACTCGAAGCCCGAGGCGATCCTCGCCGAGTGCAAGTCGCTCCTCGCCGGCCTCGAGGCGAAGGCGGTCACCGAGGTCGAGAACTGCGTGCGCAAGGAGAAGTTCCCGGTCTCGTCTTGCGTCGAAGGCCTCGACTCGACGGTCGCCGGCATCTGCACCGACCCCGGCGTCCACGAGCGCGTCGTCGATCTGAAGGCGGCCTGTGACCAGCTCCTCACGGTCAGCTCGGCCGACGAGGGCGTCATGAACCGTGACCTCTGCCTCGGCATTGGCACGCGCCTCCGCGCGCACCCCGCCAACGAGTTCGTGGGCGGCATCAAGCTCTTGGTCCAGATGGCCTCGCCGGAGAAGCCCATCGGCAACTACGCCATCCAGCAGCTCGGCGGAAAGGTCATCAAGAACGTCTGCCACAACGCGGCGGTCGACGACGCGTGCAGCGAGCTCGTCGCCAAGGCCAGGACGTCCGGCATGAGCAACGCGGGCGGTCGCCTCACGCGTGAGTGTCACCAGCTCATGTCGGCGCTCGACGAGAAGGGCGCATCGCAAGTGCGCGCCTGCAACTCGTTCCAGCGCAAGCTCTCGGCCGGGATGGACAACGGCTCTCCCGCGGTCACGCCCGACAAGACCATCTCGCTCTACTGGTGCGTCTCGGATCTCAAGGCGTACCCGAGCGAGCTCTGATCGAACGCTCGCCTCGACTGCATCAGCATCGACGCCACTCCGAGCCGGGCTCGGGGTGGCGTCTTCATTTTGTGAAGACGCGCCCTCAGCCGGCGCGCGACGGGGCCCCTCTCACTTCGTGAGCTCGCAGCGATCGACGCACGTCTTCACGCCGGCGTCGGCGACGCCCGACGAGCCGTTGGCGAGCGAGCAGCCGCCCACGTCCTTGCACGTGAAGCACTCTTGGCCGTCCGAGCTGTAGCGCATGCCTTTGCAGTCGCTGTCGGTCGTGCACTTCCGACTGCACACCGGCGCGAGGCACTCACCCGAGAGGCCGTTGCGCGTGGGCAAGCACTGGAGGCCGCTCGTGCACTCGACGTCGTTCTTGCACGGGACGCTCGCGTCCTTGGTCGCCTCGGGGTTGCACGCGAGCGCGGCGCCGAGGAGCGAGAGCCCACCGAACGCCGCGGACAGGTAACGCGGATTCACCATCGGACCACCACCGTCTTCGGCGTGATGTGCGCCTCGCACTTGTCGACCGAGATGTCGACCGGCACCGACTCGCTTCCGCTCGGGGTCGCCGAGCGCACGGTGACGTGCGGCACGAGCTGCTCGGGCCGGAGCGCGCGCACGATCTCGGTGGGGCACACGAGGCGAACGTCGACCTCGGCCGGCTGGCTCTTGGCCTTGGCGTTACCGACCACGGCCACGGGGAGCTTGATGAACGCGCGCTCCACGACCTCGCGGTGGATCTCGGTCGAGACCTGCACGCTCTGCACCGACGTGTCCATGGTGACGCGGCCGCGCGGACGATCGAGCGCGAGCTGACGCGTGTAGGAGCCTTCGGTGAGGCCGGTGACGTCGAACGCGTCGGCGCGGACGTACTGGAGGACGAGGACCTCGCTCTTGGGGCCGCGCACGCGAACGCGCGTCGGATCGGCGACGGGCACGTTCTTCACGACGAACCCGGGCGCGGGCGTGCCGGAGACGCTGACCTGCACCGGGAGATCGCGCACTACCACGTCCTCCCAACCGAGATCGATCGCCGGCGGATCGATCTGCTCGACGCGCACCGTGGGCGGCACGTGCACCATCGCCGGATCGAGCCGCACCTGATGCTCCGAGCTCGAGCGAAGCACGACCTGAATGTTGCCGACGTCGTCGGCGCGGAGCTCGTCGAGCGCCGCGCGCGGTCCGCGCACGGTGAGACGAACGGTCTCGGGAACCGGGCTCACGAGGACGCGGTTGCCGCTGTCTTGCGGCATGACGACGACGAGGTTGACCGAGATCGATCGCTGCGCGTCCTGGGTGCCGTGGAACGACGAGTAGAGGAGGAGCGCGAGCGCGAACGACAAGAACTTCAAGTAGAGGTTCTCGGTGAGCGCGGCGCGGAGATCAGTGGCGAGCTGCATGGCCGTCCTCACTTCTCCGGCTCGGGAGCGCCGCGTTCGAGGAGCGAGGGCTCGGGCGTCGTCACCTTGCGTGACTCACCGTCGCTGGTGGGCATGGGGCGCGCCGGCTCCATGGGTTTGGGCGTGGCGAGCGGCCGCATCATGTCGGCGCGGCTGTCGTCGCTCCGCGCGAGCACGGCGGGCGGCGGCGGCACCGAGCTCGGGCGCGGCGGCGCCTTGATCGAGTCGGCCATGGGCGGCGGCGGCGGCAGCGTGATGCGGTACGAGCCGGTCTGCGCTTGCGCGCCGATGCTCTTACGCGACGACGGCGCGCGGTCGGCGGCGGCCCCACCCTTCTTCTTCTTGCCGGCGCGCTGACCGAAGAGGCCGAGGAGCGCCTGACGGAGCGACGCGCCGTCGAGGTTGGAGACGATGTTCCCGTTGAAGCAGAGCGAGATCGTGCCGCGCTCCTCGGACACGACCACGACGACGGCGTCGGTCTCCTCGGTGATGCCGAGCGCGGCGCGGTGGCGCGAGCCGAGCGACTTGTCGACGATCTTCTGGTCCGGCATCGGGAAGAAGACGCCAGCCTTGGCGATGCGGAGGTTGCGCACGACGACGGCGCCGTCGTGGAGCTTGTTGACGCTCTCGGGGACGAAGATGCCGACCAAGAGCTCGCGGCGCACCTGCGCGTCGAGCACGGTGCCCTGACCGACAACGAACTCGTCGAGGTTGGCGTCTTGCTCGAAGCAGATGAGCGCGCCCATGCGGTGACGCGCCAGATCCGTAGCCGCGGCCACGACCTCGTCGATGACCTTGGACTCTTGCTGCTTGGAGATGCCCGCCAAGAACGCGCGCGCGCCGACGCGCATGAGGCCGCGGCGAATGTCGTTCTGGAAGACGACGACGATGATGAGGATCGCCGACGAGAGGAGCGACGAGAGGACGTTGAAGAGGGTGAGGAGGCCCGCCCACTTCGAGACGACGTAGATGAGGAAGATGACACCGAGGCCGGTGCCCATCTGCATGGCGCGCGTGCCGCGGAGGACGATGAGCGCGCGATAGATCACGTACGTCACGACCAGGAGGTCGATGACGTCGATGCCCACCTGGGTCCACGGGCGCGGAGCGAAGAGGTGGCGGAGCCCTTCGGGGATCATGCCGAGGCCTCCTCGTTCTTGCGCGGGTTGGGAACATTGCCGACCGCTTGAGACGCGGTCGTCCGAGCGAGGGCGGCCTCGAGCTCGAGCGCTTGGCACGTGGCGCGGACGTCGTGCACGCGGACGAGGGTCGCGCCGGCGCGTACCGCGAAGAGCGCGGCGGCGATCGAGGCCCCGAGCCGCTCTTCGGGCGCAGCCGACGGATCGGCGAGCGTGAGGAACGATTTGCGGCTCGCGCCCACGAGGACCGGCGCCCCCACCGCAGCCACGAGCTCGCGCGTGCGCGCCAAGAGCTCGGCGGAGTGACGGACGTTCTTCGCGAAGCCGAAGCCAGGATCCATGATCAAGGACGCGCGCGTGAGCCCGCGCGCCTCGGCGCGCGCCGCGGCGAGCGACCACTCGCGGGCCACGTCACGGACCACGTCGTCGTACGCGTCGTCCGGGTAACGACTGAACCCGGCCATCGCTTCCTGAGTCCCGCGCGAGTGCATGAGAACGTACGCCGCGCCGTGGCGAGCCGCGGCGTCGGCCAATCCTTCGTCGCGCAGACACGAGACGTCGTTCACGGCGTGCGCGCCGCGCGCGAGACACGCCTCGGCCACGCGCGGGCTCTGGGTGTCGATCGACACGACGGCCCCGCGCTCGATCGCGTGCGCGAGCGCCGGCTCGAGGCGCGCGAGCTGCTCGTCTTCGGAGACGGGCTTGGCGCCGGGCCGCGTGGACTCGGCGCCGAGATCGAGGACATCGGCCCCTTCGGCGAGCAGGCGATCGACCTGCGCGCGCGCCGCGGCAGGCGCGAGGAAGCGGCCGCCATCGCGGAAAGAGTCCGGCGTGACGTTGCAGATCCCCATGACCAGCGCGCCCCGCTTGCGGGCGGCGGCCTCCAGGGCTCTGAAAAACGCGTCACGCTTCAAAAGCAGTATCCCCCGCCCATCGCGCGCAGAGCTGCGTGCGCCTGGTGGGGAAAGCGTGGGTTGCCACCGTCCTCGCCCGAGGTGCACGGAACCCCACCGGCGATGGGGTGCGCGAGGGCGCGCGCGGGGCTCCAATCGTTTGGGTAGCAACCATTGTGCCCGACGGCAAGAAACGTTTCGGAAATCGCGCCCAGAAAGCACCTCGGCTGGAGGTCGGGCTTGGCGGCGGGAACCGACACGGCTAGGGAATCGAAAGCGCTCGCGTTTTCCGGTCATGACTCAGCCGTCGATCCTCAAGGCGATGTTCCGGGGCGAGATCCCCGAGAGCGCGCTCTTTCCGTACCCGGAGCTCCCGGCCCGCGAGGTGGCCGCGGTGCATCGGCTGGTGGATGCGTCCCGAAAGTTCTTCACGGCTCAGGTGGATTCGGCCGCGATCGACCGTGACGCGTCGGTCCCAGCCTCGGTCTTGGGCGGTCTCCGCGAGCTCGGCCTCTTCGGCCTCCTCGTTCCGACCGCCTACGGCGGTGCGGGCCTCTCGATGTCGGCCTTCAGCCGGGTCATCGACGAGCTCTCGGCCCTCGACGCCTCCATCGCGGTCGTGGTCGGCGCGCATCAATCGATCGGCCTGATGGGCCTCCTCCTCTTCGGCACCGAGGCTCAAAAGCAGCGCTACCTCCCGGCCATGGCCAGAGGCGAGACGGTGGCCGCCTTCGCGCTCAGCGAGGTTGGCGCGGGGAGCGACGCGGCCAGCATCACGACGCACGCCGAGAAGGTCGACGGCGGCTACCGCATCACCGGCAGCAAGGCGTGGACGACCAACGGCGGCATCGCCGACGTCTTCACCGTCTTCGCCCGGACCGGCTCGACCGACGACGGACGCAAGCCCCGCATCACCGCGTTCTTGGTGGAGCGCGGCGCCGGCATCGAAGTGGGCGCTGACGCGCCCAAGCTCGGCATCCGCGGGGTGACGACGCCCATGCTGACGTTGAACGGGGTGTTCGTCCCCGACGACGCGGTGCTCGGTGAGCCCGGTCGTGGCTTCAAGGTCGCGATGGAAGTGCTGAACGCCGGACGCCTCGGGCTCGCGGCGGGGTGCGTCGGCGCTTCGAAGCACGCCATCAAGCTCGCCGTCGAGCGCGCGCGCACGCGCCGCGCGTTCGGTCGATCGATCAGCGAGTTCGGGCTCATCAAGGACAAGATCGCGACGATGATGGCCGAGACGTACGCCATCGAGAGCGCGACGTACCTGACGACGCACCTCATCGGAGCCGGCGACGTCGACGTCGCCCTCGAGAGCGCGGCGTGCAAGGTCCTCGGCTCGGAGACGCTCTGGCACGTCGTCGGCGAGACGCTGCAGATCGCCGCCGGTGCAGGCTACATGCGCGAGCACCCGTACGAGCGCATGCTGCGCGACTCGCGCATCCACCTCATCTTCGAAGGCACGAACGAGATCCTCCGCTCGTTCATCGCGCTCTCGGGCGTCGCCGGTCCCGGTGAAGCGATGGCCGACGTGAAGCGCGCCATGAAGGAGCCCATGCGCGGGCTCGGCACGCTCGGCGACTTCGCGCTTCGCAAGGCCAAGGACGCGCTCGGCCGCGAGCGCCTCCCCAAGGTGCACCCGGCGCTCGCGCGCGAGGCCACGCTGGTCGACGGCTACGTGGGTGAGCTCGCGCGGGCGAGCGAGCGCGCGCTCCGCAAGCACGGGCGCAACATCGGCGAGATGCAGTATTCGCAGCGCCGCCTCGCCGACATGGCCATGGACCTCTATGCGCTCGGCGCGATCGTGTCGCGCACGTCACGCGAGGTCGAGCGGCGCGGCGTCGAGGGCGCGCGCCGAAAGCTGAACCTCGCCACCATCTACGCGGGCATCGCCGAGCGCCGGCTCGAGGCCAACCTCGCGGCGTTCGATCGCAACGACGACGAGCTCCGAAAGAGCGTCGCGAGCCGCGCCTACGACGACGGCGGCTACGCGCTCGACGTCCTGTGATCGGCCGCGCCCGCTCCACGAAATAAGCCTCGACCCCTTTGCGCACCGCCGCGCGCCGGAGTAGACGTCCTCGCGATGGCCGTTGAAGCGCGCGCGATCGCCATGAATTCCAGGCTCATCGCGTTGATCGCGGGGCTTGCGAGCGCCGCGGCCTGCGGCACCGACGCGGGCCCGGCCGACTCCCCCTCCCTCGCCGCCGCCGCGGACGCGGGCGCGCGAGGCGACGCCGCGAGCCAAGACGTCGTGGTGTCACCCACGGGAGACGCTGCCGCCGACGCCGCCGCCATCGACGCCGGGCCGACGTGTCCCTCGGCTGGGGCGTGGTCGAGCCTCATCCCCGGCCCCGGCCAAACCGGATACGACGCCGCCCTCGCGGCGCGCGTCGCGAAGCACGATCGACTCCACGAGGCGCTGTCGATCTATCCGGCCGGTCTCGACGTGAGCGGGCTCAGCTTCACGACCGACGTGACCACGCGGCAGAAGCTCGCGCACCTGTTGGAGAGCGCGTGGGATCCCACCGACGCCGATCCGACCGACGATTTCCTGCAATACGAGGGCGTCGATCCCAAAGACGCCGTCACGGCCTGGCAGTTCGCGACCGGCATGTACGCCGGCGCGGCGATGGCGGCCGACGCGTTCCGTTATGGCGTGCTCCGCGATCGCGGCGGGAGCTGCAACGACGTCGCGCGCGCGCGCAAGGTCCTCGAGGTCGCGCTCGACGCCATCCACGTGGTGGTCACGATTCCCGGCATTCCGGGCGGCATCGCGCGCGCGCTGACGCGCGTCGATCTGCCGGGCGACGGCGCAACGCCGACCACGCCGCTCTTCGACGCGAGCCACGCGCCCCTCCCCGCCGAGAAGAACAACGGAACGTTCCGCGACGACAACTCGGTCGGGCACCTCTACCCGAACCTCCACTGGGTCGACTCGTGCAGCCGCGACATGATGATCGGCTGGGTGCTCGGCATGGCCTCGACGTGGGAGGTGATCGCGCAAGATCCCACGTTCGATCCGGCGCGGCGCGCGCGCCTCAAGGCCGACGCCAAGAGCGTGCTCGATGGCCTGCGCGTCGTTCGCCCGAGCGGCAAGGACCTCGAGATCTGGGATCCCGACGGACGCCGTTCGTACAACGGCAACATGCACGAGACGAGCGTCGATCGTGACTACCTCTTGATCAACGGCCCGTCGTCGATGATGGCGCTCGGCGTGGTGGCGGGGCTCGCGAGCATCGACGACGACGCGAGCGCCAAGGGCTACCTCGACACGCTCGTCCACGCGCGCGGCCTGCCCAAGGCCACCACGACGAGCATGTTCGTCGTCGGCCTCGGCGGCGATCAGTCGAACCACTCCGGCTACAACATGCTCTTCATGACGGCGTGGCTCGCGCATCGCTACGTCGGCGACGCCGCCACCGAGGCCACGCTGAAGAAGCCGGTCGAGCAGGATCTCTACGCGCCGCTCGTGGGCGCGCGGCCCGCGGAGTGGAAGCAGTCGCTGTTCGATCTCGTGGTCGCTGCGTCGAGCGGAAACGCGACCGCGACCTCGGCCGCCGCGAGCACCTTCGATCAGGCCGCGCTGGGGCGCGCGCTCGACACGCTGACCACGTTCCCCGAGGCGCCGTTCTACGCGACGGGCGTCACCAACTGCGACGCGAGCGAGATCGCCGCGGGCTCGTGCCTCTTGAACGACGGCGTGACGACGGTGAGCCTCAAGAGCGTCAAATGGGGCCTCGTGGCCGACAAGCCCGTGCCCATGAAGGTGCGCCCGCCGAGCAACTTCTTCTGGCGCACCGATCCGTTCCTCGTGAACGGCGACGGCGATCCGAACGCCCTCTATCCGGCCGCGGATCTCCGCGTCGCGTACTGGCTCGGCCGCTGGGTGCGAGCCCTATGAGTCAGCGAGCATGATTCTCGAACACCTCCGCGCGGAGCGCGGTTCGCCGAAGGCGACGCGGGGAGGCTCAAAACCGCAGGTTTTGAGGGGTGCGCAGCACCCACCTGACCAGACCTAAATCTAGGTTCGTGATCGAAGATCATGAACCGTGATTTAGCTCGTCGCGAACGATCGGGCCGGGACGCCGGCCGAGCTCACGCCCGCGCCGTACGTCATCGACGAAACGCCCGCGCCGCTCCGTGAGCCGAGCGTCGCGGTGCCGGGGAGACCGTCGGTGAACGAAGCGCCGGCGCGGCTCGCGGCGCGGAGGCGCTCGCCCACGATCCCGAGCGCGCGGAGGAGGCCGGGCATCTCGCGGTCGGCCTCGCCGATCGCGAAGGTGCCCTGCGGCGTCCAGCGCATCAATCGATCGGCCATGAGCGGCGACGGCTCGTTGGCCAAGGTCTCGAGCGCCGGTGAGTGCGCGCTCGGCACGAAGGCCTCGGCGGCGCGCCATCCGATGGCCGCGCGCACCACGGCGCCGCGCGGAAGGTCGCGCACGAAAAAATCGCCGAGCGTCGCGCCCACGGTGAAGTCACGCACCTCGACGCGCGGACCGTCCCAGGTGGGGATCACGACGAGCGCGCGGAGGGTGATCGCGCCACCGGGGCGCGTCTTTTCGAGGTGCGCGCGCGTCGCGTCGCGGACCTCCCAGTAGACGAACATGGTCGTCGGATCGACGGGGATGGCCACGCACTCGTCGACGTCGTAGCGGGGCGGGAGCGGCTTGTCGTCGAGGAGGAACGGCTTGTTCGGATCCTCGGGCTCGGCGGCTTCGGCCGCAGCATCGGCCGACGGGCTCGTTCCGGCGTCGACCTCGTCTTCTTCGGGCGGCAAGACCGGCGGCGGCAGATCCGCGGACTCGATCTGGCTGAGGAGCGACTTGGCGGCGGCGTGATCGGGCTCGGTCTCGAGCACGCGACGGAGCGTGTCGACGGCGCGATCCTTGTGGCCCTGCGCCGCGTAGATCTCGGCGAGCGTGACGGTGGGCACGGCCGCAGCGGCGCCGCGCGACGACGCAGGCGGCGGACGGCTGCGGAACATGTCGGCCGCGTCGGGGAGGTGGAGGCCGCGCTCGATGACGCGCGCGAGGAGATCGCGCGCGCGTCCGAAGAGACCGCGCGCGGCGCGAAGGCGAGCGTCGTGCTCGGCGCCACCCGACGCGGTGCGAACGAGGATCTCGTCCACCAGCTCGGGACGCGTGAGGACGCTGGGGCGCGCGACGCCGAGCGCCTCCGCGCGGGCGATGAGCGAGTCGCGATCGAGGCCCTCGAGTTCTTCGCGGTTCATGGCGGCGCCATCTTCATCGCGTCGGGGGCTGTGCGCAAGGCGGCCCGTGCCGACTCGACGTCTTCGGCGATCTGGGCCTTGAGCGCCGGGAGGCCGTCGAATTTCTTCTCGTCGCGGACCTTGGCCACGAGCTCGACGCGGAGGCGCGATCCGTAGAGATCACCCGCAAAATCGAGGAGATGAACCTCCAAGCTGGGGCGAAGGCCCTCGGCCACCGTGGGCCGGACCCCGTGGTTCATCACGCCGTCAGCGAGGGGCTCGAGGGCCTCGACGAGCGCATCCGCGGGCGACGTCACGCGAAAGACACGGACCGCGTAGACCCCGCGCGGCGGCACGAGCTCCGGGACGCCGCCCAGGTTCGCGGTGGGAAAGCCGATGGTGCGGCCGCGCTGATCGCCGTGAACGACCTCGCCGCCGATCGCGTGCGGGCGCCCGAGCACGTGCGTCGCGACGTCGAGCGCGCCGCTCGTCACCGCGTTTCGCGCGCGCGAGCTCGAGAAGCGACCGTCCGCGTCGCCGGCGAGCGCGTGGGCGTGCACTTGGAAGCCGAGCGCGCGACCGAGCTCACCGAGGCGCGCGAGATCGCCGGCGCGCTGATGCCCGAAGCGAAAGTTCTGCCCCACGACCACGAGCGAGGCCCCGAGATCTTCGGCCAGCGAGCGCGCGAAATCTTCGGGGCTCGTCTGGGCGAACGCGCGATCGAAGGTCCGAATGGCCACCCGATCGGCGAACGAGAGCAGCAGGGCCGCGCGCCGCGGGATCGCGGTCAAGAGCGCGCGCTCGGCCCCGGCGAGGACCTCCGCCGGGTGCGGATCGAACGTGAGGACCGTCACCGCGAGGCCGCTCGCGGCGGCGAGCGCGCGGGCCTCGGTCAGCACGGCTTGGTGCCCGCGATGGACACCGTCGAAATTTCCGATGACGACGGCGCTCGGCCCTACCGCAGGCAGCCCCGGCGGGACGCGCGAGGCGCGCGGGACCGAGGAGGCTGCCTTGGCTGACGTCATGATGCGACGAGGCTCTTACCACCGTCCCGCTCGCCGCGAAAATCCGGTATCGTCCGCCCCCATGAATCGGTCTCGGTTCCTCGCGCTCGTGGTCGCCCTCTCCGCCCTCTTCTTCGCCCTCCCCGCGTTCGCGTCAGGCAGCGCCAAGCTGAAGGCCAACACGGCCGAGGAGGTCGGCGGCGCGTGGCGCATTCGCGTGACGCTCGAGCTCCCCAAGGCGCCCACGCTCGCGCACGTGCCGATGAAGTTCGTCTTCACCGAGACGATGGTGTTCGAGCGCTCGCTCATCGACAACCACAAGGATCCGGTCACGAACTCGGTGGCGATGAAGAACCAGCCGCCCAAGATCGAGAGCATGGACGTCGATTTTTCGAACGCCCAGGGCAAGATCTGGAAAGGGACGAGCTTCGACTTCTCGCTCCCGCGCGATCGCGGCTACGAGGCCGGCGAGTGGAAGCTCCAGATCCGCACCGCGGACGGCACCGACGTCGGCGGAACGATGACGCTCACCTTGAAGGGTGAGAACCCGGTCGTCGATCGCCGCAGCATGACCTTCGAGGCCAAGAAGAAGGGCGTCGAGAAGGTCGGCGATGGCACCGAGAAGGGCGACGACGCGAACAAGCCCAAGAAGGACGAGCCCAAGTTCGAGATGCAGTCGCAGGAGGTCGAGCCGAGCGGCCCGCCCCCGGCGTTCGTCAACAAGGACGCGTTCAACCCCACCGAAGAAGAGAAGATCAAGGATCGCCCCAAGGGCTGCGGCTGCGACGTCGTCGGTCGCAAGGACGCGGGCCTCTTGGCCGGCGCGCCGCTCCTCGGCCTCGCGCTCGCGCTCTCGATCCGTCGCCGCCGCCGCGCCTGACCTTCACGTGACACCCGACGCGGCCATCGACGAAGCCAAGCGCGGCGCGCTGCGGCCCGTCTATTTGGTCACGGGCGACGAGCGGTACCTCCGCGATCAAGTCGTGGCCGCGATCCGCGCGGCCGCGCTCGGCGGCGGCATCGCCGACTTCAACGAAGACAAGTTCACGGCCGGCGAGACCGACGTCGAGAAGGTGATCGCCGCCGCGCGCACGGTGCCGATGATGGCGCCGCGCCGCTTCGTGCTCGTCTCGAGCGTCGAGCGGTGGGACGGCGCCGAGGGCAAAGGCGACGCGCTCGCGCCGCTCGATCGCCTCGCCGACTACGCCGCCTCGCCCATCGCCGAGACGTGCCTCGTCCTCGCGGGCGGAAAGATCGACGGCCGGCGCCGCCTCGTCACGAGCGCCAAGAAGGCGGGCTTCGTCGTCGACTGCGCGGAGCTCGATCGCCGCGACTTGCCGCGCTGGATCGAAGGTCGCGCGCGCGCGCTCGGCAACGGCATCGATGGCGAGGTCGCCGATCTCTTGGCGGAGCTCGCGGGCCCCGAGCTCGGCGCGGTGAACGACGCGCTCGAGCGCCTCTCGCTCTTCGTGGGCCCGAGCGCGCCCATCACCGAAGAAGCGGTGGCCGAGTGCGTGGCGAAGATTCGCGTCGCCGACACGTGGGCCGTCGTCGAGGCCGTGCGCGGTCGCGATCTCGGCGCCGCGCTTCGCGCGCTGTCCGAGGCGTACGATCCGCGCGACCGCGGCCTCCCGCTCTTGGGCGCGCTCGCTTGGTCGATTCGTCAGCTCGCGCGCTACCAAGCGGAGACTTTGGCCGGCGCGTCGTCCGACGAGGCCGCGAAGCGCGCCGGCGTGTTCCAACCGTTCCGCGCGCGCGAGCTCGGCAAGCTCGCCGGGAGCGTCCCGGCCCGCGACGTGGAGCGATGGATGCTCGTCCTCGCCGAGACCGACCTCGCCCTCAAAGGCTCGCGCCGCCCGCCCGACGCGGTCCTCGAAGAGATGCTCACCCGGCTCTGCCAGCGCCCTGCCGCCCCTCGCGCGCGCGCTCGCTGACACCGCAACCCTTCAAAAACGCACGCGATCTCGGCCGCTCGACGACGCGGAGAGCGAGCGCACCAACTAAAAACGCTCACATTCCAACGCGATCGCTCATAAAGCGCTCGCGCACTCTTGTCACATCGACCAAAGCGCTCACACTACACGGCATGGATATCGTGTCGACGAAGCGCGTCGCGGCCATGCTGGGGGTCAGCGAGGCCACTGTGAAGCGTTGGTCGGACGCAGGGACGCTCCGCTGCTTCCGCACCGCCGGCGGCCACCGAAAGTTCCGGCTCCGCGACGTCAAAGCCTTCCTCTCCGATCAGCGCGACGAGGTTCCGGCGCCCATCGCGCCGGCCACCTCGCTCTCCCCCGACCAGTCCGAGGTTCGATCGCTCGCGCTCGCCTCCGACGTCGACGGGCTCGTGTCGTTCATCGCCAACCAGCGCTTGAAGGGCGTGTCGCTCGCCGAGACCTTCGACCGAATCTTCGCGCCCGCCATGCGCGACATCGGTGAGGGCTGGGCGCGCGGGCGCGTGAGTGCGGCGCAAGAGCACATCGCGTCGGCGGCCATCGGCGACATGCTGGCGCGAATTCGTCCGCTCGTGGAGCGATCGAGCCGCAGCGATCGCGGTCGCGCGCTCTGCGCGTGCTTGGGCGAAGAGCGTCACGACATCGGCGTTCGCATGGTGTCGCTCGTGCTGGTCGCCGAGGGCTATCGCGTGGCCACGGCGGGCGCCAACGTCCCGGCCTCGGACCTCGCCATGATGGTCGCCGGAAATCCGCCGGCCCTCGTCGCGCTCAGCGCGTCGGATTGCGCCGAGAGCGCCACCTTGGAGCGTGACCTCGCCATCGTGGCCGGCGCGTGCACGTCGGGCCGAACGCAGATCATCGTGGGCGGCCCTGGCTTCCAACACCTCGCCGAGCTTCCGGCGAACGTGACGCGGTTCGCGACCCTCGAAGAGCTCCTGGCGACGACGAGCCCGCCGCTCCTCGCGCAGGCGTGATGAGCGCTTCGAGCGTTCTCACGAATCGTCCCGCCCTACCGCCCGGCACGTTTTGACGAAGCCTTACCCCAGACCTACTTTGAGAAGGAGCACGTCGCTTCTTCTGCTAGAACGAGCGCCTTCCCGGGCTCGCGCTGCCTTCGGAATGTCGAATATCGAGAGGAGTTCATAGAGATGCACGTCCCCCAAGAGCGGGTGATCCGGCCTCGTCTGGCGTGGGTCGCGTCGAGTCCCCTTCCCACGCGTCACGGAACCTTCGCAGCGCACGTCTTCATCGAGCAGGCCCAGGCCGATGACGGCTCCACGATCGAGAAGGAGCACGTCGCCATGGTCTTCGGCGACATCTCCGGCGACGACGTCCCGATTCGCGTCCACTCCGAGTGCATGACGAGCGAGGTCTTCGGCTCGCTCAAGTGCGACTGCAAAGAGCAGCTCGAGCGCGCGCTCGCCGAGGTCGCGCGGCGCGGTCGCGGCGCGGTGCTCTACCTCCGGCAAGAGGGCCGCGGCATCGGTCTCGCCAACAAAATTCGCGCGTACGAGCTTCAAGCGCGCGGCCACGACACCGTCGACGCGAACCGCATGCTCGGCTTGCCCGACGACGCGCGTCGCTACGACGTCGCGGCGGACATGCTCCGGCACTTCGGCGTCGAGAGCGTGTACCTCCTCACCAACAACCCCGAGAAGGTGCGCGGCCTGCGCGCGCTCGGCGTCGAGGTGAAGGGTCGCCTCCCGGTCGTCATCCCGCCCAATCCGTTCTCGGCGGGCTACCTCGAGGCCAAGCGCATCCGCATGGCGCACGAGCTCCCGCAGCTCGCGCTCGCATCGGGCGACGCGGAGTAGTCGTCGAAATTGTCGTCCCCGCGGCCACGATTGGCGCCGCGGGCACAGGCTGACACACGCGGTCTGCGTGAAAACGCGCGGATCACGGTGTGTCGCGCGCTGGTACGTGTCGTGCTTTGGGCCGCGGCATGAGCCTCTCACGCGTTTCGCTCTTCGCTTTCTCGTTCGCGCCCGTCCTCGCAGCGTTCGCCGCTGGATGTGAGGGCACCGTCATCTCGACGGCATCGAATACCGGTTCCGACTCGGGCACCGACGCATCGGTCTCCACGGGCGCGGACGCCGCGACCGACGGCGGCTCGGATGTGACGCGCCTCGATGCGGATGGCGGCAAAGCCACCACCTGCCCGGGCGCGAAGGAGGGCGACGCTTGTGCGAAGGAAGGCGAGCATTGCTCGCCGAGCCCGTGCACGGATCCCTGCCAGTTCTGCAACTCGCTCGTCTGCACCGGCGGCAAGTGGCAGGGCATGGAGGCCTTCCCGATGGCGTGCTTCCCGTGCGGCGGAAAGCAATGCAAGCCCACCGAGTACTGTCTCGCGTTCCACGCGGGCGTCGCGTTCGCGGATGGCGGAACGCCGCCGCCGACGTACTCGTGTGAGCTCCTCGCCAACTGCGGCCCGGGTTGCTCGTGCGCGACGGCGTCCGCCAAGGGCAAGGGTCAGTGCGATCCGGGTTCGTGCAGCGTGTCGGGCGGCGGACCGACGGTCGATTGCTACGGGCTCTGATCGGGCTCTGGTGCGAGCACGACGTGAGCCGCGCCCCTCACATGAGCGGCGCGGACCAAGCGGTGCGGTTGCACTCGGTGTGCAACGGCCAGCGCGCGAGCCTCGAATTTCACGCGAATCGTCGCTGGCGCGCGCGTTGCTTGGCTCTTGCACATGTCCTCTCGCGCCGAGCTCGCACTCTTTGCGGTTGGTCTCCTCTTCGGTGGCTCGGCCATCGGGTGCGCGTCGATGCTGGGCTACGACAGCGTGGCGTTCGATCGCGACGGCCAGTCCGACGGAGGCGTCAGCGCGACGACGAGCAACGGCGGCGGACCGCAGTCGTTCGATCCGGTGAAGCCGGACGGCAGCGTGACCCCGACCGGTGACGGCGGCGCGCTCGGCTGCACGCCGTCGTGCACCAACAAGACGTGCGGCGCGTCCGACGGCTGCGGCGGAAAGTGCACGGCCTGTCCCGCGAGCGGCCTCACGTGCGACACGGCGACGTACACGTGCAAGAACCCCGCGTGCAGCGCCAGCTGCACGGGCAAGAAGTGCGGCGACTCCGACGGCTGCGGCGGCGTCTGCACCGAGTGCGCGGCAGGCCTCACGTGCAACACGATGTCGAAGCAGTGCGTGGCGTCGTGCACGCCGAGCTGCGCGGGCAAGACATGCGGACAGAGCGACGGCTGCGGCGGCAAGTGCTCGGCGTGCCCCGCCGGCCAGACGTGCAACCCGTCGACGCTCTCGTGTCAGAGCGCGTGCGTCCCCAACTGCAGCGGCAAGACGTGCGGCGACTCCGATGGCTGCGGCGGGAAATGCGCGACCTGCCCGACGGCCGGCCAAGGCTGCGACACGACCACCGGACAATGTGCAGCATGCACCAAATCGTGCGGCCCCAACGGCACGTGCGTCTTCGGTTGGGAGAGCGGCCAGCACTGCCAGTGCGCGCCCGGCTACTACGAGACGCTCAGCGGCTGCCAGCCGATCACCGGGAGCGCGTGCGACGGTCACACGTGCGGCGGTCACGGCACGTGCTTCGCGGGCCCGCCCTTCAACATGCCCGAATGCCACTGCGAGGGTGACTACGTGCAGTACGGCGACACGTGCTCGCCGATGCACAAGCTCCGCTGCATCGATCGCGACGGCACCCTCAAGGACAAAGGCGCCATCCGCTGCAGCGCCGACGACACCGCGTACGAGGTCTGCCGCGACGGCGACGGCGACGGCTTCGTGGAGTGGGTGGCGAGCGGCACGGCGACGTGCGACGCCGGCTCGAGCTGCTCGGCGTGCAAGGACAAGAAGTGCGACAACGGCGACGGCACCGGCGGCCACGCGTGCCCCACGGGCACGGTGTGCATGGGCAAGGTCCACCAGATCGACGTCTACCAATGCGTCGCCGGCTGCGACTGCACCAACTGCGGCACCTGCGACCCCGGCCAATTCACCGGCTACCAACGCGCGTGCGGCTCGAGCGGCAACACCTTCGACGGCGCCACGGTCGCGTGCAAGAGCCCCTGCGCCCACGCCAACGAGGGCTGCCTCCCCTACGGCCAATTCGCCTTCTGCTTCCCCAACGAAGGCTGCGCGAGCGCGGGCCCTCAGTGATCTCTCGCACCTGCTCCCGCTCCCGCACCTGCTCCCGCTCCAAGTCACCCGCTCCCGCACCTGCTCCCGCTCCAAGTCACCCGCTCCCGCTCCTGCGGGGCTGACGGGGACGGTGCAGGTGCAAGTGCAGGGTCAAGCAAGGAGCGGGTGCGGGTGCAGGGCTCAGCACCGGAGAAGCCCGTTGAGCAGCGCATAGAGCCGACGAGCGATCGGCTCGGCAGCCGCGACCGCCTGAGCCTCCGCGTCCCCGATCACCGCCGCGGTCTCGAGCGCGGCAAAGGCCTCGAGCGCCTCGCCCCGCGCGATGGTGAACGCGCGCCCCTTGTCGGCGCGCGTCACGCGCCCCGCGCCCTCGGCGATGTTGAGCACCGCGCTCTTGGCAGCGCGAAGCGCCTCGTCACGAAGCTTGGCATCGCGAATGTCAGCGCCCTTGATGGCGACGAGAAGCTCAATCGCGACGTGATACGCGACGAGCCGTTGATGTGGCAGAGACGAGGGGCGGTGCGGGTCTTTCATGCCCCCGCTGGCGCAGAAATCGTGACGCCGCTCCGGCGGCGCGATTTGTGCGCCGCCCAGCATGAAAGACCCGCACCGCCCCAATCGCCTCCGCGCCCAACTCACCGCCGAAAGCCCCAGCCATCTCGGCTAGGCTTGCGAGGTTCGGCGCGAGCAACCACGTTCGGGCCGTCGTTGCGTGCGTATTGCAATGGATCGCGGAGAGGAACGTGCCAAGTGACGCGCGAGCAAGCCATGGTAGTGATCGAGGCGTCGACGAAGTGCGCCGTGGTGCTCAATGATCTCCTATTCGAGCTAAAGGCGACCATGGAGCCAACCGAGTTTGCTCAGATCAGACACGAGGCAGCGACGCTGGTGGCCGGTCTTCACGAGGACCTCGCCCTGATCGCCTATCTGGCGCACCCCGACCTAGCGCCGGAGTTCATGACGGAACGTCTGCGGAAGCTGCGAGGCGAGGCGTAGCGAAGCCGTTGAGCCCCAGGTCGACAATCGCGCGTTCTTGGGTCGACGCCACGCGAACGCGTTTTGCGCGCCGCTCAAGCCAGCCAACTTGCGTCGTGGCGGCTCGATGAGTGCATCCGAGACGGAGGAGCCGTTCCTCCGGACGGTCGGCCTCCGCACCGATCGCATCGAGCGGCGTGAGGCCTACCCGTTCAACATCCCCGCTGTCGCTGCGCTCGAGAGGGGTCTTGCGCTCGACCGGGTGACGTACCTCGTCGGCGAGAACGGTGCCGGGAAGTCAACGCTGATCGAAGCCATCGCCGTCGCGGCAGGATTCAATCCGGAGGGCGGTACGATGAACTTCAACTTCGCGACCCGAGCCTCCGAGTCGCCGCTCCACCGCGCGCTCAAGCTGGTTCGCAGCGTCTACCGCCCTCGAAATACCTTCTTCCTTCGTGCGGAGAGCTTCTTCAACGTAGCCACGAACATCGAGGCTATGGACGCGGAGCCGGCCGTCGCACCACCCGTGATCAACTCGTATGGCAAGCGCTCACTCCATGAGCAGTCTCACGGCGAGTCGTTCATGGCGCTCCTCCAGCATCGATTTGGCCCGCACGGCCTCTACATCCTCGACGAGCCCGAGGCCGCGCTATCGCCCGCGCGCCAGCTCAGTCTCCTCGTCCGGATGGCGGAGCTCGTAGCGCAGGGCTCGCAGTTCATCATCGCCACGCACTCGCCCATCGTGATGGCCTACCCCGGCGCGCTCATCTACGAGCTCGACAAGGCGGGGATCGAGCGATGCGACTACGACAGATTGGAGCACGTCACGCTGACGCGGGACTTCCTCAACGACCGAGCTCAGTTTCTCGACCACCTCCTCAAGCGAGGCCGGTGAGGCGCTATCGGGCCCAGAGGATCGAGAGGTCGAGGGCGATCGCGGCGAACGGCTCGGCGCGCACGGTGGCCGCGGCGGAGTACGAGGCGATGAACCGATAGGTCGCCCCGTCGAGCCGGAGCACCTCGAGGAGCTGCGCGAGCGGGTCGACGAGCCACACGTGACCCACGCCTTCGCGCGCGTAGATCGGCACCTTCCCGACGCGGTCGATCGAGAGCGTCGACGGAGAGAGAACCTCACACACCCAATCGGGCGCGAGGTCGAAGGCCGCGGCGTGCGGCATCTGCCGCATGCGTTCGCGGCGCCATCCAGCAAGATCGGGGACGAGGACGTCTTCGCCGAGATGCAGCTCGGGCTCGTCGAGGATGACCCATCCACCCGGCCCGCCACGACCGCGCTTGAAGGGTGGGCCGAGCTCTTCTCCCAGGGCCGACGCCGCGGCCGCGTGAGGAGACGCGGGGCGACGCCTCGTATGCAAGACGCCCGCAATGATCTCGCCGACCACGTTCGACGGGAGCGCTGCGAGATCGTCGAGCGTCGCCGCGCGCGCGGAAGAGAGACGACGCTCCATACAGGGAGTGTAGTGCGCCCCACCTCGCTGGCGCAGCGATCGTCACACCGCTCGGGCGGCGCGGCTTGTGCCCACCAGCCATGATAGGCCCGCGCCGCACCGCGCTGCTCACGCCGGAATGACGTCGCGCCGCGCTGGGTTTACAAAGCAGGCTCCGTTCACGAGAACCCGAACGCCGATGAAGAACGATGCACCCGAGCCGCCGCCGACGTGGATCGCCTACCCTGGCACTGAGCCGACGTGGAGCGGCTGGCGCCAAGGTAAGAGCGAAGCTTGGTTCCTGGAGCAATGGCTCCCGTTCTGGTCACCGCTCGACGACACCGCGCGCGCTGCCTACCTCGAGCGCCATGCGCCGCCCGACGAGGCGTGGCGCGCCTACCTCGCACGGCTCGCGCGATCGTGAGCGCCAACGCACCGGTCCCGCGCACTGCGCCGCGCCCCGCGCATCGCGCCGTGCGTGGATCCCGCGCGCCATCGTCACCACCAACCGCGCCGTCACCGGAGCGGCACGCCGCGATAGGGCGCAAAGGCGACCCGCGCGCCTGGACACGATGACGACGCGCACCGCGGGGTGCGCTGCGCGTCCCGACCGATGATGAAGCGCGCCGAGAGATGAGATGCGCGTCCCAAGACGATGAAGACACACGCCGCGTCGTGCGACTGCAATGCTCAGGAGCACGGCGCCGGTCACGCCCCACGAGGCTGCCGCGGTCTCTCGCCCCACCTCCGCGCGCACTGTCACGACGCGGGCGGAGGATCGAGCCGCGCGCCGACGCGCGCGAGCATGGCTTCGACGCGGCTGAGCCCGGCGCGGCTCGCTCGTCGCCAGACGACGGTTGCGGCGCGCGCGCGCGCGAACGTCCAACCAAGCGCGTCGAGGGTCCTGATCACCGGATCGAGCCCTTCCACGCGCGCGTCGCCGAGAAACCGGACGCGCAGCGTCGACGAGGGCGCGCGGTCGTTCGCGTCACGCGATCGGACGTTCGTTTGAATCGAAAGGATCGCGTCAGCGTCGGGCACGAACCAGCGCGAGACCCGGACGGCGTCGGTCGCGAAGCGCACGAGGCGAACGGCGCCGGCGAGGGCGCGATCGACGTCGCGGTGCGCCGTGGCGACCGAGCGCGCGCTTCTCGGCGGGTCGGCGTGAACGTCACCCACCAAGAGGAGCGGCGCCTCGGCGACGAAGTAGGGGCGCACGGCGCCGGCCTTTCGAGCCTCCGCGCGAAACGCGCGGAGCAGTCCGACGACGTCGTTCGCGACGAGGCGCGGCGCCGCGAGTGCATCATCGGGGCCGAAGCAGCCGCGCGGAATGCAGTGCACGGCGGGCTCGCCGCGCACGCGCGGAGCGCTCGGCGACCACGCCCAGCTCGTTCCGTCGTCGGAGGCCGCGAAGACGAGCCAATCCCGCGGCGGCCCGCGAACGAGGCCTTCGTCGAAGAGGCTCCCGTAAGTCTGCACGCGCGCGGGCGAGAGGATCCAGCGCGCTTCGTCGAACGTGCCGCGACCCAACGCCGCGAGGGCTTCGACGTAGCTCGCCGGAAAGCGAAACTGGAGCGCGGCCTCCGCGGCCTCGCGCTCCTCGGCCACCGCGCCGACCGCGAGTGTCCCGAGAAACAAGAATCCCCCCACCCGCTCGAGCTCCATTCGCGCCCGCCGATTATCGCAGGCTGCGAGGCGGGCGCGTCACCTCGTTGGCTTCGACGTTGCGCGGTTTTGCTTCGCGCGGGCGCGCTTTGCACGGTCCTCTTCCTTGAGGCGCGCGATCATCGCGGCGTGGGACGCCTCGGCCTTGGCGACGTCGGCCTTCCAACGCTTGGCGTCGTGGACGCGGCGCCAAGCGTGAACCGCCTCGAAACCGAGGTGCTCCTTCACCAAGCCGCAGAGCGGCCAGCCGCCGTCTTTGCCATCGCCGATCTTGAAGGACAGCCGCGCCTTCGTCAGCCCCTTCGGGTCGGTGCGGCCGATCACGCGAACGGCCGGCGTGATTCGGCGGTTCCAGAGGCCGATGCACGGAACGCCCTCGTCGTCGTGCACGAGCGCGAGCGCGCGGAGGTCGAGCTCGTCGAGCGCGTAGTCGTGATCGAAGATCGCCGTCGTGATCCCGATGTGGCAAACCTGCTCGAACGCCAGCGCGGAGCTTCGCGCTTTGAGCACCACCGCGCATCCCCAGTAGCCGAGCGCCGAGGTCTTCAAGACGTCGCCGGCGGCGAGCAGCTTCGCCTTCTTGGCGGTCGAACGAGCCTTCGTCACTCGGCCATCGTGCCGCGCTCGCCCGTTTTGGGCCAGCACCGCTTCACGGCGGCCGCGGGAGAGTCGTCAGCGGTGCGGCTTGCGCACGTGGGCGCTCGGCTTTCGGCGATGGATGAGCTCGTCGAATCGACGACGAAGCCACACGTGCCCAGCGTCGGCGTCGGAGCGCTCGTGCCACACGAGGCTCGCGCGATCGGCGGGGAGATCGAGCGGGAGGTCGCGCGACGCGATCGGAAGCCACGCGGCCATTCCGAAGAGCGGCATCTCGGGGCACGTCACCACGAGATCACTCTGGGCGACGATGCACGGCGCGGAGAGGAAGTGCTGCACGCGCGCCACGACGCGGCGCCGACGGCCGAGTTTCTCGAGCGCGCTGTCGACGATGCTGCCGGGAAGACCGCGCGGCGCGACGAGCACGTGACCGAGCGCGAGGTACGCCTCGAGATCGAGCTTCTTCCGCGCGATCGGATGGTCCTTCCGCAAGAGCACCACGAAGCGCTCGGGCGGGAGCGAACGCTTGCGCAGCGATCCGGGCACGAGGAAGTCGGGCACGAACGCGACGTCGGCGGTGCCGCGCTCGAGCCGCTCGGCGAAGTCAGCCTCGGCGCGCTCGACGGAGAGGGTGACGCCTGGCGCTTCGCGCGCGAGGACCTCGAGCACCGCCGGGAGCGCGAGCGCCTCGACGACCTCGTTGCCCAAGAGGACGAAGCGCCGCTCGGAGCTCTTGGGATCGAACGGCGCGCCGGCGCGGACCGCGTCGCGGAGCCCGGCGATGGCGCGCGAGAGCGGCGCGGCGATGAGCTCCGCGCGCGGCGTCGGCACGAGGAGCGGGCGCCCCGGGACGAGGAGCGGATCGTCGAAGAACGAGCGAAGGCGGGCGAGCTTCTGACTCGCCGCGCCTTGCGTAATCCCCAAGCGCTGGGCCGCCCGCGTGACGTGCCGCTCGCGCAGCATCACGTCGAGCGCGAGGAGCAGATCGAGGTCGTCCGGGAGGTCCGCCTTCGTCATCTTCATGGCTAATGATGGATATTCGCACCAATCGTTGGGCTCATGCACCCCCGGACCCCACGATGAGCCCATGCACTCGCCCCAAACGCGCCTCGGCGCTCTCGCCGCGCTGATGGTCACGCAAGCCCTCCCCGCTCCCGCTCACGCCGACGAGCCTGCGCTCGCTCCCCCGCCCGCCGAGGCCGCCCCGCCCGCCGAGGCCGACGCGCCGAGCGCCGCGCGTCCGTCGTCGCGCGCCGAGGATCCATTCGCGCTCCGCCCGAGCGTCATGATGGGCGTCGCGCAATGGACGCTCTGGGGCGGCGGCAACGTCGCCGCGCAGGTGAAGGTCGGTCGGGTGGTCTTCGAGTACTCGCACGGCCAAGGCCTCCACTTCGATCGGGTCGCGTTCGCGCTGACGGCAGCGGAGCGCGACGCGGGCGTGAAGGTCGGCATGCCGTGGACCACGGGCGGCGGCGTGGGCTTTCAGATCACGCCCAACCTGCACGTCATGGTGGAGGCCAAGGCCCACCGCTACGAGATCGAGGGCGCGCGCGGCGACGCGCTTCGCTACACGTCGTTCACCGTGGGCCCGGGCGTCTTCTACGACCTCTACTTGTACAAGGGCCTCTTCGTGCAGCCGAACCTCCGCTGGTGGCCCACGGTCGCGTCCACCTACGACGACAAGGGCGTCCTCGCGCGCGAAGGCGGGGGCACGTACCAGCACGAGCGCCACGATCTCGTGCCGTTCGTGAACGTGAACGTCGGCTGGACGTTCGCGGGCAAGTGACTGAACGTCGCCGCGCCGTCGCGACTCAACGCGCGCTCAAGAGGTAGCCCATCAGCGAGCCGTAGAGCGTCGAGAGGTATGGGTTCGAGGTGATGGCGCACGCGCCGGTGCGGCATCCGACGAAGCGTTGGTATGCGAGGCCGAGGACGGCGCCACCGGCGATGAAGGCGATGGATCGAAGGGGCATCGCGAGCCTCAATTGGCGATCGCGTCGAGGACGCGCAAGAGGCGAGCGTCGATCTCGCGAGCGATCTCTTGGAGCGGCGCGGCTCCCGCGGCGCCCAGCGTGTCGACCGGATTGACCGCACCGACGACGGCGTGGCCTTCGTTTTCGTAGACGACCACGTTGCACGGCAAGAGGACGCCCACGCGTAGATCGTGACCGAGCGCAGCATGCGCGAAGGTGGGGTTGCACGCGCCGAAGATGCGGTAGCGCCGGAAGTCGACGCCGATCTTGGCCTTGAGCGTCTCCTGCATGTCGATCTGCGTGATGATCCCGAAGCCCTCCTTCTTGAGCGCTTCGGGCAGCCGCTCCACCACCTCCGCGAAGGTCTTCTTGGGGAGCTCTCTCCAGTTGCCGTGACCGGCCAGGGCTTCGTTCGTCATGGGTTCACCTGCGACATGAGAGCCACGGCGCGCGGGTTTGGGTTCGCGGCGAACCGTTTTCGCGCGACATTGGCTCCACGACGTCATGCGCATCCTCTCGCGCCGCACCGCCCTGTTCGGCGGACTCTCGGCTCTGACCACCGCAACGCTTTCCTGCCGCTCGAAGAGCGACGGGTCAGGAACGAGCGCCCAAGCCCAAGAGGACAGCATTGGCCCGCTGCTCGCGCCGGCCGCGCTCGCCGCACGCCTCGACGACGTCCGCGCCGGGAAGATCGCCGTCTTCTACGTGGGCCCCGAAATGCTCTTCTCCAAAGGGCGCGTCCCCGGCGCCAAGCAGCTCCCCGCGCTCGACTCCGACGAGGGACCGCGCGCGCTCCGCGAGGCGCTCGCCCGCGTGCCGCCCGAGACCGAGATCGTCGTCTACTGCGGATGCTGCCCGGTGCGGAACTGCCCGAACGTGCGCCCCGCCAGCGCCGCGATCCGCGCGCTCAAGCGCGCGAACGCCCACGTCCTCGATCTCCCGACGCGGTTCTCCACCGACTGGTCCGACAAGGGCTTCGCGGTCGAGCGCTCCTAGCCTCGCGCGTCCACGCGTGCGCGGCGGGTGAACCTCGAGCCGTCCAGGGGAAGCCCGATCGCGGTCGACCTCCCCCACTCGCTGCATGCTCTGAGGAGGCTCGCCCCCGCTCTGCGATCGGTCCTCGCCCGATTCGACGAGTGTTCGTGAGGGCACATCGCTTGCGTCTTCAAAGCAAGATGAATCGCGCTTCTTGCATCTCCATTGCAATGTTCTTCGGGGCCGCGATCGCCTGCACCGAACCGGACGAGGAGGCGTCCACCCTGCGGAGTGTCACCGGAGGCGGCGACAGCGCCGACCGCACGCCGACCGCGACCGGTGCAGGGGACGCATCCATCTCCACCGCGGACGGCGCCGTGAGCACGGCGTCCGATGCAGGCACCTCGTCGAGCGACGCGAGCACGAGCGCGAGCAAAGACAAGACTGACGCGGGCGCGGCGGGCGCCGACGCGGGTGCCAAGACCGATGCGTCGACCGACGCGGGGGCCGGCACCGGCGCTACCTACTCGACCCCGTTCGCAACCGCAGAGGAGCCGCTGTCGGAAGGCGGCGAATGGCATCACCTCGACGCGACGCTGACCCCCTGCAAAACGGTCGGCGGCGTGGCCTTCGGAACGCAGTCCGGCAGCGGGACGTACGACGACTCGAACGTTTACCTGACGGGCTTTGGGAACGACTACGAGGTCGAGGGCACGGTGTGGGTCAACCCTTCGCTCTCCGGCGGCGCGAACCGCGAGGTCGAGATCCTGCTCCGGTGGAGTGACAACGGGCCGCTCCGCTCCACGCCCTACGGCTCGACCCACGCGAACGGCTACGAGATCAACTGGTCTCACCTCGGCGCGTATCTCATCCTCGGTCGCTTCAAGGGCGACGAGGTGACGCGCGCCCCGTCACCCGCGGCCCCCCACTCGGGCGACAAGCTCCGCGCGCGGATCGAGGGTCAACGCATCCGAGTCTGGATCAACGACGTGATTCAGATCGACCACACCGACAACGACGCCGCGCTGGGCATCACGACCGGAAACCCTGGCATCGGATTTTACGTGGACGCGAACACCCCGAATTCGGACTTCGGCTTCGACGCGGTCACGGTCCGCGCGCTCTGACGCTCTCGGTACGAGCGCCCCGCGGAGAAGCGCTTTGCGAGGTCCGCTTCATGACGCGGCCGCGAGGCGCGTCCGAGTGTCGCGATCGGGCGATGCTGATCCAGTGGGCGATGTAGGCGTTTGTCGCAACTCGCGCGAAATTTCCATGGAGTTGCGGGAGGTAGGTCAACCTGCGCTCCTGGCGCGTGCGGTGCAGGGCGCAACGGTAGCCATCGATGGGGACGCACGACGCCATCTCGCTCCGCGCTCACGCGAACGCGTGGCCCCTTGTCGTTGGGATCCTCGCCACCGCGTGCAGCGCGCCGGCTCCCACGATCGGCGGCGAGCCGTCGACGGCACCGGCCGCCAACGCGCTGACCGACCCAACGCGCTCTACGCCCGGCGCGCACAACGCGGGCCCTGCCGTCGAACCGCGCGTGCCGCGCTGCGCACCGCGTCCCCTCTCATCGGCAGTGGAGCCGCGTTGGACGACGGCCGCAGTCGCGCACGCGCCGGCGTGCACCGACGAGCAAGCTCGGACCTTGATCGAGTGCGTCTGGAACGGCGAGGCGACGAGCGGCGCGTCGTGCGACGCGTTCTTCGACGCGGCCGAAAGCGCGAGCTGCCTCGCGTGCGCCGTGAGTGACGCTCAGGCGGGCGTGGCGAGCCCACTCCTCGCCTGGACCGAGAGCTCGAGCACGTACATCTATACGAACGAAGGTGCGTGCGTCGCCGCCGTATCGGGGGACAGCACGGCAGGCGGGTGCGGCGCGAAGATCGCAGCGCGCGCGGCGTGTCACGACGCGGCGTGTGGGGACTGCTCGAGCCTCGACGATTGGACGGAGTGCACGGCGGCCTCCGACACGACCATGTGCGCGGCGTACGTGAACGAAAGCAACTGCGAGACTCCGTACGCCGGCCAATGCTACGCGGGCACCGAGCTCGACACCGCCATGCGCCTCGTCCGCACGATGTGCACGGGACTGTGAGCTGACGACGATGCCTTCTCCCATCGAAGATCACCACGCGAGCTCATCGTCGCCGCGCACGATCGAGCGCTACCTCGTCTTCGAGGCGTTCGCGCGGGGCGGAATGGCGGACGTGCATCTCGGCCGGCTGGAGACGTCGAACGGCTTGTCCCGCGTCGTTGCAGTGAAGCGACTCAAAGCGTCGGGCCACGATGAGGCGCTCCGCGCCCGATTCGTGGAGGAAGCACGACTCCTCTTCCGCATCCGCCACGCGTCCGTCGTGGCGACGCTTGACGTGATCCAAGACGCGTCCACCCCGTGCCTCGTCCTCGAGTACGTCCACGGCGCCCCTCTGTCGGAGCTGCGACGCGCGGCCGCGGAGCGCGGCGAATCGATCCCATTCGGGATCACGGTGGCGGTGATCGCCGATGCGCTGCGCGGCCTCGGGGCGGCGCACGACGCCAAAGACGTCGACGGTCGACCGCTCGAGATCGTGCACCGCGACGTCTCGCCGCAGAACGTGATCGTGGGCGTGGACGGCGTAGCGCGCATCTTGGACTTCGGTGTCGCGAAGGCGCTCCGTCCGCAGAAGCTCACCGCCACCGGGACGACGTTGGGCAACGTGATCTACATGTCCCCCGAGCAGCGGAAGGGCCTCTCGCTCACGCCGCAGGCGGATCTCTATTCGGCGGGCGTCGTCTTGTGGGAGTGCCTGACGGGTCGCCCGTATGCCGACGCGATCGAAAAGAACGGGACCGCGAAGTCGGCGCGAGCGATCGCGCCGGAGATTCCGGCGTGCCTCGACGAAATCGTCGCGCGCGCAGTCGCGGAGAGCGCGGGCTCGCGATGGAGGAGCGCGGACGAAATGGCGACGGCGTTGGAAGACGCCGCGCCGCGCGCTTCGTTGCGAGAGATCGCGGAGTGGGTGGAGCGCGTCGGCGGCGACGAGCTCGAGCGACGCGCCGAGCTCGTGAAGCGAGTGGAGTGTCACCGCGTTTCGCCGGCAGAAGCACAGCCAGCACCCGCCGCGATCGAAGTCCCGCAGACGAAGGAAGCGGCCGCGCCCGTGACGGTTCTCGGCGCGCCATCGCGATGGCGGCGACGCGCCACGCTCTTTCTCGTCGCCGCAAGCGCGCTTTCGCTGTCGGCGGCGGCTCTCATCTCGCGCGCCCGAGCCGATCACGCGCGCGCGGTCCCTAAGGCGCCGACCACGGACTTCCAGCAAGCGGCGACGCCGTCCCCGGACGTCGTCCCCGCGGCGGCGCGAGAGGCACCGCCGCCGCCTCCTCCCCTTCCCATCCCGCCGGAGATCGTCACCCTCGCCGAAGTCGCACCGCGCCCCCATCCGCCTCGCCCACGCGAGCGACCGCGGGCCGCCGCGCCCGCGCCGAGATCGGCCCGGCCAGAAGCGCGCTCCGCCCCGAGCACGCCCGAGTGCGACCCGCCCTACCGCTTCGACGTCGATGGCCGGAAGCGCTTCAAGCTGGAGTGTTTGCAGTGAGCCACGCGCGCTCGATCCTCACCCTCACGCTGCTCGGAGCGTTCGCTGTGGTCGGCCGGCCGGCCCACGCCGAGTCGGCGTCGACGTGTGTCGCGGCCTTCGAGGCCGGCCAGGATCTCGAAGCGCACGCTCACCTCGTGGCGGCACGAGCGAGCTACGCCACGTGCGCGCAAGACACCTGTCATCCGCTCGTGCGGCGCGACTGTGCCGAGCGCCTCGAAGGGCTGAGTCGCTCGACCCCCTCATTGGTGTTCGCCGCACGCGATGCGTCCGGGAGCGACGTCGCCGACGCTCGCGTGTGGCTCGACGGCGCGGAGATTCCAAGAGCGCGGCTCGCTATCGCCACCCCAGTGGATCCCGGCGAGCACGTCGTTCGGTTCGAGCACCCTGCCCTGCTCAATCGAGAGGAGCGCGTCCTCGTCCGCGTGGGAGAGACGCAACGACGCATCGTGGGCGTCCTCGCGGCTCGCCCGCGCGGTGCCCCGGCGGTCGAGACTCCGCGAGCCTCGCGCTCCGCGATCTCTCCGAGCGTGCTCGCGCTGGGGGGTCTCTCCGTCGTCGCGCTCGGGGGCTTCGGCTATTTCGCGGCGTCGGGCTACTCCGAGAAGCAATCACTGCTGTCGTCGTGCGCGCCCAGCTGCGGCGACGATCGGATCGCGAGCGTCCGCACCCGCTACCTCGCGGCCGACGTCCTCCTCGCCGCCGGGCTCGTCGCGGGCGGGCTCGCGGCGTTCGTTCATTTCGGCGGCGGCGGCCGCGAGCGCGCGGAGCATCCATGATCGACGTTCACGAAGACTCGACGCACGTCCTCCTGCCGCTCGCGAGCACCGAGCCGATCATGTCGATCGCCGCGCGGCTCTTGGTGATCGAGGGCCCCGACGAGGGCAAGGAGATCACCATCCGCGATCTCGCGCACCGCCGCGTGCTCATCGGCAAAGGGCCAGCGTGCGAGGTGCTCCTCACGGACCGAAGCGTCTCTCGGCGGCACGCCTCGATCGAGCTCGAGGGCGCGCGCATCCGCGTGACCGACCTCGGATCGAGCAACGGGACGCACGTGGGCACGGTGCGGGTGAGAGACGCGCTGGCCCAGCACGGCGACATCTTGCGGCTCGGCGCGACGGCGATCCGCGTCGTCCTCGAAGACGACGCGCACGAGGTGCCCGCTTCGCCGGACAGTCACTTCGGAAAGCTCGTGGGGACTAGCCCAGAGATGCGGCGCGTCTACCCGGTCCTCGCGCGCCTCGCGGCCTCGAAGGTGCCCGTCCTCATCGAAGGCGAGACCGGCACCGGCAAGGAGGTCGTCGCCGAGTCGCTCCACGACGCGAGCCCGCGCGCGAGCGGACCGTTCATCGTGTTCGACTGCACGACGGTCGCGGCCTCGCTGCTCGAGGCCGAGCTCTTCGGACACGAGCGCGGCGCGTTCACAGGCGCGGTCGCGGCGCGCCCTGGCGTGTTCGAGCAGGCGCATGGCGGCACGCTCTTCATCGACGAGATCGGCGATCTCGATCTCCCGCTCCAGGCGAAGCTCTTGCGCGCGCTCGAGCGCTCCGAGGTGCGACGCGTGGGCGGCACGCAGTGGACCAAGGTGGACGTGCGGATCGTCGCCGCCACGCGCCGTGACCTCGACGCGGAGGTGCAGGCGCGACGGTTCCGCGACGACCTCTTCTATCGCCTGGCCGTGGCGCGGGTGGAGCTACCGCCCCTTCGCAAGCGCGCCGGCGACGTCCGCCTGCTCGCGACCTGGTTCTGGAGGGAGCTCGGGGGCGAGGGTCCGCTTCCGATGGAGGCTCTTCAGCGCTTCGAAGGTCACGACTGGCCGGGCAACGTGCGTGAGCTGCAGAACGCCGTCGCGCGCCAAATCGCGCTCGGCGATGTGCGCCTCGGTCGCTCGCTCGCCGAGTCCACCGCGCCCCCTGCGCCCGAAGGCGACTTCATCGACGAGCTCATCGCGCGCGGGCTTCCGTTCTCGCGCGGGCGCCAGGAGGCGACGGCCGAGTACGATCGCCGCTACGTGAAGCACATGCTCGACGCACACGGCGGCGACAGCGCGGCCGCCGCCGAGGCCTCGGGAATCGGGCGACGCTACTTTCAGAAGCTCAAGACCAAGCTCTGACCGCTCTATACTGAGGGCCTGATGGTTCGCGCCCTGAGGCATGGAGCGGCGCTCTCGCTCGCGTGCATGTCCTGCAGCGTGCTCTCCGGCACGAGTGAGCTGTCGGGTGGACCGTGCGCCACGTGCGTCGATGCGAGTGTCGATGCGCCCGCGCAGCACGCTACGCCGATCGCGTGTGGCGCTCAGCGGTGCGACACCAATCATGCATGGTGCTGCACCGCCTCGGCGGGAGCTACGAGCTGCGCCGACCCGTGTCCGACCGGCGCGGCGGCCCTCGGGTGCATCGTCCCGAGCGACTGCCCTCAAGGAAGAACCTGCTGCTACTTCCACTCGACCTTCCCACGCGAGACCGAAGACCGAGTGTTCACGGACTGCCTCGCGACGTGCGATCCCGCGACCGACAAGGTCGTCTGTGACGTGCGCGTGGGCTGCGCGAGCGGCACCTGCTCCGCGTCGGAAGTCGCGGCGATCACGATTTGCCGATGATCGGCTCGCGGCGAACGAATCGTTCGCCGAAGTGAACGACTCGTTCGTCGACCGCTGGGCATCCCGTCCTCGAAGGGGCGAATTTCCCGCGAAATCGCGTAAAGACGACATGTCGGACGACGTATGCACGCACGACGCCAACGCAGGCATGGCCGCTGCTTAGTCGTGACCCACGAGAGCGCGAGCAAGCGAGCACGCGTTCGAAAGGAGCGAATCATGACTCGAGCGGCCCACGCACAGTTCGCGGAGATTGATCTTTCCCTCTTGGGTGACGTGAGCGGTGGCGCGAGAAACGTCAGCGTCTCGATCGACGCCGCGGCGTGGGCCCGCGAGTGCCGTCTCGCGGGTGGGATCCCGAACGTCTACGACGGGTCCGGAAACCTTCAGGGCCCGTGGGGCGGCGCGAACGTCAACGGCACGGTGCTTCGCTGCGATGCGCGTCCGGCCAACTCGCAACAGCCCTCGCAGAGCGATAACAGTAGCTCGTCCGAGTCGGGCGCCGGCGATCCCCAGAACAGCTACGCGAGCGCGGCGAACGAGAACATGGGCAACGACGCCAACAACTCGAGCGGGAACGACATGAGTGGCTACGACGCCAACGACTCGAGCGGGAACGACATGAGCGGCTACGGCGGCAACGACTCGAGCGGCAACGACATGAGCGGCTACGGCGGCAACGACTCGAGCGGCAACGACATGAGCGGCTACGGCGGCAACGACTCGAGCGGCAACGACATGGGCGGCTACGGCGGCGACTCGAGCGGCAACGACATGGCCGGCTACGGCGGCGACATGGGCGGCGGCGACATGGGCGGCGGCGGCGACATGGGCGGCGGCGACATGGGCGGCGGCGACATGGGCGGCGGCGACATGGGCGGCGGCGACATGGGCGGCGGCGACATGGGCGGCGGCTCGGACGACGGGGGTGGCGCTTGAGCGCGCGCGCGGCGCGAGCCCGCTTTGCGGAGATCGATCCGAACGAGCTCGAGCACGCCTGTGGGGGCGCCGACATCGACGCCGCGAAATGGGCGGAGCAGTGTCGACTGGCAGGTGGCTTTCCTCAGATCACGGTGACCGAGACACCATGGCTCTTCGGCTTGTTCACGACGACGTCGACGCAGCTCGCTTGCACGCAGCGACCGGCCCCCGCGCCCGCCCCGATCGGAAACTCACCCGAGGCGCGCAGCAATCCTGAAGCGTCGCAGTCGTCCGCGGCGTCCCCCGACGGCGGGGCAGACAGCCAAGACCACAGTCCCGCCGCGGACGGCGATCCCGGCGGGAGCGGCGACGCACCGACGGGCGCCGCGGACGCCGGCGCCGACGGAGGGTATGACTCCGGCGGCGACGACTTCGGCGGCGGTAACGACCCCAGCGGGAACGAGGCCGGCGGGAACGACTACGGCGCGAGCGACGGGGGCGGCTTCGAGGCTGCGCCGAGCGATGGCGGCGGGAGCGATGACGGCGGGGGCGAAGGGTGAGCGATCACGGTGACCGCGCCGTCACCGCGAGACGGTCATGATGTCGTGGTTGTCCTTGCCCTCGGTGAGGGTCACGACCTTCTGCGTGAGGCGCTCGCGGGAGGATCCCCAGTTCTCGATCACCTCGGCGTAGACCTTGGTGCGCGCGCTGGCGCGGCTGCGCTGCTGCGCGAAGTAGTGGGCGCGGATGGCGTACTCGCCGCGCTTGGCGTTCTTGATGACGTACATCTCCGGCCCGTAGCCCTGGGTCACGTCTTGCGTGAGCGAGCCGCCGATCCGCGTGTTGCGGTTTCCGTAGTAGCAGTCCTCGCCGGTGGGCTCCTGGACGTGGAGATCGACGTCGGAGTTGTCGGTGTTCCAGGTGATCATCACGACGAGGTCCGCCTCGCCGATGCCGACCTCTTCGCTCACCTTGCCGATGCGCGACGAAGCGAACGCCGGCACCGAGGTCTTGAGCTCACCCGAGCGAATGCGACGAAGGAAGCGAAGGTAATCGACGGAGACGATGCGGTGGAACTCGCCGAAGCGACCGTCCCACTGCCCCTGGAGCGCGACCTCGTAATAAACGAGCGCGAGATCGGTCATGCCCATGCGCGCGAGGCTGTCGGCCATGGCGCGGTACGACTGGGGCTCCCAGGGGCGCGACGCGGCGACGCGGCGGAAGAGGAAGTAGCCCTGATCGGGCATCCCCATCTCGGTCGCGGCGAAGCCGACGTCGCGAGCGAGGATGGCGTCGCCCGGGCTCTGCTCGACGAGCGACGAGAGCGCGAGGAGCGCGTCGCCGGCACCGTACTTGGCCTTGCGCGACTGCGACTCGCGCGTCATCGCGTCGTACTCGAGGCTGCCCGGCATCGAGAGGTGCTCGAGGAAGTTTCCGCCGAAGAGGTTCTTGGTGCGCGCGAGCACCGTGAGCGGACGCGGCGCAGCCTCGAACGAGCTCTTGGGCATCGACTGGACGGCGGCCATGAGCTCCGGCGAAGGCGTCACGTGCATGCCGGGCTGATCCTTCAGTCCGTCCAGCCAGCGGACGACGCGCGCCTTCGGATCGGCGAGCGTCCCCTCGAGCGCGCGCTCGGCGCGGTCCACGGCGGCGCCCGCCGCGTTCGTGGCCACACGCTCGGCCTCACCTTCGGGCTTGATGTTGAAGCGCGCGTAGTCCTCCTCGCGCTCGAGCATCACGAGCGAGCAGGTCTCGCCCGTCACGCGGTGGTGAATCGCATACGCCTTGGCGAGATCCGCCGTGGCTTTGCCGGTCTCTTCGAGCGCGTAGGTCGCGATCTGGCCGTAGGCGCGCGCGGCGAGCGGGCTCTCCTTGGCCTTGGCGAGCGACGGGTGCACGACGAACTCTTTGCCGCCTTGCTCGAGCGTGAGCGCGACGTCGCTCGGCGTACCGCGACCGGCGACCACGAGCGACTGACCCGGGTACACGGTGCGCGGGCGACCCGCGATCATGACGTCTTCGCCGCCGGCGGCCTTGACCGAGACGACGCGAAACGGACGCGCGCGGTGCGCCGTGCTGGCCGCGGCGATCTCCGACTCACCGACGACGGAGAAGAGCGCGCCGCCGGTCTCGCGCGTCAAGAACGCGAGCGCCGCCGAGTCGGTGCCAGCGAGCCCGGTGTTGTAGGCGAAGAGCGGGCCGCGCCGTGACGTATTGAGGACATGGGCCATCGCGTTGCGATCGCTCTCGCCCCACGTGGCTGCGCCGTCCGAAAGAAGGAAGAGGTCCCATCCGCCTTCGCCCGCGCGCCACGAGGGCGTCTCGGCTTGCGCGAACGCGCTCGCGAGATCCGTCGCGCCTTCGAGCGAGAGCGCGCTCGCGTAGCTCATGAGCGCGTCGACGTTCTCCTGGGTGTTGTCGACCCACCCGTCTTTGAACCACGAGGTTGCGACGTTGAAGAAGGCGACGTTGAACTTCTTCATCGTGTCGCGGTTGTTGTTCAGCGTCGCCTTCAAGAGCTTCAAGAACACGTTGAAGCGATCGGGGTTCGACGAGAGCGACGTGTCGACCATGAAGACGCCGCGATCTTGCGTGGCACTGGTCTTGGTCGGGGCCTCGACGACCACGTTGGCGGCGAAGCGCTTCTCCCCGAGCTTGGGATCGTCGCCGACGATGACGGGGTTACCGAGCTTGGGGTAGCGGAACGTAAGGGTGCGATCCTTTGCGCCCGCGACGTGCACGAAGCTGCGTCCGCCGTCCTCTGCGCTCGCGCGGATCGACGCGGGCTCCATCACGGGCGCCGACGCGCTCGACACGTCGACCGCGACGTCGGCCACGCCTTCGGGAAGATCAAGCTTGTACTCGAAGCCGTCGCCCACGCGGACGAGGTTCACGTCGTAGCCGAGGACCACGCGGTGCACGCGATGCGGCGCGATCGGAAAGACGCGCGCGTTGAAGACGCCCGCGCCTGCCCACTCGAGGAGCGCCGGGTCGACCTGACGACGCGCGGTCTCGGTGAACGCGAACGCGGCCGTCTCCCTGGGGACGACGCGGGCCTCCTTGGGCGCGCGCCATGAGCTCGCACGCGCGGCCATCAAGAGCTCGGGGGTCGTGCCGACCTTGCGCTGCGCCTCGGCGCCGAAGAAGACCGCGCGCTCGAACGTCGGGTCCGGCACGTCCGGACGGACCGCGACCGGCGCTTCGGTGCGCTGCCACGAAGTCTCACCGAACGCGAAGAAGTACGGCGTCGCCTCGTCCGGCAAGCGGAGCTGGAAGTTTCCTTCGTACTGGCTCCCGCGATCGTTTTCGAAGTACGCATCGATGACCACGCGCGCGCGGAAACCGTCGACGTCGACCTTCATCTGGATGCCGCGCATCGGGAGCGACTCCTTGTCGCCGATGGCGATGCGCGCCGCGTGCGTGGCCGCGCCGGCGCGCTTCCAGGTCTTGGGCTCGGAGTCCGTCTCGTTCGCGCCGCCCTTGTCTTTGGCCTTCTTGGCCGGCGCGTCGGCTTCCTTTTTGCGATCGGAGAGCGCGAGCGCGAGCTCGTCGTCGACCTTGCCGCCCGCGCCGAAGGCGGCCTTCGCCGCGGAGGCCGAGCGCGGACGAGCGGCCTGGGCGGGCGGCGGCGCCCCGGGGCCGTTCGTCGCCGCGCTCGCAGCGACGACCGGAGCCGCGGTGGCGGTCGCGGCGATCGGCGGGGGCGTCGCGGGCCCGGTCGCGCCCTCGCGCGGAGCGGGCTCGGTGCTGGTGGCGGACGAAGCCTTGTCGCCACGCGAGCAAGCAGCAGCGCCGGCAAGGACGAGGACGAGGGCGAGGGGGCGACGGAGCGGTCGTTTCATCACGGTGCCGGTTCAAACGTCCGCGCCCGAAAAGAGATCTACGACCCAAGAAAGTCATCGGTCGTGGGTCGGGGCCGCGCCCACATCCCCGTTTCTCCACAGCCCACGAAAAGCGTAGCGGCGAGGCGGAAATACGGCTCCACTTGCGGCCACCATGCGGATCGCGCTCACGTACAATTTGAAGCTGACCAACGGCG
>JBGAJR010000076.1:0-21921 GCA_044224815.1 Polyangiaceae bacterium
CGCCTTCGGCGGGGGCTGCCGCCGCCATCCTTGAGGAGCACGAAGAGCCACTTGCTCGCCATCGTGCTCGTCACGAGGTAGTGAACCGAATTGAAGTCAACTAACCGAGAATCGGTGGACCAACTTCGGGTGTCAGGTCACTTGCAGTCTTTGCATGCGTCTGGATCCCGCGGTTTGTCCACGCATGCGTTCTCTGGTGCGAGCCCACTCGGGTCGACCTCGTTGACCGAGTCGTCGTCTGCGTACGCATAGAGATTGAGCCCCCCGGCGAAGAGGTTGGGGTCTTTGCCCGTCCACCTGCCCGCGGCGGGCTCGTAGTCTCGCGCGCCAAAGCGTACGAGCCCCGTGTCCGTGTCGAGCAGCCCCGCAGCGAAGCCAAACGGCACCCGCTCGTAGCCGCCGGTCGTGTCGACCCACTCGCCGGTCACGACGCCCCACGCGTCGTAGTCGGCGCGCTGCCGCACCGTGGGCGTCGTCCCGGAGATGTCCAGCACGAGCCTAAGGCTACCATTGAGGTCGCTCACCAGCCGGAACCACCTCCCGCCTCCGGAGACCGCGGGGGTCGCGTCGGGTTGGAATACGAGCTCCGGCGTGCGGCTCTGGCCCGAGTAGTAGAAGACCTGCCGCACGTGGCCCGCGCCGTTCAGCTGGGCCGCGAGACGGAGCTGATCGTCGTAGAACCAGATCGTCTCGAGTGTGCCGTTGCGCTTCTTCCCCACTCGGCGGTTCTGGCCGTCGATCAGGTACTCAATCGTCGTCCCGCCGCTCACCCACTTCCGGAGGTTGCCCGACAGATGGTACGTGAAGGCCTCGGCCCCGCGCGTCGCGAGTGAGCCGTTGTTCGTGTATGTCCGCGCGACGCCGCCGAGATCCGTCATGCGGTCTTGCGGACCGTAGTGGGCGACCGTCGGGCCCGTGCGGTTGCCGTTCGGATCGTAGGTGTACGTCGTCGCCGCGCCGCTGTTCTTGCTCGCCGTCGCGAGCCGGCCGCGGTCGTCGTACGTGTAGTCCCACCGCGTCGTCGCTGCCGCAAGCCCGCCCGCGGCGGCGATCGTGTCCTCGCGTGAAGTCACGCGGCCGAGCGAGTCGCGGAGGAGGCCGTTGGCCGCGTCCGCCGGGCGGTTGATGCGAAGCCACGTGCTCGCGCCCGTCTTCGCCTCGTACCGCGAGATCTCCGCGAAGCCGTTGTACCCGAGCACCTCGTCGACGCTCGACTGCACCGCCGTCGTCGTCGTGTTGCCGCTCGACTGCACGAGACCGAGACCGCGCGGATCGCGCGTCAGCGTCAGCACCGTCATGTCGCTCGCGTCGCTCGCGTAGCGCGGACGGAGCTGCGTCACCATCCCGTCCGCGTCGAACGACCATTGCTCCGGGAAGAGCGTTTGAGACTGCCCCGTGTCTCCACTCTTCACGCTCCGCTTCGCCTGCCTCAGCCAGTGATCGTACGACCACCGGACCTCCGGTGAGAGCGACGCCAGCGTCATCGTCGACTTCACCGGCAGCGTGCCCGCGTACGTGAACGCGAGCGTGACATCGCCCGCGGCGGCGCCCCTCGATGCCACGCTCGTGACGAGACCCGTCGTCCCGTCGTAGCTCGTCGCGATGTCCACGCCCGCGGACGTATCGAACATGTGATTCAAGCGCCCCGCGCCGTCGCGGCCGTAGAGCAAGCTCTTCAGCACGTCCGTGAACGGGAACGACACCTTCAGCACCTGCTTCTGCCGATCGTCCGCGTACGTCGTGTCGTTCGCGTCGAGGCCCGCGTCCGGCGGCGAGTACGTCGTCAGGAGATCCAGCGCGTTCGATACCAGGCTGTGAGCGCCCGAGTCCGGAGGGACCACGCGGTTCACGTTGCCGTTCAGATCGTAGCCCACGTCCACCAGCGGCGCGTTCGTCAGCGCGCCGCCCGTGATCCGCGAGGCGGTCACGCGGCCGAGGCCGTCACGCACGAAGGTGGTCTTGTGACCGCTCGGATCCGTCACGCCCGAGGCGAAGCCGACGCCGCAGCTTCCACGTGCATCAGTGCCTTTCCCAGATCTTCGTCGTGCCCGGCATCTTCGCGTCGACGGCGTCGATCTCGTCGCGCAGCGGTTCCGGCAGGCAAGCGTAAACACGCGCGGCCTCGCTCGCCGCGCCAGCCTCGACCGCGCACGCGAACATGAGGACAAGCTGTGCCTCGGCGTCGATAGCGTCCATCGGGTCGACGATTCGCACGCGCGCTTCGTCGAGGCGCGCGTGATGCGGTGCGATGTCCTCACCGCGCTTCAGCGCCTCTGTGTATTCGGTCAGCTTCCGCTCGAAATCGACGGCCTCATCGGAGCGAGCTCTCATTTTCCACCTCCGCATTGCGGCGATTCGGGGCCGGGATCGCAATCCGTACCCGCGGGGCATTGGAGGGGCGGTCGATCGCACCAGATCATGCAGCGCTGCCAATCATCGAAGTCATCGCCGAAATCCTTCTTGCACATGACTCTGCAACAGAGCGTTCGTAGAGCGCCGCCGGGCGCGAAGCGCAGACAGTACTCGACGCCCGGCGTCGGCCTGAAGTCGCCGCGGTAGCCCTGCTCCCCAGACGGATCGATCACGTTCACTGGATCGGCAGTTGAGTAAAGATATAGGTTTGCTCCACCTCGGAAGCGCACGGGGTCTTTCGTCGTCCACCTGCCTGCGGCGGGCTCGTAGTCGCGCGCGCCGAAGCGGACGAGCCCCGTGTCCGTGTCGAGCAGCCCCGCAGCAAATCCAAACGGCACGCGCTCGAAGCCGCCGGTCGTGTCGACCCACTCGCCGGTTACGACGCCCCACGGGTCGTAGTCCGCGCGCTGCCGCACCGTCGGTGTCGTCCCGGAGATGTCCAGCACGAGCCTAAGGCTACCATTGAGGTCGCTCACGAGCCGGAACCACCGCCCGCCTCCTGTAACCGCGGGCGTCGCGTCGGGTTGGAACACGAGCTCCGGCGTGCGGCTCTGGCCCGAGTAGTAAAACACCTGCCGCACGTGGCCGGCCCCGTTCAGCTGCGCGGCGAGACGGAGCTGATCGTCGTAGAGCCAGATCGTCTCGAGGGTGCCGTTGCGCTTCTTCCCGACGCGGCGGTTCTGGCCGTCGATCAGGTACTCGATCGTCGTCCCGCCGCTCACCCACTTCCGGAGGTTGCCGGACAGATCGTACGTGAACGCCTCCGAGCCTCGCGTCGCGAGTGAGCCGTTGTTCGTGTACGTCCGCGCGACGCCGCCGAGATCCATCATGCGGTCTTGCAGATCGTAGTGGGCGACGGTCGGGCCCGTGCGGTTGCCGTTCGGATCGTAGGTATACGTCGTCGCCGTGCCACTGTTCTTGGTCGCCGTCGCGAGCCGGCCACGGTCGTCGTACGTGTAGTCCCACCGCGTCGTCGTCGCCGCGAGCCCGCCCGCCGCCACGATGGTGTCTTCGCGCGAGGTGATGCGGCCGAGCGAATCGCGAAGGAGGCCGTTGGCCGCGTCCGCCGGGCGGTTGATGCGGAGCCACGTGCTCGCGCCCGTCTTGGCCTCATACCGAGAGACCTCCGGCGAGAAGGCGGTCCAAAGGGGAAGGCGAGAAGGCGGTCCAAAGGGGAAGCGTCGAAGAAGAGAAGTGGACGTAACCTCCGATCTGCGAACCTACGCCGACGAGTTCAGTGTGCTTGGAACTCGGACTGAAGTGGGGGTGCCTTGGGCCGAGGAAGCTCGTGCACCCGCGTGATGTTCACCACTCGCCCACGACGCGTGTCCCACGTTCCCTCGAGCTCCACGTAGCGATTCTTGCAGCCGCTCAGTAAGTGGATCTGCTCGCAGGTTGGCGAAATCCAGTAGAAGAGGCTGTCTGCGCTCGTCGAAGGCCCGATGCTGGAGCCGTAGTCGCCAGCGCGCCCAACCATGAACGGCGACCCGCAGGTGGCATCCTCGCCCGCAGGGGTCTCTGTTTCGATGAAGACGTTTCCCACGATACGAACGCGTTCTCCATCGTGCGCATGCTCGGGGTACGACAAGGTTCGCGTCGGTGCGGAAGGAGCAGGCTTGGAGTATTCGCATGGGCCCGCCTGCGGCGACGCGCCGGCGTCGAGCAGCGGGGACCGGCCGGCACACGCCGTGAGAACTAGCGCAGCGGTTGCACAGGACCGGATCCTCACCTCGGCACCCGAAGCACGTCCATGTTTGGCGGGCAGGTCGACGTTCGGTTGAGTACCGCGCTTCGTGACGTTGAGATGCGATCACCAGGCTTCTCGTTTGGGAACGGGACCTTCGCCGGCCACTGCGCCGGTGGCACGTACAAACTACCGAAGCCATACCGCGCGCTTCCGGCGTTCGTGTTGATGATGAGCATCGGCAGCTGGGTGCCAAAGGCGCTCCTGATGTCCTGGGGAGAGAACGAGTTCCCCGCCGGATGCGTGTGAAACGCAAGAAACGACCCATCGTGGTCGGCGATCGTGCCGCCGCTCTGGTTCTGCTCCGACAGCGTGTAGAAGAACTTCCCGCCCTGCTCATACACGACGCCGCCCCACTCGTTCCCGTTTGCCGAGTGATTGAACGCGTCGATCACCGCCGCCTGTAGCGCCTCCGGCCCGGTTTCATAAAGGAGGCCCGTCGGGTCTACGTAGTTTACGGGGTCATCGTTGCAGTAGGCGTACGTGTTGAACCCGCCCTCGAAGCCGATTGGGTCTCTGCGCGTCCACCTTGCGGCGTCGGGGTCGTAGTCGCGGGCGCCGAAGCGGACGAGCCCCGTGTCGCGGTCGACCAGCCCTCCGGCGAACCCGAACGGATGGATCGCCGCCGCTCCCGACAGCGTCCCGCTCTCCGTCATCACGCCCCACGCGTTGTAGTCCATCTGGTGCACCACCGCCGGCGTCGTCCCCGCCGTGATGTCCACCACAAGCCTCACGCTCCCGCGCCAGTCCGAGATCACTCGGTACACGTGCCCCGTCCCGGGCTGCACGATCAGCTCCGGCACCGTCGCCTTGGTCCCGTACACGAACACGCTCTTCAGCGTCCCGGTTCCGTCGAGCATCCCAACGATTCGGCTTCCGTCGTAGACGTAGCCTTGCGTCGCCGCCCCGTTCACCTTCTTTCCGAGCCGGCGACCGAACGCGTCCACCACGTAGTCCACCGTCGTCTTCGTCCCCGTGAACGCCGGCCGCGTGATGTCCACTCGCCGCAGCGCTCCGCTCAGGTCGTACACGTACGCGTCGTTCTCGGAGGCTCCGCCAGACAGCGTCCGCGCCATCAGCGTCCCCGCGTTGTTGTACGTGTACCCGGCCGTCACCCCAGCGTGCACCTGCTGCGTCAACCGGTCTTGCGCGTCGAACGTCGCGCTCAGCGCGTCGCCCCCGGTGCCTAGCGTCCGGTTCCCGTCCGCGTCGTAGTAGTAGCTCGACACCGTCCCGTTCTTCGTCCAGCTCGCGAGCCGCCCGTTCACGTCGTATGTCGCCCCGTAGCCGGTCGTCGTGCTCGGGCCGACCGTCTCGCTCCAGGTCGACATCCGACCCAGAACGTCACGCACGAACGGGCCGCCCGACCCGTTCGTCAGCGCGTAGGCTTGCGTCGCTCCGTCCTGCGTCCAGACCACCTTTGTCGCCTCCCCGTACCCATTGTACGTCGGCGTCTCGCTGATGTTGTGGGTCGTTCCTCCCGTGCACGCGCCGGCGCTGCATGACGCGATCTGGACGCTGCTCAATCGCCCGAGCGCGGTGTTGTCCCGCGGGGCGCTGATTCGCCCCACGAGAGGCCCGTTCGATGTCACGTCGAGCGACGAGAGGCTTCCGGCGGCGTCGTAGGTGCGCTGCGCGACCACGGTGCTGAGACTCACTGAGGCCAACCGCATCGTCCCCGCCTCATAGGCGTACGATACGTTCGCCACACTCGTGGCGGGAGCCGTCACGCGCGAGACGCGCTTCAGGCCGGCTGCTACGGTCTCCTGGACCGTCGTGCCGTCCGACGTAGTCGCCGTGAGGACCTGGCCCTGCGCGGCATCGTAGTCGTAGCTCGACGTGATCCCGACCGAGTCATCGACGGCCTGGACGACGCGCCCCATATCGTCGCGGGTCAGCGTGACGCTGCGGAAGCTTGCGGTGTCCCATGGCATGCGGATCTGCGTGAGCGCCCGCGATCGATCGTAGAGATACGACGTGTCCTTCACACCGAGCGCACCAAGGACGTCCGGCGGCTGGTAGCTGTTTGCTAGATCCAGACTGTCGAACTGGAAGCCGTGAATCGATCTACCGGCGTCGAGCCCCGGCAGCGTGATTTGGGTCGTGTTGCCGTTTCGATCGTAGAGCAGATCGAGCGAGTCGAGATTCGGCGCGCTCACGTTCTTGATGCGCCCGATCGCGTCGCGCCCATTCGTGAGCAAGCCACCATCCACAGCGCGCGTGCCGAAGCTCGTCGCGGCACCATCCGTAAGCCCGGCATCGCGTGGCGTGGCGCCAACGTCGACTTGCGACAAGAACCCGGTGTCGGGGCTGTAGTCGTAGCGCGATCGGTAGACGCGGTCCGGATCGCCGGCGACGGCACTCTTCACCCGCACCTCGGAGAGGCGCTTCTTGGCGTCGTACGCGTACTCGATCGTGGGAAGCGCGGTGCTCGTCGGCACGCTCCACTTGAGAGGTCGATTCTTGTCGTCGACGAGAAGTTGCGTCTGGCGACCGAGCGGCGCCACCGCAACGATCGTCTTTCCGCCGGCGCTCGGCGTTACTATCGTTTGATAGGTGCTCGCGTTCGGCCCGGGGTTGACCACGACCGACGTCGTCTCACTCGTGGCCGAGAACACGTCCGCGCCGCTGGCGAAGCTGAGCGAAACCTGCTCGGTGCGAGAGAGTGAGCCGTAGAGCGCCGACTGCGCGTGGACGGTTCGATCAGCGAGGTGGGTCGCCATCGGCCCGAGCCGCTCGTGCGGGGTCACGTGCTCCGTAACCTCCACGAACTCCGTCGCTGACGACGTCGGCGAGTCGGGCCGCTTCGTGTAGACCGTGCCGTCCTTGCGGTACTCGACGATGGTGGGGATCCCGTCGGGGCCGGTGCTCGTGCGCACGTCAGCTCCGTCGCCACGGCGCTCCATCCGATACTCCCGCGCTCGAGAAAGGGCGTCGGTGAAGTACGTGCTCGAGCCTCCGGTGACGGTGAGGCTGCCGGACGTCGACTCTCCGAGCTCCTTGCGGGACAGCGAGACCGTCGCTGACAGCGGATTCGTGTCGGTCGAGAGACGCCCATCCGCGTCGTACGTGAACGCGTAGCTGGCGCCGGTTTGGTTCTGGGCGGGTTTGGTGAGCCCGGTGAGGAGGCCGCCGGTGTCGTACGCGAAGGACCACGTATCGCCCGCGGGGTTCACCAGCGAGGTCATGCGCCCGTTCGAGTCCAGCGTGAGCGTGGTGGTCTGATTGAACGGGCTCTTGATCTGAACCTGGGTGGCTGATGGCCGCGTCACCGTCGTGACGTTGCCGCCCGCGTCCGTGATCGCGGTGATGCAGCCGCCCGGTCCCTTGGATGCGGGGCACACGGCGTCGTTCCCGTAGGCGAAGCTGAGGAGCGTGGTTCCTTTGAAGCCGTCGAGTAGGGACGCGTGACGACCGAGCGCGTCGAAGGCGTCAACCACGGAACCATCCTCACTCGGCACGCACGTTCCGGTCGGGCAGCCGGGAAGCTCGGGAGCGCCATACCGGAGCACTCTCGCGCCAGCGCCGGTTCCAGGCTCAACCAGGTATGCCCGGCCATCGGGTCCGAGCGCCATCCCACTCGAGAGCAGGGCTGGCGAGGTCGAGTACACGTTTGCGGTGGCTGGGCACACCTTGCCCGGACACGTCGCGCTCTGCATCGTGACCGCCTCGAGAGTCCCATTCGCCATCAGCATGCTGAGCCCAGTCGGCGACGACGAGTTCGCCCCCGTCCGGATAAGCACGTTGCCATCTGGCAGGGGTAGACCGGCCAGCAAGCTGCTGCTCGGAAACTGGGCCAGTGTGGCGCGGCCGCCGAACCCTGTAATGGCATTCGAAGCTGCACCGCAGCCTGTCGCGCTCTCGCCGCCGACGACCCGCTGAATCAGCCCCGACGGCGCGAGCGCCCATGTCACGCATCCGCCCGTATCGCCGAAGTAGACCGTGCCGTCGGACGCTCGATGGAGCCCCATGAGCGAACCGCTGAATTTTTGAGCGCGCGGCTCGAGAAGAGTCGTGCCGTACGGAGGCGCCGTGGGTCCGGCCCCCACGATCGTCCGCACGATGTACGCGGACGAGTTCGCCTTCGGCACGAGCGCTCGCACGCGGAAGCTACCGCCGCCGCGATCAGCAACGTAGACCGTGCCGTCGGGGGCGACGCTAAGCCCCGTGATCTCCCGGTCCGTACTGGGGGCCGCCGCGCCAAATTGGAGGTCGTTCGCGAGCACCTCGACGCCAGCGCTGGCGTCGGCGTCTCCGCTTACACATGCGGCCGACACGCAAAGGTGCGTGCCCGTGTTGCACGAAGCTCCGACGCCACTACAGTCGGCGGCCACATTGCACGATTCGCTCGCGGCGCAGCCCGCGATGCGGCGGATCTGCCATGTCCCCGCCGGATCGAGCCAGAGTTTGTCGACCTCACTACGGCCGTAGTCCGCCAAGTAGATCGCGCCGTCGGGGCCCGAAGCGATCGCGCGCGGTTGAATCGCGACCGAGCTCGCAGCCTGATCCGTGGGTAAGAGCAGAGGCGTATTCGCCGTACCACTCCCGTCGTTCTTTCCCGCAATTTGCGTCGCCGCACCGAAACCGCTCGGCGTGCGCGGCGCCGAGAAAACTCCGTACGAGGTGCCAATCTTAGACGCGGCCAGGTAAAGCGCGCCGTCCAGTCCAAACGCCAGCCCATGCACGGCGTCGCTTGCTCCGGGCGCTCGCCATCGCTCAACCAGCGTCGCCTCGCTCTTGTCGTTCAGCACGCGATGCGCCCCGTTTCCCTGAGCGAGGTACTGCGCGTAGAAGTTGAACTGGTCTTGAACGTTTAGGCTCCAACCGCCGAACCCCATGGCCGCCGCGGACGCGAGGTGAAGTGGTACGACGACCTCACGCGAGAGCGTGATGAGGGCTGCGGCGCGCTCGACGGCGGCGCCGAGGACCACCATCGGCGTGCTGCCTCCGTTGACCGCCGGCGCGCCGAATGCGGGCGTATCGCGGTAACCCGCGCCCTGGCCGAAGTAGGTGTAGCTCACGGTCACGTGAGCGCGCGCAAGCCCTGTGAGCTCACGCCCCAACGCGTCCTTACGATCCCAGGTGACGGTCTCGGTCAGGTTCGGCTGGAGCTTGTTTCCCGCGAGCGTGCTGTTGGCCGGGATCGACGAGCCTGGAGCATGGCTCCCAGCTCGCCCAAGATTTCGGAGCGTGGCGACGGTGGCGTGCGTGTCGGCGTTGGCAAACGGCTGCGCGACGAAGACCACCTCGTAGGTATCGACACCCCCGATGGTCACTACGTCGCCAGGGCGGAACAGCTTCATTGAGCCTCTCGGCATCGACACACCAACGGTCGCGTTGACGGCGGGCTGGGTGAAGGCCAGCTGGGTCAACGCGTCCGCGGCGGCGAGGTACCGAGAGCTGTGGATTTTTCGGCCCGCAACGCTGACTTCGAGGCCCACAGCAGCCAGCGACGCCGACATCGTGGACGCGTCCTTGGTCAGCGGCACGCGCAGCTTGATGCGATAGCCGGGCTGGCGCTCACTCGTGTAGTGAAGCGAGAAGGGCGTACCCGCGATCGGGACATCCTCTCCGAGGACTTGGTTCTGACACTCGATGATCGAGCCCGGCTGGCAGTCTCCCTTCTCGACGGAGGCGATCTCGTTCGACTCGAGCTGCGGGTACTTCGCGTCCGCCGGATAGCCAAAGCCCCAGTTCGTGTCCCATGACGTGAAGTGCGGCATGGGCACGCGCCAGAGCGTCTTGTTGGTCGCAGCCGGATAGAGGACGGCAAGGAGCTTGCGTTCGCCCTGGTCGGTGAACGTCGAGTCGGTCGTGTCGAAGTCGTTGTCGCCGTCGATGTCCAGCTGGGCCTCCGCCTGAGCCCCGGTGCCGACGATCGACAGAATCTTCACGATCCGACCGGACTGCTCCGGTCGCCAGCCGGCTTGTTTCCGGTCATAGCTGCCGCTCGGCACGCCGATGAGACCCGTCGTCGCGTTGTCGGCACAGTTGCCGGTGGGCGTCGAGAGTCGGCACAGCCCGGGGAAATTCTCGATGTAGAAAATCGGTGTGCGGGCGAGCGGAGCGCCGCTCGTATCGAACTGCACGTCCTGCGCAATCACTCCGTCGCTCACGCGCTTGAGTCGGAACTCGGCGGCGTAGGTGTATTGGGAGGTCGGCGGCAAGTCGCCTGGCATCGCGCGGCGGCCGTGCTGATCGACCGTGAACTCGTTGAAGAGCACCTGCACGTTCGTGCTGTTGAACCCTGACGGCGCGGTGACGTTGGCACCGGGGGGAAACAGAATGGTCGGGGTGCGGTCCGGCGACGCGGGCGCGCCTGCGTCGTAACCGTCTTCGAGCACGGTCGGCCCCCGAGCATGGGTCCAAGTGCTCGAGCCGCTGGATAGGTTGACCGTGAGCGTAGTCGACGGCACGGAGGCGGTGAGGACGATGTCGTCGAGCAGCACCCAGTCTTGCTCGGCCACGTGCACCGTCCGCTGCACCGAGAGATATCCGCCGCTCGGATCGCTGAGATTCACCGTGTAGTCGTTGCTGCCCGGTACGCCGAGGTCGAAACGACCGTCCGCCGTGGTGAGGACGTAGCCGTAGTCGCTCAGGTTGTTTGCTTGCCCGGCTGCCGGCAGGCCGCCGTCAGGGTTCGGACGGGTGAGGAGCTCGACGCGAAGCCCAGCGGGCGCCGCTTGGAGTCCGTCCGGATGATCGCTCGTCACCGGAACGCGGATCTTCGCGTAGCCGGAGATGATCGCCATTCGCGCGGGGTCCGCAAACGGCGAATGCGCCGGATTGTAGTTCTGCTGAGCCGTCTTCAGCCAGTTGGCGAGCGCGGCTGTATCTGTCATCACGCTCGGATCGACCCCAGCGTCGCCTTGAGGCGTCGCGACGCATTCGCCCGAAGCTGCGCCCGCATCGCGCGCAACCATGGTCCAGCCTGTCTTCGGCTTGCAGACGTGGTCGAAGCACGTGGAGCTCGTGCCGACGATGGCCGCGCCGGTGGGGACGCACGTGCCCGCGCCACTGCACGCTTCAGGCACGCACGGATCGTTCACGAGCGCGCAGCGGGCGCCCGCGTCGGCGAACTTCCCACCAGGTGCAGCGACAACGCATTGACCGTTGGAGTCACACGTCGTTCCAATCGTGCACTCGTTTCCGTCGTCGCACGGCGTCCCCTGCGCCAAGTTCGGATTCGGGCCGGTAAGCGGGTCGCACGTATCCGCGGTGCAGGGTCTGTTGTCGTTCAGATTCGGGGGCACGCCTGCGACGCAGTGCTTGTTGCCGTCGCACGTCTCGCGCCCGTTGCAGACGTTCGTGTCGTCGCACGCTGTCCCTGAGGCGAGCGCCGGGTTCGCGCAGCTCGTGCCCGTGCCGCATTGGTCCGCCGTACACGCATTTCCGTCGGCGCACGTATCGGCACAGAGATCGAGCGTCTCGGAGAGGCTCCAGCCCTTGCTCGTGTTCATGTCGATGATGCCGTGCGCGATCACCAACCGCCCTCCACCGATCTGAACAGTCGTGGGCCACGCGAGCGGATCGATCATCGCGGGTCCGGTGCTCCAACGCGCGCCCGTCGCGTTGGGATCGAAGATCTCCGTGGTGGCGAGGGTATGGCCACCGGGCTGGCCCCAGTTTGAGCCGCCGACGACCATCACCTTGCCATTCGCGAGCACGGCGCCGCGAGGAAGAAAGCGAGCCGTGGCAAGCGCGTCGTTCGCCACGTTCGACCATTGATTCGTCTGCGGGTCGTAGATCTCGGTCGAGCTGAGGTCCCCGGTGTAACCGCCGCCCGCAACGAGGATCTTCCCATCCTTCAGCTTGCCCGCGAAATGAGTATAGCGAGGCACGTTGAGGTGCATCGGCACCGGCGTCTGCCAGAGACCGGTGCTGGGAATGTAGATCTCAACGCTGTCGAGCCACTGGTCCGTGGGGTTGTATCCGCCAGCGATCAGTACCCGCCCGTCCGACATCACGGTCGCCGTGTGGTAGAACCTAGCCTTCGCCACGGTTGGGGTTGAAACCGTCCAGGTGGTGGGCGCGGCGGAGGACCACACCAAGCCCGCGTTCAGGTACGCGTTCCCGCTCGTTTGCCCGCCGAAGACGAGTACGCGGCCGTCGTTGAGCAGCGTTGCGGTATGAACTGACCGACCGGCGCCGATTGAGCCGGCGTTACTCCAGGTGGTCCCGTCAAAGAGCCACGCGGTGGTGCGCTGTGTCAGGTCGTCCGCCGCGCGCCCGCCGATGACAAGAACCCGACCGTCCGCGAGCGTCGTCGCAGTGTGCAAGTAGCGGTCTTCCGCGCCACCGCCGCCGATCTGCGTCGTCGTAGTCCAGGTGTTCGTTGTCGGGTTCAAAATGGCAGCGTTTGCGAGCGTCGTCTTCGCGCCACCGACAGCCGTCTGTGACACGCCACCCGTGAGCAGCACCTTGTCGCCGTTCAGCACCGCGGCGGCCGAGTGATAGATGTAATTGCCGTAGCCGTAGGGCGTGTTGGTGTAGCTCCACCCCGGGTCCAAGGTCAGCGGGTACTTCGTGCCCTTGCCTGCCCACGACACCCGCACGTCGCACTGGCTCGCGCCCGGCGCGACGACCGGCCTTCCCCAAGGAGCCGAGGGGTCGCTCGAAACGGCGCAGCCCTCCACGGAGAGCGTTGCGCCGACCCGGTTGCAGTCGCCGTCGAGCACGGCGGGAACGCTGACACGGAGGCGCGGGTCACCCGACGCATCCAAGAACTCGAGCGTCTGCTCGACCAGTCGCAGGCCGGCCACATTCTCGAGCGCGACGTGATAGAGCACGTCCTCTCGGTTCGGCCCCGACTCGAACTGAAACGTGTCCTCGATGCCGGACGCGCTCGCGGAGACGGTCCACCCGACGCCCGGGCTCACCTCCGGGTAGGCCACGCGATCGCGTGCGGCCTCGGCTGGAACGTCGGCGAGGCCGTCGACCGTGACCCGAAGTCGCATCGACGAGCGCGGATCGCCGATCGCGAACCCGCTCCCCGCGCTCGCACCGAGCCCCAGCTGCGCAGTGGCTCCGCCCCGCTCGAGCCTCCTCGAGGGCGTGACCGTGTTGCCGCTCCGACGAGCTTCACGCTCACGCGCCCGCTTCCGCAACGAGCGCCGCGAGCTCGCTCGCCGTCGGCATGCCTGGAAGGGTTGGTGCTCCCGCGTCGAGCGCTGCTACCGCTGCGAGCGCGACGGCTCCGTCAGCCGCTGCGTCAGGCACGCCCGCATCACTGGGCGCGAGGGTGACGTTGCAGCGCTGCGTGATCCGGTCGGAGAGTCGCTGGGCGGTCGCCGTCTGGAGGAGCGGCGTCCCCGCGCCGGCGTCGCCGAGCACGAGCGCCGCACGCACTTGTCCCACGGGCGCCGAGTCTGATTCGCCGCTCGCGCAACCGACCGCCCACTTCCCGGCGAGCCCAAGCGAGACGACCGCGACGACCGACGCCGCACGCACGAACCATTGACCCATCGAAGCCCCCGTCAGCGCCGCCTTCGCTGCACACTGCAGTCGACTCGCGGCCACGCAGACAAAGCAGCTCGCTCGCTCGCATGCAACGGGCTTCGCGCGCAGCACCGATCATTCCAATTTTTGGACGTGCACACGCGCGTGCGGGGCGCGGAAAAGCGACAAAACTACGCCTCCAGTAGGATGGACATGCGCGGAGGCGCGTAGTACGCGCGCGGGACGACGTTCGCAGGCGAAGCGAGAGCGCGTACGCTGAGGCGTGTGAGCGACATCGTCGAGACCGCCGATGAAGCCGTGCCGTTCCGGCGGCGCGCGCCCGACCCTGTGCCTGGGCTCCTCCTTCTCTGGGTCGACGACGCGCCTCGGTACGTCGCGTTCCCCCTCGCCTCCGCCCCGCAAATCATCGGGGGCGAAGCTGGCTGCGTGATCGCGATCCCAGAGGACGCGACGCTCTCGCGCAAGCACGCCGAGGTGTCGCTCGACAGTGCGAGCGGGGCGCTCGTCGTGCGCGACGTCGCGAGCCGTCATGGCACCTACGTCGACGGCGAGCGCGTGCACGGTGAGCGGCGCGTGCCCCTCGCGCGCTCGGTGCTCCGCGTCGGCGCGGCGCTCTTCCTCGGTGTGGCCGATCTGAACCCGCACCTCGCGCTCATTCGTCAGCACCCGCAGCCGACGTCGCTCTTCGATCCTGCGACCGAGAGCGTGCTCGGGCCTCTCATGCGCGCCTTTCGCGCTCGGTGAGAGCGGCGCCGGCAAAGCCGCCATCGCGAAGCTCGTTCACGACGCCGGTCCGCGCGCGCGCGGACCCTTCGTCTCCTACAACTCGGCCACGTTGAGCCCTGCCCTCGCCGACAGCGAGCTCTTCGGTGCCGTGCGCGCGCGTACACGGGCGCCGATCGCGACAAGAGCGGCGCCTTCGTCGCGGCCGACACCGGCGTCCTCTTCTTCGACGAGCTCGCGGATCTCCCGCTCGAGGTCCAAGCGAAGCTCCTTCAAGTCGTCGAAGACGGATGGGTGCGCCCGCTCGGCGCCGATCCGAGCAAGCGGACGCGCGTGGACGTGGCCATCGTCTCCGCCACGCACGCCGATCTCCGCGCCGCCGTCGACGCGGGGCGGTTGCGCGGCGATCTGTATCAACGCCTCCGTCGCCGCGAGCTTCACCTCCCGCCGCTCCGGGATCGGCTCGAAGAGGTCCCGTTCTTGCTCGATCACTACCGTACGCTCCACCCGGGCTCTGCTTCGTCACGTCGCCTTTGGACCGCCTTCTCGCTCACGGCGCGTCGACCGCACGGAGTAGCCGGAAGTCCTGGACGGCTTGCCACGCAGTCGCGAAGGAGCAGGCCGCGCGACGCGCGACATCAGCCACCGACAGGCCTGGGGTCTTCTCGAGGACCGTCCAGACGTCCGCACGGAACGAGGGCCCCATGAGCACGCGGTTGCGGTAGCCGGCGTGGCGCCGAACCAGCACGTCCGGACGGAGAACGTCGGCCGCGCGATCGCGGAGCGTGCCGCTCGGCGCGCGGAGCTTCGAGCCGACGAAGCGCGGATCTTCTCCTCGGCGCTGGATCTGGAACCCCGTCCCCGTCGGGAGGAGCTCGACCGAAGGCCCTTCGTAGAGCGCCAGCAGCCGACCGAACCGGCGATCCTTGTGGAGCCACGAGGCGATCGCGGCCCAGTACGCCCGAACGCGCTCAGACGGTTGCTCGCTCACCAGGCGCACCAGACGGTCGGCGTTCACGTGCGTGTGATGCACCCCGAGCCAGGTCGTCAAGACGGAGAGAACGCGCAGATCGCCCTCGTCCATTCCGGCGGCCGACGCGAAGACCAGCGTCGTCTCGATGTCCGCGTCGACCTCGGGCTCGCCGCCGAAGGAGAGGCCGATGCCGACCATGCGGGCCGTCAGCGATTGGGGCGATGGCCTCGGCTCCGGGCTTGCTTCGCGCCTAAACGCCATGACCGAGCCGCCTTCCTAAATCGTCGATCGTGCTGCGCACATGCCCGGGCCAGAGCTCGTTGCCGTCCTGGAGCTCGAGCCACGGGAGGCACTCGGCCAGCTCCTCGGCCGTGGGGGCCAGCGCGATGCAGTCGGCCAAGTCGGTGCCTCGGTCGCAGAGCGCGAACAGCTTGCTCTTGAGAAAATCGGGGCGTCCCAGCGCGCTGAGGATGAGCGCCTGTCCCTCGAAGATCCGAAAGGCGCGCTCGCGCCAGCCGGTGGGCAGGACGTCGCCGAGCTGCATCGGCCCGTTGTTGAACCAGTCGTCGATCAGGTCAGTGCCGGCCTGCCGCTGCTGCTTCGCGAACTCCCGCGCAGCCGCCACGATCGCCTCCGGCAGCGCGGGCACGAGAACGTCGACGTCTCGCGTGTTCCGCTGAACCACGCCCATCAGCACCAGGGCCGAGCCGCCGATGACGACGCCCTCGAACCGGAGGGCGAGGCTCGTCAGGTGACGATCGAAAGCTTCGATGGTGGGGCGCGGCAGCATTTGGTATCGGCAATCCCGATACCATCCTGTCGCGCGTTGGCGTTTTCGTCAAGCCTCCGGAAGCCCGGGGGCCATCCGGCCGAAATCCGGCCGCGCCCGGACTTCTCGGAGAGCGCGCCGGTTTCTGGCGCGAAACTCCGCGTTTGTTCGTGTGCGGCCCGTCGGCGCGGACACACGCGCTCACCGCCACGGCAACGCGCGAGACGGAGCGCGACATCGTGACGGCGCTCGGTCTCCGCGCGCCGCGCACCGTGCGCGCGAGCGTGCTCCGCCCGAACCTCGGGTTCGAGGTCGTGCGCACCGTGAACGAGATGAGATGCGCTCTATGGGTGGCTCGCGGCCGCGGGCGTGGCGGTGGCGCGTTACCACGGCCAGATGGGCGCAGATGATCGAGAGAAGAGCCGCGGGTGCTTCATGCGCGGCGAGGTGTCGCTGATGATCGCGACCAAGGCGTTCGGGATGGGCATCGACAAGCCCGACGTTCGCTTCGTGGTGCACGCGCAGTTTCCCGACTCGCTCGAGAGCTACGTGCAAGAAGCCGGGCGCGCGGGCCGCGACCGGGCCCCCGCGCGCTGCGTGCTCCTCTATCGGCTGGAGGACCGCCGCGTGCAGACGTTCTTCCTCGCCCGCAAATACCCCGCGCGCGCGGACATCGAGCGCGTGTGCGCCGCGCTCGGCACGGACGCTCGGGACGCGCCGTCGGTGGCAGCGGCCACTGGGATCCCGATGCGCCGAGTCGCCGCGGTGCTCGCGCATTTGGGACCCGAGGGTGGCGCGGGAGCGGCGGCGGCGGCGCTCGTCGAGCGATTCGCCGCGCTCGCCAAGCGAGACCGTGCGCGCCTCGACGCGATGGCCCACTACGCCGAGCAAACCGGCTGCCGCGTCACCGCGATCGGCACCTACTTCGGCGAGGAGACCACGGCATGCGGCCACTGCGACGCGTGCGCGGGCTTGGGATGCACGGGCAGTCGACGGAGCACTCGGAGCCACACGGCGAATGCGGTGCTACGATGCATCGCATGAGCGCGAAGACCAGCCCCACCGGCGACCCCATCCAGGAGGCCTTCGACAACGCTCCGATCGGCGAGCCCGAGACGGAGGAGGAACGTCGTCTCGTCGCCGAGGCGCGCGCGAGCCGTGCCCGTGGAGAGCGCACGTATTCCTCCGCCGAGATCAAAGCGGTCATCGCAGAAATGCGCCGCAAGCAAGAAGGCGGATGAGCCTCCAAGTCGACTGGTCCGAGCCGGCCCGCCGAGACCTCGAGGCGCTGCCGGATTGGCGCCTCGCCGCGACGGTCGATCGGCGGCGGATCAGCTCGCCCACGACGGCGTCGGCTTCGTTCAACACATTCATCGCTCCCACGGGCCCGACGAGTTCCGCCTCTTGATCCCGCGAGTGCGGACCTTTGTGCACGTGAGACGCACGCCGGCGATCCTTTACTCGAGCGCGTCATCTACCGCCCGCAACGTCATCGCGACCTGCGCCGAGTGACGTCTTGCCAGGTCCCGTAGTGGTGCAGCCTCCGCGATGCCCGGGCGGGTTCACCCAGAGTGCTATGGTCGCACCCTGACGCATGGGCGATGCGGCACAGAAGAAGGCGACGTACGCCGAGCTCGCGGCGTTGCCGCCCAACATGGTCGGGGAGATTTTCGACGGCGTGCTCCACGCTTTCCCGCGACCGCGTGCGCGACACGGCCGCGCGCGCACGCGACTCGGGTCGCGGCTAGGGCCGCCGTTCGATGAGGGTGAGGGCGGGCCGGGTGGCTGGATTCTCCTCGACGAGCCTGAGCTCCACCTTGGAGACGACGTGCTCGTGCCCGACATCGCTGGCTGGCGCCGTGAACGCATGCCCGAGCTCCCCGACGTGGCGTTCTTCACGCTCGCGCCCGATTGGCTCTGTGAAGTCCTGTCGCCGTCGACGCGAACCTACGACGTGACAGACAAGCGCTGGATCTATCACCGCGAACGCGTACGCCATCTCTGGCTGCTCGACCCCGAAGCGGCAACGTTGGAGGTCCAACGATGGGCCGACGGTGGGTACGTGACGGTCGGCTCGTGGCGCGACTCGGCGCTGGTGCGCGCAGAGCCCTTCGACGCGATCGAGCTTCCGCTCGCGGCGCTCTGGGCGCGGTGAGTCGCTACCCCGCGTTACGGGAGCGCGGCTGCGGCCTTCCGGAGCCCCTCGGTCACCTTCGCGAAGAGCTCCCCGGGGAAACCGGTAGGGAGCGCGTCGCCGACCGCATCGACGACGTCGGGCACGTGGGAGACCAGCTCCTCGATGATCCCTGAGATCGCCGGGCCGAGCCCAATCGCGCGCGCCGTCGCGTCGAAGTGGTGTCGGCGAATTTCGGCGACCCGGTAGTGCTTGCTCTTGTCTCGCACCGACATCGCGAGCTTCAATTTCTTCGGGTGGATTTGGTCCTGCCGCCCTCCGGTGATCGGCCACGCAGAGATCACGTCGTAGAGCGGCGTCAGACGGAAGCGACCTTGCGGCAGGAGGTGGATGCTGAAGTTCTTCGCGTGGCCATCGATGGCCGCGAGCATCCAGAAGAGGAGCTGCGCACGGAGGAGCGTCGCGAGGTCCTCCTCGCGCGCCTCCGAGCCCCGGAGCACGCGCGCGATGTCGAGGATGCCGGGCCCGCCATCGGCCTCGTACTTCCGCGCGCGCGGGGTGCCCGTCGCCTGACACATGTCCTCTTGGGGGAGCCGCAGCCAGTACTTCTTGGACGAGTGCAGTCGTCGGTCGAAGCGCGTGACGACGAGCGCCTTGGCACTACCGAAGCGCACAACTTCCGAGTCCGCGACCGGCACGCCGAACGCGGCCAGCAAGCGCGCGCATAGCCACTCGTTCTCGAGCGACGCCGAGAGATCCATGCGCCTCGTGCCGACGTGGCCCAGGGGCAGCTTGAAAATGTGGGTCGTCGGCGTCGCGCCTCGCGGCTTGCACCAGCGCCCGCGGTGCCGAACGAGCGCAGTCTTCTCCTGCGCGCCGGCGATCGAGATGCGAAAGTCGTCGTCCTCGCCCTCCCGCGGGCTCGCGATCGAAACGCCGGAGAGCAGGTCCTCGATCGCGGCGTCCTTCAGCGGCGTCGTCGCGATCTCGAACACGCCCGACGGCTCCTCGCCATCGGGGAGGAGCTGCACCGCCCCGGCGCAGTCGCGACCGACGGCCTCGAGGAGATCGAAGGCGTCGTCGGTCTTCGCGCCGAAGCGGTCGCGGACCCGACGGCGGATCACGTCGCTGTCGGGCAAGAGGTTATCGAAGAAGTAGCCGACCTTCTCGCCTTTGATGGCGCGACCGTCGAGGTTCATGGGGAGCGAGAGGCTGAGCGGACGACCTTCGGCCGACGCGACCCACGCCGGGTCGTACGTGAGCTCCATCGGCCCGCGCGCCGGTAGGACCCAGCGGCCGACCCGCGCGCCGTTGGCCCACACGCCGAGCGCGCGGCTGTGCGACGGGCGACCCACCGTCACCACTCCGGCTTGCCGCGCGGCGGCGCGACGTCCTGAAGCACGAGCTCGAGCCCGAGCAGCTTGGCGAGCAAGAGCAGGCGTTCCAGCGTGAGCCCTTCGGGGTGAGCTTCTAGAATCGAGAGGCGGCTTTGGCTGACGCCGACTTCTTGGGCGAGCGTCGCCTGGGCCGCTTTGCGGTGCTTTCGGCGGCTCCTCAGGATCTCGCCGACCTGCGCCGGGTTGGTGATGATCTGGCGCATCGCTCGCTTATTCGCCACACGCATACAAGCAGTATATTCGCCCAGCACATATCGTCAATCGATGCGTATGGCGCATAATATCTCCCAGGGCTCTCCGGGGCCGGCGCGACGTCAACGCGAGGGCGCAGCGAAACGCGCGGGCTTCGGGGGCCACGTCCCGGCGAATCGCTCGAGCACCGCGACGCGGACGGGCGCGAGCGGGATCTGCTCACGCGCGAGCCGCGCGAGCTCTCGATCGCCGAACGCGGCCGCGCGCTCGATCTCCGGGAGCGCGCGAAAGCGACGTCCTTTGCGGGTCGACAGGTAAAACGTGTCGAGCAGCGCCTTCTCCGGCCCCGCGAGGCGAAACGGACACGGCGCGTCGCGCCAATCGACGCCGTCTTGCATCATCCGCGGATGCAAGTGGAAGAGCTCGAACCGACCGAACCGCGTCGCGAGCGCGCGCGACGTTCCTGTCGTGGCGATCTGCACGGCCTTGGGGATCTGCGAGAGCATGCCGTGGAGGTGGAGCGCGCTCAGGAACGACACGTAGCCGAGCTCGCGCCCGAGCACGTAGGGCGTGCACCCATAGAGCGAGAAATGCGGGTGATCGGGCACGACCCAGACCCCGCGGGTGAGCCTCGCGACGTGCCCTTCTCGCTCGAGCGTCGTCAGGCGCTTGGTCGCAGCCGAGAGCGAGACATCGCGCGCCTCGGCGAAGCGGCGCGTGGTGAAGACCGGCACGCGCGCGAGCGAGAAGCTTTCATCCATCGAGGAGCTCCAGCACAGCGAGCCGCATCTCGTCCCACGCCGCCGCACTACGACAGCGACGCGCTAGGAAGGTGACCCGGTTCGCGGATGCTGGCGTGCGAACGCGTGACCACGAACCATTTTCCATCTGAATTTTCGATACCGGCAATCCAGTCGCGTATTCCGCGAGCCGTTCGCTGACCTAGCGCGCCCATAGCCCAGCGAGCTCGAGCTCGAGCTCCGCGAAGGGAGCGATGCGGACGCGTGCGTCGTCACGCCAGGTGCCGAGCAACGTCCAGCGACCGTCGGCGAGACGACATGCTTCGAGCGTCCGCGCGATGGGGTCGATGAGCCAGAGGTGCTGCACGTTCTCCCGCGCGTAGATGGGCATCTTCTCCGCGCGATCGAGCGCCGTGGTCGAGGGCGACAGCACCTCGCACACCCAATCCGGCGCGAGGTCGAACGCGGCGGCGTCCGGCAGCTCCGGCATCCGCTCGCGGCGCCAACCCGCGAGATCGGGGACGAGAACATCGCCGCCGAGATGAAGCTCCGGCTCGTCGAGGATGATCCACCCGCCGGGGCCACCCCTGCCCCGCATGAACGGGCCGTGGAGCTCGCCACCGAGGGACGACGAGGCCCACGCGTGTCGCGACGCCGGCCGCGGCGTCGTCACGACCGCCCCGTTCACGATCTCCGCGACGAGATGCCGCGGGACGGAGACCAGGTCATCGTAAATGGCACGTCGTTGGGCCGGGTCACCCATGCGTGAAAGCTTAGCTCGTTCGACTCGTCGCGCCCACGCCCCCCTGCCCGGCGGCCGGGTGCTCACGCTGCCGACGAAGTCTCGAACGAAACGGTCAGCGGCGCCTCGGGGAGCTGCCCGCCCTCCAGCTTGTCCGCGAGCACGCGCAAAGCGAGCGCCTGCACTCTCGCGAAAGCTTGCTCCGCGGTCTCTGCGTAGACCAGCACACCCGGGAGCTCGAGAACCTCGGCGATGAAGCTGCCGTATTCTTCTCTGTCGAGCTCCACCGTCAGCTTCATTTGCCCTGAACCTAGCACTCGCCCTTCCATCCCGGGCGCGGCGTTACGGGCCTGGGTCGTAGGACAGGCCTGCGGGATCATTGCCCGGCGTCGAGAAGCTCCCGAGCGTGGCGCCCGTGGCGTCGAGGTGGAAGACCTTCTTGGTCGCCGCGTCGACCACCCAGAACTCGCCGGACTCCGTACGCGTGATGCCGCGCGGCTGCGCGAGCGAGATGGCGACGCCGGTCTGGTAGCTCGCCGTTCGCCAGCGCTCGAGCGCGTCGCTCGCGATGTCGTGGCTCACCCACGCGAGCATCTCGTTGCCGGACTCCGAGAAGTTGAGCATCGACACGCCCCA
>JBGAJR010000018.1:0-156761 GCA_044224815.1 Polyangiaceae bacterium
TGCGCGTTGCCGTGGCAATCGAGCGAGCCGCAGCGGTGATCGAGCACCTGCGCCACCGGCGCGAACTCGGCGCGATCGGGCGCGACGACGCCGATGCGATTGTCGGGCGGCAGCGATCCGCATGCGACGAGCGCGAAGGTGGCAGCGCTCGCAGCCATGGCCATGAAGGTCGTGCGCGTCATGGCGACGCTCCCGGCAGATCCTCGGGATCGGCCACGAGGTACACGCGGCCGGGCGACGACCGACCCGGCGGATCGAAGTGGCAGTCGCCGCACGAGCCGTTCCGCCCGATGTGCGTCGACATCTCGGCCTTCTGCTCCTTGTATTCGAGCGAAACGTGGACCGGCATGACCGGGTTCCACGAGGCCTCGGCGATGTAGAAGTTGCCGACCGAGTTGGTGATGGCGTCGAGGGTCGCGCCCGTCGCGTCGACGAGATGCACCGTCACGCCGCCCAGCCCGTCGGCCTGCCCCTTCACCGCGTAGATCGTCCCGCCGAAGCGAAACGCCGGCTTTCCCGGCCCCGCAGCCTCGTGGCACGTCACGCAGGGTTGTCCGGGGCGATGCGTCGGGCCGGGCGGAACGTTGGGAGCCTCGGGCCCGAGCGCCTCCACTTGGAGGTCGTGCACCGGATCTCCGCACGCGACTGCAGCGGCGAGCGCCGCGCCGAGCGTGACCGCGCCCAGCGCGCGTGTGGCGAACGATCGCGCGCGGCTCATGGCTCCTCCACCTCGAGCGTCATCACGCCGACGTAGGCGCTGCGCTCGGTGAGGTAGAGATCGTCGAGGTACGACGTGAACATCGCGTCGCCGTGAATGCCGATCGCGAAGATGCGCGGGTGCGCGTCGGGCCCGAGGTGGAGCTTGGCGCCGCCGCCGCCGGTCACGGTGCGGAGCGGTCCGAGCTCGCGATCGCCGGTGCGGAGCTCGGGAAGGTTCCAGCCGGTGCCCGACGCGGACACGTACGCGCGCTGCCAGAAGTCGACCCCGGTTTGGGCGTGGAAGCGAAGGTGCGGCCAGAGCGTGACGCGACGGCCGAGATCGAAGAACCAACGCGCGTCCGTGGTCGACGCCTTGAGGCCCCACGTGTCGAAGTACACGCGCTCGTCGGCGCGGACCGTGGACCCATCGAAGCGGTGCCCGATGCTGCCGGCGAATGCGACGCGCCGTCGCGCGAGCGGAAGCTGTTCCAGCGGTCGCTCTGGAAGCCGATTCTCCGTGACCCACGCGATCGAGGCACCGAGCGGCGCGGCGGCCGCCACGCCGGGCGCGAACATCGGGATGTAGCGATACGGCTTCGACTGGTCGCCGTTTTCGATCATGACGTTCATCGCGAGCGACGCGATGGTCGAGCGATCGACGACCTGGTTGATTCCGCCGACGAGCGTGCCGCGACTGAGCGATCGCGAGAACACCGAGAACGGCGTGGTGCTCCGGCCGATGGTGTCCTGGCTGTACCCGAGGCCGAAGAAGAGCGTGGTGTTCTTCTCGTCGAGGTCGTAGCTGACCTGGCCGAGGCCGCCGTACGAGAGGTAGTCCGGCTCGCGCGACACGGCGCCGCCCGCCGAGACGCCGAGGTTCTGAAGTTTGTACTTTGCATCGAGCGTCCCGGCGTGGCGTACCTCGCGCCAGCGCCGCGACGCGGTCGACACGATGTCGACCGACGCGGCCGAGACGACGTCGACGAGGTAGGTGCCGTGGAGCGAGGCGCCCTGCGTCACGTTCTCGATGTCGGCCGCGATGGACGGCGTGACGACGGTCACGTGATCCGTGTCGGTGTACGTGCCCATCTCGACCGCCGCGCGCTTCTTGGTCGTGTCGTCGAGCGGGTCGACGTCGCGCTGCGGGAGCGTGGGCGTGTTGCCCGCCGTGCCGGCGTGTCCCGCGGTCGGAGGCGAGGCTTGGAGCACACCTTCGCGCGACGTCCCAACCATCGTCGGGTCCGCGACGGCGGCGCGGTCGTCTGCGTTCACGTGCGCGCACGCAGGCAACACGGAGCCTAGAAGGCACGCGATCAGTCCACGCCATCGGGGCGCAGAGCGACGGCGTGCACCACGAATGGCGCTGAAACGCAGGCCGCAGACGAAGGAGGAGGTTTGGATGCCGTGTGGTGCCTCGAGGCACCTTTCAGCAGGCAGGAGCGTGTGCGAAGACGCGTTGCGTTTGGTGCAACCTTCGCGAGGCAGCGGAACTCGCGGGCTTTGGCTTGCTGAGCGCCCTCATTCCGGCGAACCTTGATGAGCTTGGTCGGAGCGCGCGGTATTCGTCACGCGCACCGATGTTGTCTCGGTTCTGCAACGCGCGCGAACTTTGCGCGCGAGCATGGGCCGCTTTGGAGGAGGGGTTCGACCCAATGAAGAAGCTCACCACGTCTACGCTGACCCTCGCCGCCTCGGTGCTCCTCTATCAGGCCTGTTCCGACGAGGACGTCGCGCCCGCCCGGACCTTCTCCGACGGTGGTGCCGCCACGGTCGACGGCTCGACGAGCTCCGGCTCCGACGCTGGCGGTACGGTCGGCACCGATGGCGGTACGGTCGGGACCGATTCCTCGACGCCGCCGCCGCCCCCGCCGCCGAAGGACGCCGGCAAAGACGCCGCGAAGGATGCCAAGACGGATGCGCCCACGGACGGCGCGACCGATGCGCCGAACGACGCGGGTCCTGCGGATGCCGGCGTCGACGCACGCGCCGCCGACTGCACGGCGTACTGCACCTGCATGGGGACGAACTGCCCCGGCACGCTCGACGATGCCGGCATCGCCACCTGCCAAACCACGTGCGAGGCGCAGACCACGTGGGACCTCGCGTGCCGCACCACGCACTGCGGGCTCGCCGCGAGCGATCCGGGAACCCACTGCCCGCACGCAGTCGGCGTCTCGGTCTGCCAATAAGCGCAACCGAGTTGCGTCGACCGGCGCGCCGATCAGAAGCGAACGCGTAGCTCCGTCGCCGCCCCACCGCTGGTGGGGCGTGCGACGAGGCCGACGTTCTTCGGCTTGTCGGGCTCGGTCGCGAACCACAGCGCGACGCCCGCTCCGACGCCCACGACGCCGACGCCCAGCGCCACGGCAGAGAACGTGACCTTGGTGCGGACCGAGTCGACCTCCGACGGATCGCAGCTCGGCGCGCAGCGATCGTGGAGCTTGTCGTACTCGTTTTGCGCGGCGACTTGCAGCACGCCGAACGTGACGAGCCCGACCGCGCCGATGCCGCCGAGAACGAAGGGCCAAGGGCCTCGTCCGCCGCCGCTCGTCGTGGGCGCCTCGCCGCCGCCGCCGTCACCGTTCGCAGGCTTCGGCGCCGCGACGCGAACGACGACCACTCGGTTCTTCTCGCCTTGCGCGACGAGGATCTTCGCCTCGCCGAGCGCGCCGTCCTTCCGCACCCGCACGACGTGCGTGCCCGGGTCGAGGGACACCGCGAGGCCGAGGCTCGCCGTCACGTCGTCGACGCTCACCTGGGCGTCGAGCACGTCGGCGCCCGCCTCGGTCTCGGCGCGAACGACGACGGACGGGAGCGTGGACTGCACCTCGTCGAGCCAGCGCACGCAATCCGCGCGCACGAACTTCGGGCACTCGGCGTTGGCGCACGCGACGAGCTCACGCGCCGCTTCGGTCAGCTTGTTGGCCTGACGGAGCGACTGCGCGCGCTCGGCCGTGGCCGCGCACTGCACCGCGTCGAGCGCGTGCGCCGGCGCGGCCGTGAGCCACACGGTGGCGAGCGCGGCGAAGCCGGAGGCGACGCGTCGCCCCATCACTTCTCTCCCTTGGCTCGCGGCGTCTCGGCGCCAGCGGCGAGGCGGCTCTTGTCTTCTTTGGGCGGAAGGGCCGACCACGTCGCGGCGTAGCCCTGGCCGGGATTCCAGATCAGCCAACCGTGCGCGCCGTTGGCTTCGGAGCTCTTCATCTGATCGCCGACGTACTTGGGGCTGAAGTTGTCCTGCTTGTACGACATGCCTTGGAGCCACGGGCGGATGACCGCGCCACCCGTCACGCCGCCGGCGCGGATCTGATCGATGGTGCCCTTGGTGCCGTAGCCCACGATCTCGGGGTGATTTCCCGGGTTCTGGAAGCCGCGATAGCCCACGCTGTAGTGCGACGGATAGACCATCGGCGAGAGCGCGTCGCACTCGGGCGCGAGCATGGCCGGATCTTGGCCGAGCATGTCGATGTCGATGCGCTTGCCCTCGGCGATGACGCCGAAGACGTCGAGTGAGAGCTTCACGTTGCGCCCCTTGGTCACCTCGTGCACGCGCCGCACGAATTTGGTGATGACCTCGACTTTGGTGGTGTTCCGCTCTTCGATCTTGAAGTCGGCGCCCTTGATGCCCAGGACCGGGTAGCGGACGTAGTCGAGCTGGATCTCGTCGGCGCCGGCGTCCATCGCTTCTTTGGCGAGATCGATGACGTAGCTCTGCGCGCCGTCGACGTAGGGATCGAGCCAGCCGATCTTGTAAGGCTTGCCCCACTTGGCCTGCACCGAGAGATCTCCGCGGAACTTGGCGAGGATCTCGTCCTCGAAGCACGCGATGCGCACCGCCACGCGCACGCCGTATTTGTGCGCGAACCGAATCGTGCGCGCGAGGTTGCGGATGGGCGCGTTCTTGGTGGCGCCGCTCTCGTTCGCGAGCGGGACCTTCGACGGGTAGGTGACCCAGCCGTCGTAGTCCTTGGCGTCGAGCACGATGAGGTTCATGCCGCGGCGCGCGCTCTCTTGAAGAATCTCCTCGTAGAGATGGGAGGCCGCGGGTCCGCCGCGCACGTAGACGCCGCGGAGGACTTTGTCTTCGGGCCAGCCGAGGCGCTCGTCGTCTGCGCTCTTCGGCGCGGCGCTGACGATGGCCGGGATGACGACGCGCTCGCCCTCGCGCGCCTCGGACACCTTGACCTTGTTGACCTTGCGGAGCTCTTTGAAGAGATCCGCGGTCAGGTAGATGTCCGTGAGCTCGACGTAGTGACGCGCGATGAGCTCGTAGAGCTCGCCCTTCTTGGCGACGTGCACGACGCCGACCGGCTTGCCCGGCTCGTCGACGACCTCGCCGCCCGCCGGCATCTCCTTCTTGAGCCATGCGACGAGCTTCGCGCGCGCGTCTTCGGAGGCGTCCGGCTTCTTGGTCTCGGGGGTCGTCGCGGCGGGCTCGGCCGTCGTCGTCGCGGCGGTCGTCGCCGGCGGCTCGGTCGCGCGCTTCGGCGTCTCGAGGCGCGCGACGGGGGCCGGGCTCGGGGGCGCTGCGGGCTCCCGGACGGCCGCCTCCGCCGCACAGCCCGTGATGACGAGTGTGAGCCCGAGGAGACAGCCACGGGCGAAGCGCCGCCCAAAACCGAAGGCCGAAGACGAAGATGACGCGGTCTCTACCGACATGTCGTTCTTTCCAAGGAACCAGAGTCCGCTTGTCTCGGGCAATTTACAGAGTGGCTCAGGATGGATCCACTGAACCCCGCCGGAGACGTCCCGTGCTCTCGGAGCGCATTCTTCTTCCATCAACGAAATCGGTTAGGCCGCGCAAATTCTCCGCGATCGGGCGAGCGGTACGGGGGTTGCTGTTGGAACGAGCATGAGGCTCGCGTCGCTCGCCGTCTTTGGAATCGTGGCCCTCGCGGCCGTCGCGTGCGGGAACGCGCCGTCAGGGTTCGACGCAGACTACGGCGTCTACGGCGCCGGGAGCGGAAAGCAGCCCAGCCCATCGGTGTTCACGAACGCGCCCGGTGCAGACGCGGGCCTCCTCCCGAGCACGCAGGGCGCGGCTTGTCGAACGGGCACGGCGCAGGCGCAGTCGGTGCCGCTCTACCTCGTCCTCCTCCTCGATCGCTCCGGCAGCATGTGCGAGTACGTGCCGTCCAACCGCAACATCCGCGACTGCGGCAACAACGACTCGAAGTGGCAGCAGATGCGCGCGGCGCTCTACGGCTTCTTCACGAGCCCGCAGTCGAAGGGCATCAACGTTTCGCTCGTCGCGTTCCCGTACGCGGATCAGGGCGACATCTGCGGCTCCAATCACTACGTGACGCCGGCCGCGGCGGGCATCCAGCTCCCTGACGTGCAGAATACACTCATGGCGGCGGTCGACTCCAACCCGTCGACGGGCGGGGGGCAGACGCCGACCTTGGCGGCGCTCACGGGCGGCATTCAGGTGGCCGGCAACATCAAGAGCTACTTGGGGAGCGGCCTCGGCAAGGTTGCCGTCCTCATGGCGACCGACGGCTTGCCCGAGGGGCAGTGCAACGACTCTGGCAACATCCAAGCGTCCGCCAACCTCGCGGCGAGCGTCGCGGCCAGCGTGCCGACGTATGTGCTCGGCGTGGGCGGCGAGCTCGGCGCGCTCAACACGCTCGCGCAAGGCGGCGCGACGGGGAGCGCGTTCATCGCCACCACCGGCAACCCCGCCAGCGTCGGTCAGCAGGTGACCGATGCGCTCAACAAGATCCGCACCGCGGCGCTCGGCTGCGAGTACGCGGTGCCGGCCGCGCCGCAGGGAAAGACGCTCGATCCGGCCGCCGTGAACGTCGAGTACACGAGCGGCACGGGGCACGCCACGGTGCCGTACACCAAGGATTGCGCGAGCGGCGTGGGCTGGCAGTACGACAACCCGGCGGCGCCGAAGTCGATTCGGTTCTGCGCGAGCACGTGCAATCAGGTGAGCGCGGACCCGAGCGCGAAGATCGACATCGTCTTCGGCTGCGAGACCGTAGGCGACAAGGTGAAGTGACCGCGCCGAGCGCGCTCAGCTCGAAGAGAGCTCGACGAGATCACGCACGAGCTCGGTGAACTGAAGCGGCGTGAGCGTGCCGAGCGGGAGCGGATCGGCGCCCCACGTGTTCTTGGAGAGGACGACGTCCTTCAGCGTTTGCGTGGGAGGCGATTCGGCCATCGCGCCCGCGAGGAGGCCGCCGTCGAGCGAGAGGATCGCGTGGAGGTCGGGGCCGAGCGGCTTCGTCATGTCCCAGATCCAGCCGGCGTCTTGGGGGGTGCCGCGCCGCCAGCCGCGCGCCTCGAGGCCGAGGACCTTGCTGGTCGGGACCGTCGCGCCGCTGACGCGCGTGAGCGCGACGGCGGTCTTCTCGGCAGCGGTGAGGGTGAAGACTTGGCGCTCGAGCTGCGGGAACGGCTGGAGGAGCTCGTAGTCGGCGAGGATGGTGCCGAACGCGCGAAGCGACTCGGCGCTCATCATGAGTCGGTGGGGAAGGACGACGTGCGCGTCCTCGGGCAGCGAGAAGGCGCGCTCGTCGGCGTCGACCAAAGAGCGGTCTTCGGCGACGCGGAAGGGCGTATGCGTCTCCTCCTTGCCGGCCCCCGTGACGGCAACCCAGACGAGCCGCCGCGTGAGGTGCGAGACGAGCGGGTGGTGGACGAGGAGCGCGTCGAAGTCGGCGGCGGTCCAGACGCGACCCGTGCACATTGCACGTTCCAGGCGCTGCACCTGCGCCTTGGCCACCGCCTTCGCGTCCTTCTTGAGGGCCTTCCAAATCTGGGTCGCCTCTTCGGCCGCCGCCGCGTCGTCGCTCTTCGCAGGCTTGGGCAGATCGGCGATGCGCTTGCCCGAGCCGTCGAGCACGAAGGGCGCGAGGTGCTCGTCGAAGCCCACGCGGAAGGTGCGTGGCCCGAACGAGAGCGTGCGCGAGCCGTCGTCGTCGAGATCGAGCCGCGGCGCGATGCGGTCTCCGAGCTCGTCGCGCGTCAGCCCGCGCTCGGCGGCGACCTCCTCGATCTTCTCGCGCGCCTTCTCCTGGAGACCCTTGAACTTGAGCTTCTCGGCGATGCCGTCGAGGAGCATGAGCGCGACGTCGCTTCCGATCTGCGCGAGGACGTCGAGGCCTTTGACCGCGCGCGCGTGCGCCGACTCACCGGGCCACGCGCGCACGAGCGGCGCGAGCTTGCGGGCCGCGTCGTCGCCGCCGAGGAAGCCGAGCGCCGCGAAGGCCCAGTCGCCCTTGGGCTCGGCGCCGGTGGCCAGCCACGCCTGGAAGAGCGCCCACGCGAAGGCGGCGAGGGACGCGGGCGTGGCGGCGTCGCGCACGCTCTCGAGGAGCGGGTGCGGGTTCTTGGGCTCGCACATGGCGAGGAGCTCACCCAAGACCACGACGCTCTCCGGTGGCAGCGCGCCGCCGCTCTTGAGAACGACCGGCGGGAGCTCTTTGGGCTGGAAGAACCCGGGGAGCGCGGGTGGCTTCGCGAGCGCGAAGGGATCGAACGCGAGCGCGGCGTCGATCGCCTTCTCGGCTTGCGCGCCGTAGCGCTTGGCAGCGGCGCGGACGACGGCGTCGTTTCCGGCCTTGGCGCGCACGAACGCGTGGAGCGCGGTGATGCCGGCCTTCTGCCGCTTCTTGTCGAGCGCGATGGGGACGATCGCCAGTGCCGAGGTCTCAGGGTACCGCGCGAAGTACGGGGTCGCGCGCGCGCGCACTTGCTTGGAGCGCGCCATGCCTTCGGCGAAGAAGGTCGCGACGCTCGTGGACTCTACGTGCGCGAACGCCTCGGACGCGGCGACCGAGAACTTTCGCGCCGCGACGACGAGCGGCTCCAGCATGCGCTCGCCGAAGCGGACCAGGAGGTAGCGATAGTCGTAGATGTCGAGCTCGCGCTCTTCCAGCGCGATTCCGCGGAGAAAGTCGAGGGCGCCTTCGTCGGTCATGAGATCGAGCAGCGCCGTGAAGTAGTAGCGATCGACGGCGACGCGCGGCCGCGCCCAAGCGTCCATCTTCGGCGTACGGGCCTTGAGGTCCGTGGGGACGTTCTTCCAGCCGCGGATCAGATTCTCCGGCGTGAGGTTCGCCGCCACGTCCGCGCGTTCGGCGTCCGTGAGGTGGAGCTTCGCGGCCGGCTCGATCGGCGTCAGGTCCGAGACCACGGGCGGCGGCGTGACCTTGCTGCGCCACGGCGGCGACGCGAGCACGGGCGGGAGCGCGCTTACGCTCGCGGCTGCGGGGGCCGGCGCCGCCTTGGCCTCTGCGGCGCCTGGAACGCAAGCGAGGATCGCCTTCGCGACTTTCGCGTCGACGGCGGCCGCGACGGCGCGCGCCACGTCGGGTTGCGACTCGGCCAGAGTCTTCAGCGCGGGCTCGGCGAACGTGCTCATCTTGCCGCCGCCGGCGAGGAGGCGGCCGAGCTCGCGGAGGCCGAGGTCGGGACGCCGCGCAAAGAACGCCTTGGCCACGGCGTCGAGCCCCTTCTTGTCCATCCGTGACGCGAGCGCGGACGCGGTGGACTCGCTCTCGAGCGCGCTGAGGATGGTCGAGAACTCGATCGTCCGATCGCGATTGCCGGCCTCGCCGACCCACTCTTCGAGGACCTTCTGCGCGCCGAGCCCGGCGTGCTCGATGAGCGTGAACGGCTCCACGCGCGTCAGGTGGTAGCGCTTGGCGAAACGCGCGAGGAGGTCGGCGTCCGGGATCTGGTTGATGAGCGCATGTGCGTCGTGCGGGTAGGTCGCTGGCGGGGCGTCGACGAGCGCGCGCGCGTCTTCGAGGACCCACTCCGTGACGTCGGTGACCTTGTCGAGCCCCACTCGCACGGGGAGCGGCGCGTCGGCGCGGAGCTTGGCCGCGACGGCGAGCGCTGCTTCTCGCTCGGCCTCGCTCGCGCGGCGGAACGCGATCTTGAGCGCGCGCGTCGCGTACGTCTTGCCCCAGCACACGCTCGAGTCCCAGTTGGTCGCCGGGTCGGCCTCCACCATCCACGCGTCGCGATCCGAGCCGTACCCGCGGCGAAAGCTCCACATGTGGACGAGGGCTTTCATCGCGCCGCCCAGCCCCGCGCGCGCGATCCAGCTCGCCACGAGATGCATCACGGTCTCGTCTTCGCCCGCGAGGATCGCCGCGGCGCCTTCGATGCGCGGATCGAACGTCGCCGGAGCCTTCCCCGCAATCCAGGTCGCGATGACCGCGTCACGCACGCTGACGGCGACGGGTGACCACTTGGCGGAGGCGCTCTTCTCCCAGCGGCTCTGCTCCTCGCTGAAGCCCTTCTTCAGGGCGGCGGTGTTCTTCGCCAGATCGATGGGCGGGATCTCCGCGAGGTCCCAGCGCTGCCAACGCGCGCGGTGCGCCTCGGCCTCCTTCGAAAACGCGATGCGCGGCGCGAAGAGCCCGCCGTCCGCGGCGCTCGTCGGGACGGCTCCGTCGGACGCACGGCTTGCGTCGGGGGCTACGCTCGCGCTCGCCTTTGCTTCTTTCGCCGGCGCGCTCTTCGCCGGTGGGGGCGCCTTCGCCGCGGGGGCGATCTTCTCGGCGTTCGCTTCCTTCGACACCGCGGCCGGAGCCGCGGCGCCGTCGATCTCGACGTATCCCTTCTTGGTCTTCTCGCGAATCAGTCGATCGGCCTCGGCCTGCGCCGCCGCCTCCGAGCCCATGGCCTTCAGTTGGATCTGGCCGTTCGCTCCGATTTTTCCGAACTGCACGCGGAGCGAGGTCCCCTCGACGGTGACCTGCCAGAATTTGCTCGACGTTCCCTCGACCAGCTCGAAGCGCCTCATCTCTCGATGGATAGATCAAATCCCGACCCCGTCGGGTGATGGAACGCGCCTTGGATCCTTGCGTCGGCTACACTTGGTGAGTCGCTTTTTCCCTGCGATCATCCGCTGCCCATGAAGCGCGCCGCCCCCAACTCGAGGCCTTTTCCCCGCATCGTCGGCGGGCTCGCGCTCGTCATTGCCGCTGTCAGTGCGTGTGCCGACAGGGACGAGAACCAGGTGCTCACGCCGTCGATCGTCGGCATGACCCAGAACACGCCCCCGTTCTTCAGCAACCAGCAGACCTCGCTCTTCCAGGTGCAGATCCCAGTGCGGCTTCCGATGCGTCGTCCCAACGACGACGAGCGCGCGGGCCTTCCGGCGATGGCGGGTTTTCCGCGAACGCCGTTCCTCAAGGTCGACGACGTCGACGTCACGGTGCGCTTCACCATCGCCAACCTCGACAACGACAAGCGCACGATCGAGCTCCTCCTCGATCCGTGGAACGAGTTCGTCCGCTACAAGCCCATCGTCGAGGTCGTGAACCAAGACGTCACGACGCCCGACTACAGCGGCTTCGACAAGTTCTTCGTCCTCGGACCGCTCGAGCGCTTCGAGGGCGTCATCACGCCCGACGACACGCGCGAGATGTCGATCGATCTCGCGGTCGCGGAGTATCTCGTCGCTCAGAACGCTGCCGCCGCCGCCAATCCGCAGCAAGGCGCCGGCGAGAGCGTCAACGGGCTCATCAACCGCGCATTCAACCTGCAGAACCGATCGTCGGCGTTCGACCCGCTCATCTCTCCGATCATGGCGAAGATCCCCACCGTGCCCGGCCTCGTGGGGTTCGATCTCGGGATCCGCACCACGGCCGCGATGAACGTGGCCGTCGAGGTGATCGTCGACGTGCACGACAAGAGCAAGGACAAGAACCGCGTCGTGCCGGTGGGGCAGGAGGACAAGACGTTCGGCCCGCCGGGGACCATCCTTTCGCCGCCGGCTCCGCCGCGGAAGTGAGCCGCGCGCGCGCCTCCTAGCGCGGCCGATCTCGGGATTGAGCTCGCGCGCCCCTCGTGCGATGGGCTTCTCGTGCTCCCCTTCGTGTGGATCGATCCGGCGCGGACGTTCGGCGTTCAGCCGTTCGGATTCTTCGTCGTCGTGGCGATCATCGTCGGCGAGCTCTTGATGCGCCGCCGCGCCAAGCAGGTCGGCCTCTCCGACTTGGAGATGCGCAACCTGTTCTGGTGGTGCCTCCTCATCGGGCTCTTCGTCTCGCACGTGCTCGACGAGATCTTCTACCACCCCGAAGAGATCGTTCGCCGACCGTGGTCGCTCTTCTTCGTGTGGGAGGGCTTGAGCTCGATGGGCGGGTTCGTCGGCGCCGTCCTCGCGACGGTCCTCTTCAAGTACTACCGGCTCGAGGGGAAGCGCCTCGTGCGGCGCGACGCGCCCATCGCGATCCTCCCGTACAACGACGTGGTGCAGGCCACGTTCCCGGTGTCGTGGACCATCGCTCGCATGGGATGCACCGTCGTTCACGACCACCCGGGCGCGGTCACCAAGGCCTCGACCTTGCTCTCCGTCGCGTATCCGAGCGGCCTGGGCGACAACGTCGCCGAGAAGATCTACGGCCCGCTCGTTCTCGTTTGGGGCACCGAGGTGCGTCACGATCTCGGGCTCCTCGAGATGCTCTACTCCGCCGTCATCGCGATCGCGTTCGCGCTCACGTGGAAGAAGCGCCTCCCGCTGGGCTTCTACCCGGCGGCGGTGTCGCTCCTCTACGCGCCGGTGCGCTTCGCGCTCGACTTCCTGCGCGCCACCGACGTCGTGGGCGCGGACCTTCGTCACGGCTCGCTCACGTTCGCGCAGTGGGCGTGCGTCGCGCTCTTCGTCTACGGCCTCGTGGCGGCGCGCTCGGTCGCGCGCTCGATGCAACCGCGCAGCACCGCGGCGAGCCCGTCGACCTCGGGCGGCTCGAGCATCGAGAGGTGACCGCCCACCACGCGGTGGACCTCCACGCCGCGCGTCGCGTAGCGACCGATGGTGAGTCGATCGTCCAGCTCGGGGCTCACCGCCGCCTGTGAGGTGCGCGTCGCGAGGATCACCGTGACGCGTCCGTCGAACGTCGGCGGCGTCCCGCGCACGTAGGCCGCGGCGAGCGCGCGGTTCCGTCGATCGAGCTCGTCGAAGACGGTGTCGTTGCTGCGCTCGGTGGTCTCACGCATGTCGACCTTGAGTCCGAGGCGCCCCAAGCGCTCGCGCGCGCGACGCACCACGACCGACGCGGTGCCCGCCACGTAGGACGGGATCTCGCTCGGCGGCGTCTTGGCGAGGTTCTTGGCGTGGTAGCCGGCTCGCTGGGCGAGGATGCGGCTGCGATCGAGCGGGCTCCGCGCCATCGGGATCGGGCTGTCGAAGACGCAGAGGAGCGGGACCTCGCGCCCACGCCGCCGGAGCTCGACCCCCATCTCGAAGGCGACCCAGCTCCCGAACGAGAAGCCGAACAAGAGGTACGGACCCGCGGGGAAGGCCGCGACGAGATCGTCGACGTATCGGCGCGCGATTTCCGGAATCGAAGCGGGCGCGTCGTCGAGCGAGAGCTTGGCCTCGAAGCCGTAGACCGGTTGATCGTCGCCGAGCCGCATCGACACTTCGCGGAATGCGAGCACGCTCAGTCCGCCGCCGCCGGGGAGCCAGAAGATCGGCACGCGCGGGCCATCGGCGCGGATCGTGACGAGGTGCGAGGTGCTGGTCTCGGCCGCGCCCAGGAGCACTGCGGCCATGCGCGCCGGAGTCGAGGCCTTGGCGAGCAGCATCGACATCGGGAGGCGAACGCCGAAGGCTTTTTCGACGCGGGCGAGGAGCGTCACCGCTCCGAGCGAGTGGCCGCCGAGCTGGAAGAACGCGTCGTCGGGGCCGACGTCGGAGAGCCCGAGCACCTCGCGCCAGATCGCGCGCACGTCGTCGATCGACACGGCGTGCGAAGGGGCGGCTCCTCCGACGGGCGCGTGGCGCTCTGTGTCGAGCTCCGGCGCGTCGGCGAGCCCGTCGAGCGACTCGGGGTTGCGCAGCGCGCCCAGGTTCACGACCGTCCGCTTGTTGACGGCGTCGCGCGCGGCGCGCTCGGAGCGCTTGCCGCTGTGGGTGGTGGGAAGATCCCGGCGCGCGAGGATGACGGCTGGAACGTGCGCGGCCGAGCACCGCTCTCCGAGCTCCTTCCGAATGCGGAGCGCGAGCGCGTCGTCCAGCGCCTGCGCGGGGTCGCGCAAGACGACGAGGAGAACGAGCCGACTCCCACCGATCTCGCTCGGAGCGATCTGCTCGACCGCCATCGCCTCGGCCACCTCGGGCACGCCAGCGGCGAGCGCGCGGTAGATCTCGGCCGGGCCGATGCGGATGCCGCGGATGTTGAGCACACCGTCCGAGCGCCCGTGGATGCGGCCGCCGCCGCCGGGCGCGGGCTCGAAGAGATCGCCGTGCGTCCAGACGCCCGGGTGATCGGCGAAGTACGCGGCGTGGAAGCGCTCGCCGCTGTCGTCGCCGAAGAGGCCGACGGGCCGGGAGGGGAAGGGGCGCTTGCAGACGAGCTCGCCGATCTCTCCGAGCGCCACCGGCTTTCCGTCCGCGCCGAAGGCGTCGACGTCGTAGCCGAGGCTCTTGGCTTGGAGCTCACCCGAGTAGACCGGGAGGTTCGGGTTTCCGAGGAGGAAGCAACCGACGATGTCGGTGCCGCCGGAGATCGACTGCACCGGGATCGCCTTCACCTTGTCCTTCACCCACTGGAAGAGGTCGTCGGAGAGGACGGAGCCCGTCGATTGGATCGCGCGGAGACGCGAGAGATCGAGCGAGGCGGGGACGATCTCGGCTTCACGTGTAAACTGCAAGTAACCCGGGCTGGTGCCGAAGACGTTGACGCCCTCGCGCGCCACGAGCTGCCAGAGCGCGTCGGGTGAGGGATGGGTGACCGACCCCTCGTAGAGGACGACCGTGACCCGCGACGCGAGGGCGCTGACGAGCCAGTTCCACATCATCCAGCCCGCCGCCGTCTGGAAGAAGAGCTTCTCCCCGGGCCGGAGGTCCGAGTGGAGTCGGTGCTCCTTCACGTGCTCGAAGAGGGTTCCGCCCGCGCCGTGCACGATGCACTTCGGACGGCCGGTCGTTCCGGACGAGAAGAGGATGTAGGCCGGGTGATCGAAGGGGAAGGTCGGGAGGTCTTCGAGGCGACGGAGCGGTCCGGCCTGGCCTTCCGACACGAGGTCGGCGAGCGGGATCGCTCGGTCGCCGAGGGCCTCCGCGTGGCCGTCCAACGCGACCACGAACTCGAGGCCACCCAGCGCGTGGACCAAGGCCCTCGCGCGCGTCCGTGCGGCGACGTCCTGACGAATGCCCTGCGCGGCGACCTCGGTGTGCGCGAAGAGCACCTTGGGCCGCAGCGCCTCGAAGCGATCGAGCGTCGCGTCGAGCCCGAGCGTGGGGGCGACCGAAGACCAAGAGGCCCCCACGGCGAGGGTCGCGAGACAGGCCACCACCGACGCCGTGGTGTTGGTTGCCGACGCGACCACGCGATCGCCGTGGCCCACGCCGCGCTTCTGCAAGCTCGAGGCGACCGCGAGCACCTCGTTCGCGAGCGCGCCGCGCGTGGTTTCGGTGCGGGTCCCGTCCTCGAGGACCGACACGATCGCGACGCCATCGGGGTCGCCGCGGAGGAGGTTTCGCGCGAACGAGAGCCGCAGGCCGGGAAAAAAACGAGCGTCCTCGCAACGCTCGCCGCGGAGAGCCGGCGTACGCTCGCCGTCGACGTCGAGGTCGAAGAAGTCGAGAGCGAAGCGGTGAAAGGTCTCCGCGTCGCTCACCGAGAAGCGGTGGAGCGACTCCCAATCGTCGAAGGACCTTCCGACGTGCGCGGCGAGCGCGTGGGTGAAGGCCGTCATCTGCGTCGCCGCGACGTCGGCCGGGTCGGGGACGAACAACGGCGCTCGCGGTTGCGCGGTGTTCATGGCGACGCCCAGCATACGCCTCCTCGCGCAACGGGGGCGACACTCGGCCACTCGGTGGTATCGTATCGACTCCCGGGTGCGCCTCGCCGCGAAGGCTGCGCAGCTCGGCCCTAGAAGCAAATGGTCACGCTGACGTTGCGCGTCGAACGTTCGCCGAACGACGTCCCGCGCCTCCTCTTCCAGCACTCCGAGATCGACGCGGCGATCGTGCTCGGCGCGCTCGCGGAGATTCCGGGCGGAACGTACGTGCAAGCCGATTGCGAATGGGCTCCGAGCGTGGGCTTGCGCGCCGTCGAGATCCTCGCCATCACCGCCCACTCGCAGCCGTCGCCGCGCACCAGCATCCGCGCCCTCGTCGAGAAAGGCGACTTCGATCGCGCGATCGAGGAGCTCGAGACGTTCGGGCCAGGGCGTGTCGAATCGGAGCCGCAGCTCCTCATCGCGCGCTGCGTGGCGCGCATCGGCAAAGGAGACGAGGTCGGTGCGCTCGCGGATCTGCGCGCGCTCCTCGCGCTGCCGGCGGTCACGACGCTCGACGTGCGCGACGCGTTCCAGCGGTTCAACGAGCGCTTCGGCACCGCCGCTGCGCAGCCACTCACCCGCGAGCTCGTCCAGTGGGTGGAGAGTCGCAAGCCTTCGCGGGTGATGTCCTACTTGAGCTCCGTGGAGCCGGCGCTGTGGCCGCTCGACCTCCTGCTCTCCGAGCTCGAGGAGGCCGTGTCGGCGGAGCCAGGTGACCCGGCGCGCGTGAAGCTGCTCCTCGACGTGGCGCGCAGCACCGCCTCGCACGATCCACGCGTTCGCGTCCTTTGGGCCAAGGCGGCGAGCCGCGGCCTCGCGCCAGGGCGCCCGAGCGATCCAGTCAGCGAGGGCTGAGCCAACGCGGCACCGCCGCCTAAAGCTCACGCCGGAGGCGCCGTTCCTCCTTCGCGGAGGACTCCCGAGATTGAGCGGAGCGTTCACGACCTGTGACGGCGAGGACTTGGCACGGCGCCTGTCCGAGCTCTTCGTCGCGTGCGCGTTCGACCTCTTCGGTGAGCACGCTCGCCAGACGCGGGCCGTCGAGATCACGGGCGCCGAGGTCGCAGGCCCGAGCGTCGTCGCGATGGTGGGCTTCGCCGGGCGGGGCGTCCGCGGGAGCGTGCTCCTTCAGGCCAGTCGCGAGCTCGCCCGAGCGCTCCGACCGCCCGAGCTCGCCGCGCGTGGGCCCGCGTCGGACACGTGCCTTTGTGATCAGATGGGCGAGTTCGCGAATCAACTCGTGGGGCGCGTGAAGAATCGCGCGCTCGGGTGGGGCCTCGCGCTCGTCTTGGCCACCCCACTCGCGGCTATCGGCAACGAGCTCCGCGTCGCCGCGGCCGAGGGCGCGACGGGATCGACCTGGCACGCGATGCCGATGGGCGCAGGAACACTCTTGCTTCGGTTCGACGTCGTTTTCGACGCGGCGCTCTCGCTGGGAGAGGCGACACGGGCCGCGATCGCCGAGGGCGAGGCCATGATGTTCGACGGCGAAGGCGACGCGGCGGAGTGAGACCGAAGGAGCGGCGATGAGCGCGAAGATTCTGGTGGTGGACGACTCACGGATGGTGCGCAGTCAGGTCGCGCTCGCGCTCGGCGACGCCGGTTTCGAAGTGCTCGAGGCGAGTGACGGTCACGAGGCGCTGCAGAAGCTCGACGCCGGCGGCGTGTCGCTCGTCGTGTGCGACATCAACATGCCGAACATGGGCGGCATCGAGTTCTTGGATCAGCTCCGCACCAAACCGTTCACGCCGCCACCCGTCGTGATGTTGACCACCGAGGGGCAGCCGGACCTCGTACAGCGCGCCAAGACCCTTGGCGCCAAGGGTTGGATCATGAAGCCGTTCAAGCCGGCGCTCCTCATCGCGGCCGCGAAGCGACTCGTCGCCGCATGAGTGCGCACGCTTTTCATCTCACGCGGTTTTCGTAGTGGCCATCGCGCGTGCGACGAGCGGGACGAGCTCCGTGAGCGAGTCGACTCGGAGGTCGGCCGGGCCGGGCCGCGCGTGCGCACGAGCGACGTACACGGTGGTGAGGCCGAGCGAGCGAGCGACGTCGAGGTCGTAGTCCGCGTACGCCGAGACGTGCCACCAGTCGGCAGCGAAAGCGACGCCCGTGCGCGCGCGCACGGCTTCCCAGAAGGCGGGGTTCGGCTTGTAGAGGCCCACGTCCTCGGCGCAGATCCAGTGCGTGAGCGGCCGACCGAGTGAGCGGCGCACGTCCTCGCCATGCGCGCGGTCGCTGTTCGTCATTGCCGCGCATGGTGCGAGCGCGACGAGCGCCCGCATCGCGTCCACGGAGTCGGCGAAGAGCGGCCAGGTCCCGACCTCGCGTCCGATTGCGCTGGCCACCTCGGGGGCGCACGCGAGCATGTCGACGAGGGAGCGCGCAGTGATCTCGGCGTAGGGCGCGAACGCGGCCTGTTCGAGCTCGCCTTGCCGGTCGATGACGGTGTCGAATCCGGCGTCGGGCCGAAGGTGGAGCCCGCGCTGCGTGAGAGAGCGCTCCAGACCCGCGCGCCAATCGAGGACGGTGCCGAAAATGTCGAACGAGAGGAGGCGCGGCGCGGGCGGGAGGGCGGCGGGGAGGGGGCTCATGGGGTGTCCGTGCGGTCGCCGCTTGACAACGGCTCAAAAACTCGGTCATTTGCGCGGCGGAGAGATGACCGAGAGGCCGAAGGTGCCTGATTCGAAATCAGGTGTGCCCGCAAGGGTACCAGGGGTTCGAATCCCCTTCTCTCCGCTGGTGCGCCGCCTCTGAGCCACGCGACTTCGTCGCGTAGCGCTGCTTCGCAGCGCAGGCTCGGCGGCGCTGGTCGAGGAGGGAGCTGCGCTCTGAGCATTGGTCACTTCTTGGTCGAGCGCGCTGCTCGCACCCGATTTTGGAAGGCCTTGGAGACGACCAGGAGATCATGCAGGCCGCGGCCGATGACGGTCGGGCCCGGCGGGCCGTTCCACGGGCCTGAGTAGCCGCCTAGCTCGGCCAGCCAGCGTACGGCGAGGTCGAGCGTTAGGGAGTTCAGCTCGACGGCCTTGGGAGCGCGGAGTGCGACAAGTGCTTCGAGCTCGACGGGAGTGAACTCGGTTGTTGCGAGCGCATCGGGTGTGGTGCGCGCCTGATGCGCTAGCCTCATTGCGCGAGTAGCCACTGAGCCCAAGAGCGTAGCCCACTTCACGATCGCGTTCCGTGATCGGAGTTGCGTGTCTTCGACGCGGCACAAGCCGCTTTTCCAAGCACGGTGAAAGTCCTCGACTCGCCATCGAAGTGAGTACCCGTGAACGACCTTGAGCACGTCTTTGCGTGACACGATGGGATGGGTCGTGAGCAAGACCCAGGAGAGCGGGTCTTTCTTGCGGCGGGTCTCGCGCACCAGCACCGCGTTGAGCTGAACGACTCTCTGCTGCTGCTCGCTCGAAATCACGATGGCGACCTCCGTCGCTCGAATCTCAACGCGCGCAGTGCGCGCAGCGCGCGCTGGCAGCATGTCCCTGACGCGACGTCGAGAACCGACACGCTTGAGCCTTCCGCGAGGACCTCGCGCAGGCACTTCGAGCACTCTTTTTGCGAGAACCGGGGTGGCTTCCAACGCCTCGGAGAGTCGCTCCAGCTCATCATCCAGCCGCCGGTCGTGCGCGGCCCGCACCGTCATGAGGACACCGTCGTCGACGGCGTGCGAGAGCACTTGCCAGCAATCGGCACCACGATCGAGCTGATACCAAGGGCGCACGTGAGGAACGGCTGCGAATGCGTCCTGGCACGTGCGAAGCACCGTGACCCAGTGGGCGCTTTCGCCTCCAGGCTTCTTGTGATCTCGCTCGGACCGCTTCGAACGAGCCGGGCGTACCCACGTCTTCTGCGTGAGGATCCCGATCGGTCGCCCCTTATCTGGGTGCACCGCGAGGGCCGTCATCACCTGAATGCCTCGAGCGCCTTTCTCGCGAGCACCGACCGCACCGAGGCCCTTCTTACGCTTCCGGTCGGTGATGTGCAGGGAAGTGCCGTCGATCGGGACGATCACGTCTCCCGTCGGCGGCAGTCGCTGCAGAGTCGCTCGTTGCACGCACGCCTGGAGAGCGTCCGGGCGTACCGCCGGATTCTCCAGAAACCGGAACGCCCCCTCGCGCGATGCTGGTGTCGCACAGCTCCGCGTCACCGTGCCGGCAGGTCGCGCCGCGACCTCCATTGCGAGCATCACCAGTCGGCGATCGAGTCGACCATCCCCTAAACCAGCATCCCCGAACTCATCTTGAGCCCATGTCCGCGCGCTTTGCATCCACGCAGGACGTCGCATCCACCGAAAAATTCAGCGGGAGATGCGATCAATGCTCAGAGCGCAGCTCCCACTAGACTACGGAACCGGGTCGGGGCGCACGCCCTTGGCGGCGGCGGCGGCGCAGCCGAGCTCGACTCCGGTCGGGCCGTCCTTGGTCTTGACGATCTTGAACTCGACGCGGCGGTTCTTCTCCCACGCCGCCTCGTTGTGGCCTTCGTCCTCGGGGCAGTACTCACCGTAGCCCTTGGAGCGGAGGCGCGAGCGATCGACACCGCGCTGCACGAGCGCCGCCATGACTGAGTTCACGCGATCCTGCGTGAGGCGCAGGTTGTACTCGTCGCTGGAGCGCTCGTCGGCGTGACCGGCGATCTCCATGAGCACGAACTCGGGGTGATGGATGATCGTGGTTCCCACGGCATCCAAGATCGGGTTCGACTCCGGCAGAATCTCGGCCGAGTTCGTCTTGAACTTGATCTTCTGCAGGATGACGATGTTGTTGTCCTGGATGATGACGTTGCCCTTGTCGGGGCAACCGTCCTCGTCCTCGAAGCCGTTGAAGGTCTCCGGCTCGTTCGGGCACTTGTCGGTCACGTCGGGGATGCCGTCGCGATCGTTGTCCGGATCGGGGCAGCCGTCCTCGTCCTGGAAGCCGTCCTTGTCCTCGGGATCGTTCGGGCAGGCGTCCTTCTTGTCGGGGATACCGTCCTGATCGTTGTCCGGATCCGGGCAGCCGTCCTCGTCCTGGAAGCCGTCGCGATCCTCCGGATCGTCGGGGCACTTGTCGCGCGAGTCGAGGATGCCGTCGCCGTCGCGGTCGCCGTCGTTGCCCTCGGGGCAGCCGTCTTCGTCCTCGTCACCGTCGCGATCTTCCGGCTCGTTCGGGCAGCGATCGTCGACGTCGAGGATCCCGTCGTTGTCGTTGTCCGGATCCGGGCAGCCGTCCTCGTCCTGGAAGCCGTCGCGGTCTTCCGGATCGTCGGGGCACTTGTCGAGGTCGTCCTTGATGCCGTCGCCGTCGCGGTCGCCGATGGACGGCTCGAAGACGAAGCCGAGGAAGCCGCGAAGATCCGCGGCTTCGAAGCCCGTCGTGTAGCGCGGGCCGGCGCCGAGCATGAGGAACGAGTTGCGATCGACGAAGACCTTGAGGCCGCCGACCACCTCGTTCGACATCTTCACGTTCGCGTCGGCGTCGCTCAAAAGGTAGGTGCCGTACGTCTCGGCCACGATGTCGAGCGGCTCGAAGACGCGGAACGAGGCGCTCGCGCCGTACGTCACGCGCGAGCCGTCCTTGAACTTGCCGTCCTTGAGCTGCAGGGTCGTCGATGACGCCGTGTGCCCGCGATAGCCGGCGTTCACGCCGAGGCGGAAGCGCCCCGTGGCGCCGAAGCGCTGCTCGAGCATCACCTGCGGCCAATACCAAACCGACGGATCGGCGCCGCCGTTCTTGGCCGCGTCGCCGGTGGGGAGACCAACCTGCACGCCGACCGCGACGCCGGGCCCGTACTCGACCCGTGTAATACGCACCTTTCCGTGGAGCGCCACGTTGGTGAGGCTCTGCGAGTCGACCGCGCTCGTGCTCCACGAGTTGGGGAAAGCCGCCGCGCCCGTGTTCGTCGTCTGCGGGTCACCCTGGATGAGGGCCACCGGCGCCGAGATGCCGATCGAGGCGCGGTTGAAGAGGCCGTAGTTGACGGCCAAGGTCCCCTGGAACGAGTGGGGGATGAGCTTGTCCGGATTGCCCTGCGAGCCGTCCACCCGGAGGAGCGTCCGCCCGTAATCGAGGACGAGCCCGACCGAGAAGTCGTCCTTGCCGAGGATGTCCGTGCCGTTGGTGGTGAAGAACCCCTTGGAGTCCATCGCCGGCCGGAAGAGATGCGTGTCGAATCCGTCGCCGTTGTTCGGCGCGACCGCGTTCTCCGCCAGGGCGAAGTGCACTTGAGAGAGGGGGATCAGCGCCGCGAGGGTGGCGGCCACGAGCCGCGTCGATCGGTTTCGCATTGGGCTAACGGTTTTTTGGGCCTGATGCCAGGCCGTGGCACCGTACCATCGATCGCCGAGCGCGGCCGAAACTATGGCAATCTCCCTCTCCGGCATGCTGACTCGCGTCCTCGTGTCCGTCCTCGTCGGCGCGCTCGCGCCGCTTTTGCTCGCCCTGCCCGCGCGCGCGGACACGCCTGATTTCTCTGGGAAGTGGAAACAGGGTGCGCTCCGCGAGGACTTCACGGTGCAGCAGTGGCTGCCGGGCTGCGGGCCGGCTCCGACGAGCGGCGCGACCGGTGGCGGCGAGCTCGTGACGGTGCAGCAAGAGGGCGACGAGCTCTCGATCCTGGGCGGCGGTCGGACCTACCGCACGAACCAGTGCTACGACCTCCTCCCCACGATCTCGCGCGAGGCGCACTCCCGCGAGCCCACCGGCCGCTCGTGGCTCACCCGCTGCTCGACGCCGCCGACCGATCCGCGACGCGCCGTGATCAACACGCGCGTCAACATCACCACCGACGACAAGATCGATCTCATCGAGACCGGTCGCTACGAGATCTCGCTCAAAGACGGTCGCTGCATCGCCGACGTGAAGCGCACTCGCTCGTTCGAGCGCGTGCTCGCTGCGGCCACGCCCTCGGCCGCGCCGACGCCCACGCCCGTCGCCACTGAAGCGCCCAAACCGGAGCCGCGCTGCGCGAGCCCCGGCGAGCCGGCGCGACTCGAGGTCCGTCCGGCGCGCAAGCTCCTCCGCACCGGTGACTCCTTCACCTTCCGCGCCGTCGTCAGCGACGCGCAAGGCTGCCGCACCTCGACGCCGACCACGTGGACCCTCGCGAGCGCAGCGCCCGCCGGCCTCACGGTGGAGGGCGGCACAGTGCACGTGACGGCCGAGGTGCCCGAGGGCGCCTACGAGATCGTCGCCACGGCGGCGGGCAAGAGCGCGCGCGTTCGCCTCGAGGTCAGCTCGCCCGCGAACTTCGATGCGCTGCTCGTGCAGTCCGGCCTCGGCGCCTCGGGCGAGAGCACGGAAGCGGTCGTGACTGCGCTCGGCACCGCGTCGATGGGCGGCTCGGAGGTGCGCGTCGAAGGCGACGGAAAGCGGCGTCGCACGCTCTTCATCGCCGGCGTCGCGGCGCTCGCCGTCGTCTTGGGCATCGTGGCGCTCGTGGGCGCGCGGCGCTCGCGCAAAGCGAAGGCGCTGGAGCGCGAGGCCGACGACCGGCACGCCGCCAAGGTCCGCGAGATCGAGGAGCGCCGGCGCGAGAAGGAGCAGGAGCACGCCGACGCGCAGCGCGCGCACGAAGAGAGCATCGAGGCGGCGCGGCGCGCAAAAGCGGAGAAACTACAAGCATCCCGCAAGGCCTGCCCCGTGTGCCGCCGCGAGCAGAGCGGCGCGGTGGCCTTCTGCCCCGAAGACGGGGCCAAGCTCCTCCCGCTCCGCGAAGTCGAGGCGATGGGAAAGCCCGGCGGCGGCGTATGCCCGGTGTGTCAGCGTGCGTTCGAACCGGGAGTGAAGATGTGCCCCGAGCACAAGGAGGCGCTCGTCCCATACGCCGCACGCTCGGTGCTCGGCGCCGCGCAAACGCCCGCCGGACCCAAGGGCAAGATCTGCCCGACGTGCGGTGATCGCTTCGACGGGCAGGCCACTTTCTGCGGCAAAGACGGCACGGCGCTCGTCCTCGTCAACTGACGCGCGGCCTCACGTGGTGGCGGCGAGCGTTCTCGTCGGAGCTTCGTCCTCGGGTGCCGGGGCGGTGCGCTCACGCGCGTCGGCGCGCGCCACCGGGAGGAGCATGGCCGGGAGCGCCAAGAGCGATACGAGCATCGACACGACGAGCCCGCCGATGACGACGGTCGCGAGCGGCCGCTGCACCTCGGCCCCGGCGCCGGTGGCGATCGCCGCCGGCACGAACCCGATCGCGGCGATGAGCGCCGTGCTGAGGCGCGCTCGCAGCGACGCGAGCGCGGCGGCGCGGACGCGGGCCTCGGGCGTCCACTCGACGGGCTGCGCCAGGAGGTTCTGCGACATCACGATGCCCGTGCACACCGACACGCCCGCGAGCGCGATGAACCCGACGCCGGCCGGGATGCTGAACGGCAACCCGCGCACGACGAGCGCCACGACGCCGCCCGCGAGGGCGAACGGCAAGTTCAAGAGCGTGACCGCGACGTAGCGCCCCTTCTGGAACATCACGCCGAGCATGAGCGCGATCACACCGAGCGCGACCGGCACGAGCATGAGCAGACGGTCCTTGGCGCGACCAAAGTTCTGAAACTGTCCGCCCCACACCACCTCGACCGACTTGGGCAAGTCGAGCGAAGCCACCGCCGCCTGCGCATCGGAGACGAAGCCGACCATGTCACGGCCGCGAACGTTGCCTTGGATGACCAGGCGCCGCCGCATCTGCTCGCGGCTGATCTGCACGACGGTGCGCTCGTCGACGATCTTCGCGAGCATCGACATGGGCAAGACGCCATGTTTGCTCGCGACGGGCAGCCGCTCCAGATCGGACGCCGAGGTGACGGCCTCCCCGCCTAGCCGGAGCTGGAGATCGAACACGCGCTCGTTCTCGCGCACCACGCCGACGTTGACGCCGGCGCGAGACATCTCGAGCGCGTCGAGCGCATCCCCCGGCGACACGCCGAGCCGTGCGGCGCGATCGCGGTCGACCATCACGGTGAGCGCCGGCTGACCGAACGGGATCTCGCTCTTCCAATCCGTCGCGCCCGGCACGGCAGCAATGGCACGGCGAATCTTGTCGGCCGAGGTCGCGAGGGCTTCGAGGTCCTCTCCGTAGAGCTTGATCGCGACGTCGCTGCGGACACCCGCGACGAGATCGTTCACGCGCATTTCGATGGGTTGGGAGAACGCATTCACCGTCGCGGGAACGCGCTGCGCGGTGACGCGCGAGAGCTCGTCCATGAGCCCTTCGGGCGTGAGCCCATCCCGCCACTCGCTCCGCGGCTTGAGGATGACGAAGACGTCGCTCGACTCCGGTCCGGCGGGATCGACCGCGCCCTCGGGCCGTCCGATGCGGCTCACCACGGTGACGACCTCCGGCACCTCTTTGAGCGCGACCTCCGTCTCGCGGCTGAGCGCGACGGCCTGCGTGAGGCCGGTCGACGGCGGTCGCATGGCGTCGACGGCGAACGCGCCCTCGAACACGCGCGGAAGGAAGTCGGCGCCGAGCCGCGTCCCGAGCCCGAGGAGCGCGAACGTGATCGCGAACGAGATCGCGAGCGTGGTCCGCGGGCGGACGAGGACGCGGTCGAGGAGCGGCGCGTAGAGCCTCTTCGCCCACCCGACGAACCGCGGCTCCTTGGCCGTCACGTTCTCGAGGAGGCTCGGGCTCACCGCGGGGATGATCACGAGCGCGTAGAAGATGGCGCCGAGGAGCATGAACGAGAGCGACACGACGACCGGGCGGAACATCTTTCCCTCGATGTCCTCGAGCGACGCCAGCGGGAGGAAGACGAGCAGGGTGATGACCACGACGTAGAGCGCCGGCTTCGCCACCTCTTGCATCGCGTGCACGATGGCCCGCCTTCGGGCGGCGCGACCGACCACGCCCGAGGCGTGGGTCATCGCGTGCTCGACGGTGAGGACGGCGCCCTCGACGATGATGCCGAAGTCGACCGCGCCGAGGGACATGACGTTGCCGCTGTATCCGAGAGCCCGAAGGCCGATGAACCCGATCAGCATGGAGAACGGGATGGCGCCGGCGACGAGCAATCCGGCGCGCACGCTCCCCAGCGTGAGGAGCAGACAGCCGATGACGATCACTGCGCCTTCGCTGAGGTTCTTGGCGATGGTGAAGAGCACGCGATCGATGAAGTCGGCGCGATCGTAGTAGGGCTCGATGGTGACGCCCTTGGGGAGACTCGGCGCAGCGCGATCGATCGCCTGCTTCACGCCGGCCACGACGTCGCGGCTGTTCTGCCCCTTCAGCATGAGCACGGAAGCGCCGACGATCTCGCCGCGCCCGTCACGCGTCATCGCGCCCTGGCGAAGCGCAGGCCCGGTGTCGACGTGGGCCACGTGGCTCACGCGCACGGCGACTCCGTGGTCGTCGGTGCGAATCGTGGTCGCGGCGATATCCTCGACGCCGTGGAAGCGGGCGTCGCCGCGGAGGACGATCTGCTCGCCATCGCTCTCCACCATGCCGCCGCCGGTCACGCGATTGTCGGCCTGGAGCGCCGCTTTGACGTCCTGGACGCTGAGCCCGTGCGCGGCGAGGCGAGCCGGATCGACCGTGACGCGGTACTGCTTGGCCGAGCCACCGAACGAGACGACCTCGATCACGCCGGGCACCTGACGAAGCCGGGGCGCGAGCTGCCAATCGACGATCGATCGGAGCTCTTCGCTCGAGCGCGCCGGGCTGCCGGCTCGGAGCTCGAACATGTAGATCTCGCCGAGCGCCGTCGAGATCGGACCGAGCTCGGGCTTGCCCACGCTGGGCGGAATCCGATCGCGCACCGAGAGGAGCCGTTCGGTCACCTGCGATCGCGCGAAGTAGACGTCCGTCCCGTCGGCGAAGACGAGCGTCACGATCGAGATGCCGAGCTTGGTGATGCTGCGCGTCTGGGCGAGGTGCGGCAGCCCGGCCATCTCGCGCTCGATCGGCTGCGTGACCTGGGTCTCGACCTCCTGCGCCGAGAGCGCGGGAGCGCGCGTGACGATCTGCACCTGCGTGTTGGTGACGTCGGGGACGGCATCGATGGGCAACGTCTTGCCCGAGTAGAGGCCGACCGCGACCAGCAAGAGCGCGAGGAGGAGCGCGACCAACCGATTCGTGGCCGCCCAATGCACGAGCGACTTCATTGCTTCACCGCCTCGCCGCGGAGCAAGAAGGCGCCCTTGACGACGATGCGTTCACCGGGCGCGAGGCCCGCGTCGAGCTCGGCGACCTGCGGCGTGCGACGGGTGACGGTCACCGTCCGCACCTCGTACTCGCCTTGGGTCCGCTCCACGAACACCACGTCGCGCTCGCCGAGCGGCTGCACCGCCGCCGCCGGAACCAAGAGCCGTCCGGCGCCGCTCTCGGCGAGCGGCACGCGCGCTCGCACGAAGAGGCCCGGTCGCAGCGATCCGTCGGCGTTTTCGATCTGAATGCGCGCGCGAAGCGCGCGCGACGTCTTCCCGAGCTGCGGCTCGAGCGAATGAACGGACGCCCTCACGACGCGATCGGGCACGCCGTCGATGCGCACGTCGATGGGCGCGCCCACGCGTACGAACGGCAAGTCCGCCTCGAACACGTCGACGACCGCCCAGAGAACGCGCGGATCGGCGACGACGAAGGCCGTCTCGTTGGGCTCGAGGAACGCACCGATCGACGCGTCACGGCGAACGACCACTCCGTCGATCGGCGACACGAGGCTCACCGTGCCGTTGGGCGCGATGCGACTGGCGCCATCGGGGAGCGCCGCGCCGAGGAGCTTGAGCTTCGCCGCTGCCGCCGCGAGCTCCGCCTCGGCTTGCGTCACCTCACCGCGCGCGAGCTCGAACTCGCGCGCGGTCGTGAGCGACTGCGCCAAGAGCGACTCCTCGCGCTTGACGTGGCTCTGGGCCACCTTGAGCGCCGCCTGCGCGGTGATGGCGTCGGCCTGGGCGTTCACGATGGCGGGCACGAGCACCGTGCCCAGCACTTGGCCGCGCTTGACCGGATCGCCGACCTTCGCGCTCACGCTCGAGATGCGCCCCTCGACCAGCGAGCCGACCTCGGCGTGTTTGTCGCTCGGGTATTCGAGCGATCCTAGGAGCTGGAGCGCGTTCCCGTCGCCAGCGCCTCCCGCGGGCTCGGCGACGAGCCCGAGGCGGGCGAGCGTGACAGGATCGAACTTCACGGTCCGCGGGCCCGTGCTCTCCGCTGCGGGTCCGCCACCTTTGGCGACGGCGGGGTTTCCGCATCCTGCGAGACCGAGGAGCAACGCACCGAGCATCGAAAGAAGGAACGCGCGGCTCATGGCAGCTCCCCGGAGAGCGAAGCGAGCGCGGCGTAGGCGTCCCACGAGCTCGCCAAGAGGTCCAACCGACGAGAGCGCGCGACGGCGAGATCGCGTCGTGCCGTGAGCACCGACGTGAACTCTGCTTTGCCGGCGCGGTACGCCTGCGTCACGTGCGACACCGCGCGCTCGGCGGCTGGGATTCCTTCCTTGTCCTGCGCCTCCACTCCGCGAACCGCGACGCCGTGTGCGTCGACGAGACCGCGGAGGCTCACCTCCGTCGTCCCCCGCAACGCGGCGCCGAGCTCGAGCGCCCGCGCTCGTTCGGCCTCCCCCCGCGCGATGCTCCCTTGATTGCGATGAAGGACGGGCAGACTCCACGCGAGGCCGCCGCCCACGCGCGCCTCACCGAGCTCCCCTCGTCCGGCGGTCGCCACGAGCTGGAGCGGCGACCAACGCTCGCGTGACGAGCGCTCGACGCTCGCGGCCCAGAGCTCCGCCTCCGCGTCGAGGACCCGCACCTTGGGCGCGAAGCGCGCCCGCTCGCCGATCTCCGCGGTGGTCCACGTCCGCGTCAACGCGGGGACGATCGGGCCGGGGAGCCCCTCGCCGACGGGCTCGCCGACGATCTGTCCCAGTCGAGCGAGCGCGTGCGCGCGGACGACCTCGGCCTCCGCGGTGATGTGGCCCCAGCGCGCGGCGTCGGCCTCGGCGAGGCTCAAGGTGTGAACGGTGGCGTCGCCCGCGCGAACGCGCGCTGCGATCGCCTGCACCTCCTCGGCGGCGTCGGCGGCGCCCTGCCTCGCGAGCGCGACGCGCGCGTCGGCGATCGTCGCGGCCGCGTACGCCGAAACACCTTCGCCCGTCGCGCGCGCCCGCGCCTCGGTCAGACCGCGCGAGTGAAACGCCGTGAGGCGCTCCCACTCGTCGATGCGCGCGGCGCGTTGGCCGTTGATCTCCACGGGCACGTAGAGCTTCGTCGCGATCATCGGGCCGCTCGTGAGTCGACTCGTTTCACCGACGGTCTCGATGAACGGGTTGCCGACGACCGGCAAGCGCGCGCCCTGCCCCGCGGCGGTCGCGGAGCGGAGCGCGCCGCGCGCGTCGACGACATCCACCGCTCGTGACCGCGCGCGCTCCACGACACGCTCGAGCGTCCAATCGCGCGCGAGCGCGGCGCTCGACCAAAGCATCGTCCCAGCGGCGACCATGAGCGCCGGGAGCTTCATGACATTCGATTGCATGAACACCACGTGTGCACCCTGCGTGCCACCACGACCGCAGCCGGAATGCGGCCGGTCGCGAGCCCACGTGCTGGTCGGCGCCGCCGCGTTTCGCGACGGCTAGCGGAATTTGAGACGCGTGCCGGTCACCCGGCCTTCGCTCCCGGGGCCAGACGGCAACGTGGCGCGACCTGATCGTGCGGCGCGGATCGTGCAGACCTCCAGCGATCCCGCTCACCCAGGAGAGCTCCGTGCCCTTTCAAACCATCGGTTCCCCCGCGCTCTGGTCCGGCTTCCTCGCGCTCGTCGCGCTCATGCTCTTCGTGGATCTCGGCCTCTTCCACCGGAAGTCGCACGTCGTCGGGCTCAAGGAAGCCGCCGCATGGAGCGTCGTTTGGGTGCTCCTCGCCGCCTTGGCGAGCGGCGCGGTCTACGTGTGGTTCGGCGCCGATCGCGCCGTCGAGTTCGCGACCGGATACCTCATCGAGAAGGCGCTCGCGGTCGACAACATCTTCGTGTTCGTGGTCATTTTCGGCGCGTTCGGCGTCCCGGCGCTCTACCAGCATCGCGTGCTCTTCTGGGGCGTGCTCGGCGCGCTGGCGATGCGCGCGGCGTTCGTGCTCGTGGGCGGCGCGCTCCTCCAGCGGTTCCACTTCCTGCTCTACGTCTTCGGCGCCCTGCTCGCCGTGACGGGCGTGAAGCTCTTCTTCCAGCGCCCCACGCTTTCCCCTGCGGACAACGTGGTCGTCCGCGCCGTCCGCCGCTGGCTGCCGATGACCAACGACCTCCACGGCGCTCGGTTCTTCGTGCGTGATGGGGGTCGATGGCTGGCGACGCCGCTCTTCCTCGCGCTCGTCGCGATCGAGGTCACCGATCTCGTGTTCGCCGTCGACTCGATCCCCGCGATCTTCGCGGTGACGACCGATCCGTTCATCGTCTTCACGTCGAACATCTTCGCGATCCTCGGCCTCCGCTCACTCTACTTCCTCCTCGCGGGTGTCATCACGCGCTTCGCGTACTTGAAGGTCGGCCTGGCCGCGATCCTGGTCTTCGTCGGCGCGAAGATGCTCCTCGTCGACTTCGTCAAGGTGCCCGTCCTCGCGTCGCTCGCCGCGATCGCCGCCATCCTCGTGGCCTCGGTCGTCGCGTCCCTCGTGGTCACCGCGCGGTCGGCCGCGTCGTGGGGTTCTGCGAAGCCGTCGCAAAATCCGACGGTGTCGGCTTGAGGGGCCGCGAATTCCAAGGGTTTCGAGCGGCACGGCCCGTGCAGAAGTCCTTCGAAAAGGAGATCGTCCCATGGGAACCTCGTCCAAGCTCGTCTTCGATCCTCACGCTCCGCGGCGCCCTCGCGTGCTCCTGGCGGACGCACACCCGAGCTCCAAAGGGCGCCTCCTCGTCGGGCTGGCCTCGGAGGGCTACGACGTCGTGGTGGCCGAAGACTGGGCCCAGCTCGCCTTCGCCGTCGACGCCGTCGCGCGGCGGCTCGGCCCGGCACCCGACGCGATCGTGCTCGACGCCGACCTCGGCCACGGCGCGGCGCTGGCGACGATGAAGCGGGCGTGCGACGCGATCGCGCGCGTCCCGCTCCTCCTCCTCGTCTCCGACCTCCAGAAGCCTCGCCTCGGGCTCATCCCGTGGGCCATCGTGGAGCGCCCGGTGGACCCGCTGGTGGTCCGCTCGTCGATGCAGTTCTTGTTCGAAGGCCGGAGACTCGACACCGAAGGCGTCACCATGAGCAAGACGGGAGGTGCGCGATGATGGTCCACATTCGCGCCATCGGAATGGAATCGTCGCCTTCGCTGCACGACTACGCCGAACGTCGCGCCTTCGGCGCGATCGGGCGGATCGCCTCGCCCCTCGATCGGGTCGCCATCTCGATCTCCGACGACAACGGTCCCCGCGGCGGCGTCGACAAGCGCTGCCGGATCGTGCTGAGCGGCTCCCACCGCACCATCGCCGAGGCGGTCGACGCCGACCCCTACGCCGCCGTCGATCGCGCGTGCGAGCGCCTCGCGCACGCCCTCCGCCGACTCGTGGAGCGTGGTCGCGAATTCCTCCGCGTGCGACACGTCGCGCTGGCAACGCGCACGGCGAAACCACGACGTCGCGGGCGAAGCCGTGCGCCGAAAATTGATCACGGGGCGTAACCTTGACACCATCGACGGGGCCGCCCCCGGCCGTCGTCGCTTCCGCCCATGCGCGTCATCAACAAGTTCGGCGCGGCGTTCTTCGTCGCGAGCCTGGCCTGCTTCGCCGCCTACGCGTTCACCGCGTCGACTCGCGCCGCCGACACTCTGGCGACGGGCGTCGGCAGCGATCTGAAGGCGCTGGGCGACGGACTGGGTGACGGGATCGCGGCGACCTTCGACCGACACGGTCCCGCCGCCGCCCACGAGCTGGTCGACGCGCTCCGTGCGCAGCGGCGCGACGTCACGATCGATTGGACCGACAAGGAGCCCTCGCTCGGGGCCGATCGCGTCGACGTCATGCGCCAGGACGACGGCAAGCTCGCCGTCCGCATCCAAGTCCCGGTGCGCGCCAAGGTCGGAGCCGGCACCCTCACGCTCACGCGCGAGGTACCGGACGCAGCCGAGCTTCTGCGACGCGAGGTCGCTTCCGAGCTCGCGGCCGCAGGCGCGCTGGCGCTCGTAGCCGCAGCGATCGCGCTCCTTCTGGGAACGACGCTGATCGGTCGCCCCCTCTCGCTCGTGGTCGCCCAAGCGCGACGGATCGGCGGCGGTGACTTGTCACAGCGACTGGCGATCGACTCGGACGACGAAATTGGGACGCTCAACCGCGAGCTCAACTGATGTGCGATCGGTTGGAGGAGGCGGGGCGCGTGGTGGAGCAAGAGGCCACGCGGCGCGTGGAGATGCTCGAACAAATGCGTCACCTCGATCGATTGAGCACCGTCGGCACGGTCGCGAGCGGGCTCGCGCACGAGCTCGGCACGCCGCTCAACGTGCTCCTCATTCGAGGCCAAGCGCTGGAGCGCGAGACGATGTCCGAAGAGGAAGTGCGCGAGGCGGGCGCGACGATCGTCGCGCAGGTGAACAAGATGAGTCGCCTCGTCCGCCAGCTCCTCGACTTCTCGCGACGGCGCTCGAGCCGCCGCGACGTCGCGCTCTCTCAGGTCGCCGAAGGCGCGCGAGGCCTGCTCGCGTCGATCGCCAAGAAGCAGGGCGTGACGATCGCCGTCGTGGTGAAGAACGACGGCATGGTGCTGGCGGATCCAACGCAGCTCGAGCAAGCGGTGACGAACTTGGTGGCGAACGCGCTCCAGGCGATGCCGCGCGGCGGCGAGCTCACGTTGACGGTCTCGACGGCGGAGGATGCGGTCAGCCCCGACTCGACCCGGACGCTCCGCGCCGCCGTGCTCGAGGTGTCCGACACCGGCGCCGGCATCGCGCCCGACGTTCTTTCGCGGATCTTCGAGCCGTTCTACACGACCAAGCCGGAGGGACATGGCACCGGCCTTGGCCTCAGCGTAGCGTCAGGGATCGCTGCCGATCACGGTGGCTTCATCCGCGCGCACTCGACGCCTGGTCGAGGCAGCACCTTCGCCCTCTATCTCCCCCGTCTTTCATGAACGCCAAGGCCCTCCTCGTCGACGACGATCAAGACATGCTGACCGAGCTCAAGAGAGCGCTCGGCAAGCGCGGCTTCACGGTAGTCACCGCCCCCTCGGCCGAAGAGGCTGAAGCGACCCTCGCAAGAGAGCCGGTCGACATCGTCGTCACCGACATCAACATGAAGGGCGCGACTGGCCTCGCGCTGTGCGAGCGCATCGTCGACAGCCGGAAGGACTTGCCGGTGATCGTCGTCACCGGCTTCGGCTCGATCGAGACGGCGATCGCCACGATGCGCGCCGGTGCCTTCGATTTTCTGACCAAGCCGTTCCAGGTCGAGCAGCTCGTCCACAGCATGACGCGCGCGCTCGAGCACTTCAGCCTCGCGCGCGAGGTCGCGCGGCTCCGACGTGACGCCGAGGAGCGCGCGCGGCTCGAGGAGATGACCGGAGCGAGCGCCCCGATGCTCGCCGTCTACGAGATGATCGAGCGCGTCGCGATGACCGACGCGACGGTGCTCGTGACCGGTGAGAGCGGCACGGGCAAGGAGCTCGTGGCGCGGGCCATCCACAAGCGAAGCCGGCGCGCCGCCGGGCCGCTCGTCGCCATCAACTGCGCGGCCGTCCCCGAGGCGCTCCTCGAGAGCGAGCTCTTCGGGCACGCCAAGGGCGCCTTCACCGACGCCAAGTCGGCGCGGCGCGGGCTCTTCGTCGAGGCGTCCGGCGGCACCTTGTTCTTGGACGAGCTCGGCGAGATGCCGCTCGGAATGCAAGCGAAGCTCCTCCGCGCCCTCGAAGAGCGCAAGGTACGGCCCGTGGGCGGCAGCGAGGAGATCGAGTTCGACGTCCGCGTCGTCGCCGCCACCAACCGCGACCTCGAGACGCTCGTCACCGAGAAGAAGTTCCGCGAGGACCTCTTCTACCGCGTGAACGTCGTGCACGTGGATCTGCCCCCGCTCCGGAGCCGCGGCCAAGACGTGCTCCTCCTCACCCACCTCTTCATCCAGCGCATGAACGCGCGCCACGGCAAGGCGGTGACCGGCCTCTGCACGGCCGCCGCCGAGCGCCTCCTCGCCTACGACTGGCCCGGCAACGTGCGCGAGCTCTTGAACTGCATCGAGCGGTCGGTGGCGCTCGCGACCGGACCGGAGATCACCGTCGCCGACCTCCCACCGAAGGTGCGCGACTTCAAGGCCTCCACGGTGTCGTTCGGCGGCACCGACCCCGCAGAGCTCGTGACCCTCGAGGAGCTCGAGCACCGCTACATCCGCCGCGTCATGGAGACGGTGCAATGGAACAAGACCGAGGCGACGCGCGTCCTCGGCATCGACCGCTCGACCCTCTACCGCAAGCTCGACCGCTACGACATCAAGGGTCCGACTTGACGGTCACCGCGTGCGCCTGAACTCGGCGCTTGCTCCGTTTTCGTCGGTCAGCGTGATCCCGTCGATCGACGGATCCACCGAATAGGGAGCGAGCGCGTAGGAGAGCGTCGCGTCGTGCACGTCGAGCGGCTCGTCTTTGTCGCCGGTGTGATTGCACGTGATGGTGTGCATGTTTCCGTGCGCCGCGTGGAGCTCGAGCCGGTCGGCACGGCGGAAGACTGCGCCCGACTCGGTGGTCACGTAGCCCATCGAGCACGGGCCGTCCTCGATGCTCTGGACCGCCTTCACGTACGAGCCATCGGCCTGGAACACGAAGAGCATGCCGGTACCGGAGCCCTGTCCCATTTGCCCGGTCGCAGGGTCGTACGACGTCATCGTGCCGCCCCGCCCGGCGTACCACTGGCCCACCAGGCTCGCGTCGAGCGGCTCCTTGGCGACCGTGGTGTCGCTCGCCGTGGGGCTTCCGGTCGACGACGTCGCGCCGCTCCCCGCTGCCCCCGAGCCGCCAGTAACGGGCTTGGTCGTGGTGCCCGTCGTGCCGTCTCCGCCGCTGCTGCAAGCAACGAGCGTGAGCGTGAGGGAGATTGCGAGGGCGAGCTTGGTCGGACGCATGAGGTCTCCTTGGAAGGGCGCGCTCGATGCCGAGCGCGCTCCTTGGTTTGTGCGTCCAGCCCGGTTTTTCGTCTCCTAAATGTTCCCTTGCGCGATCCTAAGTCGATCCTAAGAACGGGCGCGTTATCCTGAGCGGCCATGGAGATCCGGGAAGACCTCGTGCCGTTCCTCATGAGCGGCGTCTCCCTCCTCGTGGGAACGCGCGACGCGGAGCTCGTCCCCGCCTGCGCGCGCGCCATGGGCGTGCGCATTGCTTCCGACCGACGGAGCTTCACCGTGTACCTACCGGCCGCGACGGCCGATCGCACCCTCGCCAACGTGCGCGACAACGGCCGCATCGCGGTCACCTTCTCGCGCGTCCTCGATCTGCGCGGCGTGCAAATGAAGGGACACGTGACGAGCGTACGCGAAGCGCCGCTCGCCGATCGCGACTTCCAAGCGCGCTACTTCGATGCGTTCCTCGCCGCGCTCGAAGAGGTGGGGATGCCGCGCGGCACGTCGCAGCGCATGGCGTTCTGGCCGAGCGTCGCCATCGACGTCACGCCCGACGTGATCTTCGAGCAGACGCCCGGTCCGGTCGCGGGGCGTCCGCTCCCCGAGGGCGCGACCATGGACGGCCCGCGCCCATGACGATTCGCCTCGCGGACCTCCCGCGCTGCTTTCAAGGCATCACACCGGCCATCGTGGCGACGTGCTCCAAGTCGGGTGAGCCCAACGTCACCTACGCGAGCCACGTCACGTTCGTGAGCGAGGGCAAGGTCGCCCTCTCGCGGCAGTTCTTCAACAAGACGGCCCAGAACGTGGCCGAGAACCCGCGCGTCATGGTGCAGCTCTACGACTCGCTCACCTTGGACGCCTACGAGCTCGAGCTCCGTTTCGATCACTCCGAGACGAGCGGCCCCTTGTTCGACGCCATGGCGGTGCGCATCCAGATCATCGCGACGCACACCGGCATGCGCGGCGTCTTCCGCCTCCTCGCGGCCGACGTGTACGACGTCGTCTCGGCGCGCAAGATCGACGGCTTCGTGGTCGGTCCGGTGCCCAGCATCAACGAGCCGGCGGGGATGCGCGGCGAGCTCCGCGCGCTGCAGGTCCTCTCGTCACGGCTCAATCAGGCTCGCTCGCTCGACGATCTCTTGAGCTCACTGCTGGGCGCGCTGCGTGACGAGCTCGGATTCACCCACGCGATGGTGCTCTTGCCCGATGAGTCCGGTCAGAAGCTCTTCACCGTGGCCAGCATGGGCTACGGCGAATCTGGCGTCGGCTCCGAGGTGGCGGTGGGCGACGGCCTCATTGGCGCCGTGGCAGCGCAGCGGAAGATCTTCCGCTTCACGGGCATCAATCGCGAGCTCCGCTACGGGCGCGCCGTGCGCGACGAGGTGAAGAGCGCGCGCGGTGAGGTCGCGCCCGAGATTCCCCTCCCCGGCCTGGCCGACGCGCAGAGCCACCTCGGGATTCCACTGTCCGTCCAAGACCGGCTCGTCGGCGTCCTCGCCGTGGAGAGTCGCGACCTCGAGGCCTTCGCCGACTGGCACGAGCCGTTCCTCGGCATCATCGCCAACCAAGCGGCCATCGCCATCGACGCCATGGCGTCGCGCGACGACGAAGACACCGACGACGAACGCGCCAAAGCAACGCCGAGCGCGCCGCCGTCCGTGCCGCAGAAGACGCGCCACTTCCGGTATTACCGCGGCGACGACTGCGTGTTCGTCGACGGCGAGTATTTGATCCGCAACGTGCCGGGTCGCATCCTCTGGCGCATCCTCACCGCCCACGCGCGCGAAGGGCGAACGGCGTTCACCAACCGCGAGCTCCGCCTCGACACCTCGCTGGGCCTGCCGCCCATCAAGGACAACCTCGAGAGCCGCCTCATCCTCCTCCGCAAACGCCTCGAGCAGAAATGCCCCGACGTCCGTCTGCCGCAGACGGGACGAGGACACTTCGGCCTCGAGGTCGACGCCCGCTTGTCGCTCGAAGAACGCGACTGAGCGACTGAACGCTCGTCGCCGGCCGCGACGCGACGCCCTGACAGTCGTGTCTCGATCGGCGTACGTCGACGGTAACGGCGGCCGTAGCTCGGTCCGTGGCCCCGCGAGGCCACTTGCGTTCGCGCACCGGCAACGGACCGCGCGGTGCGCTCGAGGACGGAACGGCACGTCGCGTGCTTTGGCGCCGGCATGAAACGATCCCCGGCGCTCCCCGCCGTCGCCGTGTTTCTCCTGCTCGCGTGCGGGAGTGACTCGCCGACCTACTCCCTCGACACCGAGCGGGCGGCGATCGCCCGCGTGACGGGGGCGTGGAAGTCCGCTGACGGCGCCGTCGAGATGACGATTTGCGAAGACACCGCCACCACGCTCGACGGAACGTGCTCGTTCGCCTACCAGCTCCGCTCGACCGGAGGCATTCGCCTGGCCGAGCACAGAGCCGGGGGCTGTCCCGGCGGTTGTTCTTTCGGGCTGGGCGCTGCGATGCGGGTGAAGATCACCGGCGTCACGCCGGCCGCGAAGGTCGCGGCCATCCCAGTGGGCTACGGAGAGGATGACGGCGAGCCGGACACCGATCCGGGCTTCATCTCGTTTGGTTCGACGCCGCAGTCGCCGAGCATCGACGGCAGGTTGATGGAGGACGGCTCGTTCAGGCTCCAACTGGGCTACGAGCCGCACGCGTACACCTTGACGCGGTCGGGGTCCGCGGAGTGCAACTGACGGCGGACACGCCGCGCGCGCTGAGCCCTCGTGTATCGTTCGGGAGTGCGCGAGCCTTCCGCGGACCACCAAACGCACGCGGCCAAGGTCGCCCGAGTCGCCGCCGCGCTCGCGGCGCACGTCGGCCCCGCTCCAGTCTCTTTTCGCAAGCGCTCGGTGTCGCACCAAGTCCCGAAGCGCGCCGACGCGCTCGCGCGCGACGCGACCATCGATCTCGGCGATCTCGACGAGATCCTCTCCATCGACCGCGAGGCGCGCGTCTGCGTCGCCGAGCCCGGCGTCACGTTCGAGAAGCTCGTCCGCGCGACGCTCCCGCTCGGCCTGGCGCCGGCCGTCGTTCCCGAGCTCCGCACCATCACCATCGGCGGCGCCGTCTCGGGCTGCTCGCTCGAGTCGATGTCGTTCCAGTACGGCGGCTTTCACGACACCGCGCTCGCGTACGAGGTCATCACCGCACGAGGCGAGGTCCTCGAGTGCACGCCCGAAAACGAGCACGCGCTGATCTTCCAGATGGTGCACGGCGGCTTCGGCACCCTCGGTGTGGTGTCGAAGCTGACCTTCCGCCTCGTGCCCGCCGAGCCGTTCGTCCACGTGCTCTACGAGCATCACACGACGCTGACCGACTACCTCGCGGCGATCCGCCGCCACGCGAGCGCGCGCGACGTGGACTTCATGGATGGCATCATCCACGGCCCGCGCGATCTCGTGCTCTCGGTGGGGCGCTGGGCGTCCCATGCACCTTACACCCATCGCTACGACTGGACCCGCGTCTACTACGAGAGCACGCGCACGCGCCGAGAAGACTTCCTGCGCGCGGAGGACTACTTCTTCCGCTACGACCATGGCGTCACCAACGTCCATCCCAAGAGCTACCTGGGCCGCCTCTTCCTCGGGCGCTTCCTCGGCTCGGAGCGCCTCTTGCGACTCGCCAATCGTTTCCGTCGGGTGGTCCTTCCGCGGGGTGCGCCCACGGTCACGCTCGACCTGTTCGTGCCCATCTCGCGGGTCCCGGAGTACCTCGCCTGGCACGAAGCCGAGCTCGGCTTCTTCCCTTTGTGGTGCGTGCCCTACCGACGCGTTCGCGACTACGAGTGGATCGCGCCAGAGACGCTCGCCGGAGTGGATGACGATCTCTTCATCGACCTAGCGATCTACGGGATGAAGCAGCCCGAAGGCCGCAACGTCTACGCCGAGATCGAAGAGGAGCTCCAGCGCGTGCAGGGGCTAAAAACACTCATCTCGTACAACCACTACGACGAGGCGACGTTCTGGCGCATCTTCAACAAGGCGAACTACGACCGCGTGAAGGCGCGCACCGATCCGAACAACGTGCTCCGAGATCTCTACGAGAAGACGTGCCTTGCGCCACGCGGCCTCTCACGGAGCGACGGCGCGCGCGGGGCGTGAGTACCGTAGCCGACGGAGCTCAAGCCACGGCCGCGACGTTCGACGCGGTGCGCTGCACCGACTCGGGCTCGCCCACGTCACGGCCCATGAGCATGGCGCCCATGCGAGCCGAAGCGCCGGGGTAGAAGCCGTAAGTCTCGGGGAAGTCCGCCGGGTTCTTGAAGGTGCGGAACACGAGATCCCAGAACGGAAAGTTCGCGTAGTTGTACGCGTGCACACCCGACGCGTGGTGGAGGCCGTGCGCCTCGGGGCGATAGACGACGTAGCCGAGCCACGAAGGCGTCTTGATGTTGGAGTGTTGGGCCACGGCGCCGAGGTACATGACGAGGCCGGCGAGCGCGGCCGCGTCCGGCGAGAGGCCGAGCAGGAACGTGACGAGGCCTCCGAGACCGAACGAGAGGAACGTGTCGAACGGGTGGGCGTAGCCCATGCCGGCGAGGTCCATGCGCTCGGCGCTGTGATGCATCTGATGAGACCAACGCCAGAGCGTCGGGAACGAGTGCATCGTGCGATGGATCCAGTAGCCGGCGAGGTCACCGACGAGCACGCCGACGAGCGCGCCCGCGACCGTGCCGAGCCCTTGGAGATGGAGCAAGGTGCGATCGCCGAGCGCCTCGGCGAGGAGCGCGGGAACGAGCGCGTTGACGACCGCGGTGAAGATGAAGAACACGAAGCCCTTCGTGAGCCAGAAGCGCACCTTGGGGAGCGCGCGGCCGGGGATGAGCCGCTCGACGACGAGCATGATCAGGAACACGACCGGAATGGCGATCGAAACGATGGTCTCCATGGGAATCTCTCCTCGAGGCCGCCGGCGCCGACCGTGTCGGGCAGGGCCTTCGATGAGGAGGCGTGACGAGCGATGGAACACCCGTTCCATGCGGTTCGATTTCGGTCCAAACGCCTGATCTGTCAGACGAAAAATCGGCAGTAGGTGCCGGTACGCACCGCCTTGCCGAGGAACGCGCCGAGGACGGGATCGGCTTCGGCGATGCGCGCGATGGCGTCCTTCAGGCGGCGCTGCACGTTGACGCGCGCCCGCTCCGACGCTCCCGCCGCCCGGGCGCGACCGCCGAGCCCGAAGGCCCGCGCGAGCTCGCGTGTGAGCGCGTCCTTCTCGCGATGCAGCCGCTCCTCGCGCGCGCGGTCTTGGTCTCGCTCCGCCTCCGCGAGCTCCTCGTCGATCGCCACGAGGCGCGCCTTGTACGACGCCCGCGCGCGCGCATCGATCGCGTCCGTTGCGCCGCCTTCGTCCAGGCTGGCGCTCGGATCGTCGCTGGCGAGGACGAGCACGTGCACGTCCTCGCCCGGCCGCTCGACGAGCTGCGCGAGCATCTGCATCCCACGACTGTCCTTGATGGAGAGGGAGCGACCTCGAAACGTGACGCGGTGGACGTCACCCTCACGCACGAATCGGAGATCGGAGGACGATGGCGACGACGTCGGCAGAGGCGTGGCGGGCGCCTTCGCGGGCGCGAGCTCGGCGAGACGAGCGGCGGCGCGCGCGGCGAGCCCCGGCATGCCGAGCGCCTCCGCCAGCGCAGCGGCGCTCGCGAGCGCACCGACGGCGCCCGAGTGATCGCCGGCGCGCGCGAGCACGCTACCGAGATCGTAGTCGAGCTGGGCCACGAAGGTCCGGAAGCCGACGGCGGCGAGCGCGGCGCGCTGCGCCACGAGCGACCGCGTGGCCTGCTCCATTTTCCCGGCCGTCGCGTCGAGGAGCGCGATCACGCGCGCGATCGGCCCCTCGTACGTATAGGGAACGTGGCCGCCCACGGCGTGCTGGTCGGCGAACGGCGCGAGGCGAGCGCGCCACCTCGCTGCGACCTCGAGGTCGCCCGCGAACGCCGCCGCCTCGGCCCCGACGGACAAGAAGAAGAGATCGCCGTCGTCGAACGACGTCTCGCTCATCCGAGCGAGCCCCTGACGCACGCTCTCCACCGCCTCGAGTCGCGTGTCGATGGCGAGCCGCAGCGCGTCGCCGATGATCTGACCGTGCATGATTCCCGCAACCACCGAGGGGATCGCCTCGCGCACCACGGCGAGCTCGTCGTCGCGGTGCAAGAACCGCGCGACCTGCCCGGCGTGGGCGTGGAGCGCTCGTTGGAGCGACGGATCGTCGGTGAGCGCGGCAAAGTCGCGCGCCTCCATGAGCGCACGCTCCGACGTCGCGAGGTCGCCGCGAGCGACCGCCATCATCGACGTGAGGAGGAGCGCGCGCCAGCGATGCCGCGGATGCAGCGCGCGCGCGCCGATCGATTCCGCGCGCGCCGCCGCCGCCGCGGCCTCCCCGAGCGCGCCGCGTTGGAGGAGATCAAGCGTGAAGAGGACCTCGGCCCGAAGCTCCTTCGCGTCGTCCTCGTGCGCGCGCGCGCGATCGCGGTACTCCTCGTCGACCGCGAGCCGCGTCGCGAGCGGCGCGTAATCGACGAGCGCCGGGCTGGCGAGGTGGATGACCTCCAAGACGAGTGCGTCGTCGGCGAACGCGCGCGCGGCCTCGACGGCGCCGAGCGCCATCGCGACCGGCTGCGACGGATCCTGGGCGGGCTGCAGCGCCGCCGAGAGTCGGGCCGTCACGCGCACCTTGGCCGCGCTCGGTCCGTCGCCGAGCATCCGCTGGGCCTCCTCGAGAACCCGCACCAACGACTCGTCGACCGTGGCCGGTCGCACCTCGAGACCGAGCAAAAGCGCCGCGCGCGCGAAGAGCGCGGCGTCGCGGGCCGCGCGCGCCGTCTCGAGCACCGACGCCGCGATCGATCGCGCCTCGGCGTGCCGTCCGGCGGCAAAGGCAACACTTGCAACATGCAAGTTTTCTTCGGGCGCGCGAGGAGGCAAGCCCCGCCGCGCACGCGCCTCCGCCACGCGAAGGTGCAGCGCGAGCGCGCGATCGGATGCTCCCAGCGACTCGAGCTTCTGCGCGACCTCGGCGGCGAGCGAGAACGCGTGGTCGTCGTCACGATCGGACGCGAGCGCGTGGCGGACGCGCTCGACCATCGCGTCGACGCCGTCACCGGCGTGGGCGAGCGCTCGCTCGGCACGCGCATGGAGCTCCGCCTTTTCCACCTCGGGGATCGCTTCGTAGACGGCGCTCAGCACCAAGGCGTGGCTGAAGGCGAAGTACCCGGGGCGCGTCTCCTCGATCACGCCCGCCTGCGCCGCGGGCCGAAGCAGGTCGATGACGCGCGCCGGCAGCGTTCCCTCCATCTTCGCGATCGTCCCCGCGACCGACTCACGTCCGAGCGTCGCGGCAGCAGCGAGCAGTCGGCGCGTCGCCTCGGGGAGCAGGTCCACGCGCTCGAGCACGATTTGCCGCACGGTGGGAGGGAGCGCGAGGCGAGCCCGCGCACCGCCACCCGAGGCTCGGAACGAGCGGGCGCACTCCACGACGAAGAGCGGATTGCCGCCGGTGAGCTCGGCGAGCGCGCGCGCGTCGGCCGGAGAAAGCGGACGCCCGAGCAGGTCACTCGCGACCGCCGCCACGTCGCTCACTCCGAGCGGCTCGAGCATGATCTCGACGCCGCCGCGCGTCACACGGACCAGGCGCTCGGCGGCCCGCGCCGAGATGCGTGGGTCCTCCGCGCGCGCAGTGGCCACGACGAGCACGGGGAGCGCACGCACCGGCTGCACCAAGAACGCGAGCAGATCGAGGCTCTGGAGATCGGCCGCGTGGAGATCCTCGAGCACCCACACCATCGGTCGCTGGCGCGCACGCGTCGCGAGCGCGGCCGCAACGTCTTCCCAAAAGCGAAAGACGTCGGCGCCGTCGAGCGGCGGCGCGAGCCCGAGCCCACGCAGCGCGCCGCCGAGCGGAAAGTACGGAGGTGCGTCGCCGAGCTCCCACGCGCGGCCGCGAAAGACCGCGGCGACGTCGTCCTTCTCGACGGCGCGCGCGAGCTCCTCGACGAGCGCGGTCTTGCCGATGCCGGGCTCGCCGCGCACGACGACGAAACCTCCGCGGCCGCGGAGCGCACCATCCAGCGCGGCCCGCAAGAGAGAGCGCGCGTCGTCTCGCCCCTTGAGCTGGCGGGCGAGGCCGGTCACGGCTTGGCCGTGGTCTCGACCTTCTCGACCGGCGTGTCCTCGCGATTGCCCCACTCCTGCCACGACCCGTCGTACAGCGATACGTCGTAGCCGAGATCGCGGAGGACGAGCACGTCGTGCGCGGCGCGCGTGCCGGTCTGACAGTAGACGACGACGGGCTTTCCCGGCGCGACCCCGAGCGCGCTCAAGCGCTCGCGCGCGGCGTCGGGAGACACCGTCTCCTTGTCCATCGTGAGGAATTCTTCGTAGTTCAGGTTCACGGCGCCGGGGATATGACCCGGGCGCTTGTTGTCGCGACCGTCGAAGCCGGCGAACTCGGAGGGGCTGCGCGCGTCGACGATGACGGCGCTCTTCTCCGCGACCACGCGCTTCATCTCGTTCAGCGAGCGCAAGAACCGCGGCACCGGACGCGCGACGTAGCGCGTCGGCGCGAGCTTGACCGGCTCGGTCACGAGCGACTCTCCTGCGAGGCGCCAGCGGTCGGCGCCGATCCCGTCGAGGAACATCACGTCGGCGTGTCCGAGCGCGAGCAGCACCACGGCGGGGATCGAACCGTCGGCGGTGCCGCTGTAGTTGCCGTACATCACGACTTTGCTCTCGGCAGACACGCCGGCCGCCCCCAAGATCGCCTCGTACTTGGCGACGTCCACCTTGCCATCGGGCAAGACGAAGAGGTCGTGGCTCGGCCGCGGCGCCTTCTGCGGCGGCGTCCGGAGGACGTCGGCGGGGAGATTGATCGCCCGCGGAAGGTGCCCGCGCGCGTACTCGTCGGCGGAGCGGACGTCGATGACGACGAGCTTGGGATCGTCGAGCTTGGCCTTGAGCCCGGCGACGCCGATGATCGATCGATACGCCTTGGGCGCGGGCGGCGCCGCAGCGGGGATGCTCGTCGCGCTCGACGACTCCACGACGGGCGGCGCGGCGGCTGCGCCGCACGCCGCGACGACGAGCAAGCTCACCGCGCCGAAACCCCGAACCCCCGCTCGCATGTCCTTCACCTTGCCACGCCTCGGCGCCGCGCCCAAGCGCGCCCCCGCCGAGGTCCTGCATGGTGCATCCGAACGCGCGCAGAGTGCTCGAGAAAAGCGCGTGGCCGGGACGTTATTGCGACCGAGTTGCGCTCCGCGCGTAGCGCGACCGTCTGCGCCATCACGAGCCCGTCGATCCGAACCTCACGCGGCGCGAAGCGGGGGGACTCGCCTCCTCCACCGTCGCTTTCCTCACCCGCCCAGACGTACAGCCCCCGAAACCGGTGGAGATCCGCCCACTCCGCGATCGTGCAGCCCCAAAGAAACCGACGCGACGGGGGTCCATCACCAAGGTGGCTCCTCCAGCGCTCCAGTTTCTCGCGCCCAAAGAGCCGCGTTCCTTGATCGGCTTCGGCGCGCCCCGTTATACTTCCCGAGGATTTCAGTCGAGTTTCGAGGCGCGCCGATCCGGCCCGAAGCGTCGACTCAATGCGTGTGCGTGAAGGATGAATCCGCGATGAAGATCTCGTGCCAGTCTTGCCAGGCCAAATACACCATCGCGGACGAGAAGGTCGTCGGCAAGATCGTCAAGATTCGCTGCAAGAAGTGCGGCGCGACGATCGTCATCAACGGCAATGAGGAGGCTGCTGCCGGTGGCGGTGGCGGCGTTGCCGAGGACTACACGGCGCAGGGTGACGAGCAGTGGACCGTCAACGTCGCCGAAGGCGACCAGCGCACGATGACCGTTCAGGAGATCGTCCAGGAGTACAAGGGTGGCGTCGTCACCGACGACACGTACTGCTGGAAAGACGGGATGAACGACTGGCTCCCGCTCCGTGAGATCGAGAGCCTCTACTCCGCCTGCACGCTCGGCCCGGCGCCCGCGCTCCAGACGAGCGCGGACGGCTTCTCGCCGATCAGCCTCGCGGCCTCGCCGCCCGCAGCGGCCGCCGCGGGCGCGTCCGAGACGGACACGGTCGCCAACGTGAACTTCGGGCTCTTCGGCGGATCCAACGGGGCCGAGAACACGCGTACCGACGTGAGCGGCGGCGCGGCCGCCGGCTCGCTGTTCGGGTCGAGCGCCACTCCGTCGCCGGCTGCTGCGGCTGCCGCCGCGAACGCCGGTGCGGCGGCGCGCCGGCAGGGCGGTCGCGGCACGGGCAACGCAGACCTCTTCGGCACGGCGGCCCAGGCAGGCAGCGAAGCGGACGTGATGACGAGCGCGGCTGGCAACGGCGCCGCCGCGGGCGCCGATTCGAAGATGACGGGCGCGCGCAACGAGAACAGCGTTCTCTTCTCGCTCAATGCCCTCACCACCGAGCCCGCCAAGGGCGGCCCGAGCGGCGGAAGCGCGGGCGGCGGCAGCGGCGGCGGTAAAGGAGAGACCACGGCGTCCGGCGACGGCTCGGGCCTCATCGACATCCGCGCGCTCGCGCAATCGATGGGCGTCGACAACAAGAACGGCGGCGCCAACAAGGTCGACGACATCATGAACCTCAGCGGCGGCGGTGCGTTCAGCGCCGCGCTCGCCGCGCCCGTTCTCGCTCCGCCGACCGCCGATCACTCGATGGCGCCGGACGCGCCAGGCGGTCAAAAGAGCAAGACGACGCTCTACGCGATCATCGGCGGCGCGGTGTTCCTCGGCCTTTGCATCCTCGGCGCGGCGTTCATGTTCGCCGGTGGCAAGAAGGACAAGGAAGAGGAGACGGGCGCCAAGACCACGCCCACCGCGAGCGACACCGCGGCAGCGGCCCCCACGGCGAGCGCCACCACGGCCGCGCCCTCGACGGCTGCCGCGCCCACCGACACCGGGCCCGTGGCGCAGGCGCCGCAAACCGGGACCAACACCACGCAGGCCGGCTCCACGGGTCACTCGACCAAGCCGTCGAACGGGGGCGCCGTTGCTGCCAAGGGCGAGACCAAGCCCGCGGAAGCGACGCCGCCCGCGGCGCCCGCGGCGCCCGCGGCGCCTTCGAAGCCGAAGAGCCTCGCCGAGGCCATGAACGACTCCGCAGGGACGAAGCCCGCGGCGGGCTCGGCGCCGGCCGCAGGTGGCGGTGCGGCGCCCTTCGATCGCGGCGCGGCCGCGGCGGCGCTCGGCGGCGTCAATGTCCAGGCGTGCAAGAAGCCCGATGGTCCGACGGGCCCGGGCAAGGTGAAGGTCACCTTCGAGCCCAACGGCTCGGTCAGCAAGGTGGAGTTCGCGGAAGGCTCGTACGCGGGCACGCCCGTCGGTGGGTGCATCCTCGGCAAGTTCCGCGGCGCGCACATCCCGGCGTTCAGCGGAGCGGCCGTCACGGCCGGCAAGAGCTTCAGCGTCAACTGATCGGGCGCGGCGGGCTTCGCCGTGCTCGGCATCGCGCTCGGAGTGATCGCCGCCTTCCTCTTGGGAGTGCGGGTCGGCGTCGCGCTCGCGCGTCGTGGAGCTCGGCGAAAAACCTGACCTCCTAACGCGCGCGCTCTACCGTTTCGGCATGCGCACCTCGCACGCCGCTGGAGCTTTGCGTGCGCGGGCACATGGGCTCATCGCATTCGCGGCGCTCGCGCTCGGCTGCGGGAGCGCCGATGCGCCTCCGCCGCGCAGCCCCGAGCGCGCGACGGCATCGGCGCCGGCGCCACGGTCGGCCCCCATCGTCATCTGGGCTGACGCGACCGAGTCTGCGTCGATGACGCGAAGCAACGAGCCGCGCGACGAGGCACTCGCCCGATGTGGTCTTCATGACGCACGCCTCGACCTCGCCGCTCAACGTCTCGCGGAGCGCCACCGCGCGGGCGAGCGCGATCTGTCGCGCACGAGCGAGATCCTCCGCAGCCTCGGCGAGCCGCACGTGTGGCCGCGCACGCTCGTCGCCTCGGGCCGCGCGCTCACCAAAGACTCGCTCGCGCCCGACGTCGAGCGTTGGCGACGCGAGATGCCGACGATGGGAAAGCGTCGATGCGGAGCGGCGATCGTACCGAGCGACGATGGCGGCGAGGACGTCGCGGCCTTCGTGAGCGTCGACCCGCTGGCCGATCTGGCGCCCCTTCCGACGCGAACCCACGTCGGAAGCTGGCTCAAGATCGACGCCACGCTGCTCGTCCCCGCCGCGAGCGCGCGCGTCGTCGTGCTCGGCGCGGGCGGCAAGCCGCGCTCGGTCCCCGCGACGTTCGAAGGCCATCACGTGCGCGCGACGTTCGCGCCGGATCGGCAGGGCCGCTTCAAGGTCCAGGTGCTCGCCGACGTGGGGCTCGGTCCGCAGCCCGTCCTCGAGGCCGTCGTCTTCGCCGACGTCGAGCCGTTCGAGGACGAAGGCACCGCGCCCGGCGAGAGCGCAGCCGAGGGCGGTGATGGCCCGGAGGCGCTCGCGCGGATGGTGCTCGCGCTCCGTCGCGAAGCCGGGCTCCGCCTCCTCACCCGCGATCGCACCCTCGATCGACTCGCGCTCGAGCACGCGCGCGCTATGAAGACGACCGGACGCGTGGGGCACGACGTCGGTGACGGCGATCCCAAAGCGCGCGCCGACGCCGCCAACGTGATCGCGATGCGCATCGGCGAGAACGTCGCCCACGCGCGGGACGTCGTCTCGGCACATCGCGCGCTCTACGCGAGCCCAGGCCACCGTGAGAACCTCCTCCGTGCCGAGTTCGATCGCTTCGGCGTCGCGGTCGCCGAAGGCGACGACGGCTCGGTGTGGGTCGCGGAGCTGTTCACCCAGTCGGCGCGCTGACCGTCACGGTCACGGCCCCAAAATCGTGGTCACGTGACCACGGTCACGCTGAATGCCCGAGAAATCAGCCACGTCCGACAGGGCGTGGAGGTCACCATGCTTCGTTCGCTCGGGCTCATCGTCACCGTCATCGGCGCCTCGTTCTTGAGCATGGGCTGCGCGGCAACCGCCGCGAGCGACCAGCCCAATGGCCCCGCCGCTGGCGATCCGCAAGACGGTCGCGGCCCGTCGGACTCGACCTCGTCGTCGACCGCGCCCGGCGATGCGCCGACGTCGACCGCCCCCAAGCTCACGCTCCTGCCTTCGGCCAAGGCCAGTCAGATCGCGACGGGGCGACTGCACGCATGCGCGCTCACTCAATCCGGCTCGGTGCGGTGCTGGGGCTACTCGGACTTCGGTCAGCTCGGCGACGGCCGCCCGTTCGTGAGCGGCCACGACGCGAGCTCGAGCGTGCCCGTGCAGGTCGTCGGCCTCACCTCCGGCGTGAAGCAGATCGCGACGTACAACGACACCACGTGCGCGCTCACCACGAGCGGCGGCGTGAAGTGCTGGGGAGACGACAGCGCTGGCCAGCTCGGGACGGGCGTCCCCTACACCGACAATCGCAAGCGCGCCTCGTCGACTCCGGTGGACGTCGCGGGCCTCGCCTCCGGCGTCACGCAGATTGCAGTCGGCGAAGACAGCACGTGCGCCGTCCTCGCGACCGGCAAAGTGAAGTGCTGGGGTCACGACGAGTACGGCAAGCTCGGGAACGACTCGACCAAGAGTCCGGGAGATGGGCAGCCGGACGTTCGTGCCGCGGTCGACGTGGTCGGCCTCGACGGCGTCAAGCAAGTCACCGTGGGCACGTCGCACGCGTGTGCCCTCACGAACGCCGACAAGGTCTTCTGCTGGGGAAGCGACACCTTCGGTCAGCTCGGGCTCGGCGACACGTCGACCGGAAACTCGGTCAAGACTCCCGTCGAGGTCACTGCGCTCGGCACCGAGGTCGCGAGCATCCACGCGGGGGCTCGCAACACGTGCGCGCGGCTGAAGGACGGCACGGCGAAGTGCTGGGGAACGACCGAATGGGGATCGGTCGGCAACGGCAAGATCGAGATCATCGGGAGTGAGAAGTCCCCGGTGCCGGTGCTCGACCTCACGTCGGTGACCGCGCTCTCGTCGCCCGACAGCTTCGTCTGCGCGGTGACGGGCGGCCTCGTGAAGTGCTGGGGCGAGTCGAGCGCGCTCGGCACGGCCGCAGGCTCGTCGTATCGAACGTACAAGCCGGCCGAGCCCGTGGTCGGCCTGCGCGACGTGGTCGAGGTCGGCGTCGGAGCCGGCTACGCGTGCGCGCGAAAGAGCGACGGCTCCGTCATGTGCTGGGGTGAGGACGGCGGCGGTCAGCTCGGCGACGGAAAGGGCGCCGAGGTGAACACGTACGCGAGCTCCGACGTGCCGGTCGCGGTCGCGAGCCTCCCGTGACCAAGCCCACCGACGCGCGCGCCTCGTGGGGCGCGCGCGATCGGAACGTCAGGGCTTCTGGACTTTGTTGGAGTCGGACTCGTCGAGGATCTTGAACTCGACGCGGCGATTGGCGGCGCGGCCCTTGTCGGTCTTGTTGTCGGCGATGGGCTTGGTCTCGCCGAAGCCGTGGGCTTCGAGACGCGAGCCCTCGACGCCATGCTCGGACAGCCAACGCATGACGCTGTCGGAGCGCTTCTGCGAGAGCTTCATGTTCATGTCGTCGTTGCCGCGATCGTCGGTGTGACCTTCGATCGACATGCGCTTGATGCCCTGGTTGACCTTGAGGAGGTTGGCGATCTCTTGGAGCATCGGGAAGCTGTCGGGCAGGATCTTGTCGGAGCCGGTCTGGAAGTGGACCTGCTGCAGCACGTCCACGCGACCGTTCTCGAGCTTGATGAACTGCGGGCAGCCGTTGCGCTTCGGATCCGGCGCCGGCTGACCGGGCTCGTGCGGGCACGCGTCGGTCGCGTCGGGGACGCCGTCCTTGTCGGCGTCGTCCTCGGGGCAGCCGTCGCCGTCGTCGATGCCGTCCTTGTCCTCCGGCTGATCCGGGCACTTGTCGTACTGATCCGGAATGCCGTCGCCGTCGCGATCCGGCGGCATCGGGCAGCCGTCGTTGGGATCGCTGCCTTCGTGATCCTCGGGATCGTTCGGGCACGCATCGATGTCGTCCGGGATCCCGTCGTGATCGCTGTCGGCGGAGCGCTCGCTCTTCCACTTCTCGCGGAGCGCCTTCTTTTGCTCGGGCGCCTTGGCGTCGACGTCGAAGATGTTGGTGTAGACGCCGGCCATCGCGACGATGCGAAGATCGGGCGCGCCGTAGCCGTTGTTGAGGAGCGTGCCGACCGTGGCGCCGGCCCAGTAGTGCTCCTCGGCGCCGAAGCGCATGCGCGCCTCGCCGTTCCACTCGATGGGCGTGTTGCGCTTCTTGGCGAACGTGTCGCCGATGATCGGGTCGCCGCCCTCGATGCCGGTTTGACCGAAGATGTTCGCGCCGAGGCGGTACTTGCCGGCCTTGAGCGGCAAGAACGCGCCCACGGCCCAGCGCCACTCGTTGCCGATGCCGAGACCGCTGTCGCCGACCGGGTTGTTGATCGAGTTGCGCGGGCGGAAGTGGATGCCGGTGTTGGCGGTCGCGACGAGCCAGTTGAAGTCGTACTCGCCCTGCACCATGAAGAGGCCGGACGTGTTGCCGTCGCCACCGAAGTTCGAGTTCGATCCGCTCGGCGCGACGATTGACGCCATGCCGCCGAGCGCGCCCTTCTCGTCGCCCGTGCGCGCGAGCACGGCGCGGAAGTCGATGCGCATGTCGTTCAAGTGCGCGCCGTCGGTGTTGACGGCCGTGGTGCTCGAACCGCCGAAGAGCGTGTTGACCGGGTAGTTCGGGTTCTGCCCGTCTTGGACGATGGTCACCGGGAGCGCGACGGCCAACGTGAATCGATTGAGGAACTGGAAGCCCGCGTTCACGTAGGTCGTCAGCTGGTCCTGAACGACACCCGTCGGCGAGCTCGAGAGCGCCGAGCGATCCTTCGTGATGTTCGTGGCCTTGAGCGGATTGCGCTGATAACCGAGCGCGAGCTGCGCAAAGGCCGTCGGCTTCGGCTGCGTCACCGGACGGAACATGACGATTCCGTCGTCCGGGGCGCCCGGGATCTGGAGCCGGTCGAGAGCGAAGGTGGGCTGCTGCGCCTGGGCGCGAGTCGTCGCGAAGAGGGCGCCCGTAAGGGCCGCCCCGGCGACGCCGAGCCGCGCGGGAAACGCTCGGTTGCGCGACGTTATACCGACTCGAGCGGGATCCGGAGAAAATCCTGCGCAGGCGCGCTATGACCCCCGAATGACGGTCCCCTTCGCTTGTGTCGCTGTGGCCTTTGCCTTCATTTTCCTCGCGAAAATCCCGGTCGGCATCGCCCAGCAGCGGGCCGGCGGCTACGACAACCGAAACCCGCGCGATCAGCAGGCGAAGCTCGAGGGTTGGGGGCGGCGGGCGCTCGCCGCACACCAAAACGCCTTCGAGGCGTTCGGGCCCTTCGCCGCCTCGGTCTTCGTGGCCCATCTCGGGGGCGCCGACCCAAAGCTCACCACGCCGTTGGCGTTGACGTTCGTGGCGGCGCGGCTCGTCTACCACGTCCTCTACCTCGCGGATTTCGCGACGTTGCGCTCGACGATCTGGTCGGTCGGCCTGCTCGCGACGACGGGGCTCTTCTTCGCGCCCCTCGCGCGATGAATCCTCCGTTCAGGCTTGACCTTCCCGCCCGTGGGTGCTTGTATCCGCGCCCCGCTTTGAGAGCGTCACGCCTCCCGGCGCACACGCCCCTCGCGGCCAGCCCCACAATCTTCGCCGCCTTCGCACCCACGGTTTCCGCGCTCGGATGGCGACGAGCGGTGGCGCCAAGGTTCTCTCGAACCGCCGTCGCAAGGGCCGTCATCGTCTGACGGTCAGCGTCTACAAGAAGTGACCGATGCCGCCGCGGCAGGCCTTCGGACCTAGCCGCCGCATCCGGAAGAAGGCGGAGTTCGATCGCGCGTTCAAAAATGGACGCCGCGTCACTTCGCCTCATTTCCTTTTTGTGATTTCGCGTCGCGACGACGACGCGCCGGCGCGGCTCGGCCTCGTCGTGTCTCGCAAAGCCGGCAACGCCGTCGCGCGCAACCGGATCAAGCGCCTCTGTCGGGAGGCCTTTCGCCGCAAGCCCGAGCGCCTACCGCCGGGCCTCGACATTTTGGTGCTTCCGCGCGCGGGCGTGGACATGACCGACCTCGACTACGCGCGCGTGGATGGCGAGCTCGAAGAAGTGTGCGGCCGCCTGCGAAACGTCACGCGAGGCCTGGCGCCCGCCGGCTCCATGTCGCATGTTCCGTCGCGTTCCGGCCGGGCGGCGCGCCCGAAACCTCCCGAATGATCGCGCGGCTTCTCCTCCTCCTGATTCGCGGCTACCAGCTGGCGATTTCGCCGTTCCTGGGCGCGGCCTGCCGCTTCGAGCCTTCGTGCTCGCGGTACGCCGCGGGGTGCATCGCTGCGCACGGCGCCGCCCGAGGCAGCTTGCTTTCGGTCGTGCGCCTGTGTAAGTGCCACCCGTTCCACGAGGGCGGGTTCGACCCTCCGCCGGCAACGTTCCCCAGCTTGCGCCAGATCTTCGGGCGCGCCTCCTCCTCCCGCCGGCTGCCCTCCCCCGAAACCCCCGCCGATCGCGAGCCCGCAGGCTGACGCGCGCCCGCCATCGTCGCACCCCACGACGTCCACCCGAACACAATGGATCGCAACCAACTTCTGCGCTGGGTCCTCATCGCCGGGGTGACGCTCGCCATCTACCAGTTCTTCATCAAGGGACGCGGCACGCCCGACCATCAGCCCGTCCCAGCCGAGCACTACGTCAACGCGCCCGGCTTCCCGCTCGACGTGCTCGACACGCCCGCCGCCGGCGAGACGCGCCCGAACGCTCCGCCGGAAGGCGAGCTCTGCACGATTCAGGGGCAGCGCTTCGTCGCCGAGCTCTCGTCGCGCGGCGCCGCCATCAAGCACTTCAACCTGCAAGACCGCTACGCGGGCACGTCCGCGGCGGACATGTCGACCACGCCGGATCACGAGCGCTGGCGCTCGCTCCGCACGCTCTTCCGCGCTGACGGCGCGAACGATCAGCTTCGCTACGATCGCTTCCCGTGGAAGGTCGAGTCGCAAGGCGGCAAGGCCTGCAAGTTCACGTACACCGACGAGTCGCTCGTCGAGATCACGAAGACGGTCACCGCGAGCGCGCGCCCGTTCGAGCTCGACGTCGAGACCAAGATCAAGAACCTCGCGACGGACCCCAAGAAGCACCGCTTCGCGATCGAGGCCTTCGGCTTCCGCCGCAACAAGGAGATCTCCGGTCACCTCGGCAGCGTGTCGCCGTTCGTGACCGAGCTCTCGTGCGCGAACTCCAAAGAGGTGGTCCGTCACGGCAAGGACGACTTCAAGAACGGTTGGCTCACGGTTTCGAACGCCGACCGTTACGCCGCGGTGAGCGACTACTACTTCGGGCGCGCGCTCATCCCGGTCGACGGCGCGCCCTCGTGCGAGATCCTCGCCGAGGACTGGTACGCCGATGGACAAGCGCGCGACGCCGACGACGCGGGCGCGGTCTACCACGCGCGCCTCGCCTACGCGTCGCGTGAGCTCGCGCCCGGCGCCGAGGCCACGTACCGCCAGACGGCGTTCTTCGGTCCCAAGGAGCGTCAGGTCTTGGCCAACGCCGCCGAAGGCAAGAAGGGCCTCGGCGACCTCATCAACCTCGGCTTCTTCTCGCCGGTCGCCAAGGTCCTGGTCGGGATCCTCCAGTTCTTCCACGACAAGGTCACGTTCGGGAACTGGGGCATCGCGATCATCTTGATGACGATCTGCCTCCGCACGGCGCTTTTCCCGCTGTCGCTCAAGCAGATCCGCACGAGCTTCGCGATGCGCAAGCTCAAGCCCGAGGTCGACGCGCTCAACGTGAAGTTCGCCGACGATCCGCAGGCCAAGCAGATGGCCATGATGGAGCTCTGGCGGAAGCACGGCGTGAACCCGCTCGGCGGCTGCCTCCCGCAGCTCGCGCAGATGCCCGTCTGGTTCGCGATGTACACGACGCTCCAGACCGCGGTCGAGATGTACCACACGAAGTTTTTGTGGTTCGCCGACCTCAGCGTCGCCGACCGCTTCTTCGTCCTCCCCGTCATCTTGGGAGGTCTCATGATCGTGCAGCAGCGGCTCGTGCCTCAGCAGGGCATGGATCCGGTGCAGCAGAAGATGATGATGTACATGATGCCGGCCGTCTTCATGGTGATGATGCTGTTTCTGCCGGCCGCGTTGGGCGTATACATGATGACGAACAGCGTGCTCGGCATTGCCCAGCAGCTGATCGTCGAGCGATTCGCGCCGAAGGCCGGACCTCCGAACATCGAGGTCCGCGCGCTCGGCAACGAGGGCAAGGGTTCGAAGCCCCCGCCCTCTCTCGGAAAGGAAAAGGCGAGTGTCTGACGTAACCGAGACCGAAGTGAGCACCGGTACCTCCACGGCTTCTGCGGAGGGCGGCCCGCTCGACGCGCAGACCGAGCGCGCGCTCACGTTCGTTCGTACGCTCCTCACCAAGATGGACATGAACGCCGAAGTCCTCATCGCGCCCGACGACGGCGAGGGTGAGGGCGACGACGAGATCCGCCTCGAGATCGAGGGCCCGGACGCTGGCCGCATCATCGGCAAGCGTGGCGCCGTGCTCGAAGCCATCCAGTACCTGACGACGCGCGTCGTCTCGCGGATGGGTCAGGAGCGCCGCCACATCTCCGTCGACGCCGAGGGCTACCGCGCGCGTCACGAAGAGCAGCTCTCGGCGATGGCCCGCAAGCTCGGCGAGCGCGTCGCGGCCGAAGGCAAGATCATCACGTTCGATCCGATGAACCCGCGCGATCGGCGCGTCGTGCACATGGCCGTGCGTGACATGACCGGCGTGCGCACCGAGTCGAGCGGCGAAGGTCAGGATCGTCGCGTGCAGCTCATCCCGACCAACATGCCGGCCAAGGCGAGCGGCGCTCCGGCGGCGGCTCCGGCCGCGCGCCCGTCTTCGAGCGGCGGCGCAGCTTCGCCCGGCGGCGGGGGCGCGCCCCGCGCTCCGCGCGAGGGTGGCGGCGGCGGCGCTCGTGGCCGCGGCCCGCGCAAGCCCCGCGAGCCCCGCAGCTGATTTGTGCGGCCGCGTGCGTCGCGGCACACTCTCGCCATGGCTTGCTTCATGATCCGAGAGCGTTGGTTCTTGATCGCCGCCGTCGCCGTTGGCGCGGCGGTGACCTCCGTCGGTGCGTGCTCGAGCGACGACGCTGCTCCGAGTGACGTGGCCGACGCGAGCGTCACCGACGCGGAGACGACCGACGGCGACCCGTGCAGCACGTACAAGCGCGGGGCCGCGTGCACGCTCGCGGCGAGCAAGATCTGCTTTCCGCAGTGCTCGACCGGCGGGTGCTTCTGCGAGAACGGGACCTGGACGTGCCGCACCGACTTGTCCTGCTTCCCGGAGACCGGCCCGCTCGACGACGCTGCGACGCCCGACGACGCCGCGACGCCCGACGACGCGAGCGACGACGCGACGTCGTTCGACGCCGCCGACGCGACCGACGACGGATCGAGCGACGCCGGCAGTGACGCGACCGACGCAGCGGACGCCCCGGTCGACGCGCCCGACGCGGACTGATCCGAGCCCGCGTCAGGAGTCGACGACGTCGCGCAGATCGACCGGGCCGTCGAGCCGCGGGCGCTGCATGTCGCCGAGCGCCGACCGACGGGCGCGCGCCGTTAGCGACGCAAGACCGCCGAGAGGGGCGTCGTGTCCCACGGCCGCCACGAAGCGCGCGATCGGTGCGAGGAGCGCGGCCGCGTCGTCGTCGCGCGCGAACGGGACCACGTGAACGTGACGTCCGACGGGCGGCAGCGTGAGCTCGTCCGCCACGCCGACGGCGGAGTCGGGCCCGGTGAAGAGCTCCCCGGCGAACGCCATCGTCCCGAGGTAGCGCGCCGCCTCGGCCCCCTCTTCGGGGGTGAGCCAGCCGCGCGGGACGCGGGCGCGCCAAGATTCGAGGTCCGCCGCGAGCGCGCGACCGAACGCGCTCGCGCGGTCGATCCCGCCCTCGACCAAGACCACGCGCGGGCTCAGGCACCCGCGCTGATCGAACGGCACCACGTCGCGCGCGACCGCCGCGGCCGCCGCTTCGAGCTCGCGACCGCGCACGATCGCAACCCCCATTCCGGTGCCGTGACCGCGCACGGGCACGCGCGCGCGCGCGCGCACCTCCGCGATGGTCTCGTCGCGGCCGTAGAGGTGAATCTCGCCCCGATCGAGCGACGCGACGTCGAGCGTCTCGTCGATACGGACGCGCGCGTCGCCGAGCTCGTGCACGAGCGCGCGCGTGAAATACGGCTCGCGCGACGACGGCCGGACGACCACCGCGTCGGACGCGGCCACCGCGAGCGCCAGCGCGCGGAGCGCCCCCACGAACACGCTCGCCGAGAGAACGACCGCCACCTGCTCTGTGGGGTGCGCCCGCGCGACGAGGCGCGCGAGCTCCTCGTCGGTGGCCTCCACCTCGAGGTGCTCGGTGAGCGCGAGGTGCACCCCGGCGATCGAGAGGTGCGTGGCCGTGGCGATCTCCTTGGCGAAGAGCTTCTCGTGCTCGCGTACGCGGGCCGCCGCAGCCATGAGCGCGCGGATGCGCACGACGCGGGCGCTCGCGTCCCAGGTCATGACGGGAACATCTCGTCGATGGCGATCGAGCAACCGCGCGGCGGCGCGCCCGGCGCACGGCCGAGGAGCTCGAAGCCGCTCCCCCTCCCGTCCGGCGCGACGGCGCACGGGACACGACGCACGCGATCCGCGGTCAAGACGAACGCTGCGCTGTCCACGTTCATGAGATCGACGACGCGCGCGATGCCGATCTCGCCGTCTTCGACCGGACGAAGGGTCTCGGGGTCGACGGGCACGACGCGCGCCCACGGCGGCTCGACGTAGACGCCGTGCGGCGCGCCGTGGAGCGTGGCCTCGTAGAACTGGCTCGAGAGCTCGGTCATGCCGTACTCGCTGACGATCGACGCGTCGGGGACGCCGAACATCTCGGACACGGCGCGGCGGAGCGCGGGCGCGGAGACCTCGCGCGACTTGCCCTTGAAGCCACCGGTCTGCATCACGCGACTGCCCGCAGGAAGGCGAAAGCGGTCTTCGCCGAGCGCGTCGAGAAAATGGACGAGGGCGAACGAAGTGGCGAGGAGGAGCACGGGCTCACTGGCCACGGTCGCGTCGGCCACGAGCTCGTCCATGGCCGCGACGTCGAACACGTCGCCCTCGAGGAAAAACGGCCGACGCGCGGCCTTGGCGTGCGCCGGGTCGAACGCATCGACGAACCGATCGCACATGTGCGTGAGCGACGAGTCGGGCGCCTCCGACGGAGAGGGCCCGAGCACCGCGACGCGGACGCGCCCTGCGGAGCCGAGGCCAGCCAAGAGACCGAAGCGACCGAACGCCACGGCCGCATGATCGTAGGTCTCCACCGTGCGGAACGGATGCGCGCCGCGCTGACCGATGGTGGTGCCGCTCGTGCGGAAGGTGTGCGGCGTGGCCTCGGCGGGGAACGCGCTCACGCGCGCGAGCTTGAACGCGTCGGTCGGAACGGCCGGCGCGTCATCGGCGCTCGAAAATCGTTCGGCGGCGAGACCGCGCGCGCGCACGAGCCGCGCGTAACCCGGCACGTATCGGTCTTGAAAGCGCGCGAGGTCGACAGCGAGCGCATCGAAGGGCTCGGGCATCGCTGCGCCCGCCACGAAGGCATCCACGAACGCGCGGGCCCGCGCGTGGAGGCGCTCACTCTCGTCGAGCGCGCTCACGGCGCGCCCTCCGTCCGGACGGCGTCGGCGAGCGCGCGCGCAAACGGCGCGAAGCACGCCTCGGGAACGTCGAGCGGTGGCGTGAGCGTCAGCGTCTCGCCACGGACGCCCCCGGTGAGGACGATGTAGCCGCGCCGGAGGAGCCTCTGCATGACGGCGAGCGCTTGCGCGCCGTCGGTGAGCTCGACGCCGACCATGAGCCCGCGCCCGCGCACCTCACGCACGCGGCCGGCGGCGTGCTCCAAGATCGCCGCGCGGAGGACGAGCCCACGCCGTGATACGTCGTCCAAGAAACCGGGATGGCGCATCCGCTCGAGCACCGCGAGCGCGGCCGCACACGCCGGCGGCGCGCCGAAGTGCGTCGCGGTGTGCAAGGTCGCGCCGCCGTGCGCTCCCCACGCAGCCATGGCCTCCGCGCTCCCGATGCAGGCCGAGATCGGGTAACCACCGCCTAGCGCCTTCCCCACGCACACGAGGTCGGGACGCGCGCCCGAACGATCGCTCGCGAGGGCATCGCCGGACCGCCCGAGGCCGGTCCAGATCTCGTCGGCGACGAGCAGCGCGCCGCGCTCGTGCGCGAAGGCGCGCAGCGCGGGGAGGAAGTCGTCGGGCGGCACGACCACGCCGCCGCGCCCGAGGATCGGCTCCACCATGACGGCGCCGACGTCGCCGCGCGCGAGGAGCCCGCGCACCACGTCGAGCGCGCGGGGGAGCTCGGCGGCGCTCGCGGGAAAGGGTGCAAAATGCACAAATCCGCCGGTCTGGCCGGCGAAGGGCGCGCGGAACGACTCCTTGAGGCCGCACGCCGCGAGCGGTCCGTGGCTCAGGCCGTGGTAGCTCCCATCGAACGCGATGACCCCCGCTTTGCCCGTCGCGAGCGCCGCCGTCTTGAGCGCAGCGGTGGTGGCGTCGGCCCCGGAGAGCCCGAGCATGACGCGCGCGCCCGGGTCCCAGTGGAGCGCGCGCAGCGACTCCAAGAGCTCGACCTTCACGTCCGACGCGTACACGTCGCCGAGCGCGAGCCCGAGCCGCTCCTGCTCCGCGAGCGCGGCGCGCTCTACGCGATCGGGGCGGTGACCGAACGAGAGCGCTCCGAACCCGGCGACGAAGTCGACGAAGCGATTGCCGTCCACGTCCCACACGTTCGCGCCACGGCCTTCGCGGTACACGATGGGCGCGAACGCCTCGCCGCTCGCCTCCTCGCGCGCGCGCCGGCGGGCGTCGAACGCCGGGCACTCGGCCGCGGCGAGGCGCGCCGCGAGCGAGCGGCTCTCGGGTCCGGGGACCTCGGTCACGAGGTGCGGAGGGAGGACGAGAGCGCTCGTCTCGCCGGAACCGGCGGACAAGGACGGCGGCGGGAGCGACGACACGCGCGAAGTGTAGTCGAGCCCGCGACGTGCCGCATGCGCTAGAATTCGAGCGTTCGATGTTCTTCGTCGCGTCCGACATCATCGAGGCTTCTGCGGTGTTCCTGTTCGCGGGGCGAACCAACACCGACCGCGACTTCGAGCGCTACATCGAGTGCGTCCGCGCCCTCGACGAGCGCGCGCGGGAGCGCGACGCGGTGTGCATCCAGATCGTGGACCGCGAGAACACGCCTCCGAGCGCGGCCTGGCGGAAGCGCATCGCAGAGAGCTCGCGACAGATGAAGTCACGGCCCTGCTTCGCGCTCGTGACCGAATCTCCGGTCATCCGCGGCGTGCAGATGGCCATCAATTGGATCCGCCCGCCGCCCTTTCCGGTGACCATCGAGGCGCGCTTCGACGACGCGCTCCGTTGGTGCGTGGCGCAGCGAGGCCGTCCCGTGCCCAGCCTCATCACGCTCTACGACGACGTGCGCACGCAAGCGGAGAAGGCGCTCCGCGAAGTCACCATCGACGCGTGAGGGCGCGCGTCACCAGACGGTGCGATTGCGGCCGCCGCGCTTGGCTTCGTAGAGCTTGTCGTCGGCGGCCTTGATGAGCTCCTGCGACGACTTGATCTGGTCGGTCAGCTGCGCGATGCCCACCGAGATCGTGACCTTGATGGTCTCGTTCTGGAACGTGAAGACCGAGCTCTCGGTCTTCTCGCGCAAGCCCTCGCCGAGCATGCGCGCGCCCTCGAGCGTGGTCTCGGGCAAGAGCAGGGCGAACTCCTCGCCGCCGTAGCGGGCGAAGACCTCGTCGCGACGAATGCGCGACTGCACGATGCGGGCGAGCTCCTTGAGCACGTAATCGCCCGCCAAGTGACCGTGGTAGTCGTTGATCTTCTTGAAGTGGTCGATGTCGAACATCATGAAGGAGAGCTCGCGCTGGTGGCGCCGCGCGCGGACGATCTCCTTCTCGAGGGCCTCGAGCAGGTAGCGCTTCACGTGCGCTCCCGTGAGACCGTCGATGATGGTCATTCGATAGATTTCTTCGTGGTACTGGGCCTCGACGTCGGTGCCGGACAGGTACTTGAAGATCGTGGGGCCGACCTTCACGCGATCGCCGTTCGAGAGGTTCAGCTCGCGCGGGATCATGTCGTCGTTGACGTACGTGCCGTTGGTCGAGTTGTCGTCGACGGCGTACCAGCGACCGTTGCGCAGCTCGAAGTGCGCGTGCCGGCGCGACACCGAATCGCCCTCGAGCACGATGTGATTCTCCGAGCCGCGCCCGACGCGAATCGGGCTCTGGTCGAGCATGAAACGCTTACCGAGGAGCGACGGCTCCTTCGTGTAGATCACCACCAAGCAGTCCGTGCCCCGCGGACGATCCTCGTCAGCGACTGGCTTCTGGACGATGGTGGTGACACGCGTCTTTTCGTCTTCGGACACGCGGCACCAGGAAAAAAGACCTACGAATCAGCGCGATAGCACGCTGCAGGAGGATGCTATGACCCCGCCATGGGCCGGTCAAGAACGGCCGCCTCCGCGAACGCCGTGAGCGAGGGCGCGGACATCTCGGTCTCCAGCGCGAAGACTCCGACCAAGTGGGAGCGGCACTCCGGTCGCTTGGCGTCAGGCCTGAGCCAAGTCGCACACTTGTCGGTGACCAGCCACGCATCGACGGGCGCGCGGGGCAAAGACGGTGGGCCGTGGTCGGCGGCGGCAACGATCATCTGAGGCACGATGCCGTGCGCCTCGAGGGCGCGGCGAACGCGGTCGGGGCGCGCGATGGAGGTGGAGAGGCCCACACGCGACGTGTCGAAATGAGACAGCGGAACGACGCGACCGGTGAGGATCTCGCGCGCCCCCGTGATGCGCATCGTACCGCGGTGGGCGCACGGAACGACCTCGCCGGGAACCGAGCCGTCGTGGGCGATGGTAACGAGTGCGTCGGCCGAGGCGCGAAGCACGGCCGGCTCCGCGCGCAGATCGCCCTCGGGCGGCACGGCGCCGCTACCCCACGGGCGCTCGGCGTCGAGCGCGAGAATGGAGAAGCCGACGGGGGTGGGCCGCGTCTGGAGGAGCGCGTCGAAGACGACGAGTCGCGCCCCGGACGCGACGGCGAGCTCGAGCGACGCCTGCCGCGACGGGCCCGACACCACGATCGCGGCGCCGGCGAGGAGACGTGCGGCGAGCACGGCCTCGTCGCCGACGTCGTCCGCGTGATCGGTGGGCGAGACGATCCGCGGCGCTTGAAGCGACGCGCCGTACCCGTGGCTCACGAGCGCGACGGGTGCGCGGCTCGCGAGGCGGTTGGCGATCGCGATCGCCGTGGGCGTTCGGTACGAGCCGCCGAGCGTGGCCCCGCCGACGCCGATGGTGGCGATCCCGGCAGGCACGTCGAGCGGTCGCGCGACCTTCTGCGAGCGCCGCGCCCACGCGCGCCCCAAGAGGCGGGCGATGGGCCCTTTGAGTGTCCCCTCCTCGAGGAGCGTGGCTCCTCGACGTCTAAGCTCGAGCATCGATTCGAAGTCCCCCGCAGTTCAGATACAGTGTTCAGTATGCGGGGCGCCATCGCGTTCTTCGATGCGATCGCAGAGAGGTACGACAAAGACTACATCCTGGACGCGCCGACCTCGCGCGAGCGGATGCGAGCGGTCGTGACGCTGATCGCGTCGGCTGGGCGGAGAGTCCTCGACCTCGGCGTAGGGACCGGACGCGAGCTTCCGCAGCTCCTCGACGGGGGTTTCGAGGTGACGGGCCTCGACGCGTCCCAGGCGATGCTCGACGTCTGCGCGCGACGCGCGCGGCCGATTCCGCTGGTCCTCGCCGACTTCTTTGCGCCGCTTCCGTTCGCCGACGAGAGCTTCGACGCGGTGATCGCGCTCCACGGAACATTGGCCCATCCGGAAGCGCCCGAGAGCTTCGTGAATCTGGGCCGTGAAATCGCGCGCGTGCTCGCCCCGGGCGGCGTGTTCATCGCCGAGGCGCCGTCGCCCGGGTGGGTCGACGCCGTCGCGCGCGGCGCAGCCGACGACCGCGCGCGACGCGCAGTCGCGCTCGACGTTCAGAGGACCGAGCACGAGGACGTTCGGACCGGTGCGCGCGCGGTCGTGGTCACGCTGAGCGATGCCGAGTGGCATACGGCGCTCGGTCCGTCGTTCGGGGAGATCGCCGTCGAGCCGCTCTCCGCGGTCGAGTGGCGCATCGTCGCGAGGCGAGCGGTGTAGACTTCGCGCGTGCTCGGTCGAACCTCCCGCGCCCTCGCGCTCGCCTTCGCTTGTTCGCTCTCCTCGCTCGCCGTCGCGCCCGCGGCGCAAGCCAATGGTCGGTTCCCCGCGGCCAATCAGCTCGAGGCGACGCCAGGCAACGACGGATCGCTCGTCCTCCGCACGACCTTCGGCATCCTCTTCTCGAACGACGGCGCGAAGACCTGGGACTGGGTGTGCGAGCGCGGCGTCGGCTACGGCGGGATTTGGGATCCGCCGATCGGCCTCTTCGCCGACGGGAGCGTGATCGCCGGGACGATCGACGGGCTCGTGCGCTCGCCCGGCGAGGCCCGCGGCTGCACGTGGTCGTTCGCGAAGTCCGGGCTCGAGAAACGCACCGTCGTCGACGTGGTGGTGCGCCCCGACGCGCCGAACGAGGGCCTCGTGCTCGCGTCGACGGGCGGGGAGAACGACGCCGGCGGGAGCACGTTCACGACGGAGATCTTCGCGACCATCGATGCGGGTCGTACGTTCACCGCGCTCGCGAAGGACTTCGATCCGCTTTTCGTCGCGCAGACCATCGAGGTCGCCAAGTCCGATCCCAAGCGCGTCTACGTCTCCGGCAGCCTCGGCGACGACGGCGCGTTCTACGTGTCGACCGACGGTGGCACGACGTTCACGAAGCACGTCATCGCGCTCGTCAAACCCGATGAGCGCGCGCCCTACATCGCGGCGGTGTCGCCCACCGACGCGGGCCGCGTCTACGTTCGAACGGGCGGGCGCTCGAGCCGACTCCTCGTCACCGACGACGGCGGGGTGACGTTCCGCTCGGTCTTCCAGGGTCCGCCGCTCGCGGGCTTCGCACTCTCTGCCGACGGTGCCACCGTTTGGGTGGGCTCCACCGAGGGCGTTTCGCGCGCCGCGACCGCGGACTTCGCGTTCACCAAGCTCGGAAGCGTGGCCGTCCAGTGCCTGAAGTCCGTGGGGGCGACCCTCTACGCCTGCATCGCCGACCCCACGGTGCCCTACGCGCTCGGCGCGTCGAGCGATCGCGGCGCCACGTTCGCGCCGGTGCTCTCGCTCGCGCAAATCCGCGGACCGCTCGCGTGCGCGGCAGGCACCGAGGCGGCGACGTGCGCGGCCGATTGGCCGGCGCTCAAGGCGACGTTCGATCCCGGCGCCACGACCACGAGCGATGCCGGCGGCGCCGTTGGCCCGAAGACCGGCGGCGGCCCTGCGACGGGCGCGTACGCCGCTGGCGGCGGGTGTGCGCTCGCGGGCGCGCCCGGGCGCGGGCTCGGGGCCGTCGCGCTGGTCGCGGCGGCCGTGACGACGCTGCTCCGTCGTCGTCGCCCGCGCAAGTAGCTGCACTCTACATGCGATCGCTCAAGGCGAGTCCGACGGGCTCGCGAGCGGCGCGCGCAGCGCCTGGATGACGTCGGCCGCACGGCGACCGTGCTCGTGCTTGAGCGCGGCCGGGACGAACTCGCTCCACGCGGCCGCGAGCGCGGCGGGCGTGTCGGGCAGGCCCGCGCAGAGCTTGGGCTTGGGCTCGAGCGCGTCGCAGTACGCTTCGCGGCACTTGTCGGCGAGTACGCGCGCGCGCGCCTCCGGAGCGGGAAGCTCGAAGCCCTCGTGTGCGGCGCGACAGCGCGGCTCGAGAAAGAGGGGCGCGCAGGCGTGCGCGACCGACGTGGCGCGCCCGCTGCTCGTCACGCCGCTCCGTGCGTCGTTGACGGCACGAATGCACGCGTCTGCGCCGACCAGAGGCGTCGTCGACTCGTAGATCGCGCGGCCGGCCGCGATGGCGGCGACGACGACGAGCGCAGCGGCGATGACGCGACCTCGGCCTGCGGACATGACCGGGTCACTCTCGGATGGGCGCGCGCCCGCGGCAACTCCGTTGTGCCTTGACGGACCGGCCTCGGTTTCGGTTCCCTGGTGGAGATGGACGCCGATCGCCGCCGTAGCCCGCGCGTGTGGACCAGCGTGTGGGTCTGCCTCGACGGCGTGGACGCCGAGATGCGCCCGCGCTCGGCGAGCGTCAGCGCGACGGGCATCTACTTCGAATACGAGCGCGACATCGGCGACCCTGGCACGGTCGAGTGGCTCGTCCTCGCGAGCGCGGATCGGGTGGTTACGCTCCAGATCATGGCCAGCGTGGTCCGCAGCGTGACGACGCGCGCCAAAGACGGGCGCGAAGTGCGCGGCGCCGCGTTCGAGTTCATGCCCGAGAGCGACGAGGCGATCGCCCAGCTCCGCGACTTCCTCCACTACGTGCTCGCGCTCGCGGCCGACGGTGTCCGCGCGAGCGAGGCGCCTCCTCCAGCGGGCGCCGCCGGGGTGCGCTCGTTCACGGTCGAGTCCGACTGGTCGGTGCCGGTGGGAACGCCGATGCGCGTCGAGATCATCGCCAAGGGCATCGAGCGCACGACGCGCGTCGAGGGCCGCGCGGCGCGCGTGACCCCCATCGAGGACGGCGGCTTTCGAATCGAGATCGCGGCGCAGAAGCAGATGGAGGGGCCGCTCCGACGGTTCTCTGCGCCGGCGCTCCCGGCCACGAAGCTCAAAGAGCGCGTCGAGGGCCCGACGCGTCGGTTCACGCCCGCGCTCGGCATCCCATTCGCCAAAGGCGCGGCGATGACGGAGACCGAGCGCCACGCGGACGAGGCGGTCGTGAGCGAGGCGCTCGAAGGCTTGATCGGAACCTTGCTCGAGCTTCGGGAGCAGCCGAAGCCCGAGGCGCGCAGTCACCTCGCGGGCGAGCTCTCGCGCATTCGCTTGCCCGCGCTGCTCTCGATGATCGACATCGACAAGATGACTGGCGAGCTCCTCCTCCTTCGCGGCAGCGAGCGACGCACGCTCTTCGTGCGCCGCGGACGCGTCCTCGACGTCGAGCCCGCCGCCGATGCGAAGGCCGAGCTCGCGAGCCTCCTCGCGTGGCACGACGGTGACTTCGCCTTCACGCTCAAAGCAGTCATCCGACCCGACCGCATCGCGACGAAGACCTCCGACTTCCTCGCCGAGCACGCCGAGCCGCCCTCTCGGCGCGCCCCCTGAGCTGCCTGCTCCGGCGCACGCGCGAGACGCACCGCCGTTGGTCGGGTGCGGCTGGCGTTCCGGTCGGACGAGCACGCCTCCTATGCCGGGCACTGCTCCAGCCAGGCGATGGCCACCGCAGCGCCAGCGCGTCGCTCGTCGCACGCGGCCCCGTGCAGGGACAGCAAGTCTTCGCGGGCGGTGAAGCCCTCCTTCGCATCGCGCTCGACAGCGTGGCCGCCCAGCACCACCCGAGCATCGCCGGGGATGACGCTGCCGAGCGCGAAGTCGCATCCGTGTGTAGCAGCGGTCAGCGCGTCACCGAGCTCGCGCGTGAGGGCCTCGGTCCCTTCGCTGCGCACGGCGTAGTAAGCCGACGACGCACCGGGGCGTGCGGTGCCGCCGGCACGCGCGAACGACGACAGCAAGCCCGAGAAGCGCTCGGTTCCCGGCAAGCCCACCACGACGACGGGCACGCCCAATCGCGCGATGCCGGCGATGGCATCGATCGTCCCGCTCGCGTCGACGCATCCGGACGGGGCGTCGATGCAACAGTTTCGCGGTCCGCTCGGCTGGCATTCGGGGGCCACGGCCTCGAGGTTGAACGTGCAGTCCGCGACGTTGCAGCTCCGGATGTCGCCGCAGTTCGGCTCGCCGTCGGTCACGAGCACGAGGTGCATCGGATGCCTCATTCGCTCACTGCGGAGCCGCGACGTGATTGTGCGTAGCGTCGCAGACATCGGCGTGCCCCCTTTCGGGCTGACCGTCGCCGTCACGCCGAGGAACGCCTTCGCCGCAGCAGCGGCGTCTAGTCGACCGTTCTCGTCGGGCGCGAGGATCTCGCCAGTGCTGCCGCACGACTCGTCGCTCCCGCCGAGAATGGCGACCCCGATGCGCAGCCGCGGGGAGGGCAGGCGCGCGATCGCGTCGGCGATCTCGCGCCGCGCGTCTGCCCAGCGATTGCCTCGGGCCATGCTCTCGGACGCGTCCAACACCAGGTAGAGGGTGGGGACGATCTCGACCTCCGGGGTGCGCACACACACGAGCGGCGAACGCGCGCCGCAAGCGACGATGAGAGCGACCAGTGCGACCGGCACCGCAAAGCCCCAACAGGGAACGAGCCTCGCCATTCCAGTCGGATGGCCCAAAGCCGCTCAATCCGTCGTTGCCAGACAGGTCGCCCGTCAAAGCAAGCGCCAACGCCCCCTCTCGCGACCCCTGCGGTCGCGAGAGGTCGAAGGTTCAAAGAACCTGAGCGCGGGGGGTGGCTCCGCGCGTGTCAACGCGCCGAGGGGACCTGCAAGGTCCCGCAAGTCAAACTTCGAACTCGCCCTTTTCGAGGATCTCGGTGACGCGCCAGAGGAACGAGTTGGCCGCGACGCCGTCGACGATGCGGTGATCGTACGAGAGCGCCATGTACATGACCGGGTGAATGGCCATGAGGTCCTCGCCGCTCGGGCCCTCGACGACCACCACGCGCTTCTGGATCTCGCCCATGCGCAGGATGCCGACGTTGGGCTGGTTGATGATCGCGCCGCCGAAGAGGTTGCCCTTGAGGCCCGGGTTCGACACCGAGAACGACGCGCCGCTGAGATCGTCGATGGTGATCTTGCCGGACTTGGCGCGCTTCGCGAGATCGTCGACCGCGCGCACCATGCCGCGCACGCCGAGCTCGTCGGCGCGGCGCACCACCGGCACGACGAGGCCGTCGGGCGAATCGACCGCGACGCCGAGGTTGATGTCCTTGAGAAGCGCGTACGCGTCGTCGAGGACGCGCGCGTTGAGCGAGCGGTTCTCGTGGAGCGCGCGCGCCGTAGCCACGCACACGAAGGCGAGCATCGTGAGCGACATGCCCTCCTTCTTGTAGGCCTCTTTGTTGGCCTCGCGGAGCTGCGAGACCTTGTGGAGGTCGACCTCGGCCACGGTGACGACGTGCGGCGAAGCGAACTTCGAGTACGTCATGTGGTCGGCGGTGATGCGCCGACGCCGCGTGAACGGCACCACCTGATCGCCGTCTTGCTGGCGATACGGCGGCACCTTGAACGAGCCGTACCCTGCGCCCGGGATCGGGGGGACGAAGCCGCCACCTTGGTTGATCATCTGCGCGAGCTCACGCGCGGGCGGAGGCGCGGCCGGCCGCGCCGGAGCGGCCGCAGGCGCGGCGACAGCGGGGACCTCGCGCGTGGGGGCGGCGCCGTTGCCGTCTCCCTTGGCGCGAATCACGTCGTCGCGCGTGATGCGGCCGAACTCACCCGAGCCCTTCACGGCACCGAGATCGACGTCGTGCTCCCGCGCGGCTTGGCGCGCCGTCGGCGTGGCGAGCGCGGCGCCGGTGGCGCTGCGTCCTGCACCTTGCGCTGCCGGTGCCGGAGCCGCGGCCGGGGCAGCAGCCCCCGCAGCCGCGCCCGCGCCCTCGTCGATCTGGCAGAGGACCGCGTGCACCGGGAGGACGTCGCCCTCCTTGGCGAGCAGCTTCATGACGCGACCCCCGACCGGCGACGGGACTTCGCTGTCGGCCTTGTCGGTGCCGATCTCGACGATCGGCTGGTCCTTGGCGACGACGTCGCCCTCGCGCACGAGCCACTTGCTGACGGTCCCCTCGGCCACGCTCTCGCCGAGCTGGGGCAACTTGACGTCGACTAGCATCGGCAAGCTTTTACGCTCGGCTCGGCGGCCTGGCAACTGGCCACCGCCCGGGCCCGGCGGGCCGCCTTCTCAAGCGCGCTTACGGAAGCGTGCGACGAAGTAGCCATCGGTGCCGTGCAAGTGCGGAAGAAGGCGTCCTTGCGTCGCTCCGGCGAAGATTCTTCCTGCCGGCCCCTCGAAGGGATCGGGCTCGAGCCCTAAGTCCGAAGGGACGAGCGCCGCGAGCACGCCTTCTGCCTCGTCGCGAAGCACGCTGCACACGGCGTACACGAGTCGGCCGCCGGGCCGGAGGTGTGCGGCAGCGTTGCGCACGATCGCGACCTGCAGCTGGGCCAGCGACGCGATGTCGCTTTCGGTGCGCCGCACGAGGAGATCCGGCCGACGGCGGAGCGTGCCCGTTCCGCTGCACGGAGCATCGACGAGGATCGCGTCGTAGTCGCCCGGCACGTCGCCGCCGCCCACGCTCCAATCGACCGGATACGTCGCGCGCGGCGTGACGCCCTCGCCCGCGAGCTCGGCCGAGAGCCGCTCGAGCTTGGGCTCATGGAGATCCGACGCGTCGACCGCGCCTTCGCGCCCCACCGCGTGGAGCAAGATGCCGGTCTTGTGTCCGCGACCCGCGCACGCATCGAGGACGCGCTCCCCCGCCTTCGCGCCGAGCGCGAGCCCGACGAGCTGCGATCCCTCTTCTTGCACGACGAGCGAGCCGTCTTTCACGCCCTCGAGCTCGGACGGTCGACCAGCCCGTCGCGCGAGGATCGCGAGCGGCGAAATCGTCCCCGGCTCGAACGACGCCTCGGGATGAGCGCTCCGCGAGCGCTCGAGGGCTGCGGCGCGATCGCCTTCATGACGCACGCGCAAACCGAGCGGCGGCGCAGAGGCGTCGGCGCCGAGGAGCGCCGGGAGGCCCTCGGTGCTTACGACGTCGACGAGGCGACGCGCGAGCCACGGCGGGAGCGACGCCTCCATGGCCGCCGCCGCCGACGGACGCGCCACTTCGCACTCGCGCGCGAGCTTGCGCAAGATGGCGTTGGCGAAGCCGCCGACCTTGTCGCCGCTCACCTGCCGGGCGGACGCCACCGCCTCGCTCACGGCCGCGTAGACCGGCACGCGATCGAGGAACGCGATCTGATACGCGGCGAGGACGAGCGCGGCGCGCACGCGCGGCCGAAGCTTCTTCACGGAGCGGGTCGCAAAGGAATCGAGTCGACCTTCGAGCCACGGCGCGACGCGAAGCGCGCCGTAAACGAGCTCGGTGGCGAGCGCGCGATCGCGCGGATCGATCTGCGGGTGGCGCTCGATCTCCGCTTCGAGCGCGGCCGCCGCGAAAGCGCCGTCGGCGAAGACGCGGGCGAGCGCGGTCTCGGCCACGGCGCGCGCCGAGAACGCGGCAGCTCGAGGCTTGGACGTCACTCGGCCTTGAGGCGAATCGCGCTCGGCGGCGTGTAATACACGCTGGTCGCGCTGTACGGCGACACCCAGACGACCGCGCGCTCGCACGCCGCGAGGGAGAGACCGCCGCCGTTGGTCTTGGTGAGGCCAGGGCACCAATTGGAGCCGTTGGACTCGGGGCTGCGATAGTCGCCCGCCGCGCCGTTCGCGCCCTCGGAGAGAAAGCCCGTGCACTGGAGGCGCTCGTCGTCGGTGGTCGGCGCCGTGGGGCGCCTATAGAGCGCGAGGAACGCGTCGTCTTCGGCGATCGAGTCGGTGGTGCACACCGCCCAGGCGGAGAGCGTGAGGCTCGTCGCTTGGTTGTTCTGCACGACCCACGCGCGCTCGGGCTGCGCCGTGCCGGACGTGTTCACGGTCGTGGGGCACTTCGCCGAGCGGAGCGGCTTGACCGGGCTCGCGCTCGCGAACTCGGTGAAGAGCGTGGTGACGTTGCCGGCCGCGCCGAGCGCGACGTCGACGCCGGTGGGATCACACACGACGAAGAGCGTGGCGCTCGAGGAGTCGCCGCCGCCCGGGCCGGCCGTATGCACGCTGACGCCGCGCGTGCCGAGCGAGGCGAGGGTCGCCGCCGGCACGATCGCGTCGAGCTGCGTGGGCGACGCATAAATCGTGGTCACGTCGGCGCCGTCGACGCGCACGGTCGAGGTGGGAACGAAGCCCGTGCCGAGCACGGAGATTTTGCGATCGGCGCCGCCGTAATACGCGGTGTTGGGCGAGAGGCTCGTCACCGACGGTCCGGGGTTCCACACCTCGAACTGCACGGGGTTCGACACGCCGCCGCCAGGCGCGGGGTTGGTCACCACGATCGGGAAGCTCCCCGAGCTCGCGAGGAGCGCCGCCGGGATCGTGGCCGAAATGTGCGTCTGATCGGTGGTGGTCGATTGGACGTTGATGCCGTTGAACGAGACCACCGACGCGCTGACGAACCCCGAGCCGTCGACGCTGAGCGACACGTCGCCGCTGCCGAGCGTCGCGTGCGTGGGCGCGACGGTCGTTACGGACACCGTCGACGGGTTCGTCACGATGAACGCGATGGGCGAGCTCTTGCCGCCGCCCGGCGCGGGGTTGGTCACGATGAGCGCGTGACTGCCCGACGCAGTGAGGAGCGCGGCTGGCACGGTGGCCGTCAGCGACGTGGGCGACGACGCCGTCACCGCGAGATCCTGCCCGTCGAAGCTGACCTTGGCCGTCTTGGCGAACGACCCGCCGGTGAGCGTGATCGACGTGTCGCCCGAGTTCACCTGAATGGCCGTGGGCGCGATCGCGGTGAGGAGCGGCGTCGGGTTCTCGACGAGAAACCCGAGCGTCGAGCTCTTGCCCCCGCCGGGCGTGGTCGTGAAGACGTCGATCTGAATGACGCCTGCGTTCTCCACGCGGATGGCGGGGAGGAGCGCGTGGAGCTCGGTCTCGCTGACGAAGGTGGTGGGGAGATCCGCGCCGTCGGCGCGCACGACCGACCAGCTCACGAACTTGTCACCGGTGACCACGAGCGACGGACCCGGACCACCGGCGGTGGTCTTGATCGGCGTCATCGCGTTCACGACGGGAGCGGGTGCGACGAAGCTCGAGTCCGGGCCGGCGGAGTCGGGCTTCTTCTCGGCGTCGCGCGATGCGTCCGTGGGGACCTTCACGTCCGGTGCGCCGGCCTCGACGACGTCGGCCGATCCGTCACCCGGACCCTCGCCGATCGGCGCGTCGGTGCCCTGTGTCGATGAGCAGGCCGCGAACGCCGCGGTCGCCCCAAGCAAAAGCACCCAAGCGAGACGCTTCATCCGCTCCACCTGCGGCGGAACTTCGCACAAGAAACGGTCAGGTGCCAGTCGAGCAGAGACTCGGTGGCTCACACGTAACCGCTACTGAACGCGCTAGTAGGTCAGCCCCGTGAAATCAGGCCCGATCTGCGGCAAAATCCCTCACTCGAAGGCTCACTCGAAGAAGTGCCAGCCGCTCCCCGGGCCGCCGACGCGGGGCCGCTCGATGTCGTTCTTGAACGCGATCAGCATCAGGACGACGAGCATGCTCATACCGACGAGGCTGGCGACCTCGCGCGCCCGGAGCGAGATGGGGCGACGCTTCACGGCCTCGAGGGCGAGGAACACGAGGTGCCCCCCGTCCAAGACGGGGATCGGCAAGAGGTTCACGAGGCCGAGGTTGATGGAGATGACGGCCATCGCCCAAACGAAGTAGGTCGTGCCTTTCGCGCCGGCCTGACCGGCGACGTCGTAGAGCGTGATGGGCCCGCTCACGCTCTTCAGGCTCACCTTGCCTTGGACGATGCGGAGGAAGCCCACGCTCAAGAAGCGAATGACGCTGCGCGTCTCTTCGAGCGCGCTGCGCACGGCGTACGTGATCGGGCTTGGATTCGGCACGAGCTCGACCGAGCGCGGCGCCCAGTGCGTGGTGCGAAACACGAACCGCTCGTAGCTCTGCGCGTACTCGTCCTGCCACACCTCGCGGCGCAGCTTGAAGAAGCCACGTTTCGGCTCACCGTCGCGCGTCCAGCGAAGCTCGCGATCGCGGCTCGCCCCGCGCTTCAGGTCTTCTTCCATCGCGGCCCACACGCGCTGCGGCACGCCGTCCAGGTGCGTGATGCGATCGCCGGCGCGGAGGCCTGCCTGCCACTCGCTCGATGCCACCGGCACGAAGGCCACGTACATCTCGGCGCTCTCGATTCCACTCCGCTCCAGCACGTCTTTCGCGCGCGCGTCGGCGGCGTCCGCGGGCGGGCCACCGCGGACGCTGGGCGTGAGCGTCGCGACGCCCGGCTCCATGACCGCCATGTCGAAGAGGCCTTCGGCCGAGACCGGCACCGGGCGCATGTACGAGAGCGTGACGGTGTCGCCCTTGTTGGCCGCAAGGGCCTGCACGAGCTCGGGCATCGTCGTGACGCGTACGCCGGCGATCGAGACGATGCGATCGAAGGAGCGGAGCCCGGCGCGATACGCAGGCGAGTCCACGTTGGGGACTCCGATGACCGCGCCCGGAAGCCCGGGCAAAAAGCCGATGACGTCGGAGCTCTCGTCGACCTCGCGATCACGCTCGCGCGCGATGCGCACGGGCGTCAGCGTCACGCCGAGCTCGTGTCCGTCGCGCGTGACGACCAGGTTCACGGGGCGACCGGCCTTGCCGGCAAGGAGCCGCTGCACGTCGGGGTAGGTCGACACGACGTCGCCGTCGATCGCCTCGATGCGGTCACCGGGGACGAGCTTGCCGTCGGCCGGCATGCCCGGGAACACGACGCCCACGACCGCCGGCGGCAGCGCGCGATGCTCGAGGAACACCGACGCGTAGAGCACGACCGGGAAGAACAGATTCATCATCGGCCCGGCGAGCACGATGGCGACGCGCTTGTAGAGCGGCTGGGCCTCGAAGGTGCGTCGGCGGTCCTCGGGCGGGATGGGCGAGCCCTTCCCTTCCTCGAGCATCTTCACGAACCCGCCGAACGGGAGGAGCGCCAGGCAGTACTCGGTCTCGCGGCCGCGGAGTCGGAGGAGCTTGGGCCCGAAGCCGATGGAGAAGGTGATCACCTTCACGCCGAAGAGCTTGGCAAAGGCGAAGTGCCCCAGCTCGTGGATGAAGATCAGGACACCGATGAGGAGCGCGAAGTAGGCGAGGTCCATCGGGGCTGGGCAGCGGCGCGACCATGACGGCGCGCGCAGGCGATCGGGGCTGGGGTCAGTAGCACAGGTCGCCGGGCCGGGGGAGCGGCGGGCCAGGAAGCCCCCAAAACCGCCGCGAGCGGACCGCCGCGAGGCAAAAGGGCCCAACGTCTCTGTATGCAGCCTCGCGGAAGTGATAGGGATGGGTGAACCGTTTCCCACTCCTCCGCGCCCTACGGCGCCTCGCTCGCGGCATGTCGAAAGCCCCCTCGCCGCTCCTCGGCTACAACAACAACGTCCGGCACAAAAACCGGGTGTTCCACATCCAGACCGAGGACTCTGGCGTCAAGCATCCGCACATCATCACGCACCTCTTCATGGACGGGGGACGCATCCTCAAGTCCGTGAAGAAGAGCTACGCGGAGCACATTGGCGAGACGAACATGGCGGAGACCGTCCGCCAGCTCATGAAAGACCAGCACAAGGCGATGTTCATCGCCTTGCGTGACGGGCAGTTCGATCCCCTCATCGACGCGGCGCTCGGGAACGCGCCCGCTCCGGCGGCCGAGGCCAAGGAGCGGAAGAAGAGCCAGCGTCCGCCGCCGGTCGAGCCCAAGGAAGCCAAGCCCAAGACCATTCCGGCGCCGCCCGACGAGGCCGCTCCCTCGACCGAGCGCGAGCAGCTCATGGCACGCGCGCTGAGCGACCTCCCGCCGCCGCCCGCCAACCTGTTCGCGCGCGGACAAGCGAGCGACACCCGCTACCGCTCGCAGCCCGCGTCGGAGGAGCACGTGGGCAGCCGGCCGCCCTCGAAGCGCCCGCCCTCGAAGCGCCCGTCGCAGGCCCCGTCCGACGGGCGGTACGGCGCGGCGCGCCCAGCTTCGATCTTCGGTGGATCCAAGCCGCCCAAGGCGGCCTCGATCTTCGGAGAAGACCTCATCAGCGACAAGTCGCTCGACGAGGTGATCTTGAGCTACCTCGCCGAGGATCTCGAGACCGAGACCAAGAAGTAGTCGGCGGCGCCTCTGCGCGGGGAGAGCGGCGATGTCGGTGCGGTTGAACGTCGGCTGCGGTCGCAACGCCTTGGACGGCTGGGTGAACCTCGACGCGGTCGCGCTCCCGGGCGTGAACGTGGTCGCGGATCTCGAGCGCTGCGAAGGCACCAAGCTCCCCTTCGACGACGACAGCGTGGACGAGCTCCTCCTCTCACACGTCCTCGAGCACGTCCGGAACGTCCTCCCGATGATGCAGGAGCTCCACCGGGTGGCGAAGCCCGACGCCAAGCTCACCGCGCTCGTTCCCTACGGCTCGAGCGACGACGCGTTCGAAGATCCCACCCACGTGCGGCAGATGTTCGTTGGCTCGTTCGGCTACTTCTCGCAGCCGTATTACTGGCGCGCCGATTACGGCTACCGCGGCGATTGGGTCACGGAAGCCGTGGAGCTCCTCGTCGATCCGGCCTACGCGCGCCTCACGCTCGACGACCTCATGACACACGTGAAGCACTCGCGAAACGTCGTCCACGAGATGACCGCCGTGCTCCGCGCCGTCAAACCGATCCGCGAGCCGCGCCGCGAGCTCCAGGTCGTGCCGCCAGTGCGCGTCCGCTTTCCCTGACGCCGGGCGCGCGTCACTCCACCGAAAAAGAGAGCTCGACGTCGGCGTTCACGAGCGGCGCCCCCTCGCTCGTCACGGTGCGACCAATCATCGTGTGCATGACGCAATCACCGGCCGCCGGCGGAATGGGCGGGCCTCCGCTCAGGAGCGCTCCGGTGATGTGCCCTTCAGCCCGCGCGTCGAGGTGGAGCGTCATCTTGGAGACCGGAGGGCGCGGGCCCTTGCCCGTGAGCGCGGCTCGGTAGCACTGCTGGATCTTCGCGTCGGGGATCTCCTTGCGGAGAGCTTCGGGAGCGACGCCGAGCGCGTTGACGCGCCCCACCGTCACCTTGGCTTTTGCCGGGTCCCACGCCCCCGCCGGGGCGGACGACGCGCTCGGGGCCGCGGTCGCGCTCGACGCGGTGCTCGCCACCGGCGCTGCAGAGACCGACGCGGCGGGCGCGTCGCTGGCGAGTGGACGCGTGCCCACCGAAGCCGAAGGGGCCGCGCTGGCGGACCCGGCGAGCGGCGTCGCGGAAGAGCGCCCGTTCGCGTGGACGACCTTGGTGCCGCGCGAATCGCGCACGGCGACCGCGGACGGCACGACGTCGACCGAAGCGGCCGTGGGCGCGGTGAACGAGGGCGTCGTCGCGCTCGGCGCAGCGGAGGCGCTCGCCGTCGCGCTCGTGGCGCCGTCGGTTCGCGCGGCGTCACGGAAACGCATGGCGACGATGCCCCCGGCCCCGACGAGCAAGACGAGGCCGATCGCGAGGCCCGCCCAGCGCGGCTTCAGCACCTTGGCGTCGAGCGCGGGCGGCGATTCCGAGATGGGCGGGCTGCTCGGCGCGAGCGCCCGGATCGCCGACGAGTCGAACGCGACCGCGGTGTCGGCGGTCGCGACCGCGGAGACGTTGGGCGTGGGCTCGCGAGCGGCGACGACGGCCGGTTGCGAAGGCGCCGCGGCGACGATCTCTCCAGCCTCGGCGAGCGAAATCGGCCGACGATTCAGGGTGGAGACCGCGGCGTTGGGATCGAGCGCGATCTTTAGATCCGAGCGCATCTCCCGCGCCGTCTGGTAGCGGTCCTCCTTCTTCTTCTGGATCGCGCGAAGGCACACCGCTTCGAGGGCGGCGTCGGCCTCGGGCCGCAGCCGCGAGGGCGGCACGGGATCTTCGGTCACGTGCTTGAGCACGATGCCGAGCGCGCTCTCCGCGTCGAACGGCACGCGCCCCGCGAGCATTTGATAGAGGATGATGCCGACCGAGTAGAGATCGCTGCGCGCGTCGAGCACTTCGCCGCGCCCTTGCTCGGGCGACATGTACTCGGGCGTGCCGACCACGAGCCCTTCGGTGGTGATGGCTGGGCCGGTGACGGATTTTTCTCCGCGGTGGTCGGTGATCTTGGCCACGCCGAAGTCACAGACCTTCACCAGATCGCGCGGCCGACCTTCGTCGTCGGTGCCGCGCTGGATCATGATGTTCTCGGGCTTGATGTCGCGGTGGACGACGCCCATCTCGTGCGCCACCGCCATGGCCGCGAGCACCTGGAGAAGGATGTCGCCGACGCGATCGCGCGGGAGCGGGCCCTCTTCGCGAAGGAGCGTGTAGAGATCGCGACCCTCGAGGAGCTCCATCGCGAGGTAGAGAAGGCCGTCCGGCTCCTCGCCGAAGTCGATGACGCGCACCGACGCGGGATGATCGATGCGCGAGGCGGCCTTGGCCTCGCGGAGGAACCGAGCGACGTACGTCGCGTCGGTCCATAGCTCGCGGTGCATCACCTTGATGGCGACGGACTTGTCGAGCGCGATCTGGCGCGCCTTGTAGACCGCGCCCATGGCCCCGCCGCCGATGGCCGACTCGATCGCGAACTTGCCGGCGATCTTGCGACCGACGAGGCTGTGGTCCGGCTCCCGAGGCATGGAGGCGTCAGTTTACCCGAAGCGACGCTCCTGGCGATCTTGTCGCTGTGTCACCGCGGTCACCCGGCCGGGTCAGCCGAGCGGTGCGTAGCCCGCCAGCGCGGCGCGAGCGGCGGCCACCCTCTCCGCGTCTCCATCCATGAGGCGAGAAACCGCGTGCGCGACGTCGAGGGCGCGCGCGCCTTCGAGGATCATGGCCCGCGCTTGTCCGTCGCCGGTCAGGAGATCGAAGGCCGGGATGTCGTCGACGAACTCGTAGCGCTCGGTGCGGAACTTGAATCGATCCGGCGCGCCTTCGTGCGCGAGCGCGATGAGGGCCACGTACGTGGCTACGGGGAGGAACGCCGCGCGATCGACGACGTGCACCTCGACGCCGCCGCAGAGCTCGCCGGCGAACTTGTGGAACATGGGCTTGAACGAGAGCGCGCGAACGCGCACGCCGGGGAGCCCCAGCGCGTGGAAATCGCGGGCGAGCCGTTCGCCGTCGACGAAGGGGGCGCCGAAGATCTCGAAGGGCTTCGTGGTACCGCGCCCTTCGGAGAGGTTCGTGCCCTCGAGCAAGCAGCCGCCCGGATAGACGAGCGCCGTGCTCGGCGTCGGCATGTTGGGAGACGGAAAGACGAAGGGGCGATCCCAATCGGTCGCGTACGCGCCGCGCGCGATGCCTCGTACGCAGAGGACGGCGAGCTGCGCTTTGGGCACCGACTCGAGCTCGGCGCGGTGAGCGACGATCTCGCCGAGCGTCAGCCCGTGGCGAATCGGGATCGGCTCGAGCCCGACGAACGAACGGAAGGCGGCCCGCTGGGAGCGGCCTTCGACGGCGTCGCCGATGGGATTCGGTCGGTCGAGCACGACGACGCGCTTGCCGGCGCGGACCGCGGCCCGCATCGCGAGGACCGCCGTCCACACGAACGTGTAGTAGCGCGCGCCCACGTCGGCGAGATCGACGAGGAGGACGTCGAGCCGATCGAGATCGTCGGCCGTCGGAACGAGCGCTTCCTCGGTGTCGCCGTAGAGGCTGCGCACCGGCGCGCCGCGGCGGCCGGACTCGTCTTTGACCGCGATCATGTCCTGCGCTTCGCCGCGGTAGCCGTGCTCGGGGCCGAAGATGATCGTGGGCTCGATGCTCGACCGAGAGAGCACCGCCGAGATGTGGACGAGCTCGCGATTCACCGACGCGGGGTGCGCGAGCACGCCGACGCGCGTGCCTTGGAGCCCGAGGGCCCGGGCCGTCTCCGACGTCAGACGATCGATCCCCCACTCCATGGGCGCGGCGCTCATGCGCCCGACGATAGCGTCCAGGTGCGCGCGTTGTCGAACATGCGCATCCACGGGCTGTCACCTTGCCAGTCGCGCGGCCGCCACGAGAGCTGCACCGCTCGAAACACGCGCTCGGGATGCGGCATCAAGATCGTGGCGCGCCCGTCGGGCGTGGTGAGCGCAGTGATTCCGCCGGCCGAGCCGTTGGGGTTCTCCGGATAGCGCTCGGTGGGAACGTGCGCCGAGTCGACGAAGCGCGCGGCCACCAGGCCCTCGCGCTCGAGCGCCTCGAGGTCGTTCGCCGCGACGGGCTCCACGCGGCCCTCGCCGTGCGCGACCGCGATGGGCAGGACCGATCCTTCCATCCCGGCGAAGAAGATCGAAGGCGATCGCTCGAGGCGCACCTGCGCGAGCCGCGCCTCGAACTGCTCGGACCGGTTGCGCACGAAGCGCGGCCAGCGCGCGGCGCCGGGCACGAGGTCGCGGAGCTGCGAGAGCGCTTGGCAACCGTTGCACACGCCGAGCGAGAAGGTGTCCGGCCGCGCGAAGAAGCGCGCGAGCGCGGCGCGCGCGTCTTCGTGGAAGAGAATCGACTTGGCCCATCCGCCGCCGGCGCCGAGCACGTCGCCATACGAAAAACCGCCGCACAGAACGAGACCGCGGAATCGCTCGAGCTCGACGCGCCGCGCGAGCACGTCGGTCATGTGGACGTCGACCGCATCGAAGCCGGCCCGATGCATCGCCGCGGCCATCTCGACGTGCCCGTTCACGCCCTCTTCGCGGAGGATGGCGACCTTGGGTCGCGGCGTCGCGACGCGGCCTTTCTGCTTCGAGGCGTCGTGCGGATCGAAGGTGACGAGGGGCGTGAGGCCGCGCTCGCCGGCGCGCGTTCGGCGCTCGTGCTCTTGGTCCGCGGACGCCTCGTCGTCGCGACGTCGCTGCATGCGCCACGTGGTGTCGGAGTAGAACGAGCGGAGCCGCGCCAGCGATTCGTCGACGAGAAGGCGCGCGCCGCGACGGATCACGACGCGACCGTCTGCCGTCGGCGCGCCGATCGCGTGGACCGCGTCGCCGAGACCGTGCGCTGCAAATACGCCACGGACGTGATCCCGATCAGCAGCTCGGACTTGCACGACGGCGCCGAGCTCTTCGGCGAAGAGCGCCGCGAGATCATCGCCGCCGGGGAGCGACGCAAGATCGAGCGCGAGGCCGGCGCCCGAGGCGAACGCCATCTCGACCGCGGTCACGGCGAGGCCGCCGTCGGAGCGGTCGTGGTACGCGAGGAGCTTCCCGTCGGCGCCGAGCGCCTGCACCGCGGTGAAGACCCCGCGAAGGCGCGCCGGCTCGTCCACGTCCGGCGGGGCTTCGCCCAGCGCGCCAAACACCTGCATCATACAACTTCCGCCGAGGCGGTCTTTGCCCGCGCCGAGATCGACGAGGAGGAGCTCGGTCGCGCCTACGTCGAGCTGGAGCTCGGGCGTGAGCGCGCGGCGCACGTCGGTGACCGGCGCGAAGGCGCTGACCACGAGCGACACCGGGGCGATCACGCTGCGCTTCGCGCCGGCTTCGTCGGTCCAGACGCTCCGCATCGACATCGAGTCCTTGCCGACCGGGATCGCGATGCCGAGGGCCGGGCAGAGCTCGAGGCCCACCGCGCGAACCGCGTCCCACAGCCGCGCGTCCTCGCCCGGGTGCCCGGCGGCGGCCATCCAGTTGGCCGAGAGGCGAACGTCCTCGATCGCGCGGATGGGCGCCGCGGCGAGGTTCGTGATCGCCTCGCCTACCGCGAGCCGAGCCGATGCGGCGGCATCCGCCAGCGCGACGGTGGGCCGCTCGCCAATCGCCATCGCTTCGCCGGTCGTGCCCTCGTAGTCGGTGAGCGTGACGGCGCAGTCGGCGACGGGAACCTGGAAGGGGCCGACCATCGAGTCGCGCGCGACGAGCCCGGTGACGGTGCGATCGCCGATCGTGACGAGGAACGACTTGTCCGCGACCGTGGGGAGCGTGAGGACGCGCTCGAGCGCCTCGCCGATCGTCGGGCGCACCGCGAGCGACGCCGTCGCGCGGGGCTCGCGCGCCACGTCGCGGCGCATCTTGGGGGGCTTACCGAGGATCACCGAGAGCGGAAGATCGATCGGCGGGCGGGGCGAGCGTGCGTCGTCGAGACGGAGGTGACCATCGGCGGTGGCGTGACCGACCACGGCCATGGGCGCGCGCTCGCGGGCGCCCATGGCTTCGAGCTCGGCGAGGCGCTCGCGCGGGACGGCGAGCACGTAGCGCTCTTGCGCCTCGTTGCACCAGAGCTCGAGCGGCGACATGCCGCGCTCCGCGCTCGGCACCGCCGCGAGCTCGAACGTCGCGCCGCGACCGCTCTCGTGCACGAGCTCGGGGAGCGCGTTGGAGAGGCCGCCGGCGCCGACGTCGTGCACGCTCACGATCGGGTTCGCCTCGCCGAGCGCCCAGCAGCGGTCGATGACCTCTTGGCAGCGACGCTGCATCTCGGCGTTGTCGCGTTGCACGCTCGCGAAATCGAGGTCGGCGCTCGACGCGCCCTGCGCCATCGAGCTCGCCGCGCCACCGCCCAGGCCGATGCGCATGGCCGGACCGCCGAGGACCACGATGGCAGCCCCCGCGGGGATGTTTCCTTTTTGCACGTGCTCGGGGCGCACGTTGCCGAGCCCGCCGGCGAGCATGATGGGCTTGTGGTAGCCGCGCACCTCGCGGCCGCGCGGTGTGTCGACCGCGAGCTCGAGCGTGCGGAAATAGCCGACGATGGCCGGGCGCCCGAACTCGTTGTTGAAGGCCGCGGCGCCGAGGGGGCCGTCGGTCATGATCTCGAGCGCGGACGCGACGCGGTCCGGCTTCCCGTACGGCTCCTCCCACGCGCGGACCGCACCCGGGATGCAGAGGTTCGAGGTGGTGAATCCCACGAGGCCGGCCTTGGGGCGCGCGCCACGCCCCGTCGCGCCCTCGTCGCGGATCTCGCCGCCCGACCCGGTCGACGCGCCGGCGTACGGCGAGATCGCGGTCGGGTGGTTGTGCGTCTCGACCTTCATCAAGACGTGCACCGGCTCTTTACGTGCACCATACACGCGACTCGCGGGGTCGGCGAAGAAGCGCGCGCCGACTGGCCCCTCGATCACCGAGGCGTTGTCGCGGTACGCCGAGAGGACGCCCCCCGGGTGCTGGTCGGTCGTGTTCCGGATCATGCGAAACAGCGAGCCGGGCTGCGCCGCGCCGTCGATGACGAAATCGGCGTTGAAGATTTTGTGGCGACAGTGCTCGCTGTTCGCTTGCGCGAACATCATGAGCTCGACGTCGGTCGGATCCCGGCCGAGCCCTCGGAACGCGTCGGTGAGGTAGTCGATCTCGTCTTCGGCGAGCGCGAGGCCGAGCGATGCGTTGGCGCGGACGAGCGCTTCACGACCGCCGGCGAGGAGCGGCACCGTCGCGAGCGGCGCCGCCTCGTGCTCGGCGAAGAGTCGCGCGGCGTCGGCCTCGCGCTCGAGCACGCTCTCGGTCATGCGATCGTGGAGCGCGGCCGAGACGCGCGGCATCGTGTCGGCGGGCGCACCGTCGACGATCCACAGCGTGCCGCGCTCGACGCGGCGGACGCGCGTGAGGCCCGAGAGGCGCGCGATGTCGGTGGCCTTGGACGACCACGGCGACACGGTGCCGATGCGAGGCACGACCCACAGCGCGGTCCCGCGAACCTCGGGCATCGCCTCGCGCGGCCCGTAGTCGAGGAGCTGTTCGAGCACGCGTCGATCGGCGTCCGAGAGCGGCCCGTCGACGTCGACGTCGGCGAAATGGACGTAGCGAGCCGACGCCGCGCGCACCGCCGGAACGGCCTCCCGGAGCCGCGCCACACGCCGCTCGAGCCGAGCGCGAGAGAAGGCAGGCGACCCGGCGAGGACGAGGAACGTCATGGGGCGGGCAGTCTACTCAAAGGTGGCGGAGGGCGCGCTACGCAACGATTCGCGGGCCCACGGCGCGGTCGCACTCGTTTCTCGAACAATGCCATGGGAAGTGGTATGAAAAAGTTTCATACGAGGTCCCGTTGAAGCGCGTCCTGGTCGTCGACGACGAAGAGAACATCCGGCTGGTCCTACGGACCTTGCTCCGCAAGCACGGCTACGAGGTGGAGGTCGCCGAGAGCGGCGAGCAGGCGCTCGCGCTCCTCGAAGGGTTCGGGCCCGACGTCATCCTCACCGACGTGCGCATGCCCAAGATGGGCGGCATGGATCTCCTGGCGACGCTCCGCGCCAAGCAGGTCCACTCCACGGTGATCGTCATGAGCGCGTACGGCAACGTCGACGTGGCGCTCGAGGCGATCAAGGCTGGTGCGTACGACTACGTGTCGAAGCCGTTCAAGCCCGACGAGATCGTCCTCGCCCTCCGCAAGGCCGAGGAGCGCGAGCTCCTCCGGCGCGAGAACCGCGCGCTCAAGGAACAGATCCTCAAGGAGAACCAGTTCGAGACGATCCTCGCTCGCTCGCAGCAGATGCAGGACGTCTTCAAGACCATCGCCAAGATCGCCGACTACAAGACGACGGTGCTCATCACCGGCGAGAGCGGCGTCGGCAAGGAGCTCGTCGCGCGCGCGATCCACTCGCGGAGCGCGCGCAAGCAAGGCCCGTTCGTGGCCATCAACTGCGGCGCCATCCCCGAATCGCTCCTCGAGAGCGAGCTCTTCGGCCACAAAAAGGGGGCGTTCACCGACGCCACGAGCGATCGGCGCGGCCTCTTCGAAGAGGCCACCAACGGCACGCTCTTCTTGGACGAGATCGGCGAGCTGCCGCTGAACCTCCAGGTGAAGCTCCTCCGCGTCCTCCAAGAGGAGTCGATTCGCCGGGTCGGCGACACGCGCGACATCAAGGTCGACGTTCGCATCCTGACCGCGACGCACCGCGATCTCGCGGCCGAGGCCAAGGCCGGCCGCTTCCGCGAGGATCTCTACTACCGCATCAACGTGCTGCCGATCGCCATCGCGCCGCTCCGCGAGCGCCGCGAGGACGTGGGGCTCCTCCTCGATCACTTCATCGCCCGCAACAACGCGCGCCTCGGCACGCAGATCCGCGGAGTCTCCATCGAAGCGCGCAAGATGCTCCTCGAGTACGCGTGGCCGGGGAACGTGCGCGAGCTCGAGAACACGATCGAGCGCGCGATGGTCCTCGCCGAAGCCGACGTGCTCCAGGTCACGGACTTGCCGGAGCGCGTGCGCGAGGCGCTCGATCCGGTGCAGGTGCAGCTCGCGACCGGAGAGCTCTCGATCAAGAAGACCGTCGCGGCGATCGAGGAGATCCTCATCCGCCGCGCGCTCCAGAAGACGCGCGGCAACCGAACGCGGGCGGCCGAGGTCCTCGAGATCAGCCACCGCGCGCTCCTCTACAAGATCAAGGACTACAAGATCGCCGACCTCTGAGCCGCAGGGTCCGGCGCGCGCCAACCCATCGGGATTACGTCACAAATTCACGCACATCGGTTCCGGGGCGGCGATCGGCGGGAGGATGCGCCGCATCCGTCCACGCTTGCCGCAGCGCGGCATGGGGCCTTTGTCTTTCGCTTTCCGGGCCCCGGACTAGAGTGCAATGCGATGTCCGAGCATCGAGACGTGGGGACGCGCGAGCGCTTGCTGGAGACCATCCGCCGCTCCGTGATCGGGGACGACGCCGTCATCGAAGGGCCGTGGGGTCCGCGCCGCATGGTCTACGCCGACTACGCCGCGTCGGGCCGCTCGCTCTCGTTCGTAGAGGACTTCATCCGCGAGCGCGTGATGCCGCATTACGCGAACACGCACAGCGAAGCGTCGGGCACCGGCGAGCAGACGACGCTCTTCCGTGAGGACGCGCGCCACTTGATCCATCGTTCGGTGAACGGGAGCGACGACGACGTCGTCCTCTTCGCCGGCTCGGGGGCGACCGGCGCGGTGCACCGCCTCATCGAGTGCATGAACCTCCGCATCCCGGCGGACCTCGACGCGCGCTTCGGCCTCGAGAAGCACATCCCGGAGCGAGAGCGCCCGATCATCTTCATCGGTCCCTACGAGCACCACTCCAACGAGATCCCGTGGCGCGAGTCGATCGCCGACGTCGTCGAGATCGAAGAAGACGAGCGCGGCATGGTCGACCTCGCGCAGCTCGAGCGCGAGCTCGTGCGTTACGCCGATCGCCCGCTCAAGATCGGGAGCTTCTCCGCCGCGTCCAACGTCACGGGCATCCTCACCGACACGCGCGCCGTCGCCAAGAAGCTCCACGAGCATGGCGCCCTCGCCTTCTTCGACTACGCGGCCGCCGGTCCCTACGTGCCGATCGACATGAACCCGGCCGCGCCCGGCGAGCACAAGGACGCGGTCTTCCTGTCACCGCACAAGTTCATCGGCGGACCGGGGAGCCCCGGTGTCCTCGTCGCCAAGCGCGCGCTCTTCGTGAACCGCGTGCCGTCGGTTCCGGGCGGCGGCACCGTCGCGTACGTCAACACCGAGGCGCATCGGTACCTCGAGGACGTCGTGCACCGCGAAGAGGGCGGCACGCCGCCGATCCTCGAGTCGGTGCGCGCCGGCCTCGCCTTCCAACTCAAGGACGCCATCGGCGGCGACCTGATCCTCGAGCGAGAGCAAGCGTTCCGCCGCCGCGCCATCGAGGTGTGGAGCAAGAACCCGAGCATTCGCATCCTCGGCAATCCCGAGGCGCCGGCCATCTCGATCCTTTCCTTCGAGATCGTGCATCCGAGCGGACGGCGACTGCACCACAGCTTCGCAGTGCGGCTCTTGAACGATCTCTTCGGCGTCCAGGCGCGCGGTGGCTGCTCGTGCGCGGGCCCGTACGGGCACCGTCTCCTCCGCATCGATCTCGATACGTCCCACGAGTACGAAGGCCAGATCGCGTGCGGTCTCAACGGCATGAAGCCGGGCTGGGTGCGCGTGAACTTCAACTACTTCATCGACGACGAGACGTTCGATCTCGTGGTGCGCGCCGTGGATCTCGTGGCCACGCACGGTTGGCGCCTCCTCCCCGAGTACCGCTTCGACGTGAAGAGCGGCCTCTGGCGTCACCGCGACGCCAAGGATTCGATGCTCCGCCTCACCGACCTGTCGTACGAGGGCGGCGCTCTCGCCGTTCCGCCCGCCCGCCCCAAGAGCGCTCCGCGCGCCGCCGACTGTCTCGCCGAAGGCGAGCGTCTCCTCCGCGCGGGCGCGCGGCAAGCGATCGCTGGTGGCTCCGACCTCGCGCTCTCGGCCGAGTCCGAGTCGCTGCGTTGGTTCGTCCTCGCCGAAGAGGCGATGGCCTTGATGCAAGCCGAGCGCTGATCTTCGGCTTGCGTTCCGGAGCCTCGCTCACTTCCGTCGTCGTCTGCGCGCTCGGTCTCGCCGCGTGCGTACGCGGGCCCGCGGCGTTCGACGGCACTGCTCCCACGCTCGGGAGCGATCTCGCGTGCGCATACGACGTCACGATCTCGCCGAGCGGCAAGGAGCTCGACGTCGTGGCGCGCTTCGCGCCCGGCGTGCTCGATGGTGACACGGCGGCGACGGTCACGGAGGGCGCGGAGCCGTTCGTGCGCGAGCTCACCAGCGCGAGCGGCGCGCGCCCACCCCTCCGCTCCGGGACGTTCTCGGTATCGGACTGCGCACGCGGCTGCTCGCTCCGCTATCGCTTCGCGTTGGCCGACGCCGCCGACGCGCTGGGCGACGACAGCGTGGCCCGCGCGACGCGGGGAGCGCTCGAGGCGCCCTTCGGTACGTGGCTCCTCAGGCCGACGGCGCATCGCGAGAGCGATCGGTTCTCCCTCGTCGTGCACTCCCCGAGCGGGCGCTTCGTCACCGGCTTCGCCGCCGCAAGCGAGCCCACACCGGGCGAATACCGCACCACCGCGACGCTCGCTGATCTTGCGCGTGCACCTTACACGCTTTTTGGCTCCCTCGCGGTGACCTCCGTCCCACTCACCCGCGGTGCGGTGACGCTCGCGGTCGCCGGCGGAGCGCGGCCGTCCGCGGACTTCCCCGCGTGGGTGCGACGCGCGTCCGACGCGGTGACGGCCAACTTCGGTCGCTTCCCGGTCGACTCGCTCATGGTCGGTGTCCTCCCGCGACGGGGCAGTCGAATCGGCTATGGCCGTGCCCTCGCCGGTCCACGTGGCGCATCGATCCTGGTCGACGTGGGAGAGGACGCCGACGACGCGCGACTCGTACACGACTGGGTGCTCGTCCACGAGATGATCCACCTCACCTTCCCGTCGCTCGATCGAACGCATCGCTGGATGGAGGAGGGACTCGCGACGTACCTCGAGCCGCTCGTGCGCGCGCGCGCCGGGCTCTCCACCGAAGCGGAGGCCTTCGGCGACTTCGTCACGATGATGGCCAACGGTCAGCCCGAGGACGGTGACCTCGGGATCGATCGCACACCGACGTGGGGGCGCATCTACTGGGGTGGCGCGCTCTTCTGCTTCGTTTGCGACTTCGAGATTCGGCGGCGCACGAACGGCGAGCGATCGCTCGACGACGCGCTGCGCGCGATTCTCGCGGCCGGTGGCAACAACGGCGTCCAGTGGCCCATCGAGAAGGCCTTCGCGATCGGCGACGCGGCGACCGGGCTCGACGTCCTCACCCGGACCTACCGGGCGTGGCGGGTGGCACCAGTGCGCGTCGACCTCGACGGCATGTTCCGCGACTTGGGCATTCGTCGCGACGGAGACTTCGCCACCCTGGACGACCGAGCGCCCTTGGCTGCGCTTCGCAAGCAGATGACGCGGCGCTGAGCGTTTTGCACCCCAAATCGCCCAAACCAAGCTCCCGCCGCGCGGGCGGCCGACCGCTGACAGCGCGCGGTAACCCGCATAGGTTAGTGGAGTGGCATACGACTACGATCTGATCGTCCTTGGCGCTGGCCCGGCCGGCGAGAAGGGCGCGGTACAGGCGGCGTACTTCAAGAAGCGCGTCCTCGTGGTCGAGCGGGGCGAGGAGCCCGGCGGCGCCGCGGTGCACACGGGAACTCTCCCTTCGAAGACCCTCCGCGAGACGGCCATCTTCCTCTCCGGCTACCGGCAGCGAGAGCTCTTCGGCCTCTCGGTGGAGATGAACCCCGACCAAGCGGTGCCGCGCCTCCTCTCGCGCAAGAACGCGGTTCGCGAGCTCGAGGTCTCACGGATTCGCTGGAACCTCGAGCGTCACGACGTAGCCACCCTCCAAGGCATGGCCCGCTTCGTCGATCCGCACACCATCGAGATCGTCGCGCACGGTGGGCCGCCGCGTCGGGTCACGGGCGAGTTCATCCTCGTAGCCACGGGGTCGGTGCCGCACCACCCGGACAACATCCCGTTCGAAGATCCGGACATCGACGACTCGGACACGATCCTCCTCCTCGATCGCCTGCCCAAGAGTCTCACCGTCATCGGCGGCGGCGTCATCGGCTGTGAGTACGCCGCGATGTTTGCGGCCCTCCAAGTGAAGGTCACGCTGATCGAGCCTCGCCCCACGCTCCTCCCGTTCCTCGATCTCGAGATGGGCGAGCGCCTCCGGGCCGCGATGATGTCGCTCGGGGTCGACTTCCAGCTCGGGCGAACGCCCAAGACGGTGGCGCGACGCGACGGCAAGATCGTCTGCACGCTCGACGACGGCACGGAAATCGTCACCGAGAAGCTCCTCGCGGCGTCGGGCCGCAAAGGTCGCACCGACGAGCTCGATCTCGGTCGCGTGAGCGTCAACGTCGACAAGCGCGGTTACGTCCCGGTCGACGAGAACTACCGCACGTCAGCGAGCCACGTGTACGCGGCCGGTGACGTCATCGGCTTCCCGGCCCTCGCGTCGACGTCGATGGAGCAGGCGCGGGTCGCGGTCTCGCACGCGTTCGGCTTCGACTACAAACGCCAGGTGTCGCACGTCATCCCGTTCGGCATCTACACCATCCCCGAGGTGAGCTGCGTCGGGCTCTCCGAGGAGGCCGCCAAGGAGAAGGGCATCGAAGCCGTGGTCGGTCGGGCGTTCTATCGCGACAACGCTCGCGGCAAGATCGTCGGCGACAAGGACGGAGTCATCAAGCTCCTCTTCGACGCCAAGACACGCAAGCTCGTCGGCTGCCACTGCATCGGCGACCGCGCCAGCGAGCTCGTGCACATCGGGCAGAGCGTCCTCATGCTCGGAGGCACCGTCGAGACCTTCATCGAGATGGTGTTCAACTACCCGACGCTCGCCGAGCTCTACAAATACGCCGCGTACGACGCGCTCGGAAAGCTCCCGCACTAGGGGGTGTCCCTAGTTCTCCTGCAGCCAGAGCCACGCGCATGCGATCTGGGTGAGGGCGAGGAAGTTGCGCGCGGTCTTTTCGAAGCGCGTGGCGACGGCGCGGAAGCGCTTGAGCCGATGAAAGAAGCATTCGACGAGATAGCGCTTCGCGTAGAGAGCGCGGCTCTTGGGCAGCTGGCGCGGTCGTTCGGGCTTCGAGCCGATGACGGGCTTCATGCCGTTGTCGCGGACCGCTTGTCGAAAGCGATTCGAGTCGTACCCGGTGTCGGCGATGAGCGCCTTGCCTCGCGCCTTGGCGAGAAGCTCATCGGCCATGATCATTTCGTGCCGCTGCCCCGCCGTGACCGCGACGTGGATCGGGCGGCCCTTCGTGTCGACGACGGCGTGGAGCTTGGTTGAAAAACCTCCTCGAGAACGGCCCAAAGCATTGCATCGGACCCCCCTTTTCCGCCCGACGCATCTTGGTGTGCGCGAACGACGGAGCCGTCGACGATCGAACCGACCTCGTCGACCTCTAACTGCAGCTCCTTGAAGATGACCTCCCAGTGGCCCTTCTTCGCCCAGTTGTTGAAGCGGTTGTACACCGACTTCCACGGGCCAAAGCGCTCGGGAAGATCACGCCACGCCATGCCGGTCTTGGCGCGGAAGAGAACGGCTTCGATGAAGACTCTGTCGCCCAGCGTTGCCTCAGGACCGGTCTTCTGCTCGGGCAGGACCTTCTGAAGACGACGCCACTGCTCGTCCGTGAGTGCGTGTCGACGCATCCCGATTTTTGATCATGCGCGGGCGCAGAAGACAATCCATCGCTGCAAGTGATCGAGATGATCCGGGTTTCCGGACACGAGAACTAGGGACACCCCCTAGTGCCGCTTCGGGAGGCCGAGGGGCTGTCCCCGAATCGAGCTCGAGCCCCTCTCTCTGAACCATCCCACCGCTCGCCGTAGTCGCAGTACCCCTTGAGCGTCTCCACCAAAACCCACCGCATCGACCCGCTCCGCGTCGCCATCGCCGTCACGGCGGCAGCGGTGATCGCGGCCATGTGGTGGGCCGTATACGTTCTCGTCGCGTCCGACCGCGACCACACAGTCGAGTCGGTGCGGCTCGCCAACACCAACCTCGCGCGAGCCTTCGAAGAGCACACCGCGCGCTCGATTGACTACGTCGATCGGCTCGCGCTCGAGCTCAAGCTCCAGTACGAGCGCAGCGGCACCGCCTTCGAGCTGGCCAAGTTCTACGGAGAGGGCGGCGTCAACACCGAGCTCGTCCGCAATGCGCTCATCACGGACGAAAAGGGAGACGTGGTCCTTGCGAGCACGCTGCCCGCGCCCAAGGTGAACCTCGCCGACCGCGAGCACGTCCGCGTCCACGTCGAGAGAGACACCGGGCGCCCGTTCATCTCCAAGCCGATCCTCGCGCGCGTCAACAAGCAGACTTCGATCATCGTGACGCGTCGCCTCAACCATCCCGACGGAACGTTCGCCGGCGTGGTCGGCGTGGCCATCAATCCCAGCTACTTCTCGACGGTGTACCGTCAGGTCGACATGGGTGAGCACGGGATCGTGGCGCTCGTGGGGCGCGACGACGGCATCATCCGCGCGCACTCAGAAGCGGGTACGGACGCCGACGCGATCGGGAGCGACGTTCGGGGCGGCGGCGTTTTCACGGCGCTGGCCAAGGCCCCGCACGGCACCGTGATGAGCCGATCACCGCGTGACGGCATCGTGCGCATCGTGAGCTACCGATCACTCGCGAGCTATCCCCTCGTGGTCAACGTCGGAATGGCCGAAGACGCCGCGCTCCGCGACGTCCGCGCACGCGAGCGGGATCGACGCATCACGGCGAGCATCGGCACGCTGGCCACGCTCGGCACGGCGCTGTGGTTGCTCGTGCTCGTCACCCGGCAGCGGAGAGGCGAGGCTCGGGCCGAGGCGCTCCGCCTCGAACGAGCGCGCGACGAAGAGCGCGCGAACGTGTTGCTCCGTGAGCGCGATGCCCGCTATCGAGGCGTAGTCGAGGCCTCCACCGACGGATTCTTGCTCGGCGACCTCTCCGGCCGCGTCGTGGACGTCAACGACGCCTACGTGAAGCGCTCGGGCTTCTCTCGCGAGGAGCTCCTCGGCATGCGCCTCGCCGACATCGATCCACGACTCGGTGGTGCCGAGCTCGCCGCGCTCGCCGCGCGCACCGCCAAGGGCGGTGGCGAAATCTTCGAGTCGACCCACCGCGCCCGCGACGGCGCTCCGTGGCCGGTGGAGGTGAGCGTCACCTACGTAGCGGAGGCGGGCGGTCGCCTGATGGCGTTCGTCCGCGACATCACCGAACGCCAACGCGCCGCTGCAGCCATCGCCGCGAGTGAAGAGCGACTCCGTCAGGCGGTCGCCGCATCGGACATCGGCATCTTCGACCTCGATCGCACGACGGGCGAGCTTTATTGCTCACCCGAGCTGCGGGCCCTCCTCGGGCTCGACGCGCAAGCGCCCCTCGCCGTGAGTGACCTGCTCCGTTGCGTCGTGGAGGACGACCGCCGCGCCGTCGCGGACGCCGACGCGGACGCAATCGCCACCGACGGCAGCATGGTCGCCGAGCTCCGCGTGCGTCGAGCAGACGGCGAGGTCCGCACGGTCGCGTTCCGCTCCGAGACGAGCTTCGCGGGGAGCGGCGCCGAGCGCCGACCGCGCCGCACGGTCGGCGCCGTCTTGGACGTCACCGAACAGAAGCGCATCACCGAGGCCCGCCTCCAGTCGCAGAAGCTGGAGGCGCTCGGCACGCTCGCTGGCGGCATCGCACACGACTTCAACAATCTTCTCCAGGGCATCATTGCCAACGCGCGCTTCGCGCAGAGCGACGGAGAGGCGCGCCCCGAGACCCGCGACAGCATGCGCGACGTCGTCAGCGCGGGCGAGCACGCGGCCGCGCTCGTCAAGCGCATCCTCGCCTTCGCGCGACCCGACAACGAGCCGCAACGGGCCGTGGAGCTCGCGACGGTGCTGAACGATGCGCTGCGCCTTCTCCGGTCGGCGCTCCCCGCCAGCATCGTCTTCAAAACGCAGGTCGCCGCGGGCGTTCCGGCGATCGTCGCCGACGCATCTCAGCTCCACGAGGCGATCGTCAACCTCGCGACCAACTCCGCCGATGCCATCGGGCAGCGGGCTGGAACCATCGAGTTCACGCTCGAGCCCGTCGTCGTCGACGAAGCCACTTGTCACACGATCGCGGGGCTCCGGCCTGGTCTCCACGCCCGGCTCGCGGTGCGAGACGATGGCGGCGGCATCGACGCCTCGATCATGGAGCGCATCTTCGACGCGTTCTTCACCACCAAGGGCGTCGGCCAAGGTACGGGACTCGGTCTGTCGATGGTCCACGGCATCGTGCGTGCGCACCATGGCGCGATCACCGTCGAGAGCTCGGCCGGCGCCGGCGCCACGTTCGTCATCTATTTCCCGGCCGCGGCCGCGCACGTCGTCGCGAGCGCGCCCGCCGTCGAGCGCCCTCGCTCGCGCCTCCGCAGCCTCCGGCTCCTCTACATCGACGACGAGGAGCGCCTCGTCACCTTGGCGGAGCGCGTGCTGGCCCGAGCGGGACACAGCGTGACGGGCTTCTCCCAACCCGCCGCGGCCATCGACGCGTTCCGGCGTCACCCCGAGGCGTTCGATGCGGTGGTCAGCGATCTGACGATGCCCGACGAGTCGGGCTTCGACGTCGCACGGGCCGTGCGGAGCCTGCGCGCCGACGTCCCCATCGTGATCGCCACCGGCTTCGTGCGCGAGGAGGACGAGGCGCACGCGAAGTCGCTCGGCGTGCATGCCCTCCTACACAAGCCCTTCCGCCTCGAAGAGCTCGAAGAGGTCCTCGCGACCGCGCTCCCGAGCGCAGTGCGAACCTCGATCCCACCGCCTTCGTGACCGGTGTCAGATGCCTTCGTCGAGGCGGCGCAGCCCCTCGAGGAGGAGGCCTTCACTCGAGAGGTTGATCACGCGATCGCCGGGGCGGAAATCCGGATCGAACGCGAACTCGCCGTCCTGCATCTTCACGAGCGCGTAAAACGCGTCGGCGCCGGTGAGCTTGCCGTACCGCGCGTCGACCACCGCGCCGCTCTCGAAGTGAACCTCGCCGGTGTCCTTCCCGTTCTGGAGGTGCAGGCTCCCGGTTTTGCGGCTCTGCGAGAGGATCTGGACGAGATCGGGCAACCCCATCTCGCGGAGGGAGCCCGAGACGCCGCTCACCTTCTTGGCGGTCGAGCTCGAGGCAGAGCGCTGATCGAGCATGGCCTTCAGCTTCGCGACGAGCACGTCGGGCTGCGCGGGCTTGGCCACGAAATCGAGCACACCGAGCTCGAAAGCCTTTTGCGCGTCGTCGCGAACGACGCGGCGCGTGTAGACGACCCACGGCAGCTCTTTCCCCCAGCGCTGACTGCGCGCTTGCCTGAGGAGAAGGAGGCCGTCGTTCTTGCCGAGCTCGAGCTCGCTCACCACGAGGTCGAACTCGCCCTCGTTGAGCGCGCGGAGCGCGTGGTCCATCGTCCGCACGGTACGCACGTCGAATCCCTGCTCGATCAAGCGAAGCTCGAGCACGGTGGTCTCCTCGGCGTCGGGATCTACGATGAGCGTGCGGTAGCGATTGGAGAGGAGCTTCGCGCGAACATCGTCGCCGAGGACGAGCGACTTGAAGAGGTCGACGAGGTGCGGATCGAACACCGTGCCCTTGGACTTCTGGAGCGCCGCGCACGCGTCCTGCGGAGAGAGCTGGCGACGGAAGATGTTGTCCGCGTTCTCGAGCAGATCGGCGTAAGCGTCCGCGACGGCGACGATCCGCGCGCCGAGCGCGATCTCCTTGCCGGAGAGCCCGTTCGGAATGCCGGTACCGTCGTAGCGCTCGTACATCTGCTCGATCGCCTCGAGCGCCTCGGGAGGAACGTTGGTCGCCTGGAGGAGGCGCGTCGGCGTCATGAGCGCCTTCTCGGCGGCCGCGCGGTAGCTCTCGTACTCGGCCACGTTGAGAGGTGTAAGGTGCACGGGTCCGGCCTTGCCCACGTCGTGGAGCTGGGCGGCGAGCGTGAGCGTGGCGACTTGCGCGTGCGGAAGATTGAGTCGCTCGCCGAGCCGGCGAACGAGGCGCGCGACCAGCGAAGAGTGTCCGCGGAGATCTTGGCGGGACGAGTCGAGGAGCGCGACGAGCACGTTGACGAGCTCGCCCACCGCCTCGGGATCGACGCGCGGCGGCGGAGCGCCGACGAACCCCGGTGGCAACGTGGCGCGACCGCTGGGCGGCGGGATCGACGTGATCGATCGAACCTCGGGCGTGGACGGCGCCGGGAGCCGCACACCCGTGCTGCGCGCCGTCGATGTCGCGGCGACCGTCGCTTGCGCCACCGCGGTTGGAACCTCCGATGGGAACTGGCGCTCCGGCTGCGTAGCCACCGGCGGCTTGGGCGCGACCATCGGCGTCGTCGTCGCGGGGGACGGTGTCGTCTGAGTCCGCGCGGCCGCGGGCGGAGCGGCGGCGGGCGCGGGCGCAGCGACCGCTTGCCGCGGCACCGAGCCCGGCGTCGGGGGCGCCGGAGGCACCTCGCGCGGCATCATCGGCTGGCCGGTGGGCGGACGCTGGACGTTGCGGGCTGCGGGCGCCGGGGGCGGCGCGGCGGGCGCGCTCCGCGTCGCCGCCGGCTGCGATCCGGTCGGCGCCGGCTGCGCCGCGCGCGCGGGCGCGGTGACCTGCGTGCCGATGGGCTTGTCGTCGAGCTCGAGCACGACCACGTCCTCGCGACCGGGCCCCTTCGAGGTCCGCGCGCCTTCACGCATCGACTCGCGATGCACGACCCGCGACGGTCCGCCCCCGACGGGCATCACCTGCGTGAGGAGCGCAAACGCGTGGACGTCCCCACCGTAGTAGCGCGCGATGGCGGCACGGACCGCTGCGGGCCTCGCGAGAAACGCCTTCACCTCGCGGGCGGCGGACGTGCTCTGAATCTCCTTCAAGAGCGGGGCATCGTCAGGATCGGCGGTCACCACGCTCAGCGCGCCCTGCGCCGGATCGAACATGACCGGGAAGATCGCGAACGTCTCGGCGACTTGCCGCGGGATCATCGCGAGCGTCGTTCGATCGATGTCCGCCTTGGAGAGCCGCTCCGTGCTCACGAAGCGCGTACGATGGTGCGACGCCAGGAACTTGAGGAGGTCGACCTCGCTCGCGAGGCCACGGTAGATGATCGTGTCTTCGATGCGCTCGTTGGTGAGGGCCGCGTCGCGCACGAGCCACTCGCACTGCTCGGGCGTGATGACGTTTCCGGCGATGAGAATCGCGCCGACCGCTTGATTGCGGGCAGATCCATCCCTCCGGCCGGCCGATCCGTTCACCGAGAGAAGCCTACCTCAACGGTTTTTGTTCGGCGATGGCGGCTTTCGCCCGAATCGCGGCGGTCAGGACCTCGAGCGCCACCCGGTTCTGGCCGCCCTCGGGGACGATGATGTCGGCGAAGCGCTTCGACGGCTCGACGAATGCGAGATGCATCGGGCGAACGGTCTCGTAATACTGCTTGCGCACCTGCGCGAACGTTCGGCCCCGGTGCTCCAGATCGCGCCGAATGCGCCGCATCAAGCGGATGTCGGCGTCGGTGTCGACGAAGATTTTCAGGTCGAATCGCTCGCGGAGGCGCGGATCGGCGAGGACGAGAATCCCCTCCACCACGATGATCGGGGCCGGCTCCACGGAGACCCCGCCGGCGGCCCGATCGTGCTTGGCGAAGTCGTAGATCGGCCGCTCGATCGACCGGCCGGCGCGGAGCTCGTCGATGTGGGATGCGAGGAGATCGAGCTCGAGCGAGTCCGGGTGGTCGTAGTTGACCGTCTCGCGCAGGTTGGGCGGAAGGTGGGTCTGCGGGCGGTAGTAGTGGTCCTGCTCGAGCAGGATGCCTTGGCCGTGCACGAGCGACTCGATGAGCGATCGCGCGATGGTCGTCTTGCCCGAGCCCGACCCGCCGGCGATCCCGAGCACCAGCGGCACGCCGGCGCTGGGCAGCGAGCGCGTCGCCGTCGCGAGAGAAGGCTCCGACTCCGGTGTGCGCATCAGCCCGCCGTCAACCAACGGAGCGGCCGCCGGTAGGTCTTCATCTTGGCGCCGGCGATCTCGTGACCGAGCCCCTCGGCGATTTGGACGCGCACCCGGACCTTGGCGGCCTTGAGCTGCTCGCCCACGCGCTTGGTGTTCTCCGCGACCTCGTCGTTCTGTCCGGTGAGGAGGTAGACGCGGCGGATCTTGCGGCGCTTCTCCTTGAGGAGCGCCTCGGTGTCGCCGAACCAGTACTGATCGTTGGCGGCGAGGATGAGCCAGCGGTTCCAGCGCTCCGGCTTGTGGAGGCCGATCTGCATGGCGAGGAACGCGCCCTCGCTGAAGCCGATGAGCACGCTGTCCTTGGAGCGAACGCGTCCCTTGTACTTTGCACGCAACGCGGCGATCGAGCCGTCGATGATGGCCTGACCGCGATTGACGTCGTTCTGCCAAGCGCGCGAGCCGCCGCCGCGATCCTCCGGCCCTTGCGGGCACACGAGCCAACCGAACTGCGTCGCCACGGCCGCCCACTTGCGGCAGTCCTCGAACGGATTCCCGCCCCGACCGTGGAGGTACATGATGACGGGGCGCGGTCCGCGGACCTTCGGCCGGTAGAAGAACGCCTCGGGGAGCCCATCGGCGAGCTCGATGCGCTCCGGATCCTTGGGGGGCGCGGGGGCGCGCGCGGGACGTGCCTCGGCGACCAGCGAAACGCAGAGACAAAACGCCGCCAGGAGCAGCGAAATCAAAGCGGAAAACGCCCGGGACCGCACGTCGGGCGGGAGCCTACTCCGTCTCGGACCCGCGCGCCACCGCGGGCGGGTGTTCAGTGCCCGGGTCGGGACGCATCGACCCGAGGGAGCTCCTCGTCGTCGATGGTTACGGAGGTGCCTGGCCGGACGTTGGCGAGCGCGGAGTCAAACTCCCGGAAGCGCCGGTCGAGCGACCAGCTCCTCGGCAAGAAACGCCCGAAGAGCGACGAGTCCTCGAGCGCTTCGAGATCCGAGAAGTCGCCGGTGAAGTACGCCTTCGCGAGCGCTGCCTCGCGGTCAGGCCTCGCGGCGACGTAGTCGGCGAGGAGCTGCTGGCCCCCCTCGTACGCCTTCTTGCGCACGCCGCCTTGGGCCTCGAAGTACCCCATCTTTCGTGTGAGGTACTCGGTCACGGCTTCGTTCACGGTCGAAGGGACACGCGCGGCCCATCCAGCCGAAGTGAGGGCGTGGAGAGTCTCATGAGCGACGAGCGCGGGCGTGGCACCGCTCCGCGGCAGGTAGACCGACTCGCTTCCCATGGCTGCGCATGCGGCGGCCGCCGGCCCACACTGCTCTCTCAGTGGTCGCTCTCCGAGCATCACGCTCCGCATCGGACCGTCATCTACCCAGCCCGGATATTTTGCGGCGAGCTCCGAACGGATCGCGGCGGCGGTGACAGGGCGCGACTGCTGCCTGAACGCTTGCGGACTGAATCTCGTGGGCGAGTCCGCGCACGTGGGGCACCCGCGCGGATAGATGGGGTCCTCGGGCGCGCGCGCTCGGATCCATGGGAGCGCGCGCATCGCACCCGCCACGGCTGCGCGATCGTTCGCCGCGCGACGGGCGGCGGCCGCCCGCTCACGCTCCGCACGCTCGAGCGCGGCAACACTGTCGTACGCGTCGCGCGCCCGGTCGAGCGCTTGGTCGTAGCGCTCCGCGTGCCGCGGATCCAAGCGCCGCCGCAACTCCAAATCCGCGACGTCGAGCTCGCGTAGCTCGACCTGGGCGTGCAGATCGGACTGCCCCTCGAGCTCGACGCGCCGCTCCGCGTTGATGGCGAGCGATCTCCGGTCGAGCGCCCGATGCAGCGCGGCCTGTTCGGCTTCGAGGCGCGCTCGCTCCTTCGGGGTCGCCCGCTCGAGCAGCACCTGGACCGCTTGGAGTCGCGCCATCTCGGGCGGAGTTCTCGGACGGAAGGCCATGGCCGAGGTCCGAGCAATGACCGCGCCCACTCGGATCGCTTTGGATTTGCGGCCGATCCGCGCTCGGACGGCGGGGTCACGGTCTCGGTCGTGTGACCCGGTCACGCGACCACGCGGTGGGCTCGCGGGATCGAGTCAGTCGCGCGAGGCGGAGCGGGTCACGTCGCCGCGGTCCTGCCCCACCGAGATGGGAATGGTGAGGATCACGCCGCGACCGCGCGGTGGCGCGAACTTCGCCGTCGTGAGGGCACGAGCCAAGCAGACGCTGACCGCCTTTGGCATCAGAAGCGCCGGCGTGGGATCGGCGCCCGGCGGCGGAGCGACCGGATCGGCGTGCTCGACCTCGCCCGTGGCGGCGACGTCGAGGCGGATAGGAATGGTGCCGTTCGCGCCGTTCGCCTGCGCGCGGCACGCATCGATCGCGGGCGCGATTTGATCGAGCGCGCGGGGCACGCCCATCTTCGACTGGATACGAACGGTCGCAATCGGCTTGGGAGCCGCGGCCGCAGGCGACGTGTCGACCTGGACGTCGCGCGCGCTACCGGCCTTGTCGGAGGCTGCGCTCGACGTCACGCGAATGTCGGCGAGACCACCCCGCGGCGTCGAGCGCGGCGGCTCGCTCGCGCTCGGTGCGACCGAAGGTGCCGCCGAAGGCGCGGGCCCCGTGAGCGTCGGATCCACGGGCACGTCGAGACGCGGTCCGACCTCGAGCCGGGCGAGCGCGGCACCGACGGCGACGTCCGATCGCGGCGTCGTCTTCGTGGGCGTGGTGCGCTTGGGCGCAGGCGTCGACGCCGCGGCCGGCGCCGGAGCAGGCTTGCTCTCTTCGGCCGAAGCAGAGAGCGACGTGCTGAGCGAAAAACCTACGAGCCCGAGACAGACGACGAGCGAGCGCATCACCGAGAAGATTACGGCCAGCGTGCGCGAACCAGCAGCAGCGCCGGAACGGATCCAACATTTTCGTACGAACGCTCCCCACCAATGGAGACAAGGCCCGCACGAGGGCGACGTAGGCCGACTGGCAGCCGACCGTGTCACCTCGGTGGCGAGATCTCAGCCAGCCGCGAGCGTGCGGCCGACTTCCGCGCCCAGCTCGCGCGCGAGCCGCTCGGCGTCGCCATCCGTCGGCCACGCGACCGAGCGCGCGAGCGTGCGGTGCCTTGCTCCGTCGGGCTCCGCGACGAAGGCCTCGAGGGACAGCGTGTCGCCGCTCGGCCCCGGAACGCGGCGCGCGAAGGCGCCGATGGGCGTCTTGCAGTCGCCCTCGAGCGCTTCCATCACGCCCCGCTCCGCCCACACGCAGATCGCGGTCTCGAGATCGTGCATGGGGGCGAGGATCGCACGCGTGGCCTCGTCGTCGGCGCGCGCCTCGATGCCCAGCGCACCTTGGCCCACCGCGGGGAGCGATACGCTCGGCTCGAGCACTTCGGTCGCTCGATCGGCGAGGCCGAGGCGAACGAGGCCCGCGCGCGCGAGCACGATGGCGTCGGCCTCACCGGCCTCCACCTTGCGGAGCCGCGTGTCGACGTTGCCGCGCAGCGGCACGATGTCGAGATCGGGGCGAGCGGCGCGGAGCGCGACCGCGCGGCGGAGACTGCTCGTACCGACCTTGGCGCCTTTCGGGAGCGCGGCGAGCGTGCCGTACCGCGGAGACACGAGGACGTCGCGCGGATCTTCGCGCTTGGGAATGCAGATGAGCGCCAGGCCCGGCGGCACGACGCCCGGCACGTCCTTGATCGAGTGGACCGCGAAGTCGGCGCGTCGATCGAGGAGGGCCTCTTCGATCTCTTTCACGAAGAGCCCTTTGCCGCCCACCTCGGAGAGCGGGCGATCTTGGATGCGATCGCCGCTCGTCACGACCTGCAGCTCCTCGGCCTCGAGCGTGACGCCGCGCGCGGCGTGGGCGTCGGTGAGAGCGCGCACGAAAGCGCGGCATTGCGCGAGCGCGAGGGCAGAGCGGCGCGTGGCGTAGCGAATGCGAGTCGACATGGCGTTGGCCGTGAACGCTAATGGATACGCTTGTCGGTGTCTTCCCCCGCGGCCCCGGCCGCTTCGGAGGGCGGCGTGCTCGGGCGCGCGGGCTCGGCGCCGGCCGGACGCGAAACGTCGGGCAGATCGAAGAGGTGCTTCAGCACCTGCGCGAGCTCGCCGCCGGCCTCCGACGAAGCCGCGGCGCGGAGGCGCGTCGTGGGCTCGTGGAGGAGCTTGTTGGTCGCGCTCTCCATCATCTGCATGAGCGCCGCGCGCTCACCTTCGCCGAGATGCTTGAGCCGCGCGCCGAGGCTGCGCTCGAGCTCGCTCATGAGCACGCTGCGGGTTTTGGCGCGGAGCGCGACGATGGTCGGCTGGACGTCGAGCGAGCGCGCCCAGGCCTCGAAGTCGGCGAGCTCCTCGGCCACGATCGCCTCGGCTGCGGTGACCTCACCCGTCCGCTGGCGGATGTTCTCGGCAACCTGCTTCTCGAGATCGTCGATGTTGTAGACGTACACGTTGTCGATCTTGTGCACGTCGGGCTCGACGTTGCGCGGGACGGTGATGTCGATAAAGAAGAGCGTGCGACCGCGGCGCGCGCGCATCACGCGCTTCACCATCTCGCTCGTCACGACGTAGCTCGGGCTCGCGGTGGAGACGATGACGACGTCGGCGCGCACGAGCTCGGGCTCGAGCGCGCTCCACGGCGCGACCTCGGCGCCGATCTGCTGCGCGAGCGACGCCCCGCGCTCGTAGCTCCGGTTGCACACGCGAAGCTCGCGCGCGCCTTTGCCGAGGCTCTTGGCGGCCTGCTCGGCCATCTCGCCGGCGCCGAGGAGCAGCACCGAGTGGCCGGTGAGATCGCCGAAGATGCGCTTGGCGAGATCGACCGCGACGCTCGAGATCGACACGAGCCCGACGCCGAGCGAGGTCTCGCTGCGGACGCGCTTGGCCACGCCGAACGCGCGGTGCACGCACCGACCGAGGTAGCTCCCGAGCGTGCCGGCCGCTTGCGCCGCCTCCCAGGCGTCTTTCACCTGGCCGAGGATCTGCGGCTCACCGAGGACCATCGAGTCGAGGCTCGCGGCCACGCGGAAGATGTGGCGAACGGCGTCGCCGCCCTCGCGCTTGTAGAGGTACGGAGCGATCTCGTTCGGCGCGACGCCCGCGCGCTCGGCGAGGACCTCGCGGATCGCGGACTCCACGGTGGCCGCTTGTTTGCCGTCGGCGAAGACCTCGACGCGGTTGCAGGTGGAGAGAAAGAGCGTCTCGCGCAGCTCCTTGCGCGACGAGAGGCGTGCGAGCACTTGCGGGAGCGCGTCGGACGCGGCCGCGAACTTCTCGCGGACGTCGACGGGAGCGGTCTTGTGCGAGACACCGACGACGACGATCACGCCTCGCCTCCAGCGCTCCGCCACAAGTAGAAGGCGAGGACCACGACGGCGAGCGCGAAGCCCGCGATGGTTCCATACGCCGCGCGCCGCCCGCGCCAACCGGCCACGGCGCGGAGAAAGAGCACGCCCGCGAAGAGGAGCCACGTGCCGTAGCCGAGGATCGCGCGCGCGGTGTCGGCCGGGCTCCCGACCTCGACTTTACGCGCCCACACGGTGCCGGTGAGGATCCCGAGCGTCAGCAGCGGAAAGCCGAGGAGGAGAAAGCGATGCTCGGCCTTGTCGAGCGCGTCGAGCGGCGGGAGGCGCTGGAAGATGCCGGCGAGGTCCTTCTTCTTGAGGCGCTGCTCCTGCACGAGGTAAGCGATGGCCGCGCCGCACGCGAGCATGAAGAGCGCGTCGCCGACGAGGTTGGCCGTCACGTGCAGAGGAAGGATCGCGCCCCTGACGCGCGCCGACGGCTCGCCGGCGTTGACCGCGACCCAGCGCGAGCCGATGAGGAACGTGAGGGCGACCGGCGTCACGAACGCGCCGACGACGTCGATCCGATAGCGCGCGCGGAGCGCGAGGTAGGCCACGCCCGCGAACATCGACACGACGCTCATGGCGAAGTGCATGCCCTCGACCGGGCACACCTTGAGGACGAGCGACGAGACGACGATGTGCGCGGCGTGCAGCAAGACGCCGACCAAGACGACGCGCGGCGCGAGGCGCGCCGCAGTGGGAACGCGGTCCGATCCGGAGAGGTGGAGACCGAAGAGCCCCGCCGCCACCACGTACACGAGCACGGTGGAGTAAAAGAGGACGTCGGCGAAGAGCGCGTTCACTTGAGGCTCCCCAAGACGAAGCGCGCGAGCAGATCTTCGTCGGTCTTGGGCTCGTCGCCGAACTCGCCGCTCGGGTGCCGAGAGCGGTGCTCTTCGAAGGTGCCGATGGGCACGCCGACCCAACCGGGCACGACGTCGTAGGCGTTGTCACCGACGATGCACGAGGTGTCCATGAGCTCCGCGCCTCCGCGCTCCAGCTGCTCGCGCGGCTTCACCCGACCGACGAGCTTGTTCTGGTCGGGCGAGCCCGAGACTTCCTTCATGAAGTACACGGCCTCGGCGACCTCGTAGCGCCGCGCCTGCTCCACGATGGCGAGCTCGTTCCCGCGGAGATCGACCTTTCCGGCGGAGAGCCACTGATCGAGGACGGGCTGGGGGAAGAAGACGCGGTTCTGCATCGGTAGGGTCACGCGCGGACGGACGCCAGCCAGTTTGGACTGGTCCGCTCCGCCATGGTCCGGGAGCGGCACCTCGACTATAGCGGAGGCCACCCGGATGCAGCCATCCAGCGGCGTTTCTTCGGCCTACGAAGCGTACGAGGCGATCGTGGCGGCGCTTTCCCAGCCCGATCTCGCGGACGCCGTGCGCGCGCGCCGGGCCGAGCGCGAAGCCTCGAGCGGGGCAACCGACGGAGATGACGAGGGGTTCGAGGGCCGCATGCAGGTCTTTTGGGACGCGGCCGTCACGACCCCTCTCCTGTTGGAGCGAATCCGGGACCGCGTCTCGGAGGGCATTTTGGCGTGGATCGGGCCCTTCGGCCGAGCGCACCGCGGGCTCTTCGCCGTCGATCGCGACGACAGCGGCGCGCCGCTGATGGCCGGCAGCGCGCCCATCATCCGTGATGTCTGGAGCGGGGCCGCGTTCATCTTGACGCCGCCACCGCCGCGCGAGCTCGCCCTCGCGCTCCGAACGACGGAGGGACGCTTCGACGGCCGGGTGGTCGGATGCGACGCGCCGCTCCGGGTGGCGCTCCTCCCCGGTGCGCTCTTTCATCCGCCGGACGCGACGAGCGCGATCGACAAAGTCGTCGCGGCGGCCAAGGCCGAAGGGCTCGCCAAAGACGACGCCCTCGACGCCCTCCTTCGCATGGAGGCGCGCCTGCATGCGCACTCACGCGTGAAGCCCTCGTATGCTTATCGCGCCGACGCGCTCCACCGCTGAACGAGGATTTCGAGCCCCCATGCCCCCGCCGCCCACGTTTCGTGTCCGTTTGGTCGAACGCCGCGCGCTCACGCCCGCGGTCGCGCACCTCGCGTTCGAGCGCGCGGACGGCGCGCCGTTCGCGTTCGAGGCCGGGCAGTGGCTGAACCTCGTCATCCCCACGCCGGGCGGCGCCGAGCCCACGCTCCGGCGCGCGTACTCCGTCGCCTCGGCGCCGGACGGCACGCCGCGCTTCGAGCTCGCGGTGACGCGCGTCGAGAACGGGCCCGGCTCCACGTTCCTCCACACGGCGGCGCTCGGAACCGAGATCGACGCCGTGGGCCCGCAAGGGTTCTTCACGCGGCCGCTCGACAAAGCCACGCCCGCGCTCTTCGTCGGAACGGGCACCGGGCTCACGCCGCTCCGCAGCATGATGCACAGCGCGGCGCGCGCGGGCTCGACGGTGCCGGTGTGGCTCGTCTTCGGCGTGCGCGAGGAGGGCGACATCCTCTACCGCACGGAGCTCGAGGCGCTCACCGCTGCGCACCCGACGATGCGTGTATTCTTCACACTCTCGCGCGCCGCCGATTCGTGGACCGGCCGCCGCGGCTACGTGCAGACGCACGTGCGCGAGCTCTGGGAGGCGCTCAAGGCCGAAGCCGGCGCCGATCCGCACGTGTACATCTGCGGCCTCCGCGACATGGTCGACGGGGTGCGCGATCTCCTGAAGCACGAGCTCGCCCTCCCGCGCCAGCTCGTCCACTCCGAGCGCTACGACTGAACCGTCGTTCTCAGTCGAAGAGAAAGCACTCGGAGCCGCCGGTGAACGACGACGTGTACCGCCACAGTTCGACGGACGCATGGTCGCGACGGGCATCGCTCTTCGCGAGCGCGGCGAGCTCAGCGACCACGTAGTCGATGTAAGGGCCGTCGTCGAACACGAGCATGTCGCTGCCGTACTTCATGACGCCGGGAAGCCCGCTCCTGGTGGCGCCGTAGTCGCGCAGGCGCCCGAGATCGATGAGCGCGTGCGTTCGGTCGACCGTGCGGTGAACGAGAGGTGTCGCTCGCCGCGCCCCCTGGGGTCCGAGGTCGAGCACGAGGCCTCGGGCCGCGCGCCCGGCATCACACCCGAACCGACGCGCGAGCCATGGGGACTCCATCTCGAACGCGAGGAAAGCCCGGCGGGGGCCGACGAATGGACACGTGGGGACGTCCCAGAACGGCCCGTCGTACTCGGCGCGGACGACGTCGACGTCACGAATCGCGAACACTCCGGCCGCCTCGCGCGCCTCTTTCACGCGCTCGTGACGCCTCCGCGCGGTCGTGTGTCGCTCGAGGATCAGTCCGTCTTCGAGATCCCAGCCGAGCTCACGCTCGAACGCCGGCATCCAGTCGTCGTCGTGTGACCGGATCTCCAATAGGTATCGCGCCCACTCGGTCACGCGCCCAGCATACCCGCGACGAGCGGTCCGCGGCCCGGCCGGCTTGCGGCCACGCTCAGCGATAGATCATCGTCGCGCGGAGAAGCTCTCGTACGCTCGGAGGATGCTCGCACTCTCTCGTCGCCGTCGCGTGGTGTCCCTCGTCTTGTTCCTCTCCAGCGCGGCCGGGCTCGCGCAGGCGTCGTGCTCGAGTGACGACGCATCCGGAGGCGCGGCCGACGCGGCGACGAACGATGACGCCACGACGCGCAAAGACGACGCGTCGACGAGCGAAGGCGGATCCACCACCGACGCGGGCAGCGGCAACGACGCGAACGCGACCGACAGCGCCGTGACCGACGCCGGCACGGACGCCGCCGACGGGGGGCCCGACGCGAGCCTCGTCACCTGCACCGCGTCGCCGTGCGCGATCCATCTCGCCGCCGGCACCGATCAGGCGTGCGTCATCTTGAGCGACAAGACCGTGCGGTGCTGGGGCTCGAACTTCATGGCCGAGTCCGGCCAAGCCGTGCCGAGCGACGGCGGCTACGGCACCGCGGTCCTCGCGCCGCTCGCGGTGAGCGGCATCGCGGGCGCGCGTGAGCTCAGCTTGGGCGCGGAGCACTCGTGCGCGCTCCTCGAAAACGGCACCGTTCAATGCTGGGGCAGCAATCGCTACGCGCAGCTCGCGATGGCCGCCGACGGCGGACTCGCCGGCGCGGTGCGCTCGCCCACGCCGGTCACGATCGCGGTGACCGGGACACCGGCCAACGTGTCGGCGGGCTTCTATCACACGTGCATCCGGCGCACCGACGGCTCGGTCCAGTGCTGGGGCTACAACAGCCACGCGCAAATCGGAAACGTGCTGCCCGACGGCGGCGACCTTCCGCTCTTCGTGCCGGCGCCGACGGATGCGCTTCTCACCGGCGTGGCCGAGCTCGACGTCGGCGGGCGGTTCGCGTGCGGTCACCTCTTCGACGGCGGCGTGAGCTGCTGGGGCCACAACGTGAACGGACAGCTCGGGCGCGGCGGGCCGCCGTACAACGTGGCGACCGATCCGCGGCCCGCGCCGGTGGTGGGCCTCCCCGCGAACGTCGATCACCTCGGCCGCTCGGTCGCGTACACCGAGGGCGTCGTCCTCGGCGACAAGACCGTTCGGATCTGGGGCTCGAACCAATACGGGAACCTCGGCCCCGTGGATGGCGGCTCGACGGGCACGCCGCTCGAGGTCGCGAGCGTGACCAACGTCGCCCAGATCGCGTTCAACTTGCAGAATACATGCGTCCTCAAGACGGACGGGACGGTCTTCTGCTGGGGCGCGACCTACAGCGGCGGCGGCGGCGTGAATCCCGACGCGGGGATCCAGCACCCGACGCCCGCCCAAGTCTCGGGCGTGAGCGACGCCGTGGCGATCGCGCTCGGATGGGACGTCTTCGGCTGCGCGCTGAAGAAGGACGGCTCGGTCGTCTGCTGGGGCGACAACGCGTTCGGTCAGCTCGGCCGCGGCCTCACCAAGGCAGCGCTTCCGTTCGATCCGGTCGCGGCGCCCGTCGCGTTCTGATCGACGCCGGCTCGGCCGGCGACCGATGACAAGCGCAGCGGGTTCGTCTACGCCAGGCGAGCGATGAGCAACCTCGGACGCGCGGCGACGTTGGCAGAGGCTCGATCCCTCGTGAGCGGGACGCCCTTCGCGGAAGACGCGGCGGACGTGCTCGGCATGATGGCCGACCTCTGGCCGGTGCGCGTCGTCGACGGGCCGCTCTCTGCCGCCGCGCTCGACGTCGACGCGGTGCTCGTCGTGCGCGGCGACGTCGACGTGAAGGGCTGCCTCGGCGACGTGCCGTCGGATCACGGCGCGATGCTGGTCGTCTTGGGCGATCTCTCCACGCACGATCTCGTCTTCCACGGCCCCATCTTCGTCACCGGGCGCGCGAGCGTTACCGGAACGGCTTTCTTCGCGTCGAGCGGCGATTGGGTGCTCGCCGTCTGTGGAGATTTCGTGGGCGGCACGCTGGTCGAATACGACCACGCCCTCGAGATCACCGGCGAGACGCGCTTTCGTCACGTCTACCGCCGCGGGCAGGATCCCCACCCGCTGTTCATCGACGCGCTCCTCTACTCCGATCAGAAGACGCGCCGGGAGAACGGCGCGCTCGTCGAGGTCACCGTCCACTACATCGATCCCGCGCCCATGGAAGACGCCATCCGCGCGGGCAAGAACATCCTTCGCTCACCGACCTGAAGTCGTCCGGGCCGAGCCGCCCGCAAAAGAGAGGACCGCGTCATGCCGAAGCTGACCGTCGCCACCGAAAACAAGCACCCCGTCGAGCTCCACTACGAGGACTACGGCCAAGGGCGCCCCGTCGTGCTCATCCACGGTTGGCCGCTCTCCAGTCGCGCCTGGGAGGCGCAGGTGCCAGCGCTCCTCGAAGCCGGACACCGCGTCGTCACCTACGATCGGCGCGGCTTCGGTGCGTCGTCGCAGCCGTGGGGCGGCTACGACTACGACACGTTCGCGGCCGATCTCGACGCGCTGATGACGCACCTCGATCTCAAGGACGCGACGCTCGTCGGCTTCTCGATGGGCGGGGGCGAGGTGGCTCGGACCATCGCCAAGTACGGCACGTCGCGCGCCGCGCGCGCCGTCTTCGTGTCCGCCGTTCCGCCTTGCCTCCTCAAGAAGGAAGGCAACCCCGAAGGCCCGCTCGACGAAGCCACCGTCGCGAGCTTCCACGAGGCGGTGCGGAGCGATCGCCTCGCGTTTCTCGACTCCTTCATGACGAACTTCTTCTCGGCGAACGGGAAGCTCGGCGTGAGCGAAGCGCAGCGCCGCTACGCGATCGCGATCGCGCAGATGGCGTCACCCAAGGGCACGTACGATTGCATCACCGCGTGGGGGACGACGGACTTCCGCGCCGACCTCGCCAAGATCAAGGTGCCGACGCTGGTCATTCACGGGGACTCGGACGCCATCGTTCCCTTCGAGGTGAGCGGGAAGCGCACCGCGGCCACGATCCCCGGCGCCGAGACCGTGATCTTGAAGAACGGATCCCACGGCGTCACCACGTCGCACGCCAAGGAGCTGAACCAAGCGCTCCTCGCGTTCCTCGCGAAGCACCGCTGAGCACGCGGGCGCGCGGCACCTGCTCAGGGCAAGACGACCGGCGGAATGACGAGCGGCCCACGGAATGGGTGGGCCGCCGCGCCAGACACCGGAGCCGACGAGAGACGCGCGCCGAGCCGAACGCCCGCGCCGTCCCGCGCGCCGAGCTCCCAGGCCTGGAACGTGACGGGACGGAGCAGCGTGCGCGCGGGCGTCACGTGCTCGAGCGCGCGCTCCGCGACGACGAAGCGCGCGGTCTCGCCGGCCCGAAACGCCCGCCACGTGGGGAGCGCAGACGCTTCGTTGCCGCCGACAGCATCGAACTGGAGCGGCGCACCGCTGGCGTCGGTCGCTTCGAAGCGGAGCATCTGTCCAAAGGTCCCCCAGCCGATGTCCACTGGTGCGCTGGCGCGGAGCTCGACCTCGAGCCGCACGTTGCTGCCCGTGCGCGTAGCGATGAACCGCGCGGAGAGCCCATCGACGACGGGTGACCACGCGCCCTCGGGTGGAGCTGACGCCGGCTGCGGCGCCGAAGGCACCGGCGTGTCGGCGGCTACGTTGGGTGTCGACGCGCTCGCGGCCGGCGGTGCCGCGCTGGCGACCGAGCCGCGATCGGCCTCGCGGGCGCAAGCCGAGAGGGACGACGAGAGAAGTGCGATCGCCAAGAGGGACGTGCTGCGCATGGGCTCTCTCTGGATACGGCCGGAGTGACCGCGCGATCTATCGGAGAAGACGCCCACCTTCGCCGCGAAGGTGTGACGGCGCACGGTTACGGCGTCAGTCGCCACACGACGGCCACGTCTTGCACGCCCGCGGTGAGGCTGGCGCCGACCACGACCGGACGGTTCTGCGCGTCGATGGCAAGTCCGTTCGCGACGTCGTTGGGTGGCCCCGCGTCGCCTCCGCCGATTCGTGACGTGCCCGTCATCGTGAAGACGCCGCCCGTGCCGAACGACGAATCAAGGGCGCCGTCGGGAGACAGGCGCCACACGGCCATGCCGCTCGGTCCGAGCGTGCCTCCAATGACGACGAAGCGTCCGAGCCCATCGCGCGCGAGCGCGCCGCCGAACGCGTTGGTGGTACCCGCCGGGAGCGGCAGGATCACCTTCCCCGCCGTGCCGAACGAGGAGTCTGGCGATCCGTCGCCGAGGAGGCGCATCACGAACGGGTGAAAGACGCCGACGCCGTCCTCGCTCGAGCCCGCGACGATGATGCGCCCCGAGTCGTCCGTCTGGACGCCGCTCAAGCTGTCGTACGCCGTGGCACCGGAGCCCCCGGCGATTCCTTTGAGCACCAACCTTCCTGTCCCGTTGAAGGTCGTGTCGAGCGCTCCAGCCGCGGTCACTCGCACCGCGACCGCGGCCGTTGTCGTCCCCGTGTACGAGGTTCCGACCATGACGACCTTGAGGCCCTGGAACGTCGCGGCGGCTGCGGTATCGAACGGCGACGCTGAGGGATTGGCCGCGCCGTGCTCGGAGAAGAAGCCGCTCGGGCTCGCAAAGTTGGCGGTGTCGAGCACGCCGCCGGCCGTGTAGCGCCACGCGCAGAGATCGATCGTCGACCCGCTCACCTTGCTGAAGCCAGCGACCGTGACCTTGCCCTCGCCATCGACGAGCACGGCGTTTCCGAGATCGTACGCGCCGCTCCCGAGGGTGTTCGTTTGCGTGACGAAGCCTTTGGTCGCGAACGACGTATCGAGCGCACCCGAAGTCGTGAGGCGCCACGTCGCTTGATAGATCGGCGAGCCGTTGTTGCTCTGCCCCGTCGCGACGACACGGTCCGTGGGATCGACGGCGAGCCCCGAGACCGAGTCGTACGCGCCCGCCGCCGTCCCGGTCTTGGTCCATACGCCGCCGCTGCCGAACGTTCCGTCGAGCGCGCCCGTCGTGCCGAGGCGCCACACCGCTGCGCTGACGGCGCCGGGGCCACCCTGATATCCGCCGACGAGAATGCGGCCGGTCGAGTCGAGCGCGACGGCGTTCGCGTAGCCGATGGTCCCGCCGTCGGCGGGGAGCGCGAAGACCTCGTATCCGGTGCCGTTGAAGGTGAGATCGAGCTGCCCGGACGGCCCGCCGTCGACTGCGCTCCCATCAGCGGCGTCGGTCACGGTCGCGTCGGCAGCGTCGTCGACGCTCGCGTCGGCGACGTCCGGCTCCGCGTCCCGTGTGGGCGCAGCGTCGCGGTCGACCGCTCCGCCATCGGCCCCGGTCGCGCCGGCGTCTCGCTCGACGAGCGCCGCGTCGAGCGGCGAGGCATCGGGCAGCGCGAACGCGCTCGGCGACTTGTCGTCGTCTCCGACGCAAGCGAGCACCGGGACGAGGGGGAGTGCGAAGAGAACGATCAGACGATGACGCACGCGGAGCCTCCGAGATCAGCCGTGCACGATGCGCGGCCCCCGCTCGACGTGCATCGCTCACGCCAACGGCGAAGCGTCACCAACGTCGCGGATCTACGAACGGCGGCCCCGGCGCGCTCGCAAGAATGCGCACCTACCTCGCAAAAGTTCCATGAGCGCACGCTGAGGCGCTCGCCGGGATCGTGGTCAGAGCGGCTCGACCGCTTCGATCTTGCCGGTGCAGAGGTTCTGTCGCGCGGTGCTCGACAGCGTCTTCGACTCGGTGCTGCGCATCGACTCGAAGTTCACCGCGCCGTCCTCGTCGAGCACGATGCGCGAGCAGCCGAAGTTGTCGGTGGCGACCCAGACCTTCTTGGTCTCGTCCTCGATCCACGTCGGCTTCCCGAGCGCGCTCGTGAGACCCGCGGCGGCCGCGGCGGGCGTGGTCACGCGCTTGATCGACTTGAGCGCCGCCTCGAGCTTGGCCTTGGTGTTCTTCCGGAGCTCCGCTTCGGGCGTGAACGCGATCTTGGGGAGCGGCTCCGCGCTCTCGGCGGCGGCGGGCTTCTCGGCGCTCGGCGCGGGCGAGACCACCGCTTCCTTGGTCGCTGTGTCTCCCGCGGGCGTCACTGCGTTGGGCGCGGCGGGCTGGGCCACGGATGCCGCCGTGAGCTCCGCAGCGGGCGCTCGGGGAGCGCTGGCGCAACCGACGAACACGAGACAGGCGAGCGTTCCGACGAGCTTCATGGGGCACCGCTCTAGCGCGTATCCGGCGACGTGCAAACGCGCGGTGCACGGCGGCCGAAGGAGCTGCTTTTCGTCAGGCCTGCTTGCTCGGCGATGGCACCTTGCCTACGGTCGACCTCCTGATCAGGCGAGACGAAATCGACGACGCGCCGGCGGGACCGGTCTCCGCGGCCGGCGTGGGGATCCCGGCGCCGCCAACGGCCGGCGTCGCGTCGTGGATCCCGGGCCTGTGGGTCGCGAGGCACTATCGACGCGAGTGGCTGGGACGCGACGTCGGCGCCGGCCTCGTCCTCGCGACGCTGCTCGTCCCTGCTGGAATGGGCTACGCGGAGGCGGCGGGACTGCCGGCCGTGACCGGCCTCTACGCAACCATCGGCGCGCTCGTCGCCTACGCCGCGTTCGGCCCCTCGCGCATCATGGTGCTCGGGCCCGACTCCGCGCTCGCCGCGATGATCGCCGCCGCCATCGCCGAGAAATCCGCCGGCGATGCCGATCGGGCCACGATGCTGGCGGCCCTCCTCGCCGTCTTCACCGGCGCCGCATGCATCGTCGGCGGGCTCTTGCGTGCGGGCCTCGTGACCGACCTACTCTCGAAGCCAGTACGTGTAGGTTACATGAATGGCATCGGGCTCACGGTGCTGGTGACGCAGCTCCCCAAGCTCTTCGGCTTCTCCGTCTCGGCGGCCAGCGTCGTCGACGGAACGAGCGCGTTCGTGGGCGGCGTGCGCTCCGGCGCGACGAACCCCGCCGCGCTCGGGCTCGGTGTGCTCTGCCTCGTCACCATCCTCGGCGGTCGCCGCGTCTCCGCGCGCGTGCCGTGGCTGCTCATCGCCATCGTGGGAGCGACGATCGCGTCGGCCGTGCTGGGCCTCGCCGAGCGGATCGCCGTCGTCGGGCCCGTGCCGTCGGGCCTCCCTCTTCCGCGCCTCCCGCACCTGCGCGCGTCCGAGCTCCCCGACTTGCTCGCCGCCGCCGCCGGCATCGCCCTCGTCTCGTTCGCCGACACGAGCGTCGTCTCGCGCACGTTCGCCGGGCGTCATCGCTACCGGGTCGATCCCAACCGCGAGCTCATCGGCCTCGGCGCCGCGAACGTCGCCGCGGGGCTCCTCTCGGGCTTCCCGATCAGCAGCAGCGCGTCACGAACGCCGGTCGCCGAGTCGGCGGGCTCGCGCACCCAGCTCACTGGCATCGTCGGCGCGCTCGTCGTCGGTGGGCTCGTGGCGTTCGGACCATCGCTCTTTCGAACCTTGCCCGTGACCGCGCTCGCGGCGGTCGTCGTCTCGGCGGCGCTCCGCATGTTCGACGTCGGCTCGCTCCGCGCGTTCCATCGCGTCCGGCGGTCGGACTTCATTCTATCGCTGGTCGCCTTCTTCGCCGTGGTGGGCTTGGGCGTGCTCGCCGGGATCGGCGTCGCGATCGTGGTCTCGCTCCTCGACGTGGTGCGCCGCGTGTGGCGTCCGCACGACGCGATCCTCGGACGCGCCGATGGCGTGAAGGGCTATCACGACGTGGCGCGGTATCCGCAGGCGCGCCAAGTCCCGGGGCTCCTCTTGTTTCGCTGGGACGCGCCGCTCTTCTTCGCCAACGCCGACACGTTCCGACGGCACGTGCTCGACGCAGTGGACGCGGCGACCACGCCGGTGCGCTGGGTCGTCGTCGCGGCCGAGCCGATCACCGACGTCGACACCACCGCCGCGGAGATGCTCGAGGAGCTCGACGCCGATCTCGCCGCGCGCAGCGCTGAGCTCGCGTTCGCCGAGATGAAGGATCCGGTGAAGGATCGCCTCGAGCGCTACGGCCTCCGGACTCGGATTGGCCACGAGTTCTTCTTCCCCACCGTCGGCGTCGCCGTGAAGGCATTCCTCGCGCGTCATCAGGTCGAGTTCAAAGACTGGGAAGACGGTTGACCGTTCTCCCGCAACGCGTGCCTCATGGAGCGTCCAACCGGTACGACGCGCGCGGCGAATACGTCGGGCCGTGGGGCCCGAGCTCACTCTCGAAGAGGACCAACTCGTCGGCCACGAAGGGCGCGAGGCGCGCGGCGCGACCCACGAGCGTGCCCAGATCGGTCCGTTGCCTGAAGCGCGCCACCGTGACGTGAGCGCGGAGGGCGCGCGTTTCGCGCGCGAAGCCAAGCGACGCGAGCGCATCGTCGACGCGCCGCGCGACGGAGCCGAGCTCGAGATCTCCACCGGCGAGCTCGTAGGCCACCACGCGCGCGCGCCGCGGCTGCGGAAGGCCGATGAGATGGGCACCGTCGAAGCGCGGCGCGTGCGCTCCGCGAAGCGCCACGCCGAGCGCGCCCGAGAGATCCGAGATGGCGGACCTCTCCGTCGCCCCCAAGAAGCGCACAGTGACGTGGAAGCGCTCCGCGGGGACGACGCGCGCCCCCTTGGGGAGCGCCGCGCCGAGCGCCCCAACCCCCGCAGCCAGCGCCGCGCGCGCGTCGGCGGGAAGCGTGAGGCCGACGAAGAGTCTCGCGCTCGAAGAGCTCGGTTCCACGTCCACGCGAGCATCGTACCGCCGAGCCACGTCGGACGCGCGGCGCGGTAACCTGGGAGGCGATGTCGAACGACCGCGCCGCGCGCGCACGCGCGATGGGAATCTTGGAGAGCGCGCCGTGGCGCAACGCGCGGCCGCCCACGATGGCGTCGCCGCGCGCGGCCGAGCTCCGCGCAGGCGACTGGCGAGCCCGTACGAGCTGGCCCGGCTTCAGTCGCGAGGAGGCGTTCGCTCGGGCCCGCATCCTCACCGACTGCGCGAAGCGTTGGGAAGGTCGGTCGGCCGCGTCGCTGAAGGACGCGGTCGCAGCCGGTGAGAAACCATGCGCACGCGCCCTCGCCTACCTCGATCGAGAAGACGCAGCGTCTCTGGTGTCTGCGCATCCGACCGCCTTCTGCGACGAGCTCGACTTCATCGCGCCGGTCGTGGCGCACGCCGGTGGCGCGGCGCTCGACTACTGGTTCTGGCACGCGTTCGCGCCCACGCGCCGCGATCGCGCCTTCAAGCTGCTCCCTCACCTCGCGTCTCCGCGCATGGTGCCGATCGTGCTCGACGGGTACTGGCGACTCGACTCGCTCCGCGCCCGCGCGCGCGCCTGGCTGCGTTCGTTCCCCGACGAAGCACTCCGCGCGCTCGTGCCGCTCGCCCTCGGGGCATCGTTCGAGGCGCTCGGTCTCACGACCGTGAAGCCTCCCAAGAGCGAAGCGCCCCTCAGGCCCGCGATGGACGCCATTCGATGGCTCGGTTCGATCGGCGAGCGCGCGCGCTGCATCGCCGTCGCGACCGAGCTCGGCTTCGAAGACGAGGTCCGCGCGATCCTCGACGTTCATCCACTCGCCGGCTCAAATGCGCCCGCGCGCACGCCGGAGCGGGAAGCCCTGCCGACCGTCACCGTCGACGGCGAGCCGCTCACCGCCGAGCTTCGAGCGCGCTTCTTGGATCTGCTCGCCGTGACGAGCTGGGAGGCGCCCGTGCCCGAGCTCCGCGCGCTCACGTGCGCGTTGGATGCGCCCTCTCGATCGGCGTTCTTCGGAGCGCTCCTCGACGACCTCGCCAAGGCGCGCCGACTCCACGACTTGCGCTGCGCGTTCCACATGGCCGCGGACCTCCCCGAGATCCGCGCACGTCTTCTGGACCTCCTCCGCGCGCAGATGAACGCCGACGAGATCAAGGCCCTCGGCACGAGCGCGGTCGTGGAGCAAGGCACCGCGCAGGGCGAAGCGGCGCTTTCGCTGCTCGGGGAGCTCGCGCTCTCGGGGGCCTCACGCTCCCAGGAGAAGCTGACGAACGAGGTGCTCGAACGCGTCGCCGAAGCGCTCGAGCTTCCCCGAGACACGCTCGACGATCGACTCGTGCCGCGCCTCGGGCTCGACACCGACGGCGCCATAGCGATCGGCGGTCTCGTGGCGCGGCTCGACGCGTCGCTCCGACCGTTCCTCGTCGCACCCGACGGGTCGCGACTCGCAGATCTCCCAGCGCGCGCGAAGAAGGACCGCGCGACCGCCGACGCGTGGAAGTCGCTCCGCGCCGGCGCGCGCAAGGTGGCGAGCGGCCTCGAGCGACGGGCGCAAGCATGGATGCTCGCGCGTCAGAGATGGCACCTCGCCGACTTCCGCGAGAACGTTCTCGCTCATCCCGTATTGCGCGAGCTTTCACGGGGCTTCGTGTGGGGCCTATTCGACACGGCGAGCGGCGCGCTCGCGCGGACGTTTCGCATCGCGGAGGACGCTTCACTCGCGAGCATCGACGACGACGCGGTCACCCTCCCCGATGACGCGCTCGTGGGCATGGTGCATCCGATCGAGCTCTCGGCCGACGACTTGGCGAGCTGGCGACGCATCCTCACCGAATACGAGGTGCTGCCGATCTTCACGCAGCTCGGGTGGCCTACGCATCGGCTCACCGACGAGGAGCGCGCGGCGACGACGCTCACGCGCCTGCACGGGCGTCGCATCGAGAGCGAGAGGCTGCCCGCCGACTTCGGGTGGGGCGGGATCTACAAGGACGTGTGGTTCAACGGGCCCCGCGCGGCGCGTGCCCTGCAGGGCGCGCACGACGCCCAGATCACGTACGAGCGGCGCCTCTCGAACGGGCTCCGCGCGATGGTCTTCTTCGAGCCGACCGGGTTCAGCTGGAAGACGCGAACCGTTCGCGAGGTCGCCGTCCAGCGCCTGACCGATCTCGACTGGAGCGTGCGACGCCCGTGGAGCGAGGTCGACCCCGTCGACGCCAGCGAGACTCTTCGCGAGCTCGAGCAGTGGCTCTCGACGTGACGCGCGCTCACGCGCGTCGCGGGCTCATTCCTCGAGCTCGGACGCCAATACGGCTTCGGCGCGCAGTACGCTCGCGTTCGCTTCGCGCAAACGGGAGAGCGCGCTTTGGACGATCTGCGAGACCGCGACCTTCTCGGCCCGCGGCGCCACGTCCACTTCGGTCAGGAGGCGTTCCAGATCGGCTTGGGCAGACTCGACCGCGGCACGCGCCGTCTCGAGGTTCTCGAGCGCGCGCTTCCGCGCGTCGCGCTTGGCTTCGATCGACATGGCGACCTCCGTCTTGGGCGTTCGAGCCGCGTGAGCGCCGCCGCTTCGGCGAGCCCACGCGGCTTCGAAACGTGAATCACCAGCCGCGATGACCGCCGCCGCGGCGATCGCCGCCGCCGCCACCACCACGCGCCGGGCGCTCCTCGGCCTCGTTCACGCGGAGCGCGCGGCCGTCCATCATCGCGCCGTTGGTCTCGGCGATCGCCTTCTGCGCTTCCTCGTTGGTGCTCATGGTGACGAACGCGAAGCCGCGCGAACGGCCCGTCTCGCGATCCATGACGAGGTGAACGTCGGTCACCGCGCCGCAGCTGGCGAACCAGTCACGGATGCTGTCGGTGGTCGAGTTGAAGGAGAGGTTGCCAACGTAGAGTCGATTGCTCATGAGTATCTCGTTCTGAACTGACGGCGCGTCGGTAGAAACCTGCCGCCCGGCGCGCTGCCTTGGATCGGGAGGAGGCCCGCGGACCTATCGTCCGCGTCCCCACGTGACGCATCGAGCAGAGCGAGCGCGATCCCGAGAACGAGAGAGCTATCGAATGCAGAGAAACGCTGGTGAGACCGGCCTCACCTTACTGGCAGGGCCAGAGATAGCAAGGTCGATTGTCGCGCCGGGCCGGCGAGATCGCCAAACCCTCAACGATGAGAGCAACATGGGCGCGCGATCGCCGGGACGATTCCCGCGCCGAGCGCGCTCGTAAACCTCGACGAGCCGTGAGCCTCGCGTCTTTCGCCCATCTCGAATCTCCTTTCGACGTGGAACGAACCGCACGACGACATCGGATGCCGTAAGGTGCGAGCATGATGAACACGCTGCGAGCGCCCGACCTTCGAGGCGCTCCTTATGGAGATTGAACCCTGCTCGACGTGCGGAGGCGACGGCCGCATCGCGAACTCGTTCGGCTCACTCACCACTTGCCCATCGTGTCACGGCTCGGGGCGACGGCTGCCCGACGAGGGCTTCCGTGACGTGACCAAGACCAAAGCCTCGCATCACAAGAAGCCGGCCGCCGCGGTCGCCAAAGTGACGGGGCCGACCTCTCCCGAGGGAACCATGCTCGCCGCGCAGATCCGCGAGAGCACGGTGTGCAACGACGCGACGAAGGCACGACTCATCCAAGAGATCGTCGAGCACGAGGCGACCCACGGCCGCTGCACGCAGACCTTCGTGAAGAAGATCCGAAAGCAGATCCTCCCCCGCCCGGCCTGAGCGAGCTCGTCGTGACGCACGCGGACGCGGCGGGTCGCGCAGTCGCCGACCTGTCCGCCGCGTGGGTCACGTGTCGACGAGCGCGCCGCATCGCGCCGCTCACACCATGCAGATGCGGAGGAAGGCCTTGAATACGCCGTAGGCGCCGGCATCGATGGTCTCGATCACCGAGCAGCCCGAGATCTCGATTGTGTTGATCGAACCATCGCCCTGCTCCACGTAGCGACGCCCTCCTCCTTGGATCTGCTCGAGCGTCGCTTCGTCGATGGCGTTCAGCGCGGGGAATTCGTTCTTCATCGTGAACCTCCGCATGGCTGAGATGCACGCCGCGCGCCGTCCTCACGGCAATCTTTCGACGTCACTGCAGAGCGGAAGTGCGCGGAATCGTTCCCACGCGAGCACGGGCGTACCCGCGTGACCGCGTGACCGAGGTCACGGGTCACGGAGGCGCGCGACAGTCTTCGCTTGCCGAGATGGGTCGACCTCGGCGCGCCAGAACGCGCTACTTCACCGAGGGGAACGAGAACACAGCGCCCTCGCGCACGCCGGCCGACGGCCAGCGCTGCGTGATCGCCTTCTTGCGCGTGTAGAAGCGCACCGCGTCGGGTCCGTAGGCGTGGAGATCGCCGAAGAGCGAGCGCTTCCAGCCGCCGAACGAGTGGTACGCGACCGGCACCGGCAACGGGACGTTGACGCCGACCATGCCGACCAGGATGTGATCGGTGAAGTAGCGCGCGGCCTCACCGTCGCGGGTGAAGATGCACGTGCCGTTGCCGTACTCGTGCGCGTTGATCAGCTGCATGGCCTCTTCGAGCGTCTTCACGCGGACGACGCCGAGGACCGGGCCGAAGATCTCTTCCTTGTAGATGACCATGTTCGGCTTCACGTTGTCGAACAGGCACGCGCCGAGGAAGTAGCCCTGCTCGTAGCCGGCCGGCACCTTCACGCCGCGCCCGTCGACGACGAGCGTGGCGCCTTCTTCGATGCCGCGCGCGACGTAGCCCTTCACCTTCTCGAAGTGCGGCTTGGTGACGAGCGGGCCCATGTCGTTGCGGCCGTCGGTGCCGGGGCCGACCTTCATCTTGGCGATCTCGGCCTTGAGGCCGGCCACGACCGCGTCGGCCGTCTTGTCGCCCACGGCGACCACGATCGGGATCGCCATGCAGCGCTCGCCGCACGAGCCGTACGCCGCGCCCATGAGCGCCGAGACGGCGTTGTCGATGTCGGCGTCGGGCATGACGACCGCGTGGTTCTTGGCGCCGCCGAGCGCCTGGACGCGCTTGCCCTTCGCGGTGCCGCGCGAATAGATGTACTCTGCAATCGGCGTGGAGCCGACGAAGCTGAGGGCCTGGACGCGCGGATCGTCGAGGAGCGCGTCGACCGCCTCCTTGTCGCCGTTGACGACGTTGAGAACGCCGGGCGGAAGGCCGGCCTCGAGGGCGAGCTCGGAGACGAGCATGGCGCTCGACGGATCGCGCTCCGAGGGCTTGAGGACGAACGTGTTGCCGCAGGCGACGGCCATCGGCCACATCCAGAGCGGAACCATGGCCGGGAAGTTGAAAGGCGTGATGCCCGCGGTGACGCCGAGGGGCTGGAGCTCGGTCCAGGCGTCGATGCCCGGTCCGACGTTGCGGGTGTGCTCGCCCTTGAGAAGCTCAGTCACGTACGAGGCGTACTCGACGTTCTCGATGCCGCGCTGGATCTCGCCCATCGCGTCGCCGGCCACCTTGCCGTGCTCGGCGGTCAAGAGCGACGCGATCTTTTCGGAGTTCTGCTCGAGGAGGATCTTGAGCTTGCTCATCACGCGCGCGCGCTTCAAGGGCGGCGTCGCGCGCCACTCCGGGTAGGCCTTCTCCGCCGATGCCACGGCCGCCTCGACGGTCGACTTGTCGGCGAGGAGCACGCGCTTCTCGGCGATGCCGAGCGCGGGGTTCCAGACTTCCTGCGAGCGGGCCCCGGCCGGGCTCACTTGCTTGCCGTCGATGAGGTGACCGATGGTGGGGAGCGATTGGGTCAAGGCGAACTCCGGTGTTTCGAGCGGCCCGCGCGGGCTGCGCGAGGCGTGTGGCGGAGAGTGTCACGGCCCCCCGCCGGCGCAAGCCCGGTTTTGTGCGTAAACGCCGAAAAAGCGCGGCCGACGCGGCAAACATCGCTAGGCTTCGCGGCCATGAGCTTTCGGCGATTCGCAGCGCCCCTCATGGCGCTCCTCCCGGCTCTCACGCAGTGCGGCGGGGCGCCCGCCGCCACCGAAGGCCCGGCCGCGACGCCGACGGCCACGGTCGTGGCCAAACCCGCAGCGCCTGCCGCGGTCCCTCGGCAAACCCCGGCGATTCTCCCCAAAACCGCCGCGCTTCGCGCCGCGGTCGACCTCCGCGGAGCCCGTCTCGATCTGACGCCACTCGCCGAGCTGGCCGAGCACACCGGCCTTTCGGAGCTTCTTGGCAGCGACGCCATCGAGGCGAGCCAGCCGATCGCCTTCGCCGTCGTGGGCCTGAACAAAGAAGCACGCTCGCGGGTCGACGAGATCGCCCTCCGCGCGAAGCAGGCATCGGACGACTCGACGTTCCCGGCGGCCGTGAAGATCGTGAAGTCGCTTCCGGCGCTGGTCACGGTGCGCGCCCTCGTCCCGGCACGTGATCGCCGAGCGCTCGCGACGAGAATGGAGGCCCGTCTCACCGAGCAGGGCTTTCGGGTCACGGCTCCGGGAGTCCTCACGCTCCCGCACGTCGCGATCCGCTTGGGCGGCGACGATCGCGCGCTCGCGATCGACCTCGCGCTCGGCGAGGCCGTATCGCCCGACGCGGCGTTCAAGAGCCTCGATGCCGCGCTGGAGAGCGGCGCCGGCGAGGTGCCCGACCTCGGTGGCGCGCCGTTTCGCGCGGTCTATGCGCCCAAGGAGCTCGCGTATCTGAGCTTCCTTCGCGGGATCGATCTCGTCGACGCCGCGCTCAGCGGCGAGTCCGTCGCACCCGATCAGAAGAAGCTGATCGTCGCCGCCGGAATGAGTGAGGCGTTGCAATCGTTCGCGCTCGCCCGCTCTCGCGAGGTCGACGTGCGCGTGGGCCAAGCTCCGACGCTCCTCTCCGCCGTGTCGAAGCCGGAAGAGCCCAGCGTCACCACGGCGTTCGGCGAGGAGCTCTCGCTCGTCGCGCCGGGCATGATCGGGACCGTGTCGGCGACTCCGGCGCTCAACAAGGTCGGCGACCCGTTGGTGCTGAGCAAGGTCCGTGAAGCCGGCGCGATGGGCTTCCCGATCGCGCTTCCGGAGCTCGCGATCGCCGGCGCGGCGCGCCTCCTCCCGCAGGCGGTCGCGACTGCGCTCGTCGATGAGAACGTGGTGCGCGCGGGGGTCCTCGTCGACGACAAGTCTCACGCGCCGATCGCTTTCGCGCTCCTTCGTCAAGGCGCGCAGGCCAAAGACGCCGCGAAGGTCGCCGCGCGGCTCGTCGACGCGAGCGCCAAGCCGAAGGAGCCGAAGTCCGCGCCCGTGAAGGCGCCGACCAAGAAAGGCACCCGCGCCGACGACGCACGCACGGGTGACGAGGTGACCTTCAAAGGCGCACGCGTGCTCATGACGCCGGACGGCCGATTCGCCGTCGTAGGCGGCAAGGCGGCGGCGATGCCGCGCTCCGTGACCCTCGGGCAGGCGCCGCCGTTCTTCTTCCGCGGCAGCGGAGAGGCGATCGCCAGCGCGTTCGTCCCCCGCTCGCCGGCCGCGCGGCTCCTTCCGGGCGAGGTCACCGTGACCATCGGCGTCGAGGCCGGCAGCCTGAAGACCGTCGTTTCGACGAGGTGAGCGCGACGTGAGCGATCCCAGCCCCATCGACGCGACCACATCGCCCGCAGCAGCGCCCGAGGGCGCGCCGCCGAGCGTGGATCCGCTCGACGCGCTCACGATCCCGGTCTCCGTCAAATGGGGCGGAGCCGCGTGCATGGTCGCCGCGCTCTTTACGCTGGCGCTCGCACTCCAAACCGCGATGGTCTTCGAGCTGAGCGGGCCCATCGCGCCGTTCGCGCTCGCAGCTCTCTCGCTCCTCGGCGTGATGTCGCTCGGCGCAGGCTGGCGAATGATCTGGGCGGGCGGTCCAGCGGCCGTGGTCGGGGCGGCGACGGCCGGCGTGTTGTGGCTCGCGGGAAGCGGGTGGGCCGTCTACTCCTTCGCTCACGGCGTCGCGTCGCTCCTCTCGGTGGTCGTGCCGATGTGCGCGCTCGGCGCAACCATCCTCGCCGCGGTCTCGATCGGTCCGGCGCGACGCGCCCACGCCGCGCACGCCGCGCTCGAGCGCGAAGGCCTCGCCCTCCGCGCGAGCCCGTTCGCGTCGTTGCTCGCCCGCCCGCGCGTCACCGTGGGCATCGCCATCGCCATTGCGAGTCTCGTATTCGGCGTCGTGGCGTGGCGACGCGCGCATCGGCCCTTCGATCCCCTGGCCACGCCCTATGGCGCCGTGCTGGGCCAGAAGCTCACCGACTACGTGGTCGCCCACGGAGAAGATCGCGCCGCCATCCACCGCGAGCTGACCAGCGACGCGACCAAGAAGGCGATCGGCCCCGAGCTCACGAACGCGCTCGGCGCGCTGCTCGATCGCGGCGAGGCGCTCGGGAGCGCGCCGCTCGGCGACAAGGCCACCACCACCGCCGCCGTCGACGGCTTCCTCGTGGCGGCGAGCGGAGTCGAAGACGCGCTCCGCGCCTCGAACCTCCCGGTCTTCATCGACGTCGACGTGCTCCACGGGCGCGATCGCGTGCAGCCGCTTCTCCTCAGCTACTACGTCGAGCGCGAGGCCAGCTTCGACGCCGGCGGCACTCTCATTCGCACGCAGCACCTGTGGCGTCTCGATCGTCTGCGCGTGTCGCTCCCGTTCCTCGGCTACACGCGGCCACGCACCTCGTCGGCGCTCGTTCTCCTCGACACGATCGAGACCGATCTCGTGACCGGCATCATCCCGGCGCTCAAGCCCGGTGAGCACTTCTCCATCGTCCAGGAGACGAACGGTGAGCCGCCGGCGTGGGCCACCGCGCTCGAGACTCTCGCCGGAGAGAAGACGCGCGCCGAGCTCGCCGCCGAGGTGAACGATCCGCGATTCGCGCGCCTCGCGACCCTGCTCGCCGAAAGGCGCAAGCTCGTACGCAAGTGGGCGGTGACCTTGCCGCAGCTCGGGCTCACGCTGCGCGTGCCGGAGCGATACGTCCCCGAAGCCAAGTACGAAGACGAGCTCGCGCACCGCGTGCCGCGCGCCGATCTCGACGAGTGGCGGGAGCTCCACGACGAGCTCATGACGAGCGCCATGCTCGATGCGTTCGTCGCGATGCGGCGCCGCGTCGTCGGCGCCATCGAGCGGCACGAGGTTCAGCACCGCATCGACTATGCATCCGGTCTCCTCGCGGTGCCGCCCGACGTGGCGCAGCTCCTCGGCGTCGAGAACCCGCTCGGCGTCGCCGCGACGTCGATGCCCGGCCGCGTGCGCGACGAGCTCTCGGCGTACCTCGCGCAGATCGGCACCGCCGGAACGCCGCTCCTCGATCTCGTGCTCCTGTCGCGCGCGCTCTTCCGCGACAGCGTCGATCCGTACACCTACGCGGCGTGGGCGGCCCTCCTCGGCATCGGCCGCGAGCTCGGCGTGGACACGCCGGGGATCATCGGCGGCGGCCGCGTGCGCCCCGAGCACTTCGCGCGCGCGCTCACGCTCGTCCTCGCCAAGTCCCCCGCCGAGATCGGGGCCGCCGCGCTTCGCCTTCGTCGCGCCGCGTACGGCACCGACCTCCCGGAGGTGCGCTTGATGAACGCCATCGATCACGCCACGTGGCGTCGCTGAGAGGCCCCATGACCGAGAGACACGCCGCGTTTCTCCGCGCCATCAACGTGGGCGGAAACAACATGCTCCCGATGAAGGATCTGAAGGCGGCGTTCGAGCGCGCGGGCGCCACCAACGTCGTCACGTACATCCAATCGGGCAACGTGGCCTTCGACGCGCCCGCCGCGCGCGCCGAGAAGATCGCCGCCGCCGTGGTGAAGGCCATCGTCGCTTCGCACGGAGTGCACTCTCCCATCGCCGTTCGCAGCCACGCCGACCTCGCGCGCGTGGCGGCGTCGAACCCGTTTCTCGCCGAGAAGTCCCCGCCCGAGACGACCTCGCTCTACGTCGCCTTCTTGACCACGACGCCGACCGCGGAGCGCGTGGCTGCGCTCGATCCCAATCGCTCGCCGCCGGATCGCTTCGTCGTGCGCGAGCGCGACATTTACCTCGCGTACGTGAAGGGCGCGGCCAAGACCAAGATCACGAACACGTGGTTCGATCGTCAGCTCGACACCGTGTCCACGGTGCGAAACTGGCGCACGCTCCTCACGATGGTCGAGCTGACCCGGACGAGCGACGCGAAGGCGGCACGGAAGGCGCCACGGTCGCGTGAAACCAGCTCAAAATCCCGCCCTCGAGCAGCATCGAAAGCTCGCGCGCGCTGAGCGCGCTCCGCGTGAGGAAGGTGCTCTGCGCCTTGCGCCGCACGGTGAGCTCGGGGCCCATCGCGAGCCCGGCCCGCAGATCGTCGAAGACGAGGATCTCGCCCGGCTCGATCGGGTAGTAGTCCGCGTCGGCCACGAAGGTGAGCGCGAGGACACCGGCGCCGAGAAGCATGCGACGGAACTGACCGCCGTAGCTCTTGGCGATGACGACCCGAAGGCCGAGGTGACGGAGCGCGAGCGCAGTCGCGTCGCGCGCACCGCCGTAGCCGAAGTTGTGGCCGGCGATGATCACGTGCCCGCCTTGATCGCGCGCGACCTTGGCGCGCTTCACGTACGTGACGTCGATGCCTTCGAACGCCAGATCGGCGAGCGCGCCCACGTTCGCGCCGAACGAAAGACCGCGGAGGCCCTCGGGGGCGATCTCTCGGAGCGGCACGTCGTCCGGCACTTTGAGCAGCGCACGGAGCTCACCGCGACGCGGGAAGGCGTCGAACGCGGGGAGCGGCCGCATGCTCGCGCCCTTGGTGACCGGCACCGGCACGCGCTTGCTCGGAGGCGGCGGCGACGAGCCGCTCTCGGACGTGGAGGGCGCAGGCAGCGGCTCGATGAAGCCGCTGGCGATCGCCGGAGCCGCGAGCGGGGCCGCGCCCAACACCAAAGGGTCGTTCCCGGCGTCGCTCGGTCGCGACACGACGCCGCGCACGGCGGACACCGCTGCCGTCGCCGCGCTGCACAAGAAGACGCGATCGTCTTTGGTCCCGCTCGCGCCGGGGTAATTCTGCGTCGTCGTGCGCAGGCTGGCGCGACCGCCGGGCGGCGCCTGACCGACGCCCACCGCCCCAAACAGCGACGGCTCGTGGACGCGCACGCCCGCGGCGAGGAGCTTCGCGAGCGCGCCGCTCTCGGCCATGCTCGCGGTGAAGGCGCGCGTAGGCGAGTTGAGATCGAAGCCGACCCCGGGGTACACGGTCTTGCCCTCGAGCACGTACGCGACGCGCGCGAGGTCGCGCTCGCTCGCGAAGCCGGGTGCGCCGATCATCACTTGGCCGATGGGCGTCGCCTCGGCGAAGCGCACCGGCACCACGTTGGTGGGGCTCTGCGGCTTGGCGATCATCGGCTCGAGCGCGCTGAGGTCGAGCTCGTCGTCGAACGTGAAGCTCGCGGCTTCGTCACCGGCGAGCGGCGTGAAGGCATCTCCGCGGCCGCGCCGCTCGAGGTAGCGCTGAAGCACGTCGTCGGCTGGAAATAGCGTGGCCACGACGCCGAGCTCCGTGGCCATCGACGCGAAGAGCGCGCGCTCGCTCACCGGGAGATCGGCGAGCGCAGGTCCCGTCACCTCGAGCACCGTCCCGGCGCGCGACGACTTCCCGTGACGCCGGAGGAGCTCGAGCGCAGCGTCGACCGCGTTGACCCAGGCCGGGAACGCGCCCGTCAGTGAAAGCCTCCACACGCGCGGGACGACCATCGCGCACGCTTCGCCCGCGAGCGCGAGCGACGCATCGAGCGCAGGGACCGACAAGGCGAGCATGGCCGCCGCGCCGAGCGCCGCACCGAACGGATGCGCCACGGCGGCGACGGACCCGGGCGTCGAGAATCGCTCGAGATGGAGCACCGGCGCGACACCGTGGCCGGGCGGCGAGAGCGTGATGCCGAGGCGGCGCGACGCGGCGACGAGGTAGGCGTGCTCGTCGGCCACGCGACCGTCGTCGGAGATCGTCACCTGGTCGACGTAGGTTACGGCGCGGGGCACGCGGACCCGCTCGACGCCGAAGTGCTCGAGCGCGAGGTACGCGAGCGCGGCAGCCCCGTCGCCAAGGACGACCTCGTCGACGCGCACCATCGCCTCCTCGCCCGGCGTCTTGGCGCCGCCGGCGAAGTGCGAGGAGAGCAGCTTCTCGAAGAGGGACTCGCCCATCGAACGCGGTCTTTTGCCGCGGATCGCGCGGCGCGTCCAGTCGGGCGTGTCGTCAGGCCCAGTCGGCGGTCAGAGACCTTTTCGCATCTTGGCGATGTCGCCCGGCTCGATCTCGCGGTCGCTGTTGGTGACGATACACGCCGCACTGTGATCGCGCACGAAGACCACACGGAGATCGGCGACCGACTCCTCCGGAAGAACCCGGTTGTTGCGGGGCGTCGGCACCTTCTCGATGGCGGCCGGCGAAGTGCTCTCGATCGCGATGCGCGTCGCGGCGTTGGGCGCGGCGAGGCTCTTCCCCCACGCGTCCTCGCGGCGCGTGATGAGGAGTCGGTTCCCGGGATGCACGCCGTCCTTCTCGCCCTTGTCGATGAAGACGAGCTGATTCTGGCCGTAGAACACGTGCGGATAGAGGCTCGCGAGCACCGTCGCCTCGACGTCGGTCTCGTTTCGGAGCGGCGGCACGATCGTGAACCGGCGTCCGACGGGACCGACGCGCGCGCCACGCTCGATCGCGTCGAGCGTCTCGACCACCGACGCGCGGGCGATGCCGGTCTTGGGGTTCCAATCGTTGATGCGAACGGTGCCCTGGAGCTGCACGAGCTTGCCGCCCGGCACGCTGCGCGCATAGCGGAACACCGTGAGCTCCTGCCCGATGCGAACGTCGCGTGACACGTCGAGGCGCAGATACACGTCGTCGGTGTCGGTGAGGAACATCTTGTCCTCGGGCGACCCGTTGATCTCGCCCCAGTTCTCGTCGGCCTGATCGTCGATGAAGCCTTGGTCACGGAGGAAGAGCGTGTCGGGCGCGACCTGGCGGCGGCGGTCGATGATGTTCGACGCCGAGGCGGGGGCCACACCGCCGCCGGTCCCTTGCGCCACGCGATTGCCGCGGAAGCGCACCGCGTCACCGGGATAGATCCAGTGCGGGTTCTGGATTTGCGGGTTGTACGACCAGATCCGCGGCCACTGATACGGGTTCTGGAAGTACCGATCGCAGAGGTCCCAGAGCGTGTCGCCCCGCTGCACGATGTGGACGTCGGGAGCCACGCCGCCGATGCGCACGGTCGAGCGATCGCCGGGGAGGAAGACGGGTCCCTTGTCGTTTCCGAACACGGTTCCGCCCGAGCCCGAGCCTTGACCGAGGTCGAACGAGTCGGACTCACCCGGCAGCTTGGGGCGCGACGACGAGTCCAGCGAGCCGCCGCCGAGGGCCTGTCCGGGCGGCGGCGACGCGACGGGCCCCGGGAAGACGGGAACCACGGTCGCGGGCTGCGCTGGCGCAGCTGCCGGCGCTGCGGGAGCGTTCTGGGCCGCGGCGTCGCGTGGTGTCGCGACGGTGAGCGGCACGAGCACCGCCAAGACGAGGGCGACGAACGAATGCGACGTGGTGAGCGGAGTGCGTCTCATGGCGTGCTTGCGGCTCCCTGCGGAATCTTTCGACGGGCTTCGCTCTTTGGGTACTCGCGCAGGAGACGCTCGAATGCGTCTTGGGCACGAGCCTGATTTCCGAGCTTTTGGTACGAGAGGCCCAGCTTCAAAAGCGCGTCGGGCACTTTGTTACCGAGCGGGAAGCGAGCGATCGTGCCCTCGAACTGCTCGACGGCGCGCGGCAGATCGCCGAGCTCGACGTAGCACTCACCGCGCCAGTACATCGCGTTGTCGGCGTTGGGGTGATCGGGCCAGCGGACGATGAACCCCGCGAACGCGTCGAGCGCGGGGCCGCATTTCTTCGCGCGCACGAGGGCCAGCGCGTCGTCGTAGGCGCGGCGGGCTTCGGGATCGAGTGCGCTCGGACGAGGCGCGCGCTCGCGAATGGACGGCGCGCCCTCGGCCGACGCAGACTCGTCGGGCAGCGTCTCCACGATGGTATCGCGCGCGCCGCTCCCGGCCGTACGCCCGCGGCCTCGGACGCGAGGCGACGCGCCGCCCACCACGCGGAGCACCGGGCGGGCCGTGTCGTCGTCGATCGAGCTCGCCGTGTCGTCGACCGCAGTGACCTCGGTCGCGGGCGTGCCATCGGCGCCGAGACGCACCACGCGGAGCGGTGGGGTCACGACCGCCGCCGTGGTGCTCGCGCTCGCGCTCTTGCCGTTCTTCGATGGCGCGGAGGCCGGAGGGGAGGACGAGGACTCGGCCGGATTGGACGCGATTTGGCTTTCGAGCGCCACGAGACGCTGATCGACGCGATCACGGTCGGCTTGAACCCGCGAGAGCTCGTCGCGAAGCTTCTGGAGTCGCCGATCACTGTCGGTCTCGCCGTGAGCACAGCCCACGGTCCCGCCGAAGGCGAGCGCGGTCAGCCACGCACCAGCGAGGAGCGAACGACGCCAATTCATCGAGCTTGAAGCGTAGGCTCCCGCTCGAGCGAAGGCCAAATTCGGGGGTCCAGCCAGGGAGCCGCCCGGACTTTACGGCTCGCCTTCTTTGGGTCACATTCCGGAGTCGTCTTTTTTCAAGGGAGGGAGCTCAACCGTGGCGTCGTCACCCCGCAAGCTGGATCTGAAGAAGACCCTCTTCATCCTGCCGAACATGATCACGCTCTCGTCGATCTTCTGCGGGTTCGACTCCATCCGCATCTCGGCGGCGGCCACCACCGACGACGACTTCTATCGAGCAGCGCTGCTCCTCGTCTTCGCGCTCTTCTTCGACATGCTCGACGGCCGCGTCGCGCGCCTGACCAAGACGCAGAGCGCGTTTGGGCTCCAGCTCGACTCGCTCGCCGACGTCGTGTCGTTCGGCGTCGCGCCCGGGCTCCTCGTCTATCACTGGTCGCTCTACCAAACCGGCACGGTGGGCCTCGTGGTCGGCTTCGTGTTCGCCGGCGCCGGCGCGGTGCGCCTCGCGCGCTTCAACGTGCTCAGCATGAACGAGCGCGGGCAGCCGACGAAGCCTGGAAAGTACATCCTTGGCCTCCCGGTGCCCGGCGCGGCCGGCATCCTCATCTCGCTGGTCGTGGCCCATCACGCGGCGCCCGGCGTCCTCCTCGGCCCGCGCACCGCTTGGGCCATGGTCGGGCTCACGCTGTTTTTGGCGTTCCTGATGGTGTCGACCATCAAGTTCCGCTCCTTCAAGGATCTGCGCCTCAACGCTCGCTCGCTCGCGCTCGTCGGAGTCGCCGTGGGCTCGAGCGCGATCGTCTCGCTGCAGACCAAGCCCGCGTTCGTCCTCGTGTGGCTCCTCACGTTCTACGTCGCGATCGGCCTCGTCGAGACCGTGCTCACCTTCCCCAAGCGCAAGCTGCGCGACAAGGCGCGCGCGCCCTCGCCGAGCACTCCGCCGAACTGACCCGTCGGTTCGCGCCGGCGGCGCCCCGCGCCCATGCTCGAAGACCTGCATTACCTCCGCGAGCAAGGCGAGAAGGCCGCCGCGCGCGGCGACCTCGCGCAGGCCGCGAACGCGCTCTTCCAAGCGGCGCAGCAACCCGCCGTCGCCGAGGCCGACTACGCGAGCGTCGTTCGGCCGCTCACGGGCGTCCTCGCCCGGCTCGGGCGCACCCGCGAGGCGCTCACGTGCGCCTGGTATCTCGCCGAGAGCGAGCGCGCGCGCGCGCGCGACGTGAGCGATAGCGAAGCGAGCTTCGTGCGGCGCGGGAAGAAGGCTGCCGAGTCGGGAGCTGCCGCGTGGGATCGCGTACTCGAGCTCGCGGAGGGCGCCCCGCCGATCGATCGTGCGCGCAGCCTCGCCGCGAGCGGCCGGACGCGCGACGCGGCGGAGATCGCCGAGAGCGGCGGCAAGGTCGCCTATGCGGCGATCCTGCGCGAACGCGCCGGTGACTGGAGCCACGCCCGCGCGCTCTGGTCGCGCCTCTCGCAGGTCCTCGCCAAGGAGTCGACCGACGCGTACTTGGCCGGGCTCGTCTCGTTCAACCTCGCGCGCTGCGCCAAGAAGTGCGACGACGCCCGCGGCTCACGCGAGGCGCTGGTCGCGTCGGTGCGCATGCTCGAGGAGGCCGCCGATCAGTTCGAGTCGATGGGCCAACGCGAGCGCGCCTTCGATTGCTTCCAGGTGCTCGTGCAGATCGGCCGCGAGACCGGCGCCTTCGAGCACGTGCTCGAGGGCTTCGTGAACGCGGTGCGGCTCCTGCGCGAGGACGGGCTCAAGTACTTCGTGCTCCAACATTTCGACGAGGCGCTCGCAGCCGCGCGCGACCGCGGCGAGCTCTCGGCCGCGGCCACCCTCGCCCGCGAGGCCGCGAGCTACGCACGCTCGCTCTCGATGTCCGCCGCCAGCCGCGCGTACGCCCAGACGGAAGGCGAGCTTTGGGAGGCCGTGGCGCGCGCGCATCAAGCCCGCGGCGCGCCCGTCTCCATCGCCGAGAACGCCATGCTCGCGGCCATCCTCGCGTTCGGCGACGTCGGGCAGTTCGCGCGCGTGGGCCGGCTCTACGCAGAGCTCGGCGCGCTCGATCTGGAGCACGCGCGCCGCGAGCACTACACGCGGGCGTCGAAGCGCTACGCGGGAGTCACCGACGAGCCCATCACGAAGGCTTCGCAAGGTGGCGCGCAGCCGAGGCCCGCAGAGCTCCAGGAGGTCTGGCACGACGACGTGATCGAGTGGGAGGAGGCGGGCAGCGCCGAGGAGGCGACCGCGGACGTCATCCTCGATGGTCGCTTCGCCGAGCTCACGCGTCGCCACGCGATGCTCGCGCGGCTCCACGCGCTCACGGTTCCGGCCACAGGCCCGGCGCGCACCGCAGCGCTCGCCGCGCTCGCGAATTCGCTCGGGCAGGTCCAGGTGTACGCGATGCTGGCGCCGCTCGAAGCGCTCTATCGCCAGCCCGAGCGCGCGGTGCGCGTGGCGGTGCTCGAGTCCCTGGAGACCCTCTTCTTCAAGCGGAGCTTCGTGACCGTGCGCGCCGCCCTTCGCGAGACGGACGGCGCGATCGTCGACCAGGCGTCGCGCGCCATGCGCTCGTTGCACTTCAATCACGCATTCGATCCGCTCGCCCGCATCCTCGCCGAATCGAGCGCGCCGGGCGTGCGCGCCGCCGCCATCGAAGCCATCGCCCACATCGACACGACCGAGGCGGCCGAGCTCTTGCTCGGCTTGCTCGATCACGGGAGCCCCGACGATCGCGCGAGCGCGGCGCGCGCCCTCTCCGGCACCAAGGCATCGCGCTTCATCGAGCTCGCGAAGGCGAGCTACGCCGCATCGGGTGCGGCGCTGCAAGGCGAGCTAAAGCGCGTATTTTCGGCGCGCAACATCACGTTTTGAGACGAGCGCGAACGTTGTCGACGAGTCAGCGTCGCAATTCGAGTCGACGGTTCTGCCAAGGAGTGGCAACGGGACAAACCGGCGAGCCCGGCGCGACTTGTGGTGCAGGCGACGCGTGCCGGGAGGCGCTCCGTCACTCGTGCTCTGCCACGCAGTAGGGCGGCGGCCCCGCCGCTTACTTCCCGCTGCCGCTGCTCTCCAGTGACCTCACCGAAGCACCGAGACCGTATTCATCGACACACCTTCAGCGCAGGATGTCGTCGAGCGCGGGCCCGAGCGCGGGGAAGGCGAACGAGAAACCGTCGGCGAGGAGGCGCTGCGGCACGACGCGCGGTCCGGTGAGCAGCGCCTCGGCGCGCCCCTCCCCCATCGCGAGCTTGAGGGCGAACGGAGGAACGCGGAACAGCGACGGTCGACCGAGCGCGCGCGCGATCCCACGAGCGAGATCGTTCATGGTCACCGGCGTCGGCGCCGTCAGGTTGTACGGCCCGCGCGCGTCGGTCTTCTCGGCGAGGAAGACGAGCGCCGAGACCACGTCGCGCAGATGGATGAAGCTGAACCACTGCCGGCCGTCGCCGATCGGCCCCCCGACGAAGGCGCGGAACGCAGGCAGCATCTTCTCGAGCGCGCCGCCGCCGCGTCCCAGCACGATGCCGATGCGTGGGTGAGTCACGCGAACGCCGGCCGCGCGCGCCGGCTCGGCCGCGGCCTCCCACTCCACGCAGATCTCACTCAAGAGATCGTGACCGGGCGGCGTGTCTTCCGTCACGACCGCATCGTCTTTGCGCATCCCGTAGTAGCCGACGGCCGACGCGCTGACGAACGATGCCTGCGGACACTCGCGAACGATGGCCTCCGCGAGGACGCGCGTCACGGTGATGCGACTCTCGCGCACGATCGCGATGCGCGCGGGCGTCCATCGCTCGTCGAAGAGACCCGCGCCGGCGAGGTTGATCACCGCGTCGGCGCCGCGGAGGTGCGCGGTCCACGGGCCGCTCCGCCCCGGCGTCCACTGGGCCGTGCCCGGCCCTTCTGCGCGCGAGAGAACAACCACGTCGTCGCCGCGCTTTCGGAGCGCCGCGACGAGCGCCGTTCCGACGAAGCCCGTTCCTCCGCTGACGACGATCCGCACGAGGATGCGAGTAGGGCGCGCGCGTCCGCGCCGCAAGCGCTACGAGCGGTTCCCGCCTCGAGCGGTGCTCCGTTGGTTGCGCCGTAAACTAGAGGAGGTCCTGGCCCGCGTTGTAGGCTCACGCGCATGAAACGGGGGCTGGCGCTCGCGCTCGGATTCGCGCTGTTTTCGGGCGCGTGCAAGCCCACGTCGGTGAACGACGCCGAGGCCAAAGGGGACGTCGGCTACCTCGTCGCCAACGCTTCGCCCGAGGCCGTGGCCGCGCTCGGGCGGCTCGCCGACAAGAACGACAAAGCGCGGGCGGCGCTCCAGGTTCGCGCCGAAAACGACGTCAACGCGTACATCGCAGCGTGGGGCGCCGTAGGGCGCGGGGCGCCGTGGGGCGCCGAGCTCCTCAAGGCCGGCATCGCCCAACCGAGCCGCGCCGAGCTCGCGGCGTCGGCCATGGCGCGCGGCGACGCACACCTCGCGGCGTTCGTTCCCGATCTCGCGAACGCGCTCGTGCAGGCCGGCCCGAGCACACCTCGCGGCGTTCGTTCCCGATCTCGCGAACGCGCTCGTGCAGGCCGGCCCGAGAGAGTCACGCGTCACCATCGCCGCCATGATCGCCAGCACGGGCGCGAGCGCGGTCGTGGCCGAGCGACTCAAAGACAAGACGACGCGCGCGAACATGTGCCGCGGCCTCGCGTCGCCCGACGCGAGCGCGGCGTCGCGCGAGACCTTCCTCAAGGCCGACGAGGCATCACGCGACGATCCGGCGTGCCTCGACGCGGTCGTTCGCCTCGCGATGCTCGACGACGCAACGCTCCTTTGGCTTGCGCAGACCGCCGAGCCCGGGCTCCTCTCGGGCGCCGGCAAGCTCGAAGCGATGCCCTGCCCGCGCCTCGCGAAGCTGTGGAGCCAGGCGATGGATACGCGGCCGCCCACCGCGTATACGAGCCTCGCCGTTCCGCTCGCGCACGCGGTCAAGCGCTGCCCGACCCAGCTCGACGACGTGCTCGACGCGGCGCTGGCGAAGAACCCCGGCACGGCGCCGCTCGTCACGGGCGGCGTCGATCCCTACGGCTCCGAGACCCGTCAGCTCAAGAAGACGTGCGCCGCGCTGGGCGGCCCCGCGCTCCGTGGCGCGACCGGCCGCACCAAAGATCGCGCGGCCGACGCGCTGGCCAACGGCTGCAAAGGCGCGCGCGCCAAGTAGCGGCGCCCGCGCGCGTCACTTCGGGACGACGGGAACGACGACGGCGTTGATCGCGGCGACGTTGCCGCCGGCCGGGTACGCATACGAAGCGAAGACGTCGAGCCCCCACACCGTGATGCCGAACGGCGCGTCGCTCTCGGCCACCTGACCACCGTTCGAGCACGAGCCATTGGGCGCGTTGCCGCGCACGAGATCGATCGTCGTCATCTCGTACTCACCGCTCGATCCGATCGGCTTCCAGCCGGTGACGGTGCCGAGGCAATCGACGGTCACGTCCTTGAAGCCGCCCGCGACCTTCTTGCGCGTGATGACGAGGTTGGTCGTCGCGTAGGTGGGATCGGTGAAGAACACGTAGCGCGAGAGGTACTGCGCGGGCGGGAGCACCACGACGTAGTCTTCGTCGCCGAGGCAGTTGTCGAGGCCGAACGGCGGCGGCTGCGTGATGCCGCCGCGGCTACCGCTCTGGACCTGGCAACCGGGCATCGCTTGCCCGACGTAGAACGGGTGCTTGTCGTCTTGGCTCTTCACCGTGAAGCTCGAAGTCGCCTCGAACTTCACGACCTGGCCCTTGTTCAGCGTGGTCGGCGCGCCCGACACCGAAGGCTCGTAGGTGAGCGTGGTCCCGTCGACGGCGCCGACGATGCGATAGAGGACCGCCTCGTCTTGGAGATCGGCGCGACGCGTCAGATACGAGGCGACGGCGTACTCGTTTCCGAGCGCTTGCACCGGCGGGACGAGCTGGTGATCGCTGTCGCAGCCGCCGCCGGACGAGGTGCTCGACGAGAGGCACACGTACGTCGAGCCACCGACGAACGCGATGGGCTTCGAGCTCGAGAGCACCGACCCGGCCATGTCGTTCGAGAGCTGCCAGTGCACGAACTCGCCCGCGTTGAGCGTGAAGGTGCTCTTTTGGTTGGCGCCCGCGGCGGGCACGCTGCCGGCCGCCGGCAGCGACGTGGTCGGCACGACGTCGATCTGCGTGCCGTCTTCTTTGGCGACGACCTGGCCCCAGTACGTCTGCGGATCGGAGGCGAGCGGCGTGACGGCCACGAAGTTCTGGCCCCACGCCGTGGTGGGCAAGAGGAGCTGCGCGCTCGGCAAAAAGGAGCGCGCGCCGCCGAACGGATGGATGTCGTACGCGGTGACGGGCACGTCGGTCGTCACCCGAAACGCCTGACCGACCGCGGAGCCTTGCGTCGCGGTCGCGGCGTTGACCGCCGGCGTGATCGGGCACGCCATCGATCCGCCGATGGGGTGCGTCGAGCCCGGATCGGAGGAGAGGAAGAGGACGGCGACCTGCGACGGCGGGAGCCCCGACTTGGGCACCGGCTTCCAGCTCGCGACGTTGGGTGTCCCGTCCGGGATACGTCCGAACGCGGTGACGTCGAGCTTCTGTCCGCCGCGCTCCACCGTGATGGCGACGTCCTTCGCCCAACTGTTGGCGATGAACATCGCGAAGCACGGCTGGGTGACGCTCGGCGCGAACGCGGGGGTCGATACCAAGTAGTTGCAGCCGAGGCTTCCCTTGGCGGCCTCGGCGGCGTCGCACGCATCGACGCAGCGGCCGCCCGCGCACCCTTGCTCGGGCGGACACTCGGCGACGACCAAACCATCGGCGTCGAGGACTTTGCGGAGCGACCCGTCGCACTTCTCTCCGCGCGACGAGGCGCCGTCCCCGGTGGCGAAGGTGCCGCCCTCGCCAGCGCCGCCATCGGCGCCGGCCTTTCCGAGTGAGTCTCGATCCGAGCCCGAGCACGCGGCGGCGACGCCGAAAGCGACCGTGGCAGCGATGAGCAGGGCCGACTTGCGAGAGAGGGCGCGCGCTTGGTTCATGGCGGCTCGTGAATCGCGCGAGATTGCGACCCTGTCAACGACGGGCGCAAATGTGCGCCCTCGCCCCCGTTGTGCATCGCGCCGCCACCTGCCCCCCGAGCCGTCGTTCCCCCTCGGTGTCGCCCACGGATCGCGCGTGTCCATCGGCGTGACGGAAAATTCCGTCGGGATTCCGCGAGAGGCATGGAGGCACGACGGTTGCGATGACTCCAACCATGCGCCGCCCCAGGGGAAATCTGAAAGCTGTCTGGTCAGAGCAAGGTCCAGCGAGAGAGTACGACACCCGCACCTACGAGTCGGGGGAGCACGCGACGCTGGCCCGCCTGCCGGGGGCCTTGGTCGAAGAGCGGCGCCAGCTCGTGGAGGAAGAGGAATCGAGCGGTCGCTACGATTTCACTGCGCTCCTCGGCGAGGGCGGAATGGGCGAGGTCCGCTTGTGCATGGACCGCCGCATCCAGCGCGCCATCGCGCTCAAGAACATGCGGCCCGAGCTCGCCGACCGGCGCATGGACCGCGTGCGGTTCGTGGAAGAGGCGCTCGTGCAGGCGCAGCTCGAGCACCCGTCGATCGTCCCCGTTTACGATCTCGCGAGCGAGCCCAACGGCGCGCCGTACTTCACCATGCGTCGCGTCGAAGGGCTCACGCTCGACGCGATCATCCGGCAGACCGCGGTGTCGGGCGGCGCCGGAGAGTACTCGCGACACCGCCTGCTCACCGCGTTCGGCAACGTGTGCCTCGCGCTCGACTACGCGCACTCGCGCGGCGTCTATCACTGCGACGTCAAGCCCGCGAACATCATGCTCGGCTCCTTCGGTGAGGTGTACCTCCTCGACTGGGGCCTCGCGGAACGCGTCGGCGCGCGCGGTCGCGGCGGCGGCACGCCGGGCTACATGGCGCCCGAGCAGGTCCGCGGCGAGACGCTCGACGCCCGCACCGACGTCTACGCGCTCGGCGCCACGCTCTTCGAGCTCTTGACGCTGACGTCGCTCCACCCCGTGAATCTGATCGACGCCGCCAAGTCGACGATCGCCGGAACGCGCATTCGCCCGTCGGAGCGCGCGCCCGATCGCGGCATCGCGCCCGAGCTCGACGCCATCTGCCTCCGCGCCACGGCGCCGCGTCCGGCCGACCGCTTTGGGAGCGTCCGCGAGCTCTACGACGCGCTCGATCGCTACCTCGCCGGCGATCGCGATCTCTCGCTTCGCCGCGAGATGTCGCAGAATCACGTCACCGCCGCGCGCCTCGCGTACTCGCGCGCCAAGCACGGCGGCCCCGAGGCCATGAGCGCGCGCAGCGAGTCGCTCCGCGCCGTGGGCCGCGCCCTCGCCTTCGATCCCGAGAACCAAGAGGCCTTGCGCGCGTTGGTAGAGCTCCTGACGCACGCGCCGAGCGAGATGCCTGCCGACGCGGTGGCCGAGGACGCCGCCGCCGAACGCCAACTGCAGCGCGCGCGCGCTCGCGCCGGCGCCGTGGGGTGCTTCGCGTGGGTCGCGCTATTGCCTGCATTCTACATCGGTGGCGTGAGCTCGATCTGGGCGCTCCTCGCCAACGCGATCGCGTGGACGCTCCCCGGCGTCGCGCTCCTCCGCGTGGCCGCGCGCCCGCAGCGCGACGGATTCTCGCCGGCCTACGTGCCGCTCCTCGCCGCCATCGCCGTGGCGATGACGTCGCTCGTGCTCGGCCCGGGTGCGCTCACCGCCACCTTCGCCACCGTGATCTCGCTCGGCTTCACGCTGGCCATGGCACCCAAGCACCGCTACTTGCCGTTCATCGCCTGCTCGGCCGCCGTGGTCGTGCCGTGGCTCCTCGCGAGCGCGGGCGTGCTCCCCATGGCCGAGGTGCAGTCCGACGTGGTGCTCAAGCTCCGCATCGTCGCCGAGCTCGTGTGCATCTTCATCGCCACGTTCTTCGCGCTCCGCCTCCGCGACAAGCTCACGTCCGTGCGCCGCCGCGTGTTCGTCCACTCGTGGCAGCTCCGTCAGCTCCTCCCGCGCGACGCCGCGCCGCCGGTCGCGACGACCACGCACCCGCCGGTGACCAAGAAGTCGAAGTGACCCGCGCGCGGTCGTTCGACGGTCAGCCGCCGAGATAGGCGGCCTGGATCTCGGGGTTCTGCGCGAGCTCGGCCGACGCACCGGAGAGGGCGATTTCCCCGGTGCGGAGCACGTAGGCGCGGCGGCTCACGGCGAGCGCCATGCGCGTGTTCTGCTCGACCAAGAGCACGGTGACGCCAGCCTTGGCGATCGACACGATGGCTTGGAAGATCTGCTGCGCGAGCTTGGGCGCGATGCCGAGCGACGGCTCGTCCAGGAGGAGGAGCGCGGGGCGCGCCATGAGCGCGCGCGAGATGGCGAGCATCTGCTGCTCGCCGCCGGAGAGCGTGCCGGCCTCTTGCTTCATGCGCTCGCCGATGCGCGGGAAGAGCTGCGTCACGTCCTCGATGGTCTCGTGCATCGCGCCGCGGTGGCGGTGTCCGTAGGCGCCGAGCTCGAGGTTCTCGCGCACGGTGAGGTTGGGGAAGATCGCGCGCCCTTCGGGGACGAGCGAGACGCCCTTCTCGACCATGGTCTCGGTGTCGAGGTTGGCGATGTCCGCGCCCGCGAAGCGGAGCGTGCCACCGGCGAGCGGGAGGAGGCGCACGATCGATTTGAGCGTCGTGGTCTTGCCCGCGCCGTTGGCGCCGATGAGGGCGACGATCTCCCCCGCATCCACGTGCAGCTTGATGCCTTTGAGGGCCTTGATGCCTCCATAGGACACGCGCACGTCGTCGAGCTCGAGCAAGGGCTTCCCGCCGAGCGAGAGCGCAGGGCGCGTCGGGTGCGCGGTCCTCACGAGGCACCTCCACCGTCCGCGGACGCGTCGCTCGCAGCCGGCGCGTGCACGCCGAAGTCGGGCGAGTCCTCACCGAGGTAGGCCGAGAGCACCTTGGGATCGTTGCGCACTTCGGTGGGCGTGCCGCGCGCGATGGTCTCACCGTGATCGAGGACGTGGATGTCCTCGCACACGCCCATGACCACCTGCATGTTGTGCTCGACCAAGACGACCGAGAGATCGAACGTGTCGCGGAGCCAGCGGATTTGGGTCTTCAGGCCCTCGGCCTCGCCGTAGTTCATGCCGGCGGCGGGCTCGTCCAAGAGGAGCAGCTTCGGGGAGAGCATCATCGCGCGGCAAATCTCGAGACGCCGCTGGTTGCCGTACGAGAGCGACGTGGGCTCGTCGTGCGACATGGCCTCGAGCTCGAAGACGCGGAGGAGCTCGTACGCGCGCTCGTGCATCTTCTCGTCTTCGTCGTAATGCGATCGCGAGCGGAGCACGGCCGCGCCGAGGTGCGCCTTGCGCTGGAGCTCGCACGCGACGAGCAGGTTCTCGACGACGGTGAGCTGCCCGAAGAGGCGAATGTTCTGGAACGTGCGCGCGATGCCGACGCCGGCGATCTGCGCGGGCTTCAAGGGAAGGAGATCCGAGTCGCCGAAGCGAATGATGCCGGTGTCCGGCTTGTAGACGCCGGTGATGAGATTGAAGACGGTGGTCTTCCCAGCGCCGTTCGGGCCGATGAGGCCGAAGATGGCCTTCTCGGGCACGGTGAATGACACGTCGCTCACGGCCTTGAGGCCGCCGAAGCTCTTCGACACGTGCTCGAGGACGAGCTTCACGCGGCACCTGCCGGGCTCGTCGTGGCGGGTGCGTCGGCTGGCGCGGGCGGCGGCGCCTTCGGAGTGTGCTTCTTCTTCTTGCCGAAGAGCTCGCGCTCGCCGAGCAGCCCCTCGGGGCGCCACACCATGAGCGCGATGAGGACGGCCGCGTAGAGGATCATGCGGAGCGCGTTCAAGTCGAGCTGCGGGTAGTCGATGCGGAGCTGCTGCACCGCCGACGTGCCCTGCGCGAGCTCGATGGCCTTGACCGTGAACGTGACGAAGACGCCGCCGATCACGGCGCCCGTCACGGAGCCGGAGCCGCCGAGGATGACCATGGTGATCGCGTCGAACGATGCTTGGAAGCCGTAGCTCTCGGGGTTCACGATCGGCGAGCCGTCGTGCATCTGCGCCATGAGGCCGCCGGCGAGCCCGCCGCCCACGGCCGAGAGCACGAAGCTCATCACCTTGTAGCGCGTGGGATCGACGCCCACCGCCGCGGCCGCGATCTCGTCTTCGCGCAGCGCGCGGAGGGCGCGACCCCAGCCCGAGAACTTGATGCGCCACGCGAGCAAGATCGAAAGGCCCATGATGCCGAACACCCAGAACGGCCCCGCGTAGAGCGGCAGGCCCGCGGTGGGGTTGGGGCCCGCGTAGCCGCGCTGCCCTTCGAGGTTCGCGATCATGACCGACGGCATGTGCAAGAGCGGCCCGATGACGCCGTCGTGACCGACCTTGGCCCACGCCTGCGCGACGGTCTCGCGCTCACCGACGCTCGCCGTGGAGACGAGGAGGCGCAGGATCTCGGCGAACCCGAGAGTCACGATCGCCAAGTAGTCGCCCTTGAGGCGCAAGCTCGGAAGCCCCACGAGCAAGCCCGCGAGCCCAGCCGTGGCCGCCGACAAGAGAAGGCCCAACGGAACGATCACGAACGAGTGCGCGAACGTCGGCGCGCCGCCACCGAACATGGACTCGTGGAGGTGGCTCGACACGATCGCCGAGCTGTACCCACCGAGGAGCATGAAGCCCGCGTGGCCGATCGAGAACTGACCGGCCATGCCGTTGATGATGTTGAGCGAGAGCGCGACGATGACGTTGCACGAGGCCAGCATGAGGAGCTGGCGCACCGAGCTGTCGGGGATGATCGAGTCGAGTGTGAGCTCGAGGACGATCACCACCGCGAGACACGCGGCGAAGACGAGAGCGCGGCGCGGGCGGAAGAGCATCGCGGGCGCTACTTGATGACGCGGAGGTAGGGCGGGAGCTCGCGCTTGGGCTTGCCGGGTTGCGCGGGCTTGGGCGCGGCCGCCGCAGGGGCGGGCGCCGGCTTGGGCTCGGGCGCGGCCTCGGGCGCGGCGTCGAGATCGGGCGAGCTCGCAGGCGGCGCGCTCTCAGGCGCGCTGTCCTTCTTCTTCTTGCCGCGCTTGCCCTTGGTCTTGCCCTTGTCGTCGGCGGGCTTGTCGTCGGCCGCGGCGGCCTTTTCTTCGGTGAGCGAGGGGCCCGACGGCGCGGGCGCGAGGGCCGGTTTGCCGGGCGCGCGGGCCGCGGGCGCCGAGCCTTGCGGCGGCTGCGCGAGCTCGGGCGGAACGTCCTCGGGCCACACCATGCCCTGCCCGTCCTCACCGACCATCGCGAAGACGCGCGACCACGGGACGACGCAGCGGAACGGCTGCTTGCGGAAGCTGAGCGTGCCGCTCCATCCGTCGGCCTCGACGGCCAGATCGGGGATGGCGACCGCCATCTTGTAGCCGATTTGCAAGACGAGGCGCGGCTCCCGCTTGAACCCCGGCGGAACGATGACGTCGTCCGAGCGCGGATCGAGGTGCATGAACACGCTCGAGCGCTGGAGGAGAAAGAGCGCGACGTCTTTCTTGGGGGGGAGCTCTTGGGCGGACAAGGCGGTCTCCATTTGCACTGCTTTCGGGTCGATGCAAGAGAGCAAGGACGTGGCCGCCCTCCCCCGCCCCAGCCCAAATGCGCCCCGCGCCGCGGCCGAACGCGTGGTCTTGAGGACACCGCCGCTCCCCTGCCTCGTCCCGGACGGCGTGTTCGACGCGTTCGGGTGGTGCGCGAGCGAGCAGCTCGTGTGGCGTAAGCCGATCGGGCCCATCGCGCGGGGTGAGCCCATCACGGCCGACAACCCGCCGCGCATGGCGTTCGTGTTCCGCGCCGGCGCGCGGAGCGTGGATCTCCCGCGCGAGCTCGCGCACCTCCACGTGGGCGCGCTGGCCGAAGAACACGAGTGGGCCCTCGCGCCGTGGGCGATCGACGACGCGACCGACGGGCTCTACGCGGCGCGCGCACCGGCGGGCGAGGTCTTCGAGCTCGCGGGCGATCGCCTGACGGCGCTCGTGTGGGGCCTCCACGACTTCGCGCACTTCCACAACCACGGCCCGTTCGAGGAGCGCGCGTGGACCGAGCTCCAATGCGACGCGGCCGCGCTCGTGTGGCTCCTGATCAACGCGAGTGCGATTGGTCTCTCGGACGAGGCATGGGAGACCGCGCGCCGCGAGCTCGCGGACCTGGGTCGGTCCAGGTTCGCGTCCGAGGAGAAGTCGTTCGATGAGGCGGCGATGAGCGCTACGGGCCTTCGGGCAATCGCGGAGGCGCTCGCGTGAGGGCGGGCAGTGGCACGGGCACGGGCACGGTTAGAGGGAGACTTCGACTGGCGTGCCGGTGAAGGCGCCGGGGGCCGGAGCGGGGGTAGCGCTCCCGAGCTGCCCCTTGTCGTTCACGCCCCAGCAGGACACCTTGCCGCCCTGACGAATGACGCACGTGAAGCCGAGGCCGCACGAGACGTCGACGGCGTCGGTGATGCCGGCCACGTCGAGCGGCGTCTTGGAGAAAGCGCCCGCGTCGCCTGCGCCCGCGCCCAGCGCGCCGTTGGGGTTGTTGCCCCAGCACGACACCTTGCCGGTTGCGTGCACAATGCACGTACGCTGATCGCCGAGCGAGAGGGCCACCGCGTCGGTCACGCCGGGGACGTCTTGCGCGATCTTCTCGGCGGCTTGGTCTGCGGGCGTGCCGAAGCCGACCTGACCGAAGTCGTTGGCGCCCCAGCAGCGCATGGTGCCGCCCTTCCGGATGGCGCAGGAGTGATCGGTGCCGGTCGCGACCTTGATCGCGTCTTGCACGTTGTCGACGAGGAGGGGCATCGCCGAGCGAATGTCCGTGTACGTCGGCGCGCCGAGCTGCCCGGTCTTGTTGTTCTGTCCCCAGCACACGATCTGATCGTCGTCGCGGATCGCGCAGGTGTGCGACGACGTGGCGCCGCTCCCGATGTACTTGATCTTGTCCGGCGCCTGGACGGGCGCGGGCGCGCCCGAGTTGCCAGCACCGGGAATGCCGCTCCCGAGCTGCTCGTCGTCGTTGTTGCCCCAGCAGAAGGCCTTGCCGCCGACGCGGAGCAAGCACGCGTGCTTCTTGCCGCCGGTCACCGCGACGACGTCGGTCAGGTTGCCGACGCGCGTGGGCACGGCCGAGAAGCTCGGCGCGGCGAGGTTGCCCAAGAGGCCGCCCGAGTTCGTGCCCCAGCAGCCGAGCTCGGCGGTGTCGAGAAGCGCGCAGCTCGTCGCGAACGTTCCCACCGTCGCGACCGCACCCTTCAAATCGGTGGCGCGGATTGGTGTCGCGGAGAAGGTGCCGCCCGCGTCGACCACTCCGAGCTGATACGAGGTGTTGAAGCCCCAGCAGCCGATCGTTCCGTCCGAGCGGACGGCACACGCATGCGACTCCCCCGCACCGAGGCGCGTGGCGAAGAGCGGGGCGGGCGCGTCGACGTGGCCGTTTGCATCGAGATCGGTCGGGCCCGTGTCGGGCACGATGGAGGACGCGTCGGGCCCAGCGTCGTCGGAGCCGGGCGTGGTCCCCGAGGACCCACTGTTGCCGCACGCGTAGGTGGAGAGCACGAGGACGCTGGAGACCGAAAGACAAGCGACGAACGACAAGCGAGACGACAACATCGACTCCTCCGACTCGGCGCCTGGCAACCCCGAGGACCACGCGCGCGCCGAGCTTCATCAGCGTATCAGAGCGGCCTCGACCAGCACCAAACCTCGGGGCTGTAGGTCGGTGAAGGTCGCGCTCCTCCGACGATCTTAAATACGGGCAATCTGACCAGAACGTGAGGCTCAGCTAGAACGCCCTGGTAAGCTTTTGTTCATTGGACCGGAGCAGCCTCCTCCAGTCACTCCTGAGCCTTCGCTCGGAGGGCCGATCGGGCGTGGTGGAGGTCCGCTCCGAGGGGGCGCGGACGTTCCTCTACCTGCTCCGCGGCGAGCTCGTGTTCGCCGAGGAGGAGTCCATCGGCGAGTCGCTCGGACGCATGCTCGTCCGCCAGGAGAAGCTCACCGAGCAGCAGTACCTGACGGTGCTGAAGCGAATGACGGACGCGCTCATCGACAACGAGCAGCTCCGCTTCGGTGAGGTCGCCATCGAGCTCGGCTTCTTGACGCGCGACGAGGTGGTGCGCGCGCTCGGCGATCAGGTCAGGTGGAAGATCATCCGCACGCTCGAGCGCGAGGATTACGAGTGGACGTTCGCCGAGTCCACGGGCCAGGTCGAAGGCACGCCGCAGTTCGTGCTGCACCTCGAGCCGCTCGTCCTCGAGGCCGCGCGCTGGGTGCCCGAGGAGCGCAAGCAGCGGACGATCGGTCTCGTCGCACGCGACCGTGCGCTGACGCTCCGCGAGCCCGTCCCCGCGGTGGTGCAGCGCTACCAAATGACGCCCGATGAGCGAACGTTCGTGGCCAACATCGATGGAAGGCGAACCATCGAGCAGCTCGTCGAGATCGCGCGGGGCAACGAAGACGCGAGCGCGGTGCTCACGGCCCTCGTCGTGACCAAGGGCATCGCCTACGTCGCGGCGCGGCCTGCACCGACCCCGGCGGTGCCGACGCCTGCCGCCGCGTTCCGCCCCGAGCCAGCGGGCGCGCCGCCGCTCAGCGATCGCTCGCCGCCTTCGAGCCCCATGCGTCCGGCCACGCCGCCGGTCGCCGCCACGCCGCCTGGCGCCGCTGCGAGCGCGTCGACGCCCGATGCGCCGCCCGCGCAACCACATCGCGGCCTCGTCCCCACGCCGGCGCAGTTCATGCCGTTCAAGGGTCCCGTGCCCGACACCAACGCCGAGAAGGAGGCCGCCAAGGAGAAGGCCGACCGCGCGCTGGCGCTCCTCCGCGCGCAGCGCATGGGCAAGCCGGCCGCGGCGCCCGGGACAGCCGTCACGAGCGGCAGCGTCGTGACGGACGTGGCGACGCCCACCGGTGCGTGGAAGCCCGTCGGCGCGGCCCCCGCCGGAGCGCCCGCGGCCGCAGCGCCGATGAGCGAGCACGAAGCGAGGCTCAACGCCGAGCAGGAGTTCCAGCGCGGCAAGGCGCTCCTCTTCCAGGGCCAGACCCGACTCGCGAAGGGAAACTTCGACCGCGCGCGAAAGCTGCAACCTACATCGACCGAATACGAGCTCTTCGCATCGTGGGCCGAGTTCGTGCTGGGCGTGGCCAACGTGGATGAAGCGCGCGGCAAGCTCAAACGAATCTCGAATGCCGCGGTGAAGGCCGATCCGAACCTCGCGTTCGGCTACTACGTGCTCGGCGAGATGGCGCTCCTCGACAAGAACGAGGCCGTCGCCAAGAAAGCGTTCACGCACGCGCTCAAGCTCGACCCCAAGCTCGTCGACGCCCAACGGCGGCTGCGCCTCCTCAAGAAGTAGAGCGCGGGTCCGCGACGCGGCCCATGAAGAGGAGCCGATCGCGAACCGCGTCGCGGATGAAGAAGAGGAACGGACGATCGGCGCGGACGACCACCGGCTTGGGCGGGTCCACGCGCGCGGCTCCGGCGCTCAGTCCGACGATGGTGGCCGCGGCGGCTTCCGTTCCCTTCTCGTCGACTTCGACGAAGGTCTTCTGGAGAACGAGACCGACAAAGAGCTCACGCGTGCCGTCGACGCCGGAGAGATCTGCCTTGCCCGCAGCGAAGAGGCTCGGGGCGCCGAGCCCGGCGATCACATCGCCGAGCGAGAGCGAAGACTCGATCCTGATCTTGGGGAGCGCGAGGTCGATCTGGGTGCTGCCCGACGGCCGGGTGAGCCACGTGCCGACGCGCGAGGCATCGAGCGATCGTTCCATCGAGGCGAGCCCGTCTTTGGCCTTCGGCACGACCACGACCATGGTGACGTCGTTGCGGCCCATGGCACCGTACGGAAGCTCCACGATCTGCGCGTCGCTCGTCTCGCCGTACCGATAGCGCGTCGTGGCGTGCATCATCGGGACGTCGACCGCTCCCTTGGCGGTGAAGAACGGCTCGCGCCGCGTTTCGCCCTCGCGGAACGGGTGCTCCCACGCCGCCTTGAAGTAGATGGCGTTGGCGAGAATGAGGCGCGTGTCCTTGGGGACGGGCGGCAGGATGTCCTTGATGCGCTGCTCGGTGCGCGCGGCGACCCAGTCGTTCACCGTTTTCCGCGCCCCCTCGGAGTCCGTGGCGAAGTCGACCGCCTCGATCGGCGCGCCGTAGCGTGTACTGGTGAGCGTGACGTACGCGGGCTCGAAGGGCTTGCCACGCTGCGCGAACAACCGATTCGCGGTGCGGAGCACGATGCTCTGACCTTTGTAAAAGTCGTCGGGACGCGAGGGCACCGCGAGCGCCGCCCACTCGCCGGCGAGCGACGCGGCCACGTCGTGCGTCTTCGGCGTCGCGCCGAGCACTGCCGCGAGCTCTCGCTCCGTCTCCCCACGCGCGCCCCCGAGCACCATCGACAGCGCGAAGCGCGCGCTGGCGGGCGAGACGAAGAGGTTGCCGCTTCGGCCGCTCGCGAGCGCACCGTAGAGCTTGGCGGAGAACGCGCGCTCACCGGCCGCGTCGGCAGAGCGCTCTTCTGCGGTGACGGGGTCGCCCGAGGGCGGGGCGTCGAGTGCGATGACCTGAGCAGTCATGGCAGATGAGGACGTGGATGGTCGCGAGGATGCCGACGCGGTCGGTGCCGGCTGCTCGACCGAAGGCGACGTTTTACAGCCAACCACGAGAACCAGTGCGACGAGCGACGCGCGAAGACAGTGAACCATGTCGGGTTCAGGGTAGAGCGTCGCGTGATCCAGTACGTACTTTCGTTCCGGGGGCGGGCGCCAACCCGATCGATGGCGCTGCGCACGCAACACGTGGGGGAACCCCGAGGCGCGCTGACGGCACATGGCGTGCACCACGCCAACGCATGCTGACCCATCGCCTCCCGCCCCTCGCTCTCTTGTGCGCCATGACCTTCGCTTGCGGAAGCAACATGGACTCTTCCGCGGGAGAGGACGAGGGCGCCACCGTGATCAACCCGGCCGGCAACGACGCGCCCGCGCAGCTCGTCGTGACCGTACCGTCCGGCGTCACCGTCGAGCCGACCAAGGTCACCTACGCGAACAAGACCGTCGACCTCGGCCAATCGCTCGGCCCTATCCCGCTCGGGCAACAGGCCTTCACGCTGAGCACCGATTCGCCGCTGTATCACTCGAGCGTCCCGTCCACGGCCAAGTTCGAGGCCGGAAAGACGACGACGATCGCTGCGGCGGCACTGTTCCCCAAGGCGATCGGTGGGCCGCGCACCATCGGCCTCGAGAAGGACCTCATCACGAACTGGCAGATTCGCATCCTGTCGGGCGTGCTCGATCGGTCGGCCGACGGAACGAAGGGCGTGCCGCTCCTCGCCGGCGACTACGAGGTCAACTACGGCATGGGCGGGCTCGACGGCGTGTCGTTCAAGGTCGCGCCGGGCGAGAAGAAGAGCGTCGTCCTCACCGATCCGGCGACGCGCCGCATCGCGCGCATTCAGGCCCCCGCGTCCCGCGACCGCCCGAGCACGGCATGCGGCAACGGTGGAACCGCGTACAACGTCTCCTCGGGATCGAGCTACGCCGCCCGTGTCGATCTTGCGCCGGGCGAAACGGTCGACGTCGGCGTCTCACTCCGCAACGAGGGCGCGCGGTACCGCATCTCGGCGCCCGCGTGGGCTGGCATCGTGGACGTTCCGCTCGGCGAACGTGGCGCGGGCCCCAAGGTCTACGCGCTCGGCCGCATCGACGTCACCGACGTGCAGATCAACGGTGGACCACTGGTCAAGGGCACGTACCAGATCTACCCGGCCACCGCTTCCGGTGACCGCGCCGGCGGCGCGTTCTTGTCGTGCAACGCGGCGACCGAGACCGGCGTCGACGTACCGCCGGGCAAGTGGCGCGTCGAGGTGAGCTACCCGAGCGTCGACTCCGGCACCAAGATCGACGTCCACGTCGTCGACGTGCCCTGACTCCGCTAGAATCCGGGGCGTGAGCCGCAAGGAAGCGCCGCGCCCCGTCGACGACGGGCTCTTGCGTGCGGCGTTCGACGCGCTCCCCGAGGGGATCTGCGTCGCCGATGCGAGCGGCCGCATGGTCTACATGAACGACGCCGGCGCCGAGATCGTCGGCAAAGGCGTCGTGGATGAGCCGCCGCGGGCGTGGGCGAACGAGTACGGCATCTACCGCGAAGACGGAGTGACTCCGCTCCCGCCGGACGAAGTACCGCTCGTGCAAGCGCTGGCGGGGCGCGAGGTGCGCGACATCGTCGTCACGGTCAGAAACGAACGCGTGCATCTTACACACGTCCGGGTCTCCGGCGTGGCCCTTCGTAACCCGGACGGGGAGCTGCGCGGGGCGGTGGTCGTGTTCCGCGACGACAGCCACCGTAAACGCGCCGAGGACGCGCTCTTCGACGCCAAGACCTCCCTCGAAGAGCGCATCGAGGAGCGCACGCGTGAGCTCCAGCGCGCGGAGGCTCTCTCGATTCGCAAGGAGCGCCTTGCCGTGCTCGGCCAGCTCGCCGGCGGCGTGGCGCACCAAATCCGAAACCCGCTCGCGGCCATCAAGAACGCGAGCTACGTGCTCGAGCGCGTACTCCCGCGCGCGGGCGTGCAGCTGCCGCCGCTCGAGACCGTGAGCGTACGGCGCTCTTCACCGCTCTTCGGCGATCGTAGCGAGGTCACGCTCACGCCCGAGCAGCAGGTCGCGCAATCCCTCGTGGTCATCCACGAGGAGGTCCGCCGCGCCAACGACATCATCTCGGGGCTGCTCGACTACGCGCGCATCCGCGCGCCGGTGCGACAGACGATCTCGAGCCGCGATCTCGTGACGCCGGTGCTCGAGAGCGCCGAGCTGCCACCCAACGTGTTCGTCGCCGGCGCCGTCGGCGTCGCGAGCGTCACCGTCGATCCGAGCCAAGTGCAGGAGGCGCTGCGCGTCCTCGTGCGCAACGCCATCGACGCGATGCCGGAAGGCGGCACGCTTACGGTCAGCGACGAGCTCGACGAAGCCAACGCGTGGGTCACGATCCGCGTCGACGACACCGGAGCCGGCGTCCCGGCCGATGTATCCGCGCACCTCTTCGAGCCCCTCCTCACCACCAAGCCGATGGGCCTCGGGCTCGGGCTCGTGACCGCGCGCACCCTCGTCGAGGCGCAAGGCGGACAGCTAGCGCTCGTCGCTAGGCCCGGTCCTGGTGCGCGCTTCGAGATGCGTCTCCCACGCGCGCAGTGAGCCTCGGCGGTGGGTCGTCGGGCAACGCGCGGCGAGGTCCACGGCCCACGATTGGGGGCTCGCTTCGGGGGCGCGTGGCCCTGGATCCTCGGGCAACCACGGGAATCGCCGTTGGCCAGTGGGGATGAAGCCGACATCGGCGCTCTCTGCCAACCCTCGAGAGATTGAGGTTGCCGAACGCGCCGAGCGTTCGCGTGAGGCAAGGTGGGAGGCCGCATGCACGCGCTCTCGCGCTGCGCACTCCGCTTGCATGGCCTTTCTCTCGTGGACCCCCTCCCGCTCGTCTCCCTCGACGGCTCGACTCCCACGCTCGCCCCCGAAACGACCCTCGACGCGTTCGCCGACGCGTGCCGCGGTGCCGGCCTCACCCTCATCGAAGGTGCAGTCGCTGGTTGGGGCAAGCGCGACCTCGCTCGCTGGCTGACCGAGAGCTACGCCCACGTGAGCGTGCGCCTCGGCGGGCCGACGCGTGTCGGCTTCTCGATCATTCCGCCCGGGCTCTCGATCCCGCCGCCGCCTCCAGTCGACATGGGACCCTCGAGTCAGCCGCCCTCGAGCTTGCGCACCGGCGCGGTCGAGGAGCTGCTCGATCTCGTTCGCGTCGCCGTGTCCTCTGCGCTGGGTGAGCTCGCGCGCGGAGAGACGACGGCGGTCACCGATGCGATTCGTGGGCAGAGCATCGTCCAAGCCACGCACCCCGTGCACGGGCTCGTTTGGGTGCCGGCCGACCGTCCTCGCCTTCGCCTCGAGGCGCGCGTCGTGTCCCTCTTCGTGGCCGACTTCCTCGCCCGCGGCAAAGCGTACGAGACCGATCTGTCGGTGTGCGGCGCCTGCGACAGCGTGAGCTTCGACGGCGCGGGGCGTTCGTGTGCAGTCTGCAACGATCGGGAGCACCCCAGCCACGTGCGCGCCACCGGCGGCGCGCGCAACGTGGAGCCCTTCGAACGCGTCGGCTGACGCCGCTTTTTCGCGGCGCGCGAACGGAGCCCGCCGCGAATGCGACGGCGGGCGCGAGTCGGTGTAGAACCCTCGAGTGCGACGCTTCGCGCTGCGCTTCTACGCGGTGTGCCTCGTCCTCGGCGCGTTGCTCGAGGTCGTGGGGTGGGCCGTGTTCGATTGGCGTCCGGAGGGCGAGCTCGGCGCCGCCACCGCCGCGCTGCTCGGGCGCATCGTCTGGCCGGAGCTCACGGTCGGCATCGTCACGGCTTGCGCGCTCGCGCTCGGCGCCGCCGCGGCGCGACGCGGCCCGCGGGTCGCGCTCGGCATCGCCTCGCTCCTCGCGCTCGTCACGGTGGGCTTCACCGCGCTGACGCGGCTCGGGCTGTTCGATCTCGGGGGCGCGCCGTACGAGCGCCTCATGACGTGGTTCACGTGGCGACGCCTCTTCGAGGCGGCGTCGCTCGCCGCCGCCGCGCTCGGCGCGTGGGGCAAGTCGCCGCGCACGAGCCGAGGGATCTTCGGCGTGGCGTTCGGGCTCCTCGCCGCGATGCTCGCCATCGCGATGTACGACGTCACGTTCCGCGTTCACTCGGCGGTGGCCTTGCAGCTCGCGATTCGCGTCGCCGGCGCGCTCACCGTCGCCGCGATCGCTGCGCTCGCCGACGAGCCTCCCGGCGCGCGCGATCGCCGAGAGCCGCCGCGCGGCGCCGGCACCTACGCCACCTTCCTCGTCGCGCTCGGCGCATGCGCGAGCGCTCCACTTTGGGTTTACCTCGTCCGTTTCCCGCGGACGCCCACTCGGGTCGACGAGACCTTGTCGATCATCGTGCTGTTCCTCCACGTGCTCATGTGGCCACCCACGCTCGCCGCGTCGCGCGTCCTCGACGGATCGTCGGCCGGGCGCGGTGAGCTCGCCATCGCGCGCGCCGTCGGTTGGATCGTCACGCTGGTGGCGCTCTACACGATCGCCTGGGACATCCCGGGCCGAAATTCGGTGGTGTGGTTCGCGCTCGAGCAGAAGCTCGGCCGCCTCATGAACCTGAGCATCGAGCATCGCACCGGTCTCGTCATCGTCGGCATGCTCGACTTGTGCGCCGCCTTCTCGCTGGTCGAGGCGCTCCTCCGCCCCGTCACCGAGCGCGGGAGGTGGCGCGTCCGCGCGCTCTTGCCACCGGTCATCATCGGAATTTCTGGCGGGCTCATCCCGGCCGCCTGGCGCGAGTCACCGCGCGATCTCTTCGTGTGGGGGATGCTGGTGGCGCAAGCTGCGGTGATGATCGGCGGCGCGTTCTTCTTCGTGCGGCGCATCGCTGCGCTGCTGCGCTTGGTCGCGCTGGCGGACAAGCAGCGCTGATCGGCTACGCTCGGGGGAGAGACGTTTTTATGCAACTTGCACGTTTTTGGCGCTGGGCGATCGTGACGGGGGCGGCGCTCGCGCTCGCCGCGTGCTCGCACAAGGCCGACAAGGGTGGGCTCTGTGACGGCGCGCCGAGCGCGACCACGTGCCTCACCGACCACTACTTGCTCGGATACCAGGCGGCGCCGATCGACCTCTGCAAGAGCGCGTCGACGGCCAAGGTCCACGCCACCAAGGAGATCGGATTCTTCCTCGGACCGGGGGTGATCGATCTCGAGGCGCAGACCGCGGGCCGGCGGCTCCAGCGTTACTACGAGGCGTACGCCCTCTCGTTCTACGTGAGGCACGAGGCCGGCAGCGTGGCGTTCCAGTACTTGCTGAGCGGGACCGAGGACGCCGTGCGCGCGCGGGCCAAGGAGCTCGGCGTGAACCCCGACAAGCAGACGACGCAAGAAGAAGCCGACAAGTTCGAGCGCGTGGTCGGTGAGGTGCTCGCCAAGAACCTCCGCGACACGATCGTGTCGCGCGGGACGGCGGTCGACGATCGCATCGACATCGTCGTCGTCGACGGCATCGTCGATCCGGCGGTGCAGAAGATCGTGGCCGGCGAAGGCGTCATCCTCGGCATGGGCCTCTCACCCAAGCTCTTTCGCGAGATCTTGGCGGCCGATCCCACCGCGGACTACTTCTCGTTTTACGGTATCCCGCGGGACTTCACGCCGGTCTTCTTCGTCGGGCAAGACGACGTGCGCCGGCTCACGCCCGATCAGGGCGACGCGATCATGGCGCACGAGATGGGGCACGCGCTCGGTCTCGTCCACGTCGAGGAGCAGGAGAACTTGATGTTCCCCGTGGCCGGCACCGTGCCCTGCACGCCGGGGTTGAGCGACGCGCAGGTGCTCGAGCTCGCCCGCGGCTCCACGCCCGGCGACGCGCGCCCCACGAGCGAGGTGCCCACGCTCGCGCGGATCACCAAGGCGTACGCCGCGGGCCTCCGGAAGCAAATGCGCCGGCACTGATCGGCGGCGACGCTACGCCGCGCGTGCGAGCGGCGCGAGCTCGGCGCGAAGGCGCGTGATCAGGGTCGCGATCTCGGTCGCGTTCGGGAGGCCGGCCGCGCTAGCAACGGGTGCGGCGACCGATGCGAAGGACGCCGGGTCGAGCTCGTCGAAAGCGCGCCCGAGCGCCAGCCGTGGACACGCCACGAGAGCGCCGCGTGGCGTGCCTCGTCGCGCGCGATCTGCCTCATCACGGCGCGAACGCGCGGATCGCTGGCGCGCGCCGCTTGAACCGCGGCGACGGCCGCGCCGACGGTCTCGCGAACGCATCCTTCGACCGCGTTCTCGATCGCCACGGCCTCGAGCGCGCGGTGGTGTGCCGGCGCCGAGACTTCGGGGAGAGGCGAGCAGTGACCAAAACGGCGCGCGAGGCCGAGCACGTCGCGGGCATGACGGACTTCGTCGGCGCGGGCGCGACGCGCGGCACGAACGAGCGCAAGTGGCGCTCGGTGATGCACGAGCTCCGCTTCGAGGCGGGCGAATGCGGGGACCGAGGCGGCCTCGAGCTCCGCGCAGGCGGCGAAGTACGCGGCGAGCGGTGAAGTTGAGGGCGCGGGGCGGGCCGGCGTGAAGCGCTCCGGGCGTCGACCGCTCCCCGGCGCGTCGAGGATCGTCGCCTCGGTGCAGACCATCTTGTGCACATTGCACGTGATCGCGAACGTGTAGCTGGCGGAGCTGGTGCGCGCGGGCGCAGTGCACGAGCGCACCTCGACGACGTCGGTCTTGGTGGCGCAGTAGTCGCGGCAGTCGACGTAGTGCACGCCACCGAGGGCGAAGCCGCTCGCGTCGCCGCCGCCGTCGTCGTCGAGACGGACATCTTTGAGGCCGGTGATCTCGAGACGCTCGTCCGATTCGCGGCAGCTCGGAACCGGCCAGTGGCACGCCCCCAGCGCGGGAGCGGCGGCCGCGGCTGCGATGGCGACGAGGACGCGACGATGGGTCGACGTGCTCACAGGATCGCGAACGCTCCGGAGAGGCCGATGTACGGGACGAGCTCGGCGGTGGCGCGCGAGCACGGCCGACCGTAGCCGCAGACGTTGCCGGCGGCGTAGCGCGCATCACGCGGATTGACGACGAAGCCGAGCCCCATGAACGTGCGGATTGCACGCATCTCGAGCGACACGTCGCCGTTCACGAAGTGCGCCTGGTCCGGTGCCCATCTCGGGCATGGGCCACGTCGAGGTCGGAACGCCCGCGTATGCGCCGGTGGACCAGGCCGCGCCGAGCGCGACGCGGGATGCGTCCGGGAACGTGTGGACGCGGAAGCGCGAGCCCGCCGTGAATTGCACCCCCTGCGATCCGAGGCCGGCGCCGCCGTGGAGGGTGAGGAGCTCGATCGGCGCGACGAGCGCCTCGGCGCCGAGCCATCCGACGGGCGTGCCGATCCCCGCGGTGACCTCCGCGCGCAGAATGGGGACGGCGCGGGCGGGAGGTGCGGGTGCAGGAGAAGAAGGAGCGGGAGCAGGAGAAGAGGGAGAGGGAGAAGAGAGGGAGGGAGGCGTGCGCTCCGGCTCGTCCTCGGCGCGCGCCGCACGCGTGATGGGGAGGCAAATCCCAACGAGCGACGACGCGACGAGGACGAACCGGGAGCGCACGCGGCGACGTTCAGCACGAGGCGTGCCGCCGAGAGCGACGGGGTCGCGGCGCGAAGAAACACTGCAGAAAGCGGGGGCGAGCGAAGGAATCGGCGCGCTCGCGGGCGACGAGCGGGTGTGGTGTGGCGCGCCGACGCGTGAACGGTCGGTCACGGCGGCCGTGCCGTGAACAAGCGAAGGCGCTCGGCGTCTAAGCTCTCGCCATGCGTCGGCAGGCCCTCCTTCTTGGCGTCGCTCTGCTCGGCGGCTGTCACTCGCCGCCCTCCCGCGTGTCGCCGCCGAGCGACACGCGCGCGACCCTGCTCGGTGGGGATTGCCCGGTCGGCTTCATCCGACTCCGCTCCGCGCACGCAGACGTGGTCGCCGACGTCGACGGAAACGCGCTGATCCCCTCGAGCGAGCGCGCGATGAACGTGCGGCTCGAGGCGTGCGGCCGCGAGGCCAGCTTCACGATCGACGCCGGTGCGACGAACGTGACGTTCCGACTCCCGCCCTCCGTCGGCGAGACACCTTGGAGATCATCGGCGAGCACGCCGGCCACCGCGCGGAGCGGCGCGCCGTGCACTTTCCCAGTGCCCGCGTCGCGCCGCGTGGTCGCCGGTGCTTTCAGGTCGCTGCGCCGCGATCCGGCGGCGTGCGCGCTGTGGGCCGAGCGCGACGAGGTCACCTGGCTCGTGCCTCCGGCCAGCGAAGCGCTCCGCCTCGATCGGTTCGTGATCGCGTCGGGTGCGCGCGCCATCGTGGCGATGGACAGCTCGCGGCAGCTCGTGGTCATCGATCGCGCGACCGGCGCACGAACGCCCGTGACGAGCGACCTTCATCGCGCATCGATGGCGCCAAAGTCCGAAGTGCTTCTTCTCCACGGAGAGCCAGGAGCCACGTCGACGCCGCTCGAGCTCCGGTGGCCGGACGGCCACGTGCGCCGCCTCACGAATCGCGCGCGGCCAGAGACCGCGTGGAGCGACGACGGGCGATGGCTCGTCTACCTGAGCGGCGCGAGCACGGATGCGTGCTCCGACGTTCACGTGGTCGACGCCGCGTCCGGCGTCGATCGCGTCGCGACGCCGCTGTGTCACCTCGCGGGTTGGGGCGCGCCCGAGTTCGTGACCGATCATCACGTGGTGCTCGGTGGCGACGAGTCGGTGGTGGTGGAGACACGAGCCGCCGCGGTCGAGCGACGCATCGCGGGAAGCGCGTGGGTCACACGCTTTCCGGGCGGGGTCCTCGTGCAAACGCGCGTGGGCGACGTCATGACCGACCACGCGACGATCGCGAATCTCGCGAGCGGCGCGTCGGTCACGATTCCGTTTCGTGTCGCTCACGCCAACCCGCTCCCGTGGGGCGATCTCCTCGTGTTCCGGCGGCGCCATGTCCCCTCCCCTCACGAGGCCGACTTCGACGCGCTCCTCGTCGATCCAAAGACCGGATCGACGAAACTCGTTGCGCAGGGCGTGAAAGAAGAGCTCGCGGTCGGCAAGCGGGTCCTCGTCCTCGCGGAGCTCGACCGGTTCGTCGTCGTGCCGCTCGACGGCTCGGCGCGCACCGCGCTTCCGTCACTCGGGCAGTCTGTCGAGACGTTCAGCGCGGACGATCGCTGGGTGCGAATGCGAGGCCCGATGATGAAGGGGAGCCCCGCGTTCTTCGCGCTCGCTCGACTCGACGGGAGAGAGCGTGTGCGCGTCGATCACGACAGCGTCTGGGCGAGCGACCTTCCCGTCGCCTGGCACGAAGAGCGCCGCTTCACGGGCGACGTCGCGGGCGTGCGCGCGCATTGGACGCTCTTCCGAGAAGACCTCGGTCCCGGCCGTGCGCGGGACGTGGAGGTCGCCAAGGACGTCGAGTCGTTCGTGGCGCTCGACGGGGACCAGCTCGCGTACGTCGTTCCCGGCGACGGGATTTACCTCGATTCAATGGAGCGTCCGTAGGGCCACGAACGTCACGACCGCGCGCAACTCGCGCGGTTGTGGGTCGAGGTTGGTGTGGACAGTCGTCCACGCGGCTGAGGACTTCCCGCGCTGCGGGCGCTCCGATCGCGCATCGAGAGCGGAATCCTCGCGCGGGAGCGGCCGCAGACGGCGGTATGGCACCTGCTTGAACGCCCTCCACGACGCATCACGCGTCGAGAAGGAGCCTCATGAACCGTCTCGCCCTCGTCGTCCTCGGATCGCTTCCGCTGCTGATCGGCTGCAACGTGGAGCCCGAGACTCCACGGGCTGGTCGCGTCGCCTCGGCGTTGCAGTCGTGGACGCGATGCGCGGCGGAGGGCGTGCCTGCACCCGGCAACGTGTGCAAGGTGCCGGGAACGCGCGTCGTGCGCTACGGCATTCCCGGGGCGTACCGCACGAAGGTGGTGACCGGCAGCGTCGTCTGCGAAGACGCATCGTTCGGCGCCGGCCCGACGCAGTACCAGAACTTCTGTGACTTCGGTGACGCCGACGCGACGCCGCTCACGCCCGCACCGACGCCGGCGCCGACTCCAACTACGCCTCCTCCTCCTGCTACGACGGTCACGTGGACGCGGTGCGCCGCCGAAGGCGTGGGAGCGCCGGGCGACGTCTGCACGTTCGCGGGTACGCGCGAGGTCCGTTACGGCATCCCGGGCGCATACACCGTGAAGGTCGCGTCGGGCTCGATCGAGTGCAGCGATGGAGCCTTCGGAGTGACCGTCGCGACGCCGTACCAGAACTTCTGCGACTACAGCTCGGTCGATGCCACGACGCCGAGCACGCCGCCGCCTTCGTCCCCTCCTCCGGGCTCCGTCACGCCGCCCGCGCCGTCGACCGGGGGCGTCGGTCCCCGCGTTGCGAGCTTCGTGTCATCGGGTCCGATCACGGCGAGCGCGGGACAAACCATCTCGGGCGTGCGCATCTCCAACCCGAATGGTCCGTGCATCACCATCAACGCGGCCAACGTGACGGTCCGGGACAGCGACATCGGCCCCTGCGGCGGCTCCGCCAACATCGTGATCTCGAACGGCGGAACCGGCGCGATCGTCGACCACGCCTCGATCCACAACGGGCGCCGCGGCGTGCTCGTGAACGGCGCGACCAACGTCACGACCACCAAGAACGCGTTCACGACGTTCACCGGCCCGCCCGGCCAGGGCTACGGATCGGCGATCGAGTACGACTACGCGAGCGGCGGCCTCGTCGACGGCAACGAGGTCCGCGGCCAGAGCTACGTCAGCGACGCGGTGAGCTTCTTCGAGTCGAGCAACGTTCGGCTCACGAACAACCTGATCGACGTCGGCATCGACGAGCCGTCGTCGGCCGGCTTCACGATGGGAGACATGGTCCCGGGCAGCGGCCATAGCCCGGGCGCGAACAACTACGTGGCCGGCAACGTCGTACGCCAGACAGGCGGCGTGCCGGCGGGCGTGTTCGGCTCGGCCGGCAACACGATCCTCGAGCGAAACTGCCTGACCGCGGGCATCCAGGCGTACAACTACTCGGGCGTGTTCGTGGGCGTGACGGTCCGCCAGAACGTGATCGACATGGGAGCGTCGTTCGTCCCCGATTCGTCGGTGATCGCGGGCTGGAGCACGAACATCGACAGCACCGACTGCTCGCTCGTTCCGAAGTGACGCGCGCGAAGCCCGCGGACGACCGCTGGTGCGAATGCGGCCCGGAGCTCGCAAAGCAACGACGGGCGACACTAAGAGAGCGCGCTTGCGGACGGCGCGAGGCTCGCCTCATGGAGACGCCGAAATGCCGCGTCGAAGACGCTTGATGGCGCGTGCACGACCAGCGGCGTCAACACCGTCGGCTGCACGTGACGCACGATGAACCCGTCAGCCGTCCGCTCAATGCTTTCGATCGCGGTCCAAGGGACGGCGACGCGGGTCACGAGACGAGCGATCGACGGACGCACCAACGCGTGGGGTGCGCGCACGAGGAGATCGAGGCTCGACGCCGACAAGCTGACGCGAACGGAGAGCGCGCCGCCCGCGACGTCGACGCTTGCCGCGGCCGTAAGAAAGGATGTCTCTAGCTGTGGGTCGTCGAGTCGCGGCGCGCCGGGCGGGCGGAGACGGGCCAACTCGCGGAGCGTGGGCAGTGCGGCCAGGAGCTGCGCCCCGGCGTGAATCACATACGCGAGCCAGACGAGCGCCAGCGCACGCTCGAAGCTGTGCGCGAAGAGCTGTGACGCAATGACGGCCGCGATCGCTGCCACGGAGTACACGACGACCCGACGAATCCAGCGCTCCAGCGAGACGAGGCGCGGCGGAACCGCTTTGGCGACGCGGCCGAGAACCAGTTTGTCGACGATCGTCTCTAGAGCGCGCGTAGTCGGGGTCGCCGTGTCGCGAGGTGCCGGGAAGACTGCGTCGTTGGCGGCGGTTGCGATGTGAGCAAACAGCCGAGACTCACCGGCCACGAGGAGCGGCGAGGCAATCGATGCCGAGCGATGCTCGATCGCGCACTGATCCGGGGCGATCAATCCGACGCGCGTGACCTGCGGCCACGGCAAGAACCCGACGACGCTGCCTCGATCGACGAGGATGAGCCCGCCGTCGGTCACCGCGAGGCCACCGGCTCGACCATTCACCGTCGCAAGGGACTCGTAGCGAAGCTTGGCCGCGCGCGGAACCGGGGTCGGTTGATATGGGCCCAGCGCGCTCACGCGGAGGGGACGCCAGCGGCGTGCGTGCGCAAAGGCGCGACGTACCCAGAAGGCTAGCGCGATGACACCGACCCAGACCGCACCCGCTATCGCTTGAACGTACGACGGGGCGCGAGCACGCCCTGCAACGAGCGCGACGGTGATGAGCGCGAGCGGCGCCACGAGGAAAACGCTCAGAACGAGAACGACCGCGGCTTGGACGACAAGAACCGCCGGGTGACGAAGACGGAGACCCAGTGGCGAAGCGCCGGGTTGCTCGAACCTTGGACCGGCCAGCTCGGCATCGGCAACACGCGACGCGTAGCGCGCCTCATCGGAAGCGGCCGCGCTCGTGAGCTCGACGTCGCTCGATGACGTCCCCGTCGCATCCCCCGACATCGCGAGCAAGGGTACACGATCGATGATCGGTCGCCGGCAGCGGCGGGCTCACATCGGCGCGAGGGTGGGTGGTCCGAGTTGACGTCCGCCGGGGCGTACGTATGTTCCAAGCGTTCCGATTCGTCGTAGGGGGCGATCGGCTTCGACGGAGGTTCTTGACTGTTTTGCTGCGTGCCGTGGCTCCGTAGGCCCACGTAAAAACCCGCGGAACGTATAATTGCGAACGATAACGCAATGCCGGAAACGGCACT
>JBGAJR010000077.1:0-21794 GCA_044224815.1 Polyangiaceae bacterium
GGCTTGGTCTCGAGCACGGCCTGCGACGCGCCCTCGCCGGGACCGAGCGGCTTGGCGAGGTCGTAGTCGGCGAAGGTCCAGCCGCGGTGCTTGAGCGAGAAGAACCGATCACCGCGCGCCACCTTGCCCGACCAACGCGCCGTCTCGTGCGCGGTGCGCTCCTCCTCGGTGGGCGAGAGCACCTCGCGGCCGAGCTGTGGAAACGGCTGCACGATGGCGTAGTCGGAGAAGAGCTGACGAAAGCGATCGAGGGTTCCCGCGTCGCGGAGGGCGATCGGGTGAGCGATGGCGACGCGCGCGACGTCCGGCAGCGCGAACGGGGCGTCGTCGGCGTCGGCGAGCGAGCCGTCCTCGGCCACACGGAACGTTCGCGGCGGCGTTTCGTGGAGCACGATCCACACGACGCGGCGCGCCAGGTTCTGCATCAACGGATGCTCGAAGAAGTAGCGCCGCAACTCCGGGACCGACCACGAGCGTCCGGCGACCATCGCGCGCTCGAGTCGCCGGACTTGCTCCGCGCCGAGCGTCTTCATCTCCAGCTTGAGCGCTGCCCAAAGCTCGTGGGCGGACGCCGCCTTCCCAGCGTCGTCGTTCTTGTTCGCGCGCGGGAGGGAGACGAGGCGCTCTCCGCTCTCGTCGGTGACGAACGGATGAAGCTCCTCGTCGAAGCCGACGCGAAAACGCCGAGCGCCGAAGTCGAGCGCGAGCGCGCCCTGAGCGTCGAGCCCCAGATCGGGGACGAGCCGATCGGCCAGCTCGTCGGCCGAGAGCTCGTTCGCCTCGGCGAAACGCGTGAGCGCGGTCTCCGCCACCTTGGCGACGGCCTTGACGCGCTTCTTCTTCGTCAAGAAGGAGAGATGCATCAGCGCGAGGTCGCTGCCGATCGCCGCGAGCGCCTCGGCGGCGAGCTTGGCGCGCGCCCCGAGACCCGTCGATGCCCAAGTCTCGAGGTTGACCGCCAACGAGCGAACGACGCGATCGTCACCGAAGAGACCGGCCGCGTGGAGCATCCACCGCTCTTTGCTCGGCCCTTCGGCGTCGTTCCACGCGCGCAGCAGCGCTCCGGCGAGCTCGGCCAAGGAGTTGCGCTCGAGCGCGGGGAGCGCGCTGTCGATCGCCGCGCGCGCGCTGGCTTGCGGGAGGAGCGTCGCGAGCGCGACGAGTCGTTTCATCGCATCGGGTGGAAGAGCCGTTCCGTCCGTCGTGACGACCACCGGCAGCGTGGCCAGATCGACGAACTGCGGCAGCTTCGGCGCGCGCGAGGGCAGGGGCGGCGGCGCGAAGATGGCGTCGTACTCCGCGAGCGCGTCGTCTCCGTAGCGGGCCGCGCCGCGACGGAGCGCCTCGACGTGCGGGCTCCCTTCGCGGACGAATTCGCGGCGGAGCCATTTCACGAGCTTCAGCGTCGCGTCGCGGTCCTCGCCGTCTCCGAGGATGCGCGGCATCGCGACGAGCGCGAACGTCTCGGGGTGCGCGCGCGCCCAGCGCGCGAGAAAGAACGGGTGGGTCTCGAGCCGATCGAGGAAGAACGTGGCGACGGTGGTGGCGTCGACACGAAGGAGGACCTCGGTGGTCGGCGCCGGCCAGCTCGCGAAGACCTCGAAGAGCGCGGGGAGCGCGGCGAGGCCATGCCGCGCGAGTGCGATTCGGACGAGACCGTAGTGCTCGGCGAAGCGGGGATCGAGGGCGGGCGCGAGGTCTGGGAGATCTTCGAGCGCGACGTGGCGCGCGGCGACGAGCGGTATGATGCCGCCGCCGAGGAAGATCTCGCGCGCCAGCGCCCGCGCGCCTTCTGCGCTCGGCGCGCGCGTCCAAACCGGATCGTCGTCTGGCTTCACCGTCGGCGCCGGGTCCCGCCAAGCGATCTCCTCGCCCGGCGCGAAGGCGAGCTTCGCGTGCGGAGGCACGGCCAGCGCGAGCACACGACGCTTTCGCGTTGGCACCCAAGGATCTCGGTCGAGCACGTCGGGGATCACGAACGGAGCCTACGCCGTGTCATGTCGGTGCGGGTACGTCTTCATCGCCCTTCTGCTTGGTCGGTTGTCGGATTGCGCGGGCGCGCGCCGTAGCGTCTAATCGGTGCACTCAACGTCGCGGAGGATTCCATGCGAAGTGCATACGTTTTGATCGTCGGTCTCGCGCTTCTCGCCGGTTGCAGCAAAGACGAGAAGAAGGCCGAGCCCGCCGCGCCCGATCAGCCGGGGACGCAAGCGAACGCCGCGCCGGGCAGCGCCGCGAACGGGGCGCAGGTCCAAGTCGGCAACGGCACCGTGCAGGCCCAAGCGGGCAACGCCCAGGTCAAGGCCGGGAGCGCGAGCGTCCAGGTGCAAGGCGGCGGCGCGCAGGTGCAGGTCGGCGCGGACGGAAAGCCCGTCGTCATGCAGAACGGCACCAACGTGCTCAAGGTCCAGAACGGCAACGTCGAGGCCAAGACCGGTGATGGCCGCAAGGTGACGGTGCAGGGCGGGAACGTCGTCGCCGAAGATCCGTCGCGTCCCGGCGCCAAGGTCGAGGTCAACGGCAACACCGTCAACGCGGGCGGGGTGAAGATCGAGAACGGCAAGGTCACCGTTCCCGGCGTCGGCACCGTCCCCGCGCACTGACGCCAGCGTGTGGTGGGTGCTATGCATGCACCCACGATCGATGTCGAAGGCGTTCACCAAAGAGTCCGACGGGGACGAAGACGAGGATCTCGGCCCGTCGGACGACGAGGACGGCGAGGAGCAGAAACCGCGCGGTCCGCGCTACATCACGCGCGCGGGCTTCGACAAGATGCGCGCCGAGCTCGAGCGCCTATGGCACGACGAGCGCCCCAGGGTGACCTCGGAGGTCCAGGCGGCGGCGGCGCAAGGCGATCGGTCCGAAAACGCCGAGTACATCTACGGCAAAAAGCGCCTTCGTGAGATCGATCGCCGCATCCGCTTCCTTTCGAAGCGGCTCGACATCCTCCAGGTGGTCGAGCCCCAGAAGGAGCAGGAGGGGCGCGTATATTTCGGCGCCTGGGTCACGATCGAGGACGAAGACGAGGCGCGCTTCAAGTACCGCATCGTGGGCGGCGACGAGAGCGATCTCGCGAAGCGCCACATCAGCGTCGATTCGCCCGTCGCCAAGGCGCTGCTCGGCAAACGGGTGGGGGACGTCGTGACGGTCGTTCGGCCCAAGGGGCCGGTCGAGGTCACCGTCGTCGCGATCGAGTACGAGTGAACTTCGCCAAACGGGCCCGACCAGGTAGGCTGACTCCTACCTCTTTGGCCGAGCCTCTGTAACCGGCGCGCTTTCGCTCGCGTATGCGCGCTGTCCGGACGCATCGATCCCCGCTCCCGGTGACGATGTGTGCGGCCAAGGCGAAGCCCTCCTCCTTCCCCGAACATGACGGCGAACGACCCCCTCGAGCTCGTCGGCGTAACCATCGCCGACAAATATTTGGTCGAGAACGTGGTGGGCGAGGGCGGCTTCGCCGTCGTCTACCGCGCCGTTCATCAGATCTGGAATCGGCCGGTCGCGCTCAAGGTCTTCAAGGCGCTCGACGAGGTGCCGGAGGCGATGCGCGACAAGCTCCTCAAGGAGTTCGTCCAGGAGGGAGCGCTGCTCGCCGAGCTCTCGGAGAAGTCGGCGGCGATCGTGCAGGCGCGCGATGTCGGCATGCTCACGACCAAGAAGGGCGCGAGCATCCCGTACATGGTCCTCGAGTGGCTGGAAGGCCGGTCGCTCGAGGGGATCCTCGAGCGCGAGCGCTCACAAGGCGCGGCGCCGCGCTCACTCGGTCAGGCCATGGCGCTCCTCCAACCGGTGGCGCAAGCGCTGTCGCTCGCGCACGACCGCGGTATCGCCCACCGTGACGTGAAGCCGGCCAACGTCTTCGTCCTCGGTGACGCGTACGTGGCGCAGCCGAGCGTGAAGCTCCTCGACTTCGGCATCGCGAAGGTCGTCCAGGACGCTCAGAAGATGGGCGGCTCGTTCACCAAGACGAGCGGCCAGATCACGAGCTTCACGCCCGCGTATGGCGCGCCGGAGCAGTTCTCGCGCGACTACGGCGCCACGGGGCCTTGGACCGACGTGTTCGCGCTGGCGCTCATGGTGGTCGAGCTCATCACGGGCCGCGAGCCGCTCGGGGGCGACACGTTGACGCAGCTCGCGTTCGCGTCCGTCGACGCGAGCAAGCGGCCGACGCCGCGCGCGATGGGCGCCGAGGTCAGCGACGAGATCGAAGCCGTCTTCGCTCGCGCCCTTGCGGTTCGACCCGAGAATCGCTTCCGGACCGCGGGCGAGATGTGGTCCGCGCTCGAGGCGGCGGCGCGCGGCGAGGCCGCGACGTTCGCGACGAGCAGCACGATGATGGCGTCTCCGGGGAGCATGGCGGTCCTGCCGGTTCCGCAGCCATCGAGCGGATCGCGTCCGACCAACACGACGTCACGGGGCGTCTCGACCGACCCGACGCCGTCCGCGACCGCGCCCGCGGGCGGCGGAAAGGGCGGCCTCCTCGCCGGAGTCGGCCTCGTCGCGCTCATCGGCGTCGGGGGCGCGATCTTCGCGCTTCGCGGCGGTGGCGGTGGTGCGCCCAACGGCATGGCGAGCGCGAGCGCGGCGCCCGTCGTGAGCGCCGCGCCGAGCGCGTCCGTGTCCGCACCGCCCACCAAGTGTCCGCCCGGAATGAAGCTCATCCCCGGTGGCAACACCTTCATCGGGAGCGAGCCGGGGAACGGCGTTCCGGAGGCCGAGACGCCGCGCTTCCCCGTCAAGCTGTCGCCGTACTGCATGGACGTCCACGAGGTGACGGCTGCAAAGTACACGGAGTGTGCCAAGTCTGGCGGCTGCGCGCGCCTCGACGGCGATCTCGCGCGCAACGAGTGGGACAACATCACGCCGATGGCGAGCAAGGTCTACGACCCCCTCTGCACGATGCGCGTCCCGGGCGAGAAGGGTGAGTACCCCGCCAACTGCATCAGCTGGCGGGAGGCGAGCGAGTACTGCAAGCTGCAGAATGGCGCGCTCCCCACCGAGGCGCAGTGGGAGTTCGCGGCGCGCGGCAGCTCGCAGCTGAAGTTTCCCTGGGGCGACGACGAGCACCTCGAGGCGCGCCTCAACGCCTGCGGCAGCGAGTGCCTCGCGTGGGGCATGAAGAACGACCCCAAGAACTTCGGTAATAGGAAGATGTACGGCTTCGACGACCACTTCGAGACGCTGGCGCCGGTGGGACAGTTCAAGGCCGGCGCGTCCCAGTTCGGGATCGAAGACCTGAGCGGCAACGTCTTCGAATGGGTGCAAGATACATGGGCGCGGTACACGCCGGGCGAGCGCGTGACCGACCCGCAAGGGCCGCCGTTCCAGGAGCGCACTGCGGACGGCGAGCGCGGTGAGCGCGTGGTTCGCGGCGGCGCATGGAACTCGGTCGACCTCGTGTGGCTGCGGCCCACGTTCCGCTGGCACCGCCCGCCGCACTACCGCACGCACGGCATCGGCTTCCGCTGCGTGGCGGCGCCGAGGAGCTGACACCCGTGCGTGCGCTTCCGGTCCTCGGCTTGCTCGGCGCGTTGACGGTGTGGGCGGCGGGCTGCAGCAAGAAGGACGCGCCACAAGCTTCGCTCAGCGCGTCGGCCAGTGTGTCGTCGGCACCGCCGTCGTCCGGAGGCGCAGACGCGGGCGGCGCGGAGCTGTGGGCCGCGGCAACCGGGCTGGCGCCCGAGGATCTCTCGCGGCTCGCACTTCGGGAGGGGAGCGCCGGCCTCGTCGCGGGCGGCGCGGATCCAACGCGCCGACGCGTCGCGGTGGCCGCGCTCCAGTTCGCCGACGATCTCGAGGGCCTGCCGCTCCTCGCCGAGGTCGCAGCCAGCGGCGACGCCGAGAGCGCCGAGCTCGCCACGCAGGCGGCCGAGACGCTCGCCGCGCGTCCGCGGCGCGCGATCGATCCCGAAGACGCCCTCGAGGTGCGCGCCGGATGCGATCGCTTGCGTGACGTGATCAAAGACAAGGCCAAGCCGAAGGCGCTCCGCTACCGCATCGCGCGAACCCTGCGGATGCTCGAAGACCGCGGCTGCGCGAAAGACCTCCCCACCGTGGAGTGAACCATGACCGAAGAAACTCACCTCCGGCCCACGAATTTTCCGCCCGCCAACGCCTACGCCAACGAGACCTATGTGCTCGGGCTCTTGAAGAAGGCGATCGGCGCCAAGGCGAGCGACGTGCACTTCAAGGTGGGGCAGCCGCCGGCGGCGCGCATCGCCGGCGAGCTCGTGCACTTCCAGACCGAGCGGCTCACGAGCGAGGACACGGCGCGCATTGCCGGCCACGTGCTCGCGCGGACCACGCACGACATGCCGCTCGACGCGGTGCGTGAGGTCGACGCGAGCTTCGACGCGCCCGACGTCGGCCGCTTCCGCGTCAACGTCTACCGCCAACGCGGGAGCCTCGCGCTCGTCATGCGCCACGTGCCGCGCGAGATCCCGAGCTTCGAGGCGCTCGGCCTTCCAGAGGCGACGCGGGAGCTCGCCGAGCGTGAGCGCGGCCTCGTCCTCGTGGTCGGCGCGGCCGGGCAGGGCAAGTCCACCACGCTGGCCTCGATGCTGGCGCATCTCAATCGCACCCAGCCGGTGCACATCGTCACCATCGAAGACCCGATCGAGTTCCTTCACCAAGACGACAAGGCGAGCATCAGCCAGCGCGAGGTCGGCCTCGACACGGGGACGTTCGCCGAGGCGCTGCGCGCGGCCCTTCGTCAGGACCCCGACGTGATCCTCGTCGGCGAAATCCGCGACGAGGAGACGATGGACGTGGCGCTCATGGCCGCGGAGACCGGGCACCTCGTCTTCTCGACCGTGCATACGCCCGACGTCGAGCGCACCTTCGGACGTTTGCTGGCGCTCGCCTCGGGCAAGGGCGCGCGCGCCGAAAGCGAGCTCCGCGATCGCCTGGCGGGCGCGATGCAGGGCGTCATCGCGCAGCGTCTCGTGCCGCGCCGCGAGGGCGCCGGGCTCGTGCTCCTCAGCGAAGTTCTCGTCGTGACCGGTACGGCGCGGGAGTCGATCCGCCGGCCGGAAAGCGGCGTCGGCTTCAAGGAGCTGATGGAGAAGGGCGCCCACCCCTACGGCATGCACACCTTCGAGATGCGCGCGCGCGATTTGGTCGCGCGGGGCGCCGTCGACGCGGCCACGGTGGCCGCCGCCGGAATTTTTTGAGCGGCGCGCGGGCGCGCGGCGCGTCATAAATCGATGGTGAGGTCTCGTCCGGGGCGGCACCAGCTTTTCGTGCTCGCGAGCACTCTCGCGGCGTGCTCTGGCCCGAGCGCGGCTCCGCCGCCGCCCACGACGCCGGTCGTCGCCGTCGCGGCCGCCGATGCGGGTGGAGCGCCTTCTGCTCCCGAGGCGCTTCCGTACGTTCCCGCGTCGCCGCTCGGGACCGGGACCCCGCGCCCGATCGGCGCGTGCGCATCCGGGCGCGGCGACACGGGCTCGTTCACCATCGTTCACGTCAACGATCTCCAGGCGCGCTACAGCGATCGCGATGCAGCCGGAAAGAGCCGGTATGCGCGCATCTCGGGCTTCATGCGCGCCGTCAAAGACGAGGTGCCGGCGACGCTCGTGCTCGACGCGGGCGACGACTACGAGAAGGGCTCGCTCGTCGATCTGCGGACCGCCGGAGCTGCGACGCGGCGCATCCTGCACGCGCTCCCGCTCGACGTGCGCACGCTCGGTAACCACGACTTCGCGTACGGCGAGGCGGCGGTGCGCGCCGACGTTCGCGAGAGCCCGCACGTCGTCCTCTCGGCCAACGTGCGCGACCCGTCGGACCCGACGCTCTTCCGCTCGTTCGTGAAGCTCGACGTGGGTTGCGTGCGCGTCGGCGTGCTCGGCCTCGTCACGCAACCCTACGGCTCCGACGACGAGCAGAAGGTCGGCGCATCTTACGGAACGTTCACCCACGATCCGCGCGTCGTGAAGATCGCGTCCGGGATCGTGGACAAGTACCGCGGCGAGGTCGACGTGATGATTGCCCTCACGCACCTCGGCAAGGGAACCGATACCTATTTGGCGCACGAGGTCTCGGGCCTCGACTTCGTCATCGGCGGACACTCCGAAGACACGATCGAAAAGCCGCTCCGCGTGCCGCAGTCCGGCGGAGGAAGCGCGCTCGTCCTCCAAACGGGCCACTTCGGCGAAGCGGTCGGGCGCGCCGACGTCGTCGTGCGCTTCGCGGACAAGAAGGTCGACGTCGAGCGCTATCGGCTCGTGCAGACCTCGGAGATCGCGCCCGTCGACGATGCGCTCGACCGGGAGATCGCGCGGCTCGAACGCGAGCATGTGCCTGGGCTGAACGCGCCCGTCGGCATCGTCGCCAAGGAGCGCGGGGCCGCCGATCTTGCGGTGATGCTCGCGAACGCCGCGCGCGACGCGCTCGGCGCAGAGGCCGTGCTCGTCGGCAAAGACGCCTTCTGGGGGAAGCTCGGCTCGGGGCCCGTGACGCTCCAAAAGCTCTACGAGCTCGTCCTCGTGCAGAAGCAGCCGATCGGCACTCCCGGCTTCACCGCGCTCTCGGTCGTCGAGATGCCCTACGAGAGCTTCGAGAAGCTCGGCAAGGCGCTCCGCAAGAACGGGCGCTTCGTGCTCGAGGTGCCGCGGCAGGACGGCGCGCCGGTCCCTCCGACGCGCACCAAGTCGCCCGTGCGCGTCGCGGTCGAGAAGCGTGTGCTCGAGCACCCCGAGGTCGCCACGTGGCCCCCGTTCCGCTTCGGTGCGAAGGCGGCGGCGCCCATCGAGCTCATCGATCTCTTCGAGCGATACGCCCGCGCGCTCGCCCAACGCGGCGCGCCGCTCGACGATGCTCTCCTTTGACGCGCCACGGGCGCACCAAACGAGAGCGACCGCGCGTGCCAGCGCCAAATGGCGCGTGTTTTCGCGGCTCCCGGAGTTGGCATCGCCCTTGAATATGGGGAGGTCATGCAACGAGACCTCACCGTTCGATTCTGGGGCGTGCGGGGCAGCATCGCCTCTCCTGGTCCCGAGACCGCCGCCGTGGGCGGCAACACCAGCTGCGTCGAAGTGCGCTGCGGCGATCAGCGCATCGTGCTCGACGCGGGCACCGGGCTCCGCCGCCTCGGCGACGCCCTCATGAAGAGCCAAGATCCGAGCGACGCCTCGCTCGCGCTATTGCTCTCGCACTGCCACTGGGACCACATCCAGGGGCTTCCGTTCTTCGTGCCCGCGTACGTCCCCCGCACGAAGCTCCACGTGTACGGCGGCACGAGCGGCGGCAGCACCGTTCGCGAAGCCTTCGCGCACCAGATGACCGCGCCGGTGTTCCCGGTGCGCCTCGACGAGCTCGCGGCGCGCATCGAGTACACCGAGGTCCGCCACGCGCAGTCGTTCATGATCGGCGACGTCAAGGTGTCGGTCGCGCGCGGCAACCACCCGGGCGGCGTCCTCGCGTACCGCCTCGATTGGGATGGCCAGTCGGTCGTCTACGCGACGGACACCGAGCACTACGCGTGCGTCGACACCAACCTGTCGCAGCTCGCGGACGGCGCCGACCTCCTCATCTACGACGCGCAGTACACGCCCGAGGAGTACCGCGGCGAGGGCGGGCTCCGCTCCAAGGCGGGCTGGGGCCACTCCACGTACGTGGCGGCCGCCGAGCTCGCGCGCGCGTCGGGCGCGGGGACGCTCGTCCTCTTCCACCACGACCCGCAGCGCACCGACGCCGGCGTCGCGGCCATCGAAGACAAGACCCGCGCGCTCTTCGCGAGCACCGTCGCAGCGCGGGAGGGCATGAGCCTCGCCGCCCGGCCGCGCGGCGAGGAAACCGAGGCGGCGTGACGAGGACCCGTGAACCCGGCTACGCTGATTAGCGTGGGACGTCGCGAAGCCGCGCGCTCCCCCGGCGACATGTCCTCCCGTCTCTCGCTCCTCGTCGATCTCGCCACCATGCTCTCGCGCGAGGTCGAGCTCGATACGCTCCTCGACGTCGCGTGTCAGCGCCTCGCCGACGCGCTCCACGCCGATCGCACGACCATCTGGCTCGTCGACGCCGAGCGGGGCGACCTCTTCACGCGCGTGGCGATGCTGCCCGAGATCCCGGAGCTCCGGCTCCCTATGGGGCGCGGCCTCGCCGGGTTCGTCGCCGAGCGCGGCGAGGTCGTGCGCGTCGACGACGCCCCCAGCGATCCGCGCTTCGACGCGAGCGCCGACAAGGCAACTGGCTACACCACGCGCACCATGCTGGTCGCGCCCATTCGTGATCAGCACGGCGGCCCCGTGCGCGGCGTCGTGCAGGCGCTCAATCGCAAAGAAGGGCCGTTCGACGACGAGGACGAACGCTACATCGAGGCCCTGGCGACCCAGCTCGGGCGTGCGCTCGGTCTCACCACCTTGCGGCCGGCCGACCCGCTCGATCCCGGCGTCGTGCGGCGCGGCCCCATCAACCGAATCGTCGGCCGGAGCGCCCCCCTCGACGCGGTCTACGAGCGCGTCACGCGCGCCGCGCAGACCGACGCCACGGTGCTCCTCCGTGGCGAGACCGGCACCGGAAAGGGGATCTTCGCGCGCGCCATCCACGTGAACTCCGAGCGGCAGGCCGGGCCGTTCGTCACCGTCGACTGCACGACGCTCCCGTCGCAGCTCGTCGAGTCCGAGCTCTTCGGGCACGAGCGCGGCGCCTTCACGGGCGCCGAAAAGCGCGTGCCCGGTCGCGTCGAGATGGCCGAGGGCGGGACGCTCTTCTTGGACGAGATCGGCGATTTGCCGCTCGACGTCCAGGGCAAGCTCCTTCGCTTCTTGCAAGAGCGCGCGTTCGAGCGCGTCGGCGGGCGCGTCACGCTGCGCGCCAACGTTCGCGTCGTTTGCGCGACGCACCGCGATCTCGAGGTCGCCGTGCGCGAAGGTCGATTCCGCCAGGACCTCTACTATCGAATCCGCGTCGTCGAGATCGAGCTCCCGCCGCTCCGCGCGCGCGGCGCCGAAGAAATCGGAGCGCTCGCGCGCCACTTCGTCGACATGTACGCCACGCGCTACGGTCGAAAGGGCATGCGCCTCCAGCCGGCCGTCCTTCGCGCGCTCCAGACGCACGACTGGCCGGGCAACGTTCGCGAGCTCGAGCACTGGATCGAGAGCGCGGTCGTGCTCGCCAAGGACGGCGCCATCGGCGTGGACGACTTGCCCGTGCGCCGCTCGCTCGCGCCAGTCACGCCCGCGGCGGCGGCGCCCGCGGGCCCCGCGTCTCCGCCCGAAGGCGGCGTCCTCATCGCACCTGAGCTCTCGCTCGACGAGGCGGTGCGCGTCTACGTCGAGGCGGCGGTCGAGCGCGCGGGCGGCAACAAAGCCGAAGCGGCACGGCGTCTCCGCATCGGCCGGAACACGCTGAGCCGCATTCTCAAAGGTGGGGGTCTCGAGTAGAGTCGCCGCCGCCGCATGAACCCGCCGTTTGCCCGCGAAGACGTCCGCGCCCTCTACGACCTCCCGCTCTTTGCGCTCATCGATCGCGCGCGTGAGATCCACAAACAGCACCACGCGGACGACGAGGTGCAGCTCTGCACGCTCCTCAGCGTGAAGACCGGCGGCTGCGCCGAGGATTGCGCGTACTGCCCCCAGTCGAGCCACTACGAGACCACGGTCACGCCCGAGCGCATGGTCGACGTGGAGCGCGTGCTCGCGAGCGCGCGCAAGGCCAAGGAGCTGGGGTCCACGCGCTTCTGTATGGGCGCGGCGTGGCGCGAGGTGAAGGACGGCCCGGCGTTCGATCGCGTGCTCGACATGGTCCGGGGCGTCAAATCGCTCGGCCTCGAGGCGTGCGTCACGCTCGGCATGCTGAATGCATCCCAGGCGGGCCGCCTCAAGGAGGCCGGGCTCGACGCCTACAACCACAACCTCGACACGAGCCGCGAGAACTACCGCTCGATCATCAAGACGCGCACCTTCGACGATCGGCTGCGAACGCTCGAGAGCGTGCGCAAGGCCGGGATCACGGTCTGCTCGGGCGGCATCATCGGCATGGGCGAGAGCGTGGACGATCGTTGCGAGATGCTCCGCACCCTCGCCAACCTGACGCCGCAGCCGGAGAGCGTTCCGGTCAACGCGCTGGTGCGCGTAGCGGGCACGCCGCTCGCCGACCTTCCGCCCATCGATCCGCTCGATCTCGTGCGCATGATCGCGGTCGCGCGAATCCTCATGCCCAAGGCGCGCGTTCGCTTGTCGGCCGGTCGCACCGAGCTCACGCGCGAGGCGCAGCTCCTCTGCATGCTCGCGGGCGCGAACTCGATCTTCTACGGCGACACGCTCCTCACCACGCCCAACCCGGGCGAAAACGAGGATCTCGCGCTCCTTCGCGACGCGGGCATGACGCCGATGGCGCCCGCGCCGGCGACCTGATCAGCGCGCGGCGTGGGCCGCGCCTTCGAAGAGCGTCATCGTGAACGTGCGGGCGAGCCGCCCGCCGCGGAACACCGAGGCGCGCGCGCGCCGTGACGCGGCGCGATCGGTGAAGATCTTGGTCGGGTCTTCTTCGAAGCGGTTGTCGCTCACGTAGAGAATCTTCTCGGCCTTCTGCCAGCTCGCGCGCGGGAGCCAGTCGTCGAAGTCGTCGCGGATCTTGGTCATGCAGCCGACGCGCACGCCAGCGCCCAGGCGCGCGTGGATTTGCGCGCACACGGTCCAGTGCGGGCCGACGACCACGACCTCGCTCGCGCTCGGTTGACTGGCGAGGAGCTCGCGCACCGTGCGCTCGGCTTCGTCCCATCCGAAGAGCTCGTTCGAGATGTCGAGCTTGGTGTCGGCCGGCCGCGCGAACTTGAAGGCGTCGGGCACGAGCACCCACGCGTGGACGAACACCGTCGCCGCGAGGCCGAGCGCCACGCCCGAGACGTAGAGCCAGCGCGGCGGCGTGAGGGCCGGCGGGCGCGCGGCCGCGATCGGGAGCGCGAGGAAGGCGGGCGCGAGCCAATGCGGCTCGGCGACACGGCTCCAGAGCATCAAGGGAACGAGGACCACGACGGGAATCGCCGTCGCGAAGAAGAGGAACGTGTCGACCGGATCGCGGAACCAGCGCCGGAAGAGCGCGCGCGCGGTCAGGAACGCGAGCGCGAGGAGGAGCGGGGAGACGTACCCGAGCTGCCCGCCCACGAGCGCCCCCAGGTTGCGGAGCGAGAGCCCGGCGCCGGCTTGGGAGTCGACGAGGCGATGTCGAAGGAGCGGCGCGCCGGTGCGGACCTCGAAGAGCACGATGGGCGCGAGAACGACGGCGCCGAGCGCGAGGCCCGCCCACGGCCACGGCGTTCGCGCGTGCGGGCGACCGGGCGGCGCGGCGAGCGTCGCGACGATCGCCACGGGGAGGAGGAGCCCCGAGACCTTGGCCGCGCCGGCCGTACCCGCGAGGAGGCCGGCCACGATCCAAGCCGTGGATGCGCGCACGTCACCGGGCCGACTACGGAGTGCGGTGATCGCCGCCCCGAGCGTCGCGAGCCACAACGGCGCGAGCAAGACGTCGGGCGTCATGGCGAAGAGGCCGATGGCGATCTCCGGCGCCGCCGCGACCGCGAGCGCGGCGAACGTGGCTGGGCGAAACGCGGCGCCCGCCGTGCGCGCGACGACGTAGACCATCCACGGGACGAGCGACGCGATCGCCGCCGTGAACGCGTGGGCACGGGCCGGCGTCGGCGCGCCGCCCTCGCCCAAGAGGCTGGCGAGGTTCGCGATGAGCCCGGGGTGATCGAGGTACGCCGGCGCTGGATGGAGCGCGTACGAGGCGTAGAGCGCCTCGCTGTCGCCGAACCCCACGCTGCGCATCGCGGCGATGCGGAGACCGATGAGGCCGATCGTGACGAGGAAGAGCGCGCGGCCGGCCGGATCACGGAGCGGCGGGACGCGCGGCTCGGCGGCGTCGCTCGCGGCGGGCGCGTCGCCCTCGGGCGCGACGCGCTGCGTCTTGGCCTTCTTCATTGCAGGAGCTCGCGTACCATCGCCGCGACCTCGCGCGAGGGATGATCTTTCCCTCCGAGCGTGGCGCGGACTTCCGCCGCGGCGGCCGCCGCCTCAGCCGGTCGGTCGAGCAGATCGGCGAGAGTCGCCGCGAGCCGCTTCGGCGTGACGTCGCGCTGGAGGAGCTCCGGGAACGCGCGCCGATTGAGGAGCACGTTCGGGAGCGCGAGGTGCTCGGTGCGGAGGAGCGCCCGCGCCGCGAGCTCGGTGCCGAGCCCGGTGCGATACACGATGATCGGCAGCGCCCCGGCGAGCGTCGCCTCGAGCGACGCCGTGCCGGACGCCGAGAACGCGACGTCGAAGGCGCTGAGGAGCGGCGCCGCGCCCTCGTCGGGGCTGACGGCGCAGACGGGGACGCGGGCCGCGCGCGCCGCTGCGAGCGCGCTCGATCGGACGTCGCCCACCAAGCTCGGCGCGAGGAGCACGCGCGCGTCGAGGCTCGCCCGCTCGCGCCGCACGATCTCGTACGCGCCCAGCATCGGCGCGAGGAGGCGCTCCACCTCGTGGGCGCGCGAGCCGGGGAGGATCGCAATGGTGGGGGCGCGCGGCGTCAGGTCGAGCTTACGACGCGCCTCGTCGCGATCGAGGAGCTTGGTCTCGAGCGCCGGGCACCCGACATAGCGCGCGTCGACGCCGTGGCCTTTCCAGAGCGCCTCCTCGAATGGGAGGATCACCGCGAGCTTGTCGACGACCTTGGCGATCACGTCGGCTCGGCCGGCGCGCCACGCCCAAATCTGGGGCGCGATGTACCAGAGGACGCGGATCCCGCGCGCCTTGAGGCGCGCTGCCAAGCGCAGGTTGAACTCGGTGTAGTTTACAAGGAGCGCCGCGCGCGGCCGGTGATCGCGCGCCGCGGCCAAGAGGCGCGTGAAGGCGGTCGTCACCGGGCGGGCCCGCATGAGCACGTCGCCCACGCCCATCGCGGAGAGCTCCCGCATGTCGAAGAGCACGTCGGCGCCGGTGCCTTCGAGCGCGAGCCCGCCCATCCCGAACGCCTTCACGTCGGGGAGGGCGCTCAACACCGCGGCGAGGGCGCGATCGCCCGAGGCCTCACCGGCGACGACGAGGAGATCGCGCGCGGCGGCCTCGGGCCGCCGAAACGGCCAAACCATCGATCAGCGCTTCTCGACGTGCAGCTTGCGCCAGGTGTCCGAAATCGTGGCGCGCGCTTCGTCGAGGGTCTTGCCCTCGAGCACTTCGCGCGCGAGCGGCTTCACCACGGCCGGGATGCGGGCCACGGGCGGGAGGAGGAGCCCCACGCCGGCGTGAGAGACGATGCGCTTCTTCCGCTCCTTGGTGTCGTCCTCGACGATCGGGAACTGGCCCTGGGCGCGCGCGGTGACGATGAAGACGCCGCTCGCGAAGACCGCTTTGTCGTCCATGACGTCCTCGCGGAGGAAGGCGAGGGTGGGGTGGCCGACCGTGAAGGTCGGCTCGCCGTCGACGGCTTGGCCGATGTTGCCGACGGTGCCGCCGCGGCTCACGATCCACACTTCCTTGCCCGTCTCGGCGCCGGCGATGCCGTCTTCGACGCGCACCTTCGTGTACGTCATGATGTAGCGGCCTTCCCAGACCGAGCGCTGATCCATCGGCACGACGACGGCGACGGCCTTGGACCTCTGGACGAGCTCCTCGAATTGCACGGCCACCGACACCGAGGCGGCGGCGGGCGGCGCGACGAGGGTCGGCGCGATGCCGCCCAGGGCGAGCGTGGCGAGGAGCGCGAAGGTGCGGGCGATGCGATTCATGGGCGAGCTCTCCGTGAACGACGAAGCCTGAGCGCGGCGAGCGCGAGCGCACCGCCGAAGATGCCGAGCGAGCCCCGACCGGGCGACGCGAGCGCGGCGCCGGTGGAGCAGCAGAAGATGAAGCAGCTCTTCTCCGCGCAATCGACGGAGAAGCCGTTCAGGGGCGTGGGGTCGCACGGACCTTCGGGGATCGAGTCCTTGCCCTCGTCGCCGACGTTGCGCGTGTAGTTGGGCGGGTAGACCGAGCAGATGCCGGCGATGTCGTCGGCCGTGAGCGTGCGGAGCGTGTACTGGCCGCCGGTGTACTGCGGCGCCATCGTGGCCTGGGGGTTGTTGGAGTGGGCCATCCCGAGGAAGTGACCGACCTCGTGGGTCGTGATGCTCGCGAAGTCGTAGGCGCCCGTGGGCGGCGGCGCGTCGAAGCACGAGGCCTCGATGCTCTCGTCCTGGTTGTTGTTGGACGGGCAGCGCATGTCGATGTTGGCGCTGTTGAACTCGAGATCGGCGCCGCGGATCTCACCGGACGTCTTGTCGAACGAGACCGTGGTGAGGGCGAGGACGTTGTCGGGGTCGCGGTGGTTCCAGACGCTGTCGCGGAAGACGATGACGTTCTGGTTCGCCAGATCGAGCTTGGTCTCGACGTTGCCGCAGTCCACGGGGGGAAGTTGGCGCACGTCGATGCTCACGCGCGAAGAGCTCTCTCCGCCGGGGCAGCTCGCGCTGGTCCACACGTTGAAGGCTTGGGCGACGGTGCGGCTGGCCTCGACGAAGCTGATGGTGCGGAGCTTCTGCGTTCCGAGGCGCTGCATGCTGAAGCTGATGCAGGCGTTGCGCCAGTAGATGGGTCGCCCCATCGTGCAGCAATCGGTGCCGCGTGGGGTGCAGCCGGCGCGGAGCCCTTCGGTGGACGTGCGGCAGTACGCACCGGCGTCGAGCGCGAAGCTGGAAGCGAGCGCGAGCGCAAAAGCAAAGGGGAGAAGCCGCATCGCCGAAGCCACAGTCTAGCCCAGGACGCCGCGCCCTGGGGCACGCCGTTCGGAATGGGCCTCAATCCTTGAGTGGCCCCGCGGCTCGGATTTCGATCACTCGCGGGCCGAACGGTCAAAACCGTCGTCGCGCGGTGGTCCTCCGGCGGAGCCCAAGGACGCCGATGGCGACCGCGCCGCTGAAGAGCCCAAGGGCGCTCCCCGCGCGCCGCGGCCCGGAAGCGCTCGTCGCGCAGCAGAAGAGAAAACACGTTTTCTCGGCGCAATCACCGGTGAATCCGTTGAGCGGCGTGGGACTGCACGGGCCCATCGGGACGGAGTCCTTACCGTCCTCGCCGGCGCTTCGCGTGAAGTTCGGAGGGTAGATCGAGCAAATCCCGGCGATGTCGTCGGCGGTGAGCGTACGGAGCGCGGCCGGATGTGCGCTGGGGAGCTGCGGCGTCATCGTGGCTTGCGGGTTGTTGGAGTGGGCCAGACCCAGGAAGTGTCCCGCCTCGTGCGTGATGATGCTCGCGAAGTCGTAGGTGTCCTTCCCCTCGGGCGGCGGCCCGTCGAAGCACGACGTCTCGATGCTCTCGTCTTGGTTGTTGTTGGTCGGGCAGCGCATGTCGATGTTGGCGCTGTTGAACTCGAGATCGGCGCCGCGGATCTCCCCCGAGAACTTGTCGAAGGAGACCGTGGTGAGCGCGAGGACGTTGTCCTCGTCGCGGTGGTTCCAAACCTCGTCGCGGAAGACGATGACGTTCTGGTTGGCGCGGTCGAGCTTGGTCTCCACGTTCCCGCAGTCCACGGGCGGGAGCTGGCGCACGTCGATGCTCACGCGCGACGAGCTCTCTCCGCCCGGGCAGCTCGTGCTGGTCCAGACGTTCAACGCCTGCGCGACCGTGCGGCTCGCCTCGACGAAGCTGATGGTGCGGAGCTTCCGCGTGCCGAGGCGCTGCATGCTGAAGCCGATGCACGCGTTTCGCCAGTAGATGGGACGCCCCACCGTGCAGCAGTCCGTCCCGCTCGGGCGACAACCCGGCTTCAGCCCCTCGGTGGACGTCCTGCAAAACGCGCTCGCGTCGCGCGAGGCGCTCCCCAATACGAGCAGCGCGCAGAGGAGCGGAAGCGCTCGCATCAGCGGCGGCGCAGGCCGAGGACGGTGAGCCCCTCGGCCGACCGCCGCATGGTGATGACGTCCCCGAGCGCTATTTCGTGCATCGTGTGCACGCCGTCCAAGAAGAGGCGCGCGTCCATCATCTTGCTGCGGATCTCGAGCTCTCCGCCGTCGGCCACCACGCCGCGCTGGAAGCCGCGCTTGCCGTTCTTGACGTAGCCCTCCCGCACGACCACCTGAATCGCCTTCGAGCCGAGGGGGAGGACGCGTCCGCCGGCGCTCCGCTGCGCCGCCGTCGAGCCAGCGGCCGGCCCGATCCAGAGGCCGCTCGAGCGCTGCTCGATCACGACGGGCTTGGGCGCCTTCTTCTTGGAGCGGCCCGCGGGAGGCGGCTCCCGGAGCGTCAGGATGTAGCGAGACGTGGCGGCCGGCGACGCGTGACAGAAGAGCGCGTCGTTGAGCACGCGCCGGTGCAAAATCGCCCCGTTCAGCTCCACCTGCATGCGTGCAAGATGCACGCGTGGGAGCTCGCCGGAGAGGGCCGCGCCGAGCGTCCGCTCCACGTTGCCGCGCTGCCCCGCGCAGAAGAAGCCGATCGAGCTCGCCGGCGCGCTGTTGATGCCCACGATCGGCGTGTCGGGGCCGACTTGGTGCGAAGCCACGAGGAGGGTGCCGTCGCCGCCGACGGTGACGACGAGCGCGTGCCCATCGGCGACCACCTTCTCGGGGCCAACGCGCACCGTGGCCGACGCGCCGAGCTTCTCGAGCGCTTCGCGAACCTCGTCGACGGTCTCTTGGTGCGAGTCGTGCGACGAACGGAGGCGGGCAACGGTGGGATCCTTCTCGGCGAGGAGGCGCAGCGTGCGCGGGTCCTTTCGCTCGAGCGCGAACGTCTGGAAGCTCGTTCGCTTTACGAGCACGAGGACGCGCGGCTTCTTCACGCGAGCACCTCGGCCAAGCGGCGGAGGCCGAGCTCGGTCTTGCTGTCGGGCAGCTCCCCGCGCCGCGCCATGTCGAGCGCGGCCGCGAGCGGGACGGCGACGATGACGGCCACCTCCTCGAGCACCGATCCATCGCCGGCTGGCGCTCCCAGCTCGGCGGGATCGATTTCCACGTGGAAGAGGTGCTGCCGCTCCGCGATCATCGCCGGAACCGGAATGAGCGCCGGGCCAAGCTGCCGGACGCGCGCCGCTGTGAGCGCGGTCCCGATCTCTTCGTTGAGCTCGCGCGCCGCAGCCTCGATCGGCGCTTCGCCGGGCTCGATCAGCCCCGCGGGAAGCTCCCAAAGCGCGACCGGTGCTCCCGCGAGCGCGAACGGCGGACGGATCGCCGAGCGCAGGATCACCCAGCGCACGCCGTCCTTCACGAAGTGCGCAGCCACCGCGGCCGCGTCGAGGGCGCGTCGCTCCACCACGTCGTAGACGAAGGGCGCGCTCGGCGCCTCGCTCCCGACGGCGAGCGCCACGTCGAGCCGTCGCACGGAGATGAATCCGTCGTGCACCGCGCGCTCGCGCACCAAGACGACGCGCGCGTCGGGGAGCTCGGGCAACGTCTCCGAAAAGAGGAGCGGTGGGTGAGGGGCCAAGGCAGCTCTCACGCTATTTTGAGCGGGCGGCGGTGGCAAGCCGGCCGACGGAAGAAAGCGCCACCGACCGCGTGTCTTTTGGCATCATGGGCGAGCATGATGTTTCCCCCGGAGGAGGAGGTTCGGCCTCGCCTCAAGGGCTTCGAGGTGCTCGAGCGCCTCGGCGCCGGTGGGGTGGGCAGCGTGTATCTTGCACGCAGCAAGTCGGGGCGCCTCGTCGCCATCAAGATGCTCGGCGACCCCAAGGCCGAGCTCGACGCCGAGCGCAAGCTGGCCCTGGCGCGCGAAGCCTCACTCTGCGCGCGGCTCATCCATCCGGCCATCGTCCAGGTGCGCGCCTTCGTCCAGGACGCCGGGTACGCGGCCCTCGTCTTCGAGTATGTCGAGGGCGTCGCGCTCGCGCGCCTCCTCCGCTTCCTGTCCTCGCAACGAGTGCGCCTCCCCGACGCCGCGGCCTTCACCATCGTCGAGCGCGTTCTTTCGGCGCTCGCCTACGCGCATGGCCACACCGACGAGCACGGGCTCCTCGTGCCGATCGTGCATCGCGACGTGTCGCCGTCCAACGTCCTCCTCGACTGGAGCGGCGCGGTGAAGCTCACCGACTTCGGCATGGCCAAGATGCTCGGCACCTCGTCGGGCACGCGCGTCGGGCTCGTCGAGGGAACGCTCGGCGCGATGTCCCCCGAGCAGGCTCGCGGGGAATCGGTGAACGAGCGCTCCGACGTTTACGCGGCGGGCCTCCTCGCCTGGCGCCTCGCGACCGGGATCTCTCCGTTCGCGCCATACCGAAACGACGAGGTGGAGCTCCTTCGCGCGATGCGCCACCCGCGATTTCCGCCGCTCGCTGCGATTCGCCCCGACTTGCCCGGACCGCTGCTCGACGCCGTTGCGCGCGCGCTCACGCCGAGCGCCGATGACCGACGCATCACCGCGGAAGACCTCCGCGCGACCATCGAAAAGTCGATCGATCTCGTGCGCGGCGAGCTCGAGCTCCGCAGCCTGCTCACCGCGTCGCGCTCGCGCCTCGAGGCCATGGTCGCGCAAGGTGGCGTCGAGCAGACGTACTCGATCGTCGACGCCGCGGCGGGGCAGACGATGCGCTACGAAGAGGTCGCGCTCGCGTTCGACAAAGATCCTCACCCCGATGCGGGGCCGGACGGTGTGGCGCGACCGGGAGAGCTCCCCAAGCCGTTCGAGGCGATGCGCGTCGACATCTCCCACGAGCTCCCGACGATGCCGTTCATTCCTGCGGCCGCCGCTCCGCGGGGCGCGCTGCCATCGCTCGACGAGCTGACCGTGCTCTCCGAGCTCGCGCTTCCCGACATCCGCATACCTCCGCCGACCAAGCTGCCGCACATCGAATCGGCCCCCGCCTCGGCGCGCGCGGTCAAGACGGTGCCGCCCGAGCGGCCGCATCGAAGCTCTACGCTACCCCCGCCGCCGCGCTGGGTTCTCACCCTGGGAGCGGCGGTCGTCATGCTCGCGGGGGTCGTCGTGGGCGCCGTGCTGGCGTGGCTGATTCTTCGTCACCGCTGATCCGACGACGCGTCGGAATCCTGCGGCCGGTGCGCGCGTTCGCCCCTAGACCCTTGGAAACGGCGCCGATCCGCTATGCTTCGAGGGTCGGGGGACCGTCCCGGCGGAACTTCTTGGCCTCTCGTACGTCGGACCCCTCATCGGAATGACCGCTCGCGCACAAGACGCCAAAGCGTCGGACCTGTCCGCCATCGTCGGGCCGGTGCGCCGTGCGGAGCACCGAATCCGCGCGGCGCGCGCGCTGCGGGTCTTCGCGCGCGCCATCGTCGTCGGGTTGGCGCTCTCGATCGTGGTGGTCGCGCTCCGCAAGCTCGGCGTCGTCAGCGAGCCCCACGCACGCGGCCTCCTCGCCATCTTGGGCGGGGGCTCGCTCGTGGCGGCGGGCGTCGCGTACCTCTACCGGATCGCGCCCAACGCGGGCGCGGTCGCGCTCGACCGTCACCATGGGCTCGCGGATCGACTGTCGTCCGCGCTCGATTTCGCTTCGCGAAAGCGCAGCGAGCGAACCGACTTCATGCAGGCCACCATCGCCGACGCGATCGCGCACGCCGGCGGCGTCGATCCCAAGCGGGCCGTGCCCATCCCCATGCCGCGCGATCTCGCGGTCGCGGCTGGCTTCGCGGCGCTCCTCGCGAGCGTGATGCTCTTCGAGGTTCGGCGGCACGAGATCGTGGCTGCGGCCAAGACCATCGACGCGCTCGAGGTCACGCCCGACGACCTCGACGCGGTGCGCGAGTTCTTGCGCGACATGGAGCAGCGGCCCCTCAGCGACGACACCAAGGCCGCCATCAACGAGTTCAACCAGCTCGTCGAGGATCTCGCTCAAAAGAGGCTCGATCGCACCGAAGCGTTCCGCAAGCTCCAGTCGCTCGAGGAGAAGCT
>JBGAJR010000124.1:0-3105 GCA_044224815.1 Polyangiaceae bacterium
AGGCGGTCCGCCGGATTCGTTGCTATCCTCCCGGCGTTGCGCCCCGAGCTCTTTCGCCTCTTCGATCTGGGCTTTCCCGCCTACTTCACGATGCTCGTGACGGGCTTCATGTTCGCCACGCTCCTCGGCGTCGTCTGGGCGCGCCGCATCGGACAGAACCCGGACGTGATCGTCGACCTCGGGATCGCGATGCTCATCGCCGGGGTGGGCGGTGGCCGAATCCTCCACGTGCTCGTCGACGGGTACTTCTGGGACTACGTGCACCTCTGCACCGATCCGTCGAAGGTGAATTGGCCCATCGGCCAATCCGACTGCATCTCCGAGGCGTACGGCGGCGTGTGGGACGCGGCGGCCAAGGTCTGCCACCCGAAAGAAGCCGACTGCTTCGCGTGGGCGAAGTTCTGGGCGGGCGGCCTCACGTACTACGGCGGCCTCATCGGCTCGGTGGGCGCGGCGGTGTTTCTCCTCCGGCGCGACAAGTTCCCATTCTGGAAGGCGGCCGACATGGCCGGCTTCGCCGTGCCGCTCGGCCTCGCGTTCGGCCGCATGGGATGCCTGCTCGCCGGTTGCTGCTTCGGCGTGGAGACGAATTCGCCGGTCGGCCTCTCGTTCCCTCCCCATAGCCCCGCGAGCCTGCAGCAGTTCAAGGCGGGCCTACTCGCCACGGACATGACGTGGAGCCGTCACGTGCATCCTACACAGATCTACGAGTCGGCCGCCTCGCTCCTCATCGCCGCCGCCGGCGTCCTCGTCGTCCACCCGCGCAAGCGCTACGACGGCCAGGTCTTCGTGTTCTTCATCGCCGCCTACGCGGTCGCGCGCTTCCTGCTGGAGTTCATGCGCGACGACGACCGCGGCGGCGGGCTCGGCCTCTCGAGCTCGCAGTGGATCGGCGTCGTCCTCGTGGGCGTGGCGGCCCTCGTCCACCTGCAGCGCATCGGACGGATCGGCCGGCGGCCCGCGACGGCCTGAGCGTCACTCCACCTTGCAGCCGGGATCGCGCGCCGGATCGTCGGCGGCGAGGACGTCGCGTGACCAGTCGCGCGTCTTCCACGCCGGCACCGGAGGCGCCGCTTCGCCGCGCGGCACGAAGTGCGAGCGCTCCACGAGCTGGTAGCGGTGGATGTAACGCGGGCAGTTGGGAAATACCTGGGTCACCCGCACGCGCCAGATGAACTGGGCGCAGGGGTACTCGGCGAGGAGCGGGTCGTCGGCGCTCTGGGTCGCGGCCCCGTTGAGACGGAGGCGCCGCTGCCCTTCGAAGTCGATGAAGAGAATGCCGACGTGCGGGTTCTCCGCCACGTTGCCGGCGCTCAAGTACATCCCGTTGCCGTCGTAGCTCGGGAACGCGATCGTGTGCGGGTCGAGCACACGCACGAACCCAGGGTCGCCGCCCTTGTAGGAGCATTGGGGGTGGCCTTCGGCGTCCGCGGTCGCGAGGAACAAGAGATCGCGCGCAGCGATGAACGCGCCGTCGTCGTCGCTGATGTGATCGCGAACGAGCCGCTCCTCGATGCGATCGGCCAGACGACGCGTGTCGAAGCGCTCTTGAAACGAACGGCTGCCGGCGTTGTAGAGGGTCATTCGGGGAGGGTAGCCCCGGCGGCGCATGCCGGGGGCACGGACTCCGGTCCCGCTGGGCCGGCGTCGCGGTCGCCATCCGTTTGGCCGGGGGAGGGCCGATGCCGCATACTTCGCACGTGGTCACCCGGGTCGCGCTCGCATTGGTCCCCGCAGCGGGCATCGCTGCCGCTCTCGCGCTCGTCGCTTGCTCGCAGTCGACGGCGCACCCCGATCCGTTGGGCGACTGCAAGAGCGCGTACGGTTGCGAGCCGACGCTCGGCGCACCGGCCGACGCCGGGCCGCGTTCTTCGACTCCGTCGGACGGCGGCACCAGCGCCGACGCCGCCAAAGACGCCGCTGCCGACTGAGTCGTCAGTGTAGGAGCGCCGCCGCAGCCTCGAGCACGGTGTCGCGTCCGCGCGCCAGGTCCTCGGGCGCGAGCTCGATCGGCGTGTCGACCGCGACGCCGGTGCGCTCGAGCAGCTCGCCGTGCGCGCCCGTGCAACGTTGCTCGTCGGCCAAGAAGCGGAGCGGCGCGAGCTTCCCGAACTCGTAGCCCTGGCCGACGCCGCCGAAGGCGCCCGCCGAGGGCGCGCCCACGATCTTCACGTCGGTCATCGTCTTCGCGGCGAGCGCGAAGTAATCGCCTGCGCTCGTCGTCAACCCGTCGATCACGACCGCGACCTTGCCACTCGTGGCGAAGCCCGCGCTCTTTTGGACCTGGAACGGGAACTGGCTGCCGGGAACGGCTGCGAACGGGACGCTCCCCGCCTTGCGCGTCGCGCAGCGCGCGAGGAGGCCCGGTCGAAACCCGGGCATGCCCGAGACAATCGAGAGCGCGACGAGCGTGGCCCCACCGGGGTTGCCGCGTAGATCCCACACGATGCCGGGCGCGTCCTTCACCGACTCGAGCACCTCGCCGATTTTCTGCGCGAGCTGTTCCTCGGTGAGCGCCGGTGACGTGGGCAGAAGAAACGTCGGGATCTCGATGACGGCGACGCCGTCGCTGCGGCGCGTCGCCTTGGCCGGATAGGCGTGCGCGCCCGCGTGCGGATAGCGGCAGGCGAGGGGAGCCGTGAGGCGCGACACGGTCTTCTCCTCCGTCGTCCCGTCGACGTGCGTGATGGTGACGGTGCTCCCGGTGTGCACGGTCGCGAGGAGCGACGTTCCGGCCGCGAAGCGGCGGTTCTCCGTGGACGACGAGCCGACGCCGCAGAAGCCGTGCAAGAAGGCAGCGTCCATCATCGCTTGGCCCGCCTTGCCGTCGACGCCGACGATGCGATCGCCTGGCGAAAGGCCGAGCGGGTTGTCGCTCCCGACGAACGACACGACCGCGTGATCTTGGTACGGCTGCGTGCACGCACCGACGAGTGACGTGAAGAGCTCCGGGAGCTCGGGCGTCCCGCACTTCGTCGGCGAGAAGAGATCGACGTGGCCGTCCTCGAAGAGCGTGAGCGCGCGGCGCGTCGCGCGATAGTAGGCGCGATCGTCGTCGTCGCCGGCGGCCAGCGTGGCCCGCGCGCGCGCGAGGATGTCGGCCGG
>JBGAJR010000078.1:0-21075 GCA_044224815.1 Polyangiaceae bacterium
GTGATGCGAAACAAGAAATGGCTTCGTTATGGTCTTCTGTCGACGATCGTTGTGGGCTCGGCCCTCGGTACCTTCCTCGCAGCGTGCGGTGACGACGACGATACCGTCGCGAACCCGAAGACGGACAGCGGCACGGGCACGGACAGCGGCACGGGCAACGACACCGGCGTGACCGACAGCGGCACGGGCAACGAGACGAGCACGGACTCGGGTCCGCCGGCCGTCCCGGCAAAGATCATCCTCGTCCACGCGGCGACGGACCTCGGCCCCGACACCGACCAGGCAGGCAACTACCTCGGCGGCGTTCGCGTCTGCTTTGCGACCGCGGCCGTCCCCACGCCTGTCGACACCGACTTCGTCGCGACGCCGTTTCCCGCGCTTCCCTCCGACGCTGGCGCGACGCAGCCCTACCCCGGTCTCTTCATCGGCACGGGTGGACCGTTCCCAGGCTCGGGTGCGGACCTCGAGACGATCACCATTCGTCCGTACATGATGAACGCGAAGACGCTCGCCGCCCGAGGTATCCAGGGACAGGATCCGAGCATCCCGCGCTGCACCAAGCTGCTGCAGAAGGGTGACGGCGGTCTGGGCGGCGGCATCGACGGCGGTCTCACGCCGAACGTCGACTACTGGCAGCTCGCCGACATCCCGGCAGGCACGCTCAAGAAGAACCACACTTACGTGCTCGCCGTCACGGGCTGCACCGGCAACGCCAGCGCCGCAGCCGGCTCCTGTGGCAACGACAACGCGAACGCGCCTTTCATCCCCAACGCAACACCCGGCGCGGGCAACCTGAAGATCTTGATCATCGAGATCGACACCACGAACCCCGTCGCGACCGACGAGTTCGGCGCGCAGGCGATCAACCTCTCGCCGCAACACGAGGCGCTCAAGGCGGGCGTTGGTCTCTACAAGCCGACCCTCTTGAACGCCGAGTTCTTGGACGGCGGCAACGGTGCGGACGCCGCTGGCGGCGAGTTCCCGGTCACGTCGAGCAGCGCGGAGCTCCCATACAACCGCAACGCCACGTCGGCGTCGCCGCTCGTGAAGGTGAAGGGCCTCGTGACCTCCAACGGCTACCTCGCCCTCAATCCGAACAACCCCGCCACCGGCGCCCCGATCGGTCCGGTCCCGCTCAACAACTCTGGCGGCACGCCGCCCGCGACCGTTCAGTTCCTCTCCACCGGATCGCCCGACGCGGCGCAGCTCTACGTGAACGGCAAGGCCTACACGTTCATGCTCGTCGGACTCCCCGGCGGATCGGGTGGACGCGCCCTGCACTACCTCGGCTTCCCGAACGCGCAGCCCTGATCTGACGACATCGTAAAGCCATGGAACACGGCGTCGCTCTCACGAGCGACGCCGTTTTCTTGTTGTGACTCCAACCTCGGCAAATCCCTCACCGATTTCATTTCTGAAGGCCGGCGGCCTGCGGGTTTCCACTAGGCGTTCAGCAGGCACACCAAGCCACCATTTTTCACGATTTGCACCTTTCTCACTTTCGCTCGCACGACTCGTTCTGTCTTCTATGGGAGGAGGTGACGAATGAAAGCTTCACTGTTTCTAGTGCTGCTCGGGTCGACAGGATGCTCCTTCGATGCAAACCACGGAGACACTCTGCAGGAGCCCTCAACGGACATTCCAGGTTTGCCATCCGGGCGAGACGAAGTACCGAAGCACTTCGTCGACAATGACGGACGCGAGTGGCTCGTTCGAACGGTCACCCCCGGAGTCTCACAGAATATCGCTGCCGCCCATCGAGGCCCGACATCTGCCGAGCTTGATTCGATGTCGGACGATGACTTGGCTCGAACAGCGCTCATGACACGCGTGGTTCCAAACGCCGATGGTACCATCACGGAGTACGAACAGATCTTTCACCCCGTGCTCGATACAGCCAGAGTTCGGCAAGCGCGTGCCTCACGGACGAATCGTATGCGTGTCGGGCCAGATCGCAGGGTAATTGAAAGCCACCAGACGCCGAATGGCGTGGTTGAGACGGCGGAGCCGATACCCATCAAGCGCCTCGCCTTTGAGGTTTCACGATCGAAAAGACTTCTACCCGAGTTGAATGCCGAGAAACCGATCGCTCTCGGTCCGCTGCTCGAACTTCCTCCACCACAAATCAACATAGCCCCGTCTGAATCAAAACACGTGTTCTGGGGGCCGGGTACGAGTGGGGGTCGTGTGTGGACGCGAATCGACGACCGCACAGTCTGGCCGAACGCAGCGCAAGGCTACACACCAATATGTTCGTTCACGATGATTGGTTACTACACGGCGATCTCGGCAGCTCATTGCTTCTATGCACGGGCCAACAGCACTTTTATTTCGACGGCACTGCCTCTTTACACGGGTCACTTCGACTACAACATCGGTGCGACACGCTACGTGGATAATTGGCTCGGACCGTACAGCACGTGTCTCTCGATTTGGGTTCCCAGCGCATGGAAGGTTTCCGGGAACGACTCCGACGACTTCGCGGTTATCGATTTCGCTAGTTGTGGTGCTTGGCCAGGTAGCCCCACATGGGGAGGCCAATACGTCGCTCCCGCATATGGAACTCTCAATGACTATCCGACGGCATCCCAGGCGCGAATGATTGGTTACGACGGTGACTACATCAACGAACCATCCCCAAGCCAGCCGACGAACCCGAATGGTCGAGTTTACAACTTTCGTTCTGAGGTAGGTCGCACTCTGGGAGCTGCACAGGTTGGACTCGACTACACATACCGCTATTCGATGAACCACTATCTGGACACCACCAAAGGGTCGAGCGGCGCCTGCATCATGCTCAAGCTGTTCAGCTCGGTAGGAGACCCAACGCTTTACTGCACGGGTGCCAACACCTCCGACCCCGGTCTCGGCGTTCCCAACAACCACTATTTCTCTTCAAACACCGGGCGAGTGATGGATCAGTGGGTTTGGCTCAACTGGGTTAAGCCAAACTCAACGGAGTACAGGTGAAGTCGTCAGTCGTCTTCTGAACCGAGAGGTTCCCGCTCTGCGCGCGGACGCGGCATAGACACAACATGCCGCCGTTCGCGGCTGCATCCGCTCGAACCATGATCGTCAAAACTTACAGGTGAATTCGTTCGCAGGAATCTTTGGGAAGGCATCCCCTTCCTTCGCGCGAACGAAGAGGCATGTGTTCTGCTTCGGATCGAAAGGGGAGCGATAGGGCACGGTCAGCTCACCTGCAAGGGTTGAGCAGAACCGATCGCCAGCGCTGAAGAGACCGTCCAAGACGGTGTTCTCGATGACCGCGGTCCGGCCGCTCACGCTGTTGGCTTCAGCAGCCAAGTTCACGGTCCCGAGCTTTGCCGTGAAGCGACCCGTCGCCTCCACGTTGATCTCCGGTACGGCGATCGGGTTGCCTCGCGTCTGAGACTTCGAGAACGTCGTTGGCACCAGGTAGGCGCCCGTGGCGACGTCCCAGCCAACCAGCGGTGTCACGGTGAGGATGAGAGTTCCCGTGTTTGGATTGGCGCTGTTGGGCGTGTACTTGGTCTCGGTGTAGAAGCGCAGCGCTTGTTCCGGATCGCCCGCCGCGAGCGAGGTCACGCAGATGCCGGCGTACAGACCTTCGACTGCGGTCTCCGGTGGCTTCGAGTCGATCGGCGCCGCGTCGCTCGGTGACGCGGTGTCCGTCGGCGCGGTGCCGAGGTTTGCTGTGCGGTCCTTGAAGTCTTGGAAGTCGCCCTTCGGATCCGGGATGCACGCCGTGCTGCCCGTGGCGAGCGAGATCAGGCCTAAGCTGCCCAGAGCGACCGTGATCAAGATGCCGCGAACGAGCGTGTGTTGCTTGGACCGGCGAAGTGCAAAAGCCATAGCGTAGGCATAGACAGCGGTCCGAAAAGACGCAAGCAAGCACTGCGCGGAGTTGGCGAGGAGACGCTCCGGCGGAGGCGGGGCCGCCTCGCGTTCCACCGTGTTGGGGTTTGCACCAGTCCCGCATGCCAACGAAGGGAAGTCGCATGCGTCACGAGCGCGAGCGGCATCGTTTGACGCAGGACGACAGGCCGCTCGTTGAGACCGTCTGGAGAGCGGTGTTTTGCGTGCGCTCGCCAGCGTTCGCGTTGTAGTCTCGGCCCGCCATCGATGCCCACTTCGACGAACCTTTCCCTCAAGCTCTTTCGCTTTCTCGTTCCTAGCCTCGCCTTTGGTGGCGCCATGCTCGCGCATGGTGACGCCGAAGCGAGCGGCTACCTGACGGCTCGGTTTGGCGGCGATCAAGGCGCGCCGATGATGCCGAACGGGTATGCGGTCTACTTCAACCCGGCCGCGCTCGGAGGGACCACCGGGACGACGATCACCGGCGACCTTTCCCTCGCCCTCCGTCAGGCTCATTACAAGCGCACAGCCGACGCGCTCTCCCCCACACCAGGCGCGCGAGAACGCCTGCTTGCGGATGAGAAGTACGTCAAAGCAAACACTGGTGACGCGAACCTCCTGAACCTCCTTGCGTTGCCCTTTGCAGGGGTGAACACCGACTTCGGGACGAAGAGCCTTCGCGCCGGATACGCCGTGTACATCCCGTTCGGTGGTCTCGCGAACTGGGACCGCAAGCGCGGCATCCCCGAGGCGATCGGCTCGTCGGACGGCGTTCAGCGCTGGCACAACATCAGCGGTCAGATCCTCGCCGTCTACAACACCTTCGCGTTCGCGTACGTCGTTGGAGACACCGGCCTCTCCCTCGGCGCGAGCATCAGCCCAGTCATCCATCACGTCGCGACCGTCCGCGCGCGAACCGCCGACGACAGCGACGAGATCGAGTTCGCCAACGGCTCGCTCAAGGAAGGTCGCTCGTACCTCGACGGCACCGGCTTCAACCTTCAAGCGACCGGCGGTGTGTACTGGCAGACGAAAGACGGCGGTGTGCGCGTCGGCGCGGCGTATCTCAGCCAGCCGGGCTTCGGGACCACACGCATGACGGGAAAGCTCGAAGGTCGCTCGGGCACGAACGACGTCACGCAAGACATCGACTTCCTCCAGGCCTACCCCGACATCATTCGGCTTGGTGCGGCCTTCCGGCTCATGAACGACAAGCTGGAGGTGCGGACCGACGGCGAGTTCGTTCGGTGGAGCGTGTTCGAGCGCCAGTGCGTGGTCGTCAAGGGCGCCAACTGCGCCGTCAACGACGACGGGAGCGCGCTCAACGGGAACACCGACGTCGTCATCAACATCCCCCGCAACTGGAACAACGCCTGGGGTTACCGCGCCGGCGTCGGGTACTTCCTGAACGAGCAGCTCGAGGTTGGCGGAAGCTTGGCCTTCACGACATCGGCTGTGCCGAAGGCGCAGATCGACGCGTCGACGATCGACAGCTTCCGGCTCTATTTCAACCTCGGCGCGCGCTACAACGTGTCGAAGCACCTCGCGCTGGGCGCGAACTACACCCACATTTACTTTCTCCCGGTCGACACCAAGGGCGCGAACCGCTTTGACGAGCTCGCCAAGCCGTCGCAATCGCCAAGCTCCGACGGCAAGTACACCTCGCAGATTGGCTTCCTGAACCTGAACGTCGCCTATACTTTCTGAGCGGCTCGATCGCTGGTCTTCGACCGACCGACCGATCGCGACACCTGCAAAATTCTGCAGGCTCTTTACGAGGTATTGCCATGAAACGCATTCTTGGGATCGCTTCTGCTCTCGCGGTGGCTTCGCTCGCGGCGTTCGCTCCAGGTTGTGGAGACGACGACGACGGCACGAACAACACGACGCCGGGCACCGACGGCGGCACCGACACGGGGACCGGCAGCGACAGCCCGACGGGGGCCGCGCCGCTTGGTGATCCGGCCGTCGCCTGCGCCGACGCCGACGCCGCGATCTACGGCGACCCTGGCGCCGTGCCCACCGACGACGCCTCGCGCGGCAAGATCCTGAAGTGCAGCAAAGGCGCGGACCTCACGAAGGAGGCGATGCAAGCCGAGCTCACGCGCATCGGCTACAAGGGCAAGCCGCTCACGAGCGGCGCGCACGTGTACAAAGTCGTCTACCGCACGACGCGCGGTGACACGAAGAACACGCCCGGCTACTCGAGCGCGCTCGTCTACGTCCCGCTCGTGCAGCGCGCAGAGAAGCTCCCGATCGTCGTCGCGGCGCGCGGCAGCCGAGGACAGGCCGCTCGCTGCGCGGTGTCGAAATTCGATCCGGCCCTCAGCGGCATCAACGACGACGCGTACCGCTTGACGTACACGCTCGTCGGCAACGGCTACGCCGTGATCGTCCCCGACCTCGCCGGCTACGCGAATTTCGGAGCCGCGAACAACCCGCCGAGCGCGTACGCGCAAGCCGCCGACGTCGGCAAGTCCACGCTCGACGGCAGCCGCGCGCTGAAGCAGCTCTACCCGCAGCTCGACGACAAGACGGTCATCGTCGGGCACTCGCAAGGTGGTCACAGCGCGCTCGCCGCGCTCTCGCTCGTCGACACCTACGGCGCGCAGGGCACCGTGGTCGGCGTCGCGACGTACGCGCCGCTCTGGCTCAGCCAGCGCTCGTGGGGCGCATTGCTCGAGCCTGGCATCGCCAACGATCGCGACTACACGATCGCGAAGCTCGATTACCCGAGCGGCATCAGCGTTTGGTACCACTACACGCAGGCCGAGCTGCTCGATGGCCCGGGCGAAGGCATCAAGCTGTTCAAGGCCGACAAGCAGGCTGTCGTGAAGAAGTTCGTCGACGAGCAGTGCTGGGGCGAGTTCACCGATCTCGCGGCGAGCACGAAGTTCGCGTACGAGCTCTTCGTCGACACCTTCCCGACGTCGATCGGCAACCCCTCGGCGCTCGGGCAGGCATGCCCCGCCACCGACGAGGTCTGCAAGAAGTGGATCGCGCGTTACTCCGCCGACCGCCCGCACCTCACGGGCAGCGCCGCGAAGATCCCGATCTATCTCCTCTACGGAGGCAAGGACACGACGATCGATCCGGGTCGCATGGCGTGCGCGCTCGAGCGACTCAAGTCGGACGCGGTCAACCTCACCGTCTGCGTCGAGCCCGAGGCCGGCCACGGATCGATCATCGACTACCAGGGTGAGCGCGTCGGCGATTGGATCGCGAGCCTCACGCTCGGCGGCGCAGCGCCCGGGGCATGCCCCGCGAACGAGACGGCCGTCGCGACGACCTGCTCGACGCCGCCTCCGAACGACTGATCGCGATGCCTGCGGCGCGAAGAATCCTCGGCGCGGGCCTCGCGCTCGTCGCGATCGCGATGGCGGGCGCTTGCTCGTCGTCGCGCGCGCCGCAGAGCACGCCCGCGCCCTCGGCGTCGGCGGCGATCCTCGACGTGCCTCCGATCGCGCCGGCGTCCGCAGCGGCAGCGCCCATGACGCCGGCGTCCGCTCCGCCCTCGCCTCCTCCTCCGCCGGTAGCGTCCGCGTCCGCGGCGCCGGACATCGCGTGCACCTCGGTGGAGGACTGCTGGGTCGGCGAAGACCGGCAGCCGATCGCGCGACCGAAGAACATGCGCGGCAAGAAGTTCAAGCCGTGCAAAGACGGTGAGCATGCGCCGGTGTGCCGCGACGGCGCGTGCCGGGTCACCGCGTACAAGTGCTGACGGCGCGTTAGCGGAGCTTGGCGATACGTCAGCGGCGACGGTAGGTCGCGGATGTCGCTTGGAACGACCTCGGCGACTCTTCGAGCTCCGCTTCGACCTCGCGAAGCTCGACGTCGATCGCGCGGGCGGCGGCGTCGTTGCCGAGCTCCTCGAACGCCGTCCCGGCGTCTTCGAGGATGGCGCGCGCGACCGGATCCTTCAGCATCGTGAGCGCGCGCGCGAGCCCGACGCGCGCCTGCGCCGCCGACGCGAGGAGCTTTCGCTCGTCGAACGTCGCGATCGCGGCCTCGAAGCGCTCCCGCGCGCGATGCGCCTCGTGGATCTCGAGGAGGACCTCGCCGAGCGTAAGACAGAGCTCGGCGCGCGCGACCTCTTCTTCGATCATGTCGATGAGGAGGAGCGCGTCGACGGCTGCGCGCCGCGCCGCATCACGCTCTCCGACGACGACATGGTGAAGCGCCATCTCGGTCAGCACACCCGCCATCCGTGCCCACCCACCGGTCGGCATCGTGGACGGCACGATCTCGTCGTCGAGCGCATCGCTCGCGACGGCGACGGAGGACGACGGCATCGCCCGGCGGATCTCGACGATCTCGCTCGAGAGGTCGTGGAGCCGGGCTCGGCTCGCGGGGGCACTTTCGGGAGCGGGAATCGATGAGAGTGGGCGCTTCATCATCGGTCACTCGGACGGATGACATGGCTCAGCTCTTCAGACAAAAATAAGAAGACGGATCTTTTCCGCGTCTCCTGGCCATCACCGCTTGGAGTCGCTCGAATTGCGCAACACCTGGTATCTCGGTCGTCCATCTCGTCTTGGCGCTTGGACTTGCTGCCCACGGGACTCAGTCCCAGGGTGGGCATCGTCATGCTACGAATCGCAGCCCCGGTGCCATGAATCCGAAAGAAGCGCCTTCTGCATCGTCGATCCGCGTGGGTGGAGGCTCAACGGGCGGTGAGCTGATCGACACCTACACGCTCTCGGTGGTCGAGAACCGAAAGGTCGGTGTCTCCCTCGAGATCGATCCGCTCGAGCCGGTGCTGGTCGGCACGGGCACGCTCTGCAACCTGAAGCTCGCCGACCCGACCCTCGCGCGCCGGCACTGCGCGTTTCGCGTCGTGGACGGGCAGCTCCTCGTGACGAGCCTCAGCGCGAGCGAGACCATCGTGAACGACGTCTCCGTCCGCGAGGCGATCCTCCGCGGGGGCGAGAAGATCAAGATCGGCAAGAGCACGGTCATCTCGGTCACGCGCGATCGCCGGCGCGCCGACCGCCGGCTCGAGCGCTCGGACGCCGACGCAGACATGTCGTTCGGTCGCATGCTCGGCGAGAGCCCCGTGATGCGCCGGCTGTACGCGACGCTGGCCCGGCTCGCCTCGAGCGACACGCCGATCCTCGTCGAAGGCGAGACCGGCGTCGGCAAGCACCTCTTCGCCGAAGAGCTCCACGCGCTTGGACCACGCGCGCTGCGACCCTTCGTGGGCGTTCAGATGAACGGCATGCCCGCCGACGCACAAGAAGAGCGGCTGTTCGGCAAGAACGGCGCGGTGGCGAAGGCCGCAGGCGGCACCCTCTTCATCGACGAGATCGCGTCGCTCTCGTCGCTCGTCCAGAAGCTCGTCATCCTCGCGTTCGATCTGCCCGATCAGCCGCGCTTCGTCTTCGCGACGTCACGCAACCTCGATCGCGAGGTCGAGAAGGGTCGCCTCGACGACGAGGTCCTCCAGCGCTTGCTGCCGGGCTACGTGACGATCCCGCCGCTTCGCGAGCGCCTGGGCGACGTCGAGGTGCTCGCGCACGCGTTCTGGGCGGCGCACTACGAGAAGGAGCCGATCGCAGGCGCGGCCGATCTCTTGCCGGACTTCATGCCCCGCTTCGACGGATACGCCTGGCCTGGCAACGTTCGTGAGCTGAAAGAGGCCGTCGCCGCGCGCTACCGCGGCGAGCGGCCCTTCTCGTGATCACGCGTCGACGGTGATCGACAGCTTCTGGCGAAGCGCGAAGTACTCCTCGCTCACCGAGAAGAGGACGATGTCCTTCATGCGTTCTTTGACGGCGACGCTGGTCGCCTCTTCGGTCGAGCGAATGACCTCGGTGGTGAGCTGGAGATCGTGCGCGAGGAGGAAGCCGACGCGATCGGCGGTGAGGTCGATCGCGGCGACCCACTTCTTGAGGTCGAGCGCGCCGCCCGCCTGAAGGAGCTTCGAGACCGCGCTCGCGAGCTTGTCCTTCTCGCCGCCTTGGAAGTCCTGCGCGAGCGCCTGCATCGCCTCGTTCACCTGACCCATGAGGTCGGGCGAGACGGGGAACTGCGGGACGCACAGCTTGATCGCCGCGAAGATCCACGCCTTGAGGCCCGTGCCGGTGGGCACGAGGTGACGGACGTAGAAGCCCGGGCGGAAGGACGTGAGGTGACGGCCCGCGATGAACGCGAGCGACTGGTTCGGGATCGTGTTGTCGAACGCCGCCTGACCGAGGACGATCGCGGGCGTGCGTGCGTGAACGATGCCGAGTGAGCCTGGGTCGTTCGGGTTCTGGAAGACCAGCGGAGGCGGCATCGCGAGGACGCCTTGCACGTAGTAGAGCGTCTGCGACACCGGGTACGGGTGCATCGACGTGTCGAGCGCGTAGCGCGGGTCGTAGCCGAGCTGCTCGATCGGCTGCGTGCGCGTGCGCATGATCGTGGGCTGGATCATCGCGAAGATGCGCGTGAGGAGCGGGTCGAGATCCCAGTGCGCGACCTTCGACCAGCAGTCGTCGTCGAACGTGGCCTGCGCAGGCGCCGCGTTCTCGCTGCGGTGCTTACGGTAGAAGCGCTCCTCGTCGGGCTCGGCCAGGCGAAGGATCGCGAGCGCCTGGCACAAGCACCACGCCGGGTCGGCGCGCTTGGCGTCGGTGAAGAGCTTGCGAAGGAGCTTGTAGCTCTCCACGCGGTACGGGTTCTTGCGGAGGATGACGGCCTGCGCTTGCACCGCCTTGTCGAGGTACTGCTTCGGATCGCTCGCGTAGATCTCCGCGAGCTTCTCGGCGCGGGCGCGGTCCTCCGGATCGAAGGCCTGCGCGGCCTCGAACGCGTCCACCGCGAGATCGGGCTCGTTCAGGAACTTCTGGTAGAGCTCGCCGAGCTTGTCGAGGACGCGGACGATCTTGTCACGGTCCTGCGCGACCTTCGCCTGATCGAGCTGCGTCTTGAGGAGATGCTCGACCTCGTCGTGGCGACCCTTCTGGCGATAGAGCTCGATCGCCTCGTTGAGCGCCTTGTCGTTCGATGGCTCGAGCTCGAGGGCGCGCTTGTAGAAGCCGAGCGCCTTGTCGATCTCGTTCGTGTGCTTGGCCGCGATCGTCGCCGCGGTATGCATGTACTTTGCACGCTGCTTGGGATCTTCGACGAAGTCGGCGAGGCGGAGCACGACGTCGATGAGCTTCGCCCAGTCCTTCTCCTCCGAGTAGAGCTGCATCAGCTTCGTGAGGAGCTTGCGGTCGTCCGGCTTCTCTTCGAGGGCCTGCGTGTACGCCTTCGACGCCGCCGTGCGGTCGTTCATCTTGCCGAAGAGCACGTCGCCGATCTCGAGGAGGAGCTCGAAGCGCTCGTTGCCAGTCGCGAGCTGGAGGCGCGAGCGACGCACGGCGATGGCGCTCTGCCACTCGCCCTTCTCGTCGTACACCTTCGCGAGCGAGCGATACGGACGTGGGTTCGACGGATCGAGGTCGGTCGCTTCCTTGAGCGGAGCGATCGCGACGTCGAGGTGGCCCGAGCGGCGCGCGCTCTCGCCGAGGTGGTAGAGCGCCTCGGCGCGCTCGGAGCCTGCGAGCACGGACCCGTACTTCTTGAAGAGGTCCTCGTGCATGCTGTAGGCGCTCTTCGGATCACCGAACTCGAAGAGGGCGTTGGCCGCGCGCGCGAGCGCGTCGACGTCTTGCGGCGCGAGCTGCTTCAGCGCGTCGACCGCGGCCATCATGCGCGGGTTCGTGACGGGCGGCGGCGGGACGGTGCCTGGCGAGCTCGGGACGACCGAGATGCGTCCTTGGCTCGCCGGCCCTCCCCCGACCCATTGCCCGCTCGCCGGACCGCTGTCGCCGAGACCGCCCGCTTGCGAGAGCGGACCCGACGGGAGCTGACCCGACGACGGACGCGGCTGCGTCTTGCCGAACGCCTCGATGAAGCGGACGAGCACGCGCGTGGCGTCTTCCTTGTCGAGCACGGCCGTGCGTGACACGAGCGACTCGTAGTACTTCGACGCTTCGATCATGCGACCGCCCTCGAAGGCGAGATCGCCCATGACCATCGCGGCGTCGGCGTTCGAAGGATCGAGCTCGCCCGCCTTCTTCGCGGCCGTCTCCGCCTTCTGCGGATCGACGAGGCGCGAGTGGTGCACCTTCGCGAGCTCCGCCCAGAGGCGTGCGCGCGCGAGATCGCTCTCGGCGGTGTGGAGCTCGCGCTCGATCAGGCCGACGACGCTGAGCCAGTCGCCGCGATTCGCATAGGCCTTGCGGAGCGCCGAGCTCGACGCGGGATCGCGAGGGTTCGCGTCGAGCGCCAGCTTGTAGCGCTCGATCGCGCCGTCCTTGTCACCACGCGACTCGAGGAGACGAGCGGCGCGCATCCACTGCTCGCATTTCGCCTCGGGCGTGGCCGCCTTCATCGCGAGCGCTTCGATCGCGCTGAGCGCGGCGTGCGAGTCGCCGCTCATCTCGCGGAGCTGCGCGAGGGCTTCGAGCGCGCCGGCGTGCGACGGGTTGATCGCGAGCACCTGCTCGTAGGTCTTCGTCGCGCGATCCGGCGAGCCGATCTGCTCGGCCAGCGTGCGTGCGCGCGCGAGGAGGAGGTCGATGCGGCGGCTCGGGTCGGAGGTGACCGACGCGTGCTTCTCGTAGAGCGCGGCGACCGGCTCCCACTTCTCGAGGGCGCGGTAGTGACGAGCGAGCGCCGAGAGCGCGCCGTCGTGCGAGCCGTCGATCGTGAGGATCTGCTCGAGCGCCTCGGCGGCGGCCTCGTGGTTGAGGAACTCTTCGTCGTGAAGGCCGGCCACGCGCTCGTAGAGGTTGATCTTCTGGCGAGGCGTCGCGGCGACCTCGATCTGCCGCTCGAGCACCTCGAGGAGCTCACGGTATTTGCCGGTGCGGTTGAAGATGCGGTCGAGGCCCTTCAGCGCGTTGAGGTTCGACGGATCGATCGCGAGGACGGCCTCGAAGCGACGCGTCGCCTCGTTGAGATCGTTCAAGTGATCTTCGTAGACCTCGGCGACCTTCGCGAGCGCCTCGGCCTTCTCCATGCCGCGGCGTGCCTCGGCGCGTCGCTCGAGCACCTGCGCGAGCGTCATGAAGTCACCCGTGCGCTCCGCGATGCGTGCCATCGCGTCGCACGCCTTCGCGTGACCCGGATCGTCCGAGAGGACGGTCATGAAGATGTCGCGCGCACGCGCCATGTCGTTCAGGCGCGTCTCGAGGATCTCGGCGGCCTCCGAGCGGAGGTCGCGCGCCTTCGGGGCGGACGCGGCGACGTCGGCGCGCGCCATGAGGACCGAGACGAGCTCGGGCCACTGCTGCGCGCGGCGGTAGATGCCCGTCATGCCTTCGGCGGCGCCTTCGTTCGCCGGGTCTCCCGCGAGGACCTGCTGGTAGGCGGCGAGCGCCATGTCGGCGCGACCGAGCTTCGTCTCGTACCAGCGGGCTGCGCGCGCCATCAGCGCGGTGTAGTCCGCCGGCGCGAGCGCGCCGCTCTTCAGCGTCTCGTTGATCGTGCCGAGGTGCTCGCCCCACGTGGCGTGGTTCGATCCACAGAGGCGCTCGACCTCCGCGGCGTACTCGTCGTTCGACGGCTCTTCGCAGAGCGCCTGCGTGAACGCGAGGGCGGCCTGCTCGGGGTCCTCGAGCTCCGTCGCGTAGAGGCGACCGATCTCGGCGAGCGCGCGACCGCGCTCCTCGCCCGGGGGCGCCGACTGGCTCTTCTCGAGGAGCATCTCGACGAGCTCTTCGTACTTGCCAAGCGCCTTGCGTGCCTCTTCGAGCGCGACGAGCGCGATGTCGTCTTGCGGATCGAGCTCGACGATCGCGGCGTACATCTGCTCGGCCTTCGCCTTGTCACGGCCGGCGCCGTCGAAGATGCGCGCCGCGCGGAAGAGCAGCGTCTTCTTCGTCTCGATTTCGTCGTCCGACGCGCCGCGGACCTGAGCCGCCGACGCCGCGAACGCCTCACCGACGCGGATCGCGTCGGCGCCCTGATCGACCGCGTGCTCGAGCGTCAGCGCGACCTCGAGATCGCTCGGGTCTTGAAGGACCTTGTCGATGAGCTGCTGGACCTTCTCCGGCGCGATTCCGCCGGCCGCCTTCATCGTGGCGGACGCACGGCCGATCGAGTCGAGGGCGTCGAGCACGGCGCCCGCGTCCTTCGGACGGCGCGCGGGATCCTTCTGCAGGAGCGCGAGGACGAACGCGTCGACGTCCTTCGTGACCCACCCACGCGGCGCGCGGTGGCTCGGCGGCTCGGGCTCGTGCGAGAGATGGGCAAACGCCGCGTCCGTCGCGCTCTCGGCGTGGAACACCGCCTTGCCGGTGAGGAGCTCGTAGAGCACGGCGCCGAACGCGTAGACATCGCTCTTCGGGTCGGCCGAGCGACCACGCACGATCTCCGGCGCGACCGTCTTCGGCGAGCCGAACACCGCGAGGAGGCCGGTGTGACCGTTCGCGGCGACGCTTCGGTTGCGAAGGCGATCGCTGCCGAAGTCGATGAGGCACACGTTCACGTCCTTCGAGTCGCCCGAACGAACGGAGACGAGGACGTTCTCGGTCTTCAGGTCGCCGTGGACGAGATGCGCTTTGTGGACCGCCGCGAGGGGCTCGAGGATGCCGCGGAGGATCGGGCGGAGCTCTGCGTACGCGACCGGCCCGGTGCGCGCGAGTCGTGCCGAGAGCGCCTGGGCGTCGATGTACTGGTAGGCGACGTAGAAGACGCCCGGCTCGATCTCGCCCGCCTCGAGGTGCCGCGGGAGTCCGGGGTGATCGACGGTGCCGACCAGGCGATTCGCGGTGAGGAAGCGATGCACCGCGCGGCGATCGCGCGAGGCCTCGCGACGAAGCACCTTGAGCGAGTACGTGGCCGACGCGCCGCCGTCCTTGCGCACGGCCTGGTAGACGATGCCGAGGTCGCTCTCGCCGATCTTCTTCTGGATCGTGAAGTCGCCGAGCTGGCGGCCTGCGGGCAGATCCTCTTTGCCGAGCAGCGCGACGATGTCGCGGACGCGGGGGTCGACTTCTTTGCGCGAGTGGAGGATCACGTCGACGAGCGCGTCGATGCGGTCACCGTCGAAGCAACGCTCGGTCAACGCGAGCGCGAAGCTCCCCTTCGCGCTTGCACCACCCACCTCGTCCGGCGCGAGGCCGAGGAGGCGCTCGCTCATCTTCGTCATCTCTTCGAGCGTGAAAAGGCGCTCGAGCTCACCGCGCACAATGTCGATCGTCGGATTCATGTTGCTGCTGGTTCCTCGCGTGACTCGTGACTCTGACTACGTCTGTTTTTCGTGAACAGGCCGGAGGGTTTGGGCTGTCTGAAAGCCGCGGGAGCTTAGCGGAAAATTCCGTGCGGACCGCTCAAAAACGCCCATCCGTAAGGCGTCGTACGACGCGGTTTCAGGCTTCGAAAATGCCGTCATTTCTCGGGCTCTTCAGCGCCCGGAGAACGCGATTCCAGAATCAGCCCGCCTCGTCCGCGTCTCATCCATCATCGGCGCACAGCGTCGTATCATGGGCGGGTGTTTCAAGGCAGGTCGCTCCGTCTCGCCGCGCTCACTAGCGCCACCGCGCTTGGCCTTCTCGCCGCGGTCAGCAGCGCCTGCGTCGGGGAGGACGCCGGCCCGACGTCGTCGGCGAGCTCCCCCGACGCCGACGCGACCGCCGCGGCAGACGTGACGAGCGGCGACGCCTCGGCGACCGACACAGGCGCCTCGTCGTCCGGCGGCGACGCGACGACCGCGCGATGCGATCCGGCGAAGGACTTCGGCCCTGCCATCGTCGTCCCCGAGCTCAGCACCGGCGCCCAGAACATCGCCGCCCGGCTCACCCAGAACGAGCTGACGGTGTTCTTCGGACGTTCGCTCGACGACGGTCCGCGTGATCTCTACACCGCGACGCGCCTCGACATCGACGCCGCATTCCCCGACGCGACCGTGATGACGAGCCTCAAGACCGCGCAAGAAGAAGGCAAGCCCTCGCTGACGGCGGATGGGAAGCGCCTCTACTTTCACCGCAACCGCGCCTCCGCCGGAACGGACTACGACATCTTGCTCGCGCCGCAAGATCCGTCGAGCGGCTTCGCGACGCCCTTCGTGCTCGGCAACGCCGTCAACCAGGACGGAACCACGAGCTCGAACACCGATCCGTCCGTCTCGCCGGACGGTGAAGAGCTCTTCTTCACGCGCCGCGTGTCGAACGCCGCGCGCCTGTTCGTCGCCAAGCTTCCCGACCCGACCGGCAACTTCGCGACCGCGTCCGAGATCACGACCGTGACGACCGCCGCGCATCGCGCCTCGCCCGTCATCAGCGCCGACCGGCTCACGCTCTACTTCGCCGCCGGACCGACACCCGCGGAGACGACGACGTTCGTCGCGACGCGCCCGTCGACCACCGCCGACTTCAAGGAAGGCGTGCCAGTGCCGAACGTCAGCGCCGGGACGAACCGCACCGAGCCCTCGTGGATCTCACCGGACGGATGCGTGCTCTACCTCTTCTCGAACCGCGACGTGAAGTTCCAGATCTACCGCGCCACGCGGCCGAAGTAGCACGCGCGCTATGCCTTGAGGTTCGGTCCGCGCACGAGGTTCTTCAGCATCGCGACGAGCGCCTCCCAGAGCGTCACCGTTCGCGGCTCGGTGACCCGCGCGAGGAGCAGGTGCGCGCTTGGTCGAGGAACGAAGGACCCCGCGCAGTCGGTGCATCGAAGCAGCTCGACGCTGTTCAAGAGCTCCGCCTCGGACGCGTCCTGGAACTTGTAGAGCTCGGGGATGAGCATCTGCATGCAGCGCGGGCACGCGTTGCTCCCCTTCGAAGGCATGCGCGGATCGCGCATCGGCGATGCGTGGGCGGGGATGACGCCGGGTGGCGGCGTCCCACGGTGCACGCGCGCGGCCTCGGCCTCGGTCGCGAGCGTCTCGATGTTGCCGTCGAACCAATCGATCCACAGCCCGCCGCATTGATCGCAAACGTCGACCTCCGCGGAGGGCACGGGCTCGGCACGCATCACCTCACCACACCCTGGGCAGCGAACGATCGCGCCCCGGTACGCTTGATGTCCTCCACCACGCCCCGAGAGATCCATATGCGTGTGCATCATGCACGAACCGCGAGGGGAACGGCACCCGCGACCGCAACGTTTCGCGCCCGCTAACGCAATCGGCGCGCTCGCGCTCCGCGTCGGCGTCTCGCGCACCTTCGGTGATCGCTGTGCACTCGGCTCCTACTGAAATGGGCCATGACCAGCCAAATCTCTTCTGTTCGGGGAACGCGAACAGTTAGTTTCGATCAGGCTGGAGGTTTCCGATGTCGATGAACCGGACCCAGGTTTCCAACTCTCGTGCCCTGACGAGATCTCGGTGGGTTGTGCTCTCTGGAGTCCTGTTGCTCGCGGCCGCGATTGGCGGAGGTCTCGCGGCATGTGGCAGCGACGAAGACACTCCTGCCGCGCAGACCAACGACGGCGGTGAGGAGGGTGGGAACACCACGGACAGCAACGTCACGCCGCTCCCTGACGGAGAGTCGATCAGCGACGCCGGCGCGGACGTCGCCTGCCTCGACGCGACACCCGACGCCGAGGCGATCGATTGCACCGGCAAATGCGGTCCGGTGAAGGATCCCTGCACGGGCGTCATCAAGCAATGCGGCGGCTGCACGAACGGAACGACCGCCGACGGCGGCGATGCCGGTCCACGCGTCTGCGATCTCGCGACGAACTCGTGCTCCGCGCCGAAGCGAACGTGCGCCGATCTCGGCGCCGAGTGCGGGACGATCAAGAACAGCTGCGGTGACTACCTCGACTGCCCCGACGGCAACCCGAAGGGCTGCGGCGCAGGCAAGGAATGCGATCCCGACACGCACAAGTGTCGCGACTGCCAAGCGGTCACGTGCAAGGACCTCGGCATCGAGTGCGGTCACGCCTGGCTTGGCTGTGGCGAAGACATACCTGCAAACTACACAGATTGCGGCAGCTGCGGCGCCGGCAAGACGTGCAACAACGTGTTCCACACCTGCGAGCCGACCGTCGGTACTCCCTCGTGCACGGCGGTGAAGACCGCCAAGGAGCTCTGCGACGCGGCGAAGGCCTCGACGAAGGGCGTCGAATGCGGCGTCATCTCGAACGGCTGCGGCGGCACCGTGAACTGCGACACCGTCGCTGGCTTCGGCTGCAAGAACGGGGAGAGCTGCGGCGTGCACGGCATCGCCAATCGTTGTGACCCGAAGTCGACGCCCGACGAGTGCAAGGCGCAAGGCAAGAACTGCGGCACGATCAAGAGCGCGTGCACCGGCGCGACGATCAACTGCGGCGACTGCGCGACGGGTCAGGTCTGCAACGCCAACGGCGTCTGCGGTCCGCCTTGCACGCCGAAGACGTGCGCGGACTTCGCGGCGTTCCAGTGCGGAACGTTCGACGACTCGTGCGGAGGCACGCTGACGTGCGGGACGTGCCCGAATGGCCCGTGCGACAACACCACGCACACGTGCTGCGCGGGCTTCGCGTGCAACACGACGTACGCCGGCAAGTGCGGCCTCGACTTGCCGAATGGCTGCGGACAAAACGTCATCGACTGCACGTGCACGAACCCCGCGACGTGCACGGCCGACGGCGGCGTCTCCCCTGCCCCGCCGGTGACGACCGGGACGGGCATGTGCTGCACGCCAAAGACAGCCACGTCCTACACGAGCCAAGGCCAGTGCGGCACGAACCTGCCGAACGGCTGCGGCCTCAACAACATCAACGCCAGCTGCGGCGGCGGCAAGGAGTGCGTGAACAACGCGAACGGTCAACCGGGACCCGCGCCGCCTCCAGGCACCGTCGGCTCGTGCTGCACGCGTACCGACACGTGCACGCAAACGGCCGGACAGTGCGCCCCCGTTCAGAACTCGTGCAGGCCCGCGGGCACGACCGTGAGCTGCAACGGCAACTGCAGCACGGTCGGCACGACGTGCTTCAACAACAACTGCTGCACGCCCGCGGCCGCGTGCACGCTGAACGGCGGCGAGGGTGGCGAGTGCAACACGACGCACAACCCAGTCACGCCAGGTTGTGGCTCGTCGATCGACTGCGCTTGCAAGGGCGGCCGCACGTGCTGGTGCGCCAACCACACGTGCGTCCCGGGCGTCGACGGCGCTGGCGTCTGCAAGTCGGCCCTCACGTGCGGAACCGCTCCGTACGCCGGCAAGTGTGGCACGCAGCTCGACAACGGCATCGGCGGCAAGATCGACTGCGGCTGCGCGACGGGCAAGACGTGCGACGCCGCGACGCCTGGCGCGATCGGCGACTGCCAGTGCAACAACGGCACGGGCGCTCCTTACAACTGCGGCAACGTCCCGAACGGACCGTCGAGCCCGACGGGCGACAAGTGCGGTCCGTTCAACGACGGCTGCGGCGGCACCATCACGTGCAACTGCCCTGGGGGCCAGACGTGCAACACCTCCGCAAACCCGAACGTCTGCTGCACGCCCGCGGTCTGCCCTGCCCAAGGCATCGGCAGCGCGTGCGGCGCCCTCACGAACGGCTGCGGCGGCACGATCAACTGCGGCTGCCCGAGCGGCGCAGGCAACGAGAACTTCACGTGCACGGCAGGCACCTGCCAGTGCGTGAAGGACACGTGCAAGGGTCGAACAGGCACGCCACCCGATCGCTGCGGCGGTCTTCTCTCGTGTGGAGGTTGAGCCATGAAACAGAGCAACCTCTACGCAACGGCTCCGGCAACGGGCCACGCGAAGACCATCGCAAGCCTCCTCACGATCGCCGGCGTGGCGATCGCCACCTCGGGAGCGCTCGGCCTCGCGGCCTGCGGCTCCGACTCGGAAGCCACCGACAACACCTCGTCATCGAGCGGAAGCACGAGCGGCTTCATCGGCGATGACGGTGGTGGCAACAACCTCGACGGCGAAGGCTGCGCCACGACGACGAAGAAAGCCGAGAAGCAACCGGTCGACATGGTCATCGGCCTCGACACGAGCTTCTCGATGGACTTCGACAGCAAGTGGCCGAACGTCCGCGACGCGCTGAAGACGTTCGTGTCGAATCCCGCCTACGCCGAGCTGAAGGTCGGTCTTCAATTCTTCCCGATCCGCAAGCAGTGCAGCGTCCCGGACTACCAGGCGCCCGCCGTCCCGCTCACCTTGCAGCCCCAAGCCTCCGGCCCGATCGGCGCCGCGCTCGATCTGCAGCAGATGTCCGGTGGAACGCCGATGGTCCCGCTGCTCCAAGGCCTCTCGAAATACCTCGTCGCCAACCTCACCCCAGGCCGAAAGCCCGTCCTCGTCCTCGCCACCGACGGCTTCCCCGACGACACCTGCCTCGCCGGCGACTCCGCGACGGGCGCGCTGCCGAACACGCTCGACAACGCGGTCGCCGTCGCCGACCTAGCGTTCAAGGGCACACCTTCGATCACGACGTTCGTCATCGGCGTCGGCGGCGAGCTCAAAGCCCTCGACGCCATCGCCGCCGCCGGCGGCACCGGCACCGCGACGCTGATCGACACGGGCGGCAACGCGCAAGCGTCCCTCCTCGCCGCGCTCGACGGCATCCGACGCAAAGCGATCCCCTGCGACTACGACATCCCGACAGGCCAGATCGACGCCAAGCAAACGAACGTCACGTACACCCAAGCAAGCGGCCAGACCTCCCAGCTCGTCTTCGTCGGCAACGAAGCCGGCTGCGCCAAAGCCCCCAACAACGGCTGGTACTTCGACAACGAAGCCGCCCCGAAAAAAGTCATCCTCTGCGCCGCCACCTGCGACGCCGTCAAAGTCGACGACATCGGCCACGTCGACCTCGTCTTCGGCTGCCCCCGCGTCGGCGTGAACTAACGCACGCGTTCGCGCAAACGCGATCGTGACGTGTCCCAAGCGAACGGTCGAGCGCCACAAAAATTCCCGCGCCAAGGTGGCCCGATCTGGCCCGGGCCACCCCCGTGCCATGGCCCGGCCATATGGTCACAAAAAGCGGCCCCTCGACCCCATGGAGAAATTGTGTGGCTAGCCCTGCACCTAGACCTGGTGGGCGGAGGGGTGGCGGGGGTGGTGGCGTTGGCATCCGAAATGCTAGGCGCGGCGGCATGAGTCCTTGGTCGTTTCAACACAAGCACTGTCACCTCGCCATGGTCGCTCTTGGGCGGAAGGTCTTTCGGGACGACGCCGTGGAGGCGCGTTTAGGGAGCCGGAGGATTCGGCACGCGCTTCAGGTGCTCGTCGATGAGATGACGCCGGCGCGGTTCGATTTTCTCTACGCCATTTCGCTCGAAGGGAAGCAGTGCACGCTGCGGCAGCTGCGGAAGCACTT
>JBGAJR010000079.1:0-20479 GCA_044224815.1 Polyangiaceae bacterium
GCGTGCGCGCCGGAGCCGCCCATGTAGATCCCGTGATTGAAGCCGCTGCCGGAGAAGTTGTTGTGGGCGATGGTGTTGCCCTCGATCAGCGTGCCCGTGCCGCCGCCCAGATAGCCCATCGATTCGTTGTCGTGGATGTTGCTGTTGCGGATGGTCACGGCCCGCGACGCCTCGCTCGTGTAGATGCCGATCTTGAAGCCGCTCACGTCGACGTCGTCGATGAGCACGTCGTGGAGCTGGTCGCGCAGCCAGAAGCCCCACTGGGCGACGCCGTGACCGTCGACGACGAAGTCGCGCACCACGTAGCCGCCGTCGTCGGCGGTGTCCTGGTACGTACCGAATTCGAACGTCCCGGTGCCCGTGGCCTGCGCGTGGAGGACGGGGCGGGGAGGGCTCGCTCCGCCCCACGACGGTGCGTAGCTCTCGAAGACGAGCGGCGAAGTCGTCGTGACGTTGAGGTTGCGGAGCACGACGCGGAAGTCGTTCCACGCTCCGCCGCGCGCGAACCGGAGCACGGTGCCTGCCGGGAGTGCGTTCACGTCCATGCCGGTGAGGTCACGCTTGGGCGCGCTCGCGCTCGTCCCCGCGTTGTTGTTGTCGCCAGGCACGCAGCCGGCGAGCGAGCCGGTCGCGCACGACGAGAAGTAGTACGTCGTGCCGAGCGTCCACGTCGGCGCGACGTACGCGGCGCCACACGTGGCCGCGCGAGGTGTGCCTGCGTCGCCGCCGACTGGCGGAGTGCCCGCGTCGCTGCCCGGCGGGGTGCTCGCGTCGAGGCTCGATGCGTCCGGCGTCGCACCCGGACCGGCGTCACCCGCGCTCGTGGCGCTCGCGTCGGCGCTGCTCGTACCGGTCGTCCCGCTCGTCCCGCTCGCGCTCTCGCCTCCGACGCCGGGGCGTGAGCCGCCGGGCTCGCTCGCGCCGGTTGCGCCTGACCCTTCGAGTGACGTGGCGTCCGCGCTGCATCCGAGGATCGGAGCGCTCGCGAGGGTCAGGAGGAGGGGGAGCGAGAGAGCGAGGGGGGAGCGAGAAGGGAGGGTGAAGAGGCGCGTCATGTGGCGTCGGTTCCTTTCCGGCGGCGAAAGCGCCGCGTCGGAACCCGTCGTCGCAGGCGAAAGGCCACGAGCGCATCTCTATGAAATCGCGATGTTTTAGTGTTCGATGCGCTGGGGGCTCGTTCCCTCGCGACGGGGGCAAGGTCCCTCGTTTTCGGAATCGGCGGGCGCTTGCGTAAGATCGCGCGGAGAGATGACCTCCGTCGCCGATCGCTACCTCCTCGGCGAGGTCCTCTCCACGGGCGGCATGGCCCAGGTGAGCCTCGCGCGGCTCCGCGCGGCCGGTGGGTTCGGGCGCACGGTCGCCATCAAGAAGCTCCACCCGCAGCTCGCGAGCGACCCGAGCTTCGTCGCGATGATGCTCGACGAGGCGCGCCTCGTGTCGCGCATTCGTCATCCGAACGTCGTCGTGCCGCTCGACGTGGTGCAGGAGGACGGCGACTTCTTGCTCGTCCTCGAATACGTGCATGGTGCAACTTTGAGCGAGCTCGCCGCCGCGGGGCCGTGCCCGCTCCCGATCGGGCGGGCGATCGTCGCCGCGGTGCTCGCCGGTCTCCACGCCGCGCACGTCGCCAAGCACGAAGACGGAACGCCGCTCGGGGTCGTGCACCGCGACGTGTCTCCGCATAACGTGATCGTCGGCGCCGACGGCGACGTGCGCGTGCTCGACTTCGGCGTGGCTCGCGCGGCCGGCGCGCCCCACCAATCGGAGATTGGCGCCATCAAGGGCAAGGTCGCGTACATGGCACCCGAGCAGCTCGCGGCCGGGGACATCGGAGCGGCCGCGGATCAATACGGCGCGAGCGTCGTCGCGTGGGAGCTCTTCACTGGGCGACGACTCTTCGAAGGCGTCGAGAAGTCGCAGATACCGTTCTTGGTCACGAGCGGCGCCGTGCGATCGCCGAGCGTGGTCGCGCCCGACCTGCCCGAAGATCTCGTCGACGTCATCATGCGCGGGCTCTCGCGCCGACCCGAGGATCGCTTCGCGAGCGCGGAGGCCATGGCGGCCGCCATCGAAGCGACCGGGCCGGTCGCCACGCCGCGCGAGCTCTCCGCGTGGGTGGGCGAGGTCGCGCGCGACGTGCTCGCCGCCAAGGCCGCGAAGGTGGCGCGGCTCGAGCAGCTCGCGGTCGCCTCACCCGCGCCGACGTCTCGCCCGACGCAAGTCGAAGGCGTCTCCGAAGATGTGCCACCGGTCGATCGAGGTCGCGCGCGGAAGCTCATCGCGATCTTGGCCGTGGCGACGCTCGCGGGGGCGGCCGCGGCGCTCGCCTCACGCTTCGTGACGACCGCGGCCGAGACGCGCGCCGCGACTCCCGCGGCTCCGTCGGATACTCCCGCGGCTTCGGCGAGCACGGCCGAAACGCCGACCGTGGCAGCGCCAGCGCCAGCATCGGCCGTCGCGGGCACCAGCGTCCCGTCTTTGCCGAACGGCGCGACGGCTCCGCCTCGGGATGTTAGGAAGGATCCACCGAGCGGCGTGGCTCGGCCCGTCGGCCCGCGGCCAAAAACACCGCGCGTCGCACCATCCGCTAACACCGGTCTCTTCGATCGAAATTGATCTCGTCGTCCTTCCCGTCGTCTCGTTCGTCGCGCCTCGCATGCGCTCTCCTCGTGGCGAGCGCTTGCGCGTGGTCGGGCCGCGCGCGCGCCGACGGCCCCTCACGCGAGGTCCTCGCCCAGACGCTGTTCGACGAGGCGCGCGCGCTCTACGAGCGCGGGAGCTACGCCGCGGCGTGCGAGAAGTGGAAGGCGAGCGATGACCTCGATCCCAAGGGCGGCACCGTGTTGAACCTCGCGATGTGCCGCGAGAAGGAGGGGCGCGTCGCGTCGGCGTGGTCGGCGTACGCGGAGGCACGCAATCGCTCGGCGCGAGAAGGTCGTCGCGATCGCGTCGAGTTCGCCGACGCGCGCATCAAGGCCCTCGAGCCCGCGCTCCCGCGCGTGCGCGTCGTCGTCAACGGCTCGCGTGACACGAGGGTCACCCTCGACGACGCGCCGCTCCCGTCCGCGGCGTGGTCGACCGCCATTCCTGTCGATCCGGGACGTCACACCGTGCGTGCGACGGCGTCGGGCTTCGTTCCGTTCACGGCCCACGTCTCCGCCGCCGGTGCGCGCACCGAAGAGGTCGTCGTGCCGAGCCTGAGCGCCGAGCCGAGCGCGCGCCCCGCCGAGCCTGCTCACCCCGAAGCCCCGCCGGCTGAAAAGTCGCGGCCCCGCTCCGTGCTCGCTTGGTCGCTCGTGGCGGTCGGCGCGGGCGGAGTCGGCGCCGGAACGTACTTCGGCGTGAGCGCGCTCGGCGCGCGTCGCGAGGCCGAGCGCCTCTGTCGCAACGGTCAGTGCGCGGCCGGTGAGGACAAGAACGACACCGCTCGCTCGCTCGCTTGGGGCTCGAACATCGGCGTCGGCGTCGGCGCCGTGGCGCTCGTCACGGGCGTCGTCCTGCTCCTCACCGAGTGATCATCGTAGTCGCGAGCGTTCGACGCTCAAGGCCGGCCCGCGGCGTAATGCGCGAGCACGCGCTCGGGCGAGAGCGCGTGGTCGTAGATGGCGACCTCGTCGTAGTCGCCCTTCGCTCCCGAGCCCAGCGCGAGCGCGCTCGGAGGAGGGAGCGCCTTACCGTCGTTCGCGTACCCGTCGTAGCGCGTGCCGTTGACGAAGAGGGACGGGCGAGCCGCGTTGTTGACGACCACGATGTGGAAGAGCGTGCCCGCGGCAGGCGGGGTCCGATCTTCGGAGTGGGCGAAGCGGATGATCGTCCCGCCCCAGCGCTCGAAGCCGAGGTAGGGGAAGCCGCGATCGGTCAGGTAAATCGCGGTGCCGTAGAGATCGGGCGTGTTCACCTGGTTGGACAAGACGTCGCCGAAGCGCGTCGGCCTCACCCAGAGCTCGTAGGTGAAGGGCGTCGCGAGCGGATAGTCGTAAGCGGTGTCGAGCGTGAGCTGTGCGCCGTCACCGAGGCCTACACTCGGATCGTCGCCGCCGACGAGGCTCGGCCTTCCGCGGACGGCGCTCCCGGAGAGCACCACCTCGCCGCCCGCAGATCCGAGGTTGCGCACGCGCACGCCGCTCGTCTCCGAGAAGCGCAGATAGAGCGTCGGCGCATCCGTGAGCACGGCCTTGGCGTACTCGCTCGGCGTCGAGGCTCCTCCATCCGCGCCGATCACGGAGCTGCCGTCGCTACCACGCGGATCGGTGGTCGCGCTGGCAGGGCGGGGGAGCGGATCGTCGATTCCGGCCACCAGCTGGCACGCGCTCGCCGCTCCTCCCGCCAAGGCGAGCGCGGCGCGCAAGAAGCTCGGCGTCGAGGCGCGTCGCGCTTTGGTCGCCGAGGGCATCCAGCTATGAATAGCGCATGAGCGACGAGCAGACGACGCTCGAGCGTGGAGAGCCGGGGTCCAAGCTCGCCGAGAGCGTCACGCTCACGGCGACGGTGCTCACCGGCGTGGCGCGCGGCACACGCCGACTCGTCGGCAATCGCACCACCATCGGCAAGGCGTCGGACAACCACTTGGTGTTGCCGGACCGCACCGTATCGCGGCACCACTGCGAGCTCGTCCGCACCAAAGACGGCGTATTGGTGCGCGATCTCGGGAGCACCAACGGGACGCGCGTCGACGGTACGCGCGTGACCGAGGCGATCGCGCGCCCCGGTGCGACGGTGCGCGTGGGCGCGGTGGAGATCGTGATTCGCCCCAGCGCGCAGCCGGTGACGGTTCTTCCGAGCGAGCGCGATCGCTTCGGCGACGTGGTCGGCAAGAGCGTCGCCATGCGCGGCATCTTCGGCGTGCTCGAGTACCTCGCGCCGAGCGATGCGACCATCTTGCTCGAAGGCGAGACGGGGACGGGCAAGGAGGCGCTCGCGCGCGCCGTCGTGGCTGCGAGCCGGCGAAAGAAGGCGCCGTTCGAGATCTTCGACTGCAACGTCGCGAGCCACGCGCTCCTCGAGAGCGAGCTCTTCGGGCACGAGAAGGGAGCGTTCACCGGCGCCGAGACCGCGCGCCGCGGTCTCTTCGAGGCCGCCGACCGAGGCACGGTCTTCCTCGACGGAATCGACGAGCTGCCGCTCGAGCTCCAGCCGAAGCTGCTCCGCGTGCTCGAGGCCGGTGAGGTGAAGCGGCTCGGTGGGCGACGTCCGTCCAAAGTCGACGTCCGCATCGTCGCCGCCACCAAGCGCGATCTGATGGACCTCGTCGCCGCCGGCACGTTTCGCGAAGACCTTTATTTTCGCCTCGCCGTCGTCCCGGTGAAGGTGCCGCCGCTCGACGCTCGACGAGAGGACATCCCGCTCCTCGTGACCACGCTCTTGGCCGGGCTCGGCGCCAGGGACATCTCCGTCTCCGACGAGGTGATGAGCGAGCTCTTGGTGCGGGACTATCGCGGCAACGTGCGTGAGCTCCGCAACGCGCTCGAGCGCGCCGTTGGCCTCGCGCGCGCGAGCGGTGCGACCGAGCTCGACGTCACGCACCTCGCGACGCCGCGCACCGCCGCTTCGACGTTTCGCTTCGACGGCGCCCGCTCGCTCGACGAGACACTCGCGTCTTGCGCGCAGGCGTACGCGCGCTGGCTCGTCACGGTTCAGGGCTCCGAGGAGGCCGCCGCTGCCGCGGCCGGCGTACCGGTGGCGCAGCTCATCGCGCTCGTCGAGGGCGGGTGAGGTCGTCGCGCCCCCGCCGCCGGTCTGCGCGCCTCTCGCTCACGGCTTCGTCATCACGACCTTCGTCGACGAGACCGCTAGGGTTTCTGCCCACACTCCGGGCGAGGGCAGCTGCTCTTTCCCCTTCTTGAGCCACCGGGCAGCCACCGAAACCTTGGTCCGGCGCTCGATGGTGAGCTCGACGGTGCATTGCTGCCCGGCCGTGTACCTCACGCGGACGGTGCTCGCCCCCATGTCGCGCTCGCGGTTGCCGTCGGGTGTCTCCACGCTCGTGGAGCAGACGTCGCTGGTGGCGCGCGCGATCAGATTGGCGTCGGGAACCGGAGTCCACTTGGCCGTGATGGTGCCTACGGGATCGCTCTTGGTCTCGACGACGAGCGGTTGAGAGGGGGCGGGGATCGTCGCCGAGTAGACCTCGTCGTTGGGCCGGCGAAGCTCGAAGACGTAGCTCGGCTTCCCCCTCCCGATCTTGTGCGAGTAGTCGACCCGCTTCGCGCCACCCACGTCCAAGCGCGTCTCGGTGTCGAGTGGGGTCGAATCGACGAACGCAAGGTCGCCGCCCGACAGCGCGACGCTGCCCACGTTGCCCCAGATGTCGAAGAGGCCGAGCGCGTCGTAGTAGCGCGCTCGGGCGACGTAGTCGCCGCCCGTTCCGTCGTCCTCGAGCGTGTAAACCGTCGTCAGCTGGAAGGGATTGTTGACCGAGCTCGATGCGGTCGGTGGCTGGTCGTTGCAGGCCACGACGACGACGGCCAGCGAGCTGATGGCGAGGACGCGCATCCCCCATGGTCGCACGTGCCGACCCCATGTCCACGCCCGCAGCGTGGCGAGCGACCACGGTCGACAATTCGTCGTCGGATCAATACACATGGCCGTCGGTCGGAACGGAAGCCGGGCCGCCCGAGGAGATGGAAATGGCCGCTGGACGAAACGGCTCCAACGAGCTTCGGCTCACGCGCGTGTACGACGCGCCCGTGCGCGCGGTGTGGGACGCGTGGACGATCCCCGAGCAGATCGAGAAGTGGTGGGGACCGCGTGGCTTCACGCTCACCACCCACGCCAAGGATCTGCGCGTCGGTGGCACGTGGCGCTACACGATGCACGGCCCCGACGGCGTGGACTACCCGAACGTCACCACGTACCTGGTGGTCGAGCCTCATCGGAAGCTCGTCTACGATCACGGCGGAACGGACGATCGGCCCCCGCTCTTTCGCGTGTCCGTCACGTTCAGCGAGTCGAACGGGCAGACGACGATGGAGATGATTTCCACATTGCCGTCCGCCGAAGCCGCGCGGGAGACGGCGAAATTCATCAAACGGGCGGGCGGCGACGCCACATGGGATCGCCTCGCGGAGCACCTCGACGAGACAGCGACGAGCAGGAAGCCCTTCGTCATCAACCGCGCTTTCGATGCGCCCGTCGCGCGGCTCTTCGAGATGTGGGTGAATCCGGCGCACCTCGCGAAGTGGCTCCCGCCCGCGGGGATGACCATGACCTTCGTGCGTTCCGAGATCGCCCCTGGCAAGAGCACGTTCTTTGCGCTCTCGGGGGAGCACGGCTCGATGCACGTGCGCGCCGAGTACCTCGCGCTCGAGCCGCCGCGACGCATCGCGTACACGCAGGAGTTCGTCGATGAGCGGGAGGCGCGCGCGCCGGCGCCCGGCGCGGACGTCTGGCCCGACGTCATGCTCACCACCGTGGTCTTCACCGAGGAGACGCCCGACCGGACGCGCGTCACCGTGACGAGCGCTCCACACGGCGAGGCGACGCCCGCGGAGATCGAGGCGTTCGCGAAGGAGCGCGGCGGGATGACCCAGGGATGGTCGGGCTCGTTCGACGCGCTCGAGGCCCTCGTCGACCCCGCCTCGCAAGAGCTCTTTCACGGCACCAAGGCCGACCTTGGCATCGGGGATCTGATCGAGGTCGGTCGGCCGTCCAACTACGGCGCGCGGAAGCTCGCACGCTGGGTGTACCTGACGGCCACGCTCGACGCGGCGACCTGGGGCGCCGAGCTCGCGGTCGGCGAGGGCCGCGGGCGCATCTATGTGGTCGAGCCCACGGGCCCGATCGAGGACGACCCCAACCTCACGGACAAGAAGTTTCCCGGCAACCCGACGAAGTCCTACCGCACCGCGGCGCCGCTCCGAGTCATCGGCGAGATCACCGACTGGCGAGGTCACGCGCCCGAGCAGCTCCAGGCGATGCGCGAGGGCATCGCGCGCCTCGCGGCGCAGGGCATCGAAGCAATCGAAGACTGACTACGGCCTCACCCGATCGTCCGATCATCCGGTAGGGCGCCGCGATGACGCGCGGCCGCCGCCACACGCCTCTTCGTCGGCGCTCGATGGCACGCGGGGCCTTACGCAACTGGGTTGCCTTACGGCCGCGACACCATCGATGATGTGTGACGATGCGATACACGACTCTTCGATGGTCAATGCTGGCGTTCGCGTGGTTGGGGATCTCGGGAGCCGTCGCGTGCTCCAGTGACGGCTCGTCGGCGTCCGCGGACGGCGCCGACGCCGCGGCGGCGAGCGAGGGAGGAACGACGACGAGCTCCGACGGTGGCGGCACGACGAGCCCCGACGGCGGCACCACCGTCACGCCGGAGCCGAGCTGCGACGGCGTCACGGCCGGGGCGAGCTGGGACTACGTCGACCCCAAGACGCTCCCCGACTTCAACGCGACGGGGCCCGGCGACACCGTGACGGCGCGCGGCCTGACCGGAGTGGCCTACGGCAACGGCCGATTCGTCGCGGTGGGGATCATGTCGCAGCAGAGTCGGCTCCTCTGGCTCACGAGCGACGACGGCGTGGCGTGGACGAAGCGCGAGCAGGCGCTTCCGGCCGGCGAGAAGCACGGCACGACCAAAGGCGTACACTTCATCAACGGCAAGTTCGTCTTCTTCGGCAAAGACATCGGCACGGGTTTTCGCGTTTACACGAGCGCGGACGGCCTCACCTGGGACGTGAACAAGGTCGACGACTCGGGGAACGTGGTCGAAGACTTCGTCACCGACGGCACGACGACGGTCATGGTCGGCCCCAGCAACTCGTTCTATCGATCGACGGACCTCGTGCATTGGACGCCGATCACGCCGTTCACTCCGGGCTCCTACGGGTTCGACACCATCGCGTTCGGTGCCGGTCGCTGGGTGGCGAGCATCAACACGAGCCAGTCGATTTGGACGAGCACCGACACGAGCGCGTGGACCGCGCAGGACAACGTCGCGCACGATCTCCGCGTCGTCTTCGGCCGTGGCATGTTCGTCGGCAACAGCGGCGACGGGCTCTTCACGAGCGCGGACGGGACCGGGTTCACGAAGCGCACGACGACCGGGCTCATGAACGGGGGCACACCCTTCTTCGCCGGCGGGCGGTTCATGTTCTTGAGCGCGGACATCACGCACGCGCCGTACACGGATCAACAGGTCGACGTGTCGACCGACGGCGTCGCCTACTCGGTGCTCGGTACCGTGAACGGACATCCGCACCCGGTCGTGTGGGACGTGGCCTACGGCAGGTGTCGCTACGTGATGGCGGGCTGGTCGCAGTCGGGGGACGACCACCTGCCGTGGATCGTGTCGCTGGCCGCTCCGCCGGCGAAGTGAGGGCGGGCGGCTAGCGGCGCGGGCTTCGTCGGGCCGGCGCGGCCTTCGCTGCCGAGGCCTTGGGCCGTGCCGGCCGACTCGGCAGCGCGGCGCGGTGAGCGTCCGCGAGGAGCTCGGTGAGAAGCTCGTCCGACACGGCCGTGAGATCGATCGCGAGCCAGCCGAGGCGCGACCATCCGCCGAGTGAAGAGACGACGTCGGGGAACGTCGCGAGGAGCGCTTCGCGATGCTCCTCGGGCTCGACGATGAGATTCAGCCCGCGGCCCTTCAGGGTGGCGAAGATCTTCCGCTTCGTGCGGAACGCCGCCCGGTCCATGTGCGGAACCTCCGTCACGCCCTCGAGGGCGAGGGCGAGCTTGCGAAAGCGAGCGGGAGTCACTCCGGCGAGCGTAGCTCGAGGTCAGATTGCGGCGTCGAAGAACGCGCGGGCGCGCGGGGAGGGGGAGTCGGTGAGGAGGCCCACGAGCGGAACGCGTACGTCGAGACCGACGATGTCGCGATACACGACGCCGTCGCGCGCCAGGTGGCGCATCGACTCCGACACGATCGCGCAGCCGACCCTCGCCGCGACGAGCCCGAGGAGCGCGATCTTGGAGTCGGTCTCCTGCACCACCTCGAGGCGCACGCGGGCGCGGAGGAGCGCGCGTTCGCACGCGCCGGCCCAGGCTGGCTCGACGTCGGGTCTCACGGCGACGAACGGCTCACCCGCCAAGCGCCGCAGAGGAACGGCGGTGAGCTTGGCGAGCGCGTGACGTCGTGGGAGCGCCGCCACGAAGCGCTCCTCGCGAAGAACGCGCGCCGTGATGCCCAACGCATCGACCGGTCCGCACGCGAGCCCGACCTCGATGCGCCCCGTCCGAAGGGCCTCGGGTTGCTGCGGGCTCGCGAGCTCCACGAGCTCGAGGCGTACATCGGGCCGCGCCGCGCGATGGGCGGTGAGGAGGACCGGCAAGACCTCGTACGTCGCCGTCGGCGTGTAGCCCACGGCGAGCGCTCCACTCTCGCCGCGCGCGATGCGCCGCACCTCGCCGCGGATGCGCGCGCCGTCGCCGAGGACCGTTCGCGCGCGCTCCAAGAAGAACGCGCCGGCCTCGGTCAACGCGACGTGACGACGATCGCGCTCGAGGAGCCGTGCGCCGAGCCGCTCCTCGAGCGTCCGAATCTGCATGCTGAGCGGCGGCTGGGAGATGTGGAGCCGGCGGGCCGCCCTCCCGAAGTGGAGCTCCTCGGCCACCGCCACGAACGAGCGGAGGAGCCGTGGCTCGAGCGCGTCGGCATCGGTCATTCGTGCAACGTATCACACGATGTAAAATGAATATTGGGCGGTATCAAGGCGCTCGCCTATCTCGGAGGGAGGAGGTGCGCGCCATGCACGCGAGCAAAGAGGACGTCATTCGTCGGTACTTCGGGGAGCTCTTCGGTGAGGGGCGGCTCGCGCTCGTCGACGAGCTCCTGCACCCCGACTACGTCAACCATTCCCCCTCGCCGGGCCTACCGCCCGGCCGCGCCGGCGTGCGCGTCGTCGTGGCTGCGCTGCGGTCGGCGTTTCCCGACCTCTCCTACGCGATCGAGGACTTGGTGATTGGCGCGGACGCGGTCGCCACGCGGACGGTGATGCGCGGTACGCACCGCGGCGACTTCTTCGGTCTCCCTCCGACGGGGCGGACGATCGCCGTGCCGCAGATGACGATCGAGCGGTTCGCCGAGGGGCGCATCGTCGCCCACCATCGACTGACGGACGAGGCGTCGCTCATGCGGCAGCTCTCCTCCTAGGGCACGTCAGCGCGCGGTCGCGCGTTTCGCCCATGCGTCGAGGAGCGCGTTGAGCTTGGCCCACTCGGGAAGCGGCGGGAGCGGCTCGGCGGAGGCGAAATCGACGGGGGAGATCGGCACGATGGCCGTGGACGCTTCGTTCCGCGTACAGCGCGCGTTTACGTCGGCGAGCACGTACTCCAAGCGGCCTTGGTCCATCACGGGCTCCTCGGCGCGGACGGGCCAGGTGCACAGTCCGGCGCTGGCGGTGCGCAAAAGGTCGAGCTCGGCGGCGGTGAGGCGCGTCTCGCCGCAGGCATCTCCCTCGTGCGCGGCGTGATCCGCGCGATGGAGGAGCCGGCCGTCACGAAGCACGTGCGTGTAGGCACGCACGGTGAAGTGATACGCGCGCCGCGAGAGAAGCACGTCGTGCGAAGTCGCGGTCATCTCGTCAGGAGTCGGCACCGTGCACGCGGCGGACGCTTCCGGGCTCGCTCGCAACGAAGGTGCGTTCGAGATTCCCGTGGCGGGGGCGCTCGACGGCGAGGCGGCCCCGCACGCCACCAAGGTCACGAGGGCAAGGCGTCGCACGGCTCGATTCTAGCGAAATCGCGATGGCGTCAGCGCGCGTCGTCGTCGCGAAGTGCGCCCGCGTAGAGCGAGAGCGCCCGCGCGTACTGCGTCACGTGCGTCGACGCCGTGCGGAGCGCGAGGACGACCTCGAGCAGCTCGGCGACCGCGCGCGCGCCGCGCCCGGCGGAGTGGAGGGCGAGGGCGTGAAAGCATCGCGCGGCGTGATTCTCCGGCTCCTGCGCGACGAGCTCGGCGAGCACCGAGATCGACTCGTCGACGCGCCCCACGTTGCGGAGCGTGGACCCGTAGCCGATGACGAAGTCGGCGCGCTCAGCCTTCGGAACGCCGAGACGCCACGCCGCGTCGTAGAAGCCGACCGCGCGCTCCTCGTCGCCGGCCCGATCGCACGCGTACGCCGCCGCAATCTGTGCGGCCGCATCAGAAGGGCGCGCGCGTGCCTCGCCGATCGCCTCGTCGTCGCTCATCCTCTCCACATATCGCCGACGTCCGCCCGGCGCCATGGGCGCCCGACGCCGAGTCTCGACGCGGAGGCCCGGCTGCTTTGGCAGACGGCTCTAGCGCCCGCGTACGAGCGTGCCCGAGCGTGCGCCGACGACGATGGTGCGAACGGCCGCTTCGAGAAGCTCCTTCTTCAGCCGGCCCGAGGCGCTCGCGCTCCAGGCGTCGACGACCGCGCCGAGCATTCGCAGGAGGAGCCGCGGGTCGGTGCCGTCGGGGAGCTCGCCGCGTTCGATCGCCCGCGTGACCATCGCGTACCAAGCGCCGCTCCGCTCGCTCACGGCGTCGCCGATGATCGCACCGACCTCGGGGTCGTGCTTCTCGGCGAGCAGTCGCGCCCACGCCTGGCCTTCGACGCGATCTTTGAAGGAGACGCGGCGCCGAAACGCTTCGACGAGGTCACGCTCGAGCGAGCCGGTGTCGGGGAGCGGCACGTCGTGCACCACGCGGCGCATCCACTCGACGACGGCCGCCACGAGCTCCTTCTTGGCCGGCCAGCGTCGGTAGATCGTGGTCTTGTTGACGCCCGCGGCCGCGCTCACGGCGTCCATGCGGAATGCTCGGTACCCGGACGCGGCCAGCTCGGCGATGGCGGCGGCCATCACCTGGCGCACGACGCGCTCGCTCCGGCCGCCGAGCACGCCTCGCGTGCGTCGTGTCGTCGTCGGCCCGGTGACGGCCTTTCGAGGGCTCATCGACCTGAGAATAGGCGGGCGCCATGAGATGGCAAGTGCGAGTTGCCATCGCGGCGAGCGGCGCTACGTTGATACTTGGCAACGACGAGTTGCCTTGCGGAGGTCGCATGGTCTGGCTGCACTTCGGGGCGTACTTCTTCGCGGGCGCGTTCTTCGCGAACTTCGTTCCGCATTTCGTGTCCGGCGTGCTGGGGCGCGCGTTCCCGACGCCGCTTTCTTCCCCGCCGTTTCGCGGTCCGTCGTCGCCGCGGGTCAACGTGCTCTATGGGCTCGGAAACCTCACCGTGGCCTACGTGCTCCTCTCGCGCGTCGGCGACTTCGACTCACGCAACGCCGCGCACGCGGTAGCGGTCGGTCTCGGCCTCGCCGCGATGTCGCTCCTCATCACCCGCTCGCTGGCACGCCTGCAGAAGCCCGGCCTCACCCCGTAGGCGAGCGCCGCGGATGCTCGTGGCGTTGCCCCGAGCTCACGACGGTCCGGGCACTTTGTATTTCGCGATCGCGTAGGCCTCGAACGCGCCGAGGTCGGCGTCGCTCGACGCGCCCTTGATAGCGACGACCTCCCAGATCGAGCCCACGAAGTTCGTGAGACCGGCGCGTCCCCCGATCGCGACGGGGGTGCCGACGGAGCTCACGTCGATGGGGGCGCCCGCGTCCGAGAGCGACGTCTTCACGACGCCGTCGATGCGGAGCTCGAGGACGCCGCCCTTGCGACGGAAGCCGATCAAGTGCGCGGGCTCGGCGAAGACCGACGGGGTCTTGGCCATCTGCGACAGGTCCGCCGACCCGACGATCTTGAACGAGCGATCCGTCCAATCGTTGAAGACGACCGTGGGCCCGGGCCCGAAGAGCGATGCGATCTTCGAGTACACCTCGCCGTAGCGGCGGCGGACGTAGCTCCCGTCTTGGTAGGTGAACGTCGTGCCGCCGTCGCCCTGGGCCTTGTTGTAGTTGTTGCGCGCGACGACGCCGACGTAGAAGTCACCGGTGCCCCATTGGAGCGAGGCCGTATCGGGGATCTCGAAGCACTCGGTCTCGTGGAAGCCCACCGCCTGGTGTGCGTTCAGCGTCTCGGCGTTGCGATCGGCCTTGCCGCAGGTGTTGGGCTGCACCGCGTGATTCCCCGCGGCGGACTGATCCGTCCACTTCGCCGGGTACTTCGAGAGATCCACGCCGGTCTCGCTGTCGAGCCAGAGCACGAGCCCCGGCAATGACTTCACGTCGTACCCGGGAGGCGCAGCGTCGCCGCCCCCGTCGACCTGGCCGCCGCCGTCGTCGCCCGCGTCGCTCGCGGTCGCTCCGTCCGCGCTCGTCGCACCATCGCCCGCGCTGGCGGCGTCGTTGGTGCTGCCCCCCGCATCCGAGCCCGCCGCCGGTGCGGCGGCCGCGTCGTCGTCACTCGAGCACGCGACGAAGCCGATCCAAGAACAGCCGATGAGCCCCAGCGTCCAGAAGAACCGCATGCTTCACGTTACGGCGCAATTCAGCTGCGCCGCTCTAGAAAGATTCCAGGTCGTGAGCCGACGACTGCCGATGAGGAAGCCGGAATCGGCTCAGGATGCGCTGAGCTCGGCGAGATCGCGCTCCACCTCGCTCACGAAGATGGGCGCCACTTCGTCGAGACGTTGCCGCCGCGCGAACGACACCCGCTCGAGCGTGAGCACTTCGGTCGGCTCGATGTAGCCCATCGCGACTGCACCGCTGTACGAGACGACGGCCGTCTCTTCGCCGAAGCGCTTGGTGTGCTCGGTGAACGCGCCGCCGTCGAACGCGAGGCCGCGTCGCCATCCGCGCGCTTCGAGCCCGAACACCAGGGCCGTCGCGCTGAACGTCTTTCCACGCCAGCGGTCGAGTGAGGGGCCCGAGAGCTCGTCGGGCGTTGGGCGGAACGTCGTGCGCGCGAGCTGCGGGAAGGGCTGGACGAGCTCGTAGTCGGCGAGTCGTTGACCGAAAGGGACGATGCTGCTCTCGTCGAGATCGAGCCGGTGGGGAATGCCCACTCGGGCGCCGGGCGCGAGGCTCACGGTGCGGTCGTCGCGGTCGGTCAACGTGCCGTCCTCGGTCACGAGGAAGAGCCGCGACGGTCGGTCGGTCACGTCGTCGTCGTACTCACCCCACACGACGCGCCGGGCGAGCGTGCGAAGGAGCGGCTTGTCGATCCACACGAAGGCGTGGTCGGCGGCGCTCCACCGCCGCTTCGTGATCATCGCCTTCTCCATTCGCGTGATCGCCGCGCTGGCGATCGCGCGTACATCGGCTTTGAGCGCCTTGAACGCGGCGAGCGCCGCCTTGGCTCTGGCTGCGTCGTCGGACTTGGCGGGCTTCGGCATGTCGGCGAGCACCTTGCCCGATGCGTCGCGCACCACGGGCCGGAGCGCTTCGTCGAAGCTGACCACGAACTGTCGCGTGCCCCAGTCGAACGAGACGGTGCCGCGCGCGTCGACGCCGAGGTCCGGCGTGAGTCGATCGGCGAGATCGTCACGGGAGAGCCCGCGCTCTTCCGCGATGCGGTCCATCATCTCCTTCGCCGTCTCCCTGATGCTCGCGAACTTCGACTTCTCCGCGATCGTGTGCAGCGTGAGGAGTGCCAGATCGCTTCCGATCGCGCCGATGGCGCGCAGTCCTTCCACGGCGCGCGCCGCAGCCTTTTCGCCTGGCCAGCTACGTACGAGCGGGGCGAGGCGGCGCACGATTTCGTCGTCGCCGAGGTGGCCGAGTTGGTGGAGCGCCCACATCTCCTTCGGCGCCGCGCCGGCGGCGAGCCACGCCTCGAAGAGCGCCCAAGCGAACACGCGCCGCGAGTCGGGCGAGAGCTCGCGTCGGATCTCGGCGAGTCCGGCATAAGGCAGATCGAGGCGGCTGAAGGCCAACATGATGCCCAGGTTGCGCACGCCGTCGGTCGAGATGGCCGCGCCATGCACGTCCGTCAGCGCAGGAAGGCGCTCGGGCTCGAAGAACGCGGGCAGCTTGGGGAGCTTGGCCGGAAAGTGCGTCAAAGGGTCGAGCCCGACGGCGCGATCGAGCTCCGCCGCCACGTCGCCTCCGCCGTACTCCTCGACCACAGCGGCAACGATCGGTCGGTGGCCGCGCGCGACGAGAAATCGGAGAAGGTCGACCGCGGTGCTCGACGCAGCATCGCCGGCGAGCGCGGCAGGCACGGCCACGAGCGCGGCCGAGCGCGGATGGCGATGCGCCCACGCTTCGGCGATCTGTCGCATCTTCTTTCCGCGCGAGAGGAGCGCGAAGGCGACGCGTCCAGCACGCGTGCCGTCGGTGGGACCGAGCAACGTGGCGTAGTTGGTCGAGCCCAGGTGAATCTCCTGAATGCGGACGAAGTTCGGGAGCATCGCCTCGCCGCTCTCGGCCACCGCCGCGCGAATCGTGTCGGTGAGCCAGAGGTAGCCGTTGGCACCGCTCGAGAACTGGTGCCGCTTGAGCGCGTCGTCGGTCGCGGCGTTCCAGCTCGCAACGACGAGGTCCGGGGGCCCGAAGCCGATGCCGAACAGCGCGAGCTTCTCGACGTTGGTCGCGGGGAGGAGCCTCTCGAAGTAGGCACGCGAGTGCTCGCCGTAGCCGAGGCGACGTTTGAGCTTGGGTGCCGCGACGAGGCACTCTTGGCACCCGCCGTCGTAACAAGTGAGCTCGCGCAGCGGATCGATCGCCGCCCGCCACTCGTCGCGTTCGCCCGGCGCGAAGGTGAGCGCGTCGGGCGCCTCAATCGCCGAGAGTCGAATGGCGCGACTCGGGACGGCGGGCTTCTCCGCCGGTCGCGTCCACGGCGGCGACGTGAGCAGGTTCGGCATCGGGCCAATATAGGAGTCGAGAGCTGGAAAGGATCGTACGTTCCCGATCGCAGCCCACGTGGCGAGGCGGCGTCGGGTGCGCAGCGAGCGACATTTGATCCCGCGCATGAGCTTCCCGTACGCTCGCGCGATGAAGGCTTCTTGGGTCGTGCTGATGCTCGGGCTTGCAGGTTGCCGGGGGACCGCGGATGCGCGTTCGAACGAAGTGCGAGAGCGCTTCTGCCAAGGCGTCGAGCGGGCGCGGACCGACATGCAGATGCCCATCGCGAGCCTCAAGGCGGGGCTGAGCGGCATCGAGGTGAGCGCACGGCTCGCGCGAAAAGACGGCGCGGATACGCGGTCGTACGGCGCGATCGCGTCACCGTGTGAGTCGTATGGCTTCGCGCTCGGGCGGGTGACGGGCCTCTCTGACGGTCACGCGTGGGCGCTCCAGTCGATCGCGAGCACCGCGCCGTCGCGTGCCGAGGACCCGCTTTTCTCGCTCCCGATTCCGCGGATCGACGTCCCGTACGAGCAAGCCATCGGCGTGTGCTTGCTGGCCGATCGAAATAAGAACGACGGGGCGATCGACAAGGAGGCGCTCGACAAGGCCGTCGCCAGGGTCGAGGCGCTCCAGAAGATGGTCGCGGATTGGGAGAAGTCTTATGCCGCCGGCCTCGACAAGCTCGCGACCGGATGCAAGGAAGCGGGGCGCGGCGGCGCCGCGCGCTGACGACGAGGCGCGAACGCGTACGGGCGCGGGGAGCACTGCGAGCAAGCGAGCGCACTGATGATCGTCGAGGCACGAGTCACCGTTCAGGGATCGAGGGCGGCCGTGTGGGCCGCGCTCACCGACGTCGACAAGGCGGCGGCGATCGTGCGCGGGATCGAGGCGATCGAGGTCGTCGCGCGACCCGCGAGCGGGCTCGTCGGGCTCCGGTGGCGTGAAACGCGCATCCTGTTCGGCGAGCCGGCGACCGTCGAGAAGCGCATCACCGAGGCGACGGAGAGCGCGTACACGACGCAAGCGGAGGACGGCGGCTTCGTCTTCGTGACGACCCACCGCTTGGAGGCGAGCGACGGCGCGATCACGGTCGTCGCCACCCACGAGACGCGCCCGCAGGGCTTCGTCGCCGCGGTGAAGTCGCTGCCGATGGTCCTCTTCAAGCGCACGATCCAAAAAGCCATCCTCCAGGACCTGAGCGACATCAAGTCCGCGGTGGAGAGCGGGGCGCCGGCGCGCTGACGCGTCCTGCGCTGGGCGCCCGGCGAGCTCGACGGGCCTGAAGTAGGATGCCCGCATGCTCAAGGTCTATGCGTTCTCCCGAGTGAACAAGATCGCGCGCGGCAACACTCGCGACCTGCGCGTCTTGTGGGCGCTCGAAGAGATGGGGCTGCCGTACGAGATCGTCGGGATGGACCATCCGAACCACGATCTCGATCGCGACGACTTCCGTGCGAAGAACCCGTTCGGGCAGCTTCCGGTGATCGACGACGACGGCGTCGTGGTGACCGAGTCGGGCGCGATCCTGCTCTACCTCGCGCGGAAAACCGGCAAGCTGATGCCGCGCGACCTCGCCGGAGAGGCGCAGGTGCTGCGCTGGAGCATCGCCGCCCTCAGCTCGGTCGAGGTCCCCGTCCTCACGACGTGGTTCGTGGGCCTCACGGGCGGCAAGGGAACGAAGTCGCACGATGCGCTCCAGCGATGGTCGGACATGCGCATCCAGCAGCTCGACGGCTGGCTGGCCGATCGCACGTTCGTCGCGACGGAGGAGCTCACGGTCGCCGACATCCTCATGACGCACGTGCTCAGCGCCGGAAGCACCGATCAGGCGCTCCTCGCTCCGTACGTGCACGTGCAGCGTTATCTGGCGCGGTGCATGGACCGCCCCGCGTGGAAGCGGACGATCGAGGCCTACGAGAAGCGCGTCGAAGCGGCGTAGCGCGTGGCCCACTACGGCGGGCAGCCGCCGTCGAGTTGGACGCCGGCGCGGTACGCGGCGCAGTAGACGACCGCTCCGCTGGGCGAAAAGTTGCGCAGGAGTCCGTCGAGCTCGCCGTTTGCGAAATGCGTCTCCTGAGAGACGGCGCCGTTCGGGTGGTACATCTTCGCGACGCCGACCTGCTTGCCGGCGGCGTACGTGTCCTCCCATTGCGGAACGCCGTTCTCGTCACGGCTCACCGTGGTCCCGTCGAGCTTTCCGTCGACGTAGCGTCGTTCGTACCGGAGCTTGCCGCTATCGTGATACTCGCGAAAGAGGCGGCTCACGCCGTGGTCGAGCTCGATGGATTGGTAGACCGCGCCGTTCACGAAGTAGGTCTTCCACGCTCCGTTGAAGCCTGAGGGCGGCGTCAGGTCGACGCTGACGACGCGCCGACGCGGTGGCTTGGTGTCGAAGACCGTGTCGTCTTCGCGCGTGCTCCGGTGGAGCGTGACCACCCAGAAGTCGTCGAGGCGATAGTTCTCCGAAGCGCCACCGCCACCAGCCTCGCCCCCCGTGTAGGTCGGCCCTTCGAGGATGCGAAGGGCCTCCGAGCCCTTGAGGCCGCGAACGCGGCCAACGCGCTCGGCCCAATACGCCTCGCCGTGATCGCCGAGCGACTTCGGATCTTTGTCGTAGGCCTTCTTGAGGATCGTCGCGCCTTCCTGACGCTTGGCGGGGTCGGGCGATTCGAGCCACTTGCGGGCCTCGACTCTGGAGGGCCCACAACCGGCCACGAAAAGGAGCATGAGCGCGAGGCGACGCATGATGGGATCTCGGCCGCAGCCTACCGCGCTTCGCCGGGCTCGATCCAAGAGCGCGATGCCGCATTCGAGCCTCGCCGAGCGCGTCGAGGTTTCTCGGTGAAGGGTCGGGTGAGTGAGCCGTCAGTGCGGCTTCGTCAGCTCGGCGCACGCCGCCTGGAGCTCGGGGGACGCGATCGCCGCGCACGCGTTGCGGTCACCCGTGTTGAACGCAACGGTGAGGGCGCACCCTTCGTCGGCGCCCTCGCGGCATAGCTCGACGTCGCGCATGCCCATCTGCATCGACATGACGCAGTCGCTCACGCCCATGTCACGGCAATCGACGCTGCGCCCGGCGAGGCAGCCGCGGCGCGCCGTCGCCGTCTGCTCCTTGGTGTTGCGCGGCGTCATGCGATCGCACGCGGCCAGGTCTCGCCGCGCCGCGGCCATGAGACAGACGTCGAAGTCGACGTCGCCGGCCGGGTACCGCCGTCCGTGCACGGCGCCGTCGCACTTCTTCGTTTCCGCGATGGCGGTGACGACGTCCGCGACGCATTTCCGTTCGTCGAGCTGCATCGCGTCGTCGCGTCTTCAGGGCGAGCGTGGACAGGCAAGCTTCGCGGCTGCCGTCTGCCCGCGCGGGGAGCGCGACGCACGCGGCGCGATCTGCGCGCGCGACCGAAACGCAAGCGCGATGGGCGAGGGCTGCCCGCTCGGCACTCCATACGTTGCACCGATCGGCAGTGCCACCCGCGCGGAGGCACGCCGCCTTCTGACCGTTCGCGTCGTTCAGCGGAGCGCACGACGCGTCGCTCTTGGTGCGGAGCGCCGCCGCCATGAAGCAATCGAACACGTCACGCGGCTCGGCGGTGTGCAGGCACCGGCTGGCGTCTCCGGTCGCGCGTGCGACGTGCACCTCACATTCGCCGTGGAGTGAGCCCGCCTTCTCGCAGAGGGCCGCGTCCTTCGAGACGAACGCGAGCCGCAGATAGCAATTCTCGCGCGCGTTGCCTTGGTAGGCCTCGCAATAGACGTCGCGGCGATCCTTGGCTCCGGTCGCCGCCGGGGCCGCCGCGATCGCGTGCGACGCGTCCGGCGTGGGCGAGGCATC
>JBGAJR010000080.1:0-20381 GCA_044224815.1 Polyangiaceae bacterium
CCCCTCGCGCCACGCGAGCCTCATCGCCAGCCTCGACAACAAGGTCTCTGGCATGGTGTTCGTGAACGAGGTCTTCATGAGCCCAGACGGGTCGCTGCGGCCGACGGCGACGGTCGACGAGAATCTCGCCGCGCTCAAGGCCCAGCTCGGTGTCAAGCTCGACTCGGGCGCGATTCCCTACTTGGCGTTCGACGAGCCGATGTGGCGTCGGCAGTCCGGCCTCTGCGCCTCGCGCGGAGGCTCGCCCGCCGCGATTGCAGACTGCCGAGACAATGGGCCGCGTCCCGAAGTCGTGGCCGAAATGCGACCCGCCCTCGAAGGGTGGATCGACAAGCTCCGGGGTATCACCGCACACCAGCTCTCCGTCGTCGTGATCGAGGCTCACCCGATGGTTCGGGACGCGCTCGAGCTCCCAGTGAACGCCGACGTGTACGGCTTCGACTGCTATGAGGCCTTCGATCGGTGCAGCTGGGACCGCAAGACCCCCGACGTCACGTACTCGAACCGTCAGCTATGGAGCTCGATCAAGGCGCGCGTACAGCGCTTCAACAAGGACTTCGGTGGGCATCGCCGGATGGCGCTCACCGTGCCAACGACGCGCGGTCTGTCCCGGCTCGCGGTGCGCAATGACTCGGGCCTGACGGGCAGCGCGGCACTCGCCCTCGATCGGAGGCTCGCCGCACCGACGCAACGACCCGACGAGGAGGTGGCGGCCCTCGCCAAACGACACCTCGACGAATTTGCGACGGACCCCATGACGGTGGTGATCGGCACCTTCCTTTGGAACACCGTCGAGGACGGCGACGGCGTGTGGCTGGGGGCGCGCGGTCTCCCGGAGACGCGCGCCCTGCTCGAGAAGACCGGCCGTCGCCTGCTCGGGCGGACCAAGGTGACCACCGAACGCGCGCCGATCGTCGAGTTCCGGGCGCAAGCCGGAGCGGTTCCGAAGCGTAGCGGCTCGATCTGGAGCTGGACGAGCAGCTACGCAACGTCCTGTCGGTCGCTCACCGAGCCGACGCTGCCGCCCATGGCGCCGAACGGCGCGCTCTATCGCGTGCCCGACGCCGAAGCGACGACGCTCCGTTACTCGATCGAGTGCGTCGGGCCCGGAGGCAAGACCACCGCGACGACCACCTACTCGTCGTCGACTTCTCCTCGCAGCACCCGGCCGGTCTGTCGCGCCGGCAGCGCCCTGTGTCGGTGACGCGCGGCCGCACGCGTGCGCGAGTCGTGAAATAGACGAAGGGCGCGCTCCCGGGTGGGAGGGCGCCCTTCGTAGCTCCGCTCAGGCCGCGAGGCCCGAGGCGGCCGCGCTCACTGGATGAGGTCCTTGAGCGACTTGAGGGCCGTGGCGCGGATCTTCTTCGAAGCCGGCTTGCCCTTGATGATGATCGGCTGCTTGGTGAAGGGGTTCACGCCCGGGCGATCCTTCGTGGCCGGCTTCTTGACGGCCTTGAGCTTGAGGAGGCCGGGGATCACGAACTCGCCGGGGCCGCGCGAGCTGAGCTGCTTCTTGATGAGCTCCGTGAGGCTCTCAAACACGCGGTTGACGCTCTTCTTGTCGAGCTCCGAGATCTCCGCAATCTCCGCAATCACCTGGGCCTTGGTCATGCGCTTTCCAGACATCGGGGTATCCTCCTGTACGACAAATCAGAAATTTTTGGCCGCGCTCGAGACGCCTTTTTTGAAAAGACCCCTCCCCTGACCGCATCGGGCGTCGCGATGGAATCGCGGGCTCGTCGGCCCTGGCGCCCGCTCTCGTCGAACCTTCGAGCGGGCGTTCCGAACTAGCGTTCGGCTCGGCGGAAACATGGGTAGCACCCGCGAAATACGAGGCGCAAGCGAAAAAAATAGGGGTTCCATTCAGGGGGCGCGCGCGTGAGCCGAGAAATCTCGCTCCAAACCCATCAAACGCGCGCGCCTACCGCGCGTTTTCACACGATCTTTCGGCGAACGCTCCCAGTCAGCGGCGCCCCGTTTTTCTCGGCGTTTTTGTGGGTGCTCGTCGCGCGGTTCGCTTTTTTGTCGCGCTTTTCTTCGATTTCGTGTTCACGACGCCACCCGCGGCCGCCGGCGCGGGTATGCCGGCCGCGGCACACAGCCTTTCGCTCTCGCGGCGCATGGCCGCGTCTTTGGCCTTGGTGTCGTGGTCCCAGCCGAGGAGGTGGAGGAGCCCGTGGGCGAGCAAAAACACGGCTTCCTCGCGCAGCGAGTGGCCATGCTCTCGCGCTTGTCGATCGGCCGTCTCCAGGCTGATCACCACGTCGCCCAGCATTTCTCCCGCGAGATCGCCGTGCGCACCCTCACGAATCGCGAATGCAAGCACGTCGGTCGGACGATCTTTATGTCGATAGTCGCGATTGAGAATTTTGATTTGAGCGTCGTCCGTTAGAACGATTGATAGCTCTGCTTCATCGATATGAAGCGCGGTGAGCATCTTCTTCCCTGCGCGGCGCACGAGCGCAGGAGAGAGCTTGGGACCGGCGTTTCCTTGGGTGACGAGGTGAACGGGCACGAGCCGGGTGCTATCTCTTGGGCCGCCGAGCCGTCAATGAGCCGCCCCTCCCCACGCACCGATCTCGCCGTCGTCGTGCCCGCGTTTCGCGCCGAGCGCTTGGTCGGCGGCGTGGTGGAGACGATCGCGCGCTACCTGCCCGACCTCGCCGCGCGCATCTACGTGATCGACGACGGCTCCGGTGACGGAACGGCGGACGCGGCCCGCGCGGCAGGCGCCAAGGTGATCGCGCACGAGCGAAATCGCGGGAAAGGCGCGGCGCTCGTGACCGGCATGCGCGCCGCCCGCGCCGATGGCTACGCGCTCGCGCTCACCGTCGACGCCGACGGCCAACACCCGGGCCCTTCGTGTCAGGCCGTCGCCGACGCTCCCGATCCGACCGCCCTCGTCCTCGGCATCCGCGATCTCGCGCGCGACGGCGCGCCGCGGATGAACCAGTTCTCGAACGGCGTCTCGAACTTCTTCCTTTCGGCGTTCGCCGGTCGGCGCTTCGGCGATACGCAGTGCGGGCTTCGGCGCTACCCGATCGACCAGGCGCTCGCCCTCGGCGCGCGCGCCGACGGCTACGCGTTCGAAGCCGAGATCGTCCTCTTGTGGGCCGCCGCGGGCTTGCCCTTCGTGGAGGTGCCGGCACAGGTCACCTACCCGCCCGGCAAAGAGCGCGTGACGCATTTCGACTCGGTGCGCGATCCCGCGCGCATCATCCGCACCGTCCTCGGCACGGTCGCGCGCACCCGCCTTTTCGGCGCGCGACGACGCGGGGCCGTCTCCGGCGAGCGGGCATGAGCTTGGCACCTCGCCTCCGCCGCGTCCTTCGCGGCCTCGGGCTCGGGGCAGTCGCGGTGGTCGCGCTCGGGGCAGTCGCGCACGTCGGAATCTCGGCGGCGTGCCGCATGCGCGCTCCCGCCGACGCAACGAGTCTGCGGGTCCCCATGATCGAGACCGAAGGCGACGTTCGGCGCGCCGGCGCGAGCTTCGTCCGGACGACCGGAGGCATTCGCGAGGTCCATCTCTCCGGCGACGCCGCCGCCATTGGCGCGGCGCACGGCGCGCTCTTGCGTGACCGGATGATCGCGAACGAAGGCGAGCTCTGGGGCGAGCTCGATCGCCTGGTGCCGCTCGCGCCGGCGCGAATGCTCCTCCTCGACGTCGGACGCCTCCGCTATCGCACGGTCGATCGCGGGATGCCCGACGCGCGTCGGCTCGAGATCGCCGCCGAGGCCCACGCGCTCGCGCCCGATCCATTCGACTCCCGCATGCCCACCTACGAGCGCCTCGTCATGCTGCATGCGCTCTACGACATCGCGCTCAGCTTCGAGCACTCGCCCTTGGTGGGCTGCTCGACGTTCGGGCTCGGGCCGGCCGCGACCCAAGACGGACACACGCTCCTCGCGCGCGCGTTCGATTTCGAGGCCGGCGAGATCTTCGACCGCGACAAGGCCGTCTTCTTCGTGAAGGGCGCTGGAACGATCCCGTTCGCGAGCGTCTCCTGGCCTGGCCTCGTCGGCGTGATGTCGGGAATGAATGCGGCGGGCCTCGCGCTCGTCGTCCATGGGGGCCGTGCGGGCGAGCCCCGAACCTTGGGGCTCCCTGTGGTGTTTTCGACGCGAGAGACGCTGGAGCGCGCACACGACGTGGAAGAAGCCGCGTCGATCCTGGCGGCTCAGCAGGTGATGGTGTCGCACGTCGTCATCCTTGCGGATGCCAAGGGCCAGTTCGCGGTCGTCGAGCGCGCGCCCGGCGAGCCCGCCACGGTGCGACGCGACTTCGCCGATCCGGCGCGCGTCGCGGTGACCAACCACTTCGAGGGGCCGCTCGCCCGAGACCCCAAGAACGAGGCGGTGCGCGCGCACACGACGACCCTCCCGCGGCGGGCCCGCTTGGACGAGCTCCTCCAGGGCGTCGGTCCGCATCAGGCCGACGTGCCCCGCGCGGTCTCGATGCTGCGTGATCACGCGTGCGCGGGCGGCGCGGCGTGCCCGCTCGGCGACCGCCGCAGCATCGACGCGTTCATCGCGACGCACGGCATCGTCGCCGACACCACCGCGCGCACGCTCTGGGTAAGCGCTGGACCGCAGCTCTCGGGAAAGTTCGTGGCGTTCGATCTGGACGCGGCCTTCGCGGACGATGGGCGTGGCCCCGCGTCGACGCCACGGGTGATCGACGCCGACCCGATCCTCTCCGACGGTCGCTATCCGGCCGCGCGCGCGCACGCGCTCGAGACGCGCGGCGAAGACCAAGCCAAGCGAGGCTCACGATGACGATGGATCGACGAACGTGGCTCCTCTCGGTCGGAGCAGTCCTCTTGTCGACCGAGCGCGTGGCGGGCGCCGCGCCGAGCCTCGACGAAGCGCTCGCTACGGTCGGCAGAGCGCGCGACGGCCTGCGCACGCTCACAGGGCCGTTCACGCAAGAACGAACGATCGGTCTCCTCGCGACCAAGGTGAAGAGCACGGGCACGCTCGCGCTCGCGCGCCCCGACCGCCTGCGCTGGGAGCTCGCCGCTCCCGACAGCGTCGTCTATTGGGTCGGCCCCGAAGGCCTCGCTTATCGAAGTGCTCGGGGTGGACAAGGGCGCCTGCCGCCGACACAGGCTCGCGTCGCGGCCGCGCTCGAGGATCTGCGCACGGTCCTGGCAGGTGATCTCGCCGCGCTCCAGAAGCGCTACGAGCTCGCCTTCGGGGAGGGCGCTGACGCCAGCGCCTTCGCGTTCTCGGCCACGCCGCGCGACCCAGCCGCCAAGCTCAAACGGGTCGACTTCGTGCTCGACGCCAAGAGCGGAGTCCCGCGGCGGGTCGTCCTCGTGGAGGGCGCCAAAGACAAGACGGAGATCGTCTTCGCTACTCTCGCGATCAACGCGGAAATCCCCGCGGCGGACCTGCGGCCCAACTTCTGACGGCGTCCTGACCGCCGAAAATTTGGCCACACTATCCCACCTCCAGCAGGCTGCCCGGCTGGAGGTTCGCATGCAGAGCAGCACCGCAGAGTCGTTTCCCGGTCCCGAGCGTCGCCGCCACCGCGTCTACGTGACGAAGAACACCGAGTACCACTTCCGCGACGGCTTCTGCGTGGCGGTGCGCGATCGACGCACCGGCGACTTCCTGCGCGGGCACCTCGCCCTGCGCCGGCGCCTCCACGGCGGCCTCAAGTTCTACTTGAACGGGGCCATCGTGCCGAACCCGGGCGAGCCCTCGCCGGGCGAAGCGCTCTACTTCGCCTACGAAGGCCGCGACTTGGTGACGAGCCCCCTCGTCGCCGTCGAGCGCCCCGAGAAGGCGATCGTCGCCACGTACCCGCCGACCTAGTCGGCGGCGGCGAACCGCGCCGTCGCGTTTCGCCACGCAGAAAACGCGCGAGCCGTCGCGCTTAAGACCGCGCCTCACGAGCCGTCTTCCATGAGTGCGCCCCAAGAGCCCCGTCGCGAAAGCGTCGGGTCCTCACCTGGGAGCGCTCGACCGCCTGTGTTAGTCGCGAAGCATGTTGGCCGTTCCTTCCCGGTCCGAGCTTCGCAACAGGCCCCTCATGACGGCTCGCCTGATGCTCCACCCCATCGAAACCCAAGACGCGCACGACCTTTGGTATGCCGTCGATGCCTCCCGCGCCGAGCTCGAGCGCTGGCTCCCGTGGGTCCCCTTCACGGTGGACCCCGACGCCAGCTATCGATACGCCGACGCGAGCGCCCAAGACTGGGACACCGGTCGGGCGCTCCGGCTCGCGGTACGTGACCGTGACTCGCGACGCTTCGTCGGCGTCGTGAGCCTCGAGTCCCTCGCTCACCTCCACCAAAACGGCGACCTCGGCTACTGGCTGCGCACCGACGTGCACGGCAAGGGCTACATGACCGAGGCGGCCACGGCGGTCGTGCGCTGGGCGTTCCAGGTCTTGGGCGCGCATCGCGTTCGCGTCGCCGCGGCCACCGACAACATGAAGTCGCTCGCGGTCATCGGCCGCCTCGGCTTCCGCTTCGAAGGCATCGCTCGCCAAGCCGAGCGCTGCGCGGGTCGCTGGCTCGATCACGCGATCTTCGGAATGCTCTCCACCGACGCGGCGCCTGCCGTCGCGTCTCTCGCAGCGGCGCCAGGAGGCGCCTCCTAATGCGGGCCCGCGCGCTCACGCTCGGGCTCTGCGCGAGCGCGCTTTGGCTCCTCGGCCGCACCGCTTCGGCCGAGCCCCCGCGCGTTCACGCGTCCGGCAGTATCGGACACGCGATCGGCGGTTACCAAGAACGAGAGCTCGGCTTCGGCGCGCTCGGCGACCTCGGCGTGGAGCTCCCCCTCGCGTCGAGCTTCGGACTCGAGGCGCGCGCCGCGGGCGTCATCCTGGGCGACGGCAAGGCGCCGACCGACAAGCGTTTCGTGGATCGCGGCGCCGGCGGCGCCGGGCTCGGCCTCGCGGGCGTACGCGTCAAAGACGGCGTCGGCGCGTGGGCGAGCCTCGGCCTCGGCGTCGCGGCCACCGATGGCGCGGCGCGCTTCGCGTTCGACGCGCACGCAGGCTGGGATTTCGCGCTCGATCGTCACGCGACGTGGCAAGCGGGTCCGGCCATCGGATACCTGCAGGTCGTGCAGCCCGACAAGTCACTGCGCCCCGACGACGCACGCGTCCTTTCGTTTGGTGTGCACGTCGCGTTCGACACGGCGTCGAAGTGCGACGACACGGACCGGGACGGCATCTGCGACGCGAGCGACGTCTGCCCGAGCACGCCTGGCCCGCGCAGCGACGATCCCGGCCGGAACGGCTGCCCCGAGCTCGACCGCGATCGCGACGGCATCCCGGACCGTGAGGACGCGTGCCCGCTCGTGCCGGGTGTGCGCACCGGCGATCCGAAGACGAACGGCTGCCCACCTCCGCTCAAGGTCGCCGAACGCGCCGACCGCGACGGCGACACGGTCTACGACGACGAAGACGCGTGCCCGGACATCGCCGGCATTCGCACGACCGACGCGAAGACCAACGGCTGCCCGCCGCCCACGGAGAGCGCGCACGTCGAAGGCGATCGCATCGTCCTCGACGACGTCATCCTCTTCGATCTCGACAGCCCTCGCGTGCGACACGCGAGCATCCACGTCGTCGCCGACGTGGCCAAGCTCCTCCGCGACAACGCGGACATCCTGGAGATCGACGTCGAGGGTCACGCCGACCGCCGCGGATCCGACGAGTACAACCTCAAGCTCTCCGAGTCGCGCGCCGCGTCGGTCCGAGAGATCCTCCTCAAGAACGGCATCAGCGCCGACCGCGTCACCGTTCGCGGTCTCGGCAAGTCCCGTCCCAAGACCCTCCCCGACGCGCCCGTGACCGCGCTCCAAGTGGATCGCCGCGTCGAGTTCTGGATCGTTCGCGCGCGCACCGGCCCCAAGCCCGAGCGCGTGGCCTCTTCGCACGGAGCCAAATGACCATGCACGCCCATCGTCCGTCGTCTCCGCACAAAGGTCGCGTCGTCGCGCTGACGCTGAGCTTCGCGCTGGCCGCCGCGATCGGCTGCGGCGAAGGCAGCGGGCTCGTGGGCGGAGAGTGTCGCGCGCCGTACGTCGAGTGCGATCTCGTATGCATCGACGTCTCGAGCGATCCGGCCCACTGCGGCGCGTGCGACGTGGCCTGCGCGCCGGGCGTCGCGTGCGTCGCAGGACGCTGCGGCGGCGCGAGCGGCTCGGTGACGAGCTCCGGCCCCGCGAGCGACGGACCGCTCGGCGTGTTCGGCACGCTGCGTCGACAAGGTGACGCGGGCGCTCACGCCGACGCGCTCGGCGACGACGGCGGCGGCGATGACGCTCGCACCGGAGACGGCAGCGGCGACGACGGAGCACAGAGCGACGGCAGCGGAGCCGACGCCGCGGGCACGGACGGCAGCTCGTCCACGGACGGCGGCGCCGGCGACGACGGCGCGGTGAGCGGGGACAGCAGCGCGGCGACCGACTCGAGCGTGAGCACGAGTGACGCGACGACGAGCGACGCCGGAGCGAGCGGCAACGACGCCGCGACGGCGGACGGCAGCGCCGTCGACGGCAGCACGGCGGACGTCTCGCTGCCCGAAGCCGGCGACGCCTGCAGCCCGCCGTACGTACAGAACGATCACTGCGGAGACTGCTTCACCGTCTGCTCGGGCGTCAACGACACTTGCCGCCAGCAGCCGGACACGAGCTACGCGTGCGTCCCGTTCTGCGAGCCGCCACTCTCGCGTTGCGGCAACGCCTGCCTCGATCTGATGAACGACGGCGACAACTGCGGAGCGTGCGGCCGCGTGTGTGCCTCCAACATCTGCATCCAAGGCAAATGCCAAGGCGCAGCCAGCGGCGACATCGTCTACATCGGTCACGACTACGTGACCACCCCGACGCGAACGTCGCAGGCGCGCTTGCTCGAGAACGCCGTCTACCTCGCGCCGCATTCGCCCGTGCGCGTCCTCGCTTACGAGCGCTGGACGCCTGGCCTCTCGAACGCGCACGTCGCCACCATCCTCGCCGACGCCGAGAAGCGCACCGGCCGGGCCATTCAGCTGACCATCACGGTGAAGGACACCGACGTGGCCGACGCGACCCTCGCGACGACCGACGTGGTACTGGTGCTCGATCAGAGCCTGGCGCCGGCCGCCGCGCTCGGAACGTTGGGAGCGTCGTGGAGCGCGCCGCTCGCTGACTTCACGCACAAAGGCGGCGTCTTCGTCGCCCTCGATGGCGCGACGGGAGCGGCAGCGATGCCCCAGCTGGTCACCGCGACGGGACTCCTGTCCGTGACGGACCACCACCTGGTCGGACTATCCGAACAGTTCGAGGTCATGGCGCCGGCAGACGGCGTGGGCATCGGCGTGGTGACGCCGTTCGCGATGCGGCCGAATTCTTCGCGATTCACCACGGAGGCGAACGGCGGTCGCGTCAGCTGGGTCGTGCGCCACGTGGACACGGGTGAGCCGACCGTGGTCCATAAGATCGCGCCATAACGGTTCGCCCGGTACCGAGGCCGATGTGGCCTGGCGCGTGCACCCGAGGGTGCATGCGCCGCACTCGCTTGCTTACCCTGCTCGCCGCGTTGTCGCTTTCGGTAGCCCCCGCATGCTCGCCGGGCAGCGCGGAAGGTGACGCTACGGACGACGCGCTCACCCTGGACGACGCCTCGAAGTTCGTCGTCAGCGCGACGCCGGAGCGCATCGTGCTCCGGAAGCAGGTGGGGGACGCCACCTTCCCGCTCGAAGCAGGGGCCCTCGTGGGCAAAGCCCTCATGATTCACCCGATCAAGGGTCGCGCGGAGGGCGGCGTCTTCTCGTGGGCGCGCAAAGTCGAGGACACCGGAAGCGAGCTCATCGTCCAAGGCGAGCTTCTCGACTTCGACGACCTCATGCAGCTCGATGCAGACCCACGCGGCGAGGATCGAATCATCCGCATCTACGTGGACGACAAGCTGGTCCCCGTCGACAAGGCGCCGAACACCGCGACCCCGCAAGCGGCGCTCACCGCTTCGTCTGCTTCGGGTGGCCTGACGACGAGGTCGCTCGACCTTCTCGGGCTCGAGCCCCGAGGGCTGAGCGGCACACTGACCGGTGAGTTTCCACAGGTCTGGATTTGGACCGAGCTCTCGAAGCGCGGGAGCGGCTTCGCCAACGTTTCCGACGTGCAATCCGACGGCTTCAAGGCCAACTTCAACACGACGTTCGGCATCGAGAAGGGTCGAAGCGTCGACCTCGGGTTCTCGTTCAACGCCGATTGGAAGGTGTCTTTCCGCCTCAACGCCGTTGCCGGCGGGCGCGAGCCGATCTTCGAGACGAAGCAACTCCCGCTCCTCGAACGCGCGGGCTTCATCCCGATCAGCGGCGTCCCCGTCCCGGCCATGCTCCGCGTGTATGCCTACTCCGGCTGCTACGCGGTCGGCGGCCTCAAGTTCAGCGGCAAGATCACGGCGGGAGTCCACGTTGCCGCGAGCGCGTCCGTACGCTTCTCGCCGCGCGAAGGGGATCCGCAGAATTGGATCGAGCCGGGCAGCATCCCCAACTCGCTCGATGTGACCCCCTTCGTCGACGCCGAGGGCGTCGCGCCGAGCGCCGGCATCATGTGCCACGTCGGCCGCGTGAACGCGGACCTCGAGATCGGTCGAATCTGCCGCGGCCCCCGCGAGACCTGCGGAGCGATGGTCATCGCGCCTTACCTCGGCCTCGTCCCGCAGGTGTTCGTCAGCGACGGCGCGCTCATCGGCCAGGAGCCCGGCCTCAAGTCGTTCTTGTCCGCGTCGATCCGCTTCGGCGCCTGGGGCAGGCTCTTCGGACGCGGCGTGAGCGCGGAGCTCGATCTCTTGCGTTGGGCGCCCGACCGACTCCCGGCGGAAGCGCGCTGACGTGCGGCAGCCACGGGCACGTCGCTTCGGGTAACCTCTCGGGCGTGTCCGTCGAGACCATCGGAACGCTCGTCATTTTGGTCGCGCTCGCGGCCCTGCTTCACTGGCTTTGGGGACGCTCGCTCGATCGCCGCGAGGCCAAGGCCCTCCTCACGCTGGAGGACCTCTCGGCGCTCGGCGAAGTCGTGCCCGACACGCTGCACCCGGTGGTCGACGAGAACCGCTGCATCACCTCGGGCGCGTGCGTGCAGGCGTGCCCGGAGAAGCACGTCATCGAGATCGTCCACGGGCGCGCGACGCTCGTGAACCCGCTCGCGTGCGTGGGCCACGCGGCGTGCGTGACCGCGTGCCCGGTCGGCGCGATCAAGGTCGTCTTCGGCTCGGCCACGCGCGGCGTCGAGCTCCCCAAGATCGATCCCAACTTCCAGACGACCCGGCCGGGCCTCTACATCATCGGCGAGCTCGGCGGCATGGGGCTCATTCGCAACGCCATCCGTCAGGGAAAACAGGCCGCGGATCACGTGGTGCAGAGCCAGCGGCGCGGCAAGAACGGCGCGGTGGACGCCATCGTGGTCGGCGCCGGTCCGTCCGGGATCGGCGCGACCCTGCGCCTCATGGAGGCCGGTCTCAAGGTGAGCCTCCTCGAGCGCGAAGCGCTCGGCGGCACCATCACGCACTTTCCGCGCGCGAAGGTGACGATGACGGGGACGCTCGAGTTCCCGATGTTCGGCAAGATCAAGCGCCGCCGAATGAAGAAGGAGGAGCTCCTCGAGCTGTGGGAGGAGATCCGGATGAAGACCGGGCTCCCGGTGGAGACCGGTCAGCTCGTCGAGGAGATCAAAGAGGGTGCCGACGGCATGTGGGAGGTCAAGACTCCTAGCGGCGTGCGGCGCGGCGCGACGGTGCTGCTCGGCCTCGGTCGGCGCGGTACGCCGCGCAAGCTCGAGATCCCCGGCGAAGAGCTCTCCAAAGTGCACTATCGACTGCTCGAGCCCGCCGAGTTCAAGGACAAGCACGTGCTCGTCGTCGGGGGCGGCAACAGCGCCGTGGAGAACGCGATCATGCTCGCCGAGTTCGGCGGCTGCAAGTCGGTGGCGCTGAGCTATCGCCGACCGACGCTCGCGCGTTGCCGCGCCGAGAACCGCACCAAGATCGAAGCGGCGATCGCGAGCGGCGCCGTGCGTGCGCTCCTCCCCTCCGAGGTCGAGCGCATCGGTGAGCGCGAGGTGTTCCTCAAGAACGGCGGCGAGAAGATCACGCTGCCCAACGACTCGGTCATCGTTCAAATCGGCGGCACTGCGCCGGCCGAGCTCCTCGCGAAGTTCGGCGTCGAAGTCATCAAGAAGTACGGCGAGGCCTGACGCCCGGCATCGCGCTCAGAACGTCGGTCGCCAGAGCGCGGTCATGAAGAGCAGGAGCGCCTTGGCGTCGTCGCCCGTGGTCCCCTCGCCCTGAACGGTGAAGAGGAGATCCGACGATGGAAAGAGCATGATCATGCCACCCGCGGCGTGTTGGAGGAGCTTGTCGGGTGCGGCGCGATACTGGAGTTGCGCCATGCGGTAGTACGTCGAGACGTCGAGCCGATCGCGAAGAAGCGAGGCACCGGGCCCCGCCGACGCTGACAGCATGTCCGTGTAGGGCCCCGACGAGAGGCCGCCCGATGCGTCGACGCGGAAGACGCGCGCGATGCGGATCACGCGTCCGTGCGCGAACCCTCCGAGCTGACCGCGAGCATCGCCGGAGAGATCGCGCAGCGCCGTACCGCCGACCATCAGCGACACGTTGCCGAGCTCGACCCCGGCATCGACCGCACCCAAGCCACGCATGGGCGTCTCGGTGCCGCACTCCTCGGGCGTGGGCGACGGAGCCGCCGGAGTGGTCGTGCACATCCACGACGTCGGCAAGAACGACGCGAGGTAGCGCGAGCGATCCGGCATGCGCACGTCGGCGCGCGCTCCGACGTGCGCGGGTCCGAAGCGCACCGACGCGTCCACGCCCGCCGCGGTGAGCTCGATCGCCGACGCCTTCCACGGGTTCGACTTGTCGAAGCTCGAGAGCTCGAAGTGGCCGCCGAGGCGCGCCGGCCCCGGATACGCGCCCACGAGCCCCATGACGCGACGCTCGTCGAGCTTGCCGTCGTACGTGGAGCCGGTCACCACGAGCGCCGCCTCGGGACGAATCGACGAGGCCTCGTCGGCGTACTTGGCTTCGACGCCGAAGCGCTGCGACGCCGTCGAGGGCGTGAGGTCGAGCGGATTCGGCAAGACGCCGCCGAACGCGCCGATCGACGCGGTCTGTCCGAGCGGCGCGGTCACGCGCGCGCCATCGAGGCCGCCGAGCATGGTCGCCGCGTAGCGCATGCGCCCGAGCGCCGCGAAGAAGCCGCGCGCGCGCCCGTACGACAGCTGAAGCTCGTTCACACGAACGAGCGGACGCGAGCCGGCGCCGAGTCGATCGGATAGATCGCCCGCGAACCAGCGCTGCACCGCGGCGTCGACGTCGAACGCGATCGGCGCGGCCTCGGTCGGCTCGGCGTGCACGCGCGCCCGCAGCTCGGCGCTCCCGATCGCGTCGACCTTGCGATCGAGCGGCAGGATCGCGCCGCCCGCGAGCGAGAGCCGAACGTCGAGGCGACGACCTCGCTCGGCGCCACCGAGCGGGACGTGCCGCTCGGCGCCGCGCGACGAAGGCGCGACCGCGGTCGGCCAAACGTTCTCGAACGCCTCGGGCGGACGCGGGGCCGGGAGCTTCTTGGCCGTTTCCGCTTGAAGCTCGACCGTCGTCGCCGTTCCGCGATCGGCGTCGCTCGGCGGCGTGTCGGACACCTGAATGACCGCGTACGCCGTCGTCGACGAAACGACCGTGTACTCGCGTCCGCGGAGCGTGACCTTCGATCCGCGACGCACGCCGTGGCTCGCCCCGGGCTTCAAGTAGGCATACTCGCCCGCGACCTCGGCGACCGAGACGTTCACGGTCTTGGGCAGCGGCTTCGAAGGATCGAGCGGCGGCGGAGCCGTGTCGACCGGCGCTGCGTCCGCGCCGGGCTTCGGCGGCTTCGGCGGCTTGGGCTTGGTCGGGCGCGGCTTCTTGGGCGGCGCGGCGAGGGCCGAAGGCGCGGCGAGCGTGAGCGCGGCAGCGAGGCCGAGTGTCAGAGCACGAAGGAGCCTCATCGGCGCGCTCCCCCGAGATGGCAGCTCACGCAAGCCGCTCCGATGGTCGGCACCGGCCTCTTGTGCTGTTGCGCCGTGCGGGCCGGATCGTGCGCGTGGCAGCCGACGCACCGGACGTTGCGCGGCACCGACAGAGAGGCGTGGCAGTCGTTGCACGTCGCGAGGCGGTGCACGCCATAGGTGATCGGGAACTTCAGATCGTGGCCGGGCGGAGGCGCCGCGCCTTGGAGCGCGGCCGCGGCAGCCCCGATCGGCGCGGGCGCCGCGAAGATCGCCGGGACCCAGCTCGTCGATCGGTGACACTGGCTGCAATCACGCGGAAACGGAGCGGTGGAGGCCGAGCCTCGGTGAACGGGCCGCGTGTCGGGCCGGCGATACTCGCGCTCGTGGCACGAGAAGCAATCACTCGGGGTACCCGACCATTGGTGCTCGGCGGCGCGCGTATGGCATTGCGTGCAATCTGCAAGCACGTGCATGCCCGTGAGAGGCATGCGCGTGAAGCGATGGATGTCGATGGGCCGCGTGATGCGCCACCCCACGGCCGAGTGACACTGATCGCAGGAGCTCGAGAGGCGCCCACCGTGATTGTCCGCGTGGCAGCTCACGCACTCGCGCTTCACGACCCGGCCCGGCGAATGGCAAGTGACGCACGCGACGTCCATGTGTTGGCCGGTCAGCGGAAACCCGGTGGTCGCGTGATCGAAGCCGCCCTCGCCGGCCGCCCCGCCTCCCCGCATCTTCCAGCCGGCGGTCGTGTGGCACGCGCTGCACGAGAGCGTGTCGGTGATGCTCGGCTTCTTCGCTCCGCCTCCGTCGGTCGGGCCGGCGGCGGCGTTGGGCGCGCCCACGCCGAGCGCGATCGCCACGGCGAGCGCCGCGCCGAGGAGGAGCGCGAGCGGTGACGTCGTCTTCATCGCGCACCTCGCGCCGGAGCATCCGAGTGCGGATTCGCGTGGCAGTAGGTGCACTCGCTCGAAGGAAGCGCGTAGCGCACCACGCTGGCCGGCACGCCCTTCACCTTGATCTCCTGCGTGGCGTGGCACTTCGCGCAGGCCAGCTTCGCGTGCCCGCCGGTCAGCGGATACTGGGCGAGCTTCGCGTGATCGAAGTCGGGCAGCTTGAAGATCTTCGTGGTGTGGCAGCGGTCACACGCCACGGCCGCGGCGCCCTTCTTGAACTGCCCAGCGTGCACGTCGTCGTGGCACCCCGCGCAAGCGCGAGGCACGCCGCGATAGCTGGCGCCTTTGCCCGACACGCGATCGGCCGCCGACGGCGAGTGGCAGCTCTCGCAGGCGGCCGTTGCGTGGGCGCCGGTGAGTGGCCACGTGGTGTGATCGATCTTCGGGTTGTGCCAGCCGGTGGCCTCGTGACAGCGCGCGCAGCCACCTTGCTTCATCTCGGCTTCGAACTGATTGCCGTGCGGATTTTGATGGCAGTCGGCGCACGCCTGCTTCCCCACGTGCAGATCGACGCGAGGCTTGGCGGGCGCGTGACAGCCCGTGCAACCGACGGCGGTGTGGAGCCCCACGAGGGGGAACTTGGTCGATGCGTGCGCGGTGACCCCGAAGAGCGTCGGACGGAAGCCGGCGGTCGAGTGGCACTGCGCGCACTCGCCCTTCTGCCGCGCCGCGAACTCACCCTGATGCTCGTCCTTGTGGCAGTCCTGACAGAGCGCGAACGCGAGCTTGCGGTAGCGCGCTTCGCGCGGGAGCTCGGGCTTGTGGCACCCCGCACAGCTCGTGTCCTGATGCCGACCAGTGAGGGCGAACGACGTCTTGGCGTGGGAAGAGACGCCGATCGCGCGCGGCAAGCCCATCCACTGGATCGACGAGTGGCACGAGATGCATCCGCGACCGAACGGCGCCTTGTGCGGCGACTGATGGCACGAGGCGCACTCCGAGCCGCGCGACGGAGCGGCCGAGTTGCCCTTGTCGTGACAGGCCCCGCACGCGACCGCCGCGTGACCGCCGCCGAGGCTCACGCCCGGGTGGCTCGCGCCCTTCATGGTCAGCTTCTTCCAGCCGGCCTCGGAGTGGCAGTTGGTGCACGTCGGGCCGAGCTTCCCGGCGTGCGGGTCCTTGTGACAGTTGGTGCACGTGGAGAACTCGAGCCCGACGTACTTGGGCGGATCCTGGTGGCACTTCGCGCAGGGCACCGGCTGGTGCATTCCTTTGAGGGCGAAGCGGGCGAGGTTGTGGTCGAAGCCGTCGAGCTTCTGCTGCTTCCACGTCGTGTCGTTGTGGCAGTTCGTGCACACGGTGCCGAAGCGCCCGTCGTGTTGATCCTTGTGACAGGAATTGCATGCAGTCTGCAAACCAAGGAACGTGGCCGCGCCGCGCGCGTTGGTCTTGGTGTGGCACTTGGCGCACTCCACGCTCTTGTGCGCGTTCTGTAGGGGCCAGCCGGTGAGCGCGTGGTCGAGCGACTTCTGGTCGCCGTTGGGCCAGCGCACGATGCGACTGCCTTGGCCGAGGTGCTCGACGTGGCAGCCCTCGCAGGGCTTGCCCTTGTAGTTGCGTCCGTGGAGACCGAGGCCGCGGTCCATGCGGCTCGCGAGGTCGGTGTGGCATCGGTTGCAGCTCGCCGGTTCGACGCGCTTGCCGGTGGTGTGGCAGTCGTTGCAGTGCTGATCGCCCTCCAGCGACTGGTGAGCCTTGGAGAGGGGCCCCGGCGACAGGAGCTGCGCGCGCGCCACGGCCGCGTGGCACAAGACCCACGCGAGCGCGAGCGCCGCGATCAGCCGTCGCCAGATCGTGCTCACGAGAAGATCCACCTGTAGCCGTAGACCCAAGCCACCGCGACGTGCACCGTTACCGCGACGACCATCAGGATGGCCATGAAGCGGTGCACCGAACGCCACGAGCGAAGGAGCGACTGTCCCGCGACGGCGTCGACCTCGCTGGCGGCGAGCTTGGCGACGTCGGTCACGAGCCCGCGCACGAACTTGCGCTCCTTCTTGCGCACGCGCTCGAGCTGCTCGTCCGCGCGCGCCACACGCCGAACCGCGCCGCGCCGCCGACGCGCCTCGATGAGCCAACGCGGCACCGTCGCGAGCGCCGTCATGAGCGAAGCGTCGCCAGCGAGGCGCGTGCACGGCACCGCATGCACGGCGTCGCGCACCGAAGCGGCGAACGTCGGCAAGATGCCTTCCAGCTCTTCGAGGCGCTCCTCGAGCGGAACGTGACCGGCCTTGGGGAGCAAGCCGAAGAGCGATCGACCGACGAGACCGGTCACCACCACGATGGCCAGGCTCACCGCCGTTACGGTGGCGACGGCATTGCGGAGCTGGAACGCGGAGTGGAAGAGCACGAGCGCGCTCCCGACGAGCCCCGTCACGACGTGGAGGTCGAGCCAGCGCGCCATCGAGCCGACGGGCAACCACGCGAGCTTGCGACGCGCCAAATAAAGGAGGTTCGTCAGGATGAGCGCGGTGCCGGCGATCCCGTAGCCGTGTCCGATGACGCCGCCCGGCCGAAGCACGCGGTAGTCCGGGTGATCGATGCGCGCGTCGAGCTTCAGGCGGTAGAAGTCGTAGCCGCGATAGAGGAGCGCTCCCGAGATGACGACGAGCGCCAGAACGGTGAACCAGGTGAAGAAGGAGCGTGCGCGGTCAACGGGTCGAGCCGTCGTCGTCGTCATGTCGCCGGACTCCAACCGAATCGAGCGACACTCGCAAGCTTTCGCTGCGCCCAAGACCCATTCGGCGCCTGCGCTTGGGCCACGCGCGCGCGCGAATGAACGGCTTCGTAGACGTATCTCACCATTGGAGGAAATGAGCGTCCCGGCGAGGTTGCCCATTCGAGCGGCGCCACGAGGCAGCATTCGTACCGCCTGGAGGACCGACCCGTCATCCCCAATCCCCAGCCCGCCGGCCCTTCGCCTGCCCAGCGGAGGCAACTCCCGGTTTACATGCCTCGTTGACTCTCACCGGGGCCGGCCCCCGCAGGCGACACCCTCCGCCACGCGTTTCTCTCGAGCGATGGGCTAAGTCCCCGCGGGTCCTCGCCTGGCACCCGCCGTGCACTACGGCGGGCATGGCCCAGCACGACCGCATCTCGTCGATTCTCGCCAACGTTCTTCCGAGTGTGACTGATGCGGAAATTTCCGATGTCCTCGCGGCCTTCGACACGAACCGCTCCGACCTCGAGGTGGAAGCTCCCACCCTCGTGAAGCACCCGGTGTGCGACGAGATCAAGGCGGTGCGCGCCCGCGAAGCGGCGAAGGCCAAGGCGCGTTCGTCGGCGCCCGTGAGCGCCGCGCCGAAGGTGAGCGACACCATCCGCCCCGTGACGATGGACTCCATTCCCGACGTGAGCGAGGTCGACGAGGTCACGGTCGCCGTCCAGTCGTCGCCCGAGCTCCAGGCGGCGCCGGTGCCCGCCGCGCACGCCTCGGTTCGCGCCCTCAAGGTCGAGACGACGAAGCCGGCTGCCGAGAAGAACCCCAGCGTGAGCACCAAGGCCGCGAAGCCGGTCGACCCGGCGAAGGCGACGCCGTCCGCGGACGAGATCCGCGCGCACATGGAGAAGGTCCGGAGCGCGCGGCTCGGGACGAGCGAGGTGAAGCGGACGAAGCGCTCGGCGTCTTGGGGCTTGGTCGCCATTGCCGCTGCGCTCGTCCTCGGCGTCGGCACGACCGGCCCCGGACGCGCGCTCGCGCAGCACGGCAAGGCGTGGGTCGGCTCGCTTCCTCTGACCACCGCGCTCGCTCACGCTTCGGTCCCCGCGCCCGTGGCCGCTCCCGCTGCGGCGCCGGTCGCGACGACGATGACGACCACGACGACCGCGACGAGCGAAGACGCCGCGAACACCGCGGCCCCGTCGAAGGCGCCCGCGGCGGCCGAGAGCGCCGCTCCCGCCGAGAAGCCTGCGCCCGCGCCGAAGGCCGACGCCAAGCGCCGCGGCAAAGGACGCTGAGCGCGCTCAGCCGCGCGGCCGTTTGAGACCGTATCGTTCGACCAATCGGTGAACGAACTGGCGCGACACGCCCATGGACTCCGCCGCGCGCTGCACGCTCCCATCGAACTCGGCGAGCTTCGCGGAGAGGTACTCGCGCTCGAATCGTTCGACGACCTGCTCGCGCGCCTCACGGAGCGGAAGCTTCGTGAGCTCGTCGAGTGAGCCGAGCGACGCGCCAGTGCGGGTGCTTCCTTCGGGGCCGTCGAAGATCTCGCTGCCTAGATGCGGGAAGAGCACGAGCCGCGCGACGGTGTTGCGGAGCTCGCGCGCGTTTCCGGGCCACTCGTGGGCCTTGAGCATGGTGAGCGCGTTGGGCGGCAGATCGAGCACCGTCTTGGGCGGGACTTGATGCGCGAGAAAATGCTCGACGAGGAGCTCGATGTCGTCGCGACGCTCGCGAAGCGGCGGCACGCGCGCCTCGAGCACCGCCAAGCGGAAATACAAGTCGGCGCGGAAGGTGCCGTCGCCGACGCGTGCCTTCAGGTCGCGGTGGGTGGCGGCGACGATGCGGCCGCGAAACGGCCGCCACGCGCTCGAGCCGACCGGACGATACTCGTGCGACTCGAGCGCGCGGAGGAGCTTGGGCTGGAGCGCGAGCGGGAGCTCGCCGATCTCGTCGATGAAGAGCGTGCCCTCACCGGCCTGCTCGAGCAGCCCGGCCCGATCTTCGTTCGCGCCGGTGAACGCTCCTTTCACGTACCCGAAGAGCTCGGACTCGATCAGGTTGGGCGCGACGGCACCGCAATCGAAGATCGCGAAGGGGTGGTCGCGGCGCGGGCTCGCGTCGTGAACGGCGCGGGCGAGGAGCTCCTTGCCGGTGCCCGACTCCCCGAGGAGAAGCACGCTCTCCGACGTGGCGGCAGCCTTCTCGAGGCGCGCGAAGAGCGCACGCATGACGACGGTCCCGCCCAAGCACGCGCCGAAGCGCGCCGCGGGCGAGAGGGCCACTTCGGTCGTGGAGCCGATGGCGCGAACGACGATGCGGGTTCCGCCGATCTCGATCACCGAGCTCGCCTCGAGCTCGGCCTCGTACACCCGCACACCGCGGACGAACGTCCCGTTCTTGCTCCCCAGATCCCGAACGATGACTCCGCGCTCGTCGAGCTGAACCGAACAGTGGCGGCGCGAGATGCGCGAGTCCGTGAGCACGACGTCGCAGTCGGCGCTCGTGCCCAGCGAGAGCGGGCTCAACCCGAGCGCAGCGGTGATGGGCGGCGCGCCCCCGGGCGGTGTGATCACGAGCTCGAGGAGTGGGAGCTCGACCGCGTCGCGCCGCAGGGTCGTCAGCGTGGCGAACGTATGTTCGGGGGGCACGTTGGGATCATGGCCGGAGGACGGATGCCCGACAAGTGCGACTTCGTCGCCTTTCACGCGCCCGCCCACCTTCGATAGACTGGAGAGATCCCGTGGGAGCTCCGC
>JBGAJR010000081.1:0-19854 GCA_044224815.1 Polyangiaceae bacterium
GTCTCGGACAGCAAGCTCAATCACATCCTCGACATCGCCGTCACGCCGACGCGCGTCATCGCGACGCGCGGCACCGGCGTCTACGGGTATGACCGCGCGACGCTGAAGACCATGACCGGAGTCGGCCTCTCCGGCGACGGCGGCGTGTCGCTCTATACGATCGGCGAGACCGAATTCGGCGCGACGGTGTCCATCTCGTCGCACGGGAACAAGGCCGTCCACGACACGGCCTTCTGGATCGGACCCAAGGGGCCCAACGGCGAGCGCTACGGCGCGACCGTGTCGGGCGTGCTCACGGCCACCACGTCGACGGCGACGAGCCTCTACGTCGGGACCATCGGCGAGGGCGACGTGTGGAACGTCGACGGCGTGGGCGTCGTCGCGCGCGTGTCCCCCAAGGGCACGACGTCCGTGCTCGCCAAGGCGCAAGACGCCCACGGCATCGCCGTCGGCCCGACCAAGACGTACTGGGTCAATGGGGTCTTCAGCGGCGACGACGGAAACGACATCGGCGTCATCCGCAGCGCGAAGAAGTAACGTGCGGCTCAGATCTCGCGGGCAGCCGCGAGCGTCTTCGCGAGCGCGGGATGGCGAAGGCGGCGCAGCGCTGCTCCCTCGATCTGTCGGATGCGCTCGCGCGTGACACCGAAGACCTGACCGATTTCCTCGAGCGTGCGCTCTCGACCGTCGTCGAGACCGAACCGCATCCGGAGGACGTCGCGCTCGCGCGGCCGGAGCGCCGACAGCAGGCTTCCGAGCCGCTCGCCGAGGCGCGTCTCGATGACCGCATCGAGCGGCGAGACCGCTTGCTCGTCCTCGACGGTATCGCCGACGAGTGCGGAGCCCGCGTCCCCGCTCACCGGCATGTCGAGGCTGATCGGTTGGGTGGCGCAGCGGAGCGCGAGCTCGACTTGCGACGCGCGAACGCCGAGCTCGTCGGCCAGCTCCTCGTGGGTCGGTTGACGACCGAACTCCTGCTGGAACGAGCGACGCGCGCGCACGAGCTTGCCGATGGTCTCGAACATGTGCACCGGCGTGCGGATCGTGCTCGCCTGATCGGCGAGGGCGCGCGAGATGGACTGACGCACCCACCACGTCGCGTAGGTGCTGAACCGATAGCCGCGACGGTACTCGAAGCGCTCGACCGCGCGCATGAGGCCGATGTTCCCCTCCTGGATGAGATCGGTGAGGGCGAGCCCGCGGTTGGCGTAGCGCTTGGCGATGGAGACGACGAGACGCAAGTTGGCTTCGACGATGCGCGCGCGCGCCGTCGTTCGCTCGCGAATCGCCCGATCGATGCGACTCCGTGCCGCGAGGAGCTTCCGGATCTCTTGCGGCGTCCCTTGGGACGATGCCCCTCTGAGGCGCACGAGGCACGCGCTCACCGCCGCGACGAGGTCGGTGATGGCCCGCTCGCTCAGCTTCATTTCCGTGCAGACTACATAGGCTCGCTCGCGACCATCGCGCGTCACCGCCTCGCGCGGCGTCGGAAGCTGCGCGGTCAGCCGCGCGAGTCGACGCTTCTCGCGCCGCGCCCAATCCGGCGCGTCGTCGACCGCGGCTGCGATGACGTCACGGAGTCGTGCCTCTCCGGACTGGACGCGCTCCCCCATCGTTCTCAGGGCCTCGACCCCAGAAGCGGAGGACATGATCGCTCGCCGAAGCTCGTCGTCGGCCACCTCGACTCGCGCCGCGAGCTCACACGTCGCGTCGTGCGACAGGAGGCCAGTGCGCGACATCTGTCGCATGTAAACGCTGAGCGAGGCCATCGCCGCGGGCTCGCTCGGCGTGAGCGTAGACGGCTTCGCGGATCGCGAGCGGGACGGTCGATTCATCGATGCTCCAGGAGACCGTGTGCAGACACGCTTCTGCCCTTGAGCTCGCCGCACGAGGTGAACGTCACGCCACGCGGAGGGAAGAACCGACGGATATCTCGTGCCGCCGAACGGGCTCACGCTACACGATTCGTAGAGGGCGTGTGCGCATCGGCACACCATGGCAGAAGCGGGCCACGCCGCTGATGCTGGATTTTGGGCGCGTACGCGCTAAGGTGCGTGCGTCCACGTTGACGTTTCCGGTACCAGACACGACGCTCTTGGCCTCATAGAGGCGATTCGCGACGGGTTTTCGTTCATGGTGACGCCGCGTGTGCGGACACGACGCTCCGTCGGGGTCCCACGCGATCGCACGCAGCGGCTCGTCCGATCTCCACTCACGATTCTGCCGTCAGAACAGGTCACCCGCGCCATGGGTCAGCGTCTTTGATCGGCCAACGAAGAGGGAATTTCCGCACGTCGGAGGCAGCGCAACGCTCCGCGGAGCGCCGCCGGCGAGAGGACGAGGCTCCGCGGCTCAAGGCCGAAGTCCCCAACCTCGAGAAGCTCGACTTCACGATTTCGGATTCCAAGGGCGTCGCCGATCCGACGAGCACTCACGTGCGACGGATCGTCATCGCACACGCCGCCGCGTTGTTCGAAATCCCGTGCTCCGATCCGGGCTGCAAGGACGGCGGACACGACCTCACCGATAGGATCATGCGCGCCCTCCGCGCGCACCAGACGTCGTTCGACGGCGAGGACGTCTGCCGCGGCAACGTCGGCTCGTCGGAGTGCGGTCGCGTCCTTCGCTACGTGGCGACGGCGAGCTTCACCGGCGTTTGAGAGGGCGCGCCCAGGCGCGTCCCGCGAATACTTCACCCGATCCGAGGTTCCCGATGTCGAATCATTCGGCCACGAAGCGTCAGAAAGAGCGTGCGCGCCAGGAGAAAGCGCGCGACAAGCGCATCGATCGCGAAGCCCGGCGGCGAGCCAAAGCCGATCGACCGGCCGGCGAGCAACCGCCGGAGGAATTTGCGCTCGACGAGGCGCCCGCGGCGCCGCCTCCCGCAGAGACCTGACGTCCGCGACAGGGACCTCGATCCGAGACCTTCGCTCGGCGCTAGACTGAGCGTGTGCAACCCATCTGCTCGCGGTGCGGAGCTCCCATGGTGGCGGTGCGGCTCGGCAGTGAGATGGCGCACGGCTGCCCGCAATGTCGCGGCGCGTTTCTCTCGCATCCTCACGCGGCGCGCGTTCGGTCGGGCGTCGAGCGGGTGGCGCCCGTGCAAGCGGAGCAAGCGGCGCTCGGCGTGCCGCGCATCGATCCGCGACGTGAGGCCGGTCCCCTTGCGTGCCCGTTCTGCCGAGTCGCGATGCGCCCAGAATGGATCCCGGAGCGTGGCGTGCGCCTCGACGCCTGCCCCGCGCATGGCGTCTTTTTCGATGCCCATGAGCTCCTCGACGTGATGCCCGAGGCCAAGCGCCCCATCGCCCAAGCCCAACCGGGCCACCAGGGTTGGGGCGAAGCCGGCCTGGAGCTCATTTTCGGCGTGTTCCTCGACTGATCCACGACATCGTCGGCTTCGAGGGAAGCTCCGATGGGCCGCGTGCGTATGTGACGCGCCGAAGCGACAAAACCCGCCAAATTCTCGGCATTTTTGCCGCATTTTTGGGTTGCACGCGCGCAACGTCGCAGTAGAGCCAGGGCCATGACTCGCTCTTACGCGGCCCTCAAGTCCTTCGCGCTTTCGTTCTCCGTCCTCGCCCTCGCGGCCTGCAGCGCCGCTGGCGACGACGACACTCAAGGCGACGACGCCGACCAGGCGTTCTCGAGCAACCTTGCGACGCTCGTCGACTTCGAGTTCGACGGAGAGCTCGTCACCGACAGCACCTGGGGCGTGCGCGACAAGATCGACGATCAGTTCCTCTATACGATCGGTCACCTCAACGCGAACCGCAGCGTCGGCCGCCTCGACAACCTCGTCGTCACCAACGTGAAGACCACGTCGCTCGGCGGCGGGCAGACCAAGGTGACGTACCACGCGCGCCTTCCGGTCGCGTGGGGCTCGAAGTCGAACATCCCGTCGACGTACGCGTTCACGCTCCCCAAGAACGTCTCGTACTCGGGGCTCGAGTCCTTCACGGCGAAGTACAAGGCGAGCTGCGTCGACTGGGGTGCGCACGACGTCGATAGCGGATCGATGTGGTACTACTACCGCCCCAAGAAGAGCGGCTGCGCCCTCGACGCGAACGACGTCGTCAGCATGACCGCCACGATCACCACGGCCGCGAACAACACGAGCGGCAAGTACCCCGAGTACCAGAAGGTCTGGGAAGACGACGTCCTCGAGGTCGTCTCGATCTTCGGCAAGTACGAGGACGGCGCGACGGCGAACGACGCCGGCATCGACGCCTACAACGAGTTCGTGGGCAGCGTGCGCGGCGCGCTCTCGGGCGCGACCACGGTGCCCGCCAGCGTGGCTCAGAACCCCGGCGTCGCGACACCCGACGTGACGTTCAAGGCGACGCTCCCGGACGGCAAGAAGGTCGTCGTGACCGCGCTCCTCGTCGACAACGTGCGTACCGCCGGCGCGGCGTTCGACGCGCGCTACGCGCAGCTCTCCAAGACCGCCGACGTCATCATGTACAACGGCCACGCCGGCCTCGGTCAGAACGTGCAGGCGCTCGCGCGCAAAGGGCAGTTCCTCTCGAACCGCTACCTCCTCCTCTTCATGAACGGCTGCGACACCTTCGCGTACGTCGACGGGTACCTCGCGCAGACGCGCGCGCAGCTCAACCCGAGCGATCCGACCGGCACCAAGTTCATGGACATCGTCACCAACGCGATGCCGGCCTACTTCGCGTCCGACTCCGAGGCGTCGATGGCGCTCGTGCGCGGTCTCATGAGCACCGACAAGCCGCAGACGTTCGAGCAGATGTTCAAGAACATCGACTCGTCGCAGGTCGTGCTCGTCACCGGCGAAGAAGACAACGCCTTCACGCCCGGCATGAAGATCGGCAGCGGCGGCGGCGGCTCTACCGAGCCCACGCCGGTCCTCGACGTCTCGGGCACGGTCGCCAAGAACGGCACGCGTCGCTTCAAGGCCGCGAACCTCGAGGCCGGCAGCTACACCTTCGAGCTCACCGGCTCCGGCGACGCGGACCTCTACCTCCGCGCCGGGCTCTCGCCGACGACGACCAGCTACGACTGCCGCTCCAACGGCGTTGGTACGTCCAAGGAGACGTGCCAGCTCGACGTCCCGGCGGGCGCGACCCTCTACGTCGGCGTTCGCGGACGGGCCACGAGCTCGTCGTTCCGCCTCGTGGCGCGCAAAGACTGAATCAAGGGGGCACCCCTTTAACGCGGGCGCCGGTCACTGCGGCGCCCGGACATGCGTGGATCCACGCTGACCCAACATCGAGCGGCCCGGCCCCTTCACATTGCGGGGATTCGGGCCGTCTCGCTCGTGGCGCGAACCTTGAAAGGTCGGGGGCGATGCTCCCCACGCGCTCGCTCGTCGTCCTCGCCCTCGCTGGATCGCTCATGGCCTGCAGCGGCGCCGGTGACGAAGAGGTCAGCGCCGACGAGGGCGCGCTGATCCCCGCCAAGGCGTTCAGTGCCGACTGCGCGGTGAAGCAGCCCAAGGACGACGGCACGGTCAGCATCACGCACGTGAAGGGCCGCTTCGTGGTCAACGCGGGAGCGATCAGCGCGGCCGACGCCGAGCTCATTCACGTCATCAACGGCGAGGGCAAAGACACCACGGTCACGCTCAAGACCGGTCGCGTCATCGACGCCGAGAAGGACATCTTCGAAGTCCAGGCGCGCTACGGCATCTTCAGCGTCGACGTGCACTACGACGGGTCGCTCAAAGAGAAGAACGTGACGATCACCGCGTCGCTCAAAGGAACGAGCTCGTACGACGGCTCGTGCACGTTCGTCGACGAGGCAGGCGGAAACGCGAGCGGCAAGGTGCGCTGAGTCGACCGTCAGGGCTGCGCCAGGTCCCACTTGGGACGCTCGGCCGATGCGGCAAAGGTCGCGGCGTCGGCCCACACGGCGGAGTGCGATCGCTCGACGCCGTCCAAGAAACCTACGAACTCGAGCTGCGCACCTTCGCACGCGCCGCCGTCGCACGACGATCGCTCGCGCGCGAAGAGACGCACGAGCTCGGTCGGCGGCACGGTGCGACGACCCGCGGTGACCACGAACGGCACCCGCAGTCCGGGCGCGCCGCCCTGCCCTTCGTAGGCCTTCAGCACGAGCTCGGAGCAAACGACCGCGTCGTCGGTCGCGAAGTCGAAGTTGAAGTCATACGGCCGACCGAAGAACGAGAGCGCGCGATCGATGGCGCGCGCGATGGCGACCTTGGTCATGCGAGGGCGGAGCGCGCCGACGTAGTCTGCGCCGAGCGAGTGCTCGACCGACGCCGCGACGACGCCTTCGCTCACGGCTTCGAGGATGCGATGCGGGTGGCCGCTCGCATCCTTCTCGGTGAACGCCTTCCAAGCGGCGGCGCGTCGAGCGGAGACGACCTCGGTGAAGCGGCCGCCGAACGCGCGGCGCACGTCTTCGTCGTCGTCGAACGCGCGCGCCATCTCTTCGCTGGTGCCGAGGTGGAGCGCCGCGTGCGGCCAGAAGCCGGGCAGCCCCGCGTTGGAGAGGTACCAGTTGCGTCGCTCGACGACGATGTCGCCCGGGGCGAGCTTCTTCTCGAGCTCCGTGATCTGCGCGTCGCGAATCAGGCGGCGCGCCTCGGGGACGACGCGCGTATCGCCGGCCCACTCGGCGACGTCGCGCTGCACCGGAAACCAGCGACGAAACGCGCTCGCCTTGAGGAGCTCGAGCTTGTTGGTCGCGCTCGCGAGCGCCGACGACGGCCCGAGCGCGGCCACCGCCTCGGCCTCCTCTCTGCGCGCCAGCTCGTCGAACGGCTTGAGATCCGGCGCCGTGAGCTCGCGCGCGATCCACACCCGGTACCACTCGGCGCCGGTGGGCACGAAAGCCTGATCGCGCACACCCGCGAGCGCCGTGCGCATCTCGGTGAACGAGCCTTTGGGCACGCCGAGCTCGGGCACGGCCTCGTCGAAGAGCGTCTGCGCGAGCTTGCGCCCGGCCACGTAGTCGAGGAAGCGGAGCCCGGTCGCGACCTCCGCGGACAGGGCCGCGTGCGAGAGCGCGAACGCGCGCGCGTGCAGTGAGGGATGCCGCGTGTAATCGACGCCGTACCATCCGGCATAACGATGCTTGAGCGCGTCGAGCTCGATCAGCGGGTCGACGAACGCCCGCCACACGTCGCGCACCGTCGCGCGCGATTCGGGATCGAGGTCATCGACGCGAGCAGCGTCGAGCAACTTTGCGTTGGCCTGCGCGAGCTCGAGCGCCGTCCGGAGGCGCTCGGTAGCGCCGCGCACGCGGCGGGCGTCGTCGCTCATCGCCGCCTCGAGCGCCGGCGGCGGGACGCGCCAGAGCGGCGACGCGACGGCGTCGGGGGCGACGACCGCGAGCGGATAGCCGGCGCCACCGCGCTTTCGCGCCACGAACCCGACGCCGACCGTCGCGAGCAGTAGCGCTGCGAAGAGCGCGCCCTTGGTCTTGGGTGAGAGACTCACTCGGAGCAGCGTATCCGAGGTCGAGCGGCGCGCGCACGGAGGAGGCCGACGTGCCCCGGACGCGCTATGTACCCGCTCGCCCGACCGGGCGGCACGAATCGTAGGCTCACCTCGACTGAACGCCGCTATACGGTACCGTCCCCGTCCTCATGATCGCCTTCGACAACTCCTACGCTCGCCTGCCCGATCGTTTCTTCGCGCGCGTAAAGCCGACGCCGGTGTCGGCACCGCGCATCATCAAGGTCAACGAGGCGCTCGCGGCCGAGATGGGCATACCGATCGGCGACCTCACGGCCGACGTGCTCGCCGGAAACGTGATCCCCGAGGGCGCCGAGCCCATCGCCCTCGCCTACGCGGGCCATCAGTTCGGCTCGTTCGTGCCTCAGCTCGGAGACGGACGCGCGATCTTGCTCGGCGAGGTGGTGGGCACGGACGGCGTGCGTCGTGACGTCCAATTGAAGGGCGCGGGGCGGACGCCGTTCTCGCGCGGCGGCGATGGCCGCGCCGCGCTCGGCCCGGTGCTCCGCGAGTACGTCGTGAGCGAAGCGATGGCCGCGTTGGGCATCCGCACGACGCGCGCGGTGGCAGCGGTCATGACCGGCGACGTCGTGATGCGCGAGGTCGGCCTCCATGGCGCGATCGTGACGCGCGTGGCCGCGAGCCACATGCGCGTCGGCACCTTCGAGTACTTCGCCGCGCGCGAGGATCGCGAGGCCTTGATCACGCTCGTGCGCTACGCGCTCGCGCGTCACTATCCAGAAGCCCTCGCGGCCCGCGACGCGAGTGACGACGAGGCCGCGCTCGCGCTTCTTGGGTGCGTCACGGCGGCCCAGGCCGACCTGGTCGCGGCGTGGCTCGGCATCGGCTTCGTGCACGGCGTCATGAACACCGACAACACCACGATCTCGGGCGAGACCATCGACTACGGGCCGTGCGCGTTTCTCGACGAGTATCACCCCGCCAAGAAGTGGAGCTCGATCGACCGCGGCGGTCGCTACGCGTTCGCCAATCAACCCAAGATGGCGTTCTTCAATCTCGCGCGGCTCGCCGAGAGTCTCCTCACCGTGATCGACTCGAACGAGGAGCGCGCCATCGCGCGCGCGACCAAAGTGCTCGACCGGTTTGCCCCGGCGTTCAACGCCGCATACCTCGGCAAGCTGCGGCAGAAGCTCGGGCTCGGCACCGAGAGCGAAGAAGACGCCGCGCTCATCGACGACCTCCTCGGCCGTCTCACCACGCACGAGGTCGACTACACGCTCTTCTTCCGCGCGCTCGCGGCATCGGCGGAGGACGCCGCTCACGACGGCGAAGCGGCAGCCCTGTTCCGCGATCCGGGCGCGTTCCACGATTGGGCGGTGGCGTGGCGGAAGCGACTCGCGGACGAGCCGACCGCGCCGGGTGAGCGAGCCCAACTCATGCGCAAAGTGAGCCCGGCGCTCATTCCGCGCAATCACCGCGTGGAGGAAGCCATCGCGGCTGCAGAGAGTGGGGACTTCGCGACGTTCGAGCGGCTCGTCTCCGCCCTTGCGGCGCCGTTCACCGACGACCCGCGGTACGCGGACCTCCGCGCCGCTCCGACTGCCGACCAGAGAGTGCGCGCGACGTTCTGCGGGACCTGAGCCGTCATGCCATGGGCTCGCACTCGCCATACCGAGCGCGGGTGCTAGCGTGATGGAAGAGTCACGTGCAGTCTCCCAAGATTCCCCGGGGGGAATCAGAGCGGCTCGGCGCATTGCGCGAGCTCGACGTGCTCGACTCCGAGCCGGAGCCGGCGTTCGACACACTGGCGCGCCTCGCCGCACTCGCGATGAGCACGCCCATCGCCTTGGTGTCGCTCGTCGACGCCGAACGCCAGTGGTTCAAGGCTCGGCACGGGCTCGACGTGAGCGAGACCTCACGCGACGTGTCGTTCTGCGGCCACGTCGTGGCTGACGACGCGCCGCTCGTCGTTCGCGACGCGCACTCCGACGAGCGCTTCGCGGACAACCCGCTCGTCACGGGCGACCCCCGCGTCCGCTTCTACGCCGGGATGCCTCTCCGCACCCGCGACGGCCGCGTGCTCGGCGCGCTATGTGCCATCGATCACGCGCCGCGCGAGCCCACGGCGGCCGAGCTCGAGGCGCTCGAGCTCCTCGCGACCCAGGTGGTCGCGCAGCTCGAGGCGCGCCGTGCACGGCGCGCGCTGGCCGAGCACCGAGCGAAGGCCGAAGCCTCGGCGCGGCAGCTCGCGAGCCTGCTCGAGGCGATGGCCGAAGGCGTGGTCGTTCACGATCGCGACGGTCGCATCGTGCAGTCGAACTCGGCCGCGCTCGGGATCCTCGGCGTCACCCGAGACTCTTTGCACGGCCTCCGCACGTCGGAGACGCCGATTCGCGCCATCCGCGAGAGCGGCGATGCCGTCGCCGAGCGGGAGTACCCCGCCACGCGGGCGCGCCTCACCGGAGAAGCTCAGATCGGCGTCGTGATGGGCGTGCGGCGTCCCAACGAAGAGATCACCTGGCTCAGCGTGAACTCGATCCCGCGTCACGACGCGGACGGCAACGTCCTCGAGGTGATCACCACCTTCCACGACATCACCACGCTAAAAACGGCGACGCAGCGATTGCACGAACAGGAGCGATTGGCGACGACGGGCACCCTCGCTGCGGGGATCGGACACGAGATCAACAACCCGCTCGCGTACGTCGGCGCAAACCTCGAGTTCGCCTACGAGGAGCTCCGCACGGGCGGCACGAACCTCGAGCCGGAACGACTCGAGGAGATTCGTCACGCCCTCGCCGACGCACGCGACGGCGCCGGTCGCATCGGCCGCATCGTCCGCGGGCTCCGCGCGCTCTCCCGACAGGACGTGGCGCTCGTGGGCGTGAGCGTGGAGTCCGTGATTGAAACCGCGGTCAGCATGGCTGCTCACGAGCTCAACAGGGCCACGGTGGTCGTCGAGCCGATCGAGGTGCCGCTGGTGCTGGCCGACGAGTCTCGCCTGACGCAGGTGCTCGTGAACTTGCTCGTCAATGCGGCGCAGGCATTCGACGGCAACGATCGCTCGAACAATCGCGTGGAGATCGGGGCGCGCGTGGTGGACGGCCGCATCCACGTCGAGGTGCGCGACAACGGTCCGGGTGTGCCGCCGGCGATCGAGCGGCGCATCTTCGACCCGTTCTTCACGAGCAAGCCGGTCGGCCAAGGCACCGGGCTCGGACTCTCCGTGAGTCGTTCCATCGTGGCGGCGCTCGGTGGCGAGCTTCGCCTGGAGCCATCACGCCGCGGTGCCACGTTCTCGGTCATCCTGTCGCGTGCCCCCGACGACAGCGCGAGCGACGCGGCGCGGCAACGTCGCGGCCGCGTGCTCGTGATCGACGACGAACCCGCGGTGCTCGCCACGATCAAGCGCATCCTGGAGCGCGAGCACGACGTCGTCGTCGTCGCGGATCCGCGTGAGGCGCTGCGAGTGCTCGAAGCCGACGGCGCGAGCTACGACGTCGTCTTGTGCGACATCAGCATGCCGCACCTCACGGGCGAGGAGCTCTTCGAGAAGGTCGCGGCGACCCAGCCGGCCGTCGCGGGTCGGTTCGTGTTCGTGAGCGGTTGTGCCGTCCGCGCGTCGCCCAGCTTTCTCCAGCGGATCGACGGCGCCCGGCTCGACAAGCCGTTCGCCGCCCAGAAGCTGCTCGGGTTGGTGCGGCGGCACGTGCGCGCGGGCTCGAGCTCGGCGAGCTCTCTGTCGCCCTGAGGTGACGAGCGACGAAGGCTCTCTTCGCGGCCACGTGCGGTAAAGTCGTCCCATGCCCGGTCCGCTTCACTCGCTTCGTATCCTCGCGCTCCCTGTCGCTGCCGTCGTCGCCGGTGCCTTCGCCGCGTGCGGCACCGAGGGGCAGAGCGAGTTCACCGAAGCGCCCGATGCCGGTGACTCCGACACGAGCACTACGCCTCCGGCGATCGTCGACGCGAGCACGTTCACGTTCGCCGACGTCGGCGACGGCGCGCCCTCGCCGGTGGCGACCGTCGCGTTCGATCCACCGCAGGTCACGATCGCCACCGACGGCGTCACGCCAGCGTCAACGACGCTGACGCTCAAGGCCACGCTCAAGGACGGAACCGTCGTCGCGGTCTCGCCCCAATCGTTGCAGTTCGACCGACCCGATCTCGCGACTGCGCAAAGCGGGCTGCCCGTCAGCGTCACGGCCGCGGGCGCGTTCGCGGGTACCGGCAAGTTGCATGGGATCTACGGCGGCATCGAGGCCGTCGCAGACGTGAAGGTGACCATCGCGCGCCGCGACGTCGCCGCGGGCGTCGATCCGGCTGCGGTGACCGCGCTCGACGGCGCGAGCCTCGCGACGGATCCATCGCTCACGGCGCTGCGGTACCCGTACGACAAGACGGTGTTCCCGCTCGGCCTCACGGCGCCCCTCCTCATGTGGGATGCGCCGGCATCGGGAGACGTCTACAAGGTGCACCTCGAGCAAGCTGGCTACACGTACGACGCGTATCGCGTCGTGACGAGCCCCGCGCAGCTCCGCATCGATCAGGCCGTCTGGGATCGACTGACGGCCTCGAACGGTGGCGATCCGCTCAAGCTCGTGGTCTCGCGTTACGCCAGCGCGACGCACGTCGCGTACTCGTCCGCGAGCGAAACGTGGACCATCGCGCCGGCGAGCTTGCGCGGTGCCATCTATTACTGGACCGCGTCCAAGCTCACCAACAACGGGCCGCAGCAGGGACACATCGCGCGCATTCGTCCGGGTACCGGCGCGCAGCCCGAGCCGCTGTCGAGCGGGCAGGCCGATCCGTGCATGGGTTGCCACGCCGTGAGCGCGGACGGCACGACCCTCGCAGCGGCGGTCGACACCGCGCCGACGGGCGATCACAAGACGTACGCGTACACGAACGGATGGAAGAACGGCCGCGCGTGGGCGTCGTTCGATTTGCCGAGCGGAACGGTGCGCAAGCAAACGACCTACTACGGCGGCAACCTCGCGCTCACGCCCGACGGCGCGTACACCGTCTTCGGCGGGCGCGCAAAAACGGACACGGGCCCGATTCAGGCCGGCTCGAAGTACCTCTCGCTCGCCGACACCAAGACCGGGACGATCGTGACGACGAGCGGGCTCGACGGCATCCAGCTCGCGGACGCCGCCTACGGCGTCATGATGCCGGCCTTCTCGCCCGACGGGACGTCGCTGGCCGTCGTCGAGGCCGCCGGCGATCTCCGCGACAACGTCATCCCCGACTCGAAGCAGATCCTGCTCTTCGCCTTCAACCGCGCGGCGCTCACCTTCGCGGCCACGCCTACGCGGCTCCCGCTCGCGACGTTCTCTCCGTATACGGCGAGCGGAATCGGTTACCCCTCGTTCACGCCCGACACCAAGTACGTCGCGTTCCACGTCGGCAACCACTCGACCGGATGCTTCAAGGACGCGTTCGGCAACTGCGACGACGGCGCGCAGCACCGCGGCTCGCTGTGGTTGCAGGGCACGGATGGCACGAGCACGCCCGTGCGCATGGACGCCGCCAACGATCCGCCGGCGGCGACCGATCGCGAGCAGTCGGTGGAGCCCACCTTCAACCCCATCCAGCGCGGCGGATACTCGTGGGTCGTCTTCACGAGCATGCGCGACTGGGGAAACAAGCTGACCGGCACCGCCAACAACGGGAAGCGCCGCCTATGGGTCGCCGCCGTCGACGCGACCCCGGGCGCGAGCGACGCGAGCCACCCCGCGTTCTACCTCGAAGGACAGGAAGACTCGCCCAACATGCGCGGCTTCTGGACGCTGGCGCAGTGCACGCCAACGCCCGGGTCGGTGAGCAGCGGCGCCGACGCGGGTGCCAGCGACGCGAGCGCGGGCGACGCGGGCGCGAGTGACGGGGGCGCGAGCGGGACGTGCTCGGCTGGCTTCGAGTGTTGCTCGGGCTTCTGCGACAAGGGCGTGTGCGTCGACGTCAGCACGGTCGCGTGCAGGGGCCTCGGCGAGTCGTGCCAGACGAGCGCCGATTGCTGCAACCCGGCGAGCGTGAGCTGCGTGGGCGGCGTGTGCACCGCGAACGTCCCCAAGTGACGTCGCGTCAGATGTTGCCGCAGCTGAAGCGGTAGGCGGGCGCGAGCGACCAGTCGTTGCCGAGCACGAAGAGACCGAAGTCGTTGCGCCATCGTTCGTAGACGATCGCCTCGAGGCGTCCGTCGTGATCGACGTCCGTCGTCGCCAGGGCCACGTAGCCATCGGGCCCGGGCGCGGCGCCCGCGAGCGGTCTCCACGCTCCGTGGTCGCGCGTGTAGAAGGCGGCGCAGCTCGCGCACGGCGGGCGGGCGACGGCGGCGAGCGCCTGCTCGCCGAGGACGGCGATCTGGTCCACGCGCGCTGGAGCGTCGGCGGAAGACCAAGACGGATCCACGGGCGCGTCGGGATCGCCTCCACGCGCGAGCGAACGGAGGCCCACGTCGGCGTCTGCGGGCCAGACCGCGAGCACCGTTCCGCTCGGCGGCAGCTTCTTCAGCGTGGCGAAGTACGGGAGAGTCTCCCCCATGCATGCATTATACATGCAGCACTCCGGGCCGCGCGGCGCCTTGAAGACCTTGTCGCCGGCCTCGTCCTTGAAGTCACGCGCCGCGCGGTTGAGCGTGAGCGCGCGCGGTACGCCGGCGATCCCGGACGTGGTCCGCACGGGCGCTGCGCTGGGCATGAGCTCGCCGCACGTAACGGCATGCGCGAGGGCCCCGCCCTTCACGCACAAGACCGGCGAAAACCGCAGGCCTTCTTTGGAGACGACGCCGTAGAGAACGACGGCGACGTCTCGCTTCACGCGCGCCCCCGGCGCGTCGTCGGCACCGACGATCGGAGCCGCGCTGGCGACGACGACGGGACGCGGACCCGGCGCAGCATTGGGCAGAGCGTCCGCTGCGCGCGCGCGGGGCAAAGGCAACGTGGTGAGTCGCGGCGCACTCGCGTCGACCACGGGTGCGGATGCCACCGCGTGCGCCGTGGCCGCGCTCCGTGCGCTTTGCGATGGTGCAGCCGGCGTGCGAGCTGATGGCCCCTCACACCCCGCGAGCGCGAGCAAGAGGGGCGCGACGGTCCAAACGCGAGACCGCGGCGGCAGGATCTCGGCAGTCGTCATCCGTGGCTCACGGGCAACCATGCTTCAACGAGGCTTGGCCGGTGGCGCCTGGCGAAGCCGATGCGCCCCCAGTTCCGCCCGCTCCGCTCACCAGCACGACTTGGAACGTGGAGAGCATGGTGGAGCCGAGGCAAACGAGCGCGATCGATGGCCCACCGCCGCCTCCCGCGCCATCGCCACCGCGCCCACCGATCCCACCCGCGCCGCCCGGACCGCCGTTGGTTCCGTCATCCTGCTCGCTCGCGCCACCGTACGGTCCGCCAGGCCCCGGCGCGCCTGCGTCACCGCCAGGACCGCCCTGTCCGCCTGGTCCGCCCTTTCCGCCTTGTGACGCCTGCACCAGCGAGCCCCGAATGGACACGTTGGACGAGTACATCACGACGCCGAACGATCCGCCTCCGCCCTCGCCACCCTTGCCGAGCGTGCCTCCGCACCCTCCCGCGCCACCACCGCCCCCCGAAGATCCGTACGAGTCGCACGCCACCGTGCCGCCGGCACCGCCGCCGCCGCCACCGCCGCCGCCACCGTGGGCGCCATCCTTTCCATCGCCCCCTCGACTCGGGAGGTAGCTCGCGATCGAGAAGCTTCCGATGGCTGCACCTCCCGCGCCGTTCGCCCCAGCGGCCCCCGGCGCGCCCGGCGCGCCCGCGTCGCCGGACGTGAGCGCGCCGCCGCTGATCGAGCCTTGTCCGCCTTTTCCGCCGAGCGCCCCGCCGACGCCGGTTCCGCCGTCGGCGCCACCGTTCTCGGCTACACCGGGCACGCCGCCCGCACCGCCAGTGCGGCCGCAATCCGACGCGCCACCGGCACCACCGATGGGTTGTGTGCACGTCGTGCAGCCGATGCTCGCCGAGCTCTCGCAGCCAGGCGCCCCCATCTGACCGTCTTTTCCGTCGGCCCCCTTCGCGCCCGCCGCCCCCGACGCCCCGTCCCGCCCCTTACCGGCTTGAACGTTGCAGTCGACGATCGCGACGTCGCTCGACGAGGCGACCAAGATGCCGACCGAGCTGGTCGAAGCGACCGTGCCGTCGACCGCATTCACGGTGATGCGATCGAGTTGCGTCTTGGCGGCGAGGCTCTCGAGCTTGATGGCGACGGGCCCGCCGACGATCTTGGTCGCGAGCCCATCTCGTGCCCAAGCAGCGCCGAATCCGCCATAAACCGAGACGCCGGACCTCATGACGACCGATTCGTTGTAGGTGCCACCTTGAACGAAGACGGCGAACGGCGGCGCGTGGCCCGCGGCGAGCGCGATCCCTTTCCCGACCGTGGCGACCGGCGCGTTGATCGTCCCCGCATTTCCGTCGCTCCCCGAAGGCGCCACGTAGATCGCGGCGCACGGGAGCCCTCCGTCGCACAGCCCCGAGTCGGCTGCGTCACTCGTCGTCGCGTCGTCGATGACCGCGTCGGCACCCCCATCGAAGGACGAATCGACGCTCGCTCCGTCGTCGGACGCTGCGTCGTCGGACGCATCCGGTGTAGCCGCGTCGAGTGGGTCGGCCGCGTCAGCGCCGACCGTCGAATCCTCGCGGGCGCCGTCGCTGCCCGTCGCCGCATCGACGAACGACCCATCGGCAGTCGCCGCGGCGTCTGCGCCCTGCGAGTCGCCGGTCGAGGTGTCGTCGCCACCGCATGCCCATGCAGCCAGCGACGCGATCCCAGCGACCAGCAAGGCGGCACCGCGTCCCGTGGTTCCTCGCGACATCGACGCAGGATACATGGGAGCGATGACCGAAGACCGGTGCGAGCGAAGGAGCGTGATAGCGTCGGACATCATGCGCCATCGCTCACTTGGCGTGCTGTTCGTGGTCATCGCGGCGACCGGATGCACGCGGAGCGGCGGCTCCGGCGCGGACGCCGAACGCCCGGCCGCCGCAACGAGCTCCGCTGCGATGAGCGCCGCGCCCGCCGGGTCGACACCTCCGTCGAGCAGCACGGCCGCACCCTCCGGCCCGTGCGCGTCGCTCGCGCCGACCGCGTGCGTTCTTCGCGCGGGGTGCTTCTTGGATCAGCCCGCGCTCGGGAAGCTCACGTGTCGTGATGCAGCGAACGCCTGCGAGCGAGCCGTGCGCCACGGCGACCTCATCGGATCGTCCGTGCCGGGCGTGACCGAAGAGGCCTCGGCTGCAGCCGAGCGCACCTGCAACGCGACCGCGGGGTGCGCAGTCGCAGGCGGAAAGTGCTCGTGTCCGTGCGCCATCTTCGGTCACTGCAACTGCGGCTGCGGCGGCGGCTATCTCCGTCGTTGCACGACGACCGATGCCGCGCGCTCGCTCGCCGACTACCCGCCGCGGCGTTGAGCCTGCTGCCCAATCACCAGAACGGGCACCAGTGGCGGCTGCAGTACAAGTAGTAAGCGCACTGCATCGCGGTGCCGCCGGCGGCGATGCACATCTGTCCGTCGGTGCCTGCCGAGATCATCTGCGGAGTGACACCGCGCTCGGTCGCGGCGCGCGGCTCGGGCTTCAAGCCCGACGCGTACGCGTAAGCGAGGTAGCTCCAATCGGAGAGCTCGTTCTTCTGCACGACACCGGCGGGGATGGTCCCCGACCACGGCGCGAGTGACGATCCGGCGCGCGGCTCGATCTCCATCCGATCACCCGCGACGCGGAGCACGAGGAGCGTCTCGCCCTCGGCGTTCTGCGGCGCCGCACGAACGACGCCGCGCTCGTCCATCTCGGCGACCACAGTGAGCTTGTCGTACGTGGTCGTCAGCGTGCCTTCTTGGGTCGCCACGGAACCATCCGTGGCGCCACCACAGCCCACTCCGAGGCTCGTGACCGCGACCGCAAGGACCACCTGGGCAAGACCGAAAATGTTCGTACGCATGCTCGTCTCTTTCTCCTTGGGTGGGCGCCCGACGGGGCGTCCATCGTGTTCGGAAAGACAGACGAGGCATCGCGGTCGATCGAACGAGTGCATTTTCGGACACGCCTGCGACGCGGTGTGAAGGCTCACGAGGTGCGACCGCGCCGCACCCGAGCGCGCACGCTCACTCATGCTTGGGTTGGCCCGAGGTACGCGATCTCCCCGCGCTCGAGCTTCCACAGGCCCGCGCGCGTGACGACGAAGAGGGGCCGCGGCGAGCCGAGGCTCAAGAACACGTGGGTCTCGAGCGGCGTGTCCGACACGAGGTTCGACACCACGGCCGCCGCGGCGCCGGGCGGCGGCGGCGGGATGCGCATCGGGCCCTTGGAGAGCGGGGCCACTTCGCGAATCGTCTTTCCGTCGTCGGCGACGGCGATGCGCACGTGGCCGCCGACGACGAGCTCTCCGGGATCGCGAGGCGCAGAGAGGAAGTAGACGAGCCACCCCGGCTGCGACACGACGCTGCCCGGGAGCACCACGAAGTTGTACGGGCCGGGCGCGCGCGGGAAGTCCACCTTCGACGTGGATTCGAAGGCCTGGCGCGCGCTCGCGGCCGCGGCCGACAGCGGCTTCTTGCCGTCGATCGCTTCGAGCGGCCCGGGCTTGTCGCCGTTCATCACGACACGGAACGCAGCACCAGGACCTGCGCGATCGAAGAAGTAGACGACGAGCCCCGGATCCTTGACGGCGAGGAACCCCGCGACGGGAGGCTTGTCGCCGAACTTGGCGAGGAGCGCGTCGGTGGCCACCGACGCGGCCGCGTCGTACTCGTAGATCGCGCGCCCGATCGCCTGGGCACGCGAGACGGCTTCGACCCACTCGGGCTTCATCTCGACCGGCTTCTGCGCCGTATCCAATACGCTCACCGCCGGCGGTGGTGCTTCCGGAGCGGACGCCGGGCTAGAGGCCTCGGCGCTGGCCCCGCCGCATCCGACCAAGAGGAGTAGGAGCGCGTATCGTTCGATCATCGGTCCCCCGCTTTCGCCCGCAGGCTACGGCGCAACCCAGTTGCGCCGATTTGAAACCGACCCACGGCGTGATCAAACGGGTGCCGATGAGTCGGAGATTCATGCCGCTCGCCCGACCGGGCGGCACGAATCGTAGGATCACTTCAACTGAGCGCCGCTATAGCTTACCGAGCACACCTCTGCAGTTTCTCACGCGGAAGGAACAGATGCATGACGGAGCCGAAGCGCCTGCCCATCCACGAGGCAGCCGATCTCCTCCGAACGCGAGCCCCCGAAGTCGAGCGACGTGTGGATCTCGGAGACGAGCCGTGGTCGATCGAGGACGAGGAGTCGTTCGCGCTCGTCTACGACGGTGACGTCCGTGTCGACGGCGACTTCGCGGTGGGTGGCGATCCCGTGATTGTGTTGGGCTCGCTCGACGTGACGGGCTGGATTTCGGACTGCGAGGAGTCGGACGTATCGCTCTTATTGGTCGCCGGGCACGTGCGCGCGGATCGGGCGCTCTTCTGTGGGCAGGTCGTCATCGGCGGCGACCTCGAGGTGGCGACGATCGTCTATGCGAACTCGCTCAACGACTGGTCGCTCGACGTCTTCGGAGACCTTCGCGCCGCGGCACTCGTCGAAGAGGGGATGCACTGCGAGATCGGCGGCCAGGTGGTCGCTCCTCGCGTGCTCTCACTCCAGAACTCGATCGTTCAAGGTGCGGCGCGGTCACCGGTCGTTCGTCGCCGCGCCACGCCGACGAGCTCGGTCCTGCGGGCCGACCTCTTGGACGGCGATTATCCGGACATGGGCAAGGTCCGGGCGGCGATGCAGGCGAACCGTCCCGTCCTCGTGTGACCCCTCCACCGCGCGGCGACGCGCGGAGGGTGCTGCGGCTATGCTCGATCGGCGAGGTGCGCGGAGGTCTGCATGGTGCTGGGCGACATCATGACGCAGCGAGTGGTGACGGTGGAGCTCGACGACCGCCTGGAGGCCGTCAAAGAGATCTTCGAGAACCTCCACTTTCACCACGTGCTGGTGGTCGAAGAGGGACACCTCTTCGGCGTCCTCTCCGACCGCGATCTCCTGAAGGCGTTGAGCCCGCACATCGGCACGGCGTCCGAAACTCCCCGCGATCGCGCCACCCTCAGCAAGCCGGTGCACCAGGTGATGACGCGCAAGCCGTTCACGCTTGCGCCGACCACGCCCGTGGGTGAGGCGGCGACGCTGCTCCTCCAGAACAAGGTGTCCTGCATCCCGATCGTGGACGACGACGGAAAGCCCATCGGCATCGTGACCTGGCGCGACCTACTCAAAGCGCTCGCCACACCACGCTCACCGTAGACGGAGGAGCCAGGGCTCTTGTCGGTCGGTAGTGGGTCGGGCAACAGAGAAGTGGGCATGACGCAGTGAGTCCGGCGACGGGTTGGGTTGCGAGACCAACAACCCCAGCCGGAGGGCCACGCCATGCCCGACCAGAGTCTTATCCGGACTCT
>JBGAJR010000082.1:0-18404 GCA_044224815.1 Polyangiaceae bacterium
ACTCGACGCACGTCCATGTCTTCACGCCGTCGGTGCGCGCGAGCCTGAACTCCCCCACGTCGGGCTGGAACGTCGGCGGCTCCTACCTCGTCGACTTCGTCACCGCGGCCTCGCCCGACATCGTGTCGGAGGCGTCGCGTCGCTACCGTGAGCGGCGACACGTCGTCGCGCTCACCGGCGGCTACAAGCCCGGAACGATCGGCGGACAGGCGTACGGCAACGTGTCGACCGAGCCGGACTACCTGTCTCTGTCGGGTGGTGGCGCGGTCACGCTCGACATGAACGACAAGCTCACGACTCCGCGCTTGGCGTTCACCCACTCGAGCGACACGATCGGGCGAAGCGCGACGCCCTTCTCGATGTGGAGCCACCAGTTCCGCACCGAGGAGGTCGAGGGAAGCTGCACGTTCGTCCTCTCGCCCACGACGGTGCTTCTCGTGGGCGCGACGTTCGCCGCGGAGCGCGGTGATCAGTCGAAGCCGTATCGCTACGTGCCGCTCTTCGCACGAAACATCGCCGAGCGCGTGCCGGCTGGTGCCTCTCCGGATCTCGTGAACCTTTTCCGGCTCCAGATGCGGCCGGCCGAACAGCTCCCGACGGAGCGCGATCGGTACGCGGTGGGGATGCGCCTCGCCAAGCGCGTCGGTAACGCCACCTTGCGCTTCGAGGAGCGCCTCTACGCCGACTCGTGGTCGCTCAAGGCGTCCACCAGCGATGCGCGCTACATGCTCGACGCGAATCGCTACCTTCGCATCTGGCCCCACGGTCGCTTCCACGCGCAGACGGGGACCAACTTCTACCAGCTCGCCTACACCGGGCTCGTCTCGCCGCAGGGTCAGGTCATCGTTCCCACGTGGCGAACGACCGACCGTGAGCTCAGCCCGCTCATGACCGTGACCGGCGGCGGCGGCGCGCGGCTCGCGCTAAGCTCTCCGGAGTCCCAGACCCAGCTCGGTCTGACCCTCACCGGCGACGTCATGTACACGCAGTATTTCCGGTCGCTCTACATCCAAAGCCGCGTCGCCGTTTATGGCGTCCTCGCCTTCGACGTGGAGTTCTGACGATGGGTGGCCTCTCTCGTCCGGCCTTGGCGGTGCTCGGCGGGCTCTTCGCCCTCACGGCGCTCTCGTGCACGGACCCAGTGCTCGACGACCAGATCGACGCGCTCGGGCCGGAGACCGGGAACCCTGGTCCCACGCACCGTCCAGGGCAGCCGTGCGTGCTTTGCCACTCGCAGCTCGGCCCAGCGTCGGACTCCGTCTTTCTCTTGGCGGGGACGGTCTACGACTCGCCCACGCGCATCACGCCGCTCGAAGGCGTGGAGGTGCTCGTCGTCGACGCCTATGGCACGCAGTTTCGCAAGCTGACCAACTCCGCCGGCAACTTCTACATCGCGTCGGCCGAAGGCGGCGGCGAGATCGCGTTTCCGGTGCGTGTCCACATCGCGCGGGGCGGCATCGAGCGGCCGATGTTGAGCCACATCGGCCGCGAGCCGTCATGCGCTGGCTGTCACTACGATCCCCCGAACGCTGGTCCGGGCAAGGTGCACTACAAGGCTTTCCAGGCCGTGGGGCACATCTACTTGAACACCCAATGAAGCACTCGACGAGCACGCTCCTGGCAGTCTTCGTCGCTCTCGCGGGCGCGGCAGGGCTCGTCTCGGCGTTCGCGGCGTGCGCGTCGCCGCCCGACCCCAACCGCGCGACGCTCGTCGGGTTCGTCGACCAGACGGGCGCGCTCGATCCGGACCCGGTGCAGTTCAAAGATCAGGGCGTGAGCAAGTTCTTGGAGCGGCGCTGCGGCACGCTCGATTGTCACGGCAAGCCCGAGCGTCCGCTCCGCATCTACGGAGAGCGCGGCCTTCGCTTGCCCAACGACGCTGGACTCCGACCGACCCAGGGCGGGACTTCCAACGAGGAGGTCGTCGCGAACTACCGCTCGGTGGTCGGGCTCGAGCCCGAGCTCATGTCGCGCGTCGTCGCGGCCCACGCGCAGGGCACGTGCGCGCTCCCCGGCGAGGCGCAGGAGGTGCCGTGCGAGCGGCGGCTGCTCCTCCTCTCGAAGCCGCTCTCGTGCAATCGAGGCGCGTCGGCGTCGACGGGGTGCTCCGGCGACGGGTTTGGCGTCGAGCACAAGGGCGGGAGCGTGATCACCCTCAACGATACCGGCTACCAGTGCCTCGTCACGTGGCTCCAAGGCGGCGCCGACGGCAAAGCCTGCGAAGACGCCGCGAATTTGTTCTAGCGGGAGCTGGCCGCTCCCCCTCTCGGCGTTGACACGCCGCGAGCCTCCCCCTCATCTCAGGTTCTGCGAACCTTCGCCTCTCGCGCCCCACGAGGGGACGCGAGAGTTGGCATCGTCGCCGCGCGAGTCGGAGGGCGATGCGCTTCGCTGCGCAATCGCTAAGGACGCACCCAGTCTCGCAAGACGCTGATGCGAGCGTACACGCCCACTCTCGCAGGCCCTTGCGGCCTGCGAGAGGCGAAGGTTCGCAGACCTGAGCGGCGGGGGAGGCTCGCTGCGTGTCAACGCAGCGAGGGGACCTGCCAAGGTCCCACTTAACTAATCGTGAGGTTCACGATGCCGGTGAGGGCGCCGCCTCGGTAGAAGTCTTGGACGCGGCGCATGTCGCCCTTGGAGACGGCGTAGAGCGCGGCGGCGGACGCGGCGGCAGTCGTGGCCGTGCTCGCCTGACCCGCGACCGTGTTGCCGGTCTCGGGGTCGAACCCCGTGACCGTGCCCGCCGCGTCGATTCCGCCGTGCCAGCCCGTCTTCAGGTAACCGTTGCCGTAGACGTAGATCCAGTTCGAGCTGCCCGGCGTCGAGTCCGGCCAGCCGTCGCGCGCCGTGGGATCCTTCGGCGTATCGCCGTGCACCGTCACCACGATCCCCTCGGCGAGCGTGCGCGAGCAACCCGACGGATCGGGGATGGTCGCGGCGTGGGCGATGAGGCCGTCGAAGATCTTGCCGAGCGTCTGCACGCGGCTCACGGTGCCGCTCATGTCGGCGAAGGCGCCGTGCGGATCGTCGAGGAACGCGGGCAAGATGAGGCACGAGCACAGACCGAGCTGAAACGCCTTCACGCCCGTGATGAATGCGTCGGCGATCTCGAGGAGCGCGGTCGGCGTGCTCGCGTCGACGCCGTACATCTGGCGCTCTTGCGCGGTGGGCCGGAGCTTCTCGCTCAAGTTCTTGCCGAGGAGCGCGTTGGCCACCTTAGCCGTGTCGAGCGCGCGGTTGGTCGTGACCTTGCCGGAGGCAGCGTTCAATTGGAGGAACGCCTTGTAGTACGACTCGTTCAGCGCCGCGGCCTTGGGGTTCGCGAGCAGCGTCTGCGACGCCGCGCTGTTGAAGAGGTCGACGAGGCCCGAGGCGCTGCCGACCGTCGCGATGTTCGGCGCACCGGGCGCCGAGCCGTAGAAGAGCGGCGTGACGCCGATGACGGGGAGGATGGTCGGGTTCGCGGTTTGGATGGCGGCGATGCCTGCGATCATCGACGAATTCTGGCTCACCGCCGTGGTGAGGCTGCCCGGCGAGTTCGAGTGGTTCGCGCCACCGTCGAGGTTCGCTCCCGCCATGAACGCGGAGATCTGCTTGCCCTTGCCGAGCGTCTGGAACGGTGACTCGGGCGCGTAGATCAGCGGCTTGTCGGCGACGGCCTGCTTCGTCTGACCTTGCGCGTGGAACGCGACGCTCCCGTTCGAGCTCTGCGCGATGGCCACGTGCGGCCAGAGGAGCTGGAACCACGCGAAGCCGCCGTTGCCGGCCACGATGTGAATCGATCGCATCGTCGAGCTGCAGGCGGCTTGATCGGCCATCGCGACGCCCGCCGACCCGCTCAGCGCGTCCAAGAAGCGCGCGCGCTCGAGCCCCAGCACGGCGCCCGCCGCCGTGGCCCACTTGAGAAAGTCGCGCCGCGAGCGGCCCCGGAGGTTCTTCAGCCTGTCATCCGCCATGGTGTCCTCCGTTCACTCGCACGTGTGGGCGGCCTGCAGGAGCGCGGCGACCGCGATGCTCTTCCCGTCGTCTTCGCTGATCCCCGCGGCCACGGCGTCCTTCACCGCTTGGTTGGCGAGGAAGATGTGATCCGCCGTCGCCGGCTTGCCCATCAAACAGGCGAGCCCGTCTTTGGTGAAAGAGCCTGCATCATACACCTTCACGCCGGGGCACGGTCCGCTGTCGGCACCGGCGTTCTTGATCATCTCGGGCGCCGCCGCGACGAGGATGTCGAACTGCTTGGTGAGGTTGGCGGTGGAGGCGACGACGGATTCGGGAGCGCGGCTACCGTAGTTGGCGACGCCGAGCGCGGTCACGCCTTCGGAGAGGAGCTTCTGTGCCGCGCCGCCGCTCGAGACGCCGCGCGAGCCCAGGATGCGGCCCATCGAGTGGACGCTGATCTTTCCGCACGCGTGGAGGCGCGCGTAAACCTCCGGCGACCCGACCTGCTCCATGTCGGCCTGTTTGTTCTGCGCGGCCTGACTCTGCGTATTGGTGGTGTCGGGGTGATCGTAGAGGCTGCCCGTGGAGGCCCCGCCTCCGCCGGCGTTGGGATCGTCGCCGGCGAGGCGATCGGTGGCGCTCCCTGCGGAGCAGCCGGCGGTGAGCGCGCCGAGGGCGAGAACGAGGCTCGAAAGCGTGAGTCGCGTCATGACGAAGTCCTCTCTCTCCGCGATCAGTATTTGACGAAGTCGTCGGCCGTGAAGACGTTGCGAATGACGCGCTTCAGCTTGAAGCCGTTCGCGGCGAAGTCCGTCACGAGATCCTTGGTGACGACGTCCGGGATGGTCGCGAGGTCCCCGACGATGTCGCCGCGCGAGAGCCCCCAGTTCCACACCCGATTGACGGCGCAGGCCTGCACGGTGGGATCTTTGGCCATCTCGCGACCGAGGCCGGCCAAGTCCGAGACCGGCGCGCCGCCGTTGCGCCAGAAGAACTGCTGCTGCCCTTCCGGGAGCCAGTCGGTGAGCGCCGCCGTGGGCGAGCCCGAGACCGGGACCTTCACTTGAATCGAACCGGGCGTGAACTTTCCTTGCTCGTCGAAGAAGGCGAAGAGCGGCGCCTGGTGGTTGAGCGTCGTGTGGCAGTTGGCGCAGACGACCGAGGTGGTGTCTTGGAAGTTGATCTTCGCTGCCGCGCCGCCAGTGATGCTGTCGAACTTCCACGGGCTCGTGTACGCGCCGGCTCCCATCTGCACCGGCGCCGAGCTGATCTCCGCGGGGAACTTGGCGCAGGCGAACGTCTCCTGCACGAAGCGCACGCGGCGGAACGCCATGTTCGAGTAGTACTGCTGCATCAGGCCCGCGTCGTTGAGCACGCCGACCGAAGGCGTGTTGGCGCAGTCGCCCGGCGTGAAGGTGCCCGTCGCGGCGTCGAACGTGGGGCAGGTGCCGGTGGTCGCGGTGAAGAGGTCGGTGTACGGGCGGTCTTGCACGACGACGCTCGCCGCGAAGAGCGCCGCGCCGTCGAACTTGCCGTCGCCGCCGGTCTTGAAGGTGTCGCGGAAGAAGCGAACCATGCGCGCCGCGAAGCGCGGATCGGCGAGATACGCGTCGACCGCCTTCTCGTAGGCGACCTTCCCGTTGGCTTCGATCGCCTTGATCTCGGCGAGCGTGGGGAGATCGCCGACGAGCTTGAGCGCCGCGCTCCGGAGGGCCTCGCCGTAGTCGACCTTGCGCTGGTCGAGTTGCTTCTTGGCCTGCTCTGCGGCGGCTTGCTCCACGGCGCCGGCGGCCTGAGTCGAGGCGGTGGGCGCGGGCGCGACCGGCGTCGTGTCCACCGGCGGATCGCCGGATGGCGACTGGCTGCACGCTGCGGCGAAGAGGACGAGGGTCGCCCCGACGAGGCCGCGGAGGCGTGAGCCGACGCCGGAGTTCACGGTGCTTCGCATCATTCGGTTCTCCTCGCGCACGGTGCCGTTCGCTCTCATTCGCTCTGGATCCAAGCCATCATCTTCGTGACGAAGTCCGAGGTCGGATCGATGTTCTTGCCGCCCTTGTGGGGCAGGCTGTTGCCGCTCGTCGGCGCGAGGATGAGCGAGCTCTTCGCGCGGTCGCCGAGGTTCACCTTGGCCAGAAGCTGCACGCACGCCGCGGTGTCGTTCGAGCCGAGCTTGCGCATGTCCACCGCGTTCACCGCGGAGGCTCCGAGCTCGGGGTCGCCGCCCGCGTGGCAGGAGAGGCAGTTCTGCGCTTGGATCGCGGGGACGACGTTGGCCGTGAAGCCAGCGACGTTCTTGCACGCGCGCCCCGCGCCCACGGCCGTCGGCGGCTGGAGCTTCTGGAACTGAATCTTGAGCTGTCCCTTTTGCGGGAAGCGGACGAGCATCGCGGCGCCGGGCCCGAGCGCCGCGGTCTGCCCGGCCGCGATCGTCTGGTCGACGGTCGAGAACTGATCGGTGGGATCCTTGGCGCCGTTCGATCCGTCGCCGCTCGGCACGAGGATGAAGACCGGGTGGGTGACCTTGAGATCGGTCGTCGCCGGGGCCGTGATGGCGACGTTCTGGAGCTGGAGGATCTGGCTCTGCTCGACTTGGTGAATCGTCGCGTCGAACGTGAGCTTGGCACCGGCGATGTCCTTGCCCGCGCGGCTGAGATCGACCGAGTTCGCACCGGCGACGACCGGGAAGGGATCGGTCGCGGGAAGATCCTTCTCGTTCGAGGCTTCGGCCTCGGCGGTCAGCCACTTGACGACCTTGTCGCGGAGGCCCGCGAGGGACTTGTCTTGCAGGCTGATGCCGAGGTGGTTCGGCTTGATGAGGATCTTGCTGGAGTAGACGTCGGGGATGACGATGCCGGGGTACGCACGAATCGTGTCGTACGCCGGGGGCTTGAGCCACGGGGGAGCCTGCTCCGTGGTGCTTTGATCGTGGCAAGCGCCCCCGCATTTGGCGCGAAGGTCGGGCTCCATCTCGCGGAAGAGTCGCTCCGCGAGCGCGACTTTGGGGCCTGCGTCCCCGGTGCTCGCGCCCGCATCGGCCGCGGTCGGCCCGGTTGCGCTCGCCGCGAGCGCGTAGTCGTCGATGTTCCCGCTCGCGTTCGAGCACCCGCTCGAGAAGGCGATGCTCGCGAGAGCGAGCGCGCTCGCCGTCGAAGTCGTGCGCGTGATCAACACAGCCTTGGAGAGCGCACGCGCGACGAGCGTCGACATCGTTGCGACTCAATTGCAGGAGCGAGGCCATGTCGCCGCGTTGCGTACAACGGACGAAGTCTGGCGAAAAAAGCTGCTGTTAATGAAATGCCCGCAACGGCGCTGGATCTGCTCCGACCCACGTGGTGTCCACGTGCACCGGTGCGTTAAGCGATTTTCGTCGCGAATTTTGTGCGCCCACACCAGGCCTGAGCCTCGGTTGTTGCGGTCGGTGATCCACGCCCACTTCCCGAAGTGCGTAGCGCTGCGCGACGGGGTCGCGTCGACGGCAGACTCGATAGAGCGTGGCCGCGCGCCCATGGGGATTGGCCCCGAGGACGACCCCCGCGAGGGGCGTGGGCCTCCAATCGTGGCCGCGGCGGCGAGATCGAGAAGAGGGCGAGCCAGTCGAGTGTCAGTTCCAGAAGGCCGGGCCCGCGTCGCTCTGGAGGAGCTCGATTTGCCCTTTGTACATCGCGCGGACCTGTTGGAAGCGGCAGGTCTTCTCGCCCGCGCCGTTGTAGCAATGCGCCATCGCGTCGAGGAACACGTCGTACTGCGGCGTTCCGGGCTTGGCCGCGTCGATGAACGCTCGTGTTGCTTCCGGCGTCGTGGTCGCGGGCCCGTTCGAGCAGGTGCGCAGCTTCTCGACGATGAGCCGCACGGCCGCCCGAACGTTGCCGGCCTCGGTGAGGATGTCTTTGCCGTACGTGCGAAGCGTCTCGTCGTAGTTGCCGGCGTCGAACTGGAACATGCCGAGGCCGCCCTGCCGATCGCTGCACGGGCCGTCGCCCGCGCCGGCCACTACGGGGCCGCCGCACGCCGCCGACGTGGGACCTTGGCAAGCGTCGCGCGCGTCCTTCCAACACTGCGAGAGCCGCGTCTCTTGCGCGCCGATGCCCGCGATCAAGAGCGCGTTGTGCACGCCCTCCTCGGCTGCGATTCGCTTGATGGTCGCGAGCACGGTCGCCTTGGCTTGGACGTCGACCTTGCGTTCGGTCTTCGGGATCGTGCACGTGCGGGCTTCGTCTTCCGTGCTCCCGACCTCGGTCGTGGGCGCGGTCGCGGGATCGACGGTGTCGGTGGCGGGCTCGCTGGAACATGCCGCCAGTGCGAGTAGGAATCCGGAGAGAATCCCGATGCGTCCGGTCATCGATCGCAACTCGATGCAAGTTCGGGCCCGCGCGCCGGCGCTCCGTTAATCGCGGACGTTCGGCGATTTTTCCGCGACTTTTGGTGGCCGGTGGTGCGACCGGATCGATCTTGTCCCTGGCGCGTCAGCGCCCCGCGTCTTGGCGCTCACGCAGGATGCGAAGCGTCTCGCGGAACGCCGGGTTCTCCGGCTGCTCGCGCACCAAGCGCTCGTAGAGCTGGAGAGCCAGCGGCAGGTTGCCTTCGGCCAGCGCATCGGTCGCCGCGCGCTCGAGCGTCTTCTGTCCAACGACGACGCGTCCCGCGTCCGCGGGCAGAATCTCTCCGGGCAAGCGCGGCGGCTGGGGCGGCACCGCGACCCGGCCGGAGTCGACCGCGCTTGGCCCCACGACGCCGACCCAGGGTGGCGGGGTCGTGAGCGCGGGAGGCCCCGCGTCTCGGAGGGATGCCGACGCCGATGCGCTGGCCGCGCCGCGGGGCTTGCCCTCCTTCGTGTCGTCGTCGCCGTAGAGCAGGTTGAAGTACGAGAGCACGACGAGCGGCGAGAGCACGAAGAGGATGCGCTTCGGCATGCTCGTCGCGTACCAGTCCGCTTTGATCTTTCCCCAGAGGCCACTCTCGGCGGGCTTGGGCGCAGGCGCGGCCGCCGACAGCGGGATCGGTACCGGGATGACAGGCGAGGTGGGCGCCGCGCGCGGGTCGACCATCGGCGCGAAGCGAGTGGACTCTCCATCGGCCTGCGGGACGAAGGCGCCGCGTGCGAAAGGAGCGCCGGGTGTGCCCGGACCCATCGAGGTCGCCGGAAAGCCGGGCGGCGCGGAGGGCGCCGGTGGCGGCGCGAGATCTTCGGGCGACGACACGCTCGAGCCGTCCCACGGGCCGCTCGGTACGATGGGGGCGGGGGGCGGCGCCACGGGCGCGCTCGCGCGCCGCGTGTCCATCACCGGGAGCTCTCCCGAGCCGACGGCGACCAGCGCGCCCGAGCGCGCCAGCGAGTCTGAGATCTTGAGATCGATCTGGGCCTGACCGACATGAATGGTGGCGGGCGCGCGGAGCTCGGTCCACGCGGTGCCGATGCGGTGCCGATTGACGACGATGGGGAGTCGCGGGTCCGCGCTCTGCACGTAGACGGCGTGACCGTCGAAGTACACGTAGCCGTGCACGTCGAGCACTCCCTCCGCCGATAGGCGCCACATCGCGGTGCGACCGAAGCTCGTCGGATCGAGCGGCGTCCCGGGGACGAGCGCGACCGACGCGGGCTCGGCCACGCCGATGCGGACCTCGAGGACGTAGCCCTGGGTCACGGCCCTCTCCCGCGTTCCGCCCCCCGCCGCCCTTGCTCTCGCGCCGCGTCGTGCACCGAGCGGGGCAGGTCGACTCCGTGATCGTGCAGTTGGCCGAGGAAGCGCGGCACGTACCCGGTGGGCACGATGTCGCTCTGGATCTCGCCGCGCGCCGACGTGCCGTGGATGCGCCGCTCGAACACGTCGGAGATCAGGTAGGTCGACCGCTCCTGGTCGTAGCCAGTGACCTCGCTCACGTGCGTCACCTTGCGCGAGCCGTCTTGCAGGCGAGATACCTGCACAATGCATTGAACGGCAGAGCCGATCTGGGTGCGCATGGCCACGAGCGGCATGTCGAGATCGCTCATGAGCGCCATGGTCTCGAGGCGGCTCATGGTGTCGCGCGGGTAGGTCGCGTGGAGCGTCGACATGCAGCCGCCGTGACCGCTCGTCATGGCTTGCACGAGGTCGAGCGCTTCTCCGCCGCGAATCTCGCCGACCACGATGCGGTCGGGGCGCATGCGGAGCGTGGCGCGGAAGAGATCACGGATCGACACGCCGAAGCGGCCTTTGGGATCGGGCGCGCGCGACTCGAGCTGTACCACGTGCTCGCGCTGGAGTTGGAGCTCGCGCGAGTCCTCGATCACGACCACGCGCTCGCCGTCGGGAATGAACGACGAGAGGGCGTTCAGCATGCTCGTCTTGCCGCTGCCGGTGCCGCCGGCGACGATGACGTTGAGCTTGGAGGCGACGATGGCGTGGAGCGCGCTCGCCACGTCCTCCGTCATCGCGCCGAAGCCTACGAGGCGCTCGACGGTGAGCGTTTCCTTGAAGAAGCGACGGATCGCGACGTGCGGACCGTCGGGAGCGACCGGCGGGAGGAGCGCCTCGACGCGAGAGCCGTCGGGCATCCGCCCTTCGAGGATGGGCCGGTTCTCGTCGATCTGCTTGCCGACGAACTGCGCGAGGTTGCGGAGCGCGGCGATGAGCGCTTCCCGGTTCGCGAAGCGCGCGCCCGTGAGCTCGATGCGCCCCTTCTTCTCGATGTAGATCTGGTCCGGGCCGTTGATCATCACCTCGCTGACCGAGGGGTCTTCGAGGTAAGGCCGAATCGGGGCGAGGAACTCGAGCAGCGTCTCCTCGAAGACCTCGCGCGGGATGTTGGACGGTCCGCCGCTCATCGGGCGCTCGACTCCGGTCTCGAGATCACCGCTCTCGGGAGCGTGCCGCTTGGGGCGCTCGCGGGAGCAGGCGCCGGTGCGACGGGGGCCGCGGTCGGCGCGGCCGAGGTGGTCGTCACCGCGCTCGCGTCCGGGAGGCTGCGGAGGAGCGAGCCGCGCGCTTCCTCGGCGTGCGAGCCGCTGGGAGCGAGGCGCAGGTATTCGCGGAAATGCGGATCGGCCGACACGGGGTCCTTGAAAGAGTCGCGCATGAGGGCGCCCAAGGCAAAATGAGCTTCCGCCTCGTTCGGGCGCTCGGCGAGGACGCGTTCGAGGTGCGCCTTGGCCCGGGCCGAATCGCCGATGCCGGCGTGGATCGTCGCCACGACGAACCGTGTCCGGGCATCGGTCGGGTGCTTCTGGAGGTGCCCCTCGCCATACTCGAGCGCCGCTCGGTACCGACCGTCGCGGACGCACACCGCGAGGAGCATCGGGACGACCACGAATCCGTCCGCGCCAGCGTCGAGCGCTGCGGCGAAGTACTGCTCGGCGCGCGTGAGATCGCCCACCTGCGCGAAGGCCTTGCCGAGTTGAATGAGTCGCTCGGGCTTCTGATCTCGCTCGAACGTCTTCACGTTGGCGCGGACCTCCTCGCCCTTGGAGGCGCCGCAGCCGATCGACGCCGCGACGAGCACCATCGCGGGCGCGCCGAGGAGGAACGAAGCGCGGCGCGGCATCACGAGTCCGGCCGTCCCAGCTTGCGCTTCAACTTGCGGTCGAGGTTGCCGAGCCACGTCACGTAGTCGTCTTGCTTGCCCTCGGTGAACTGGAGGAGGACGCGAGTTTCGCGCCGCGCCGCCGGGTAGTCGGCCACCGCGAGGAAGTGCTCGAGGCGCAGTCGATGCGTGCGGTAGTCGAGATCGAGATCACGACGGAGCGCCTGCGCGTTCTCCGTCGCGGCGGCCGCGGCCGCGCCGTCGCCCACCATCTGGTAGCAGGCCGCGGCCTGTTCGTAGATGGGGACCGCTTGGATGCCGTCCTGCACGTAGAACGGTCGACGCTCACGGCGTGAGTCGGCGGAGGCCTGGCGTTCGCGGGCGAGCGCGAGGATCTGGTCGCGCGATGCCTGCTGCGGGCACGCCGCGGCCGGGGGGCCGAAGAGCTCCGGCGCCTTTTGCGGGCTGACGTCCTCGGTGGCGGGAGGCTCCACGAAGAACGTGAGGTACGCGCCGACGCAGATGCCGAGGAAGGCGATGATCGAGACAGGGCTCGTCGACTCCGACTTCTTCTTCGGCGCCGTCCCGGCGGCCTCGGTGAGCGACGCGGCGAGCTGCGTCGTGCCCACACCGACGATCGCGCCCGGTGGCAGCGGTCCTTGCGTGAACGGCACGCCGTTGACTTGCGGCGGCGGATCGAAGCTCAGGGCCTCGAGGTACACGCCGTTGGGCGTGGCCTTGAGGCGGAGGTGCTCGAGCGCCGCCTGATCCATCGCGAGCCGGATGTCGCAGTGCGCGCCGCTACCCACGAGGACCGCGTCGGCGTCGATGACGATCTGCTCGACGGCGCCGTTGGGTTGGCGGATTTGGACGAGGAGCGCGCTCACTGGACACCTCCCGACTCGATGATGTTGAGGAGGGCCGGCCCGAGGACGAGGCCGAGCACGCACGCGAAGACCAGCATGAGCGGGAGGGTGATCTTCACGCCGGCCTTGGCGGCGAGCTCTTCGGCGCGCACCGAGCGGCGATTGCGCGCGGTGGTGGCTTGGATCTGGAGCACGTCGGCCACCGGGTTGCCGCGCTCTTCGGCTTGAACGAGCGCCGCGCAGAACTCTTTGACGACCTCGGTCGGAACGCGCCGCATGAGCTCGACGAGCGCGTCCTTGCGCGTGCGGCCGATGCTGAGCGCCTGGATGAGAATCGTGAGCTCCTCGACGAGCGGATCTTCGGGGTTCGACGACTTCTCGATCACTTGGCGGACCGCGCCGGGAAAGTCGAGGCCGGCGCCCATCGCCATGGCCATCAAGTCGGTGGTCTGCGGCAGGCCGCGCGAGATGTCGCGGAGGCGCTCTTGCGCGACGCCGGTCACCTGCATCCACGGCGTGGCCGCGCCGAGGAGCGTACCGAAGATGATGCCGACCGGACCGAGCTCGAGCGAGTAGCCCGCCCACGCACCGACGCCGACGCCGATGAAGGTCGAGACGATGCTGAGGGCGACGAACTCGTCGGCGTTGAGCCCGAGCCGATCGCCGGAGAAGGCGAGCTGCTCGTCGATCGCGACGCGAGCCTTGTCGCTCACGAGGCCGCTCACCCGCACGCCGAGCCAGCGCACCAAGGGCTCGATGAGGGCCCAGGAGTCGCTGCGGCTCGCGGCGCGCTGGCGCTTCATGCCGCGGAGGCCCAGCGTCGAGACGACTCGCGTGGGCGCGCCCGCGACGACGTACGTCGCCTGGAACACCGCCCACACCACGAGGAAGAGGCTCGCGTAGCGGAGGAGCGGGAGGGCGAGGGCGACGGGCAACATCAGATGTCCACGTTGAGGATGTTGCGGGCGAGGAAGATCGCCGAGATCCAAAGGCCGCCGCAGACGGTGACGATGACGTAGCCGGTCACCGAGTGCGTGAGCGGGGCGAAGTAGCCCGGCCACATGAAGTTGAGCGCCAAGATGAGGGCGATGGGGAGGACGGCCAGGAAGACGAGCTGCATCTTGCCCTCCGCGGTCTTGGTGCGGACGACGCCTTCGAGGCGGCCCATTTCGCGGAGCGTCGCCGCCGTCTGCTCGAGGAGCTTGGCGAGGTTGCCGCCGACCTGACGGCCGATGAGGATCGCCGAGAGGGCCGAGTCGACCTGGCGGCTGCCGATGCGGGCGGCCATGTGGAGGAGCGCTTGGTCGAGCGTGCTTCCGACCTTCATCTCCTTGACGGCGAGCTCGACCTCTTGGCGCGTGGGCTCGGGAAGAAGGGGAACGACGGAGGCGAACGCCGACCCGATGCTGGGCGTCGTCTTGAGGGCGTTCGACAGTGCGAGCACGAAGCCGTCGAGCTGCTCTTCGATCTTCTTCACGCGCTCGACGCGCTTTTGCTCGATGTAGACCCACGGGCCTATGGCGATGAGGAGGCCCCACGCGTAGTCGTACGGCACGGTGAAGAGCACATCGGCGAGGGCGAGGAAGGCGAGGCCGCCGAGCTGGGAGAGCGCGATGGTGCGGCCGCGCGTCCAGAGGAACTGCGCCCGGAGCTTTCGCTCGAGCGCCGACGTGTAGCGACTCCAATAGCGCCACACGAAGCTGGCCTCGTCGGCCAAGAGCGAGAACGTGATGCCGAAGATCGCGAGCACGGTGAGGCCCACGCCGAGCGCGCGCAACGTCGCGAGGTCGATGCGCATCAAGAGCTTCACAGGTAGCTCTCTCCGCGTTCGACGAGGCCCATGACGATGAAGCTCTGGAGGTACGACGGGAGGTAGCCCGTGGCGCGGAACTCGCCGATGACCTTGTTGTTCGGTCCGGTGCCAGTGCGCACGAACTCGAAGATGGGCCGGAGCTCGACCTCGCCCTCGTCGCTGAGGCCAATGACCTCGCTGATGGCGGTGATCTTGCGCGTGCCGTCGGCGAGGCGGGATTGCTGGACGATGAGGTGGATGCTCGATGCGATCTGCTCGCGGATGGCGCGCGACGGGAGGTCGAGGCCGCTCATGAGGCACAGCGTCTCGAGGCGTCCGATGGCCTCGTCGGGCGTGTTGGCGTGCGTGGTCGTGAGCGACCCGTCGTGGCCGGTGTTCATGGCCTGGAGCATGTCGAGCGCTTCGCCGCCGCGGCACTCGCCTACGACGATGCGGTCGGGGCGCATGCGGAGCGCGTTCTTCACGAGATCGCGGATCGTGTACTCGCCGCGGCCCTCCATGTTGGGCGGGCGGGTCTCGAGCGAGACGACGTGCGGCTGCTTGAGCTGGAGCTCGGCCGCGTCCTCGATGGTGACGATGCGCTCCTCTTCCGGGATGGCGCCGGAGAGCACGTTCAAGAGGGTGGTCTTGCCGCTGCCGGTGCCGCCGGAGATGACGACGTTGCGCTTCGCGATGACGCTGCGCGTGAGGAAGCGCGCCATCTGCTCTGTGAGCGTGCCGAACTCGATGAGCCGCTCGAGCGTGAGGGGCGTACGCGCGAACTTGCGGATCGTGATGCACGAGCCGCGGAGTGCGAGCGGGCGGATGATCGCGTTGACGCGCGAGCCGTCGCGGAGGCGCGCGTCGACGATGGGCGACGACTCGTCGATGCGGCGACCGAGCGGAGTCACGATGCGTTCGATGACGGCGCGCACGCGGTCGTCGTCGGTGAAGCGCGCGCCGTCGAGGACGAGCTTGCCGCCGCGCTCGACGTAGATGGTCTCGGGATCGACGACCATGATCTCGCTGATGCTCGGATCGGCGAGAAAGCGCTCGAGCGGGCCGAGGCCGAGCGCCTCGTCGGCGAGCTCGCCAATCAGCTGATCGCGGTCGGTCTCGGGCGGGATTTGCGCCTCGAGCTGCCCGACGATGCGGCGGAGCGCGCCGAGCACTTTGGGACGCATCGACGGGTCGTCGAGCTTGGACGGATCCATCGTCGCGAGATCGAGGTGCTCGAGGAGCGCCTTGTGCACGGTGCGCCGGAGCTCGACGTCTCGCTTGCGACGCTCTCGCTCCTCCGGCGAGAGGTTCCTCCCGCGCGCGGCCGGGAGCGCACCGCTGCGCGTCTCGGCGCGCACGCGGATCGCGGGGTTCGATCCGGTGGAGGTGGTGACGGGAATGGACCCCGTGCCGAGCGCGGCGCGCGCGCCGGTGCCGACCGAAGGGAGCGAGCCGGTGCCGACGGCCGGGAGCGCGCCGGTCGGTGGGCGCGCGGGCACGGTCGCGCGTGAAGCGACCTCCGGACGCTCCGCGATGCGCGGTGCGAGGCCACGCGCGGCCGCGTCGATCGCGTCGTAGCTCGCGATCGGCGGCGGCGCGGGCGCGCGCATGGGCTTGGCGACCGTCGCGACGCTCGGGTTCGCTCCCCACGGGCCGGCGTCCCCGGGGCGAGCGATCGCGGTCTCGCTCTCGTGAATCGCTGGATCGGGGAAGCGAGGGAGAGGCGCGTCGTGCGCGGGCGCCGGCCGCGGAGCAGGCTCGGGTGGCGGAGGTTGCGCAGCGGCGACCTGCCGCGGTCGCACGAGGAGCACGAACTCGCCGAGCGCGACGGGGGTTCCGTAGGCGACTCGCGTCGCCTGGCGACGGAGCAACTGCTCGCCCGCGAGCGTGCCGTTGGTCGAGATGTCCTCGACGCCGAGGCCCTCGGGCGAAAGGTCCAACACGACGTGCTGGCGTGACACCGTGTCGCTGTCGAGCCGGAGGTTACAGCTCGTATGCCTTCCGACGACGACTTGTGCACCGACGGGGAACGAGTAGCTGCGCTCGGCCGTCGCCGAGCGCACGACGACCTCGACCTCGACGGCGACGTTCGGCTGGTTGGCGCTCACCCGGTTCACGGCTCTCGCCTCACTTCGCCGACGGCGGGGCCTTGTTGTAGCTGTCGACCGAATCGATGCGGCCCGAGAAGTCTTCGTACGTGCCGAGCGCGTTCTTGATCACCTCGAGCGCCGAGCGCGGCACCGTCTCGATGATGCTCGGGATGATGAACACGGCGCCTTCGACGTCGTCGGACGCTTTGCGGTGACTGCCGAAGAGCACGCCCAAGATCGGAATGTTCGAGAGGCCGGGCAGACCGTCCTCGTCTTTGCGTTCGGTGCGGGTGCGGATGCCGGAGAGAACGAGCGCCTGACCGACCTTGAGGCTCACGAGCGTGGAGAGGCGCGTCGTGGCGCGACCCGGCAGCACGGTGGCCGACGACACCGCCGGCGTGAGATCCGACACGTCGGCGTCGAGCTTGACCTCGATCTCCTTGGTACCGACGTCGAAGCGCGGGAGCACGGTCACGTTGGTGCCGAACTGCAGGCGCACGATCTGCGAGCCCTGAAGGCCCGTCGACGAGATGAAGTTCTGCTCGCCGCCGCTCTGGAAGGTCGCTTCACTTCCGTTCGACGTGATGACCGTCGACTGCTTGAGGACCTTGGCCCAGCCATGCTTCGAGCCGATGTCGAGCCGGGGCAGAGGCTGGTTCACGACCGACGCTTGGGCGGTGGTCGTCGTGTTGGCGATGAGATCGAAGTCGAGCCGGCTCTGGAGCACGCCGTCGCCGCCGATCGAGGCCGGCCAGCCGAGGCCGACCGCATAGCTCGACGCGCGCTCGTACTGCACGAAGAAGAAGTCGAGGCGCACGAGGACGCGGCGATCGGGCGCGCCGCCGCCGACGGTCACGAGCGAGTCGACCTGGCCCACGAACTTGGCGGCGATCTCGTCGATGCGCCGCTTGTCGGCTTCGGTGGCGACGCCGCCGTCCAAGAAGAAGCGCCCGCCCACGCGGCGGAGGCGCACGCCGGGCGTGCCTTCGATGAGCCCTTGCAGATCGCGCTCCACGGCGGCGGGCGAGCGCGCCCAAACGTTGAAGACGTAGCTGACCTGCGAGCCGTCGTTCTTGAGGAGCAAGAGCGTCGTGGTGCCGACCTTGCGAGCGGACACGACGAACTGCGAGTTGTCCGAAGTCGTGCGGACGTCGACGACGCCACCCGGCGGATCGGTGAAGTTCTTCACGCCCGCCGCCGGGATCGTCTTGGTGTCGCCGACCGCGAGATCTTCGATGTGATCCTCGCCGCGCGGCGCGGACGTTCCGCCGCGTTGGGCGAAGACCGGCGTGGGGCGGGCGACGACGATGCTCGCGACCGCGAGCGCCGCGCCGAAGGTGACAGAGAGTCGGGCGCGGCGGTTCATCGCGGATCCTCCACGCGCGTGGGGCCGGTCGGCCGGCGCACGCCCTTGATCTGATCGCGTTCGATCACGTTGAGTAGCGTGCTCGACGGGAGGTCGGGCTGCGGCGGGCGCGGCTGATCGCTCGGGTTGCGGAGCGCGACGAGGAGGCGGCCCTTGTCGGCGGCGAGCGCGAGGAGCTGCGCCTCCGGCAAGGTCACGCTCAGCGTGAGCATCGAGTCGCTGGCGCTGCGGATGCGATCGTTACCCACCTCGATCGCATCGGGGGACGTCTCGCTTCCGACCGCGATGACGAGCACGCGCTGGAGGAGCACGACCGCCGAGCGGGCGTCGGCGCTCCCGGGCTGCGGGAGCACGGCGATGACGTCCACGTAGTTCCCGGGGCGAACGAGGGCCGTCGACGAGCTGTCGTCTCGCGTGGCGCGGATGGTGACCGCGCGGTTGCCCGGTTGCACGAGGGTCGCGGGGTCGCGCCTTTCGTCGCCGGCTCCGAGCAGGTCGGTCCACATGAGCGTCTGCTGGGGCTGGAGCGACACACCGAGCTTGAGGCCCAGGATCTTGGCCTTGTCGCTGGCGCGGATGGCCCGGTCTTCGACGTAGGCCTGGGGCACCTCACGGGTGTCGACCAGGTCGTCGGTGATCGGCTTCCCGCGCTCGATGGGCTTGAGCGCAACGAGGAGCCGAATGCGCTCACCGCCCGAGGCTTCGCGCTCGAACCGCTGCTGGTAGAGGAAGAGCAGAAGGGCCCCCAGCGCCGCGACGACGAGGGCAATCAAGAGTGCGCGCCGGTTCATGATTGGGGGGAGCGGAGCTCGGGCGAGAGGTTATCACCTTTGGCGCAAACCGAGCTCGCCGAC
>JBGAJR010000083.1:0-17740 GCA_044224815.1 Polyangiaceae bacterium
AAGGGCGCGAGCTCGGTGGAGACGGAGAGAATTTCCATTGGCGGGGCCCTTCTACCATGGAATCCCCTCGCCCGAAGCCCGCGCGAAGGGCAGAATCCGCGAGAAATCCGCCGTGAGCCGCATCAAACCGCCCGCCAGCACCCTGGTCCGCCCCGAGGGAGTCCCCGCGGACTCCGTGGTGACGGTCTTCCGGGTCCCCCCCGAGCAGGCGGGTCAGCGGGTCGACGTGTTCCTCCAGAGCGAGCTCCGGCGGACCAGCCGCACGCGTGCACAATACATCATTCGTCAAAGCGCGTTCGACGGCGACGGCAAGCGCATGCGGCCCGGGCAACGCCTCTTGGCCGAGCAGCGCGTCCTCTTGTGGCGTGAGCCGTGGGACGAGAACCCGGTGCCGACCGAAGTGCCCGTGCTCTACGAGGACGACCATCTCCTCGCGGTCGACAAGCCGTCGGGCCTGCCCGTCCACCCAACGGCGCGGTACCACAAGAACACGCTCATCATGGTGCTCCAGCGCGAGCGGCCCGGAGAGTGGTTGTCGTTGGGCCACCGGCTCGATCGCGAGACGAGTGGCGTCATGCTCATCACCAAGACGCCGGAGTGCGATCGCATCTTGAAGCGCGATCTCGAGAACCGCGATGGGATCGAGAAGGGCTACGTCGCGGTCACGTGGGGCGTCCCGCGCGATCCCGACGCCCAGGGACGGAGCGCCTTCCGATTCGAACAAAGCTTGGAGCTCGACCCCGAGAGCCCGATCGGCGTGAAGATGCGACTCGGCAAGAGCGCGGACGCGCTCTACGCGGCGACGCGCTTCTCGATCCTCGAGACGCGAGAGCGCGAAGGCCGGAGCTACGCGAAGGTGGCTTGCGATCTCGAGACGGGTCGGCAGCACCAGATCCGCATTCATTTGGCGACGCTCGGCGCGCCGATCGTGGGCGACAAGCTCTACGGACCGGACGACTCGCTCTTCACGCGCGGCGCCGACGGCGAGCTCACCGAAGACGATCTCGTGGTGCTGGAGCTCCCGCGCCACGCGCTCCACGCCGCGCGCCTCTCGCTTCCCCATCCGATCACGCGCGAGCCGCTCGTGATTGAGGCGCCGTTCCCGGCCGACGTGGACGCGTTCTGGCAAAGGCTCTCGCCCGCGCACGATGCATTAGGCTGAGCCAGGGCCGATGAAGACGTTCGAGCTGCCGGCGGGCGAGTATGGAATCGCCCGCGTTCGACCGAGCAGCCTGATCATCTTGGGGACGGCGATCGGCGTGGCGGTGGTCGCGCAGGTGGTCTGCCCGCCCAGCCTCGGCACCACGGTCATGGGCGGCATATTCGTCGTGATCGCGGCGGCGATGCTGCTCTCCGTCTTCCCAGTGCGAGCCGAGGTTGGCGACGACGGGATCTTCCTGAGCTGGTTCGGCCGCGGTCGATTCGTGCCGTATCGTCGCGTGCGATCGGTGACGACCGTCGAGCGAACGATCGTGTCCGCCGGTCGCGTGGATGTCTTGCTCGACGACGGCGAGCGCCTCAGACTGACCACGCACACGCAGCGCTCCGGCTCGCGGGAGATGACGAGCGCGCTCGCCGCGTCCATCGAATCGGGACGGCGGGCCGCCGACGCTGCGGGGCAACTACCCGCGCTCGTCCAGCGCGAGCCGGGCGAGCGCGCGCACGAGTTCGTCGCGCGTGCGCGCGGGCTTCTCGCCGGCGAGAGCGCTCGCGCGGCCTTCCGTGCGCAGGCCATCCCGGTCGATGCGCTCGAAGCGAAGCTCCGCGACGCGTCCGCCGATCCGGAGGAGCGCGTCGGCGCGGCGCTCGCACTTCGAGCCCACGAGACAGGACTGTCGGCGGACCTGGTGCGCGTCGTGAGCGATGGCACGGCCAATCCCGCCTTGCGGATCGCGGTCGGCGCTGATGGGCTCGTCCCCGACGACGACGACATCGCGCGCGAGCTCGATCGCTACGGGTCCCGTCGCGATCGTTCGTGAGCGGGGAACTTTTCGCGGGCCCCGCGGTCTCTGCGCCGAATGGACGAGATCCCCGTGGAGACCGATGGCACGCGGGCGCGCGGCGAGCTCGCGCGCTTCGTCGGGTTGGCGTGCGCGATCACTTGGACGCTCGCTGCACCGATGGCATTCGCTTGGGCCACCGACCGCGCGCCTCCCCCGCTTGCCGTGCCGTGCGCCGGAATGAGCGCGTTCGGGCCGCTCATCGCGATGCTGATCGTTCGGGCCCGCGGCGGCACGCTGCGCGCGTGGCGCGGCGAATGGCGCACCTTGCCCGCGCCGCGGCTCTGGGGTCTTGCGGCGCTCGCGATGTTCACGCCCATGGCGCTGCATGTCGTCGCCCTCGCGCTCGGAGCGCTCTTCGGCGCGCACGTTCCGGCGTGGCTTCATCCCCCGCGGACGCCGGAGGCGACGGCCGCGCTGGTGGTGTTTCCGCTCGGCGAGGAGCTCGGGTGGCGCGGTTTCGCGCATGACGCGGCGGCGCGCGCGTTCGGCGCGGTGCGCGGCGCCCTCGTCGTCGGAGTCGCGTGGGGTCTCTGGCACCTCGCCTACGCGGTCACGCCGACGGCGCACGGCTTCGACGTCGTCACGTTCGCGACGACCATGGCCGAGCTCCCGCCGTATGCCGTTCTCTTCGCGTGGGCGTTCGAGCGCTCACGTCGGAGCATGCTCGTCCCGCTCGCGTTCCACGTCGGTGCTCACCTCGATCACGCCGAGGCGGCCACCGATTTGGGGCGCTGGTTCATCGGCTGTCACCTCGTCGTGGTGACCGCGCTCGCGGTGCTCGCGGCGCGGTCACTTCGTGAGATGAAGACCGATCACATCCCGCGCGGGATTTTCTCGAGGTCGACCTGATCGAGCGCGGCGCGAATGAGCGCGCTGCGGCTCGCTTTGGTGACGCCGCGGGCCTTGAGCTCGTCGACCATGGAGTCGAGACGCTCGAGGTCCTTGGTGTACATCGAGATGCAGATCACTTTGTAGTGGAGGGGCTTGGCCGCCTCGCGCTCGGGCTTGATCGCCTTCGCGCCACGCTCACCCGGGTTGTAGAAGCTGCCCGAGAGGACACCTTGCACTTCGTCGAGATCGAGCACGCGCGCCGCGCCTCCGTGTTCATCACGCACCGACATGGCTGATTCCTTTCTTTACGCGCTCGCCGCGGCCGGCTCGGCCGCGAAGCTGGAAGATTTCTGGGAGGCGCTCGGACCGTCGACCAAGAAGTCGACGAGGCGGCCGTAGTCCTCGGCCGCGTTGGAGTCCGGCGCGTACTCGAAGATCGTGCGGCCCTGCGCCGGGGCTTCCTTGATCTTCGTCGTCGAACGAATCGGCGTGAGGCACCGATCGCCGAAGTGCTGCGTGAGGGTCTCGACCGCGTCGCGGCAGATGCGCGCGCGCGCGTCGTAGAACGTCGGGAGAACGCCGTAAATCTGCACCGGATGATGCAGGAGCGAGTTCACGTTCTTCACGGTCTTGATGACCTGACGAACGCCGACCAACGAGAGGAAGTCGCACGCGACCGGAACGAGGATGCCTTCGGCGAAGACGAGCGCGTTCTGGTTCATGAGCGAGAGCGACGGCGAGCAGTCGAGGACCACCACGTCGTAGGAGTCGCACGCGGAAGCGAGGCGATCGCGCAGCACGCGATCGCGGTTCTGGCGACCGGCGAGGTAGAGCTCGGCGGCGGCGAGGGTCTCGTTCGACGCGAGGACGTCGAGGTTGGGGCGGACGTTGACGGCCGCGTCCTTGGCCTTCATCCCCATCACGACCACGTGATAGAGCGACGTCTGCGGCTTCACGTCGAGCGAGACGGCGACGTTGCCCTGCGAGTCGGTGTCGACGAGAAGGACCTTGAGACCCTTCGCGGCGAGGCCCGACGCGACGCTGACGCTGGTCGTGGTCTTGCCGGTGCCGCCCTTGTGGTTGAAGACGGCGAGGCGACGGGGGCCATGCACCGAGCGACGCTTCGCGGCGTGGATGACCGGGGGAGCGGCCGGCGACGCAGAAGCAACGGGCACGGACGCGGCAGGTGTCGGCGCGGGCGCCGGCGCGGCGGTCGCGATGACGCTGGCGAGCGTCGGGGCCGGCGCGGTCGTGAGCGTGGGCGCTGCGACCGGCGCCGTGGGAGCGGGCGCGTGGATCGCGCTCATGGCGCCGAGGCGCGCGCCGCCGGCTTCGGCGAGGAGCTGGGTGCGGCACGGGTCGGAGCATGCGTAGACGCGCTCGCCCTTGATGCGGAGCACCTGCGAGACGAGCTCGACGGTGAATCGCTTCGAGCACGCGGCGCAGTTCACGCCGCCATCGAGCTCACCGGACACCACCTTGCCGTGGCAGTCCTGCGAGCAGAAGAACATGAAGCCGCCGTCCCGCTCCTCCATCTGGTAGCGGAACTGAACTTCGAATCCCTTGCCGCAAACGCTGCAGCTCTCGGTCATCGCCGCCATCGGGTCGCCCTCTCGATCGCAGCGCAAGCGCGCCGCGCACGATCCCCTTTCGCATATCGAAGTGAGCCGGGCCAAATTTGTGTCTGGGGCATGTGGGCCTAGCCGGCCCCTCGTCGCGTTGACACGCGACGAGCCTCCCCGGCTCTCAGGTTCTGTCGAACCTTCGCCTCTCGCGACCTCAAGGGTCGCGAGAGGTGGCCTCAGGGCGTCACGTGAGCTCTTCTCGAGCTGGCAGCCGACATGCTTGGGAGCTCGAGGGGCGGTAGCCCCTCGAAACCAGACCCGGCGTCCTGAAGCCGCGCTTGCGCGGCGAAGGACCGAGCAGCCTCGCTCGCCAGAGCGAGGCTGCGACTTCAATGCCGGAAGTGCCGCGCACCGGTGAAGAGCATGGCCATGCCCTGCGCGTTCGCGGCCGAGATGATCTCCTCGTCCTTCACGCTGCCGCCGGGCTGAATGACCGCGGTCACGCCGGACTTGGCGGCCACGTGGATGCCGTCCGGGAACGGGAAGAATGCGTCGGAAGCCATGACACTTCCCTTCGCTTTCTCTCCCGCCTTCTCAACGGCGATCTGAACCGATTGCACGCGCGACATCTGGCCGGCGCCGACGCCCGTCGTGACCTGACCCTTCGCGAAAACGATGGCGTTGGACTTCACGTGTTTGCAGACGTGCCAGGCGAACGCGAGCGCGCGCTCTTCCTCTTCGGTGGGCGGGCGCTTGGTGACCACCTTGGCCATCGCGATCTCGGTCTTGGCGGTGACGTCGCGGGTCTGGATGACGAGGCCGCCGCTCACGCGTTTCATCTGAAGCGCTTCGTAGTCGGCCGGGAGCCAAGCCCCCGTGGCGAGCAATCGAAGGTTCTTCTTGGTCTTGAGCGCCTCGAGCGCACTCGGCGAGAACGACGGCGCCACCACGCACTCGAGGAAGGTCTCGACGAGCAGCGTCGCCGCCGGACCGTCGACCTCGCGGTTGAAGGCCACGATGCCGCCGAACGCGCTGGTCGAGTCCGCGTCGCGCGCGGCCTTGTAGGCCTCGGCCGGCGTGGCGCCGACGGCGACGCCGCACGGGTTCGCGTGCTTCACGACCACGGCCGCGGGCGCGGCGAACTCGCGCACGCACTCGAGCGCCGCGTCGACGTCGACGAGGTTGTTGAAGCTGAGCTCTTTGCCGCCGGCGCCGACGCTCTCCGCGCGCGCCAACGTGCCGAGCGACGCGCCCTTCTCCACGTAGAACGCACCGTTTTGGTGAGGGTTCTCGCCGTAGCGAAGCGTGTATGCGCGCTCGTATGGCAGCGTGAGGTAGCGCGGGAACTCCGCGACCGAACCGTCGGAATTCCTTTTGGAAAGAAAGGCCGCGATCGCGCCGTCGTAGGACGCGGTCAGCGCGAACGCCTTCGCGGCGAGCTTGGCGCGCGTGATGGGCGAGACCTCGCCGAGCTCGCGCAGCTCCTTGAGCACGAGGCCATAATCCGAAGGATCGCAGACAACGGCTACGCGCGCGTGATTCTTGGCGGCGGAGCGGATCATCGACGGGCCGCCGATGTCGATGTTCTCGATGGCCTCTTCGAGCGTCGCGTCCTTGGAGGCGGTCACTTGCTCGAACGGATAGAGGTTCACGACCACGAGATCGATGGGGCGACCGCCGAGGCGTTGGAGGTCGGCGTTGTCCACGTCGCCGCGCATCAGGATTCCGCCGTGCACGCGCGGGTGGAGCGTCTTCACGCGCCCCGCCATGACCTCGGGCGAGCCCGTGTAGCTCTCGACCGGCTCGATGGCGATGCCTTCGCCGGAGAGCGCCTTGGCCGTCCCGCCCGTCGAAAGGATGCTCACGCCGAGCTCGGCGAGCCCACGGGCGAAGGGGATCAGGCCAGTCTTGTCGGAGACCGAAACGAGCGCGGTGCGAACGGGCATGCGCCGGGAATATCCGGGCCTCACGCCACCGTCAACGAACCGCACAAAAGACCTCGGGCCACCGCGGAGGGCACCACGACAGCCCGAGTAAAGCTTGGGTTCAGTGTCCTGACGACGCGCCGCCCATCGCCACTACGCCCGCTCTCGCAACCCCTGCGGTTGCGAGAGCTCGAAGAGCCGCAGGCTCAAGTGCGGGGGAGGCTCAAAAAGTCGCCAGACTTTTTGAGGGGGCCGCCAAGGCCCCACCAGACCGACGCAGGCTCAAGTGCGGGGGAGGCTCAAAAAGTCGCCAGACTTTTTGAGGGGGCCTGCAAGGCCCCACTACTCAGCGTCGAATTCGCCTTGGACGAAGGATTCGACGTCGAACTCGTCGGCGTCCTCGGCGTCCTCGCCGGCTTCCTCTTCCTCGTCGCCCTCGGGCTTGCTGAGGACCGGGAGGCGGCGCTTGCCGATGGGACCTTCGTCGACGTAGTCGCGGAGGGCTTCCATGTCACCGAGCGCCTGGAGCTTGGCGAGGCCCTTCACCTCGACCTGGCGGATGCGCTCGCGGGTGAGGTTCATGATCGCGCCGACCTCTTCGAGGGTCGTGCCGCCGCGGTCGGCGACGTCGAGCGCGCAGGTTTCGGTCATGTCCCAAACCTCGAGATCGGGGAAATTCAGCTTGATCGCGCCGGTGCGAGCCGACACGTCGAGGAAGAGGTGGTGCTTGCACGAGACGAACGGGCACGGACGCGCACCGTTCGCGCAATCGGCCCGCGTCCGCGGACGCTCGACCTCGACCTCCGGGTAGAGCAAGCGGCCGAGCTCGAGCTCGCGCTTGGTCATGCGCTTGACGCTGATCGTGCGAGCGCGAACCTCGCGCTTGCGACGCGAACGACGCTGCTCGCGCGTCACCGGCGCGCCATCCAGCGTCGATTGCGTGTCGAGCGCGAGGGCGCCATCGGTGCACGGCTCGGTGGCCGGATCGTTGACCCCATTCATCTGCGTCTCGACTTCAATCGCGGTCTTCGGGTCCATCGATATCCTCCCGGTCGGTGCGCGTACACGCATGGCCAGCGCGCGGTTCCGTCCCTCGCGAGAGGCCGCACGAATCCCTGGCGTCCGCCGGCTGTGGGAGCCCGGCGCCGCCTGTAACCTTTGTTTGCTGCTCCCGCCGCACGTCGCCTGCGCGCCCGGTGAAGCGCGCGGCCTGACTACGGTTGATTCCCCCCGGAGGGGAAGCGGCGGAGACCGTGTGTCGAGCCCGGTGACGACGGTCTCGTCACCGTCGATGCGGCACTCGCCACATCGTCGACGCATTGGACCCTAACCGATGCGAAAAGAGAGGGTCAACGTTGTATCCGTCTTTTCATTTCGGGCTTTCCATAATGGAAGGGTGACGCGTGGTTAGCTCGACCCCGTGACAGAAAATGTCACGCTGAACCGGGTCCTAAACACACAAATAAGTGAGGGCATATCAAGGGGTTGGTGAGGGTCCATGTGTGGCACAGTGCGTCCATTCGTCCTCCTCGGCGCAGGTTTCCTCCTCTTGGATACTTGCATTGTGCAAGGGGCCTCCGCAGGGCCTGTTTTGGCCGAGTTCTCCCCAGCTTTTCTCCGTGCTCCGGCCCCTCCGAACGCATAACTTGGTCGCCCGATGGCCCCGGCCTCCGCGCCCTCCCCCGCGCTTCCCGCCCCTGCGCTCGCCGTCGAGCGCCGTGACGTGGGCACCAAGACCGCCCGCGTGCGGCTTGCGTACGCGGGAAGCGGGGCGCCCACGGTGCTCATCCACGACGTTCTCCAGAGCCACCTTGCGTGGACGGACGTCATGGGTCCGCTCGCAGAGCGACTTCAGGTCGTGGCGCTCGACCTCCCCGGCGCAGGCGAGAGCGAGAAGCCTTCGCTGGCGCGCTTTGCTTACGATTTTCGCGCGTTCGGCGAGGTCGTCGCCGACGTGATCGCGGCGCTCGGTCTCGGGCGCGTGTCGCTCGTCGGGCACGGCTTGGGCGCGGCGGTGGCCCTCGCGTGCGCGGCCGCCCACCCAGCGCTCGTGGACAAGCTCGTCCTCGTGGCGCCGTCGGTTTACGAGCACGGGCGCGTGGCTCCGCTCGATCGCCTCGCCAAAGTGCCGCTGTTCGGCCCCATGGCGCTGAAGCAGCTCGTCGGGCTCTCCGAGTTCCGTCGCTACTTTCGCGACTACGTGTACGCCGACGACGCTCCGATCGCGCCCGGTGTCGTCGAAGCACACTTCGAGCGATTCGGCTCGCCCGCGGGCCGTGAGGCCACGTACGCGACGCTGCGCGCGACACGCGACAAGCGGAGCGTCGTCGCACTCCTCCCGCGCGTGCGACAGGAGACCCTCGTCGTGACGGGCCGACTGGATCGGCTCGTCGCGGCGAGCGATGGTCGTCGCCTCGTGCGCGAGCTCGGCGCCGCGCGCCTCGTGGCCCTCGACTGTGGCCACTCGCCGCCCGAAGAGGCGCCCGCGGCGCTGACGAGCGCGGTCCTCGACTTCCTCGCGCCCCCGCCGCCGCCGCCGAAGCGCGCGAGCGAGCGCGGCTCTCCCGCGACGCGCGGCGGAGGCCGGCGTTGAGCGCCGGCGAGCTCTCCGCCGCAGCGCGCGGCGGGCGAGCGCGCATCCTCCAGCACCCCGCCGGACGCGTGGGCGCGATCCTCGTCGCGCTGATCGCGGCCTTCGCGATCCTCGGTCCGATCCTCGCGGCGCACGACCCACTCACCAGCGATCTGGTGCGCGGGATCGACAAGGACACCGGCCTCCCCGTCGGGCCTTCGCCCGGGCTCTGGCTGGGGGCCGACCGCTTGTTTCGTGACGAGCTCGCGCGGCTCGCGACCGGCGCCCGTCTCTCGCTCGTGGTCGGCATCGCGGCGACGGCCATCGCTACGCTCATCGGCACCGCGGTCGGCATCGTCGCTGGGTGGTTCGAGGGGCAGCCCGCGGCGCTCCCCGGGCCGCTCGGCCGGTTTCTTCGCATCGACGTCGACGCGATCCTGATGCGCGCCGTCGACATCGGGCTCTCGTTCCCGTTCTTGCTCCTCGTCATGGCCATCGGCGCATCGGTCGACCGGACCACCGTGACGACGCTGCTTCTCTTGCTCGGCCTCACTGGCTGGCTCGGCATGGCACGCGTGGTGCGCGCGAAGACGATGCAGGTGCGACGCTTCGAGTTCATCGATGCGGCGCGCGCTCTCGGCCAGACGACCCCCGCCATCCTCGTGCGGCACGTGCTGCCCAACGTGCTCGGCCCCATCGTGGTCATTGCGACCGCGCAGGTGGCCCAGATGATCCTCGCCGAGAGCGTGCTCTCCTACCTCGGCGCGGGCGTGGCGCCGCCGACGCCGACGTGGGGCGGAATGCTCTCCGAGTCGCAGGACACGTTCAGCGTCACGCCGTGGCTCGTGCTCTCGCCGGCAGTGGCGATCCTCCTCACCGTGCTCGGCTTCAATCTGCTCGGCGAGGGCCTCCGCGACGTGCTCGATCCGCGGGAGGCGCGATGATCGGACGGCTCGCGCGGGCGGCCCTCTGCGCCGCCGGTCTATCGTGTGCAGGTTGCAACGATCGCTTCGCGGCGCCGCTCCCGTCGGCAGGCGCGACGGCGCCGCAGCGCGGCGGCGTGTTGCACCTCGCCTCCATGGGCGACATTCGCACGCTCGATCCGGCCGCCGCGAGCGACGCGCTGGCGGGCGTGATGGTGGAGACGCTGTTCGCCGGTCTCGTCGACTTCGACGCCGACGGCAAGGTGGTCGACGACCTCGCGCGCGCCCACGAGATCTCGCCCGACGGCCTCGCGGTCACGTTCCATCTGCGCGAAGGCGTGCGCTTCCACGACGGCGCCGAGCTCACGGCCGACGACGTCAAGCGGTCCATCGAGCGCGCGCTCCACCCCGACACGCCCAACGGCTTCGCGAGCTTCTTCGATCACATCGACGGCTTCGAAGAGTACCAGGCGCGCAAGGCCGACTCGCTCCGTGGCATCGAGGTCGGCGGCAAGTACGTCGTCATCGTGCGACTCAAGTCGCGCGACGCGATGATCCTTCCACTGTTCGCGCTCCAGGCGCTCCGCCCGGTGTGCAAGACCGCCGGCCGCCGCTACGACGACGCGTGGGTGCCGTGCGGCACGGGGCCGTTCGTGCTGCGGCCCGGCGGGTGGGAGCGCGGCCGCAGCCTCACCGTCGTCCGAAACGATGCATTCTACAAACCTGGCGAGCCGCGCCTCGACGCGGTGACCTTCCAGTACGCGGCGCCCATCTTGGGGCAGCGCTTCAAGTTCGAGGCCGGCGCGCTCGACGTCCTCCGCGATCTCACGCAAGCCGACATGGCGCGCTTCGGGACCGACGCGCGCTGGAAGCCCTTCGGCGGCTGGGAGCCACCCCGCTCCATCTACGGCGAGGCGATGAACACCGAGCTCGCGCCGTTCGACAACGTCGAGGTGCGGCGGGCCGTGGCGGCGGCGATCGACCGCGACGCGTTTCGCGCGCTCCGCCCGGGCGCGATCATCCCCACCGGCAAGGCCATCCCGCCTGGCATGCCCGGCTACTCGGAGAAGGTCGACGGACAGAAGTACGACTACGCCGCCGCGCTCGAGCACATGAAGAAGGCCGGCTACCCGTACGATCCGGCCACCGGCAAAGGCGGCTACCCGAAGCCGATCACCTACCTCGCGTACAAGCCGGGGCTCTCCGAGATGAGCGGACAGCTCCTCCAGCAGCAGCTCGCGCGAATCGGGATCCGCATCGAGCTCCGAGTGGTGAGCTTCGCCACCTACCTCACGCTCTCGCAGCGTCGCGGCCGCACCGCGATGTCGTCTCAGGCGTGGAACCAAGACTTCCCCGACGCGCTCGACTTCTACGAGGCGCTCTGGTCGTCGCGCGTCATCACCGACGAAGGCTGCTCCAACGCTGCGTTCTACAAGAACGACGAGCTCGATCGGATCCTGGGCCGCGCGCGCGGTGAGCTCGATCCCGTCTTGCGGCAGCGTGACTACGACCGCGCGCAAGAGATCGTGCGCGACGACGCGCCGTGGGCGATGACCCACGCGTACACCTGGTACGTGGTCAAGCAGCCCTACGTGCATGACCTCCCGCTCCACCCCACGTGGGTCTACGACGTGCGGCGCACCTGGCTCGATCGGGCCGGTCAGGCGCTGGCGCGGCGCGCCGGCGTGCTCTCGGGCGCGCTGGGGCTCCTCACTCCACGCGCGTCGGGAGGTCCGCGGCCGTGACGGCGATCCTACGGCGCATCGTCTTTTCGCTCTTCGTCGTGTGGGCGGTGGCCTCGCTCACGTTCGCGATCAGCCATCTCTTGCCCGACGATCCGGCGCGTCTCGCAGCGGGCGCGCAGGCGCGGCCGCAGGACGTCGCGCGCATCCGCCAGCAGCTCGGGCTGGATCGGCCGGTACGTGAACAATACATGCTCTTCTTGCGCCGCCTCGTGCACGTGGGGCCGCGCGAGACCAAAGGCGATCACGCGACGTGCGCGGCGTTGGGGCCCGTGCACGTCGATCTTGGCCGGAGCTACCAGCAGCGGCGACCGGTCACGACCATCCTCGCCGAACGCATTCCGCGCACGCTCGCGCTCGCGGCGGTGGCGGCGTTCTTTCAAGCGCTCCTCGGCACGGCCATGGGCACCTTCGCCGCGACACGCAAAGGGCGACCGAGCGACACGATCGTCATCGGAGCATCGCTCGTCGGCATCAGCGCGCCCACGTTCGTGACCGGCCTCGTCCTCCAGTTCGTGCTCGCGCACCGCTTGAAGATCCTTCCGCTCGATGGCTTCGGGAAGACGTTCGGAGAGCAGGCCACGGCCATCGTGCTCCCGGCGCTCACGCTCGCGATCTACGGCGCGGCCGGCTACGCGCGCCTCGTCCGCGACGAGATGGTCGGCCTCTTGCGACAGGACTTCGTCCGCACGGCGCGTGCCAAAGGCCTCCCCGAGCGGCGCGTCGTCGCGCACGCGCTCTCGAACGCGCTCGGGCCGGTCGTCACCGTGCTCGCGCTCGACTTCGGCGCGCTCGTGTCGGGCGCGGTCGTGACCGAGACGCTCTTCCGATGGCCCGGCCTCGGCGCGCTCAGCGTCTCGGCGCTGATGGACCGCGACGGGCCGGTGCTCCTCGGCATCGTGCTCGTCTCGTCGACGGCCATCGTGCTCGCGGGCCTCGTCGCCGATCTCTTGGTGGTCGCGCTCGATCCCCGGATTCGGCGCTGACGCGTCGCGGAGCGTCGTCTACGATCGGGCCGTGTCGTTCGATCTGCTCGTCAAGAACGGACTCGTCTTCGACGGGCTCGGGAGCGCGCCGGTGCGCGCCACGGTCGCCGTTCGCGACGGCTCCGTCGTAGCCATCGAGCCCGGCGACGCGCTCCGAGACGCCGAAGCGCGCGAGACCATCGACGCAGGCGGCGCGTGGGTCGTGCCCGGCTTCATCGATCTGCACACCCACTACGACGCGGAGATCGAGGTCGCGCCCTCCCTCTCCGAGTCGCTGAAGCACGGCGTCACCAGCGTGGTCGTCGGGAGCTGCTCGCTCAGCCTCGCCCTCGGCGACGCCGACGAGCTCGCCGACATGTACTGCCGCGTCGAGGCGCTCCCCGACGATCTCGTGCGGCCGCTGCTTCGCCGCGTGAAGGACTGGGACGGGCATCGCTCGTACTTCGCTCACCTCGCGTCGCTTCCGCTCGGCCCGCACGTGGCTTCATTCGTCGGACACTCGGCGATCCGTGCCCACGTGATGGGCATCGAGCGGAGCCTCGACGCGGACGTGCAGGCGACGCCGGAGGAGCTCCAGCGGATGCGCGCGCTCCTCGAGGAAGGGCTCGACGAGGGCTACCTCGGCCTCTCGGTGCAGACGCTCCCGTGGGACAAGATGGGCGGAACACGCGACTACCGGAGCCGTCCCCTTCCCTCGACGTTCGCGCCGTGGTCGGAGGTCAAAGCGCTGGTCCGCACGGTGCGGGAGCGAGAGCGCGTGTTTCAAGGCGTGCCCAACGTGTCCACCAAGTGGAACGTGCTCCGCTTCATGCGCGAGAGCATTCCTTGGGAGACGCTCGGGCTCGGACGGCGCAAGCCGCTCAAGACAACGGTCATCTCGATGATGGATCTCGTGGGCTCGCGCGGAATCCATCACCTGATCGGCGCGCTCTCGAGCTTCGTCAACCGCGTGCTCGGCGGCGACTTCCGATGGCAGGCCCTCCCCGAGCCCTTCGATCTGTGGGCCGACGGGCTCGAGCTCGTGGTGTTCGAAGAGTTCGGCGCCGGCGCGCGCGCGCTTCACGAGGCCGATCCCAAAGCGAGGAGCGCGCTCGCGCGCGATCCGAGCTATCGGCGCTGGTTCAAGGATCAGTGGCAGAACCCGTTCTTGCCCAAGGCCTTTCACCGAAACCTCTCGCTCGCGCGCGTGCTCTCCGCGCCCGACGCGTCCCTCGCCGGCCGAACGTTCACCGAGATCGGCGACGCGCGCGGCACGAACGCGGTCGAGGCGTTCCTCGATCTCGTGGCGCGGTTCGGCAGCGCGCTCCGTTGGACCACCGTGATGGCCAACGATCGCGAAGAAGAGCTCGAGACGATCATGGCGCACCCGGACGTGCTTATCGGCTTCTCCGATGCCGGCGCGCACCTGCGGCAGATGGCGCACTACAGCTTTCCGTTGCGGATGCTGCTTCGCGTGCGCGAGGCCCAAGCGCGAGGCGCGCCGTTCATGACGGCCGAGCGCGCCGTCGAGCGGCTCACGAGCGAAATCGCGCGCTGGCTCGGCGTCGACGCGGGCGTCCTCGCGCCCGGTCGGCGGGCCGACCTCGTCGTGATCGACGACGCGCGTCTCTCGCGCGACGCGCTGGAGTCAGTCGCGCTCGCGCCGATGGAAGGCTTCGGCGGCTTCGAGCGCCTCGTGCGGAGCGACGGCGGCGCCGTCCGGGCCGTCGTGGTCAACGGTCGCGTCGCGGCGGAGAACGGCGCGCTGAGACCCGAGGTCGGCCGCGAGCGCGGGTTCGGCGGCGTTCTCCGCGCGCGCTGAGCTTCACTGCGAGAGCATCGCGCGGCACTCGGAGCGAGCGCCGCCCTTGCCGCGATCGAGGCAGGCACGATAGGCGGCGCGCGCCTTACCGGATTGCCCTTGCGTGTCGTACGCAGCGCCGAGCGTGAGCCACGCGTCCGCGCTCGTCGGGTCGGCTTCGGTCGCTCGGAGCGCGAGCTCGATGGCTTGGGCGGCGCGGCCGCGCTCGAGGGCTTGCTGCGCGCGCCGCACGAGCTCGCGCGGCGGAACGTCTTCGCCGGGCGCGCCGGATGCGCTCGCGACCGGAGCGGCCGATGCGCTGGCGACGGGCGCAGCGCTCGCGGATGCCGCGGGGGTCGCGCTCGGCGCAGCGCTCGCGGAGGGAGCCGTCGTGATGGCGCTCGCCGATGCCGAGGCGACCGGAAGCGCGGAGACCGCGGCGCTCGGCGGTGGCTCTACGACGGCGGACGGCGTCGTCACCGGCGGCGCGGCGGAGACCGGCGTCGGCACGGGCGAGGTCACGGTCGCGGACGACGACGGTCCGAAGTGGCGCGTCGCGCGCGCGTCTTCGAAGCGCATGTAGGCGACGCCGAGGATGATCACCGAGACGAACAGCACGGCGAACACGATCGCTTGCCGCTTGCTCTGCTCCGCGCGCTCGGCGACGCGCGTTCGCGACGGCACGGTCTCTTCGAGGTGCCTTCGCGGATCCTCGTCGTGGATGAGCGCGCCCTTGCCGCGACCGCGGCCGCGGGGCAGCGCGTCGTAGATCGCGTCGTCCTCGTCGTCGGCCGGTGCGTGCGGCGGTGCCGAATCGAAGAACTCGCGCTCGTGCTCCTCTTCGTGCGGCACGCCGGCAGCGGCCACCGGCGGCGGCTGCGGAGTCTCGTTCGTACGCGAAGACCGGGGCGGCGGCGCTTGCGCCTCGTCGTCGTGGTCGTCGTCGTCTTCCTCGTCTTCGTCTTCGTCGTCTTGGTCCGTCGCGGCGGGGCTCGGCGAGCGCGCGGCGGCTTCGGCGAGCGCGATCCGCTCCTCGAGCGAGAGCTTCTTTCCCTCGGTCGCGGCTTCGCCCCGCTTTGCCGCGGGCACCAGCGGCAAAGGCTCGGTCACGTCGACGACCACCGTGGGCGTCAGCGGCCGCGGCGCGTCGATGTCACGCTCCATCGGGAGCGGCGCGAGCTGCACCATCGGAGTGAGCTCGCTCGGCAGCGTGTTTCGCGCCGGCCCCTCGTCGACGACGACTCGGCCGCCGTCGGGGGGCGGCGGCAACGTTCGCCCGCGTTGTGCGCCCGGCGCGGGCGCGACCGAGGCGGCGGCCGCTGCCGGGATCGTCGAGGTCGGCGGCTTGATGGTCGGTGCTTCGTGCACCTTGCGGGGCTCGGGGCCGTTCGCGAGGTTGGGTGCCCCGGCCTTCTCCATCAGGGTCGGGCCCTTGGAGACGCGCGCGACCGGCAACGCGGCCGGCGTCGGCGCCGGCGCGGGCACGGCGACCCGCGGCGAGGCGATCGACTCGGGATCGGCCTCGAGCTCGGGACGACGTGCTTCGGGCTCCGTGGAAGGCGGCGGCTGCGAGCGCGGCGAATCGAAGGTGACGAGGAGGCCTTCGAAGTAGAGCTTGGAGATGGTCGAGAGGGTGGAGAGATCTTCGAACGGCGACGCGTCGACGACCTGCATCAAGGTCCGGCGACCGTCGAAGAGGCGCAAGATCCCGTTCAGCTCGTCGGGGATCTCGTTCAAGCGCTCGAGGAGCGAGTCGATGTCGAGCTCGAACACCGTCGAGAGCGGCGGGAGCTGCTCCAAGAGGCGGCCCCACTCGTCGACGCGGCGCATGCCCTCCATGAGGATGCCTTGCGTCGAGGTCTCGACGATGTCCTCGTTCTGGACGGCGCCGAACTCGACCACGAACTCGGCGTCGTTCCAGACGAGCGCGCGGTAGATCGCCTCTTCGCCGCGCAGGCGCCCCAGCTCGGCGTCGACGATCTTCCCTTCTCGGAAGAACACGAACGCGTCTTGGCTCCCCGCGATGAGGCGCACCGTACCGCTCTTGCGCGAGACCTCGAAGGTCTGGAGCAAGTCGACGATCGCCATGTCTTGGATCGAGCCCGAGAAGCGCGTGCGCCCCGACTTCTCTTGCCGCGAGGCGAACGCGTCACGCTCGCGGCGCGCGAGCATGAGGCGCACCCGCGCGAGGAGCTCGCGAAGGAAGATGGGCTTGGTGAGGTAGTCCTCGACGCCGAGCTCGAGGCCACGGATTTTGTCCTCGACCGACTTTTGGCTGGTGAGGAACACGACGGGGACCGCCGACCACTCGGCGCGCTCTTTCATTCGCCGCACGAGGCCGTAGCCGTCGAGCTTGGGGAGGCGCGTGTCGGTGATGACGAGATCGGGGACGCCGAGCTCGAGCTTGGAGAGCGCGTCGAGGCCGTCGGTGGCGGTGGTGACGGTGTAGCCCGCCTTCCGCAAGTTCACCTCGAGGACGCGCAAGCTGCGCGGGTCCGCGTCGACGAGGAGAAGCTGCTTTTTCGCCACGAGCCGATCCTGGGTGCGCGCGAGCCCGTACCCGCGCGCGCACTACGGTAACAAAAAGGGCGCTCCCACGGCGAATCGACGCAGCACCCCGGCCACGTGTTCTCGCGCGCGCAACTGCTCGATTCGGTGTGGGGCTACTCGCACGAGGGCTACGAGCACACGGTGACCACGCACATCAACCGCCTGCGCGCCAAGCTCGAGAACGACCCGATGCGTCCGGTGATCATCCTCACGGTGCGCGGCGCGGGCTACAAGTTGCGCGATTCACCGGCATGACGCGGCTTCGACAGGCAGCACCCGCGAGCGCCGCGCCGGGCCGCCCCGGGCCGGCGGGCACCCCCGGGAGGGGCCGCCGGGCGCACTTGGCTGGCGGGGTGGCCCATTGACCGTTCGCCTGCGCCTGGCACTGACGATCTTCGCCACCGGCGTGATCACCGCGTTGGGCGTGCTGGTGACGGTGGCGATCGCGTTCCAGCGCTTCGAGCACGAGAGCGTCTACGACCGCGCCAACGCCTTCCTCGGGCGCGTGGTCGCGTTGCACCCCGATCTGCTCGACCTGCAGCGGCGCGACGCCGACGGCTTCACCGGCTTCCTGCGCAACCTGCTGCTGTTCGAGCCCGACACGCAGTTGTACCTGCTCGACGCCGACGGCACGGTGCTGGCCGCCAGCGGCAGCGTCCAGCCTTCGCCCGGCTTCAAGGTGCGGCTCGCGCCGGTGCGCGAGGCGGTGGCAGTGGCCGGCGACCGGCGCCGCGCGGCCTACGTGATGGGCGACGACCCCGAACAGATGAACCTCGACGCGGTGATCGCGGCCCGGCCGCTGCAGCGCACGGTGATCCGGCCGGACAACGAGATCGCGGGCTACCTGTATGTCGTCTGCCAGC
>JBGAJR010000084.1:0-17695 GCA_044224815.1 Polyangiaceae bacterium
CGGGGGCGGGCGGTCGACCCGACAAGCGTCGGATGCGTTCCGACGACGTCGTGCCCTGCGGGGCGTAGGGCGCGATCGCATCCGCGAGATCCGCGACCGACGGCATTCGCTTCGTGAGATCTTTCTCGATGCACCGCGCGACGGCGCGCGCGAGGCCCTCGGGGACGTCTGCGCGTAGGGAGCGCAGCGCTGGCGGCTCGTCGGCGATGACGCTCGCGAGCACCGCTCCGGTGCTCTCTCCGAGGAAGGGTAGCCGCCCCGCGAGGAGCTCGAACAAGACGACGCCGATCGCCCACACGTCTGCGCGCGCGTCGACGTGTTTGGCGCTCCGGATCTGCTCCGGCGACATGTACGAGGGCGACCCGAACACCGCGTGGGTATCCGTGAGTGACGGGTTCGAGCCGCTCGCTTCGCTGTCGGCCGACGCTTTGGCGATGCCGAAGTCGAGCACCTTCACTAGCGGGGTGCCGTCGGGCCTCTGCGTCAGGAACAGGTTCGAGGGCTTGAGATCGCGATGGACGATGCCTTGCGCGTGCGCTTCGGCGAGGGCCTCGCATGCCTGGAGCACGTAACGAACGGCGTCGGCGATGGGGAGCGGTCCCTCCGACGCGAGCAAGCTCCCGAGGTCGGTGCCCTCGAGCCGCTCCATCACCAGGTACGGCTTGCCTTCGTGGGTGCCGACGTCGAGCACCCGGACGACGTGCTCGCCTTTGATCTTGAGCGCCGCCTTGGCCTCGCGCACGAAGCGCTCGGTTGCCTTCGCGTCCTTCGCGGTCGCGGAAGCGAGGAACTTGATCGCGACGGGCTCGCCGAGAATCTCGTGTCGGGCCGCGAGGACGACACCCATACCGCCGCGACCGAGCAGTTGCTCCACGCGGTACTTGCCACCGATGACCGGGCCGTAGAGCTCCGTCGAGGCCGGCGCTTGGCCTGCGCCAAGCGTGGACGAAACGGGGGCGTCGGTGCTGTCCGTCACGCTCTCTAATGTAGCGGACTCGGGGCCGAGACGCGCAATGGCCGGCGGAGCGTCGCAACTACCAGGAAGCTGAAGTAAAAATGAGCATGTCGTTGCGCCATGCAGCCCGCCAGCCGCGGCCGCTCTTCACTCTGCGGGGCGTAAATTTAGGGGTGCGGGACCCCAGTCCTAAGGGGATTTAACCGCGGGGGCCGGCAGCCCTCCGTTCGCTGGGTTGCACCCCAATCCCGGTCAGGTAGGACGCCCACATGGTCGTTCGCCGCGTGCTCGCGCTGCCGCTCTTTTTGCTCGGATCCCTCTACGCGTGCGGCACCGACGACGCTGCGCCGAACGACGATACGAGCGGCACCAGCAACGTGCCCGGCAAAGGTGCGACGCCCGACAGCGGCACTCCGTCCACCAACATCGGCAGCGACGCCTCCGCCGCGGACCCGTTCGTAGGAATCTGGGACGTCAAAGGATCGGACGATCGCGGGAGCTACGAGGGACAAGTGGAAGTACGCGCCGACGGCGCGACCTACAAGTTCACGCGCGTGGTCCGGTACGTCGGCGTCACGGTCGAGGACGGGCGCGAGCTCCACTGGGTCATTCGCGGCAAGCTCGCGCGCTCGGGCAGCGACAAGCTCACGCTGGAGGCCGCGCTCGCGCGCCTCGACTTCATCAGCAGCCGCGGTGGCGTGACGCGCACCGCCGCCGACATCCCGATTCCGCTGAACGCGACGCTCACCGTGAAGTCGGGTGACATCACGGGCACCATCACGGGCCTGGGCGTCTCTCTGAGCGACACGTGGAGCCATCATCGCGATCTCCCCGCGACGCCGATCTTCGAAGACAAGCGCACCATCGTGCCGGCGCACGATCCGCCGTCGGCGGCCGACAAGGCCACCAAGTTCGCCCTCTACTCGTCGTACCAACAGCTCGACGTCATCAAGCCCTACGTCAACCGGCCCGAGTTCAAGGCCGCGATCCACGGGCACGTCGTCGATCCGACCGACCTCGAGTTCTATCGCCAGAACCCGAACGCGCTCCGCGTCATCGGCAAGGTGATCGACGCGGTGAGCTTGGGCGAGACGCGAGCGCGCGCCGACGCCTACCGCTACACGCTCGGCAAGAAGGCCGAGCTCTACGACAAGGACATCGAGACGCGCTTCATCGATCCGGACGTAGGGATGATCCCGGACGGTGGCCTGCCCGGCGCGGACTACAAGACCGTGAACCCCTCGGGCGACGGCTCGCTCTGGACCGGCGTGTACATGGCGGGGCAGGTCTATCGCTTCCAAGTGACCGGCGAGGCCCAGGCCAAGGCCAACGTGCTCCGGTCGCTCAACGCCCTCCTCACGCTCCAAGAGATCACCGGCGACTGGACCAAGTTCGCGCGCGTTCTTCGCAAAGCGACCGGCAGCCCGCAGCCGCCCTGGCACGCCGGCACCGGCACGTTCGCCAACCTCGAATGGATGGAGGGCGGCAACAACGACATGATCAAGGGGCTGTTCTACGGGTACACCACCGCGTGGGAGCTCCTCTGCGAAGGCGGCAAGACCGGCTACGAGTCGTACTGCGAACGCATTCGCACCAACACGAAGCACCTCGCCGACGACGTGCAGCTCGGCGGATCGAACGCGCCCGCGAGTCAGTTCTCCAACAAGCTCCCCGCGGCGTGGATGGCGGCGGTCTTTGCAGACAACGTGTCCGATCAGCTCAACTACCGCGCCAAAGCCGAAGGCTACTGGACGGCGGGCAAGTCGATCCTCGCGTCCACGCCGAGCGACTCGTTCCAAGGGCAAGTCGACGGAAGTGGACTCCACCTCTCGTCGGTCGGCGATCTCGTGCAGATCTACCTCGCCAAACGAATCGACCTCGGCGGCGACTCGGCGGCGGCGATGCGAACGCACATCGACAAGAGCTACGACAACATCCACCGCTTCCGCCTGCCGGAGTGGGACATGCTCGCGGCCGCGACCGGGTCGAGCGCAGGGAACGCGTCTGCGATCGCGCCGATGATCGCGAACGGCATCTCGCGCCTCCAGGAGGCGATGTATCCCAAGCAGAGCTACAACGTCGATCGCACGATCACGCCCGAGTTCTGCATGTCGCCCTATCCCACGCACCCGTGGAAGGGCGACTGGATGCAGTATCCGACCAACGACCGGACGACCGGGATCAACTCGTATCCGCTGTTCGAGATGCACCCAGACGTCATGTACTGGAAGGTCGGCAACGATTACCGCGGCGCGGAGGGATACGAGACGCCGGGAGGCGACTACTCGCACCTCTACTGGTTCGCGCGGAAGTTCGGGCTTCTCAGCGCGACGGACTGATTCGCGCGCCCGGCGCTCACGGCGCTGGGATCGCGACTACGCGAACGCTGTCGACGAGCACGCGCGTCGTCGATGGGCTCTCGAGCCCGATACCCACCGTCGCCGCGAGGCGTCGCTCGGGCGTGTCCGCGTAGCCCGGCGCTCCGGGCACGCACTGGATCGTGTTGGGCGGGAGCGTCGGCCACACCGCCACCGCTGATGTCGTGCGCGGGCACGTTACCGGGAGCTTCGTCTCGCGGATCGCGAAGGCCTCGACGCTCGCGGGATCTCCGACCGCGAGGGTGATGCGCGTCCACGCGAGCGAAGCCGCCGAAACGTAGTCGAGCTCGGAGACGCGAGCGCGAACGAGGGTGGCCTCGCCCAGCCCAACCACGACGAAGAGGCCCTCGCGCGACGCGACCACCTGAACGCCGCCGAGCGGCTGGCCGATCGACACCATTCCGACGATCGGCACGCGAAGGGGAGGGAGACCGCCGTTCGCCGGGCTCGCGGCGTCTCCGTTCGCGGCGTCGCCGCTCGCGTCGCCGCTTGCATCTGCGTCTCCGCTCGCACCGTCGCTGCCCGCGTCCTCGGCGTCACCGCTCGCGTCCGCGAGCGTCGCGCCGTCGGTTCCGGCGTCGCTCAGAACGGCTTCGAGCGAAACGATTTTGACGTCGACCGAGATGGCGACTGCCGGCGAGCGAAGCGACGTCAGCTCCTTTGCGAAAGCGACGAACGGACGCCCCTCGGTCGGGCCGCGCGTTCCCTCGAACGCGACCGCGAACGGCGCCGAGCTCGGCGGGTCGGGCGCGTCGGCGACGAACGACACTTTGCCGAAGCGGCTCGGGCTCGGCAGCACGCTGGCAATCCCGGGCCACTTTTGTCCCGGTGGGCCCGGGTCGTCGAAGTCGTCGCAAAAGAGATCGTCGGCGTGCGCGGCGCAGAACCTCACCGCGGCGTCCCCCGCATCTTCGGTCGACTGCGGGCCGGGACGCACGCCGCCGCTGCCCAAGGAGTCGAGGTCGACGCAGGCTCCCGCGAGCGCCAGCGCGGCGAGGCTCGTGGCGAGCGTGCGCCACTTCTTCTTGCGATCCATCACGAGCACGTTCGCCGGGCGTGCCTGCGGCTCAGAGCTCCTTGAGCGCGGCGATCACGTCGGGATCGTCGAGCACGTCGCGCGCGAAGAGATCGCCGTGCGCTTGGATGCTCGCGTCGGCCGGCACCTTGCCCGCGCGAATGCCGCGCGCGATCTGGTTGGCCGACACCGGACCCACGGGCTCGCCGCCGTCGACCCACACCAAGAACTTCGCGGCCAGCAGGTCGGGGCGCGGCGGCGGTGGGGGCGGCGCGCTCTCTTCGCTCACTGCCTTGAGGGCGGCGACGATGTCCGCCACGTCGAGCAGGTCCGACCAAAACGTGTCGTGGACCTGCCGCACGCGCGCGTGGCTCGGCACCTTGCCGGCCCGAATGCCGCGGCCGATTTGATCGGCAGAGACCGGGCCCACCGGGTCGCCGCCTTCGAGCCAGACCATCCACACCGGGTCGGTGAGGGAAGGCGCTGCGGGCGGGGCGAACGGGCGTTCGAGCGAGTGAAGGGTGACCGTGGACATGATGCGTACTGGGAGCGAGTCGGCGACGAAGAGAGCCGGAAGGTGCGCGGAGTCGTCCCCTCGCGCAAGCCGAATTTAAGGTGCGGCACGTCGCCCGGGCCACTTTTCGCGGCCGCACGTTCAGTGCCCATCGATCGTTTTTCGGCTCCCGTCGCCCGAGAGCGTCGTGCCAGTGGACTTGGCGTAGGCCTCGGCGGCCGCGAAGACCCTCAGGAAATTCCCGCCGAGGATCTTGAGGACGTCCTCGTCCGAGTAGCCGCGGCGGACCAGCTCGAGGGTCAAGTTGGGGAGGTCCTGGACGCCGGCCAGTCCTTCGGGGAGCGCGTCGACGCCGTCGAAGTCGGAGCCCAACCCCACGTGATCCACTCCGGCCGTCTTCACCATCGCGTCGATGTGGTCGACCACCACCGAGAGCGGCACCTTGGGGAAGGGGTCGCTCTCCTTCTTGAGGGCGTCGATGGCGGTGCGCATCCCGTCCGGGTTTCCCTTGTACTTTGCACGTATCGCGGCGAAGGCCTTTCCGTTCTTCTGGAACCACTTGCCCATCGCGGCGCCGTACTCGTTCGAGACGAAGAGCGACCAGAAGTTCACCATCGCCACGCCGCCGTTCTTCGCCAGGGCGCGCAGCATGTCGTCGCTCAGGTTGCGTCGATGCTCGGTGACCGCGCGGGACGACGAGTGCGACGCGATCACCGGAGCCTTGGCGACCTTCATGACCGACCAGAACGTGTCGTCCGAGACGTGCGACACGTCGACGAGCATGCCGATCCGCTGCATCTCGCGCACCACCTCTTCACCGAACGGAGTGAGCCCCTTGTGCTTCACCGGTGGCGGTCCGAGGAAGCCGGACGAGTCGGCCCACTCGTTGGTGTTCGTATGCGTGAGCGTCATGTAGCGACATCCGAGTCGATGAAGGACACGGAGCGCGCCGAGCGAGTTCTCGATGGCGTGGCCGCCCTCGACGCCCATGAGCACCGCGACCTTGCCGGCCGCCTTCGCGCGGCGAATGTCGTCGGCGCTGGTCGCGAGCGCGAGGTCGTTCGGATACTTCTCGACCTGTCGATACGTGACGTCCACCAGATCGACCGCACGTCGGAGCGCACCGCCGCCGCGCACCGTCGGCTTCTCGGCGAGATCGCCCTCGACGTAGATCGAGAAGAACTCGCCCGTGATGCCGCTCGCCTTGAGGCGCGCCAGGTCGGTGTGTGATGTCGGGGCGGGAGCTGCGAGATCGCTCGCGCGCGCGAGCATGACCGACGGAACGTCGTTGTGTCCGTCCACGATGATCGCCGCGCGATGGAGACGGCGCGCGCGTTCCTCGAGGGTCTCTTTGGCCGGAGGCGCTTCGTTGCGCGCGACCTCGTTCGTCGGCGATGCCGCCAAGGGCGAGGGAGCGGGGGACGGCGGCGGCGCGGTGACGACGGGCGCGGCGGCCGCCGGCGGCGGCGCATCTGCGCACCCCACGAGCGCGCTCAGCGTGACGGCTCCGACGGCGACGAGCGCGAAGCGATCGAGGCGGTTTCTCTTCGCGCGGGGGACTCTCTGCATGCGCGCCAGCGTAGGCGGAGGCGACCACCTTGACGAGGGCCCGACGTCGACGGGCCGAGCCGCGCGCTCAGTCGTCTTTCGCGCCCTGGGCAATCCACCGGCGCACGACGTCGCGCGTCGCGATGGGCAGCAGGTCCCCGGTGCGCGGCATCGCCTCGCCGCAGTCGTGATCCTTGCAGTCCGCGCGGAGGAGGCAGGCGTCGCCGTCGAGCTTGCGCATGAGGTAGCTCGCTTCGGGGGCGCCTGGCTTGACGAGCGCCATCTGCGGGAGCTCGGGCGCGGAGACGCTCACGAGCCCGGCGCGTACGTCGGCGGCCTCCGCCGCGGCGCCCCCCAGGTACACGCCGCCACCGAGCCCGCCGCGGCTCCCATGGCACGAGCTGAAGGCGCAGCTCTGCGCGAAGATCGGTTGAACGTCGGCTCGGAAGCGCACCAGTGGCTGGGTGAGGTCGAGCCCGGACGGCGAGGTGTACGCGGCGCACACGGGTGGCGACTGAGGAGCCGGGCTCGAGCATGCTGCGGCGAGCGCGAGAGCAAAGGCAAGACCGAGCGAGCTCGGGCGCGCGAGCGTCATCGTGAGGTCAGCATGCGCGACGGAGGCCCGCCCAGCAAGCCGGCTCGCGGGGCCGAGTCAGGGTGGTGACGAGACGCGGCGATAGGCACGGGATGCCGGTGCCGCGGTGACACGTCGCGCGATGTCCTCTTGCCTCCGGAGCGCGAACGCGGTGAGCCACGCTCCGAGCGTGGACTCCGGCATCGGCTTCGCGAAGTAGAAGCCTTGGATCTCGACCGGCGCGTGACCGCGGAAGAAGGCGAGCTGAGACTCCGTCTCCACGCCTTCGGCGACGACCTCGATCCCGAGCCCGCGCGAGAGCGAGAGGATGGCCGCGGTGATGATCTCGACCTTGGGGCTCGTTCCCATGCTCTTCACGAACGAGCGGTCGATCTTGAGCACGTCGATCGGCAGGCGGGTCAAGTACCCGAGCGACGAGTAGCCGGTCCCGAAGTCGTCGAGCGCGATGCGCACGCCGAGCGCCTTGAGCTCACCGAGCACACGCATGCCGGTCGCACCGTCGGTCATCACCGTGCCTTCGGTGATCTCGAGCTCGAGCTGCTCGGGGTCGAGGCCGCTTTCGTCGAGCGCCGACGCCACCGTGGACACGAAGCCGGGCGCGAGGAACTGGTTCGCCGACACGTTCACGCCCATGCGGAGGACGCGTCCGTCGCGCGCCCACGAGCGCGCGGTGAGGCACGCGCGACGCAGGACCCACTCGCCGAGGGCGACGATGAGGCCGGCGTCTTCTGCCACCGGGATGAACTCGGCGGGTGACACGAAGCCCCCCTCCTTGGGCTTCCAGCGAAGCAGCGCTTCCACGCTCCCGACTTGCAGACCCGGAAGCTCGACCTTGGGCTGGTAGTGGAGCTCGAACTCGCACGGCTCCGGCGCGTCGCTGCGCATTCGCGAGACCGCGGCGCGGAGGCGATTCTCCATGTCGAGCCGCTTGCGAGCGCGCTCTTGGATTTGCGCCGAGAAGAACTGGTAGCCGTTGCGGCCGTTCTCCTTCACTTGGTGCATGGCCGCGTCGGCTTGCTCGAGGAGGGCCTCGACGCTTCCGCCGCCGTCGCAAGTCGAGATGCCGACGCTCGCCGAGACGAAGAGCTCGTGCCCGCCCACGTCGAAGCTCGCTGCGAGCCGCTCCCCGATGCGCGTCGCCACACCGGCAGCCTCTTCATGGCTGCGGAGCTCGGAGAGCGCGACCGCGAACTCGTCGCCGCTGAGTCGTGCCGTCATCGTCTCGAGCAACCCGTGCTCGTTGTCGCGAATGCTCGCCGCGAGTCGCTGCCCGACTTCGCGGAGGAGCGTGTCGCCGGCCGCGTGTCCGAGCGTGTCGTTGACGCGCTTGAAGAGATCGAGATCGATGGAGAGGATCGCCATCAAGCGACCGCTTCGACACGAGCGACTCTTCGCGTCCCGGAGGAAGTCGATGAGCAGCGTGCGATTGGGGAGCCCCGTCACCGGGTCGAAGTTCGCGAGATGGTGGATTCGGCGCTCGGCCTCCCGCAGCTCGCTCACGTCTTGGGTGGCGCCGACGAGGTGGGCGCGGCCCTGGTCGTCGAGCACGATCTCGGCCTCTTGATGCACCACCCGGCCGACGCCGTCGGCACCGACGACCCGGAAGTCCGCGCGGTGTGCGACGGGCGGGTCGAGCAATTCGGCCACGCGTACGCGGTCGTCGGGGTGAATCGCGTGAAGCAAGGCATCCACGCTTTCGGAGACGTCGGTGCGAATCCCGAGGAGCTCTGCGTCGTTCCCCGACCAGGAGAACCGACCGGTCGCGAGATCGACGCTCCACTGCGCGATGCGTGCCATCTGCTGCGTGCGGGAGAGCCGTACCGTCGTGTCACGCGACGTTCGGAAGGCGTCCGCCGCGCGGAGCAGGTAGCGCATGCGGTGCCCGAGGAGGAATGGGTTCACCGGCTTGGTGATGAAGTCGGTCGCTCCTGCGTCGAAAGCCGCGTCGATCGACGGGGCATCGTCGAGCCCAGTCATCATGACGATGGGCGTTGCCACGCCGCCTGGCAGGTCGCGCAGCCGGCGACATACCTCGAACCCGTCCGACACCGGCATGACCACGTCCAGCAGGACGACATCGGGGTGGTGCTCGGAGAACGCCATGACCGCCATGGCCCCGTCCTCGACGTCGATCACGTCGAAGTCGAAAGCCGATAGCGCCTCGACGATGACCATGCGCTGGATCGCATCGTCCTCGACGACGAGCGCGATCGGGCGCGCGCTTCGCTTGCTCATGCTGGCACGTTCTCCTGAAGCTCCGCCAAACCGGTGGGGCAGGTGTGGCGGCGCTCGAATCCCCCTGCGCAATGAATGAACGGGCGCCGGTCGCCACTCTTGAGGGCGGATCCGCGCAACTTTTGGGACGACTTTGCCGACTCCGCTGCGAAGGGAGTCGGCAAGTGGTCGAGCCAGGAACGTGGAGTGACCCGCGACGGCGCGGCTCGTGGTCGGGCGAGGTGTGGCCGCACGGTCCGCCGCGTCGTCCATTCGTTCGCGCCGCGCGGTTCTCGGTGGGGGTGCTGGGATGGCCACTCATCCTCGCGTTCTCACTTGCCTTGTCGCCCGAGCTCGCGCTCGTCCGAGCGCTCTCGGTGGCGTGCGCCATCGCGCTCCTCGTGGGCGAGCGATGGCGGGAGGCAGAAAAGCGACGTCAAGAGGAGGAGATGGAACGGTTCTTACGCGCCCTCGAGCCGCCATCGTCGGTGCTGCGACCTCCGAGCCCACCGGCCTCCGCGCTCCCACCCCGACCGATGGATCACGGGCCCTACGCGTCTACCGTCGACGCGTGCCTCGACCGGAATCGCGCGCGCGCTCGTGGCCGACGTCGGCTCGAAGGCGAGCAAGCTCCCGTGAGCACGACGAACGCGGTCAGCCGTCGCGCGGAGGCCCCGACTCGCATCGAACGTGCGGCGGAGCGCATCGCTACCGTGCCCGACTCGGAACGCACCATCCACGTCGGGCTCGGCCGCGTGCCCGACGATTGAACGCACTCAGCGAGACGCGGGGTCAGTCGCCGGTGCGGGCGCGCCGGCCGTGATGGAGGCGCGCCCACTCGTTCATCGCGACGCCGGCGGCGACGGCGAGCGGAAGCGACTGGTTCACGCCGTAGAGCGGGATGCCCAGGACGTCGTCGCACCGCCGCACGACGTCGGCGGAGAGACCGAAGCGCTCGCTTCCGAACAAGAGGACGACGCGTTCGGGAAAGCTCGACACGTCGTAGAGGCTGCGGCGTGCGGGCTCGCGCTCGAACGCGAAGACCGGACGGCCCGTCACGTACTCGAAGAAAGCGTCGTCGTCGGCGACGCGCACGATCGACTCGTACTTCTCCATCCCCATCGAGGCCTTCTCGTAATGCGGCGCGTCGCCGACGAGAATGATCTCCTTCGCGAGGAAGTTGTGCGCCACGCGGATGATCGCGCCCACGGCGAACGCATTCCCTGCCGTATGCACGGCGATCGAGAAATCGTGACGGAGCGGCGCCAAGAGCTCGCGCACACGCTCCGGTGTCTCGTCGAGCGGCGGGTCGAGCGCCACGTTCACACCGGCTCGTTGTCGTCGTCGGCGGGGAGCGGCGCCGGGGGCGCGGCGTCGGCGCGGAGGAGCGTCTTCCCTTCGCGCGTGTGGTCGAAGCGACGCGTCGTGGGGTACGCGAGATCGACCAGCGGGAGCTGCGCGAACTCGTGGAGGATCGTCTCCCACAGCTCGCTCGTGGAGCGACGGCGATCGCGTGCGCGGCACATGTAACGGAGCGTGAGCTTCACGCCGCTATCGACGGCCGATACCCAAACGATGGGCGTCACCTTGCCGATCCGGATGTGGTACTCCTCGCCGCGCTTGGCGATGCGGCCGAGATCGGTGCCCGTCAGCTCGGGTACGTGCTCGGCAAGGATTCGCTCGAGCGTCTTCTTGGCGGTGCGCCAGTCGCTCTCGAACGTGACCGTGACCTCGACCTCATTCCAGATGAAGCCGAACGCCTCGTCGTAGTTCGCAACGGACTGCTTGAACACCCAGCCGTTGGGGATGTGAATCGCGCGACCGGTGCTCTGCTCGGCGTGCACCCATTTGCCGACCTCGAGCAGCACGAACCGAAATGGCCGAATGTCGACCACGTCACCGGTGTGCGGTCCGATCTCGATGCGATCGCCGACGCGGAACGGCGTGCGCGCGACGATGAACACCCAGCCCGCGAGGTTCGCGAGCGGGTCTTGGAGCGCGATCGCGAGGCCCGCCGACAAGAGACCGAGGTAGGTCCCCAGCCCGGTGAGGCTCTGGAACCAGACGCGCACGATGAGCAGGAAGGCGACGCCGCCATAGGCGTAGGTGAGCGCCTTGAGGAGCGAGAAGCGCGCGGTGAGGTCGTCGACCGTGCGAAGGATGATGCGCTTCGTCACTCGTTGGAAGACGACGTATCCGGCGATGACGAGCGTCGTGCCGATGACGTGCTCGGTGACGGCGGCCGGAATCCCGAGCGCGTGCTCGAGCCATACGTCGACATCGGCGAGCGGCAGCATCGGGAGCCGCGAGCGTACGTTGCCGAGAAGGGCCAGTGGAAGTCAGAACAGCGGGCCGTCGCCGTGCGCTACCCCGCGTTGCTCGCCCACGCTGTCTCCTTCCGTAAACGCGACCCGGTTGCAATTGGGTGAGCTCTCCGTGGACGCGCGTCGCCGACGTCGATCCGCGCGCGTCACACGCGATGTCGCCGGTCGCCGCGAGGTCGCGCGGCGAGAGGCTCGGGCCGCGGGCGCGGGGGCGCGCTCTGCATGCGGCGACTCGGTGCGCGAGTTGGCCCGGGTCGGGACCCCCATTCCTATGTCATTTTCGAACGCTACGAGCGCCGTCCCGACGCGCGGCCTTCCCAGCGTCCGCCCACCTCGTCGGGGAGCCGCTTTCGGGCGCCCACGTGGCGCTCCGCGAGCCCTCTGGGCGGTCACACCCCCGCACGCTCGTCTCGCTTGACAGGGGGGGCCCCATGAGTAGAGTGCGCTCCCCCGCTCCCGGGGGACGAGCGTCTTCACGCTCGGATCGAAGCCTGACTTCAGTGATTCCTGCCGTTCGGCGGTCTCTCTGGGGCGAGCTCCCGAGAACACCGTCAGAAGAGCACAAGACCGAGAACCATGCCGACCATCAATCAGCTGATCAACCAGGGCCGTGAAGCCACCCGTTGGAAGACGGCGTCGCCCGCCCTCAAGAGCTGCCCGCAAAAGCGCGGCGTGTGCGTCCGCGTCTACACCACGACGCCGAAGAAGCCGAACTCGGCCCTTCGCAAGGTGTGCCGCGTTCGCCTCACGAACGGCATGGAAGTCACCTCGTACATTCCGGGCGAGGGTCACAACCTCCAGGAGCACTCGGTCGTTCTCATCCGCGGTGGCCGCGTGAAGGACCTCCCGGGCGTTCGCTATCACGTCATCCGCGGGACCCTCGACGCCTCCGGCGCCATTGGCCCGTCGTCGACCAACAAGGTCAACCGCAATCGCAGCCGCTCCAAGTACGGCGTGAAGCGGCCCAAGGCCTGACCCCCGAAGGAATTAGGAGTCTCCTATGCCGCGTCGCCGCGAAGTACCGAAGCGTCGGATCATCCCGGACCCCAAGTACAAGGACAAGCTCGTCTCCAAGTTCACCAACACGATCATGTTGAGTGGCAAGAAGGCGACTGCCGAGGGCATCCTCTATGGCGCCTTCGACATCATCACGGAGCGCTTCAAGGAAGACGCGATCGAGGTGTTCCGCAAGGCCCTCGACAACGTGAAGCCGAAGCTCGAGGTCAAGAGCCGCCGCGTCGGTGGCGCGACCTATCAAGTTCCGGTCGAGGTTCGTCCGGAGCGCCGCATCGCCCTCGCGATGCGCTGGCTCGTGACGTACTCGCGCGACCGCGGTGAAAAGACGATGCGCGAGCGCCTCGCGGCCGAGCTCTTCGACGCGGCGCAGGGCCGTGGCAACGCGGTCAAGAAGCGCGACGACACGCACAAGATGGCCGACGCCAACAAGGCGTTTGCTCACTACCGCTGGTGACCCTGGAGCCACCCGGCTCCGCGCATCGGCACGTACGACCCTCGCTGGCTCTCGCTGGCGGGGGTCGCGCGCTTTTGTGGTTCGCGCTTGCTCAATTCGCGTTCTCAGGTGGCGAAGCGCCAGCCCACGGAGTCCGGAATCACCGCAATTTTGCGGCGTCATTGTTGGCACGTGCAGTGCTCCAGGGGGTCACAGAGAGGTGACTTCCAATGACTTTCTTGAAGATGAGCCTGGTCACGGTCGGCATGATGCTCGTGGCGGGATGCAGCGGCTCCAGCGCCGAAGGAGACGAGACGTCCGACGACGCGCTTTCCGGGTCGCCCAACGCGGCCGCGGCCACGCAGAAGGCGGCGGGGCCGCAATCCTGGGCCGACGCTTACCGCTGCGATGACGCGTCCGCGTTCAAGATGCGCGGGAGCGGGCCATACATGACGATGCCAAGCGACATCGCCAAGCCCGGGTCGGCCGCAGCGCAAGACGGCCAATCGCTCTACACGGCTTACAACGTCGGCGCGCCCTACCAAGGCCGCCTCGTTTGGGATTGGACGACCAAAGTGAACGGGCCGCAGGGCCAAAAGCACTTTGTCGTGGTCGCCGCCCAGATCGGCATGATCGTGCGCTTCCAGGTTTCGGCGACGACGGACAAGGCCGCGGCCATCGTTCAGGTCTATGACGAGACGGGGGCCCTCGTCATGAGCGGCATCGGTCACGGCGGGGACCTCTCACCCCAAGAACCGGCTCTCGTGGACGCCAGCGCGTACTCCCCCCAGAACGCACTGCGGATCGATTACATCGATTGGCAAGAGCAGCCGAAGCTCTTGGCCGAGTGGGCACGGTCCTTCCCTCAGCGCCTCGCAGCTCCCGTTGCCCGGAAGGCGTGCGCGCGCTGAACGCCGTCGCCGACGAGCACTGAACGCCCAACGCGCGGCGTCCTGGATTTTCCGGGGCGCCGCGTTCGCTTTGGCGCCGCAAACGCTTGACACGGGAGACCCCAGAAGTAATGTGCGCTCCCCCGAATGGAGGCGGTGTGCCGTCCTTCGTCCGGACCCAAGAGGAATCACTCGAGAAAATGCATAGCGCGACATAAGGATCGGGTTACCGCCGCGCGGCTCACCCCTCTCGCGATTGCGAGACGAGCCCCGCAACAATTCAAGGCCGTACCCCGACACCCTCTCCGGAACACAGCGCTCTTCAAAATGCGAAGAGCCGGGCCGGAGAGGGTTTCGTGCATCTAGCCCTCGACAGCTTTTCGTCCCCGCCGTCTTCGCATCCGACTCAGGAGAATCCCGTGGCTCGCGAATACTCACTCGAAAAGACGCGAAACATCGGAATCATGGCCCACATCGACGCGGGCAAGACGACGACGACCGAGCGCATCCTTTATTACACGGGCGTCAACTACAAGATCGGTGAGGTCCACGAGGGCGCGGCGACGATGGACTACATGGTCCAGGAGCAGGAGCGCGGGATCACGATCACGTCGGCCGCGACCAACTGCTTCTGGGCGCCCGTCGAAGGCCCGCACAAGGGCGTCCGTCACCGCATCAACATCATCGACACGCCCGGCCACGTCGACTTCACCATCGAAGTCGAGCGCTCGCTCCGCGTGCTCGACGGCGCGGTTGCGGTCCTCGACGGCGGCAACGGCGTCGAGCCGCAGACGGAGACCGTCTGGCGTCAGGCCGACAAGTTCCGCGTCCCGCGCATCGTGTTCGTCAACAAGATGGACAAGCTCGGCGCCGACTTCGAGATGAACGTCAACTCGATCCGGGAGCGCCTCGGCGTCGTGCCGGTTCCGATCCAGTGGCCCATCGGCGAAGAAGATCAGCACAAGGGCGTGGTCGACCTCATCACGATGCGCGGCATCGTCTTCGACGAGGAGTCGAAGGGCCAGAAGTACACGATTGGCGAGATCCCGGCCGACATCAAAGCCAAGTGCGTGAAGGCGCGCGAGGCGATGATCGAAGCGTGCGCCGACGTCGACGACGGCATCATGGCGAAGTTCCTCGACGGCAAGTCCGACCAGATCGGCGAGGCCGAGATCGTCGCCGCGCTCCGCAAGGGCTGCACGAGCTTCAAGTTCTTCCCGGTCCTTTGCGGCTCGGCGTTCAAGAACAAGGGCGTCCAGATGCTGCTCGACGCCGTCGTCAACTACCTCCCGGCGCCAGTCGACATCCCGGCCGTTCAGGGCACGAACCCCGACAAGCCGGAGGCTCCGCCGCTCACGCGCAAGGCCTCGGACGACGAGCCGTTCGCCGGCTACGCGTTCAAGATCATCAACGACCCGCACGGCAACCTCACGTTCTTCCGCGTGTACTCGGGCAAGCTCACGAGCGGCACGATGGTGATGAACTCCACGCGCGGTAAGCGCGAGCGCATCGGCCGCATCCTCCGCATGCACGCCAACAAGCGCGAGGAGCTCACCGAGGCCGACGCCGGCAACATCTACGCGGCCGTGGGTCTCAAGGACACGCGCACCGGCGACACGCTCTGCGACGAGAAGCAGCCCATCCTCCTCGAGAAGATGGTCTTCCCGGAGCCGGTCATCTCGATCGCCATCGAGCCCAAGACCAAGAGCGACGTCGAGAAGCTCGGCGTGGGTCTCCAGAAGCTCGCCGCCGAAGATCCGTCGTTCCGCATGCACACCGACGAGGAGTCGGGCCAGACGATCATCTCCGGCATGGGCGAGCTCCACCTCGACATCATCGTCGACCGTCTTCGCCGCGAGTTCAAAGTCGAGTCCAACGTCGGCAAGCCCGAAGTCGCCTACCGCGAAGCGATCTCCAAGAAGGTCGCCTGCGAGTACAAGTACGCCAAGCAGTCCGGTGGTCGCGGCCAGTACGGCCACGTCCTCATGGAGATCGAGCCGGGCGAGCGCGGCAAGGGCTTCGAGTTCGTCAACGACATCGTCGGCGGCACGATCCCCAAAGAGTTCATCCCGGCGATCGAGAAGGGCGTGCGCGAGGCCATGGAACGCGGGGTCCTCGCCGGCTACCCGCTCGTGGACATGAAGTGCCGCCTCTACGACGGCAGCTACCACGACGTCGACTCGAGCGCGCAGGCGTTCGAAGTCGCGGCCTCACTCTGCTTCCAAGACGGCGCGAAGCGCGCGGGTCTCCACCTGCTCGAGCCCATCATGAAGAACGAGGTCGTCGTCCCCGAGCAGTTCATGGGCGACGTCATCGGTGACGTGAACTCGCGCCGCGGCAAGATCCTCGGCATGAGCCAGCGCGGCAACGCGCAGGTCGTCGACTCCGAAGTTCCGCTCGCGACGATGTTCGGTTACGTGACCGACCTTCGCTCGATGACGCAGGGCCGCGCGACATCGTCACTCCACTTCTCGCACTACGCCCCGGTTCCGGCCGCGGTGCAGGATGGCGTCGTCGCCAAGATCAAGGGAACCGCAGTGTGATTCACGCGCGAGGAGCCGCCCCGGCCCCTCGCGCCCCACCAGTTTCGAAAAGTAGGAAGACAGGATTCGGAGAGCACCATGGCGAAAGAGAAATTCAACCGGAACAAGCCGCACGTGAACGTCGGGACGATCGGTCACATCGACCACGGCAAGACCACGCTGACGGCGTCGCTCGTGAAGGTCCAGTCGACGAAGGGCCTTGCGAAGGTCATCAGCTACCAGGACATCGCGAAGGGCGGCACGGTTCGCGACGCGACGAAGACGGTCACGATCGCGGCGTCGCACGTGGAGTACGAGAGCGACAAGCGCCACTACGCGCACGTCGACTGCCCCGGCCACGCGGACTACATCAAGAACATGATCACGGGCGCGGCGCAGATGGACGGCGCGATCCTGGTCGTGTCTGCGCTGGACTCGGTCATGCCGCAGACGCGCGAGCACGTTCTTCTCGCGCGCCAGGTCGGCTTGAACCACATCGTGGTCGCGCTCAACAAGTGCGACGCGGTGGAGGACGCGGAGATGCTCGACCTGGTCGAGATGGAAGTCCGCGAGCTCCTCAACAAGTACAAGTTCAACGGCGACACGGCGAAGATCGTTCGCGTGGCGGCGTACCCGGCGCTCCAGGGCGAGGCGAAGTGGGTCGAGTCGATCGGCCAGCTGATCGCGGCGCTGGATTCGGAGATTCCGGACCCGCAGCGTGACATCGACAAGCCGTTCCTGATGGCGATCGAGGACGTGTTCTCGATCAAGGGCCGCGGCACGGTGGTGACGGGTCGCGTGGAGCGCGGTGTCGTCAAGACCGGCGACGAAGTGGAGATCATCGGGTTCCGCGAGACGCGGAAGACGGTGGTCACGGGCGTGGAGATGTTCCGCAAGCTGCTCGACTCTGGGCAAGCGGGCGACAACATCGGCGTGCTGCTCCGCGGCATCGAGAAGAACGATGTCGAGCGTGGTCAGATCCTCTGCAAGCCTGGGACCGTGACGCCGCACAAGAAGTTCGAGGGCGAGGTTTACGTCCTCAAGAAGGAGGAGGGCGGCCGCCACACGCCGTTCTTCACGAACTACCGTCCGCAGTTCTACATGCGCACGACGGACGTGACGGGCACGTGCCACCTCCCCGAAGGCGTGAAGATGGTCATGCCGGGCGACAACATCACGATGAGCATCGAGCTCATCACGCCGGTCGGTCTCGAGGAGCAGATGCGCTTCGCGATCCGCGAGGGCGGCAAGACCGTCGGCGCCGGCATCGTCACCAAGATCATCGAGTGA
>JBGAJR010000085.1:0-17204 GCA_044224815.1 Polyangiaceae bacterium
AACCGCCTCTTCGGCGTGGTCGCGCTCGTCTATTTCGTCGAGAACCTCGCCTACACGTTCAAGCTGAAGAAGATCGCCTACCTCGACGTCTTCCTCATCGCGTTCGGCTTCGTCTTGCGCGTCCTCGCGGGCGGCCTCGCGACCGACGTTCGTCCGAGCTTCTACATGCTCGCGTGCACCGCGCTCCTCGCGCTCTTCCTCGGCTTCGGCAAGCGCCGTCACGAGCTCGCCGGGGAAAACGCCGGCAAGCAGCGCACGGCCCTCGAGGCGTACACGCCGTCGGCCCTCAACGTCGCGCTCGCGCTGACGGGCGGCGCCACGGTCGTCACGTACATCGCCTATACGCTCGATCCGGACACCGAGGCCTTCTTCAACAGCCACCTCTTGTGGGTCACGGCGCCGTTCACGGTGTTCGGGATCTTGCGCTTCCTCTTCTTGGTGTCGGGGCGCGGCGGCAAGGGCCTGAAGAGCGAGAGCCCGACGCAAGAGATGCTCCGCGACGTTCCGTTCGTCTTGAACCTCGTCCTTTGGGTCATCGTCGTCGTCGCGATCGTCTACCGCCTCCGCCCCTCGGCGTGACGCGCGATGTCTCGGGCGATCGAGCTTCGAAACGGGAAGGCGAAGAAGGCGCTTCGGGCCAAGCGCGGTGAGCCGCTGCCGCGCGCGATCGCGCGGATTCGGCGTGAGCGGACGACGCTCGCCCGTCGCGGCTGGGTGCTCGCCGGAAACGCCGATCTGGGGCCGGGCACCGAGGCGCCCATCGTGCTCACGCCTGCCGAGCGGCGCCTCCTCGCCCGCGTCCCTTCGTCGATCTTCGATCGGCGTGAGCTCGCCGCGATGCTCGCCGAGCCGGGCGATTACTCGGGTGGCGTGGCCTTCGTGCGCGGCGCGCGCGTCGTCGACGGCGATCTCGACGGCGCTCGCTACGCGGCGCTGGTCGTCTTCGGTGACCTCGACGTACAGGGTGTCCTGACGCAGCTCGACGAAGAGCCGGTCGTGATCGTGACCGGAGATCTCAAGGCGCGCGATCTCATCGTGACCGGCGCGCTCTTCGTCGGTGGCGATCTCTCCGTGGAGGGCACGGCCTACTTCGAAGGCACGCACGGCGGAGCTCGGGTCGGCGGCAACGTGCGGGCGGCGAGCGTCGTCCTCGACGCGCTCTCGCTCGAGGTCGGCAAGAAGGTCCGCGCGCCGGTGCTCGCGCGCGAGCCGGAGCTCCTCCAACCGCGCGCGCTTCGGAAGGCCGCGATCCAGCCGTGGCCGGTCGGCGAGGGCGCCGACGCGTTCCCGCACTTCCGCGACGTCGAGGCGCGGCTCCTCTTGGGCCTGCCGCTTCGCTGATCGCCTCGACGCGCGTCAGTGTCCGATGGCGCCGACGTCGGCGTACGTGTACCGGCCGCCCTTGGAGAGAGCGACGGTGAAGAGCTCGGGCTCGGAGCTGACTCCCGCCGGAGCCTTGATGGTGAGCTTGAGCACGTCGCCGCTCTTCCCGCTCGTCTTGTCGAGCGTCAAGGTCGAGTGGCCGGCGTGCCCGAGCATCGAGCTCGCGTCGGTCACGTCGACGAGCATCGAGCCCGCGCCTTCGTCGTGGAGCTCGAGATCGAGGGTGCGGCTCTCTCCGGCTGGCACGACGACGCCGCGCCCGAAGAAGCCGTCCCCGAGATCGACCGTGTCGGGGAGCGTGAACGCCGCCGTGAAGAGCTTCTCGCCGCTCGCCGGCACGCACGGATCTTCGCCGCGCCGCGCCGCGCGATTCGACCAGCTTCGCTGGACCGCGTAGGGGTAGCCCTCGGGCGTGTAATCGGCGTCCGAGCGCTGCGCGCACAAATCCGACACTTCGCCGCCGAGAACGAACATCCAGCTCGCGTGCGCGTCGTCGACGTACGCGAAGGCGGGGTTCTCCTTGTTGTACGGGTCGGTGACCGCTTCGACGATCTCGTGGCTCGCCGCGCTCGTCGTCGTGTCGAGCGTGGAGTCGCCCATGCCGTCGCAGCGAGGAACGACGGCATACGCCACCGGAGTGCCATCGGGGAGGACGACGTTGGTGTGGTAGCCCCCGAACGCCTGGCAGCTCAAGACGCCCGGCCCTTGCTCCACCTCGGTGCCGGGGCCGTAGTAGATGATGTAGAGTGCATCTTTCGTGGGGCGCTCGAGGCGCGGCGACTTCTGGGTGAGCTCGCGCACGAGCCACCGCTCGATCTCGTCGGACGTGATCCGCGAAGGCGACGGCTCGTCCAGGCGCGTGAGCGCGCCGGCGATCGCGTCACCGACGCCGTACTCGTTCACGGTCGCGCGGTAGTAGTCGGTGCAGCCGACGCTGGCGGTGAAGCGATCGAGATCGTCGGCGAACGGATCGCCGTCGAACACGATCGGCACGAGGTGCGGGCTCGCGAGCACCGGCCCGCCCTGTCGCACGACCGTGGGCCAGGGATGGCGCGCGAAGTAGCCGGCGTCTCCACCTGCGTCCGGAGCACCCGCGTCGTCGTCTTGGGGTGAGGCCGGACGCGGCTTCGTGCACCGGGGCGGACCGGGATCGACCGGCCCGGCCTCGACCGAAGTGGTCGCCGCGTCGGTCGCGCTACCGGCCTCGACGGAGCTCGCGCCCGCGTCGCTGGGGGCGCTCGCGGGACCCACCACTTGACCGTTACAGGCGGCGCCGAGGGCGCCGAGCCAGAGAGAGCCGATCGAAAGGAAAGCAAAGGAAGCGCGCATCGCTCGGCCCGAAAGCATTCGTCGTGCCGACCGTCACACACGACCGTCCCCGGGAAATTCAGCCGCCAACGTGCGCGCCTTAACGCCGCTGGCGGCGGCGAGGTGTGCCACCAGGCACACGCGAGGTCGTGCCTTGTTGCTCGTGACGTCTGCGGACATACTCGCCGGCTCATGAAGCGGCGCCCCTTCGTCATCGCATCGGTCGCCGCCCTGCTCGCAGCCATTGGCTGCTCGGCGAGCGGGAACGCCATCCAAGGGGTCGCTGACGGCGGCGCCGACGCCAGCGTGGACGCGCCCTTGGATGGGACCTCGACGACCTCCGACGACGGCGGTGCGCCGGACGATGGCGCGGTCGACGCGGGCATCATTGACGACGCAAGCTCGCCCTTGGCGTGCCCGCCCGGATCGGTGGCCGCGTTCACGCCGACGTGGAAGCCGCCCAAGAAGCTCCACGCCGGCGTGTGCTCGCTCGCCGAGGCCGAGCTCACCGTGGATTGCGCCTTCGATCCCAACGCCAAGCAGTCGACGTGCGACGCCTACTTCGCGGACGCGGGCTCGAGCGCGTGCACGCTGTGCGTGCTCACCGACGACTTCGACACGACCTACGGCCCGATCGTGATGCACGGCGCGTACGCCGCGCTCAACCTCGGCGGCTGCATCGCGCAGACGTCGGGCGACACGTCGGCGACGAGCTGCGGCGCCAAGGTCCAGGCGATCAGCGAGTGCCAAGAGTTCGCGTGCACGTCATGCCCGGATCCGTCGACGACCTCCAAGGCGATGACGGACTACTTGAAGTGCCAAAGCGTCGCGATGTCGTCGGTGTGCAAGTCGTTCGTCACCGCGGGCTCGTGCGCCGACGCCCTCATCGCGCCCGATGGCTCCGCGGAGATCTGCGCCAGCGGTGGCAACACCTTCCTCGATCGCGCGCGTGCGCTCGCGCGCCTCTTCTGCGCGCCGTGAGCGGCCCTCAGCTCCCGGCGAGCTGCTGAAAACCGTACTTCTTGAAGACCTCGCCGGCTTCTTTGGTCTGCAAGTAGTCGAACCACTTCTTCGCCGACGCGTTCTTGGCGGCGCGCTTCAGGAGGACGAGTGGGTAGACGATCTTGGGGTGCGTTGCGGGATCGAACGTGGCCGCGACCTCGACCTTGTCGGAGATCTTTGCGTCGGTCGCGTACACGATGCCGGCCTCGGCTTCGCCGCGCTCCACGAACGTGAGCGTCGAGCGAACGTTCTCGCCGGGCGTCATTTTCTTGGCCTTGTCGAGGTCGTCCCAGAGCTTCAAGCTCGAGAGCGAAGCCTTGGCGTAGATGCCCGCCGGCACCGTGGGGCCGGCGATCGCGATGTGCTTCACGCTGGCGCTCCTGAGATCCTCTGGCTTCGTCACCTTGGCGGGGTTGCCTTTCGGCACCACGAGCACGAGCGAGTTTCCGAGGAGCGGCACCGTCGTCTCGGCGAAGCCTTTCTCCTTCACGAAGTCGGCCCACTTCTCGTTGGCGCTCACGAACACGTCGGCGGGCGCGCCCTCGACGATCTGGTTGGCGAGCTTGGAGGAGTCCTCCGGGCTGAAGACCACCGTGACGTTGGTCGACTTGCGGAACGACTCGCCGAGCTCCTTCAGCGCGTCCTTGGTGCTCGCCGCGTTGAGGACGACCACGGTCTTCGGCGCGGCCGCAAAGTCGTCCGTCGCGCTGCCCGGCGCGCCCGACGGCGTCGAGCCCGCGTCTTTCTTGTCGCAGCCGAACGTGCCAGCAGCGAGCCCGCAGGCGAAGAGGACGGTGGCGAGCGACGTCGAGAGAGTGCGCATGGTCAGAATCTGCCGAATTCGAGCGCGCTCGGTTGAAACAGATTTGTCAAAAGTGCGCGGGTCACTTCGGCGGCGTGAGTGGCGCGCAGGTCGAGACGCCGGCCCCGACCACTCGGAAGCCCATGTCGAGGTTGAGCGGCGTGACCGTGAAGGCTTTGTCGGGCTGGACGCGCGTTACGTGGGTGTTCTCGCTCGCCTGAGCCGTGAACACCCAGAAATCTCCTCCCCAGAACGCGAACGCCCACGCAGTGCCAGTCTCGACGCCGGTCATGGGATGCGCGGTGCCGGTGGCGCCGGAGCGTGGGTCGATCGGCACGAGCGACGCCGGTGACGTCGTGAAGAGACCCCAGACCTCTCCTGCGCCCGTTCCAGTGAGCTCTGCGGCGAATGGCTTGAGAGATCCCGAGAAGTCGCCGACCTTGGTCATCGCGAAGGTCGTGCGATCGATCGTCGCGAGCCCTTGCCCGCGCGGCCCCGCGTCGGAGTCGACGAAGCCGGAGGCGAAGAGCGCTTCTTCGTCGGTCCCGATCGTCGTCGTGGCGAAGGCCAGCGCGAACTTGAAGACGCCGCCTTGCCCAGGGACGAACGACGTCGGTGTGCAGCTCGCGTTCGACGTGTCGACCGTGAAGAGCTTACCGCTCGTGTAGCTCACCCACGCCGCGCCGTGCCGATCGATGGTCATCGCGTTGGGCGACGCGGTCGTCCCCGTCGCGACGTCCGTCCCCGGATCCGGACACGCGAGCCGACCGATTCTCCTCAGGGTGATCGTCGACGGGGTGAACGCGTAGAGGTCGTACGTGGAGCTCAGCACGTAGACGAGCTTCGAGGCCTCGCTGCACGTCGGCCGCTCCGGGCCGGCGTCGCGAACGATCGCCGTCACGCCGCTGGCGTCGCTTCCGGCGTCCGGCGACACCGTCGTCGCCGCGCCCGAGCCGCTTCCGCACGCGGAGACGAAGAGCGCGCCGACGATTGACCTTCGGACCCCCACGCATCGATCGTACGCGCCCGCCACGATCGCGCCGCCCAGAAGCGCCGGCGCGCGAGAAAATGTCACAAGCGCGCGGTGGGGGTGGGCCACGCGATGAGCACATTCGGCCCCACGGTGGGGAACGCCACCCGATCGGGCTGGCCTTCGATCGGCGCGCCGAGCTCGCGCACCGCGCGGCGTACGCGCGCGAGGCCGTCCGCGTCGTCGTCGACGTGCAGCCGATGACAGAGCTCGCGGATGTCGTCCTCGTCTTCGGGCGCGAAGGTCAGCGGCCGATCGGTGTTCGGGATCACGTTCGCGTCGGCGAAGCAGCCGAGTTGCCAGAGGAGCGCGAGCGCCTCGAGCGCGCCGGGTCCGTCGGCGCGCGCGTGACCGTGCACCGCGCGGTACAGACCGTCGAGGGCTGCCGACGGAAGACGTGGCCCCAAGCAGAGAATCGCCTCGCGCCGCGCCGCGCGCGTCATGGCCTCCAAGAACGCGACGGGATCCGGCGCGCCGTAGAACACGTGCGCCGAAACCACGACGTCGGAGCGCGCCTGCGCTTCGGCTTGCGGAAAGGCGTCGGCGACGACCTTCACGTTGGTCAGGCCTTCCCGCGCGATCGTCGCCACGAGCTCGGCGCGCATCGCGGGCGAAGGCTCGACCGCGATCACCTCTCGGACCGCCCGCGCGACGTGGGTCACGTGTCGCCCGGTGCCGGCGCCGACGTCGCACACGACGTCATCGGGTCGAAGACGCGCGAGGAGGCGATCGACGAACGCGTCCCGTCCGCTGCCCGGACCGTATTTCGCGTAGCGACCGGCGCGCTTTTCCCAGTGATCGCCGCCCGGGCGCGCGGCCCAGGTTTGGCGCGACGCGGCCATCTCGCGGCAGCGCGCGACCCAATCGACGCCGCCGGCGCGGAGGGCGGGATGCGGGCTCGAGCTCATGGTTTGGCGTCTCCCATCGTGCTTTGCGTGGTCGTCGTGCTCGGCTCGAGCTCGCGGGCGACTTCTTCCGCGAGGCTGGAAGCGTGGGCGAGGATCGCGACCAAGGTCGCGTAGGCGCGAGCCGGGGCGCGCGCGAGCCCGGGGGCTTCGCGTTCGGCGCGCGCGGCGCGCTCGCGAACGGTGCGCGCGAGCTCGGGCGCGAGTCGTAGCGCGACCACGACGCTCGCGGCGAGTGGCTTGGCGCGCGTGCCGCCGAGACGCACCAACAGCGCCCGCGGGTCGATGCTCTTGGTGAGCGCCGACGTCACGAGGAGGAGGCCCACTGCGCGCGCGGCCATCGTCACGCCGGCGAGGCCGCCCGCGCTCGACACCTTGCGCCCGAGGAGTGTCGCGTCCGCCGGACCGAGCCACACGCCGAGGATCACCAGTGCTGCCATGATCGCGAGCCAGCGGTGCGGCCGCCCGAGACCGCGCGCGACGTCCCGATCGAGCGCGTACGCCAGAGCGAAGCACGCGGCGGCGATGAGCGCATGGAATCCGGCAGGTAGGACCACGAGGCCCACGAGGAGCGCGATCCCGAAGACGCCGACGACCGCGTGCCTCACGCGTGCGCCTCCTCCCGGGCCCGTTCGCGCTCACGGGCCGCGGCGCGCGCCGCGGCGAGCCCCATGAGCCCCGCGCCCGCGCCGAGCGCGGCGACGAGCGCCGCGAAAGGGCCGACGACCCAGAGGCCGCCGGTGCGTGGAAGATGCAACCATCCCTCGGCGCGCGCGAGGAGATCCTTGTAGAGGCCGATGATCGGCGCGCCGTAGAGCACGATCTGGACGAGCACCTTCTGCGAGAGGGCCCAGAGCGTAGCGAGGGCGCCGCCTAGGAACGCTGCCGGCTTCGTCGCTCCGAAGGGCAGGCAAGCGAGCTCGAGCAGGAGCGATTCGATCAAGATGCCGATCATCGGCCCGAGGATGACCGTGGCGGGCGCGACCATCTTCACGATGGCGCAGACGGCGCCGGCCGCGAGCATGACCCCGCGCTGCGGGTAGAGGTGTCGGAGCGCGACGAGCAGCGCGGCGCCCGTGGCCGCGAGCATCGTGCCGCCGAACGGCATGCGCACGGCGTGCACGAACGAGCCCACGGTCGCCTCGAGCGCGCCCCAGAGCGCACCGAACGTGGCGGCATGGCCCCAGAAGAGCGCGCGCTCCCTCGAAGCGTCCGTGCGTGGCTCAGTCATCGTGGCACCTCGCCCGACACGCCGAAGAACACTTGGCGGCCGGCCTCGGGGAACGAATAGCGTCCCTCCACGTTGGCGTCGAAGAGGTTCGAGACGCGCGCGAATCCCTTGAGAACGCGCGGGACGATGTCGAGCTCGGCGCGCGCGTCGAAGAGCCCGTAGCCATCGAGGCGGCCCCACACGCCGGTGTCGGGGTTTTGGTAGTCCTGCGCGCCCACGTAGCGAGCGCCTCCGGTGAGCGCCAGGCGCGGAACGGGATGAACGGTGACGAGGAAGACGCCCTTCTGCCGCGGGCGGTACGCGACCTTGTCTCCGCGGTCGGGCCCTACTCCGGCATGCATGAAGAGGACGCCGCCGCGAAGCTCGACGATCTCGGAGAGCGCGAGTCGCGCCTCGCCCTCCGCGCCGTAGAAGCGCGCGCGGCCCACGTTTTCCTGTCGATCGGTGCCGCCCGGCCCGACGATGACCGCCGTGATCAGATCGTCGACCTCGCTGTCGAAGAGCCCGGCGGCCAGCGTGAGTGGGCGCACGGGACGGTAAGCCACGTCGAGCCCGAGGTTCACCGCGTGCTCGGGGCCGAGCCCGGGGTTCGGATCGCGGGTGCCGAAGACGGTGCTGAAGCGCTCGCGCAACGTCGGGAACCGCGTGCGCGCGGCGGCGCTCGCCGTGACCGTGAGGTTCGTGGCGGCGAGCCAAGTGAGCGAGCCCATCGGACCGGGCGCCGCGCTCGCCGGCGGCGTCGGTCCGGTCGGAGGCGCGTCCGGGAGCTCCGCGTCGAGTGCCGCGCCCGCCGTTGCGCGTAGCGTGCGCGGCACCACGTCGATCTCGCCCAGACCCGAGACGGTGAGCGTGCTCGTGGCGACGTGGACCTCGTCGGGGTTCGTGTTGTCGTGGGAGGCGTGCATGTCGCGGCGCGCGCCCGCCCACGCGCGGAGGCGCGGACGAAGCGCACCGAGCGCGTCGGGATCCGCCGTCACGCGCACGAAGCCGCCCACCGTCACGTCGTCGTACACGCTGTGGAGGGCCTTGGAGAGTCGCTGCGTGCGGTACGTCGCGTCGTCGTACCCGTCGAGGGTGTTGCCCACGAAGCTCGTGTAGAGCTGCGCTTCGGTCTGCGTGCGCGTGCCGCGATACTCGTGACCCACGCCGATCGTGGACGCGTACCAATCCGTCCACCGCCAGTAGCGCACCGTGAAGTCACGCGTGGCGGGCGGCACGCCGAACGTTCCTTCGAAGCGCGACGCCGTCACGACGAGGCGATGCGCGTCGCTCAAGTCGAGCGTTCCTTTGAGCGCAAAGCTGCCGCCTTTGCGATCGGAGTTGTTGCGCCGTCCGCCGTCCTCGTTCGGGCGACGACCGAAGTCCGCCGGCATCGGCACGAAGCGCACGGTCTCGAGGCTCGCGCCGGCGATGGCCGCTGCGTCGCCGGCGCGTCCGCTCGCCGCGAGGCTCGAGCGCACCGAGTAGGCGTTCCCTTCCGTGCGCGCTTTGGCCCACGCGGCGCGCGCGCTCGGATCGCGCGTCGTCATGCTCACCGCGCCGCCCAAGCCATTGGGCCCGTAGAGCGTGGCCGCCGAGCCCTTCACGACCGTTACGCGATCGATCATGTCGATGGGGAACTTCGCGAGATCGAGCTGTCCGTCGTAGGGCACGAGGACGGGAACCCCGTCGACGAAGACCGCGACCTGACGCTGGGTGAACCCTTGCAGGTTGATCGTGCGTTCGCCGCGCGCATCCGACGCGGCTTGCACGGCGGGCAAGAGCGCGAGCGCCTGCTCGACGTTCGTCGCGCCCCCACGCTCCATCTCGCGCTCGCTCAGGGTCTGAGTCGTCGTACCCGGCAGCTCGCGCTTGGGGCCGGCCACGCGCACGATGTCCGTCGCTGGCGTCGCGGTATCGCTTCGCGCCGAGCTCTCGTCTGCGCGGGTGCGCGCGCTCGTCAGGAGAGCGGCCGCGAGCGCGCCGAGAGCGACGACGCGGCCGGGGGCCATCACTTCTTGTCGGTCGCGATGACCTTGGCGACGCCTTTGACGGCGTAGCAACCGGCGAGGCCGAGCGCGTCGTCCCACACGAGCGAACGCGTCGCGGGAAGAACGTACCCTTGCGCGATCTGCGCGCCCGGGACGAGCGCGGTGCAGCGCGGCCGCGAGGTCGGGTGGAAACCGTCGTCGCCTTCGAAATCGAACTCGAGCTTGGTGAGCTCGCCCGTGAGCTTGGCGGCTTCCCAGATCTTGCTCAGCGCCACGACCGGCTCGCCCTTGTAGTCCTGCGTCGCGAGCGTGGTCACGTCGACGGGCTTGGCGCTGCCCGCATAGGTCACCGTCACGATCTGCGGGCCGCTCGCCGTGCTGGCGCTTCCGTCGGTCGCGCCGCCGTCGCCCGTGCTCGTCGACGTGGTCGAGGACGAGCTCTCGCTCGAGCTGCACGCGGCGAGGGCCAAGGTGGCGGCAAACGCGAGCGCGAGGCGAAGGGTGACGGTCGAGGAACGCATGACGCTGTGTTAGCCGAGGCCGCGCGAGCCGGTAGTTACAGATCGTCGTCACGGTCGGAGCGCTACGGCGAGATCCTCGCTTAGCGGCGCAAAACGACCGTCACAAGCGCAAATCGTCCCCGGCGGCGGTCATTCTGGGCCGATCGGTAGGCCCACGGCGCGAGCAGTGGACGCGAAGAGGCGACGGAGCTCGTCGCGGGCCACGAAGAGGTCGGCGTCGAGGCCAGGTGATCGGCGGGCGAGGAGGACGCGCCACTTCCGGCGGCTGCCGCGACTTCCGCCCCAGGTCGGATCCGTCAGGAGCGGCACGAGCTCGCCGAGCGCGGCCCCCCGGCTCTCGAACGCGAGGCGCGTCGCGCGGGCGAGCGCGTCCGGGTCGAGCGTCGGCAGTCGAAGCAGCAAGACCGCGTCGGCGAGGTCTTTGGCGCGCCAACGGCCGCGGCCGTGCTCGACCAATCCGTGCACTTTCCACGCGATCATGGTCTCCGCGCTCACCGCGAGGACGTCGGCGCCGCCGAGCCTCAGCCGTCGCGGCCCGGGATCGAGCGGGTCGCCGTAGCCGAGGTCGATTCGCACTTGGGCCGCGTGACCGTTCGGATCGATCACCGGGACGTGGGCGCGGAGACCCGGAAACGGCGTGTCACCCCAGATGACTTCGGTCGTCATGGTCGCGACGTCGAAGCGAACGCCGTCGGCGAGCGCCGGCGCGGTGGCGGTGACGCGCGTGAGCTCGTCGGCGGCGCGCGCGGCGTCGAATTCGCCGCGGCCGACGAGGTCGATGTCCTCGGGCGCCGCTCGCGTCGGGACATCGTGGCAGGTGACGAGGCCGCCGCGCACGATCCACTCGTCTGCCATCGGCGAGGCCGCGAGGCGACGGAGCCACGCGTGGAGGAGCGGCGTCACGGCGGATCGATCCAACCCGCATCGACGCCCACGTCGCTGTCGTAGACCGTGTACTCGCGGAGGCGCTTTCCGGGGCGAAAGCCGCCTTCTTCGAGGGCGCGGACGAGCGCGTCGAAGCGCGCACCGCTCGACACGCGCCCGGCGCCGTACGCGCGTTGGGTGACGAACCGCGTCTCGACGCCGCCGTCGCTCACGGCGCGCGCGCTCCGCGAGAGGTGCGCGCGATGCGTCGCACAGATCCCTCGGAGGCGGTGCACGGCGTCCGGCTCGCGCGCCGTCGAGAGCCGCACCTTCACGTGGTACTCGAAGTAGTTGTCGCGCGGACGGGCGCGCGCGGCCGCGTCGTCTTCGGGGACGTCGCGTCCAGCGCCGATCGCCTCGATCTTGGTGCGGGTGACCGCGAAGCCGCGGCGCATGAGCTCGGCGCCGAGCGCGAGCACCTCGGCCTGGACCGCCTCGAGGAGCCCGCGGTGATACGAGGCGGTCATCGGCTGGGAGGCCGTCGCGCCGGTGGGGAGCGCGATCAAGATGTATTTTACACCGAGCTCGTCGCACGCCGCGGCGAAGCGCTCACGCTCCGCGTCGCTCGTGACGCGAACCGTGACGTGCGCCTCGAAGATGCCGTCGTACGCGACGCCGCGGAGCCGCGCGGCGAGCGCGACGTAGGGGAGGAGCCGCATGTTGGTGAGGTACTTGCCCTCGGCGAGCTCGGAGAGCGTGCGCTGGTAGCCCTCGGGCACGACGACGCGGTCCCATCCGTAGCCGCCCGTGCCCCGTGGCTCGGTGGCCACGGCGCCCGCGAGCTCGCCCGAAAACACGATCGGCTCGACGCCGTCGGTGTACGCGACGGCGACGCGCGCGCGGACCGGCGCGCCGCCGTAGCGCGCAGTGAACGCGGCTTCGCCGCCGAGCCGATCGAGCTCGCGCTTGAACGTGCGCGGCGGGAACGAAGGCTCGGCGTCGATGCCGCTCTCGTGAACCCACAGGCCCGTGTTCTCGAGGAAGCACGGCGCGCCGAGCGCTTCGTAGGCTTCGCACACGCGTGCGCGGGCGGCGGCCTCGAGGTCGTCGCCCGGCACGTGGGTGAGCGGCGGGCGCTTGGGCGTGGTCGCGATGGGGAGGCCGGCCAAGAGCCGCTGGATCTCGTCGGCCTTGCCGCGGTTCTGCGTGACGAAGAAGACGTCAGTCATCGATGCCGTCGTGGAAGTTGAAGAGGGCGGGGGCGCCGGTGTTCTCGGGGAGGAGCGCGCCGTCGACCTTGGATGGTTCCACGACCTTGGCGACGATCAAGACGCGATCGCCCCGCTCGACGCGATAGACGACGCCCTCCGCGCCTTCGTGTGCGCCGTGGTGGCCGTGCGCGCCGAGGAGCGCGCGGGCCTCGGCGATGGGGAGCGGCGCGCCGCGATGAAGGACGCGCGGCGTGGCGAAGCCATGGGCGCGCGCTCGTTCTTCCACAGCGAGCGATGGCGCGCGAACGGTCTTCTCGTGCGCGTTGCCAGTCACGAGATCGAAGAGCACGAAAGGCTCGTGCGCGAGCGCGTAGCGCGTGCCGTGGACGAGCGCGAGCCACTCGCCGACAGCGCGCTCTTCGCCAGCCGCGCCGAGGAGCACCTCGAAGCGCGCCGCCTCGCGCGCGACCCATCGCGCGAACATGCGCCGCCCCACGTTGGGGGATTCACTCGCGCGCCGACCTTCGCGGCCGAGAGCCGTCACGACGCCATCGATGCGCGCGACCATCACGCACGAACCGTCGAGCTTCTCCTGCACCGTGACCGTGGTGTCGGCGCGGGCGGCCGAAGGATCCGTGCACGCGCGCGCCATCGGCACCGAGACCGTGCGATCCCGCGGTCCGGTGCGCGATCCCGGCAGGTGTCCGATCGACGGATACGGCGGGACGAGCGGCGCGGGCTTCGCGCTCACGCGCGTCCTCGGCTCGCGCCGGTGGTGACGCCGCCGGCGATGAGGTGCGCGAGGCGGAGCGGCTCGGGGAGACTGCCGTGGAGCGTGGTCGCGCGAATGAGCTCGCCGGCCTCGCTCCGCGTGAGGCCGACGCGCTGCACGAAGAGCCCGCGCAGCTCCTCCATCGGCCCGGCTCGTTCGATGAGCTTCCACTTGCGCGCCGCGCCCGGAACGCCGCGCGCCGGCGCGCTCGACTCGCCCCGAAGGCGCGCGCCGCCGGTGAAGAGCGCGCTCTTGATGGCCGTCATGTTGGGCGCGCGTCGCGCGATCACGAGCACCGGCAAGTGGAGCGCATCGTGGAGCGCGTGGACGTCGACCACGTTGAAGCCGCCCACCGCGATGCCTTGGAGCAAGACGGCCTGGATGTGCCGACCGAACTGCGAGCCGCGGATCGCGGCGATGATGCGGGTCGTCGCGTTGGCGCCGTCGCGCCGAATGCGCTCCGACACGACGCCGTCGAGGCGCGTACGCGAGCACACGGTGCCGACGAGCAGGATGTCGCCGCGATGCGAGCGCGGAAACGGCGCGTCGTCGAAGCCGATGACGTTGGAGAGGACGGTCACCTCTCCATGGATACGCCCGTTCGAGCTCGCGCGGCGCTCGACGCTCAGAAGAAGTACGGGTGCTCGGGGTTCGTCGCGAGCGCGAAGTCCGGGCACCCCACGAGACGATCGGCGATTTGCGCGCGCGTGAAGCCGAACGAGAGGAGGAAGCTCACGTTGTGGATCTCGTCGCCGCTCGGCGCGCGATGGAGGAAGCGCTGGTAGACCTCCACCGCGTACTGACCGTCGGTGAGCCCGGCAAAATGCGTGGGGAACTCCGGCGCCATCACGAGCTCGTGCAAAAACGAGATCCGCGGGAATTTCTGGCCGTCGATCTTGTTGATCCAGGACGCCCACACGCCGATGTCCGGCGTGCGGCCGTACGCGAGCGCGAAGCCGCGCGCGACCACGTCGCGGGTGAAAATGCCGGGCGACACCTCGGCCCCGCTCGGGACGGTCTCGCCGGCGTCGACGACCGGTGGCGTGACCGTGGGACGTGCTCCCGCGTCGACGTCGACGTCGACCTTGGGTTTGTCGATCATCGTGACCGGTACGGCGTCGGGCGTACGCGGCTCGGCCGAGGTGAGCGGCGCACCGAAGTCGGGGAGCTCTTTGCCGCCCGAGCAACCGACGAGCACGACGAGCACGAGAGGCCCCAACCAGAATCTGTGGCCCATGGGCCCCAGCGTGAGCAACGGGCGCACCAAACGGAACGAAAGCGACGAAACCTCAAATCACGCGAGGATCGTGCCGATCGTTTAACGCCGGACAGTGGTCCGTGGCGCGTCGAGTACGGATCCGAGTCGATCCACGCGGCGCGTCAGCCAGTGCGTGCGTAGCGTCAGCCGGCGAGCACTTGATCGACGTCGACCTCGTCGGCGAAGCCGCGATAGAGGCCGGCGAGCGAGCCGAGCGCGAGCACGAGTGATGCTTCGATCGGTGGGAGCTCGCTCGGGCTCTGGCCGGCAGGCGGCGGAATCGTCATCGTGGCCGGCGCGAGGGCGGGCACTTCGTGCGACGCGGCCGGCGCGACGGGCGTGAGGCCGAGGGGCGAGGTGGGCGCCGTGCTCGAGACCGCGCGCTCGGGCGGGGGCGGCGGAGCGGTCGACGCGCGGAGGGCGTGGCCCGCGACGGCGTCGATGAGCCGGATCTCGGTCTCGTACTCGTCGGCGAGGCCGCTCGTCGCGATCATGGCGAACGCGCCGTCGTGCAAGCGGCGGGCGAAGACCGAGCGGCCGTCGACGTCGCGTACGATCTTGCTGCGGCCGGGGAGCTCCGACGAAAGCTCGGAGAGGACGCGGTAGGTGCCGAGCGCACAAATCAACTCGGATCGTCGCATCGCGCGGCACACGCCCTCGGCGTCGAACAACGCGACCAACGCTGCGCCGCGCACGTCGGCGAGCTCGTTCAAGAGGGCGTCGCCCGTCTCCATCGTGACCCCCATCACGCTCACGGGGCGGGACTCTAGCGGACGACTTCGGCTCGCTCCACCGACTTTCGCCGTCTCGCGCCGATTTATCGGTGGGCCGCGACTCCCCGGTTCGGCGCGCCCGATCGCGGCTATAAACAGCTCTCCGTGCGACGAATCATCCTCGGCGACTGCCTCGAGGTCCTGCCCCGCCTGCCGCGGGCCTTCGCGCGCCTCGTCTACATCGATCCGCCATTCAACACCGGGCGGCTCCAGCGCCGCGATCGCATGCGCGTCCGGAGCGTCGCCGCGGAGACGGAAAAACCCACGCCCGGAGAGGCGCGCGCGCTCCGGTCCGGATTCAAAGGGCGCCGTTACGAGGTCGCGCGGGTTCGTTCGAGCGCCTTCGCCGATCGCTTCGACGACTACACGTCGTTCCTCCTCCCGCGCATCGAAGCGGCGCTCCCGTGCATGACCGCCGACGCCTCGATCTTCGTGCACCTCGACTATCGCGAGGTGCACTACGTGAAGGTGGCGCTCGACGCGCTCCTCGGGCGCGACTCGTTCATGAACGAGATCATCTGGGCCTACGACTACGGCGCGCGCTCGAAGTCGCGCTGGCCCGCCAAGCACGACACGATCCTTTGGTACGCGCGCGATCCGAAGTCGTACGTGTTCGAGTACGACGCCATCGATCGCATTCCGTACATGGCGCCGGGGCTCGTGACCAAAGAGAAGGCCGCGCGCGGCAAGACGCCGACCGACGTGTGGTGGCACACCATCGTGCCCACCAACGGTCGTGAGAAGACCGGATACCCGACGCAGAAGCCGCTAGGGATCGTGGAGCGGATCGTGCGCGTGCACTCGCGGCCCGGCGACGTGGCCCTCGACTTCTTCGCTGGGAGCGGCACCCTCGGCGAGGCCGCGGCCAAGCTCGGGCGCGACTACGTGCTCGTCGATCGGAGCCGCGACGCCTGCCGCGTGGCCGCGCGTCGGCTCGCGGCCCATGAGCCCGCGCCTTCGTGCGAGGGGTTCAAGAAAGGCGCGCGACGATGAAGGCGAAGCTCGGTCCGACCAAGCCATGCCCGTGCGGCAGCGGCGCGACGTACGGCGCATGCTGCGGTCCGGCGCACGCGGGCGCGCGCGAGTCGGCGACCGCCGAAGCGCTCATGCGCTCGCGCTACTCGGCGTTCGCGCTCGGCGACGCGGAGTACCTCGTAAAGACGATCTCGTCCGATCACGAAGATCGGTCCGCGGATCCGGCGGCCCTCGTCGCCGCGCTCCGCGAAGTGTGCCGCACGAGCCGGTTCATGGCGCTCACGGTGAAGACCGCGCGCGAGGACGGCGATCGCGCCACGGTCTCGTTCCACGTGCGCGTCTTCGTGGGCGGGCGCGATCGCTCGTTCGAAGAGACGAGCGCGTTCGTTCGCGAGGACGGCGCGTGGCGGTATCAGCGCGCGCTTGCCGACGACGGCGAGCGCGCTTAGTAGCGGCTCGATGATTCGCTCCGCGCTCACGCTCACGCTCTGCCTCACCCTGACGGCTTGCGGAGGCGCGCCCGCGCCAGCTCCCGAGTCACCCGCGTCGGCGCCGCCCGCGACCTCGTCGCCCGTAGCGAGCGTGTCCCCCGAGATCCGCGCGGTCGTCGACGCTGCGGACCGCGATCCCAAAGACAAGGCGCTCGACGGCGGGCGCAAGCCGGGCGAGCTCCTCACGTTCGCAGGGGTGAAGCCGGGGATGAAGGTGGCCGACCTCTCGGCCGGGACCGGCTACACGACCGAGCTCCTCGCGCGCGCGGTGGGCGCGAGCGGCCTCGTCTACGGTCAAAACACGAGCTGGGCGATCGAGCGCTTCGCGAAGAAGCCATGGGCCGATCGCATGGCCAAGCCGGTCAACAAGAACGTCGTGACGGTGGCGCGCGAGCTCGATGATCCGCTCCCGCCCGAGGCCAAAGATCTCGACGCCGTCGTCTTCGTGCTCTTCTACCACGACACCGTTTGGCTCAAGGTCGACCGCGACAAGATGAACGCCGCCGTGTTTCGCGCGCTCAAGCCGGGCGGCACCTACCTCGTCGTCGATCACAGCGCGCGCGCCGGAGCCGGCGTGAGCGAGGCCGACACCACGCATCGCATCGAGGAGTCGATCGTTCGGTCGGAGGTCGAGAAGGCGGGCTTCAAGCTCGCCGCCTCGGGCGACTTCTTGCGCGAGCCGTCCGACGCGCGTGATTGGAACCCGTC
>JBGAJR010000019.1:0-128998 GCA_044224815.1 Polyangiaceae bacterium
ACCGTCTTCTACTGCCAGCCCTGAGCGCGACCCGCGGCGGCGCGAGCGCGCCAAATCGCTGGACAGGGGTCGCCGTTGGCCTACCGTTTGGGCGTCTCCGCACGGGTGGCGAAACTGGCATACGCAGCGGATTTAGGTTCCGCCGCCGCAAGGCGTAGGGGTTCGACTCCCCTCCCGTGCACCTTCTCGGCACTAGCTCGTCTGCGAGGTTCTCGGAGTCGTCAGTTGCAGCCGCGTTAGCCGCCGCGAACGCGGCTGCCAACTCGGGATGGCGAGGTCGAGAGCGGCTTCACTCCGATCTCGTGCGCTATCCGCCGCACGAGATCGTCGGGCCCGGCAATGCAGATGCGTCGGATTGCATCCTGGCTGCCGGACTTCCGCCGTAGATGCGCCCTTCGTCCACGCTGTGATGGATAAAAACGACAGTGTGTTTATTTGACAAGCGAGTGCCTTCTGGCCCGCGTACGACGCGGTTCGAGGCGTCAGCCCACGCCTCGTGACGCAGTTGACACGCCAGATGGAGACCCACATGAAAAAGCTCACCGCGCTCATTGCCATGCTTCTCGCAGTGCCGTCGATCGCTTGCAGTGCAGACTCCTCGTCCGACGATTCGACCGACGACGTCAGCGTCGAGGTGCCCTCGACGGTGGAGACCCAAGCCACGACCGTGCGTTGGTTCTGTGTGTCGACGCGCGTCTACTACAGCTCGTCCACCACCTGCGCGGCGAACTGTGCCGGGTCGGGGTGCACGCGCGAAGCGCTCTGCACGCGGTCTGGCTGCCGCGGGCTCTGATGTCGGAGGCGTGCTGCCCGCACGTCGTCAAGAAGGCGGGTCGACCTCGCCGGCGCGCGCCCTGCCACTCGCCGGGGCGCGAGCGCCGGCGTCGCGTCCCGCTCGGAGCGGACCCCAATGCCGTCGACAGCCTCGCGGAGTGGACGGATGCACGAGGCGCAGAGCCGTGCGAGGATCCCCCTCGCTTGTCGTCGAGGGGCTCGGCTCGATCCCCGAGGAGAGCGCCTCACCGGACCATGAGCCTCAGCTTCGAAGACAAGAAGAGCCTGTGCGTGCGCGCGCCGCGGCGGCGAGAGCTCATGCGACCCGACACGCGGATCGTGGAGCGACCGGGCTGGTTCCAAGTGATCACGCCGTCGGCGCCCGGGACGGTGCTCAACGAGGTCGTCGCGTCGCGTGTCAGCGAGGGCGACGCCGATCGCGTGATCGACGAGACGGTCGCCGAGTACGCGGCCACCTCTCACCCGACGAAGTGGTGCGTCGGCGAATGGACCGCGCCGAGTGACTTCGGCGATCGACTCACGGCGCGAGGGTTCACGAGCTGGGACGTCCGCGGGATGGGGTGTTCGACGTCGCTCGCGCTCGCGATGCCGGCGGGCGTCCACGTCGAGCCGGTCACCGACGCGAATCTCGACGTGTACCTCGCCGCCATGATGCGCGGCTGGTCATTGCCCGCGGAGCAGATGGACGCCGAGCGTGTCGTGCATCGCGCCGCCCTTCGCGACACGGCGAGCGGTCCGCGCTTCTTCGTCGCGCGTATCGGCAGCGAGGTGGTCGGCACCGCGTGGCTCTCGCTCCGTGAGGACTACGCGTACCTCTTGGGGACGCAGGTGTTCGAGGCGGCGCGTGGCCGCGGCGCCTATCGCGCCCTCGTCGCAGCGCGGCTTGCGTTCTTGCGCGAGCGCGGCATCGACGTGGCCGTCACTCACGCGCGCGAGGCGACGTCGGCCCCCATGCTCGAGCACCTCGGGTTCGAGACGCTCTTTCGATCGCGCTGCTACCTCAAGGCGGCGCCGACCCGTTGAGATTGGCGCGCGCCGTACGTTGCAGAGACGCGCGCAACGTGGCACGCACTTCGCACGAGGTACGGCATGAAGCGCGTGATCACGGCTGGTTTCTCGGTGTTTCTCTTGGTCGCGTGCGGCGGCGCCGTGACGAGCCCGTCCGATTCGGCAGGGAGTGGCACACCGTCTACGCCGACGCCGTCGGCATCCGCCTCGTCTCCGCAGCCCGTAACCACACCGACGGCGACGGCGACGGCGACCACCACCCCGACGTCCACGCCCCCGAGCACCGCGTGCGTCGCGCCGCTCGCGTGGGGACCCGACGGCGGCTTCGGCTCCAGCACGCAACAGAGCTCGCTCACGAGCTGCACGCGCTACACGTTCTCGCGCACCGACTCTTCGGGGACCAAGCAGTGCCAAGCGATGCTTCCGACCGCGAGCGGCATCAGCGCGGCCGACGTCGCCCAGGCGCTCGGTGCGCCCGAGGTCCAAGCGGCGTTCAACTCGGCCAAGCTCTTCGGCACCGATCCGCGACCGTGCGACGGATCCATTCTTCGCATCACCTACGGCGCGCGGCGCCTCGACGTGGGCGGCGACTGCGCGGACCCGGGCTGCGTTCCGTCGACCGGCTCGTGCCTTTCGCCGCCGCCGGCGGTGGCCAAGCTCGTCGACCTCCTGACGCGCATCGAAGCCGAGGAGCGAAAGACCCCGGCCTGCTCGAAGCTCTGAGCCGTCAGCCGGCCGCGACGTGCGTGCCAGGGAACCAGTGCTGCTGCCCGTCGGGCATCGCGCAGAGGTAGCCGTCGCCTTGCGGGGCGACGACCGACGCCGGATACCAGCGACCATCCTGGCCCGCCACTTGGACGCGCGTTCCGGGCGCGAAGCCTTGCGGCTGCGCCGGCGGCGGACCGTACGCCGCGGGCGCGCCGTAGCCTTGCTGTTGCGGTTGCTGTTGTTGTGGCGGCGCGCCGTATCCAGCAGGGGCGCCGTAAGCCTGCTGGGGCGCGCCATATCCCTGCTGCTGTTGTTGTTGCGGCGCGCCGTACGCCGCCAGCTGCGGCGCGGGCGCCATGCCTTGCGCTGCCTGCATCTGCATCGGCTGACCGCCCATCGGCTGCTGCATCTGTTGCATCTGCATCGGCTGACCGCCCATCGCGGGCTGCCCTCCGCCGAACATCTTCGGGACCGCTTCGAAGAACGCCTTGGTGCCGCTGATCTGCTTGAACCACGGCGAGATGCGAAGCGTCTCCTTCTTGCCGTCCGCCATGTGGAAGGTCATGGAGCGGTTGTTCATGAAGCCGCTCACGGTGACCTTCTGAATCGCGCGAATGTCGATCGACTCGACGCCGAGGTTCATCGTCTTCGGGCCGCCGCTCCAGAAGCTCATCTTGGTACGAATCAAGATGAGGCGACGATCGGTGAGCACGGCGAAGTAGGCCTTCGTCATCAAGAAGAGGAGCAGGCCGCCCACGAGGAGGATCTGCATCCAGAGCCCGGGCTGCCGACGCATGTACGCGGCGTGGATGACCTGCTCGCCCGGCTGAAGGATCTGCCCGAGCTGCGACTGGAGGTACTGATCTTGAGCGGTCATCGTCAGGCGAAGCTACGAGGCCGCGACCGCACCGTCCACGGCGACTTCAGGCTGGGCGGCCGAATCACCTGGTCACCGCCCGTGTCATCGGCGGTCGGCTCGCTCGGGCCCGGCGGCCGCAGCGGATGCGATAGGGTGTGCGTCGCGCCGATCTGCCGGTGCGCGTGAGTCTGGAGAGTCGCCTGCATGTGTATGTATGATGCATGTGTCGCTTCGGACGAGGCGGGCGACCGTCGCGACGGATCTTGCGCCGACGCGCCATGACCACACGGCAACGAGTGATCGCGGGCGCTCTCCTCGCCTCCGTGGGGGCGCTCCTCCTCCTCGCTAGACCTTCTCCGAACCCGAGCCCGCCGCCGTCGCCGAAGCCGACCACCGACGCGAGCGCCGCGGACGCGCCGCTCCCTTCTGCGCGGCCGATGCCAAACCGCTCGATGCCGGCCCGCCACGACGAGGGCCCGGGCCGTGCGTCGCCACGATGCCCAACGACGGTCCGCTCTCCGACGATGCCATCGCGCTCGCGCTCCTCCCGGACTTCGATCTCGATCGCTATGCGACGCTCGTTCGCGAGCTCCCCGGAGACGGCGCGCCTGCTGACGCCAATCCGCTGCGCCCGTTCAATGCGGAACGGCGGGACGAGCCGGAAGGGCTCGCCGAGGTGACGAGCTGCCAAGGTGACACGATCAGCCTCTATGACCGCGCGTCCCGCGTGCGCGTGGTTCGCGCTTCGCTCACGACGTCGTCCGACGTGCCGGCCGACGCGGGTCTCACCGATATCGTTGCCGTGCGCGTTCTCGTCGGTTTCCAGGGCGGTCTGTGCGACGAGCCGGCCGGATTCCTCGCCCTGGTTCGTCAGCGCGGACGAGTCGTCGAGATCGTCGCGTCGGAGCCGTGGTCCGGCTTCGCATGCTCGGACCGCTTCGGCGACCTGTCGGCGGTGCCTTGGGGTGATGGATTCGTGCTCCTCGAGGACGTGGAGGAGGCCTCGGGCGAGCAGATGTCGAACACTCGCTTCAAGCGCGTGCTGCGCCTCGACGAAAAGCGGCTCGCCTCCCTCGGCTCGATCGAAGTGTGGCTCGATCAGCAGCGCGCGGATCCCGAGGAGGCCGCGCCGTGGAAAGCGAACATGGCGGCTACGATCGAATCGACCGATTCAGGCGTGGTCTCGCACGAGGTCTGGACCTTCGCGCGCGCCAAGCCCGGCTCGAACGCGAGCCTCGAGCCGCTCCCCGGAAAGCCGGTGCGGACCAAGAAGCTCGACCGCACGTACCGAATCGTCGACGCCGGCCTCGTAGCCGACCCGCCGGAGAGCGTCTTGCCGCGGCCGTGACGTTCGCGCCGCCAGCAACCCCGGCGCTGCGATCCGTAAAACGTCAGCGCAAAATCCGGGGCGGGTGGCAGCGAAATCGGTGCGCCGAGCGTAAGTCCTGCGCATGAAACTCCGGCTCCTCGCGTGCGCGTCCGCGATCGCTTCGTCCGCATGTGGCGGCATCGTCTCGGCCCCGTCCGACTCCACCGGCAGCGCGCCTTCTTCGACTCCGAGCGCGTCGGCCGCAGCGAGGCGCCCGTCGGGCGACGCTCCCGACTCGGTGTCGACCGACCCAACCAGCTCACGGCCCAGCGCGACTTGCCTTCCGGAGCTTTCATGGGGGCCGCAAGGAAGGGTCGCGCAGCGCTCGGAGACGAGCACCCTCAGTCGCTGCCCGATGGTCTTCTCCCATGCGCAGCAGACGGGATCGGTGCTCACTGGCTGCACCGCGACGTTGCCCACGTCGAGCGGCATCTCCTCGGCAGACGTCGCGATGGCTCTCCGTGCTCCGGGCGTCGACGAGGCTTTCTCCGAGGGCCTGCTCTTCGGCCGCGATTCGCGCCCGTGCGACGGCACCCTTTTGACGATCACGTACGGCGCGCGCCGCATCCTGGTGGGCGACGACTGCCTCGTCGCGGCTTGTGAGGAGACGACGTGCCGTCCCGCGCCGCCCAACATCGCGAAGCTCGTCGACCTCCTTCGTCGCATCGACACCGAGGCGCTCGCGACCTGTCACTGACGACGAGCGGTCTCCCGTTCGTCGACGGAGCAGAGGTGGAAGAGCGAAGCGCTCTACGCAGGTGAGCGATCATTCACTCGGGCTGTGACCGAGCGTTCTCAGCGCCCGCCGAAGTCACGAGAAATGCGCCGCCGTAGGTGGCACGGGTCGTGCTCGGCGGGGGACATGCTCCGCTCGCTTCCCCTGATTGGTTCCGCCTTCCTCTTGTGTGCGCTCACCGGATGCTCGGCCGCCGAGGACGCGGCGACGGACGAGCTCGACACCATCCACCACACCGCCACCCTGAACGGAACCTGGCAGGGCAAGGACGGCAGCTCGGGGCCCGCCGTCGCGACCGTCGAGCAGCGCGGCCTCTCGGTGACCGCGACGCTGGTCCTCCAGAACCACCGCTGCGTGGAGCGCGTCGTAATCCAAGGGGTGGTCGACAAGGATGGGATGAGCGGGCGCGCCGACGTGGGCGCGATGCACGTCCACTTCGGCAGCAAGGCGGACTTGAGTGAGCTCCTCGCCGACTACGAGTCCGTTCAGGATGGCCCGTGCCCGGGCGACTCGGGCAACGTGCGTCTCATCCGCTGAGCCGGTGCCATCAAGCGCTCAGGGCCGCTTGCTGCTCGACGCTCCGTTCTTCGCCGTGGCTCCGAGCACGCCCGCCACCGTCTCGCTCGTCCCGATGGGGAGCTGACCCAAGAGGCGCTCCACCACGTCGGTGACGCTCGTGCCGCCGAGGATGGAGAGCGGCGCCACGTGGCGCGTGAGCTCCTCGGTCAATCGTTGGTGTCCCAACGTTTTTAGCGTGGCCACGAGCTCGGGCGCCATCGCCTCCATCTGTTCGCGGAACGCGGCCACACGCGCGCGCAGGCGAGCCTCCTCGAGCTCCGCTTCGCGCTTGGCGGCTGCGGTCTGCGCCTCGGAGCGGAGGGCGAGGGCGCGCGCCTCGGCCTCGGCCATGCCCACGCGCTTCTCGCGCTCGACGGCGACCTCGCTCGCCGCCTTGGCCTCGGAGAGCGCGCGCTCGGCGAGCTCGTGCTCGCTGGCCGCCTCGAGCGTCGCGCGCCGCGCCGAAAGGACGCCGCGGTTCACCTCCTCGCGGAGTCGCTCGCTCTCGAGCCGCCGCCCTTCGCTCTGCCGCGTGAGCTCGGCGACGATCGCGCTCCTTTGCGCGTTCTCGATGAGATCCTTCACCTGCGCGTCGAGGATCTTCACCTCGAGGATCTCCACGTCGTAGACCCACATGCCGTTCTCGTCGAAGTGGCGGCCGGCGCGCGGCCCCTCGCTCGATTTGCCGCCGAGAACGGCGGCGCGGAGGATCTCGGTGCTGTCCTCGTGGAATCGATCCAGGGTCACGCTGCGCGCCGCCGCGCGGAGGAGCGAGCCCAAGTGATCGCACATGAGACCGACGTAATCGGTGACGTGGAACCACCGCGCTTCGGCGCCCGGCGCGGCCACGAACGACACGCGGTACGAGACCGAGAGCTCGATCTCGATGTGGTCTTTGGTTCGTAGCCGAACGACGTCCGAGACCTTGTTGCCGTCGACCTGCAGGAACGCGGTGCGGAGCGTGAGCGCGTGCGTCTTGGGGCGACCGGTGGAGAGCTCGAGCGCCTCGAGCCTCTCTTCGTAGCTGAGGACGCGGGTCACCGGGCCGCGCACCACCTCGCGCTTGTCGGCGGACACTACGAGCACGGCGAAGCCGGACGGCACGTACACCGCGATGGCGCGACGCGGATCGCGCGACGCGACGCCCCATAGATTGGCGACCTCGACGTCGAGCGCGCGCACCATGACCTCGACCTTGGTCGGATCGGGGAGGTAGCTCACCGGCCCAACGATGGTCTCCACGCGGCCGGTCACGCGATCGCGAACGTGGAGGCCTTCGCCTTCGGCGAGCGGCACCGCGAACACCTCGGTGAGGATCTCGAGGTTCTCGGTGGGGAAGAAGAAGCCCTCGTGCTCGGTGATGAAGAGCTCCTCGCCCGCGGCGAAGGCTCGCGCGGGGAGAACGCCAGCGCCCGCGTCGACGAAGGCTTTGACGACGCGCAGGTGGATGCCCATGCCTTTGCGGAGTCGGTGCGCTTCGCGCACGTAGTCGGCCGGTGCGAGCGCGGCCCGTCCGCTTCGCCCTCCCCGCGGGACGACCTCGTGGCCGGTTCGCGGGAGATAGAAGCTCGTGTCCGCGCCGCGCACGATGAACTCGGTTCCGATCGGGCGGGGATCCTCGTCGGTGGGCTCCACGACGCGCACGATCAGGTACTCGTCTTCACGGAGCGAGTGCCCTTCGACGACGCGCGCGCGCTGGCCGGGCCAGAGCGGGAAGGTGGCGGGCCCGGGCACGACGACCTTGCGACCCACACGGAGCTCGACCGCGCCGTTGTTGCCTTTGACCGGCCGCACGCTCGGATCTTTGAGCGGGTTTTCGAGGATCACGTACTCCGACGACGACGCGGTCACGAACGCGCTCACGCCGAGGCCTTCTTCGGCGCGCACGGGAACGAAGCGCCCGTCGCGGAGGTCGACGATGCGCTCGGTGTTGGAGAGTGAGATCTTGGTGGGCCCGACGTAAAGGACGATGTCGCCCTTGGTGAGGTCCTGGACGTAGGCGTATTCGTTGGAGGCGACGAGGATGTCGCGCTCGCGGATGTCACGTTCGCTCATAGAGGGCACGTGAAGCAGCGCGCGTGCCGTGGCAGATTTCCCCGTGTCGGCAGAGGCTGTCGCATTGGGTCGCCCCAAAATCGCGCGGGCCTGCGCTCGAACGGAGCGGCGTCGTCAGCGAAGATCGGAGATCGCGTCCGCGCGCCAGAGGCGCTGCACGATCGTCGTCGTGGTGCCGACTCCGAGGGCGAAGACGAGCGCGAACGCGACGCGCTTTCGCGCCCGTGGGCTCGGCCAGTGCCATGGCATCGGAAGGAGCTCGGTCACGCCGAGCACGAACGTCCACACCAGCGCGAGGACGATGGGCAGACCTGCGCCGTGGGTGTGCAGCGACTCGGTGAGCTCGCCGCGCGTCGCGTGGACCACGCTCGTCACGAGCCCGCACGTCGGGCATGCGGCGCCGGCGCGCGCGGCCGGGCACGCGTCGAAGAGCCCGAGCTGCTCGTGCGTACCGTAGCCGCGCGTGTCGGGCTCGAGCATCGCCGCGGTGCCGAGCGTCGCGCCGGAGGCGAGCGCGAGCGCCGCCCCTCGAAAGGAGCGGAAGACGCGGTCGTCGTTGCCTGGCTCGGCGGTCACCATCACGAGCCCAACTATACTAGAGTGTCGGGCGCCATGCTGACGGCAGACCAGGCGCGCGCCGCGCTCGACCGGACCCTCGCTGCGACCGACTTTCCCACGCTCGGCCAGAAGTACGAAGGCAAGGTGCGCGACAACTACAGCGCGCCCGAGGGCAAGCGGTTCATCGTGGTCACCGATCGCATCAGCGCCTTCGATCGGGTGCTCGGAACGATCCCGTTCAAGGGCCAGATCCTGAACCGCCTCGCGGCGTGGTGGTTCGAGAGGACGAAGGGCGTCGTCGACAACCATCTGATCGGCGTGCCGGACCCCAACGTGCTCGAGTGCGTGGAGTGCGAGCCGATCTTGGTCGAGATGGTCGTGCGCTCGTACCTCACCGGGACCACGTCGACGAGCATTTGGACCCACTACGCGCGCGGCGAGCGCGTGTTCTGCGGACATCGCCTCCCCGACGGGATGAAGAAGAACCAGAAGCTCGCCGCGCCCATCCTCACGCCGGCCACCAAAGCCCCGAAAGGTGAGCACGACGTCTCCGGCTCGCGCGAGGAGATCCTCGCCGTCGGCCAGGTGACGCCCGCCGACTTCGACACGGCCGCCGAGCTCGCCCTACGCCTCTTCGCCGAGGGGCAGCGTGTGTGCGCGGAGCGCGGGCTGATCTTGGTCGACACCAAGTACGAGTTCGGCCGCACCAAAGACGGTCGCCTCGTCGTCATCGACGAGATCCACACCCCGGACTCTTCGCGCTTCTGGCTCGCGCCGACCTACGAGGAGCGCTTCGCGCGCGGTGAAGATCCGGAGCCGCTCGACAAGGACTTCGTCCGCCGCCACTACACGGCGCTCGGGTACGTGGGCGATGGCCCGCCGCCTCCGTTGCCGGACGACGTGCGCGTCGGCGCAGCGCTCCGCTACGCCGAAGCCTTCGAGCGCATCACCGGCACGGCGTTCGTGCCCGACATGGAGCCGCCGCTCCCACGGATTCGACGAAACCTCGGGCTCTGACGAGGCGCGCGGCTTGTGTACGCGCCGGGCGCCGGCGACGATGCGCGCATGGCCAAGGCGAAGACGAAGAAGACGACCGCGAAGAAGGCCGCGCCGAAGAAGGCTGCGCCCAAGAAGGCTGCGCTGAAGAAGGCTGGGCCGAAGAAGGCTGGGCCGAAGAAGGCTGCGCCGAAGAAGGCCGCGCCGAAGAAGGCCGCGCCGAAGAAGGATGCGCCGAAGAAGGGCGCGCCGAAGAAGGCCGCGCCGAAGAAGGCGGCTGCGCCCAAGAAGGCTGCGCCGAAGAAGGCGAACGCTCCCAAGGCCGCGGCGGGCGGCGGACATCTCGCGCACGCGTGGAAAGACGTGTCGGTGAAGCTCGACGGCGAGATGTTCCCCGCGGTCTTCTTCGACTGGAAGTCGTTCGAAGCGGATTCCGATCCGAGCCCGACCGCGAAGTACCACCCCGGTCGCGACGGCTCTCATTGGGCGAACGGCTTCGACGAGTACATCGTCGGCGATTGGTCGGACCGAGTGGAGAGCGGAGCATGGGAGCCGATCGCGGTCGTCGGTCTCGGTCACGCCAGCACGCTCGAGAGCTTCGCCGAAATGAACAACCGCGGCTTCCTCGCGGTGGTTCGTGAGGCTGGCGATCACCCCGCCGGTACGGTGCTCTGGCTCGACGGCCCGCGCTGGGGCAAGGACGCGCCCGCCGTGATCGGCGCGAGCTTCGGCGCGCTGACCGTCAAGAAGGGGCGCTGAGCGCGCCCGCACCCGAGCTCGCGTACAGGTTCAGCGTGCGAGGTCGGTGATCATCGCTTCGAGCGCCGCGAGCCCGGTCGTGATCTTCTTCACGAACGAGCCTTGGTGCGGAACCAGCACGAAGCGCGGATGCTTCGACCAAATGGCGCGCAGCCTCTGATCGAGCTCCACCGCGCGCGTGAGTGATTCGTTGCGCACAGGGTTGCCGCCTTCGATCTGGATGCCCCCCACCGCGGCGCTCTCGAAGAAGATGACCCCGTCGTAGCGAGCGAGCTCGGCCTCCAGCGTGGTGCCGAGCTCGCTGAAGAACATCCCTTCCTTGCCGTGATTGGGCCAGTAGGCCGCGCCGTCCACGGTGCCGCGATCGCAGAGGAGGATGCGGTCGGGGAAGTTGGCGGTCATCACGTCCTCGAGGTTGCGCTGGACGTGGAAGATCGCCTCCTGCGTCGCGCGTCGCCCCTCCACCGCCTCGACGCGCGGGAACCCGCCGCCGAAGAGAATCGTGGCCGACTCGGGGACGATGACGACGCGCTCGCCGATTTCGCGCCGAAAGAGGTCGGCCGCGGTGGTCTTGCCGCCGCCCGGACCACCGGTCAGGACGATGCGAATGCGGCCATTGAAGCGGGGAATCACGGTCGGTCGAGATTACGACGATCGCCGTGCGATCCGCGAGCGCCGTCTCTTCGACTCACTCGCAAGGACGGCAAGCGGCGCCGCAGGTGCGAAGGCACGTCTGCTCGTCGCCGCTGCAGTTGCGACGGCACGACGGATTGCCGTCGCGCGGCACCGAAGCCTGCTTCATGGTGTTCCCGAGCTCCATGGGCGTCGAGGCGTCGCAGCGCGCCTCGCACTGCGCGAGCTCGCCCGAGCACCTCGCCTCACAGGAGCGCGTGCACCCCTCGCCGCACGTGCCGCTGGTGGGGCCCACCGGCGCCGAGCCCTGCGAAGCGCCGCACGCGAAGACGGTCGCGACGAGGACGAGAGACGCGATCGTGCGGACCACCATCACATCACCATGGGCGAGGGCATGAAGAGGAGCGCGAAGAAGAGGAGCGTGATGACGGCCACGATCTTGCGACCGAGCGTGAGCGGCGTCGCGCTCGTGGGGGGATGATCGAGGAGCGGCGTCGCGCGGAGCGAGCCACCCTTTCGCTCCATCGCGAGGAGGAGGCCGAGGCCCGCGAACCACGCCAACCAGAAGAGCGGATTCACGTCACCGTTCTGGCCGTACCAGGCGAGCGCGATGAGCCCGACGAGCCCGAAGATTCGGACGCCATTCGACATGACCGGCGCGTCCGCGTCGCCCTGCGCGGGCGGCTGGGACAAGGAGCCGATCACGCCGAGGACCTCGAACCACACGAGCCAGAACATCGAGCTCATCAGGTGGCGGCCGAGCTGCGTGAAGCCGATGCCGGCGCGGAGATCGCGCGCGGCGAAGCTCGCGACGCTCACGAAGAAGAGCGCGAGGAGCGAGCGGTGCACGATGACCGAGTGCTTGTCTTGGCGCGGCCCGAAGAGCGCGTACGCGACGTGTCCGCCGTCGAGCTGCCCGACCGGAAGCAGGTTGATCATCGTGACGAAGAGCCCTGCCCAAGCGGCGAACGCGACGGGCGAGAGCATGAGGTCCATGCCCTCGGGCGTGGGGCCGACCGCGATTCGATCGAAGAGCTTGGTGAGGATCGACTCGCCGAGGAAGATGCCGTCGTTCTTGCCGAGCAGCGGCACGAACGACGAGTGCGCTGCACCCCACAGGTACATCGGGATGGCGACGGTGAGGCCGGCGAGCGGTCCGGACGCGCCGATGTCGAGCAAGGCCTTACGGGTGGGGATGCGCCCGCTCATGCGAATGACCGCGCCCATGGTCCCGAACGGCGACAGGTACGGCATCGGGATGAAGTAGGGCAGCGACGCCGGCACGCCGTGGATACGCGCCGCCACGTAGTGGCCGAGCTCGTGCGCGAGGAGGATCGACAGGAGCGCGCCCGTGAACTGGGCGCCGTAGATCAGCGCGGCTCGACCGAAGTGCGCCGCCTCGTATCCCGGCGAGCTCGTCCACGCCGTGTAGAACACGCTCGCTGCCGTGAGCGCGAAGAGGAGCACGCTGCGCCGGAAGTCGGCTGGCAGGCGCGACGACTGCTCATCCGTCACGCCCGGACCTTCTTCGCGCAAGGGCGTCGGCGAGTCGTTGGAGCTGGGTCTTCCGGCGGGCATCGAGCGTTCCGAGTTCGGTGCGGAGGACGAGATCGCCGCGGGCGAGGTCGCCATGCGTCTCGATGGTGAAGCTCTCGGCCGAGAGCCCCGCCTCTCCAAGCTGGGTCTCTAGCACGGCCGCGTCCAGGGGATGGGCCTCGAAAACGAGGCGCCGCGCCCCGCGCGCCTCACGGAGCGCAGCCTGGGCCATGTCGACGATGCGCGTGGGTTGGAGCTCGAGTGCCGCACCGACCACGCGCTCGGCCAGCACGACTGCCGTGTCGAGCAGCCGCTCGAAGTCGCGCGCCGCGCGCGCGTCCTCGTCGCTGCGGAGGGCCACGATCTCGGCGGCGACCTTGGCGTCAGCCTCGCGAGCCAAGGCGACCCTCTCTTCCTCCTCGCGCGCGCGCCCGCGCGCTTCGGCTGCACTCGTGATGCGCGCGGCCTCTTCGTGCGCCCGGGCCAAGATGTGCGCCGCCTCGCCGCGCGCGTCCATCACTTCGCTCGGGATCACGCGGCCTCGCGGAAGCCCGCGTGCGGGAGCCGTGACCCCAGCGGCCGCGGTCGGTCGCGCGCTCGCGGCGCCGCGAATCACGGACCCTCGCGTCACTCGCGCCATGCTCGCTCCAGCGCCCCCATATCGCCCTCCATGGTACGAGAAATTCGGCCTCATTCCCGGGGATTTCGGCCGCCAGAGACGCAGCCGCCCTCTACGCTCGATGGGTGGTGCTCGCTCGTCGCCTTGTCCTTCGGCTCGCGATCCTCGCGGTCGTCGGGCTCGCATCGAGCTGCGCGGGGAAGGTCGAGCCGCTCGACACGCGTGATGACGCGGGGTCGTCTCCGACGCCGAGCGCGTCTGCGACCGCCACCGCGCCGACCCTGGTCGCGCTCGCGACGACGACGCCTTCCGTCGAGTGGGGCTACGTCGACTGCGGCGCGACGCGCACGAAGGCCGCTCACCTCAAGAACACCGGTGGCCGCGCGTTGCGCTGTCAGCTCTCGGTGACGGGAGACGCGTTCGTCCTCGACGGGGCCCCCGCGCTGTCGCTCGCGCCGGGCGCGGAGGTCGACGTTTCGCTTCGCGTCCGCGTTCCACGCGACGTCGCGCCGCGCGTTCCGATCGAGGGCGAGCTCGTCGTCGATCTCGGCGAAGGCGCGCCGCTCCGCGTTCGCCTGCGCGTCATCCCCGACGGCGCGATCGTGATGCTCACTCCGGCCTCGGCGTCGTTCGGTCCCGTGCCGGTGGGCGACATCGGCGCGCCCATCCACGTCGATGTGGCGAACGAAGGCAACGCGCCGGTCACGATCACGTTCGCGGTGCCCGACGCGGACGGATTCGGGCTCTCGTGGACCAATGTCCCGGCCGCGTTCACGCTCACTCCGAAGCAGAAGGAGACGATCCACGCCACGTTCGCACCGCGCGCCGCGGGGCCGAAGCGCTTCGACGCCAAGATCACCATCGACGGTGCCGCGTGCGGCAACGTCCCCGATCGGTTGACCCTCACAGGCGACGCCGTCGGCATCGCCGACGCCGGTCCGGGTTGATCCGCGCTCAAGTCATGCGTGAGTAGCGACCGTCGGTCGCGCGCACGCGACCTTCTTCGACGAGCTTCTCGAGGTGCGCGGCGAGGCTCAGTCGCGCGATTGGCCACACGGTCATCGGTGTGTCGTCGTACGCGATCGGCAAGAGCTCTTCTTGGCTCGCGCCTTCGGGCGTCGCGGCAGCGTCGAGCGCGGCGACGATCTTGTCCTCGCGCTTCTGACGATGCGCTCGGTAGTGACGAAAGAGCGCGCTCGGAGCGTCGATGGGATCGCCGTGCGCCGGGAGCGCGACCGCGGCGTCGAGCGACTCGAGCCGAGCGAGCTCTCTCAGGTACGTGGCCATGTGTCCTTCACCCGGACCGGGAGCGATGAGGATTGTCCCCACGCTCGCGACCATGTCGCCCACCACGACGACGCGGGCGCGGCGATCGAACAAGCACACGTGCCCAGCCGCGTGGCCCGGCGTGTGGAGCACGTCCCACGCTTCGGGCGACGCGCCGTCCAAGACGAGGCGCTCACCATCGTGGAGCGCCCGCGTCGCGATGCCGCCATGCGCGAGAAACGGGAGGCGCGCGAGCGTGGCCTCGTGCGCCCAGAGCGGGAGACCGAGCGCGCGCGCCAGCGCCTCCGCGCCTCCGACGTGGTCGGGGTGGTGATGCGTGGCGACGATCGCGATCGGGCGCCGCCCCTCGCTCGAGAGGCCGCGCGCCCAGGCCAACCACTCCCGTTGCTCGTCCTCGTACGGGGTCGCCGGCTCGACCAGCAACACCTCGCGCGTCCCCAGCGCGTAGCTGTTCGTGTGAGTGGCGGGCGGGAGGGTCGGGGTCTTGGCGCCGACCCATGAAACCGCGCGTGAGAGCTCTCGAGGCTGCATGCGCGGGACCGTCCTTTCACCAAAAGCTTCGCGATCTTGGCATGGGAGGGAATCCATCGCCACCTGCGTGCGTATGTCGCGAGTTGTGGTAGCTCAACTTGCGCCCATGAAGACCGCCGCCGTCACCGGTGTTTTCGCGTTTGCGATCGCCTCGCTTGGCGCGTGCGGCCAAATTCGGAGCGGCCCGCCCGAAGGCGCCAGCGCCGCGCCCGACAGCGGCATTTCCACCACGACCAACAACAGCGTCTCGGGCGACCAGGCCCTCAAGCTCGCTCCGGCGGCCACCGACTTCCCCAACGCTTCTTACCGAGCGGTTCACGCCGTCAGCAAGAACCGCGTCTTCGTCGTCGGTGACGAGTCGATCCTCGAGTGGGATGGCAAGACCTGGACGAAGACCACCGTCGGTGGCGTCGAGCTGAACGGTGTGTGGGGCAACGAGACGTGGGCGCTCGCCGTCGGCTCGTTCAAGAACTCGAATCGCGGCGTCGCCATGCTGCGCGCGCCCAATCGATGGGTGCAGTTCGCCACCGTCGAACACGGCCTTCGCTCCGTGTGGGGCAGCGGTACGGGAGACGACGATCGCGTCGTGGTCGTCGGCAACGACGGCGCGACGTACTTCGGCAACCCGACCCGGCCGATGGAGAAGGGCGTCCAGCAAGACGTGCCCGCCGACACTCCGCAGGCGCTCACCCAAACGCTCTTCTTCCCGGTGATGGCCGCCGTCGGCGGCAACTCGCCCAATCACGTCGTCGTGGCAGGGCCAGTGGGCACCTTCTACAAGTACGACGGCACGAACTGGAAGGGCGAGGTCCAGAAGATCGATCCCACGCGCACGTACTCGGCGGTGTGGGGCCCGCTCGGCAAGGCGTTCGACGTCGTGCTCGGCGCCAACTACTACGGGCTCTGGTACTTCGCCGGCACCGACACGAGCGCGGAGACCGGCAAGCCCGGCTCGATGCTCCTCATGCTCAACGAGGAGCGCGACGACATCCAACGCGCGCAGCAATACATCTACGGCATCTGGGGCGAGAGCACGTCGCGCTTCCTCGCCGTCGGAAGCTCGGGTCGCGTCATGCTGTTCGAAGGCAAAGAGAAGCCGCGCATCATGGACAGCCCCGCCGGCGGCCACGATCTGCGAGGCATCTCCGGCACCGGTTGGGACGATCTCTGGGTCGTCGGCGACGACGGCATCGTCCTTCACGGCTCGCTCACCCTCGACTGAGGCCTTCGCGCGCGCTGCAGCGGGCGTTAAGAGATCCACACCGCTTCGAGCCAGGGGGCGCACCGCCCCGAAAGCGCGGCCCCGCGCAAGCGTTGAAGGGCCAAATTTGCGGGTGAGCGTCAAATTACACCTCACTGGCACCGCCGATGCAGAACGCCCTGCCGGAGGTCGTGAGATGAAGCTCGTGTCGCGTTGGTGGTTGTTGTCGGGGCTCGTCGGGCTGATGGCTGGCTGCTCGGGCGCTGCGCCCGAAGAGGGCACGGCGGTCGCGTCGGGGGCGGTCGTCGCGGCGCCCGCGGAGCCGGACTACGGCGTGTCGGAACGGTCGCGGGTCATGGACGCGCTTCGCGCGAAGGTGAGGCCGCTCCTTCGGGACCAAGACATCGTGTTCGTCGTGTCCGACGGCGGGGCCTACGAAACGAGCGGCCGCTTCGTATTCATGCGCGGCACGATTCGCCTGCGTGGCTCACTCGCCCCCGTCGACTATCGAGGCACGGAGTTCGAAGAAGCCGTCAACGAAGGCTTCTTCGACGACGGGTTCGCCGCGCTCCTCGAGCGCAGGGGCGAGGAGTGGAACGTCGTCGACTCCGCCATCGGGTCCACCGATGTGCCGTGGGTCGACTGGGATACGCGTTACGGCGCCCCCAAGGCCCTCTTCCGCTGACGACGAGATCTCGGTCCCGGTCGCGCGGGGACGATCCGAGAGAGCGTGGGGCGTCAGGGCGCGGATCGCCTTGGACCCAACGGTCGTGCGACGCCGCTCGCGGGCGCGGATTGACCGAAGGATCGCGCAGCGTCGTTCGGCACGGCCGCTGCAGCCAACGCCCCCATGCACGCTCATCGTACGAAGCCGTTCGTCACACTCACCGCGCTCGTCGTTCTCGCGTCCTCGCTCGTCGGGTGTGGCGCGTCTCCCGCCAGCGAGTCGTCGGAAGAAGAGTCCGCTGGCGCGATCGTGTCGACGGATCGCGCAGCCATCTTCGACGCGCTCCGGGCCAAGGTGCAGCCCGAGTTCCCGTCGCAGAGCATCCTCTTCGACGTGAGCGCCGGCCGCCTCGCCGAAGCGGCGGGGTTCGTCTACGTCGAAGGACGCGTCGTCCATCCCGACGGGTCGCCGGCCGTCTATGCGCTCTCCGAAGAAGACCGAATGCTGTCCGACGACCCGCGCGCGCGGAAGGGAATCTGGGCGCTGCTCCGTCGTGAGGGCTCGGTCTTTCGCGTGCTCGAGTCGCGCACGCTCTTGATGGACGTCGCGGGGATGGAGGACCGCCCGTGGGAGGAGTGGGCGCAGCGCTACGGCGCGCCGTCGAGCCTCTTTCCGACGAACCGGGCCGGCGCCACCGCCGAGGCTCCGGACTATGGCGTGGCCGAGCGCACCAAAGTCATGGACGCGTTTCGCGCCGTCGTGAAGCCGCTCGTCCGCAATCAGGACATCGTCTTCGTCGTCACGCAGGGCGGGGCTTACGAGGCGAGCGGGCGCTTCGTCTTCATGCGCGGACAGATCCGCCTGCGCGGCTCCCTCTCGCCCGTCGACTATCGCGGCACCGACTTCCAGCACGCGATCGACGTCGGGCTCTTCGACGACGTCTTCGCCGCGCTCGTCGAGCGCAAACCGAGCGGTGAGTGGACCGTGGACGACTACACCATCGGCGCGACCGACGTCCCGTGGGTCGACTGGGACACCCGCTACGGCGCGCCCACCGCCATCTTCCGCTGAGACCTACGCGCAAAAAAGAAGGGTGCCCGCGAACGGACACCCTCTCTCTCTTCCGGCTCGAACAAGCGTCGCCCAGCCTGCGCGGCTCTTAAGCCGCGCTTCCGCACGAAGTGCGGAGGCGTAGGGCGGCGCGAAATCAGCGCTCGATGACGAGCGCGAGGCCTTCGCCGCCGCCGATGCAGAGCGTGGCCATGCCGCGCTTGGCGTTGCGATCCTTCATCGCGTACGCGAGCGTGGTGACCATGCGCGCTCCGGTGGCGCCGATCGGGTGACCGAGGGCCACCGCGCCGCCGCGGACGTTGACCTTCTGGAGGTCGACGTTGGTCAGCTTGGCGCACGCCATCGTGACGACGCCGAAGGCCTCGTTGATCTCGAAGAGGTCGATCGCGTCGAGCTTGATCCCGGTCTTGGCCGACGCCTCGTTCATCGCGAGGACGGGCGCGGTCGTGAACTTGGCCGGCTCCTGCGCGCCGCCACCCCAGCCGACGATGCGGCAGAGCGGCTCCAGCTTGTGCTCCTTCACGGCCTTCTCGCTGGCGAGGATGAGGGCCGAGGCGCCGTCGTTGATCGACGACGCGTTGGCCGCCGTGATCGTCCCGTCTTTGGAGAACGCCGGGCGGAGGCCCGCGAACTTCGACGGGTCGCCCTTGGTCGGACCCTCGTCGAGCTTCACCATCGTCGGCTCGCCCTTCTTCTGCGGGACGGCGACGGCGGTGATCTCGGCGTCGAACATGCCTTCCTTCTGGGCGGCGACGGCGCGACGGAAGCTCTCCTTGGCGAAGTCGTCCTGCGCCTCACGCGAGAAGCCGTACTCCTTGGCGCAGGCGTCGCCGCAGTTGCCCATGTGGACGTTGCCGTAGGGATCCCAGAGGCCGTCGAAGATCATGCCGTCGACGAGCTTGCCGTCGCCCATGCGGTAACCGCCGCGCGCCTTCTCGAGGTAGTAGGGCACGTTCGACATCGACTCCATGCCGCCGGCGACGACGAGGTCGCGCTCACCGAGCGCCACGGCGCGGGCGCCGAAGATGAGGGCCTGGAGGCCCGAGCCACAGACCTTGTTGACCGTGGTGGCCGGCACGCTGTTCGGGAGCCCGGCGTAGATGAGCGCCTGGCGGGCCGGCGCCTGGCCGATGCCGGCCTGGAGCACGTTGCCCATGAAGACTTCGCCGATGGTGTCGGGCGCGAGCTTGGCGCGCTCGAGCGCCGACTTGATGGCGACGGCGCCGAGCTCGGGCGCACGCATCGAAGAGAGCGAGCCCATGAAGGCGCCGATGGGAGTGCGGGTCGCGGACACGATGTAGACGGGCGGCATGGCCATGGTGCTTCTCTCCTAGTAGGTCGCCTCGCGCAGTCCGGCGAGGCCCAGCGCGGTCGCTATAGCCCGGCCGAGGCCAGGCAGCCACCCGCAAATTGTGCGCCGCAGCATGACCCGCGGCCAGGAGGACCGGCGTTCAGTTGCCGCGAATCACGATGCCGCGTGGTCGGGCCTCAGGGGCGCTCGTCGAGGACGGCGCGCACCTTGGCTCCGAGCGTGCGGGGCGTGATGGGCTTGGCGAGGAAGTGCGCGTCGGGCGCGATGCGTCCGTGCTCGACGACGGAGCTCTCCGTGAAGCCCGAGACGAACAGCACCTTCATCTCGGGTCGGTTGGGCCCGAGCATGGCGAGAAGCTCGGGCCCGCTCGTCTCCGGCATCACGACGTCGGTGAGGAGGAGATCGATCGCGCCGGGGTAGCTTGCGCTCGTTCGGAGCGCCTCGTCGGCGGACTTGGTCTCGAGCACGCGATAGCCGAGCTGGCTCAGGATGCGCCGACTCACGGCACGCACGCGGTCGTCGTCCTCGACGAGCAGGATGGTCTCCGCTCCGTCGTGACGCGTGACCGCCGGGCCTTCCTCGCGGACGTCGTGCGGCACCTCGTCGATGCGTGGAAAATACAACTTGAAGGTCGCTCCCCGTCCGACCTCGCTGTAGACCCAGATGTGACCGCCGCTCTGCTTCACCACGCCGAACACCGATGAGAGGCCGAGCCCCGTTCCGCGGCCGACGTCCTTGGTGGTGAAGAATGGCTCGAAGATCCGCGCGCGCGTGGCGGCGTCCATTCCCACTCCGGTGTCGGTCACGGCGAGCATCACGTACGGGCCAGGGACGACGCCCAGGTGATCGGCCGCGTAGTCGGCGTCGAGTTCCACGTTGCTGGTCTCGATGAGCAGTCTTCCGCCGGACGGCATGGCGTCCCGCGCGTTGAGCACGAGGTTCATCACCACTTGCTCGACCTGACGCGCGTCGAGCAGCGCGGCGCCGAGCGTCGGGTCGGGCTGGATCTTCAGCACGACGTCATCGCCGATCGAGCGCGTGATCATCTTCTCCACCTGTCCGAGCACGTCGTTCAGGCTGGTGGGCCGCGGGCGCAGCACCTGGCGGCGCCCGAACGCGAGGAGCTGCGCGGTGAGCTCCGAGGCGCGGACGCCCGCCGCCTGGATCATCTCGACGTCCTCGCGCGCTTGATGTCCGGGTGGCAGCGCCTCGAGCACGAGCGCGCCGTAGCTCAAGATCACGGAGAGCATGTTGTTGAAGTCGTGCGCGACCCCACCGGCGAGCCCACCCAGCGCTTCGAGCTTCTGGGTCTCGAGGAGACGTGCCTCCAGCTTTTCTCGCTCCGACGTATCGCGCACGATCGCCACCACGAGGCGCTCTCCGCGAACGACGACCCAGCCGGCCGTGACGAGGACACGGCGCTCGACCCCAGCGCGCTTGGCGTGCCCCGCGGTGGCGCCTCCGTTGGCCGCGGCGAGCGCGGCCACGTCCACGGCGAGGAGTGTCTCGCGCGCCACGCCGACGAGGTCTCCCGCGGCGGCGCCGAAGAGCGCCTCGGCGGCGGCGTTCGCTACCTGCACGCGGTCGCCTCTGAACACGAGCACCGCTTCGGGGAGACCCACCAAGAGGTCGCGAAGGGCGTGCTCGCTTTCGCGGAGCTCGAGCTCGGCGCGCTTTTGCTCGGTCGTGTCGCTGGAGAGGACGCACACCCCGTCCGAGACCGGGACGAACTTGAGCTCGAACCACTTCTTCGTTCCGTCGGGGAACGTGAACTCGTTCTCCATCCGGTGATGCGTCCGGTCGGCCATCGTGCGGCTGAGCTCGCCGAACATCGCCGTGGCCTCGATGCCGGGATAGCACTCCATCATCGTGCGGCCGATGAGCTCGTCACGCGTCTTGCCCGACTGCGCGACGAGCGCGTCGTTCACGTAGACGTAGCGGTAGTCGAAGCCAATCACCTGACAACCCTCGAGCAGGTTGTCGAGGACGTGGCCGACCACGCCGCGCGAACGATCCGTCTCCCCCATCTCGTGCCCCCGCTTCTTGAGGTAGCGAAGAACGGGGTGAGGACCAAGCGCGCGGGCGGAAAATCAACGCGCGACGCTCGCTCGTCCAATGGTTGGACGAACCTGTGTCATTTAAGCGCGCTTGAGCTGCGTGTGCAGCACGCGCCTGAGCGCGTCAGCGCGGGCCGTGCATCGGCGGGCGCTCGTCGGCGTGCGCCGCGCGGTCACGCAGCATCGTCGCGACCTTGGCGCGTTGCTCCGGCGTGAGGATCGGGAGGGCTTTCGCCGCGAAATGCACCATCTTCTCCGCGCGGTCTTCGCCCTTGGGGGGCGCGAGGAGCGCCGTGCCGTCGAAGGAGTCGCTCTTGAACGACTCGAGCGCTTGCTTGCGCTCTTCCCGATGCCCGGCGAAGGCCTCGCGCATCGGCTTTCCGCCAGCGATCTCCTTCTTGAAGAGCTCTTTCAGCTGGTCGCGTTGGTCGCTCGTGAGATCGAGCTCCTTCCACGCTTCCATGAGCGGACCGCCCATGTGCATCTTGGCGAAGTGATGCTCGGCCGCGGGCGGCGGGGCGGGCTCCGCGCCGTTCGCGGCCGGCGGGGGCGGACGATGCTCCGCGTGCGTCCCCATCTTGCCCATGAACGATTCGCGCATGTGCTTGGGGAGCGCGTCCACGAACGCGGCGCGCTGCTCCGGCGTGAGCGTCTTGTGGAGCTCCACGAGCGAGGCGCGATCCTCGTCGCGCACCTTCTTCATCGGCGCGGCGACCGCGTCGATCTTCGGCTTCAGGCCCGCCTCGTCGATCGCTCCGGCTTGCACCTGATCGGCGACCGCGAGGAGGAGCGCCTTGCGCGCCTCAGCGCTCGATTTCCACGCGGTAGCGTGTCGCGCCTCGGCGGCGCGGAAGAGCTCGGTCACACGCGCGCGCTGGGGCGCCGTGAGGGGAACGTCGCCGAACGTCTCTCCGACGGCCGCGAGCGGTCCGGGCTCGGACGATGCGATGGCCTCGCGGGTGGTGCCGGCGGGCGTCGCGGACGTGGCGGTCGCGGCGCTGCAGCCGGCGGCCGCAAGGACGAGGGGGAGGGCGAGGAAAGCGAAGCGGGCGCGGGGGCGGAGGTTCATAGGAGAGAGGATGCGTCCGTCCGAATCGCGACGCCGCTTAAGTAGTGTGAAGCGCCGGCAGACACACCCGCCCGCGGCCGGCTGCAAGACAGCGCTTTTTCCGCTCAGTCCCGTGGGGTTGCGGCGCTCGACCACCCGCGACATTCGGCGTCTGGCCCTGGAGTCCGTTCCTCTCCCACATCACGGAAGGCGCGTGGGCGGCGACCTCTGTTACGCTCCAGGATCGGAGCGCGCCGGTGGCATTTTATCCGTGTCCCCACTGCGGACAGCACCACGACAGCACGCTCACGCTGTGCCCGAACACCGGGCGCAGCATCACGCCGGGCGCGCCGCCGTCCCGACCGTCGGCGCCGCCGCCGCCGCCCGCGCCGGGTGAGCGCGTGCGCGTCGTTCCGCCGTCCGACGAGGAGATGACGAGCACCGGCGCGAGCCGCTTGCTCGGCCGCGTGATCGCCGGTCGCTATCGCGTTCGATCGGTGTTGGGCGAAGGCGGAATGGGCACCGTGTTCGACGGCGAGCACGTGACGCTCGGTCGCTCCGTCGCGATCAAGGTGCTCCATCCGCTGCAAGCGCGCCGGTCGGTGGCGGTGCAGCGTTTCCAGATCGAGGCTCGGGCCGCCGGCACCATCGGCCACCCGAACATCTGCGAGGTCTACGACATGGGGCAGCTCGAGGACGGGAGCCCGTTCCTCGTGATGGAGCGCCTCTCCGGCGAGACGCTCGCCGATCGCCTCGAGCGCGAGGGCGCGCTCTCCGTTCCGGAGATCGTCGACGTCATGATGCAGGTGCTCTCGGGGCTCCATGCCGCGCACGAGAAGGGCATCCTCCACCGCGACATCAAGCCGGAGAACATCTTCTTGAACGGGCGCATCGGCCTCGCGCCCATCGCGAAGATCCTCGACTTCGGTGTCGCGAAAGACACCACGGTCGAGCGGCCCGAGGATCTCGAGCTCACGATGACCGGCATGGTGATGGGCACGCCGTTTTATCTGTCGCCCGAACAAGCGCGCGGCGATCGCGATCTCGATCGGCGCACCGATGTCTACGCGTGCGGCGTGGTGCTGTACGAAGCGCTCACTGGGACGCGGCCCTTCGCGGGCGACAATTACAATCAGCTCCTGCGATCGATCCTGCTCGCGGAGCCCACGCCGCTCCGCGACCTCCGGCCCGATCTCCCCGACGGCTTCGAGCACGTGGTGGCGCGCGCCATGGCCCGTCACCGATCGGCGCGCTACGCGAACGCGCTCGATCTCCAGGACGAGCTCGCGCCTTATCACGCCGGCGCCGCGGTCGTTCCGAGCGGCCGCCTTTCGTCGCCGCCGGCCCCGTCGCGCCGCTCGGTGCCGCCGCCGGCGCCCTCGTCGGGCGCGGGACCGGAGTGGGACGACAACACGGTGTACGACGCCGAGCTCGCTGCGCGCGTGAGCGCGCACGCGAGTCAGCCTCCGTCGCAACGTCACCCGGGCGCGGCGCGCGTGGACGAGCTCACCTTCGACGAAGAGACCGTGCGCACCAATCAGCCCTCGCAGATCGCCAAGGAGATCCGCGAGCAGCTCAAACGCGGCAAGAAGCCCTGAGCGTTCTCAGGCCGGCGGCAGCGTGCCGCCCGCGAGGAGCACCCCGAGCTCGGCTTCTGTGACCACGCGCGTGCCGAACTTCTTGGCCTGATCGAGCTTGGTCTTGCCGGTCTTCTCGCCGGCGACCAAGTACGTCGTGCCCTTTTTCACCGAGTCGTGGATGGCGCCGCCGCGCGCCTTGATGTCGGCGTGGACGTCTTCGCGTTTCCGCGAGAGGACGCCGGTCACGCAGAACGAGCTCCCCGTCAGCGCGCCTTCGACCACCGCCTCGCGCGGCTGCGGCTTGCCGACGCCGAGCTCGCGGAGCTTCTGCATCAAGTGCCGCGACGTGTCGTCGCGCAAGAAGTCGACGACGCAGTCCACCATCTTGGGGCCGAAGCCGCGGATGGCGGCCACGTGCTCCCGCGCCTCGCTCTCGCTCCACCCGAGGAGCGTCTCGAGCGAGCCGGCCGCCTCGGCGAGTTGCTTGGCGGCGACCTGCCCGACCTGGGGAATGCCGAGGCCGCATAGCAGTCGATCGAGCGTGCGCTCGCGCGAGCGCTCGATGGAGTCGATCACGTTCTTGGCGCTCTTGTCGCCCATGCGCTCGAGCTCGGTGATCTGCGCCGCGGTCAGGCGATAGAGATCGGCCACGTCTTTGACGAGGCCGCTGTCGACGAGCTGCTCGATGAGCGAGATCCCGAGCCGATCGACGTCCATCGCGAAGCGCCGCGTGAAGTAGTGCACCGCCGCCTTGAGCTGCGCCGGGCACGCGCGGTTGGGGCAGCGCACCGTCGCCTCCACGCCGAGCTCGGGGCGATCTTCTTCCCGCAGGCGCGCCTCGACTTTGGTGCCGCACTCGGGGCACTTGTCGGGCATCACGAACGGCGTCTCGCCGCCGGTGCGCGCTGCCGCGTCCACCGCCACGACCTGGGGGATGATCTCGCCGGCTTTTGCAATGTACACGCGATCGCCGATGCGTACGTCGAGGTCGGCGATCTGCCCGGCGTTGTGCAGCGAGGCGCGCGACACGGTGGTGCCACCGAGCTCGACGGGATCGAGGTTCGCCACCGGCGTGAGCGCGCCGGTGCGGCCGACCTGCACCACGATCTCGCGGACGCGCGTCGCCGCGCGCTCGGCTTCGAATTTGTAGGCGACGGCCCACTTGGGGAACTTCGACGTGAAGCCGAGGATCTCCTGGGCTCGGTAGCTGTCGACCTTGACGACCGCGCCGTCGGTCTCGAACGGATAGCCGTCGCGCGCCTCGTCGATGGCTCCGATGGCGTTCATCACTTGCTCCCACGGCACGGTCACCTCGCGCCGGTGGGTGGGGAGGCCTTGCTCGGCGAGCCACGCCAGGCTCTCTGCGTGTCCGGCGTGCAAGCTCGGTCCTTCCACGAGCTGGTAGAAGATGACGCGGAGCGGGCGCGCCGCGACCTCCTTGGGATCGAGCATGCGGATCGACCCGGCGGCGGCGTTGCGCGGGTTGGCGAACGGCTCGAGGCCGGCCGCCTCGCGCTCCACGTTCATGGCCTCGAGATCGCGGCGGTAGAGGACGACCTCGCCGCGCAGCGTGATCTTTCCCTGGTGCGGAATGGTGCCCGGGAGGCCGCGCAACGTGCGCGCGTTGACCGTGATGTCCTCGCCGAACTCGCCGTCGCCGCGCGTCGAGGCTTGCACCAAGCGACCGCCGTCGAAGACCACCTCGAGGCTCCCGCCGTCGAGCTTGGGCTCGACCGTGAAGCGGACGTCGGTCCCGTCGGGGAGCCCGGTCACCACGCGCCGATGAAACTCGCCCATGTCGTCGGCGGAGTAGGTGTTGTCGAGCGAGAACATGCGGTGCTCGTGCTTCACCTTCACCGCGGCCGTGCGCGCCTCGCCACCCACGCGTTGGGTGGGGGACTCGGGAGTGACGAGCTCCGGATGTGCGGCCTCGAGGGCACGGAGGTCGCGGAGGAGCGCGTCGAACTGGGCGTCGGTGATCGACGCGTCGTCGAGCACGTAATAGCGATAGTTGGCGGCTTCGATCTCGCGGACGAGCGCGGCGTGCTTCTTGGCCGGGGCGGTCATGGCGCGCATCGTACAGCGGTGCTCAGTCGAGGTGAGCTTACGAATCGTGCCGTCCGGTCGGGCGAGTACGAGCCGACCGAACGCGTCAGGGCTTGGACGCGCCGCGCGTCGCGTGCGGCTCGGAGACGATCGTTTCGCCTTCGTCGAGCGGCGGGTCGACCCGGCGCGTCTGCGCCGTGGGCGAGATGCGCGGGCGCGAAGCGGGATCGGGCGCGGAGGCGCTCGTCGTCGACGCGGGCGGCGCGGGCCGCGAGTCGGGGATCGCTTGCGACTGCGCGGCGAGGGCGCGCGCGTCTTGGCTGTCGATGCGGATGGTGGGCTCGCTCGGGAGCGATCGATGTTGCTGCTGCCGCTCTTCGAGAGCGCGCGCACCGGCGAGCGCCGCGCGTGCGAGCGCTCGGATCTCCACCGCGCTCGTGTGCAGCGGCGTCGGCTCTTCGTAGAATCCCGTGGCCGTGTGCGACTGCGGCGCGCGATCGAACGCGGCGAATCGCGGGTCGACGTCCGCGGGCGGCTCGCCGCGCACCGCCGGCTCACGCGCGATCGGCACCCGCACCGAGTCCGGGAGCGGCGCGGCCGGTGGCAACGGCCTTTCGTCGAACGGCGCCGACGACATCCCCTCCGAGTGGACGCCGCGAAGTGCTTCGAGCGCGCTTATGAATTCTTCGGCGCTCTGGTAGCGGAGCTCCCGATCGCGCGCCATCGCCTTCTTGATGACGAGGTCGAGCTCGGTGGGCAGGCCGGGGCGCAAGCTCGAGAGCGGCTGCGGGTCGTCGCTCAGGATCTTGAGGAGGATGCCGTGCTCCGACGGCGCCGAGAACGGGCGGGCACCGGTGAGCATCTCGTAGAGCATGACGCCGACGGCGTAGACGTCGACGCGCCCGTCGAGATCGCGCTCCCCGCGCGCTTGCTCCGGGGACATGTAGTACGCGGTGCCGATGGCGATGCCGGTGCCGGTGAGGTCGCGCTCCGGTCCGCTCATCGGCTTGGACGTGCCGAAGTCGAGCACCTTCACGAACGCGCCGGCGCCGGCGCGTGGCTTGGCGCCGTCGGCGGTGCGATCGACCAAGAAGATGTTGTCGGGCTTCACGTCGCGGTGCACGACCCCGGAGCGATGCACGGCGTCGAGCGCGCTCAGCGTCTGCGTCACGATGTCGATGGCCTCGTCGATGGCCATCGGTCGGCCCTCGGAGATGCGCGTCGCGAGCGACTGACCGTAGAGGCGCTCCATGACGATGTACGGCCGACCGTCCTCGAGTGAGCCGGCGTCGTAGACCACGGCGACGTTCGGGTGGCCGCACATGCCGGCGGTGCGCGCCTCGCGCATGAAGCGTTTGAGCTGCACCTCGTCGCCGCCGAGATGCGGGTGGAGCACCTTGATCGCCACGACGCGACCGATGCCGATGTGCTCGGCCTCGAGGACGACGCCCATGCCGCCCGAGCCGATGGTGCCCCGCACGAGGTACTTGTTGTCGATCGTGCGGAGCCGCTGCATCGCCGGCGGACCGCTGCGCGCGGCGGCAGGCAGCGGCGGCGGCGTGTTGCGGCGCGCGGCGGCTGGCATCGCGGAGACGGCGCGCGCACCCGGCGGCGGCGTCGAAGGCTTCTGGCGCGCCGGCGGAGGTGCCGAGGGCTGCTTGCGATCGCCTGGCGGCGGCGGCCGATCGCTGAGCGGTCGCGACCGTGGGATGCCGGACGCGCGATCGGAAGAAGGGGGCGGGGGCGCCGGCGGCGCGGGCGGCGGGAACGGCTGAGGAAGCGGCGTCTGTTTCGCGCGCGGGCCACCGGCCAACGGCGCTTGGCGGGGAACGGAGGGGAGCGAAGGCGCGCGCTTCTGACCACCGTCGGGCTCGCTCGGTCGCAACGACGGAAGGACACCGCCCGTGCGATCGCACACGCGAGCTTCTTCCGGGTGCTGTCCCGAGCAGTACGGACAGGGAACGAGCGCCAAACCGTGATCCTCGAGGGCTTCGCCGGCCGCGACCGGTCGAGATTGGAACGTTCTACGGACGAGCTTCCAAGAAGCTTCTCGATGCTACGCGTCGGCGAGAGGGCTCGCCAGCCTCACGCGGCCTTCGCCCTTGAGGCGTGCAACTCGTCAGAATGAAAGATGGAAATCCACGCCGTTGGCCGCGCGGGATCCTCCCACGCGTGGCGTGAGCCGAGCCTGCGAGCCGTGCCCGCCACTCGGCGACGATGAAATCACGAGGTAGGCGCCGATGCCGGTGAGGATCGCGCCGACGGGCAACGACACGTTCGCGATCCACGCCTGCGCGGACGGAAGGTCACCCTTCTCTTTCGCGTAAGACTCCGGGGACTGATCGATGCGCGTCTGCGCGTCGTGCACGTTGACGAGGTAAGCGACGCCGAAGCCGGCGCCGAGCGCGAGCGCGCCGACGCCCGCCGCACCGATCACCCAGCCGAGCCCGGCGTTCGAGCCGCCCGACGGAGCGACTCGGTCGGGCTCGGGCTTCGCCGGTGGCGTCGTGCTGGGCGGCGGCTCCGGAGCGCGCGGAAGGGGAGTGAGCGGCGGGAGCGTGACCGAGAGGTTCCCACCTTCGGCCGGTACGTCGATCTGACGCATGTATTGTGCATACGATGGCGCCGCGGCGCGGATCACGTGATTCCCGCCGTCGACCGGGATCGGTGTGCCGAAGCTCGATGGGCGCACCGGCACGTCGTCGAGCGTGACCTCGAGCCCGTCGACGATCGTCGTGACCGGCACCTCGACCTTGAGCCGACTCAGCTTGGGCTCGAGCGCGGCGATTCGCTGCTCGGCGAGCGCTGCGCGGTCGGGGCGCGTGGCGCGCGACGCGGCGAGGACCTCGCGGTGTTGGACCCACGCGGTGGCGATGCGACCGCGCTGCTCGTTGCAGAGGGCGAGGTTGAACAACGTGCCCATGGCGCTCGGATCGAGCTTGCGGCTCTCCTCGAACTTGGAGCACGCCGCGTCGACCTTTCCTTCGGCGAGCAGGGTGCGGGCTTCGGTGAAGAGCGCCTCGGCGGCGGCCGCGCTCTGCGCCGACACTTGCGCGCGCGCGGGCGCGGCGAACGCCACGGCGACGGCGAGGGTGACGATCCCGGCGAGGGTGGAGGCGCGCATCGTTCGAAGCACTGGCTCAGTTGCGGTCGAGCGCTGCCTTGGACTTGAGCGGATCGACCGGCGCGGCGCTCGGCGCGGCGGCGGGCTCGGGCGCGCGCGCCGTCGCGTGCACCTTGACCGGTTTCACCGGCGCCGCCTTGGCTGCGCTCGGCGCGGGCGCGGTCGCGGTGGGCTCGGGCTTGGCGACGGACGCGGGAGGCGCCGCGGCCGGGGAGACTTCCGCAGTCGCGCTCGGGATGGGCGCGGCGATCTTGGCGGCGCTCACGGTCGGCGCGGTGGCGCCGAGGGCCGCGGTTGCGATCGGCGGCGGATCGGGCGCCTTTTGTGCGCGCGCGAAGGCGAAAACGAGACCGGCGCTCGCAGCGAACGCCGCGCCGAGGATCATCCCGTTGCGGCGCGTGACGACCTTGGTCGAGCCGCTCGTCGTTCGCGACGTGGTCGCCCACGCGCGCCCCGTCGCGTGTCCCGATCGCGGCGCGCCCCCGCTCCGTCGCGGCGACGAATCCACCGCCGAGGGCGGCGGCGCCGAGAGGCGACGAATACGCTCCACCGAGATCGAGGAGTGTCCGCCACCGAAGGGCGCGAGCTCGGTCGCGAGGTCGAGCACCGATTGAGTGCGCTTCTGCGGATCCTTCTCCAAGCAGCGGCGAACGGCGGCTGCGAGCTCGCTCGGGATGTCGGGGCGGAGCTCCTTGATGTTGCGGGGCGGATCGGCGGCCACGGCGGCGAGCACCGCCGACGACGACTCACCCCCGAAGGGAATCTTTCCGCACAAGAGCTCGAAGAGAACGACGCCAAGCGACCACACGTCGCTCCGCGCGTCGACGTTCTTGGCGCTGCGGATTTGCTCTGGCGACATATAGGCCGGCGATCCGAAGACGGCGTGGGTGTCGGTGAGCGTGATCGCGTCCTTGTCGCCCTGGTCGTGTGCCTTGGCGATCCCGAAGTCGAGGATCTTGATGAGCGGCGTGCGATCGGGGCGCTGGGTCAAGAAGAGGTTCGACGGTTTGAGATCGCGATGGACGATCCCTTGCGCGTGCGCCTCGGCGAGGCCCTCGCAGGCTTGGAGCACGAAGTCGACGGCCTCCGCGATCGGGAGCGCCCCGCGATCGGAGAGCACGGCGCCGAGGTCGATGCCCGAGAGGTGCTCCATCACGATGTACGGCAGACCCTCGGGGGTCATCGCGATGTCGTGCACGCGAACCACGTGCTCGCCTTTGATGCGCAACGTGGCCTTGGCTTCGCGGAGGAAGCGCTCCGACACCGCCGGATCCTTCTTGGCGTCGGCGCGGAGGAACTTGATGGCGACGAGCTCGCCGAGCGCCTTGTGTCGCGCCTCGACGACCACGCCCATTCCGCCGCTCCCGAGGACGCGCTCGATGACGTACTTCTCGGCCACGACGTCGCCGATGCGCGGCAGCGGGAGGCCGCGCACGGACTCGATGGTCTTCAAGACCTCGGGGTCGTCGATGGTGGTACGATCCGCCACGATCTTCGATGGTAGCAGCGGCTCCGATCCGGGGTCACCCAAACGGCGGAGCCAGGAGCCCCGCGCACACGTTCAGGTACCGAAGGGGAGCATGGAGGCGCGGTCCCACGTTCCGCTCGCCTCTTCGATACCCCCAGGCCCGTCGCCGCCCGACGCTGCGTCGGCGAAGAATGCGAGGAGCTCGTCGCGTCGCGCGCGCGCGTCGGCGCGCCCGAGCTCGATCAGCTGGCGGCAATAGGTGCCGTCGAAGAGGAGATAGCTCGCGAGGTCGGCCTCGGCGCCGGCGCCGAGATCGAGGAGCGCGAAGAGGCGCTTGGTGAGGAGCGGATCGCCGCGGTAGCGGCCGCGGCGCACGTGCTCGCTCGCGAGGCGACCGAGATCTTCGCTCGGACGAACGACGCAAGCGCGTACGTAGCGGTAAGGCACGCCGCCGCGCTCGAGGGCCCGCTCGCTCATCGTCTTGACGAAGTCGGGGCCGAAGCCCTTCGTGCCGTCGACGAGCACGTTGTTGAGGCGGCTCAAGAGCTCGAGGTCCACGTCGACGTGATCGAGCAAGAAAGCGTTCAGCACCTTGCCGAGCAAGAACGCGGCGCCGGGCGCGGTGACTTGGTTCTCCACGCCCTCGACTGCGTTCGAGCCTTTGACCTCGCGTGAGCTGCCGGTGACGAACACGTGGGTCGCGCCGAGCCGCAGCGCGGGGGCGATCGGAGTGTTCTGACGGAGGCCGCCGTCCAAGTAGAGCTCGTCGTCGATGCGTACGGCCGGGAAGAGCAGCGGGATCGCGGCGCTCGCGAGGGCGTGCTCGGGGCCGATATGGTCTGGCCGAAAGTGCGTGCGCGGTGGCGGCGGCGGGATCTCCACGTCGGGCGCGGTCTGCATGAAGACCACGGTGCGACCGGTGGACACTTCGGTGGTGGACACGCTGAGCGCGTGGAGGTGACGCTTGCGGAGCGACCGCGCCACGGCGCGCCAGCTGATTTCGCGCTGCACGAGGCTCGCCATCGGCCGAACGTCGAAGAGGCCGTGGCCCTCCCGCCCGCCGCCGAGCGCGATCCGCGGCAGCCCGACCACTTGCCGGAAGCCGAAGCCGAGCACCCGCGTGATCTCGAGCTCGGTCCACAGGTCGACGAGCCTCCGCAGGCCGAGCATCGGATCGAGGAGGTGCGCGGCCAGAAAGCACGCGTTGATCGCGCCGACGCTCGTGCCGGAGAGAATGTCGACGCGCGGCGGCTCTCCGCAGAGCCGCGCGAGCTCGTCGAACACGTACCAGAGGACGCCGACCTCGTAGGCGCCGCGCGCTCCGCCGCCGGAGAGGATCATGGCGAGGCGCTTCTTCTTCTGGGACGTGATGACGGGCTCGATCATGCGGTGGGCGCCTCGTGCTGGGTGGCCCCCGCCTCCAATGGATCGGACTTGGCGCCGCGCTCAAGAGAACGCGGCCCCAAGAGCTCCTGTACCGCGGTTCGCTTCCCGAAGAGGACGCGGAGCTGCGGGTCGCGGATGGTCTGCATCAAGGCGGCGGCGTGCGACATGGCGCGGGTCTTCGCGAGCACCGCCTCGGGCGACCCGGCCGCGGTGAGCGCTTTTGTGCATAATACACGAACCTCGAGGCCGTACTCGCATCCTTGCAGCGTCTCGACCGCGCCGAGCGCGGTCGTCGCGAGGAGCGTCGCCGAGTGGAGCTCGCCCGCAGTGGCGCGCGCGGCGGCTTCGATCGCGAGCGCATAGAAGTGGAAGCTCACGAGGGTGAGGTCTTCGGCCTGGCGGCGCGCCGCGAGCGCGAGATCGGCGGCGTGCGCGGCCTGGCCGCGTGCGAGCTCCACCGAAGCGCGAGCGACGGCGGCGTGCACTCCGTCGTAGGCGTTGCCGGTGGCCGCGTTGAGCGCGGACGCGTCGGCGAGGAACGTGGTCGCGGCGTCGATCTCCCCGCACTCGAGGTAGACCTCGGCGCTGATGATGAGCGTGTCCGCGCGACCGTCTTGATCGCCGTAGCGCTCGTGCGCGTCGCGCGAACGCTCGAGGTACGCCTTGGCGCGGGCGAAGTCGCCGAGGCGCGCGTATGCCGTGCCGATGTTGGTGAGCGTGTTGGCGAGTTGGAAGCGCCCACCCATTCCGAGGTCGATCTGGATCGACTCGAGCGCGAGCCCGACGGCGTCTTCGTAGCGACCCTGGCAATACATCGCGAACGCCAGCGCGCTCTTGGCGCGGGCCTCTTGTCGGCGTGCGCCGACGCGACGGAAGACCGCGATGGCCTCGACATACGCGTCCACCGCCTCGCGGACGCGACCGACGCGGCGGAGGAGGACGCCGCGCGTGCGCAGCACCTCGGCGCGCGCGCGCGGGAGGACGAGCGGATTCTCTTCGGTGCCGCAGGCGGAGAGGGCGCGGTCGCAGGCCGCCAGCGCGCGCTGCACCGCCCCGAGCTCGCGCAGGAGCTCGCTCGAGAGCTGCTCCGCCTCCACGGTGAGCTGCGCGCTGCCGATCTTTCGTGCCAGGTCGGCCGCGCGCTCGGCCAGCGGGAGACCGTGCCGGAGCCGACCTTCGTCGAGATCGAAGCGCGCGGTGCGGACGAGCGCGAGGCCGATGGCTCTCGCGGTCCCGGAGAGGCGCGCGCCTCGACGCAGCGCCTCGAGGTGCGCGATGCGCTCGCGGCGGCGTCCGAGCACGCGGAGGAGCGCTTCGAGAGACTCGTGCGCGGTGATCGCGCGCGGGTCTTCGGGCCGCACGAGCGTGAGCACCTTGTTGTAGTAGCGGGCGGCGAGCTTGAGTTGGCTTCCGTTGCGCGCGGCGTTCCCGGCCTCGACGTAGAAGTCGGCCGCGACCGAGGGCTCGCCGCCGAGCGTGAGGTGGCGGGCGACGATCGCCGCCGACAGCCCACGCCCGAGCGAGCCTTGCCCGAGGAAGAGGCCGAGCGCGCGATGCATCGCCGCGCGGTCACGCGGCTCGAGCGCCTTGTAGGCCACGTCGCGGGTGAGGGGGTGTCGGAAGTCGACGAGGTCGCCTTTGCGATCGCAAAGGCCGCGCGCACAGAGGCGGACGAGCGCGTCTTCGCCGTCGGCGTGGGCCAAGTCCACGATCTGATCGGCGGGGAGCGGCCCGCCAGCGATGGCGAGCCAGTCGACGACGGCGTGCTCCTCGGTGGGGAGCTCGCGCAGGCGATCGCCGAGGAGCTGCTCGAGCGTCGACGGGAGCTGCCAGGCGTCGGTCTCCGAGCGGCGTACGAGTGCGAAGCGTGGCTCCGCTCCCTCCTCACGCTCCTCACGGATCTCCAGCGTTCCGCGCTCGAGGAGCGCGTCGACCATCTCGAGCAAGAAGAACGGGTTGCCGCCGACCTTGGGCAAGAGGTCGGCGCACACCTGCCGAACGCCTTCGCGGACACCGAGCCGGTTCTCCACGAGGCGCACCTGCTCTTCGGGCGAGAGGCCTTGGAGCTCGATGCGCACGACGCCGTCGAGGATGGCGGCGCAGCGATCGTCGGGGCGCGAGACGAGCACGAAGAGGATCGGCAAGGGATCCGGCGCGCGGACGAGCTCGGTGAACGTGTCGAGGCTCTGTCGATCCGCCCAGTGGAGCCCCTCGACGACGACGACGAGCGGCTGCGTGAGCGCGATCGCGGCGAAGAGCGACCGGAGCCCGGAGCCGATCAGCTTGCGTCGATAGGTCGGGTCGTCGTCGTCGCCGCCGCCGAGGGGAGCGTTGGTCGCGAGCTCGGCGAGCCGCGCGACGACCGGGTTCTGCGCGTCGCCTTGCGCAGCACCGCCGCCCGCGCGCGCGATCAGGGAGACGACGTCGTCGAACGGCTCGTCGCCGGTGATGCCGATGCACTCGCGTACCGCCGCAGCCACCGCGCTGTACGGAACCTCCATCTTCACCGGCGAGGCCTCGACGCGGACGAGGCGCGCGTTGGGCGGGAGCTCGCTCGTGAACGCCGTCACGAGCGCGCTCTTTCCGATACCCATCTCGCCGACGACCGCGCGACACGTGAGCGTGCCCATGCCGCTCACCGCGTGGTGATAAGATGCGTGGAGATCGTTTCGCTCGACGTCGCGACCGACGAGATCACTCTGCGCGCTGGCCATCGTCGCCACGCGCTCGTCGCGCGAGAGGCTGCGAAGGAGCGCGTAGATGCGCATCGTCGGCGGGACGTTCTCGACGTCGGCTTGGGGCGCGAGCTCGAGCGTCGGCGCGTCGTCCCACTTGAACTCGCGCCGCACCAGGCGATACACGCCGCCGGCGACCCACGTTTTGTGGAGCGGCGTGGCTCGCATGAGCACGTCGGCGAGGTGCGTCGCTGGATCGTGGAGTCGGTAGCGGAGCAAGTTGCCTTGCGTGTCGCGGAAGCCCGACGCGATGCCGCGCACGATGCCGAGCGACGCGCCCAGCTCGGTGGGCGAATCGTCGGCGAGGCCGGCGATGGCCTCGTGAGTGTCGAGGGCCAGCCAGGCCGCATCGGATGCGGCGCGCGCGGTGTTGGCCGTGAGCCCGGCCACGGCGTGGGCCTCGACGTCGCTCGACCAGATCCAGCAGCGGACGCCGCGCTTGTAAGCGATCTCTTCGAGCATGTTGCGCAGGCGATCGAGCATGCGCTCTCCGCGCACGCGGTCCGCGACGATGGCCTCGTGGACGCCATGAAGGCGCAGCGTGACGATCGCGACGTGGCGCACCTCGCGCGGTCCAGCCGCCGGCGGCGGAGGCTCCGGCGCAGCGTCGGACACCTCGCCCCGCGTGGAGAGCGGAGCGCCGCTTCGACGCGACGGCGGCGCCGACGAGTTGCGGGATTCGGGCGGTGACGACGTCGCCTTGGCGGGGCCGAGCTCCACCTTCGGCGCTTCGCGCGCGACGAGGTTCGAGATCAGCGCTTCGACGCTCGACGCGTCGACGAGCTCTTGCCGAACGAGGAGCGCGCGTGCGACGGCGCTGGTGAGCTCTCGCGCCGTGCCGTAGCGCTGGTCGCGGTGGGGCATCAGGCACGTCATGACGATCGCCTCGAGCTCGGGCGGTACGTCGCGCGCGTACGTGCTCGGAGGCTCCACGATGCCGGAGCGCACGATGTCGAGGAGCGCTTCGCCGCCCAGGCCCGAGTGGAGCGGGCGACCGGCCAGGATCTCCCAGAGGATGACGCCGAGCGAGTAGACGTCGCTGCGCCGGTCGACGCGCTCGCCGCGCGCCTGCTCGGGCGACATGTATCCGAACTTTCCCTTGAGGACGCCGGTCTCCTCGACGAACAGCTTGGCGCTCGCGATCCCGAAATCGGTGATCTTCACCGCGCCGTCGTACGAGAGGAGGATGTTCTGCGGCGACACGTCGCGGTGGACGATCTCGAGGGGCGCCCCCGACTCGTCCTTCTTCTCGTGCGCGTAGTGGAGGCCCTTGGCCGCTTCGCCGATGACGTGCGCGCCGATCCAGGGCGGGAGCCGCGTCCCCTTGGCCTTGGCCGACGACATGAGCATGCCGAGGTCGGGGCCCTCGACGTACTCCATGACGAGGAGTTGACCCTCGTCGCCGCCGTCGGAGAGCTCGTAGACCTGAACGACGTTGGGATGGTTGAGGCGAGTCGCGAGCTGCGCCTCCTCCACGAACATGGTTCGGAAGCGGCGGGATGAGCCGTGGGTCGGGAGGATGCGCTTGACGACGAGGAGCTTGTAGGTCCCTTCGGCGCCGCGCTTGCGAGCCAAAAAGACCTCAGCCATGCCGCCCTCGCCGAGGCGCCGGACGATCTCGAACTGGGCGAGCTCGCGCACTTCTTCGGCCGCGCGGGGCGGCGTCGAGGCGGCGTCGTTGGGGACGGAGGGCTCCACCGAGCCAAACAGTGTATCAGGCCGAGAACGGGTGGTATCTTTTAGACCGAGTCCGCGTCATGAGCGACACCGCGCTTCCGGCGCCTCTAGCCCAAGGAACGCTCGAGAAGCGGCCGCTCGCGCACCTCCTCGCGTACGTGTACGAGCGGCGCCTCGGCGGTTCGCTTCTGCTCGGTGACGCGGAGAGCCCTATCGGCGCCGTCGTCTTCCGCGCCGGAGAGCCGATCAAGGCGCAGTCTTCGCAGCACGGCGACGTCTGGGACGCGCTCGCCGAGCTCCCCGCATCGACTGCGTTCGCATACTACGCTGACCACGACGCGCTCCCCGACCACGACGGCGGCGGCGCTGCAGCGCTCGAGGCGCTCATGCGTGTCCTCCAGCGCCGACCGCCGACGGCGCTCGTCCAGGCGACGCTCGCGCGCATCGGCGAGTCGGCGATGATGCTCGAGCCGGCGCTCAGCGTCGCTTCGCTCGGCCTCGGCCGAGCGGCGCGCGACGCCCTCGAGCTCTTGCGCGCGGGGCCCTTCACGATTTCTGACGTCCGCGACGCGCCCCCGCTCCGCGCCCAGGCCGACCTCGTCGTGTACGCCCTCCTCATCACCAAGGCGGCGCGCATCGGGGCGGGGTCGTCGCCGAACCTCGACGCTCAGCGCGCGAGCTCGACGGACCTCGGCTCGCCGCCGTCGTCGTCGCCCGAGGCGCCGGTACCCGACTCCAGCGAGCCGGCGGCAGTCGGTCGCGTTCGACTGACGCGATCGAGCCAGAAGCTCGCGCCGCTCAAGGAAGAGCCCACGATCCTCTCCAGCTACGACGAGCGGGCCTCGCTCCCGCCGCCGCCCAAACCCGCGCCATCGAGCCCCGACTTCGGGGCACGTCGGCAGGAGATCCTCGAGCGCGCCGCCCACATCGACAAGCAGACCTACTTCGAGATGTTGGGGATCGCGCCCGAGACGCCGACGTCGCAGGTCCAGGCCGTCTTTCTCACGTTGGCCAAGCGCTGGCACCCCGACCGGCTCGGGCCCGAGCTCGCGGACGTGCGTGACGCCTGCTCGCGAGTCTTCGCTCGCCTCAGCGAGGCGGCGGCCACCCTCGGGAACGAGGAGCATCGTGCAAAGTACATGCGTCTCCTCGATGAAGGCGGCGCCACTCCCGAGGACCAAGAAAAAATCGGCGCGGTGCTCGAAGCCGCCTCGGCCTTCCAGAAGGCCGAGGTCATGCTCAAGCGCGGCGACACCGCGAAAGCCGAGGAGTACTGCTCCACGGCGGTCCGCCTCGATCCGCAACCCGACTACACGGCGCTCCTCGGCTGGCTCGAGTCGCAAAAGCCCGAGAACCAGTCGCCCGAGGCGACGCAGCGGTACGAAGCCGTCATGAGCGCGGCCATCGCCCAGAACGAGCGTTGCGAGCGCGCGATCTTCTACCGCGGCATGCTGCGAAAGCGACGCGGTGATCCGAGCGCCATCGAGGACTTTCGCCGCGCGTTCGAGCTGAACCCCAAGAACCTCGACGCTCAGCGCGAGGTGCGGGTCTTCGACATGCGTTTGCAGAAAGAGCGGGAGAAGTCGGCGCAGCAGCAAGGGAACGGTCCCGATCGCAAGCCGAGCTTCATCGGGCGCCTCTTCAAGAAGTGACGTGCGGGGGACGCGCGAAGTCATGAGCGAGCCTCTGTTCGTCAAGCGCGCGTCCGGTGCGCCCGTCTCCGTCACCCTCGGGGCCATGAACTTCGGCAAGCGCACGCCCGAGGCGGAGGCGCTTCGGATCGTCGATCGCGCCCACGAGCGAGGCGTCCGCATCATCGACACCGCGAACGTCTACGAAAACGGCGCCTCCGAGCGCATCGTCGCGCGGGCGCTCGCGGCGAGGCCGGGCGCGTTTCGCGTGGCCACCAAGGTCGGGCTCGCGCGTTCGGGCCGACGCGCGGAGGGGCTCGCGCCCGCCGTGGTGAAACGCGCCTTCGACGAGAGCCGCGGTCGCCTCGGGGTCGACGTGATCGATCTCTACTACCTCCACGCTCCCGATCACGAGGTGCCGATCGAAGACACGCTCGATGCGGTGCTCGAGCTCGTGCAAAGCGGGAAGCTTCGCGCGTTCGGTGTCTCCAACTACGCGTCGTGGCAGATCCTCGAGATCGTGCAGCGCTGCACTGCGCTCTCCGCTCCGGGGCCCGTCGTGGCGCAACAGATGTACAACCTCCTCGTGCGACAGCTCGACGTCGAGTACTTCCGCTTCGCCCGCAAATACGCGCTCCCCACGACGACCTACAACGCGCTCGCGGGCGGTCTTCTCGCGCGGCCGCTGGCGTTCGATGCGGTGCCCAAGGGCTCGCGCTTCGACGAGAACGCGATGTACCGGCGCCGCTATTGGTCGCGCGCGTTCTTCGAGGCGGTGGAGCGCTATCGCGCGATGGCCGAGGAACGCGGTCGCTCGCTCGCGTCGCTCTCCTACGGATTCCTCGCCGCGCGTCCCGACGTCGACTCGGTCCTCGTCGGCCCGGCCACGTGCGAGCACCTCGATGTCGCGCTCGACGGGCTCGCGCAGCCGCTCGACGACGCCACGATGCGCGCGATCGACGACGTCGCGCGCGATCTCGCGGGCACCGACGCGACCTACGCCCGATGATCGACGAGACCTTCGCCGCCGCCGTTCGACAGGTCAGGCTCGCGCGCGACATCGGGGAGGTGATCGCGGAGTTCGAGCGCGACGGCTACGCGCGGCTCGGGGTCTTGGCCGGGGACGCGATCTTGGAACCGCTCCGTCGCCGCGCCGACGACTTGATGGAAGGGCGGGTCGTGCACGAAGGCCTCTTCTTCCAGCACGACTCCGACACCGGTCGGTACGACGATCTCACGTACGGCGAGGGCTACCAGGGGCCGAGCCTTCGCTACCGCAAGATCGACAAGCTCGAGAAGGATCCGCTCTTCCTCGCGTGGCTACGCAACCCGGTGTTCGAGTCGATCGCCAAAGCGGTCGTCGGCCCCGACGTGTACCTGCTCCGCGCGATGATGATGACCAAGCCCGCGAACGGCGGGACGCCGCTCCCTTGGCATCAAGACGCCGGCCTCTTTTGGGGCGTGACGCGCGACCCGAAGCTCCAGCTCTGGACCGCGCTCGACGACGCGCCGAACGAGGCTGGTTGCGTGGAGGTCTTTCCGGGAACGCACCACCGCGGCCTCGTCACCAAGACGGGCGGCGTCGTTCCGGCCGACATCGCCGCGCGCGCGGACGCAGAGTCGCACGTCGTCCGCGTACCTGCGCGTGCCGGCGAGGTCATCCTCATCCACAACTTGATGTGGCACCGCTCGGGCGTGAACACGACGCCGCAGACTCGCCGCGGCTTTTCGGTTTGTTTCGTCGACGAAGAAACGCGGTGCACCCGCAAACGCAGGGCACCGCGTCAATTCTTGCGAGTGTTCGACTGATCAGGGATCGGTGCAGCCGGTGCCGTCGTAGCCGCAGCAGGCGGTCGAGTCGAAGGTGTTGCCCGGCTGGTTGCTCGTGCAGCACTGGTACATGTTCATGCCGTTCGAGTCGGTCGAGTCGTCCCAGCTGTAGCAGTTGTCGACCTCGACGGTGCCGCAGCCGTTGTTGATGAAGTCCTGGCAGGCCGGCGTCTCCGCGCCGCCGGGCTCGGCTTCGCAGTACGTGGCGAGGCGATCGCAGTCGTTGGTCGTGGTGCCGTCGTCCGTGAGGAAGTCGGGCATCGAGAAGGGGTCGTGACCGCAACCACCGGCGATCTGGTAGCCGATGATCGCGTCCGCGCAGGTGCTCGGGCTCGCCTTGTAGGCAATGCCGACGCAGAGCGCGCGCTCGATGGTGTCCTGGACCTTGGAGCAGCAGCGCGAGAGCTCGAGGCACGCCGTGTTCGGCTTCTCCGGGGGCTTGATCGAGCCGCCGTCCGGCTTGTGCGGAGGGCCCGCGTCCGGCTTCGCCGCCGGCTGGACCGGCGGGGTCGTCGTCGTCGCCGGCTGTTCGTAGGGCGTCGCCGTCGTGGCTGGCGCCGCCGCGGCCGACTTCCCGCAGCCCTTGGCCTTGGGGTTCTCCGCGCACGGGTCGGACGGCTTGTCCGCCGAAGAGCACGCCACGAGGGCCGTCGTCAGACCGAGGAGGATGGAGATAACGGCGGAGGAGCGCTTCATGGGACCGAGTGTCCTTTCAGGGTTACATCGGTCACCTTCTGCACACCCCATGCCTCATTGGATCATGGGCAAATCCTGGGAAATTCCGATTCCGATGGAGTGTTGCGTAGGCGCGTCACCTGGTCCATCGGATCACCACGGTGGCGGCTACAGCCCAAGGGGCTGAAATCCAAGGAGACTCCTGGACCGGCCTCGTCGCTCGGGTTCCAGACCCGTTTCGGACCTCGGATCTCAGCGCAGCGTGGCGTCGGGGCCTGCATCGGCGCCGTTCGCGGGCGCACCGCCGCCGAGCGCGCTCTCCATAGGCCCGGTCATCGTGAACGCCAGCCCCAGCCCGAGCCCCACGATGACGAGAGCGCTCGCGACGAGGCTCCGCGTGAGTCGTGACGGCTGGCGGTTCATCACGGGCGGTGGCGTGGATGCGGCGAAGGCGAGTCGGTGCCCGGTCGTCGGCCCGGGCGGGAGGCTCGAGACGCTCGAGCCGTCGCCTCGGATGTCTGCCGTGATCGTGCTCGGTGTCGCGAGCCCGAATCGCTTCGCATCTCCCGGCTTCCACACGAAGACGTCCACCAACGTCGGCGCTTCGTCGCGCGCGGCGGCGACCGGTACGTGCACGCCGCGCTCGGCCGGCCCGGTCGCCTGCTCCAAGAGGAGCGCGAGCCGAACCGCTTGCTGCATGGTGGTCGCGTCGGGCCAGCGCTGCGTGCGATCGAACGCGAGCGCGCGATCGACCACGTCGGCGATCTCGTAGCCCATCGACGGGACGACCTCGCCGAGGCGCGGCATCGGATCGGAGGCGGCCATCACGATCTCGGCGCCGGGGGACTTGCCCTGACGCGGCCGCCGACCGCTGAGCAGCGCGAAGAGGAGCGCGCCGATCGACCACAGGTCGGCTCGGCCATCGACCTCGTCACCGCGCGCTTGCTCGGGCGACATGTACGCGGGCGTACCGAGCGCCTCGCCCATCACCTGGGTGTCGCCATTCGATACGCGCGCGATCCCGAAGTCGAGCAGCTTCACTGCGCCCGTGCTGGTGATCATCACGTTCGCCGGCTTGATGTCGCCGTGCACGACGCCCTGCAAGTGCGCCGCCGCGACGACGTCGAGTAGCGACTCGATGATGCGGAGCGCTTCGCGGAGCGGCATCTGGCGCTTCTTGCGAAGGAAGTCTTCGAGCGTCGTGCCGGTGAGGAGCTCCATCACGAGGAACGGCGAGCCGTCATCGGCGACGTCGTCGTCGATCATCGCGACGGCGCCCGGGTGCGCGACGCGGTTGGCGATCTCGCCCTCGCGGAGGAAGCGCTCTCGGATCTCGCGATCGCCTGCCAGGTCGCGGCGCAGGATCTTGAGGGCGCCGCGGCTCCCGTTGCGATGCGTCGCTGCGTACACGGCCGCGCTCCCGCCGACGCCGAGCAAGGCGTCGAGGTGCCACTTGCCGCGGACCACGCGACCCACCATCGCTTTGGCTGCTTTGACGACCGATTGAGACGGCACGCGCTTCCCCCGCGCGATGAACGCAAGCGGAGTGCCGCGCGGCCCATTTCGGTGTCGAAGCAATGTTTCAGCGCGGGAGGCCGCGACTTCCAAGGCCCCGCAAATCGTACGTCGCCACGCGCCGCGGTGACGAGGTGCGATGTCACCCCCGCGCGATCCACGGGGGCGACGCCGATCCATTGGGGGCGACGTGCGCGCCGACGCACACCGTCGCTGACGTCGGAGCCGTCCGACTCTCCGACGGCTCTTCAGACCTTCTCGACGCGCGCGCTGCCGAGGAGCCCGGCTGGCCGGACGAGCAGGACCGCGATCAAGACGACGAACACGAGCACGTCGACGCCGCCCGAGTAGTCCGTGAGCTTCACGAGCTCACCGAGGACGCCGAGCAAGAGGCCGCCGAGCATGGCGCCCGTGATGCTGCCGATGCCGCCGAGCACGGCGGCGACGAAGGCGCGCGTGCCGATCACCATGCCCATCGTCGGGTAGGCCTGCGATTGATCGAGGCAGAAGAGCACGGCGCCGAGCGCGGCGAGGCTCGAGCCGAGCGCGAAGGTCATCGCGATCACGCGTCCGGTGCGCACGCCCATGAGGCGGGCGGCCTCTTCGTGCGTGGAGAGCGCGCGCATCGCCTTGCCGAACCACGTGGTCTTCACGATCACTTCGAGGACCACCATGACGACGACCGCAGTGACGACGATGGCGATGCGGGTCTTCTCGAACGGATGCGGATACGAGCGGTAGCGCGGCGAGAAGAGGAGCTGCGCGAGGTTCTGGAGGAGCACCGACATGCCGAGCGCCGTCACGAGCGGCGTCACGCGCACGAGCGGGCTCTTGCCACGACCGCGAAGCGGACGGTACGCGACGCGTTCGACGGCGACGCCGAGCGCCGAGCACGCGAGCATGGCGATCACCGTACCGGCGGCCGTCGCCAAGATCGGGTTCGCCTCGCCGCCGAGCGCCATGATGGCGAAGAGCCCGACGTACGCGCCCATCATGAAGATCTCGCTGTGCGCGAAGTTGATGAGCTTCAAGACGCCGTAGACCATCGTGTAACCGAGGGCCACGAGCGCGATCATCGCGCCTTGCGCGAGACCGGTGACGAGCGCGTCGACGAGCTTCATGCGATGGGCGCGGTCCGGGCGCCGACTACTGGGCGTTCACCTGGGTGGAGTAGGTGAACTTCTTGCCCTTGATCTGCACGACCACGATGGGCTTGGTCGCGTTGTGGTTGGGGTCGATCGTGAGCGAGCCCGTCGCGCCCTGGAAGCCCTTGGTCTGGGCGATCGCGTTCTTGATGTTCTCGCTGGTCGGCTCCGCCGAGCGGTTGATGGCGTCGGCGAGGAGCTTGGCCGAGTCGTAGCCCTGCGCGGCCATGCTCGTGGGCTCGACCTTGTAGTCTGCACGGAACGCCTTGAGGAACGCCTGGGAGTTCTCCCAGGGCACGTCCGGCGCGTAGTGGTTCGTGAAGTACGCGCCCTCGAGCTCGGCGCCCGCGCCCTCGAGGAGCTCGTTCGCGTCCCAGCCGTCGCCGCCCACGAACATCGTGCCGGGCAGCCCCGCGGCCTTGGCCTGGCGGGCGATCTGCACCATGTCGTTGTAGTAGACCGGCGCGAAGATCACGTCGGGGTTCGCGGCCTTCACGGTCTCGAGGTACGTCGTGAAGTTGGTCTCTCGGGCCTGGTAGCCCTTCTCGACCGCGATCTTGCCGCCGAGCTTGGTGAAGCTCTGCTTGAAGCTCATGGCGAGGCCGGACGAGTAGTTGTCTTGCGCCACGTAGAGGAGCGCGGCGTTCGTCTTCTTGAGCGTGCCCTGCACGAAGCGCGCGGCGACGTCGCCCTGCTGATCGTCGGTGAAGCAGACGCGGAAGACGTATTCCTTGTCCTTGGTCACCTCGACGGCGGTCGACGACGGCGTGATGAGCGGCACCTTGCTGCGGTTCGCCACGAGGGCACCCGGGAGCGTGCGGCTCGAGGCGACCTCGCCGAGGATGGCGACGGCCTTGTCGCGATCGATGAGCTGCTGGACCTTGTTGGTCGCCTCCATCGGCGTCGACTTGTCGTCCTCGTAAAGGACCTTGAGCTTCTTCCCCTTCACGCCGCCGGCCGCGTTGATCTCTTTGACCGCGAGGGCGATGCCCTTCTGCGTGTCGATGCCGAACGCCGAGTCGGCGCCGGAGAGAGACAAGAACGCCCCCACCACGATTTCGTCGTTCTTCGCCTTGTTGCAGCCGAGGCTCGTCAGGCTCGCGGACGCGACGAGGGCCATGGCCGCCGCACGGCGGGAGATCACAAAACTCATGGCTGGCCCCTTACCACGTGCCCCAAAGCGAGCCCAGCCTCGCCGAAGCGCCAGCATTTCGAGGGGTTTCCCCAGCGGAAATCGGACGCGGCGCGCCTCACCGATCCGTGGGGCCCGGTCCGGGGTCAGGACGCGAGCGACTCTTTCACGAGCCGCCGCAGCCATGCCTTGGCCGGGTCGGCGTGGGTGACCGCGTGCCATACCATCTGGAGCTTCAAGCGGGGCGGCGGGCAAGGGTGCTCGAGGACGGTGACCGGGAACGTCTCGCGATACCGCTCCAGCAGCCGGCGCGGCGCCGTGAGGAGGAGGTCGGTGTCGGCGAGCAGCCACGCCATGCCCGTGAAGCTGTACGAGCCGTAAACGATGCGCCGCGACGCCGCGGGGCCGCGCGCGTCGCTCGGCTTGAGGTCGCCGCGAAGGCTGAGGAGCGCGTGGTCGGCCTCGAGGAAGCGGCGCACGGTCAGCGGCCTCCGCGCGAGCGGATGGTTCTTGCGGCACCCCACCGCGAACTCGTCGTCGAAGAGCGACGTGCGGAAGAAGCCTTCCGGGAGATCGCGGTAGAAGCCCGCGCACGCGACGTCCACCGCCCCCGACTGGAGCGTCGCGCTCGGAAGCTCGCCGCCGCTCGGCTGGAGCGACACCTGGACGAGCGGCGCCTCTCTCCGGAGGCGCGGGAGGAGCCGTGGCATGAGGAGGATCTCCACGAAGTCGGTGGCGGCGATCGTGAAGCGCGTCCGTGCCTTCACGGGATCGAAGGCCGCGCGGTGCGTCTCGAGGGCGCGGGCCTTGGCGGCGAGCTCCTCGATGGCGGGCCGGAGCGACTTCGCCGTGGCGGTCGGCGCGACGCCCTTGGCCACACGGACGAAGAGCGGATCGTCGAACTGAACACGCAGCTTGGCGAGCGCGTGGCTCACCGCGGACTGCGTGACCTCGAGCTCACGCGCCGCCCGCGACACGCTCAGGTGGCGGTAGAGCGCTTCGGCGACGAAGACGAGGTTGAGGTCGAGCTTGGGCCGCACGCTCCGCATTATGAACGATGGTCATGATGATTGTGAATGTCATGACCGTTGATGAATCACCGCGCCGGCGCACAATGGTCCGCATGAAACAGCGCTCCCTCGGGTGGGTGATCGCCGGATGCGTGGCGTCGGTGTTCGCGTGCGCGGCCGCCCCGCCCAGGCCGGCCGAACCCCCCGGAGCGCGTGGAGGCAAAGATGGAAAAGGCGGTCCTCATCGTCGTCACGAGCAACGATCGGCTCGGCGATACCGGCAAGAAGACGGGCTACTACCTCTCGGAGGTCACGCACGTGGTGTGGCCGCTCACCGCCGCGGGCTATCGGGTCGACTTCGCCAGCCCGCGGGGCGGCGCGGCCCCGATGGACGAGAGCAGCCTCAAGCTCGACGACCCCGACAACGCGCGCTTCGTCGACGACCCGGTGCTGATGCAGCGCATGCGCGAAACGCTTCTTCTGGCCAGCGTCGATCCGAGCCGCTACGTCGGCGTGCACTTCGCCGGAGGTCACGGCGTGATGTGGGATCTCCCGTCCAATCCGGAGGTCGCGCGCGTGGCCGCCGGGATCTACGAGGCCGGCGGCGTGGTGGCCGCCGTGTGCCATGGTCCGGCCGCGCTCGTGGACGTGAAGCTATCGAGCGGCGCGTGGCTCGTCGCGGGGCACGACGTGGCCGGATTCACGAACGCCGAAGAAGAAGCGGTGGGCCTCACCAAGGTCGTCCCGTTTCTCATCGAGACGCGAATGACCGAGCGCGGCGCGCGCTTTCACCCCGCGCCCAATTGGCAGAGTCAGGCCGTGGTGTCCGATCGGCTCGTCACCGGGCAGAACCCGGCGTCCGCGCACGCGGTCGGTGCGCGGCTGGTCGAGACGCTCCGCGCCGTTGGCGTCAAGAGAAGTATGCGTTGAGAGCCCCGCCCGTCACTTCCGCGAGCTCCTCCGCTGCCAACTCGCAGCCAGTGAAAGGCCTCAAGAACCAGCTGAGAGCGCCTCCCGAAACGCGTTCGAGATCTGCCGTCACGAGCTCGGCAGGGTCGCGTCGTTCATCAGCGCTCGGCTTCGCGTCGTCGTCGCGTTTGGTCATCGCCGGATCGTGTCGGGTCGTGTTGGTCATCGAGGCCTCCGACAGCCGAGTGCAGGATGCGCGCCATTCGCCGCCTCGCCGAAGCCCCGGGGATTGCGACGGCTCTGGGAGACGTTGGGGGCAACGCTTCGCACGACCGTGAGAGTCGTCGCCGTGTCGCGCGCCGAGAAGTGCGTCGATCGCCTCGTTGGCTGGCGTAGTCGGTCACCCGCGACCGCATGCTGACGAAGCAGGCGGAGCGACGTACCCTGCGCCCCATGCTCCTTCGAACGTCGCTCCATCTCTTCGTCAGAATCCTGCCTTTCGCCTGCGGCGCGGTGGCCCTCGCGGGCGCGTGCACGGATGACGACGCGAGCCCGTCGCCGGCGGCGGTCGATGCTGGAGGGTTCGACGTGACGTCTCCTGGTCTCGACGCCGCGCAGGCAGACGCCACGCCTGCCGACGTCGTCGTCGTGGACGCTCCGAGCGACTCCTCGTCCGACGTTTCGAGCTCGGTCGATGCAGGCGACGGGGCTGTCGATGGCGATGCCGACGCGGGGCCCGATCGAAGGATCGTCTTCGTGTACGCCAACGACATTTGGGTGATGGACGCAGACGGCTCGAATCGCGTGAACCTCACGAGCTCGCCGAGCGTCAACGACGTCGCGCCGGCGTGGTCACCGGATCACAAGAAGATCGCCTTCCAGAGCGATATGGACGACGGAAGCGGCGAAATCTACGTGATGGACGATACGGGCGGGAACGTCGTGCGCCTCACCGTCGATGTCGGCGAAGCCGACGTCGCCCCCGCCTGGTCGCCCGACGGCACGAAGGTCGCGTTCGAGAGTCGTCGCGATCACACTGTCTCGTCGATCTACGTCATGGACGCTGCGAACGGCGCCAACGTGATTCGCGTGACCAACGCCACGCCGGCCAGCGATCAGAGCCCGTCATGGTCGGCAGGCAACAAGATCGCCTTCTTCACCAACGAAGGATCGATCGGCCTTCACATCGCCGTCGTGGATCTCGACCTCGGCGCGGCCCCGGACGGAGGCGCGGACGGCGGCGCCGCATGGGGAACGAACCGCAACGGGTTCGTCGGCGATCCGGCGTTCGGCCTCTACGCTTCGTGGTCGCCGGACGGCACGAAGATCGCGTTCGGAGGCGACGCGCCCGGCGTGCGGCAGGTCTACGTGATGAACGCGAACGGCTCGAGCCAGACGCGGCTCAGCACGAGCGGGCTCGCGGAAGACTGGCCGCGCTGGTCGCCCGACGGCACCGAGCTCGTCTTCCAGCGAAATGTCGGCGGCCGAACGCAGCTCTTCAAGATGCCCGCGGGCGGCGGCGCGGCCGTCCAGATCACCGACTCGGACGCAGGCTCCGGAAGCTCGGGCGCGTCTTGGCATTGACGGGGAATCACGCGCGCGGGGCGACCGGGCGCGATGTCCTCACGGGGGGGCGAGCGGCTGGCCGTCCACGCCGAAGGCTCGGCGACGCTCTTCGCCTCGGTCGTTCACCCAGGTGATCAACCTCACGCGGCTGTTCGGGTGAAAGCCGATGCGGACTTTGGCCCCGACACGGAGCTCCGGTGAGGTGACATGGACCATCACGTTGGTCCGGGCTCCCTTGGCGAATACGAGCGGCGCGAGCCCCGTTTGAAAGACGATGTCCTCGGACGGAACGAGCATCAGCCCCGTCGAAGACGCACCTGCGAAAAAGACCGTCGCCTCGTAGTCGGCCGCCCACTCGTCGGGCAGCGCGAACGCGTCGGCGGCCGGGTAGCGGGGAGCCCAGACCCAAAGCTCCTCGTCCGTCTCGATCGTGGTCTCCGTCGGCGCGGCGCTCAGCCCGGCGTGGATGGCGCGCGCGAGCGATCGCGAAGCTCGGGCGCGCGGGCTTCGCGCGGCGATGGCGGCGAGCTCGGCGCGTCGCGTCGCGTCGACCGGCCCACGTTCGAGGCGCTCCGCGACCCAATCGACGAGCGTTGCGGAGAGAATCTCGGCGTTCGCGAGGACTACCCACACCGCACGTGACACCGCTCGCTCGTCGCGCTCGACGATCGCTCGAATCAGCACCTCACGCGCGCGCGGCATCACGGCGCGCACGAGGTCGTAGAGCTCGCTCCCGTCAGTCGTCCACGCGTCAACGGGCCCGAGCACGCCTTCGGTCGCCGCGAAGACGGCCTCGCCGAGCGCGCCGGCCGCGGGCGCCGACTGGTGGATCATCCACAAGGACTGTCGCAAGTGGACGCTCAGCGCGCGATCATCGGTGTCGCGCTGCACGAGCTCCCACAAGAACGGGACGACGACGGGGGTCACCGGGTAAATCGTCCCTTGATGCCACACGTGGCCCGCGAGGACCTCGTCGTCGGCGTCGAGCTCTCCGCGCGAGAGCCCGATCAAGGTCGCGCCCACGTCGTCCCCGCGCGTCGACTCGTCCGACGCGCCGTAGGCGCCTGCCAGACGGCTCCAATCGACGGCTCGCACGCGCGCTTCGAACGACATCGGCTCCTCGTGTGACTCGCTTCAGCGGTCGGCGCGCGGTGAAAGTCGGACCGGGAAGGTCTTCAGGCCGCGCAGATTCACGAGGTCGCGCCATTCGATCCGCGCCTCGTCGGTCTCGATCTGGGGGAAGCGCGCGAGCAAGCGCTCGAACGCGACCTGAGCCTCCAAGCGAGCGAGAGGCGCGCCGAGGCAGAAGTGGACGCCGCCGCCGAAGCCGATGTGCGGGTTGGGTGAGCGACCGACGTCGAACCGATCCGGGCTCGCGAAGACGCTCGGATCGCGGTTGGCCGAGCCCAGCATGCACATGAGGAGCGATCCCTTGGGGATGACCTTGCCGGCGACTTCGACATCGACGTGCACGGCGCGTGCGTTGGTGTTGACCGGGCCGTCGAAGCGCAGCATCTCGTCGACGGCGGTGGGGACGAGCGACGCGTCGGCGCGAAGACGCGCGAGCTCGGCCGGGTGGCGGAGTAGCGCGAGCATGCCGTTGCCGATCAAGTTGGCGGTGGTCTCGTGCCCGGCGATGAACAGGAGCACGAGCTGGGAGATCAGCTCGTCGGTGCTCAGCCGATCGCCGTCCTCCTCCGCGCGGATCAGGGTCGAGAGAACGTCGTCGCCGAGCGCGTCGCGTCGACGTGCGACCTGCGCCTTCAGATACGCCGTGAGCTCGACGAGCGCGTCGTTGGCCGCGAGCCGCTGCTTCTTTCGCGCCGTCGGCTCGACCACCACCGCGACCGCGTCGGACCAACGCCGGAGCTCGGCGTAGTCGTCGATCGACAGGCCCAGGATGCGCGCGATCACCCGCACGGGGAAGGGCTGCGCGAAGTCGCGCATGAGATCGATCTCGCGGGCGTCGCCCATCGCGTCGATGAGCTCGTCGGCCGTGCGCTCGATGAAGCCGCGCATCGCTTCGACGGCCTTGGGGGTGAATGCGCGCGCCACGAGTCGCCGCAGTCGGGTGTGCTCGGGCGGATCGAGGCTGAACATCCACGACTCGACGCAGCGCTCGAGCGGGCTCTCCGCGATGTACGGACGAACGAACCCGTACCCGGCCCATTTCCGAATGTCGCGGCCCAGCCTGGGATCTTTCATGAGCGAGACGCAGTCCGCGTGCCGCAGCACGTACCAGATGCCCAACGCGTCTTGGTGCACTGGCTCGGCCTCGCGCGCGCTCGCGAGCGCCGGGTACGGATCGCGTCGAAACTCGGGGCTCAAGAGGTCGAGCGGCATCCGCCCAGCATACGGAACGCTCGCGCCACTCGGGGGCGCTCTCCGCTTCGCCGAGCCGTGGGGCCTCAGGCGCGGCGGCGGCGCGCGCGGGCCGCGAGGCCGGCGAGGACTGCTGCGCCGAGCGCGACGTCGGAGAGGCCGAGCCCGGCGCCCACGCCCGCCGCGCGGCAGGAGCAACCGCCGGGCGACGTCGCGGTCGCGGTCGTCGGCGTGGGCGGCGCCGTGCTGCACGCGAGCGCCTTGATGGTGATGGGCGACACGCCGCCGGTCTCGTCACTCGTTCTCTGATCGCTCGACGGATAAATGGCGCAGATGCCGCGCTGGTCGTCGTTCTCGAGGGTGCGAAGGCCCGTCTGTCCGCGGTCGTAGCGCGGCTCCATCGTCGAGCCGCCCACCTTGGAGTGCGCGAGCCCCAAGAAGTGGCCGGCCTCGTGGGTGATGATCGACTGGAGGTCGTAGCCCGTCGGCGGGAGCGGCTCCTGCGACGTCACGCCCTTGTCGGCGGTGTTCACCTCGATGTCGGCGTCGAGGATCTCGCCGTTTTCGGCGTTGAAGGTCACGGTCGTCAACGCGAGCGGGTTGCCCGCGTCGTTGTACGGCCACGTCTTGTCACGAAAGACGATGACGTTCTCGTTCGCGCCCGGGTTCGTCTTGTCGTAGCCCACCGTCGAGGTGTCGGTCGGCGTGAGCTCGATCACCTTCACGCCGGGCGTGCACACGCCATTTTTGGCCGTCCACGGCGCGAACGCGGCTGCGATGATGGATCGCGCCTTCGTGATCTCGGCCTTGGCGCTCCCCGCCTTGTTGACCGTGTACGTCACGCACTGGTTCTCCCAGTAGAGCGACGGGCCCTTGGCCGCGCAGTCGTCGCTGCCCACCGGATCGGTGCGCGTGCGGCAATACGCGTACGCCTCGTCCGCGGAGGCGAGCCAAGAAGCACACACGACCAAGAAAGCGACCGCGCGGGGCCGAAGCACGCTCACATTATGCAGGTGTGCTCTCCGGCCTGCACCTGGTCATCGTGCGCGGTCGAATTTCGCGCCTGCTCACATGTCAGGTATCGGTCCGCACCTTGTCCCAAGACGCGTGGGTGGGCTTCGCGTCCGTGAGCCACTCGAGCGCGTACTGCCGCTCGCGTGCGATCGACGTCGCCGTGGCCAGCGCATCGGGGCCGAGCTTCGCGTAGGCGCGTCCGCGGAAAGGGAAATCCTCGTCGATCACGCGGCGAAGGTCTCCGGCCGTGCGCGCGGCTTCGGCGGCGTCGGCCACGATGCGGCGGAGCGGTGCGGTCATCGGGCGGGCGGCCGTGTTCGCGCGCCAATGCCAAAGCTCCGCGAGGTCGCGGGCGTGTTCGAGGTCCGTGGCGCTCCGAAGCTTGGCGCGCGACGTCAGAAGGGGGAGGGGGAGCGCCGGCTCGAACCAGCTCGGCGCGTCGAAGGCGCCGTCGGGCGTGGCCGCGCGATCCCACGGGCCGAGCGTTCGCGTGAAGGAGAGCGCCCAGGCGAAGACCGAGAGCGCCTCGAGCCGCCACTCGGCGTCGATGCGCGCGCGCTCGGAGAAGCCACCGAGCGCACCCGCAAGGAGCTTCTTCTCCTTGGGCGAGAAGATGGCGGGCTCGCTCGCCACGAAGCGACCGAGGCGAGCCCCGAGCGCCGCCCACTTCTTGCGTGAATCGCCGTGCGAGAAGGCGAGCCCACCCTCGACGCGCGAACGAATGTAGAGTGCAGCGATCGCACGCCCGCGATCGAGCGCGCGATCGGCGGTGATCACTGCAGATCGGCGGCGCTGCGCGGCCAGAGCTTGGCGTTGGCGAACGAGAAGCCTTCGATGCCGACGACCTTGGTGAAGGTCTTTCCGTTGACGTAGGGCGGCGGCGGGTAGGGCCCGTTCGTGGCCGTGCCGTAGCGCACGAAGATCGTGTCGTCGATGCGGAGACCGCCCGAGACCACGAACTCGTAGAACTTGTTCGTCGCGCCGTCGGGGATGGCGTCGGTGATGGCGAGCGAGCCTGCCGTGCCGCCGTCGTTGATCTCGACGAGCATGCACTTCAGCTCTTCGGCGCGCGCGCCGCCCGTGGCGATGTCGGCGGCGGGCACCACGATCGGCGCGAACGGAAGCGCGGTGCCCGCGTCGGTGATCGTGACCTTGGGGCTCGAAATCTGCGGGATGCCGAACTTCTCCTCGTAGAGGCCGCTGATGCTCACCTTGTTGCCGATGACGACCGTCGGCGACGTGGACGCCGTGAAGACGAAGAGCCCACTCAGGCCCTGCGTTCCGGTCTGCACGAAGAACCCGCGCGCCGAGCCCGAGAACGGCTGGGGCTTGAGCGCGGTGACGTAGGCGTCGCTGAACGACACGATCGCGCCCGGCTTGGGGTGATCGGGATCGTTCGGATCGCGGATCGCGTGGACCGTCGTGGGGCACGGATCGCTGCCGCGGTTGGGCGCCTTGCAGAGATCGCAAGCGTCGCCGATGCCGTCGCCGTCGTTGTCGGCTTGGCCAGCGTTGGCGGCGAGCGGACAGTTGTCCTCGCCGTTCATGATCCCGTCGCCGTCGACGTCGTCGGCGAGGACGTTGTCGCACGCGTTCTTGGGATCTGTGGGGCAGCGATCGCAGACGTCGCCGATACCGTCGCCGTCCGTGTCGGCCTGCTTGCCGTCGTCGAGCTTGCGGATGGCGTTGAAGACGTTGGGACAGTTGTCCTTGTCGTTGGCCACGCCGTCGCCGTCTTCGTCGTCCTTGGTGACGCCGCTCTTGTACTCGGCGCGCATCGGGACGCAGCTCGGCTCGTTGGTGGGCGTCTCGCCGCCGCAGAAATAGAGCGGGTAGATCGACTCGCCCGCGGCGCGGATGCCGGCGAGCGTGACGCCCGAGATGTCCTTCGCCACGCACGCCTTCTTGGCCACGGAGCAGACGTCCTTGTCGAACGCCTCGCAATCGGACGCCCCGATGGCGGGCGAGTCCATGAGCGCGGTGTCGCCGTAGAGCGGCACGCCGCCGCGCATCACGAGCACCACGTCCTCGACGCCGGCGTCGATGACCGCGCGGTGATCGGTGCGCTGCTTGCCGTTGAAGATGGCGATGTCGGCGACGTAGCCGGCCTTGAGCTGCCCGAGCAAGTGCTCGACGCCGAGGGCGTAGGAGCCGTTGATCGTGACCATGCGCCAGAGGTCGGTGTCGGAGAAGTGCTTGCCGTAATACGACTGGTTGAGCGAGTCGGCGCACTTGAGCTCGCGGAGGAGGTTCATCGAGCCCGAGGGCACCCAGTCGGTACCGAGCGCGATTTGAACGCCCATCGCGTCGTAGAGCGTGACCGGCGCGGTGTCGCCGTAGAGATCGACGTTGGAGCGCGGCGACCACACGAGGCGCGCCATGTCCGCGCGGTAGAGCGCGACGTCGTCGGCGCGCATCGCGATGCCGTGGATGACCGCGGTCTGCGGCTTGATGAGGTCTTGCTTGCCGCCCTGCGCGTCGTCGGCCGTTTGGCAGACGAACTCGTTGTGCGCTTCGGCGCCGACGCCCTCCGCGATGTGCGGGAGGTAGCCGTCGAGCGGATCGATGTCCGAAGACGTGGTGCGCGAGGTGCCGTAGTCGCAGCCCGACGCGAGCATCTTGCCGCTCGAATCACCGAGCGGGAACGTGTCGGAGTTGGCCGTCTTGACGGAGATGCCTTCGAACTGCGACGGGTCGTCGCTGTCGATGTTGCGGACGAGGCCCTTCTGGCCACCGGCCGCGGCGGCCGCCGTGACGCCGGCCATGATGTAGCGAAGCTCGGCGAAGCGAACGACGTTCGCGCTCGCTCCGCTCTTCACCTTGATCTCGGTGTGACCGTTGAGACCTTTGCGCCACTCGTGGCGGTGGTCGTAGCGCTCGTCGCCGTGCGTCGCCGGCGGGTTGTTGGCGTACGTGATGTGATCGTGGGCGTTGATGAGCCCCGGCGAGATGACGCCGTCGGCGCAGGTGATCACCGAGGCCGTGTCGTATCCGGCGGTGCCGGCGCAGTCGCAAGCCGCGCACGCGATGAGCCCGCCATCGTCGACGAGGACCTCGCCACGGCGCAGCGTCTCGTCGGGCAAGAGCACGGTGCCGCGGAAGATGCGGCCCTTACCGGAGCCGGTCGACGTGACCTCGCAGGTGCCCGACGCGGCGGCCGGGAGCGGCGGCCGACTGCACTCGGTGACCTTGTTCTCCGGGTTCTGCGGGAGGTCGCCCTTGCCGGGCGCCTTGGCGTCCGTGCCGGCGTCTTCGCCGCCGCCGTCGTCCCGTGAGCCACTGTCCGGGGTGGGGGTCACGCTGTTGTTCGACCGATCGCCGGAGCTGCAGGCGCCGATGCTGATCGTCACTACGAAAGGAAGGACCGCGAGGGCTCGAAGGTGCATCCAGTTCCTGCTGGCTGGGGCAGGGGAGGCGCCGCTCGCGAGGCCGAAGCTCGCGAGAAAACGGGCTTTCCCGGCCTATAGTGGCCACACATTGACCGATGGTCGGCCCCGATGCCACTGAAAACGGGTACGGGCGTGACGTCCAGGTGACGCGCTAAAGGCAGCTTGCGCGGGCCGCGAAATCTCCTAAGAAAAGCGCCGCATGGCCAAGCTCCAAGGTGAACGCGAAGGGCGCGCTGCGTGGCGCGCCCGCGTGCGCGAGCGCCTGGCAGCGGAGCGGGGACGTCTCGACAAAGAGGCTCCGTTCGCGGTCGCCCTGCTTTACCCGTCGCCGTACGCCGCGGGGATGAGCTCGCTCGGCTACCAGCGGATCTACCGCGCGGTGCAAGAAGCGCCCGGGCTCGCGGGTGAGCGCGTGTTCTTGGACGACGAGGCCGAGACCGATTTCTCGAAGCAGACGCGCCCGCTCACGTACGAGAAGGAGCGGCCGCTCGACGACTTCCCGGTCGTCGCGACCAGCGTGGCCTACGAGCTCGAGATCGCCGGCCTCGTGGCGATGCTCGATGCGGCAGGCATCCCCGTGCGGCGTGACGAGCGCGACGAGCGTCATCCGTTCATCCTCGCGGGTGGTCCGCTCACGTTCTCGAATCCGCTGCCGCTCGCGAGCTTGGTCGACGCCATCGTGATCGGCGAAGCCGAGGAGATCGTCGTCCCGGTGCTCCGCGTGCTCGAGTCCATGCAGGGCTCGCCGCGGCACGCGGTGTTGGCCGAGCTCGCCAAGATCCCGCACGTCTTCGTCCCGGCGCTCCACGGCGAGGCGCTCCCGATCGTGGCCAAGGCCGACGCTTCGCTCCTCCCGGCGTGGGCGCCGATCATGACGCCGCACGCCGCGCTCTCGGACATGTTCCTCATCGAGACCGAGCGCGGCTGCTCCCGCACGTGCACGTACTGCGTCATGCGACGCAGCACGAACGGCGGCATGCGGCTCGTCCCCATGGAGCGGATCCTGGAGATCATCCCGTCGGACGCGCGCCGCGTGGGGCTCGTCGGCGCGGCGGTGAGCGATCACCCGCGCATCGTGAACATCGTGAGCACGCTCGCCGACCGCGGCGTCGAGGTCGGGCTCTCGTCGCTCCGCCCCGATCGGTTGACCGACGACTTCGTGGGTGCGTTGAAACGTGCAGGATACAAGACGCTCACCACGGCCATGGATGGCCCGAGCGATCGCCTACGCGGCATGCTCGAGCGTCGCGCCAAGGAGAAGCACCTGCAGCGCGCGGCCGAGCTCGCGCGCCAGCATCGGATGGATCGGCTCAAGCTCTACCTGATGATCGGCCTTCCGTCGGAGACCGACGCCGACATCGACGAGTGCGTCGCGTTCGTGACCGAGCTGTCCAAGGTCGCGCCCATCTCGCTCGGCATCGCTCCGTTTTGCGCCAAGCGAAACACGCCCCTCGACGGCCAGCCGTTCGCCGGCATCGACGTCGTGGGCGCGCGGCTCGAGCGCCTCAAGCGCGGCTTCAAAGGCCGCGTCGACGTCCGCTCCACGAGCGCGAAGTGGGCGTGGGTCGAGTACGTGCTCGCGCAAGGCGGCGCCGACGAGGGCCTGCTCGTCGTCGACGCCGTCCGAGCGGGCGGTCGCTTCGCCGACTTCCGTCGTGCGTTCGACTCACGCCCGGAGCCCAAGCGGCCGCTCCGCCGTTCGCTCGCGATCGCGCCTGTCTAGAGCAGGAGGGTTCCCCTCCTGCACCGGGTCTAGTGGGAGCTGCGCTCCCCTCGATTCGTTGACACGAATCGAGCCTCCCCTCCTCTCAGGTTCGGGGAACCTTCGCACGCACGCGCCGCGAGGGCGCGCGCGTGAGGCTTGCTTGGGGCGTGTCTCGACCTGGACGTCACGCGTGAGGTGCGAGGACCCACTCTTTTCCTTCTCTCCGCGGCGAGAGAAGCGGAGAGCGCGGGCGCAACGGTGCTTTGCGCGGCCGCAAGCTTGTCGCAACACAATCTCGTTTTGAGAGTCGCGCCTCTCGATTCGACGGAGCGCGCGTCCTACGTTCTTCGAAACGGCGAGAAATCGACGCCGCGAGCGCTGGCACGTGCGTTGCTGACTCCGAGCCTCGTCAGGAGGATCTCATGCTCTCGTTTTCGCGTTTTGCCCGCACCTCGCTTCTCGGTCTCGCCATCGCCGCCTTCCCGGTGATCGCGCAGGCCGCGGACTTCGACATCGACACCGCGCACACCCGCGTCGGCTTCGGCGTGCGCCACCTGATGGTGTCGACCGTCCACGGCACCTTCGGCAAGTTCACGGGTGCGGTCGTCCTCGACGACCAAGACGTCACCAAGTCCAAAGTGAACCTCGAGATCGACGTCGCCTCGATCGACACGCGCGAGCCCAAGCGCGACGATCACCTTCGCTCGCCTGACTTCTTCGACGCCGCGAAGTTTCCGAAGATGACCTTCAAGTCGACCAAGGTCGAGAAGGACGGCGACGGCCTCAAGGTGACCGGTGACCTCACGATCAAGGCGATCACCAAGCCGGTGGTCCTCAAGGTCGGCGCCCTCTCGCAAGAGGTGAAGGATCCGTGGGGCGGCACGCGCCGCGGCACCACGGCCTCGGCCAAGATCAGCCGCAAGGACTTCGGCCTCACGTGGAACAAGGCGCTCGACGGCGGCGGTGTCGTCGTCGGCGACGAGGTCGCGATCGAGCTCGAGGTCGAGCTCGTGAAGAAGGCGCCCGACGCGAAGAAGGGCTGACCCCGGCGCCGGTGCGCTCAGTTTTACCGGGGTGAGGGAAGCGAGCTATAAGTTCGGGGCGTCATGGCCACCTCGAAGAGCTCCCTCGCCCCGGTGATGTACGTGGGGTTCGTTCTCCTCGCAGGCATCCTCGTCTACAGCTTCGTGGCCTCGGCGCGCGAGGGTGAGCTCCGTCGACGCTGCTCACCGACGTGTTTGCTCCGCCCCGACTATGCGGGCGCGGACCGCACGGCGCCGATGTTCACGCTCCCGAACATGCAGGGGAAGCCGGTGTCGCTCGAGGCTTACAAGGGCAAGGTCGTGGTCCTGAACTTCTGGACCAAGACGTGCGGCCCGTGTCTCGAGGAGATGCCCGAGATCGTGGAGCTCACCAAGATCCTGAAGGACAGGAAGGACGTCGCGGTTCTCACGGTGTCGACCGACGACGGCCCCGACGACGTGCGCGGCACGCTGAAGGGCGTCCTCCGCGAAGACCCGCCGTTCGAGGTTCTGTTCGATCCGGACTCTAAGATCGTGGCCGGAAAGTTCGGAACGAGGCTCTACCCCGAGACGTGGATCATCGATCAGCGCGGCGTCATCCGCGCGCGCTTCGACGGCGCGCGCATGTGGAGCAACCCGGCGGTCGTCGAGCTCGTCGATCAGGTGCGCGCCGGCGGCTACTGCCCGATGGAGGTCCGCGAGGGACGTCCGAGCGGTGAGGGCGCGCGCGTGTGCAACGACGTCAGCGGTAGCTGATCGGCGGCGACTCCGCGCGTCGGCGTCACACTCCCGGCGGAAGCGCGGGCGCCTCGACGGTCGGCGTCGTCTCGCGCGGTCGGGTTCGAGCGTCGTGGTCACGCGTCAGCGCCGCGCGTTTCGCTTTGCGGATCGATGCCGCGCGCGCCTTCGCGACGTGGGTCTCGCTCCGCGCTCGCTCGAGCTCGGCGCGATCCGCGAAGGGCTGCGGCCGCGCGCCCGTCTCGCGAAGATAGGTGGGCAGATCCACGATCTCGTAGCCGACGCGCTCCGGACGCGTGGGATCCCACGCGCGCTTCTTGAGCCAATCGAGGATCTTGGGGAGCGCGCGGGCCGTCACCCATCGCACGTCGTGGAGGAGGATCGTGCCGCCACCCGCGTAGTCGATCTGCTGCGTGATGCTGTCGGCGAGCCCGTCGTCGTCCTCGCGCGTCATGTCGCCGGCCTCGATGCTCCAGAGCACGAGCTCGGCTCCGCGGCGCCGAAGGATGTCCTCGGTGAAGGCGTCGAGCCCGCCGTAGGGCGGTCGGAAGAGGATGGGCGTGCGACCGATGGTCCGCTCGATCGATGCCTCACCGGCGTCGATTTGTCGGAGCGCGGCTTCGCGCGTGCCCGCGGTGAGGAGCGAGTGATCGTGCGTGTGGTTGCCGATCAAGTGACCGCTCGCGAGGATGCGGCGCGCGAGATCGCGGCTCTGCGCTTGTCGGGGCTCGTCGCCGTCGAGGTATCGACCGATCAAGAAGAAGCTCGCCGTGACGCCGTAGCGATCGAGGGTCTTCAAGACGACCGGGGTCGTCTCCGGTGATGGCCCGTCGTCGAAGGTGAACGTGACCAGGCGTCGGCCGCTCTCGTCGGGTCGCTCCGGTCCTTCGGCGAGAAGCCACGCCCGCGACGCGCTCACTTGCGGGTTGAGGCGCGGCCACGGCACCGGGTCGGGCAGATCGCTTCCCGATGCGAGCGGTGAGAGCGGCGTGAGCGCGGGCGCGGGTGGCGCCTCCGGTGCGTCCGCGGGCTTCACCGACGGGAGCGCGCGCGACGCGATGCGGACCGCGCTATCGCGAAGGCGGTTCCCATCGGGGCGCCCGAGGCCAACCCAGCTCCCCACGACGAGCGCGAGGAGCGGCAGGCCGATTCGCGACAGCTCACCAGGCATCGACCGCGAAGTGTAGTTTGGTGTAGGTATTGGTGAGCAACTTTGCGGCCCCACGAGCCGAGCCGCTCTGCCAAGATGCGCGGCGTCGTGAAGCACGGAATCGCGCCCAAAGTCCTCGCCTCGCAAGTGACCGCCACGGCTGCTTGGGCCCTCGATGGCCCGCTCCCGCCCGCCGCGGTGGTGCGCGACGCCGAGGCCATCGAGGCCCAATGGACGGTCGAGCCGGGGTGCGTGCGCTACTTCGAGCTCCTGCTCGCCGCGCACTTCCTCACCGTCGGCACGTTCTGCCCGACCGACGTCGACGCCCGGATTCGTCACCACGCGTGGAGCGAGATCGAGGATCCGGAGGTCCTCGCGGCGTTCGTCGCGTCCGTCGACGCTGTCGCCGAGCTCGATCCGCGACCGGTCTCGGCTCGCGTGCTCGACGTCGCGAGCGAAGGACCGCATGGCCACGGGCTCTCCGGTCACGACGGCGAGTGGTTCTCGGTTCGCGCCGGCGCGCTCGGTCGCGCCTACGCGATCGGCGCACCTGCGATCGCGGAGCGCGTCCTCGCGGCCATCGACGAAGAGCTCGTGCGCGAGGCGGCCGCGTTCGACGCTGCTGTCGCGAGTGGAGAGACGCGAGCCATCCTCACGACGGCCACCGTCCTCGCGCACAACTTGGGCGATCTCTCGCGCGTGGTCGAGGCGTGGCCCAAGAACGTCGCCGCCGCGGACGTGCGCGCTCGCCTCTCGCGCCTCGGTCACTTGCCCGACCGCGCGCTCTACGGCGGCGCGTTCTTCGTCGCCGGTGCGGTGAACAAGAGCGTGATGGCCGTGGAGAACCATCGCTTCCTCGCCCTCCGCAAGCCGCGCTCGCTTCGCCAGTCGCGCGCGCTCCTCTTGCCGATCGGGCCGTTTTTCGAGCCGTGGGGCCACGCCGTCGCGCGCGCGCTCGAGGAGCCGGATCGCGCCGAGGTCGTCGAGGCGCTCCTCGAGACGCACCTCCGCGGCGAAGATCAGCTCGGGGTCTTGCGCGCGCTCCGCGGGATGGCCGAAGCCGGCGTGGGGCCGTGGGACCGCGTGATCGAGCGGCTCCCGGCGCGTCTCCGAAAGATCGCCGGCGCGGGCGCGGTCGCGGCGGGCATGCGCATCACCGACGCCGCGTTCCGTGCGCGGCTCGACAACCGCGCGCGCGCCGCGCTCGACGAGGCGCGTGCGCACCTGCGTGGCGCTTGACACTCCGCGCGCGTGACCCTCAAGTGCACCTCCCGTCGATGATCGATCCCGCGCGCCAAAGCTTGCTCAGCCTGCTGTCTGCGCACTCGCCGGCCGACGACGTGGAGCGCGCTCACGTCACGGCCGTCCACGCGCTGGTGAGCTCGGAGCCGGAGTGCTTCGCGCGCGGCACGTTCGTGCCCGGTCACCTCACGGCGAGCGCGTTCGTGGTCGACGGCGCGGGGCGTCTCCTCCTTCATCATCACCGGCGCCTCGATCGGTGGCTCCAAATGGGCGGCCACGACGAGGGCGAGCACGATCCCGAGAAGACCGCGCGCCGCGAGGCAGAAGAAGAGTCGGGCCTCGTCGATCTCGAGCTCGTGCGCATCGGCCCGAGCGGGCTCTTGGACGTGGACGTGCATCGCATCCCGGAAGGCAAGCGCGAGCCAGCGCACCTCCATCACGATCTCCGCTACCTGTTCGTCACTAGGTCACCCGACGCGATTCACGCACAGGTCGAAGAGTCGCTCGATCTCGCGTTCTTTCCGTTGCGTGAGGCAGAGGCCAAACTCGGCGAAGCGTCGGCGCGCCGCGTGATCGCCAAAATCCAAGCCGCGCTCGACCGAAGGTGAGCGCGCCCGCGCCGCTCCCCGAGATCGACGCACCCGCGGACGATGCGTCGGGTCGCTCCGAGCTCGCACGCCTCGTGTCGCTCGCGTGGCCCATCACCCTCGCCCAGCTCGGCATGATGAGTCTCCACCTGGTCGACACGGCGATCGTCGGTCGGAGCTCGGTCGAAGATCTCGCGGGCGTCGCGCTCGGTCGATCGATCGCGTTTCTCACCGTGTCGGCGGGGATGGGTATTCCGTTCGCGCTCGAGACCTTGGCCACGCAGGCCGTGGGCGCCGGTGAGCCCGAGGTGGCGTGGGCCGCCCTCCGCGGCGCGCTTCGCGCCTCGCTCGTCGCCATCGTTCCGTTGTCGGTCGTGGCCGTGGCGATCACACTGGCGCTCCCGCGCTTCGGGGTCGAAGCGGCCATCGCGGATCGCGCGCTCTCGTTCGTGATCGGCAACGCGCCCGGCTCGTACGGCTTCCTCCTCTTTCTCGCCGCCAAGACGTTCCTTCAAGCGCATGGCCGCACGAGCCCGGCTTTGGTTGCCGCCGGTATCGCCAACGTCGTCAACCTGATCGTGTGCTCGCTGCTCGTCCGCGGTGACGATGCGCTCCGCTCCGTTGGGCTCTCGGGAATGGGCCTGCCGCGACTCGGCGCGTTCGGCGCCGGGCTCGCGGCCAGCATCGCGTCGCTCCTCCTCGGCGCGCTCACCTTCTATGCCGCCTGGCAGACGCGCCCGCGTGACGCGTCGACCGCCCCGCCGCTCGCGATGACGCGGGTCGCGCGTATCGGTTTGCCGATCGGCCTCCAGCTCCTCGCCGAGGTCGGCGTCTTCTCGGTCGTCGCGCTCGTCGCGGGCCGTTTGGGGGCACGCGTCGTTTCGGCGCATCAAGTGGCCATCGGCCTCGCGAGCACGACGTTCATGGTGGCGCTGGGGGTGGCGGGCGCCACCGCGGTGCGAGTCGGCATCGCGGTCGGTGCGGGCCGCTCGCCGCGGCGCGTCGGATTCCTCGGCGTGGGGCTCGGCGTGGGCACGATGAGTCTCGGCGCCGCCATGTTCTTGACGGTGCCCGAGCCGCTCGCCCGCCTCTTCACCACCGATCCCGACGTCATCGCCACGAGCGTGCGGCTCCTCCGCATCGCCGCGCTCTTCCAACTCTTCGACGCGACCCAGGGTGTCATCGCTGGCGCGTTGCGCGGTGCGGGCGATGTGCGATTCCCGTTCGCCGTCATGTTGGTCGGCTACTGGGCCGTGGGCTTCCCGCTCGCGCTCGTCCTCGGCTTCCACCTCGGTTGGGGGGCGGCGGGGCTTTGGTGGGGGCTCGCCGCCGGTCTCGCCTTCGTCGCCGCGGCGCTCTTGGCGCGGTTCACGTACATCGCCGCGCGCCCGATCGCGCGGGCGTAGCGCGATCGGCCTTGCCGATTCGCGCGCCGGAGCCACACCTAAACCATGGGCTCGTGACCGCTGGTCGCGGACCTGCAGAAGGAGGCACCGCGGGTGGTGCGAGGGCTCTCGGGAGCAGTTGGCCTGATGCTCGGCGCGTTCGTCGCCGGATGCGGGTCGCTGCCGGCCGTGCGCGCCCCGGCCCGCGGTCAAGGCATCGGATACGAGGTGGCCGTCTCGCGCGATGGTGCCACGTTGGTCGTCGAAGCACGCGTGCCCCCGGGCGTGCCGCCCTACTTCGGCGTGGCCACGGGCGCCGTCCGATACGTGCAAGACCTTCACGTCGCGGTCGACGATCCGCGTCGCGACGACGACGGCGACGACTGGACGCGCGTCGCGGCGACCGACACGTTTTATTGGCTGCCCGACTGCAGCGATCATGGTTGTCGCATTCGCTATCGGTTCGCGCTCGGCGCTGCGGCGCGAGGCCTCGCCGACGTCGATCGCGCGCGGGTCGTCGCCGACGGCGTCGTCGAGTCTCCCCCGTCGACCTGGCTCCTTCGCCCGATCGGCCTCGCGCACGCGCCTTACCGCTTGCACGTGCTCCTGAACGGTGACGTGAAGGTCGCGAGCGGACTCTTTCCGGCGAGCGGCCGCGCCCCGCTCACCTACGAAGGTGACGTCGCCGATCTCCGGCTCGCGCCGTACACGGCGATCGGTCGTTTCGAGACCGTGCACGTCGTCGATTCTTCGCGCGGGATCGATCTCGACGTCGCCGTGCCCGCCGCGTTCGGCGATCGCTTGCCTGACATCGAGTCGTGGGCTCTGCGTAGCGCCAGCGTCGTCGCCGACTATTACGGCGCCTTCCCCGTGCCGCACGCGCTCGTCGTGGTCGCCGAGGGCGAGGACAAAGATGGCGTGAGCCACGGACGAACGCTCGGCAACGGGGGCGCGGCGAGCGTCGTTTGGCTCGGTCCCGATGTCACGAGCGAAGCGCTCCGTGACGACTGGGTGCTCCCGCACGAGCTCGTGCACATGGCGCTCCCCTCGGTGAAAGACGATCGCCACCGTTGGTTCGAGGAGGGCGTCGCCACCTACGTGGAGGGCGTCGCGCGCGCGCGGGCGGGTGATCTTCCCGAAGAGGCGTTCTGGGCCACTCTCCTGGACGGCCTGCCCAAAGGCCTTCCTCACCGGGGGGATCGCGGGCTCGATCACACGCCCACCTGGGGCCGTCGGTATTGGGGCGGTGCGCTCTTCTGCTTCCTCGCCGACATGGAGATTCGCCGCCAGAGCCAAGGACGAGCGACGCTCGCCGACGCGCTGCGCGGCGTGTCTCGGACCGGCGGCAACGTCTCGGTCGGTTGGACCCTCGAGCGCATCCTCGCCACCGGCGACGCGGCGGTCGGTCTCTCCGTCTTGAGCAATCTCCACGACCGCATGGGCACCCGTCCGATGCCCGTCGATCTGGGGGCGCTCTGGACGCGCCTCGGGGTCAGAATCGACGAAGGGCGCGTGGTGCTCGACGACGACGCGCCCCTGTCCGCGCTTCGTCGCTCGCTCACACGGGCGGACGAAAGGGAGTGAGGCGTGCGCTATCACCTCGGACTTGGCCTCAGGTCCGAATGGGGGGTTCAATAGGGTTCGTGGGGTGGACGTCGCGCGCACTCTCCTCGTCCGAGGAGCTCCGATCACCGTTGCCGCGTCGGCGACGGAGCCTCGCGCCGTGGACCGCGCTCCTGATCGTCCTCGGGCTCTCGGCCTGCAGTAAGCCCGAGGCCGACAAGCGCCTTCTCTACGGAAGCTCGAAGGACTTGGACGACTTCTTCCGTCGCGCCCGCACCACGACGACCTTCGCCGACTGCGAGAACATTCGTATGAACGCGCAGGTGACACGTGGGCTGTCGTGCACCACCAAGCTGAACGACGAGGAGATGCGCGGTCTCATCGCGCGCTTCGAGATCGCCCGCGACCAACCCGACCCTGGAAGCGGCACCGCCGGCCGATGCGAGTCACGCGCCGCGTTCGCCCTGCAGCAGAACGCGCACGTCGAGGTGTGGCGCACGAAGTGGACGTGCGCCGCGAAGGATCAGCCGTTCACGTACCTCGAGATCCGCCGCCGTGAGGACGGAGCGTCATGCGTCGAAGTCCTTCCACAAGCGTGCGATTGATCGGCGTGGTCACTCGAGATCGCGGAGCACTTCACGCAGGAAGCGGAGCGCAGTGCGTTCGAGCGACGCTTCGCCCGTCTTCTCGAGGAGGTTCGTGATGTGTCGCTTGAGCGTGGTCTCGGCGATGCGCCGCGTCTCGCAAAGCTCCTCGCGCGTCACGCCGCGCGCGATGGCCACGAGGACGTCACGCTCCGTCGGCGTGAGCTGATAGCGGAGCTGCCAGTCGTCGCCGAGCGCCTCGAGGCGGCTCACTCCGTTGGAGCGATAGAGCATGCAGCGGCGCGCGAACGCGAGGATGTTCTCGGGCGCGACGGGCTTGGGCAAGAACGTCACACCCATCGCGAAGGCCTTGGCTGCGATGTCCGGATCCAGGTAGCCGGTGATCAGGAGCGCTGGCAGGCCGGGGTTGTCGCGGCGTGCGTGCTCGATGATCGCGAAGCCGTCGCCGTCGGGCAGGACGAGGTCGGTGATGAGCCCCGACACGTTGCCGTTCTGCAACACCGCGGTTGCTTCGTCGATGGAGCCCACGGCTTCGATGTCGCACGTCGTGCGCAAAAGCCGCTCCAACGTGGACCGAGTGATGGATTCGTCGTCGACGACGAGGAGGCGAATCAACTCGCCGCTCGTCGTCGACCCCGAGTCGCTAGGCATCTCTCTGTGCTTCTCCCCTGGGCCCCTAGTGCACGACAGGAGCACAACCGGCTCGTCCTGCAAATCCTACCCAGGTAGTAGAAACGGCCGATTTGCGGGGTTTTTGCCCAGAAAATTTTGAAAAAAAAGACCGACCGAGCGGCTCGTACGAGCCAACCCGTGGTGGTCTCAATAGATACCGGGTGTCCGAGCGCTGGGGCGTCGCTGCACGTCCACGCCTTCGTCGGCCGCCCACCGCGTGTGGAAGGCGTCGCGCATCACGAGCTCGGCGCGTTTGCCGCGGGGTGAGAACCCCCACTCCGGCTCCTGCGAGACGTCGTCGGGATCGGCGTACACGCGCCACACGAAGAAGCCCATGAACTGGGGCTCGTCGAGGAGCGGCGCGAGGAGCGATCGGTACGCGAGCGCTTGCGCGACTTCGTCGACCTTCACGTTCTTCATCGCGTCCGGCCATTCCCACGGGCGGTGCGCAGGATCGGGGCGCGTCGTGTACCCGATCTCGGTGAAGAGCACCGGCTTGCGCCAGGTTGCGGCGAGCTTGGCCACGCGCTCACGCACGCGCCCGCCGCCGGCGAGGAGCTCGGCGGGCGTGGCCTTCTCGTGATCGGCGAGCGGGTAGAAGCCGTTGATGCCGATGACGTCGAGCTCACCCAAGATCACGGTGTCGTCGACGTCGTCCCAATTGGCCGAATAGGTGAGGACGCCCCGGTAGCGGCGACGAACGTCGCGCACGATCGAGACGAAGCTCGGCGCCCGCCCGCTCGTCACCCAGGAGCGGAGCTCGACGCCCACGGAGAGCATCTCGGCGTGGGTCTCTTCGGCGACGCTCGCCCAAGACAGCACGAAGTCGGAGTAGCTCTTCGCCCACGCGTCCCAGCCGGCGTCGGTCTTGGGATCGATCAGGGCGCGCCACTCGCCGGACTCGACCCACAGGTGCGGGACGAGGAGCACGGAGAGTCCGCGCTCGTGCGCCATGGCGATCGCGCGGCGCACGCTCTCGCGGTTCTCGGCGAACGGTGCCTCGAAGGCCGGGTCCACGCCGCGACCGGCGAGCGACGCCACACGGCCGAAAGGCGTGATCGAGACCCAGCGCGCGCCCGCGCGGCGGCACTCGTCGAGCGCGCGCCCGTACGCCGCTGACCCGTAGCCCACACCCGGGTGGTAGCCGTTCTCGATCGGTCCGATGGTGATGCCGCGGACGCCGCGATCGACGACGAGAGCGCGCCCGCCGAGGGGGCTGCGCGCATCGCTGTGCGTGACGGCGCTCGACGTCGCGGCGGTCACGAGCGCTGCGAGCGCGAGCTTTCGGACGAGAACGGGCAGTGGATGGCGAGCGTCGCGCGTCAGCATGTCAGAGGCCGAGGTCGTAGGTGATTCCGAGGTTCGCGCCGACGCGGATCCACACGCCCGTCGCGTCGCGCGGGGTCTGGCGCGCGTCGTCGTACGCCGGATGCATCGCGAAGGCGAGGGGGGTCAGCACCGCGCGTCCGCCCGGAAACGTGGCGAACGACACCGATGCGCGCGCGCCGAAGGTGGGCACGACGCCCGGCGACGGATCGCAGCTCGGTGTCAGGACGTCGCCTCCGCCTTTGGCGAGCGAGAGCGTCTCTGCTCCGGCGCCGAGCTCGATTGCGGTGCGGACGGTGCGCGCCACGTCCCACGCGAGGCCGGCGCCGCCGCTCGCGCCGAGCGCCGTCGCTTGGTAGCGGTCGGGCAGAACGCAACCCACGATGGGGCGCTCGGGTGCGCTCGTCGACCAACCGAGCTCGAAGAGCTCTGCGCGCGCGAAGACGAACGGCGCGAGATCACCGCGCGCGAGCGCGAGCTTCGCGCCGAGCGTGCCGCCCGCACCGACGCGGCCCGCCACGGCGCCGAGTACGTGGGCATAGACGCCGCCCTGCAGATCGAGCTCGACGCGCGCGCGCGCTGCGGCCGCAGGATCTGCCGGCGTCGGCGTTCCCGCCTCGGCCGCCTCACCGCGCACCACGACGGTTCGACCTGCGGCAGCCTCGACGGTGCGCTCCGTCACGCGGCCGCCTTGATCGAGCCGCACCAGGTGGCGACCCGGCCCTACGCTTTCGGCGAGCGGCGCGACGCCGACGCGCTTCCCGTCGATCGCGACGTCGGCGCCGGATTGGCTCGCGTCGACGACGAGCAGGGACGAGCGCCGACGGAGGTCCGCGAGCTCGCGCGTCGCCTCGGCGCGATCGGCAGACGAGAGATCGTCGGCGCCGAGGTAGCGCTCGAGGACGGCCGCGGCGTCGTCGGGCTCGTCGAGTCGCTGGTGGCAGCGCGCCACGTTCCAGAGCTCCACCGACGGACCCCCGGCGCGGTACGCCTCGGTGAAGAGGAGGAGCGCCTCGCGGGCGCGCCCGTCGCGATAGGCGCGGGCGCCGAGGGCATCGAGCTCACGGGCGCGGGCGAGGTCGACGCGTTCGGCGCGCGGGAGCTCGAGGATGGGGCTCTTGGCGTGCGCCGCGCGCGGAACGAGCCCCGTGATCGCGGCGGCGATCGCGACCGTCGTGAAGCGAGAGCGGGGAAGTGGGCGCACGGCGCCGCGAGCTTACACCGCTCAGGCGGAGACGAGGATGACGCGGGTGATCTCCGGCGGCGCCCCGAGGCGAGCCGGAGGTCCGGCGGTGCCGAAGCCGCGATTGACCCACATCGTGGAGCCCGCGCCCTCGTAGCGTCCAGCGACGTAGCGCAGCAGATAGCGTGCAGGATGCACGATCGGATTCACCTGGCCGCCGTGCACGTGCCCGCTCAATTGGAGGGCGATGCGGCCCTGCGCGTCCGAGAAGTACTGCGGCTGGTGAGCGAGGAGGATGCGCGGCGCGTCTTCCGGAGCGCCCGCCAGCGTGCGGGTCAGGTTGGGGCCTCCTCCTCCATCGCGGTAATGCTTGCCCGAGTAGTCGTCGACGCCGGCGAGGACGATGCCTGCGCCGTCGCGTGGCCTGAGGACGACGTGCTCGTTCACCAGCGCGCGAACGCCGGCGCGGAGCAGCCCGTCGCGGACCGCCGCACCGTCGGTGTAATAGTCGTGGTTTCCGAGGATGGCGGCCACGCCGTCGCGCGCGCGGAGATCTCCGAGCGAGCGCGCCATCAGCGCGACGTAGCGGGGATCGAAATCGACGAGGTCGCCGGTGGCCACCACGAGATCGGGTTTGGTGCGCGCGACGAGCGAGAGGCCCTGCGCGAGCTCGCGCTCGTCCACGAACATGCCGACGTGAATGTCGGACACTTGCGCGATCGTGTAGCCCTCGAGCGTCTTCGGGAGGCCGGGGATGCGGACCACCACCTCTTCGATTTGGAAGTCGAGTCTTCCGCGCACGACGCCCCAACCGATGGCGCCGGCGCTCGAGCCGACGACGGCGATGCCAGCCGCGCGTTCGAACGCTTCGCGGCGGGAGAAGCGCGGCGCGGGCGGCGCGTCCGTGGCCGTGGTCTCGGGAGGCCGCGGCGGGTCGCCGCTTGTCGCGGGCTTCACGTGATGGCTGAAGTGCACACCCATCCGGAGGAGAAAGAGCGGCACGAGCGCGATGAGCGCGACGAGGAGCTCGGCCATCGCGAAGGCGGTGAGCGCGCGAATGGGTGCACTGTGCACGCGATACGCGACGAGCCGGCTCACCGGCATGAGGAAGACGAGCACGCCGAACACGACGCGGACGAGGCGGCGCCGCGCCGCGAGCTTGGGGAACGCGCGCATCGCCCAGGCGTAGAGCGCGCCGTGGCAGAGGAGGCTCGGGAGGAGGAAGAAGAGCGCGCGCACGACGGGTTCAGCGGTAGGCAACCGTCAGTGTAGCGCCTTTATTCCCGTCGGCCCGAGACCACGCGCTCGATGCGCGCGTAGTCGCGCGCCACTTCGATGTCCGTGAACCCGTGCAGAGCGAAGAGCTCGCGCGTCGCGTCGGCTTCGCCCGCGCCGATCTCCATCGCCAACACGGCGCCGGGCGCCATGAAGCGCGGCGCGTCCGCGACGATGCGGCGCACGACGTCCAGCCCGTCGTCGCCGCCGTCGAGCGCGAGGCGCGGCTCGAATTCGCGGATGTCGGCCGAGAGACCGGGGATGTCGCCGCGGAGTACGTAGGGTGGATTCGCCGTGACGAGATCGAACCGCATTGGGCTGTCGTCGCCGTCGGCGCGAGCCCAAGGATCGGTGAGCGAGGCGAGGGGCGCGAAGAGGTCACCCACCAAGACTGCCACGCCCGGTGCGCCGAGCCGCGCTGCGTTCTCGCGCGCGAGCGCCGCCGCGTCGGGCGAGAGGTCCACGGCCACGAAAGAGCTTGTCGGTCGCTCGAGGGCGAGCGAGATGGCCACGCACCCGGTGCCGGTGCAGAGGTCGAGCGCGCGCATGGCCATCGACAGATGCGCCGTTCGCGCGAGCGCGACCTGCACGAGGATCTCGGTGTCGGGGCGGGGGATGAGGGCGCGCGCATCGACGCGGAAGCGGTGCCCGTAGAACTCGCGCTCGCCGAGCACGTAAGCCACCGGCTCGTGCGCGCGCCGCCGCTTCACGGCGTCACGGAAGCGCGCCAGCTCCTCTTTGGCCAGTGGGCGCTTGCCGTCGATGATGAGTTGGATGCGCGTCGTCGCGAGGGCGTGCGCGAGGAGCACTTCCGCGTCGAGCCGCGGCGACTCGATGCCGCGGCTGCGGAAGTCGTCGGTCGCCCACTTGACGACGCGCTCGATCGTCCAGACGTCGTCTTTGGCTTCGGACGCGTTCATCGCGTCAGTGGTGCGCCGGCGTCATGGCACCGGACGCGCCGTGCTTGACGCGCGCCTCGGACACCACGGCCTCGACCTCGGCGCGCAAGCGATCGCGCTCCTCGATCGAAGTGGCCTCGAAGCGGAGAACGAGCACCGGGCCGGTGTTGGACGCGCGGACGAGGCCCCAGGCGGGCTTTTCGGGCGTGCCGAAGAGGACGCGCGCGCCGTCGATGTCGATGACCTCGCGGCCAGCCTTTTTGTAGTGCTCGGTGACCGCGCGAACGACGTCGAACTTGATGGCGTCCGGGCAGTCGACGCGGAGCTCGGGCGTGGTGAAGGTCTTCGGCACGTCGGCGAGCATCTCGCCCAGCGAGCGACCGTCGCGGGAGAGGATCTCGAGGAGACGCATCGACGCGTAGACCGCGTCGTCGTAGCCGAAGTAGCGATCGGCGAAGAAGAGGTGCCCGCTCATCTCGCCCGCCAAGAGCGCGCCCGACTCCTTCATCTTGGTCTTGATGAGGGAGTGACCCGTCTTCCACATGATGGGCTTGCCGCCGTGCTTGGCGACGTCGTCGTAGAGCGTCTGCGAGCACTTCACCTCGCCGATGATCGCCGAGCCCGGCCGCTCCGCGAGGAGCGCGCGCGAGAAGATGATCATCAGCTTGTCGCCCCAGACGATGTCGCCGTTCGCGTCGACCGCGCCCAGGCGATCGGCGTCGCCGTCGTACGCAATGCCCACGCGGGCGCCCGTGGAGCGAACGCGCTCGATGAGCGCCGCGACGTTCTTCTCGACCGTCGGATCCGGGTGGTGGTTGGGAAAGCGCCCGTCCATCTCGCAGTAGAGCGCGTCGGGGGCGAGACCGAGGCCCTTCATCACGGCGAGCGCGGTGGGGCCGCCAGCGCCGTTGCCCGCGTCGACCACGAACTTCATGTCGGTGTGGGCGAAGGAGATCCGCTCCTTCATCATCGCGACGTACGCGGGGAGAAGATCGGTGGTCTCGATCGAGCCCTGCCGCGGAGAGGCGAAGTCCTCGCGCTCGATGCGCTCGCGAAGCGTTTGGATGTCGGCGCCGAAGAAGCTGGCCTTGCCGCGCATCACCTTGAAGCCGTTGTCCTCGGGCGGATTGTGGCTGCCGGTGATCATCACGCCGCCGTCCGTGCCGAGGTGGTGCACGGCGAAGTAGAGCATCGGCGTGGGGACGACCCCGATGTCGACGATGTCGATGCCAGCCTTCATGAGCCCGGCCGTGAGCGCGGCGAAGAGGCGCGGGCTCGACAGGCGGCAGTCGCGACCGACCGCGATGCGCGTCTTCGTTCCGTCGGCTTTGGCGAGCGTGGTGCCGAGGCCGTGACCGAGGGCGGTGACGAAGGGGTCCGAGAGATCACGGTCGGCGACTCCTCGGATGTCGTATTCGCGGAAGACGTGGCGCGGGACGTTCATGGGGGCACTTTTTTCCCTCGCAATGAGAGCGGTGGCAAGGCGAAACCCCCGGAAATGCGACCGGTCTCGCCCCGGGCCGCGGCACTTTCGGGCGCGGCACCCCGCGCTTTGCGCTAAGACGCGGACGTGGACGCGTCCGCTCTACCGCCGCCCCCGCCTGCCGTCGTGGCCGACGCTCCGCCGGCCGCGCGCTTCACGGCTGCCGGTCAGATCGCGCCGCAGAACGACGAGGAGCGCGACCTCTGCGAGCGCGGCTCGAGCCCGGACTACCTGTACTTGGGCGGTCTCCTCGCGCTCGACGTCGCGGCCATCGCCATTCACCCGACGCTCAAGCAAGACGATCACCAGATCGTGCGCACGCTCGGCTCCGGGTTCATCGGGCTCTCGTGGGGCGCCACGCTCGGCGGCGCTCCGCTGACGCTCCCGACCTGCGACCGGACTTGGGTCTATGGCCCGCCGCCCGAGGGCGACATTCGCGCGCGCTGGCCGTTCGCGCTCGCCCTCTCGCTCGCCGCCGCCACCACCGCGCCGATCATCGTCGGCATCACGACCGGCCCGCTCCCTTCGCAGTGGACGTACGGCGAGCGGTCGTCGCGTCTGTGGATCGCCGCCGGAACGGGCGCGATCGGCTCGCTCCTCCCGTACGTGCCCGTGCTCTCACCGCGCACCTGGCGCGCGGGCAAAGAGCTCGAGCGACTCCGCTTCGCGCCCATCGAAGGCGGCGCCTACGGCGTCTACACCGTCGCGTTCTGACTCGGCGCGCGGCTCACGGGATGCGCGCGCAGCGGAAGCCGTACGTGAGGTGGCGGCTGCCGAGCGCGTCTCCGCCCGACGTCTGGGTGTCGGTGCGCATCTTCGCCGGAGCGTCGTTGAACGACCCGCCGCGCGCGTAGAGCTGCGGTGACGGACGCGTCGGAGAGCCCTCCACGCAGTCGACGCAGGTGTTCGCGGGGAACGCGCTGGCGTGGAAGTCGAGCGTCCACTCCGCGAGGTTCCCCACCAAGTCGAGCTGACCGTACCGACCGCCTCCGAGCGCGGCGACTCCGCCGGGCACCGCGGGCAGCGTTCCCGGACACGCGCCGTCACCGCTCGCGCAGTACACCGCGTACTGCGGCGAGAGCGTGGCCGTGCCCCACGGGTGGTCGCGCTCGGGCGTTCCTCCCGACGCGGCGTAGTCCCACTCGGTCGCGCTCGGCAAGAAGCCGCCGTCCCAGATGCAGAATGCATACGCTTCGGCCCACGCGACGCAGTTGATCGCGCGCTGGGGATGGCTCAGGTAAGTCGCGTTCGCTCCGCCCTCGCAGCTCATCGCCGCCGCCCACGCGGGGAAGTCGCTCGGGATGTTGTTCTCCCAGACTTTGCTCCACCCCTCCTCGTAGTCGGGGGTCTTGCTGTTCAGTACGACGAGGCCGCTCCCGCCGTTCAGATGAACATGCTTGCCCGCTCCGGCCGCGGGGCGGAATCCAGCGCCGACCCACGCGTCGACGAACACCTTGAAGCGCGCCGCCGTGACCTCGTACTTGTCGAGCACGAAGCTCGTCACGGTCGAGGGGAACGTGGGATCGCCGAAGCGGTGGAAGCCTGCGCCGCCGGGCACCTTCGTCGCGGCGCAGCAGCTCTCGCTCTGGCCCGGTCCGCACGTGTCGAAGCCGTTCCCGGTCTGTCCATTGCAGCTCGGCGGCGGCCCGCACGCGTTGGGGCCGCCCACACCGCAGACTTGGTCGCCGGTGCACGTGTTCGGGCAGTTGATCCAATTGCCGCAGTTGTCGAGCGCGGGGCCGCAGGCCTTGCCCGTGCAGGCCGCCGCAGCGTTCGACGGGCAGACACAAGCGTACGTGCCGGCGTCGCTGGCGGTGCAAAGCTTTCCTTGCGGCTGACACGTGTCGGGGCAAATGATCGATTGCCCGCAGTTGTTGATCGCCGTGCCACAGGCCTTTCCGTTGCACGGCGTCAGGTTGTCGGCGACGCACGTGCAGGTGGATGGCGTGCCCTGGCACGTCTGGTCCGCGGCGCACGCGCCGCAGCTCGTCGATTCGCAGCCGTTGTTGCGATCGGTGGGCACGCACTTGCCGTTGCAAGCTTTGGTACCAGGACCGCATGTGCCCACGACGCATGCGCCACCTTGGCAGAGCACGGTGCCGGCGCCCGCGTCGGGACAAGCCGCCGAGTTGCACGAGCTCTCGGTGCATCCGTAGGTGGGATCGTTGGTCGCGACGCACTTGCCGTCGCAGAGCTTGTAGCCCGCTCCGCATCCAGAGAGAGTGCAGGCCTTGCCCGCGCCGCAGGTGAAGGTCGAGTTGGGATCGACCGAGCACGGCGCGCACGCTGCGGATCCGCACCCGTACCTGGGATCGAAGGTGCTCTGGCACGTGTCGGCGCAGCGCTTCTCGGAGCTGCCGCACGAGAGGCCACCGTCGGAGGGCGCGTCGACCGTGGCATCGGATGCCGCCGCGTCGGGCGGCACTTCGAGCGTGCCTGCGTCGTGCTCGTCGCCGGGTGAGTATGTGGGCAGGCTCGACGCGTCGACGCGCGACGACACGCAGGATCCGCTCCGCGGATCGCACGTCTCGCCGCCTGGACATCGTGACCGCGCGACGTCACCGTCCGCGAATACTTGCGGTGTACAACGACCGCTCAGCACCACCTTCAGCGCGGCGACACGATCGGTGGGGATCTGCTCGACGAGGTTGTCGCGTCGGTCGAGCGGAACGCCGGCGCGCCAACCGACCACGCTGATTTGCACGGAGGCGGCGGGATTCCCGTTGGACGCGATCGCGAGGGTCGTGGGGAGCGTGACCTCGGCGGGGAGTCGATAGTCGCTCTTGCGGAGCGACTGACCGTTGGCGGCGATCTCGATCTCCAAGCGATCGAGCGAGAGCGGGCCGTCCTCCGCGACGATGAGCATGAGCCCACCGAGATCGCGCCCGCGCGTCGTCGAGCAACCGGTCGGGAGCGCGCCCAACGCGATCGCGAGGCCAGCGCAGGCGTAGGCGAGGCGACGCGTCACAACCATCGGGAACGCCTAGCGTATCAGAACGCCAGGGGCTCCCCACCGAGTCGGATCAGAACTGGCCGGCTCCGCTCGCGCCGCATTGGGCGCACGCCGGATCGCTGGGGTTCTTGGCGCACGTCATCGGGCAATACTGGACGCGGTTGAAGACGAGCGGGTTCGTGCCGTCGCCGATCTCGTCGCAGAGGACGCTCTTCCCGATGACGGTCATCTCGCCGTAGACCGCCGAGCCCGCCATGATCTTGTCGACGCACGCCGAGTTGTTGCTCACCCAACCTGGGAGCTCGGGGAAGGCCTGGGGAGTGTTCTCTTTGAGGTAGTCGCCTTCGGTGCACACGGTGCCGAGCGAGCAATCACTCGGCGAAGGGTTCTTCGCGTCGCCGGCCTTGATCGTGTAGCAGAGCTTCAAGTGCCCCGCGCAGTCGACCGTCAGGGTGTTCTTGCTCCACGGCGTGGAAGGCGTCGTGTTGGGCGGCGGCGTGCCGCCTGCGCAGGTGGCCGACGTCGCGTAGCTCCCGGTGCCGCCTTGCACGAAGCACGGGACGAGGTTGTCGATCTTCCACTGGCCCTGCGAGAAGCACTTGCACGCTTGCGCGCCCTTGGTCGCGCCCGGCGTCGGGAGCTCGAACCCTTGGCACTTGCCCCACACCTTGCCGAGCTCGCCCTTGGTCTCGCAGGTGGTCGTACCGTCTTTGCATTGACCGAGATCGCGATTCACGCGCTTGCCCGGCCAGCACGACGCCTTCTCCCCGAGCGTTTTGCACGGGCAGCCCTCTTTGTTCTTGTCGTCGGGGCAGTCGGGCGTGCCGCCTGGCGGAGCCGGCGCGGGCTTGCCTGCCGGACCACACCACTTCGGCGGCGGGTCGTTGGCCCAGATCTGATCGGGCGTGTACGTCTCGTCCTTGGGCGCGACGTCGTCGCCGAAAGTCGGCGCGCCGGCCTCGGCTTGGGCGTTGGCGTTGCTTTGGGGAACGCCGTCGCGGTCGGTGGAGCTGCACGCCGACGCGGCCGCAGCGATCGCGGCCGCGGTTACGAGCAAGGAGAAGAGGGGCTTTCGCACGGCGAGCACATACCCTGCCGCGGCCACAAAGCTTCCTCTCGGGTGCCAGTCGACCGTTAAATGCAGATGCAAATGCGGAGCGCCGCCGACTTAGTCCCGAAAAGCGCGCCATGGCGGCGCGCGGCGTCGGTCGCTGCGGGCGCGCTCGTGCCCGGGCTCGCCGTCGTCGCGTTCGACTTCGTCCTGCGCGGTGCACAGCTCACGCGTTACCGCGCCGACCTCTTCCAGTTCTATCTGGGCACCGCGGCGCTCTCGCTCGTGCTCTGGGCAGCGGCGGTGTCGTTCGTCGCGAGCTTGGAGCGCGCCCGCGTGCTCGGCGTCGCGCTACTCGCGTCCGCCGCGATGCTCGTCGTCGGCAGCCAGATCTACTGTCACGGTCGCTACGGCGCGTATCTGAACCATCGCGCGGCGGCGGTGGGCATGTCGGTGATGCCCAGCGTGGGCCAGCAGATCTGGACTGATCGCGCGACCGTGGCCACGGCGCTCGGCGCGCCGGCGCTGGTGGTCGTGATCGCTGCGCTTCTTTCGCTGCGCGCGCGCAGGAAACACGTGCCCGACGCAGGCGCGCTTCGTCGCGCGAGCCGGGACGTGCTCGTCGCGGCCGTCCTCGCGTCGTTCTTCGCGGCCCCCAAGGGCGGCGATCAGCAATCGGCCACCCCCGACGTGCTCTACATGTCTGCGCTCGGCGAGCTCGCCGCGGCCCGCTGGCGCCACGAGGTGGACGCCGCGCGCGTGACGCCCGGTCCGCGCCATCCGCTGCCGGTGCCCACGCTGCGCCGCTCCGCGGACGTGCCACCGCGCGACGTCGTCTTCATCGTCACCGAGTCCGTGCGCGCGAGCGACACCTGCGTCGTTCCCGGTGCGCCCTGCACGACGACGCCGTTCACCGACGCGCTCCTGCCCAAGCGCTACGCCTTTTCCCAAATGCGCGCGCTCGCCTCGACGACCGCGATCTCCCTCGCGGTCTTGTGGAGCGGCCTCGGCACCGACGCGTCGCGCGAAGCGTTTCACACGATGCCGCTCGCCTGGGACTACGCCGCCGCGGCTGGCGTCGACGGCGCCTACTTCACGGCGCAGAACCTCTTCTTCGCCAACGCGGGCACTTGGCTCGACGGGATCCCGGCTCGGCATCGCGTGAGCGCGACGCAGCTCACGCCGTACTCGACTTACGAGATCGGCGCCGACGAGCGCACTCTCGTGGACTACGTCGTGGCCCACGCCGGAGAGCTGCGCTCGCCGTACTTCGCGGTGGTGCACCTATCCAACACGCACGCGCCGTATTTGATCGACCCCGACGACGCGCCGTTCCAGCCGCAGGTGCTCGGGTTCGGGCCGGGTCCGATCGCGCCCATCCACAACCGCTACAAGGATGCCATCCATCGGCAGGACAAGATCGTGGCGCGCCTCGTGCGCGAGCTCCGTGCGCGCGGACACGATCGCACGGTGTTCGTGTTCACGTCCGATCACGGCGAGCAGATGCGCGAGCGCGGCGCCCTCACGCACACGACCTCGGTCATCGATCCCGAGGTGCGCGTGCCGTTTTGGATCGACGCGCCGCCCGGAACGCTGACCCCCGCCGAGTCGGCGGCGCTCGCGGCGCAGCGAGACACGCCGCGCACCATGCTCGACGTGCTCCCGACCCTGCTCGATCTCATGGGCGTGTGGGACGCGCCCGAGATCGCGCCCTTCCGCGGGCGGCTCGCGGGAGCGAGCTTGCTCCGCGGAGGCTCGGACACGTCCCGTCCGGTGCTGCTCTCGAACTGCAGCGAGCTCTTCGCGTGCGCGTTCAAGAACTGGGGTGCGATCGCGGGAACGAGGAAGCTCTTGGCGAGCCAGAACGACGCAGCGTGGCAGTGCTACGACATCGCCGCCGATCCCGACGAGACGAGAGACCTCGGCGCGGCTGCGTGCGCCGACCTCCGGGCCGTCGCTGAGGGTGGCGGTCGCGGCACTCCGTTTTGATGGACGTCAGCCCGCGCGTCGCTCGACGACCCAGCGCGCGAGCGGGCTCAGGAGGTCGAGCGCGTCGCTCTCGCGCACACGCTTGGGGAGGAGCAGCGCACGCGCCACGAACGCTTCGCGCGCATCGTCGTCGTCGATCTCCGAAGCCAGCTTGCCCACGAGCTCGACCCATCGCGCGCGCGGCACCTGGCCGGCGAGGTTGGTGACCGAGGCGCGCGCGCCGTCGAAGACGATCTCGGCGGCGAAGCCGAGCGCCTCGATCGCCATCGCGCGGAGGCGCTCCACCACGAGCGGCTCGACCGCGCGCGGCGACGGCGTCGCGTCGGGCGCGGCCGGCGTCGCTTCGCCACGGGCGAAGAACCCGGACGTGGTGCGCGGGCCGTCGGCATCCACGGGCGCGGTCGCGGCGCTCGCGGCGAGCGCGCTGGCTTGCGCCGCGATCGCGGCGCGCGCGATCTGCTGCGTGGCGCGGGTGAGGTGCGCGACGACGACGTCGACGTCGGCCTCGGGATCGATCAGCACGACGAAGGTCGAAGACGCGCTCCGGCGGAGGAGCACCCGAACGAGCAAGTGCTCGACGAACGTCACCCCCTCGTCGAAGGGCACCGCCACGTCGGTGGGGGCGGCGAGCTCTTGGAGCATCGGGATCACGCGGCCGGCGCCGAGCGCTTGGAACGACTCTCCGACGAAGCAGGAGAGGCAGTGGCCGCTCTCGTCGAACGCCGCCGCGGCGAGCACGCCGGGCACGTCGCTCAGCCGATCGATCAGCGTCGTGTAGAGGCGGGTCGGTTCGGCGCTCACCCCTGCGTGCTAGCGCGCTACATCAGGCGTCGCAATGAATCCCCGCTGATTCGTGGGCGATTTTCGATGTCCCCGGATCACACGCGAACCACCCATCGCGAAAACCACGAGCGCCGCGCGTCGCCTTCGGGAGACGGATTCGCCCGTTGGGGCCCGAGGACCTCGGCCGCTCCCGATGAGCTTCGTTCACGCACGCTTGAGGAAGCGCGCGATGACCTTCTTCTCGCCCCAGCCGGGGAAGTCGGCCACGACCGCCGGCTCGCCGAGATCGATGATGCGCTTCACCACACCCTCGCCGAAGCGGTCGTGGAACACACGGCTGCCGCGGCGGAGCGGGACCGCGTCGTCGCTGCCCGCGTCGTCCTGGAAGTACTCGCGGTCGACGTAGCGCTCACCCGGCTCGCGCGCGGGCTCGGCGGGGCGAGCGCGCGAGGCCGGTGGTGCGCTCGGGAAGCGCGACGACGCGGGCGAGACGAGCTCCCAGGGGAGCGGCTCGAGCGGGCGGCTCGATCGATCCATGTAGCTTGCACCGAGTCGCGTGCCCTTGTGCACGATGACGTCGGGCGGAAGATCGCCGATGAAGCGGCTCGGGCGACCGAAGCGTGTCTGCCCGAAGATCTGACGCTGACCGGCGTGGGTGAGCACGAGCTCGTGCCGCGCGCGCGTGATGGCCACGTAAGCGAGGCGGCGCTCTTCTTCGAGCTCGTCGACGCCTTGCGTCTCCGCGCCGCCCATTCCGCGGTACGGGAACATGTCCTCTTCCATGCCCGTCACGAACACGCGCTCGAACTCGAGGCCCTTGGCGCCGTGCACGGTCATCATGGTGACCTTGCCTTCGTCCTGCATCGTGTCGATGTCGGCCTGGAGCGTGACGCGCTCGAGGAATCCTTCGAGCGAGGGCTTGTCGCCGGCGGCGCCGACCTCGGCCTCGTAGTCTTGGAGTGAGCCCACGAGCTCGGCGAGGTTTTCGAGGCGCGCGTCGGCTTCGGCGCTGTCCTCGGAGCGGAGCGAGTCCTTGTAGCCGACGAGATCGAGCAGGTCGGCGAGGAGCTGGCTCGGCGAGAGGCTCTCGGAGAGCGTGTGGAGCTTGCCGAGCAAGTCGCGGAAGGCGACGAGGCGCTTCTTGGCGGCGGCGGCGATGTCGGGGACGTCGCCCACGCGCATGAGCGCGTCGTGGATGGTGATGCGCTCGCTCGAGGCGAACGATGCGAGTCGCTCGAGCGTGGTCTGCCCGATGCCGCGCGCCGGCGTGTTGACGATGCGGAGAAGATCGACGTCGCTCTTGGGGTTCACGAGGACGCGCAGGTACGCGAGGGCGTCTTTGACCTCGGCGCGATCGTAGAACTTGGTGCCGCCCACGATCTGGTACGGAATATTGGCGGTGCGGAGCGCCTCTTCGAGGACGCGCGACTGCGCGTGCACGCGATAGAAGATCGCGATCTCGCGGAGCGAGACGCCGCTCTCGCGCGCCGCCTTGACGCCGCGAACGACCGTCGCCGCCTCCTCGTGCTCGTCGCGCACGGCGATGACTTGGACGGGGCTTCCGAGGGCGTTGTCGGTCCAGAGCTCTTTGGGCTCGCGCTCGAGTGACGGCTGAATGACGCCCAATGCCGCGCGCACGATGCTCTTGGTCGAGCGGTAGTTCTGCTCGAGCTTGATGACCACCGCGCCCGGGAAGTCGTGCCGGAAGCCGCGGATGTTGCGCACGTCGGCGCCGCGCCAGCGATAGATGGACTGGTCGTCGTCGCCGACGACGCACAGGTTCTTGTGGTCCTTGGCGAGCGCGCGGAGCAGCCGATACTGCATCGCGTTCGTGTCCTGGAACTCGTCGACCAGCACGTACTGGAAGCGGCGCCGGATGACCCCGCCGTCTTCGGAATTGGGGTCCTCGACGAGGCGCACCATCTTGCCGATGAGATCTTCGAAGTCGACGGCGCCGGCCGCGGCGAGGTGCTCGTCGTAACGGCGGTAGACCTTCTGGATCGCGTCGTCCATGTACCCGTCGAGGTTCATCTCGTCGGGGCCGCGGCCTTCCTGCTTCTCGGCGAGGATGCGGTGGAGCATGGCGCGCGGCGGGTAGCGGCGCTCGTCGAGATCGAGCTCGCGGAGGACGCGGGTCACCACCGCGCGCTGATCTTGCGAGTCGTAGATGACGAAGTTCTGCTTCAAGCCCACCGTCGTGCCGAAGCGGCGAAGGAGCTTGGCGCACGTGGCGTGGAAGGTGCCGACCCAGAGGTCCTTCGCGATCTCCGCGCCGAGGAGGCCCTCGAGGCGCGCCCGCATCTCACCGGCCGCCTTGTTGGTGAACGTGACGGCGAGGATGCGGTACGGCGCGACGCGCTCGGACGCGACGAGGTTCGCGATGCGGTAGGTGATGACGCGCGTCTTGCCGCTGCCGGCGCCGGCGAAGACGAGGAGTGGCCCCTTCGTGTGCGCGACGGCCTGCGCCTGCGGAGGGTTGAGCGGCGCGAGCTGGGCGCGCGGCGCGGGATCGGCTTCGGGCTCGGAGTACACCGCCCCCACTTCTTCCAGAGTGCGGCGGCCGGCGCAAGCGCCAGCGGGTCAGCGGCGCGCCGCGCGCGAATACACGCTCACGATCGGCACGCCGTCGTGGCGGAGGATGAACGCCGGCGCCACGGTCTGGTAGGCAATCCAGATCGAGTAGTCGACCTCGTTCATGTGGAGCTCGTGATGAACGAGGGCGATCTGTGCCTCGCTCGGGCTGCCCACGCCGCGAAGGTCGGGCCGGATGCGTTTCTCGGCGATGAGGCGCTCCCACGACGGCCAAGACGTGTCGTGGATGAAGACCGCTGCACGCTGCGGCGCGTTGGCCTCGAGCCACGGGCCGACGCTCTCGGTGGTGTAGCCCCAAAACTGGCGGTTCAAGCCGAGGTCGGCGCCGCCTGCGGTGCCGCCCACGAGGGGCACGTAGGTCGAGAGGCCGAACGGGTGCGAGTGCTTGGTGATCGCCAAGGGGCCGACGATGGCCGCCACGCCGAGCGCCCACGGCGCGGCCTCGCGCCAGTCGGGCCGCTTCTCGGCGAGCCAGGTGTCCATCGCGGCGCGCGCGAGATCGAAGCCGCGTCCCGCGAGGAGCGCGAGGAACGGGTACGCCGGCATCCAGTGCTTGGTGCCGCCGAAAATGGGCGTCGTGGGGAGGAAGAACACGGCGAGCGGGCCGGCGAACGCGAGCCCGATCAAGAGATCGGTCGCGCCGTCGGGGCCGCGCCCGTCGGGCGCCGCGAGGAACGCCGCCTTGTCGCGGAAGAACGCCGTGACGCGCGCGAGGCTCGTCTTGATGCGCTCGCCGCCGCCCAACAAGAAGAGGAGGATCGTGACGGTGGGCACGCTCGCGAGCACGAGCACCGGCGCGTAGAGCGGCGGCGACGGCGGGCCGAAGTAGTTCCGGCCCAAGAACTCCATGTTGTAGTACTCGTGGTGAACGTGGAAGTTCACGTACTCGTCGATGCGCGGCTTGGTGTCGAACCACATCCAAGGCCAGAGCGCATAGAAGACGAGCGGCCCGAGGGTGCTCATCGAGACGAGGTTCCACGGGATCGCTGACGCGGGCTTCTTGCCGCCGAGGAATCCGCGCGCGTACGTGAACGCGGCGTGGGGCACGAAGACGAGCGGGAGGATCCACGCGTTGTGCTTGGTCTCGAGCGTGAGGCCGTACACGACCCCGGCGGCGATGGCCCAGCCCACCGAGCCTTCTTCGGCGCTTCGCCAGTAGACGTACACGCTGAGGAGCCACATCGCGACGATGGGCACGTCGAAGCAGGCGAGGTGCGCGTTGTAGAAGAGGTGCGGCATCAAGCCGAGCAGCACCGCCGCCACGACGCCGGCCGGACGCGAGAACGCGCGCGCGCCGAAGAGGTACGTGACCCAGATCGCGAGGCCGCCCATGGCCATGCCCGGGAAGCGGAAGGCGGTGCTCGCGTCAGCGAACACGTGCCACTTTTTGTGGAGCACCATCCACGAGATCGCGAAGAGCCCCTTCATGAGCGAGGGGTGCTCGTGGTTCGTGCCCCAATAGCCGTCGACGACGTTTTGCTGCATCGCCGCGCGGCCCTGCTCCATCAAGCGCTCGAACCACCCGGCGTAGGTCGAGGCGGCATGGAAATAGAAGCCCTCGTCGCGCGCGAAGCCCAGGCCCCGCGCGGTCGAGAGGAGCCACCCGAGGTAGAGGAGCCCGAGGACCGCGCCCACCACGTGATCGGCGGGGCCAATCGGTCCTTTGAGGTCAAACGATAGGGACTGCTTCGACGCGGTGCGCGTGACCGGCGCGGAGGCCGCCGCTTGCGGCGCTTTCGCGTCTTCGCCGATGGCGTCGGAGGTCTCGAGCTTCGCCGGTTCGGGCGCGGCGCTGTCGGTCGCTTCCGCGGGGCTCGCCTCCGGCTTCGCGTCGTCTTTCTCGTCCGGCGCGCTCATCGGGTGATCCCTTCGAAGCAGTACATGCGGCGGTTCGCGCTGGGCGCCGTCACCTCGGCGACGAGGTCGGCGGTTTTCCCTTTGAGCTCGTTCGTCGGAAGATCGAACGCCTTCCAGCCCTCGCCGTCGCGATGGACGACCTTGCCGAGCCGGACGTCTCCGGAGCGGAACGACAGGCTCACGTCCGGCCCGTCTTTGCCGCGCTCGGCTTCGACGTAGAGTCCATGGTGACCGTGGAGCACCTCGCCGAACTTCACGTTCTTGAAGGTGAGGACGAGCGCGTGCGCGCCGCCCGGGGGCGTCGCGAGGAGGCAGCGCCGCGGGTAGTAGTCGAGATCGGCCGCGACGCTGACGCCCACGGCGCCGCTCGGGCAGCCGAAGCGCTCGCTCGGGATGGCGGGCCCTGCGCCCAGGCCGCCGGCCATTGCGCCACCCGGGGACCACTGACACGGCGTCTCGCTCTGATCGCGGGCGTCGCGTCGCGCGGCGGTCATGCCGTCGGGGCTCGGCGAGACGTGACGAAGGAGATCGTCGAGCGTGGGCGCGTAGCTCGGGTTCTCGAGGACACGCACGGTGACGCCGCCGGCGCGCTCCTCGGATGCGACGCGCCACGGGGCGAGCTCGGGGTCGTGCTTGCCGCGGATGGAGACCTCGAACGCGCGCGGGAAGCGTGAGACGTCGGCGCGCGCGACGCGCTCGAGGGTCGCGAGGCCGTCGCCGAAGATCTCGCGCCCGATCGGGTCGGTCCACCGCGGCGCGAACGCGATCAGATCCTCGCGCTTGGCTTGTGCGGCCACGAGCTCTTTGGCGCGCACCCAGTCCGCGTCCGGCACGACGTGGCTCGTCTGCCAAAGGTGCGCGCCGAGCTCGACCACGCCGGCGAGCGGCAAAAGCGCCAGCACCCAGACCTTCGGCGAAACCATCTACCTCGCCGAGCTACCACATTTCCCTCTGCGCCGCTCTGGCGAGCGGTGCCGGAGGTCGCTCGCTCAGAGCCAGTCGGCGGGGATGCCGAAGTCGACGGCCCACGTTCCCGTGTTGGTGCTCGGTGAGACAAGGAGCGAGCTCTTCGGGCATCGTTCGCGCGTCGCAGGACGACGAGAAATGAAGATGGCCCGCGGCGTCGTCGACACCACGGGCCATTCCACGGATCGAAGCGGAGGCGTGCTTACTGCTTGCCGCCGCCCTTGCCACCTCCGCCGCCCTTACCGCCGCCCCCGCCCTGACCCTTGCCACCGCCGCCGCCCTTGCCGCCGCCGGTTCCGGCCCCCTGCGTGTCGGTTTTGCCGGCGGGCTTGTCGGCCGGCTTCGCGGCGCCGGCCGGCGTCTTCGCTGCCGGTGCCTTCACGAGCTTGAGCGTCATGCGATCGCTCTCGCCGATCGCGGCGTACTTGTCGTGGTCCTTGTCCTTGAGGCGGAACGTCGGCGGCAAGGTCCACACGCCTTCGGCGTAGTCCTTGGTGTCCTTCGGGTTCGCGTTGATCTCCGAGGCGACGGCGAGCTTGAACCCGGCGGCCTCGGCCTGCTCGACGAGCCACTTCTGCGGCACGTAGCCCTTCTTCGCGCTCTCCTTCGGATCGGCGCCGTCGGGTGCGCGGTGCTCCTCGATCCCGAGCACGCCGTTCGGCTTGAGCACGCGGCGCACGTCGGCGAGCCAGTCGGCGAGGTTCCCACTATTCACCATGCCGTGGACGCCGCGCATGATGAGGACGAGATCGGCGCTCGCGTCCGGCCCGAGGTTCGGCGCCTTCTGGTCGATCTTTCGCGTCTCGACCTTGCCGTAGATCTCCGGCGCCTTCTCGAGGAACCCCTTCCAGCGCTGCGCGTAGAACGTGCTGCGCTGATCAAGCGGGCCGTTCGGATCGCCGCCCGCCGTGCCGATGTACTTTCCATTCTTCGCGAGCACCGGCGCCAAGATTTCCGTGTACCAGCCCTCACCGGGGCCCACGTCGATCACGGTCATGTTCGGCTTGAGGCCGAAGAGCTCGAGCGTCTCGGTGGGATGACGGAACGCGTCGCGCGGCGCCGACGACGGCGCGCGGTGCTTGCCCGCGAGCGCAGCTGCGATGCCGGCCTTCGCGGTCGGGTAGCTCTTCTCGGCGAGCGCCTTGGCGGCAGCGTGGAGCTCCGGCGTCCACCGCGCGAGCTCCGTCTTCTGGCCCGCTTCCCACGCGGCGCGATCCTCTTCGAGCTCCTTCGCGGCTTGGGCCTTCTTCTTCTCTTCGGGCGTCGGCTCGGCCGGCTTGGGGGCCTCCGCGGTGGGCATGGGAGGCGGAGGCGGAGGAGGAGGCGCTGCGGTCGGTGCGACCGGAGGCGGTGCCGTTTCGGATTCACCACCGCAGGCGAAGACAAGGGCAGCGAGCGGGATGGCGGAGAGGAGGAGAACGCGGGAGCGCATCATGTCACGACCACTAACCCACTCCCCGCGCACGCTACAAGACGCCTCGTCCGACGCCGGCGCCGTCTCGTACGTCTGGCCACCGCTCGCCGCGTCCGGTCCGGACGCGCCGGTACAATTCGTACGACGGGGCGTTCGTGGCGTGAGCCCAAGTCTGCGACGCCTCTGGCGATCGGGCGGGCACGCGGCCTGCAAAGGAGTGGAGCACCAACAAGGAGCTCACGCCATGTTCGCCCAGTCGTCCGTCACCGCCGCTCTCCAGTCCATCTCCGAAGAGGACCTCGCCTCGGTGCACGGACGCGTGCGATCCACGTGAGTGCGGTCTCGGGTACGCCGAGCAAGAGGCCGGTCGGCCGGTGGTGAACTCCGACGGTCGCGAGTGATCGCCGCTTCGCCTCGCCGACGGCGAGCGAGCCTTTCGCGTCTTGCTCCCGTGAGCCGTTCGCCACGCCCGCGTCACCTCGTTGTATTAGAGGAGAGTCGCGTTGGCCGTGGTCGGTGACGCGCGAGCGACGACGAGAAGGAAAAGGATGAGCGTCTTCGAGCCCCACGCGACTCCACCGAACGAGCCGAAGGGCTCCCCGTGAGCGCGGCGCATCTCTCGCGGCGCGTCGTCGCCGAGGGCGTGGGCACGGCGCTCCTCCTCGCGACCGTCGTCGGCTCCGGGATCATGGCCGAGCGGCTCGCGGGCGGAAACGTGGCGATCGCGCTCCTCGCCAACACGATCGCCACCGGGGCCGGGCTCGTGGCGCTCATTCTCACCTTCGGTCCGATCTCGGGCGCGCACTTCAATCCGGCCGTCACGATCGCGGAAGCGATGCAACGCGCGCTGCCTTGGCGTCAGGTGCCTTCGTACGTGCTCGCGCAGGTCATCGGCGCGTTCGTCGGGGTCGCGGTCGCGCACGTCATGTTCGGCGAGGCGCTCTTCTCCGCGTCGCGGCACGTTCGCGCCGGCGCACCGCAGCTCGTCAGCGAATTCGTCGCCACCTTCGGGCTCCTCGCCGTGATCTGGGGATGCGCGCGGAGACGCCCGACCGCCGTGCCGTTCGCGGTGGGCGCATACATCACGGCGGCGTACTGGTTCACGGCGTCGACGTCGTTCGCCAACCCGGCGGTCACGCTCGCCCGCGCGGCCACCGACACCTTTGCCGGAATTCGTCCCGCCGACGCGCCCGGCTTCATCGCGGCCCAGCTCGTCGGCGCGGTGGCGGCGACGGCGCTCTTCGCGTGGCTCGTCCCCGCTCACCCCGCCAGCGAGAAGGAGAAAGAGGTCGAATGAAGACGGTCATTTTCGCCTGCGTTCACAACGCCGGTCGATCGCAGATGGCCGCCGCGTGGTTCAACGCGCTGGCGTCGCCTGGGGCCGCAAGAGCCCTCTCGGCGGGCACGCAGCCCGGGGCGCACGTGCACCCCGAGGTGCTCGCGGCCATGAACGAAGTCGGCGTCGACCTTTCAGGCGCGAAGCCGCAGCTCCTGACCGACGCGCTCGCCGCCCAGGCGTCGCTCCTCGTGACGATGGGCTGCGGCGAGGCGTGCCCGGTCGTTCCGGGCCTCGCGCGCGAGGATTGGCCACTCGAAGACCCCAAGGGCAAACCCATCGAGCGCGTGCGCGAGATCCGCGACGAGGTGCGGCGCCGTGTGGTGGAGCTCCTCGCGCGAGAAGGCTGGTCGGAAAACGCAACCTGATTGCGATTGCATCAAGCGCTGGCGTCACCGGTTCGGGGCGCCGCTCGGCAGCGTCTTGAAGTGCGCCTGCGAGAGCGCCCGGAGCGCGTCGCAGCCATCGGCGCCGTGGGAGGCGAGATCGACGCAGCGCCATTCGGGATCCCACACTTGCGCCGTCAATACGCGCTGCTCACCGAGCATCCCCCACGCGTTGAGCGGGCAAGGAAAGAGCGCGGTGCAATTGGTGATCGGTATCGGTGCGATCGGCGTGGGCGAGCCGAGAAGGCTTCGACCGGGGAGCGCTGCGACTTCGGTGCGCAGGCCGAACGCGCCGCGCACGCCATAAACGTCGAGCACCGTGGGCAATAGATCGAGGTGCGTCACGAGCGCTCGCTCGTAGTCCCGAAGCGCGCGGAGGCCGCGATCGTCCACGCCACCGCCGCGGGTGAGCATCCAGCCCGGTACGTGGATCTGCTCGTCGTAGAGGTTCTGCCCGTGGTGAATCGCGGAGTGCTCGCCGAACGCCTCGCCGTGATCGCTCGTGTAGGTGACCACGAGCGGCGTGCCCGAGGCCTCGCTCTTTCGAAACACCGCCCGAAGCACCTCGGCGAGCGCCGCGTCTTGGGCCACGATCGCGTTCTTGTAGGCCGCGTGCAGCTCGCCGAGCGTGGACCAGCTCACGACTCGCGACCACGGGGCAAACGGCGCCCGCGCCGGGTCGACGTAGTAAGGCGCGTGCGTGCCGGCGAACTGAAGGAACAAGAAGAACGGCTGCGGGAGCGCATCGAGATCGCGGAGCGCGCGCTCGGCGAGCTTCCGGTCCACGCCTTCGTCGGTGACCTTGTCGTCGTCGTCGATCGCGCGCCCGAGCAAGGTCTCCACGCTGATGAAGGAGTCCGCCGCCTTCTGCACGTCGTCGCGTTCGAAGACCGACGCCATCTGCGCGGTCCAGACTGCGACGTGGGGCCGAACGCCGTCGGGCCCGCGCACTCGCCGTACGAAGTCGAAGAGCGTGGGCGCAGCGAGCGTGCTCTCGCGGTCGGCCGTTTGCGTGCGGCCGGTGAGCACGGCGGAGAGAGACACCGCCGTGTAGCTGCTGACCGCGCGCATCTCGCGGAGCGGCAGGCGATCGCGTGTCAGCGCATCCACCTCGCGCATCGTCTCGCACGGAGTCGCCGTATCGCTCGGTGCGCTGCACGCGTCGCTCGCCCGCACGCTCTCGGTGAGGATGAAGACCACGTTGGGGAGCTTCGGTCCGGTCGTCGCCACCGGCGTCTCGTCGCGTGCGACGCGCGGCCCCGTCTCCTTCGCCGCATGGTCGAGTCGAGCGCTCGCGAGGTGGAGCGTCGCATCGGCGAGCGCGATCTCCGGCGTCGCGCGACGCGCGGCCGGGCCGAACGTCAGCCCCACGAGCGTCGCCGCCGCAGCCCCGATCACCGCGCGTGACGGTCGCAGAACGGGAGCGGCCAAGACGAGCGTGATCTCGGCGGCGAGGCCGGCGGCCACGAGCGCCGCCGCGCGCCCGGGCATCGATGCGAGCACGGAGCGGACGTCGGCCAGATTGTGAAGCGCGCTCTCCGCGATCTGGCGATCGACGAAGACGTGCCAGTACCTCGCGAAGGTCGCCTGCGTGACGAACGTCAGCCCGAACAGCACCGCCGCCGCGACGCGAGCGGTCCGGGGGCGGATCGCGAGGACCAGCGCGCCGACGCCGGCGCTCGCGATCGTGACCAGGGCTCGCTCACCGAGCGAGAGCGAGCGCGCCGAGCTCAGAAGATCGAGTACGGCGAATTGGAGGACGAAGATCGCCGCGGCACAGGCTCGCGCGATGCGGGCCGTCGGCACCATCGGCGGGCGAGGGGACCGGGTGAAAAACGTCGCCGGTCGGTCAGCCGCGCTCGGGCGTGGTGGTGCCCGGCATGTTGCGGATCTCTTTGCGTGCGACCTTCCAGGCGCGCTGGACGACCCACGAGAGGGACCGGCTCAGGCGGTTCGCCTCGCTCTGCATCTCCGACAGCATCTCGGCCGGAAAGTAGAGGCTTTGCTTGCGCTTGTCGGTGGTCTTCTGGATCGGCGCGTCGGTCATGGCCCGGAGGTTCTCGCACACTTACGGCGAAGTTCAAGGGCTTCGGTCCCAATCGCCCGCTCGCCGGGAAGCGAGCGGCGCCCGGCGACGGCTGCCCGGCCCCGGACGGCGTGTATGCCGCATGCTTGTGCCGGGACCCGCGATGGGGTGACGATCACTTTTCATGCCCCTTCGCACCGCGAGCGTCCCGCCGCCCATGGAGGCCGCTTTCGAGAAGGCGGAGGCCCTCGTGTCGGCGTACTTCGCCAAGCGGGTCGACGACCCGTCGCAGGGCACGATCGAGATCTCGGGCGAGCGCTACGTGCTCGTGCGCGCCTCGGCGCTGTCGGTGGAGTTCTTCTCGCTCGTCGCCGACCTCTACGGGCCGGGGCGAGAAGAGGAGGCCGAGCTCTTCGCGCGCAACATCCTCTTCGACCTCGCCCACGCGCTCGGTCGCGCCGACGCGCGCGAGTTCCAGCGCACGACCAAGATCAAAGAGCCGCTCGATTGCCTGAGCGCGGGCCCCATCGCCTTCGCCCACTCTGGTTGGGCGTACGTGCGCATTCACCCCGAGTCGAACCCGTCGCCTGACGCAGATTTCGTCCTTTTCTACGATCACCCGTACTCCTTCGAGGCCGAGGCCTGGCTCCGCTCGATGGGGAGAGGCAGCCGCACGCGTCGCGCCAAGGCGCTCCGTTCGGCCAAGAAGCGCCAGCCGGTGTGCATCATGAACGCCGGCTACTCGTCGGGTTGGTGCGAGGAGAGCTACTCGCTCTCGCTCGTCGCCACGGAGGTGCTCTGTCGTGCGCGCGGCGACGAGGCGTGTCGATTCATCATGGCGCCGCCGGATCGCATCGAGGCGCACCTCGACCGCTTCATCAAAGGGCGCAAGCGCACCCGGGAGCCGCAGCCGGCGCCGCAGATCCCGGACTTTTTCGCGCGAAAGCGCATGGAAGAAGAGCTCCGCAAGGCGCAGGCCGAGCTCGAGCAGCGCGTGCGTGACCGCACCCAAGAGCTCCTCCGCGCGAACGAGCTCCTGAAGCGACAGATGATGGAGCGCGAGAAGATCGCCAAGCAGCTCCGTCAAGCGCACAAGCTCGAGGCCATCGGCCGCCTGTCGGGCGGCATCGCGCACGACTTCAACAACCTGCTCGCGATCTTCATGACGCGCGGCGGCCTTCTGCAACGTCGCCTCAAGCATTCGCTCGCCGAGGGCGATCCGGCGCTCGTCGATCTCTCGGAGATGCTCCGGGCCGGTGAGCGCGCGGCGGCGCTCACCGCGCAGCTCCTCGCGTTCAGTCGTGGTCAGGTGTTGGCTCGCGAGCGCATCGACTTCAACGTGGTCGCTCGCGAGCTCGCCAAGACGCTCGTGCCGCTCATCGGCGCCGACATCGAGCTCGACCTCGACATCGAGTCCGGACCGGCGCCGATCCGCGCCGATCGCGGCCAGATCGAGCAGGTCATCATGAACCTGGTGGTCAACGCGCGCGACGCGATGCCCACCGGAGGCACGCTCGGGTTTTCGACCGGGATCGTGAACGTCGGTCGCGACTTCCGCACCCTCACCGGTGAGCTCCGGCCGCGCCGCTACGTCGTCCTCTCCATCACCGACTCCGGCATGGGCATGGACGAAGAGACGCAGAGCAAGATGTTCGATCCCTTCTTCACCACCAAGCCGGAAGGAAAAGGAACGGGCCTCGGTCTCGCGACGGTCTACGGCATCGTGCAGCAGTGCGACGGTGGCATCGTCGTGGAAAGTACGCCGGAGGCCGGCACGACGTTTCGCGTTTACCTTCCCGTCGACGGGGACGGCATCTCCCCTTCGGCCGCGGCTCCGCGGAGCTCCCGCGAGGTCGACACCGGCAGCGAGACGCTCCTTCTCGTGGAGGACGAGGCCGAGCTCCGGAGCGCCGTCGCCGAAGTCCTCTCCGACTGCGGCTACCACGTGGTGGCGACGCCGGGTCCGCTCGAGGCGTTGAAGCTCCTCGAGGAGCCGGATCGGCACATCGACGTCCTCGTGACCGATCTCGTCATGCCAAAGATGGGCGGCGTGGAGCTGGCGCGACGTGTCCTCTCCGCGCGCCCCGACGTGCGCGTGCTCTTCGTCTCGGGCTACGCCCCCGAGGGCGCGGAGCGCGAGACCATGCTCGTCGACAAGCGGGCGGCGTTCCTCGCCAAGCCGTTCCAGCCCGACGAGCTCTCACGCAAGCTGCGAAACCTCCTCGATCGCTGAGCGGCTGCGCGCGAAAATCGTTCGCGATCGATCAGGCGCGGGCCCGTGGCGGGCCGTGGTGCTTGCGATATCTTCGCGCTCATGGCGCAGGCGTTCGACGTCGTCGTGTTGGGTGGAGGCATCGCGGGGGCGTTCCTCGCGCGGCACTTGAAGATCGCGCACCCCGAGCTCTCGGTGCTCGTGCTCGAAGCCAAAGAGACCATCGACGACTTCAAGGTCGGCGAGTCGACGGTCGAGGTAGCTGCAAACTACATGATTCGTCGACTGCAGCTGTCGACGTACCTGTACCAACACCAGCTCCCCAAAAATGGCCTCCGCTTCTTCTTCGACGACGAAGCGAAGGACCTCCCGCTCACCGAGATGAGCGAGATCGGCTCGTCGCGGTTCCCGCACGTGCCGAGCTTCCAGCTCGAGCGCGCCGCGCTGGAGCGCGATCTCGTGTCTCTCAACCGCGCCATCGGCGTCGACGTGCGGCTCGGGGCGAAGGTCACGGGTGTGTCGCTCACGACCGGCGGCACGGCCCCGCACGCGATCACCTTCGAGCAAGGCGGGGAGACGTTCTCGGTGACGGCGCGCTGGGCCGTCGATGCGACCGGCCGACGGCACGTCATCAACCGCGCCATCGGGGCCAAGGTCCACAAGGAGACGCGCCTCAACACCGCGGCGGCGTGGGCGCGCTACCGGAACGTGGCCGGCCTCGACGCCGTGCAGGATCCGGCGTGGCGCGGGCGGGTGCGGTGGACGTCGCGGCACCTCTCGACGAACCACATGATGTACGACGGCTACTGGATCTGGTTCATCCCGCTGGCCGGCGATTTGATGAGCGTGGGCGCGGTCTACGACAAGGACCGCATCGGAGACACGATTCGGAAGCGAGAGCCCTTCGAGGAGTTCTTGCGGTCGCATCGATCGTCGCGAGATCTCATGGAGGGCGCCGAATTCGTCGATTTTCAGGCGTTCGCGCACCTCCCGTATCACTCCGACAAGTTCTTCTCCGAGGACCGCTGGGCGCTCACCGGCGAGGCGGGCGCATTCGTCGACCCGTTCTACAGCCCGGGCTCGGACTTCATCGCCACCGCCAACGAGTTCATCGTCTCGATGATCGAGAGCGAGCTCGCGGGCGACACGGCCACGTTCGAGAAGAAGGTGGGCGCGTACAACGCCTACTACCGCTTCAAGTACGAGCTCACGCTGCGCCTCTACGCGAAGCTCTACCCGATCTTCGGAAGCTACGAGGTCTTCCGCCTCAAGTTCCTGCTCGACTTCAACAACTACTACAACGTGGTCGTGTGGCCGTTCATGAACGATCGGCTGCGCGACGTCGATTGGATCATCGAGGACCTGCGCCTCGCCGATCGCGTGGTCGAGGCGCAGTCGAACATGGCCGATCAGCTCGTGGCCATGGCCGATCACCTCCGCGGACGCGGGGAGTACTTCGGCCAGAACCGCGGCCGCTACGCCGACGGTTTGTGGGGCGTGAGCCAGTTCGAGAAGCGGCTCACCCAGCCCATCGACTCCGAGTTCCGCAAGATGCAGCTCCAGAAGTGCTACGGGAGCACCTTCGCCAGCATCCTCGCGCGCATCACCGGCGAGGACGTCGCCGAGAAGGAGCTCGTGCTCTCGGCCATCGATTTTCCGACGGTGACGCTGATGAAGCGCATCGACGACGCGAGCTACGAGAAGCTGATCGGTCGCATCGAGCAGCGCATGAAGAAGGATCTCCTCCGCGCCTTCCCCGGTGCGCCGCTCGAACGCGTGTCGCTCGCCAAGCAGGGCGACACAGGGCATCGCGCGCCCACGGTCGTGGGCGGCATGGACCCGGAGCTCCTCCGCATGGTCGAGGCCCGCGCGAACGAGATGTGGACCGCGCGCGGCGAGTCGCTCGCGCACGTCACCGTCACCGACTGACCGGCCGCGTCAGTCGCACGCGTGCGAAGGTCCCGGCGTGGCGATGCAGCCGCCGCTCACGTAGGCCAGGGGATTCGACGGGGGCTCGTAGCCGCCGTCGGGGAGCGCCGTCTTGGGCACGCAGCACGCTTCTCCGTTCGGACAATCGGCGCGCGTGTGACACAGGAGCTCGGCCCCCGCGTCGGGGCTCGTGACGCAGCCGACGCGGACCTTGGGCGCTCGGGTCAGGACGACGCACCCTTGGCCGAGCGCGCAGTCTTCGGGGCCGTCGCAAGCCGAGACGCTGAAGCAGCTCGAGACGTCGGCGTCGGCGCCGAGGCACTGGGCCGGCGCGCCGATCGATTCGCAGCAGTCGAGGGGAGCGGCGCAGGTGATCTGTCCAGTGCTCGCATCGAGGAGCAGGGAACGGCAGCGTGCGCCTGGCGTGGCGGGCGTGAAGACGAACCCGCTGTCCGTGACGAACGGCGCGTCGGGCACGCCGGGACCGGCGTCGGCGATCGCGTCGACGGAGGGCGCGTCGGAGGGGCCCGCGTCGGACGGGGCCGCGACGTCTTCGGTCGCGGCGAGCGCGTCGCCGGGCGGGCCGCTCTCCACGTTCGGCGCGCCGTCCGCGCCCACCGGACTCGTCGCTGCCGTGTCGTCGCTGCACGCTGCCACCATCGCCGCGCCGGTGACCGCCGCTCCCACGATCAAGAAGGCTGCCCGTCGACTCATCGCAGTTCTCTCCTTCGTGCCACGTCCGCGACGAGTGCGCGCGCGCGCTCGCCGATGATGTTCGCGTGCGCGATCAGCGCATCGACCGCCGTGAGCGCTGCAGGCGATCCTGCCGCGAGGAGCGCGAGCGCGAGCACGTGCGCCTCCTCGGCCGCCTTGGGTTTCAGCACCGGCGCTGCGGTGAGCCGACCCAAGCTCGCCGCGACCTTGGCGACGAGCGCCTCGTCGTCGGGGCGCGCCGCGACGCGGGTGGCCCACGCCAGCGGCGTCTCGACGTTCTCGAGTCGCTCGAGCGTCGCGCGTGGCGCGCGCCGTCCAGCCGCGATCGCGAGGACCGCGCCGCCGCGATCCGCCATGCGCAAGAGCGCATCAGCGTCGATCGCCTCGACCTCGGCGGCGCGCCACAGCCAGCGGCGGAGGAGGTCGGGGCCGGCCGCGCTGCACCACCAAGGCACGCCGCGGTAGGCAGCGACGATCGCGCGATCGGTCTCGGCGTCGTGTGTCGCGATCATCGCCTCCAGCGCGACGTCTCCCGGGTACGCGCGCTCGGTGCCGGCGTCCTCGTCCTCGGCCTCGTCGGCGAGGAACGCCGCGAAGTCGGCGTAGCGCACGCGCTCGCCCTCTTCGATCTCGATCACCGCGCCGGTGGCGCGCTCGATCGCCACCACGTGATCGGCGCCCGTGGCGAGCCCGACGACGAAGACGTCGGCCGGCAAGTCGTCGCGCGTCGCCGGACGCGCCAGCGCGCTCGTCACGTCGCGGGCGCACCACAGATCGAGCACCGGCGTCAGCGTCGGCCAGCCGTCGTGCGCGGTCAGGAAGGCGCGATAGGCGACGGGGATGGACCCGCCGAGCGCGCCGGCCAGCGCGGCCAGATCACGCGCTGGCGCACCGGCCGGCGGCGCCGCCGGCGCGTCCTCCTTGGTCAAGCGGGCGAGGGTCGCCTGCGCGCGCGCTCGCGCCGCCACCGCGCGTTCGACGCGCGCGAAGACGGCGTGGTCGGTCTCAGTGGGGCGGGCCACGCCCCCAATCTATCAGCGCGCGTCGAAGACGCCGCGCTTCGCTTGGTCGCGTTCGATCGAGCGGAAGAGCGCCGTAAAATTCCCCTCACCGAAGGAGAGGTGGTTCTTGCGCTGAATGAGCTCGATGAAGATCGGGCCCACCAGGTTCTTGGTGAAGATCTGAAGCAAGTAGCCCTGCTCGTCGCCGTCGACGAGCACGTTGCGCTTCTGAATCTCCGTGTGGTCCTCGGTCACGGCGGGGAGGCGCGCGAAGACGTCCTTGTAGTAGTCGTCGTCGATGTCGAGGAACGCGATCGGCGAGCCCTCGAGCCCGCGCAGCGACGCGAGGATGTCGTCCGTCAGGAACGCCAGGTGCTGAATGCCCGGGCCCTTGTACTCCTCGAGGTATTCGTTGATTTGGCTCTTGGCCTCGTCGGCCTCGTTGATCGGGATCGCGAACGAGCCGTCGGGCGAGCGAAGCGCGTAGGACGTGAGCCCGGTCTTCACGCCGCGGATATCGAAATAGCGAACCTCGGTGAAGCCGAAGACGTTCTTGTAGAAGTCCGCCCAGCGCTTCATCGTCCCCTTCTCGACGTTGTTCGTCAGATGGTCGACGGCGAGGAAGCCCTTGTCGGCCACGCGATCGGGCCGATCGAGCGGCACGAAGCCGAGGGTTCCGTAGAGGCGCGCCGCGTCCTCGACGACGCCGGCGCGGCCCTCGATGAACGTGATGAGGCTGTCACCGATGCCGTAGATGGCGGGGAGCGCCGAAGCCACGCCCGAGATCGGACGGGTGAGGTCGCCCTCCATCATCGGGCGAGCGCCGCGCGCGCGCGCCGCGCCGAGCGCGCGGACCGGATCCTCGACCTTCCAGCCCATCGAGCAGATCGACGGGCCGTGCTTCTTGGCGAACGACTCGGCGAAGCTCCGCGGCTCACGGTTCAGGAGGAACCGAATGCCGTTCTGTTCGTAGAGGTCGATGTTCTTCTGCGCGTGCCGCATGGTGCGTGAGAAGCCGAACGCCAAGAAGAGACGGTGGAGCGCGTCGGGATCGGGCGACGCGAACTCGACGTACTCGATGCCGCAAAGCCCACACGGGTTCTTCTCGTTCGCGCTCATTTCGCACCCCAGCTCTTCCAGTAGTCGTTCATCTCGAGGGTCTTCGCGTCGTCGGCCACGAAGAGCGGGCGCTTGGTGTCGATCATCACTGCCACCTCGCTCGTCGCCTTGGCGCCAGCGGCGCGCTCGACGGCCTTGCCCTGCGGGCCGTGATGAATGCCTTGCGGGTGGAACGTCATCATCCCGGCGCCGATGCCGGCGCGGCTGAAGAACTCGCCCGCGTGGTAGAAGAGCACCTCGTCGAAGTCGATGTTCGAGTGGAAGAACGGAACCTTCATCGCGCGGGGGTCGCCGTTCTCGAGCGGACGCGGCGCGAAGGTGCACACGACGACGTTGTGCGCGACGAACGTGGAGTGCGCCGACGGCGGGAGGTGATAGCGGTCCGAGCTCACCGGGCGAATGTCCTTCACCGCGAGCTTCTGCACCGTGAGCGTGCCCTTCCAGCCGATCGTGTTGAGCGGGCAGAAGGGATAGAAGACGCTCGTCGTCTCGCCGCAGCGTTGCACGCGGAGCTCCCACTCGCCGTTCGTCGCCGAGAGCGATGACGTCTCTCCGGGCGTCGGCACTTGCACGACGGCCGGATCGAAGAGCGCGTGCTGGCCGAGCATCCCGCGATCGGGGACCGCGAGCTCGCTCATGGTCTCGACGCAGAGGAGCGCCGTCTTGCTGGTCGGCGCGAAGCGGTAGACCGTGCCGCGCGGGACGAGGAGATAGTCGCCCGGCTCGTAGGTGAGGGGACCGAAGTCGGTCTCGAGGCGCCCCGCGCCGGCGTGGACGAAGAAGAGGTCGTCGGCGTCCGCGTTGCGGAAGTAGTAGGGCATCTCGCGATCGAGGGTCGCGAGCTGGACGCGCACGTCGTCGTTGTAGAGGACGGTCTTGCGGGCCGCGGCGAGGTCGCCGCCGGCGGCCGCCGCCTCGAAGGCGCGGTTCCCGTCGTAAGCGCGCGGGCGGAGCGGCCCTTCGATCCGGGTCCAACCCACCGGGGCCTCGCGCCGGTACAAGTGCGCGTAACGGCCGAAGAAACCGTTGCGGGCGTACTCCTCCTCGACGGTGCCTTCGGGAACTGCAACGTGGGCTTGGAGCGCGACTTTGCCGCGAACGTAGGGGACGTCCATGCGCCCAGGCATATGGGTCGGGCCGTCACCAAGAAAGAACAAAAATGGCGACTGAATTGTCAGTTCAATGAACAATGATGGAGCACCATGCACGTCACCCTGGAGCAAGCCCGCGCGCTCGACGCCCTCGCCAAGACCGGCACCTTCGTGAAGGCCGCCGCGCTCCTCAAGAAGCGGCACACCGCGGTGGTCTACGCCGTGCGAACGCTCGAAGAGCAGACGAGCTTGGTTCTCCTCGATCGCACTGGGTACCGCACCAAGCTCACCGCCGAGGGCGCGGGCGTGCTCGAGGCGTGTCGCGGTCTCCTCGACGCCGAAGCGGCGCTCGTACGCTCGTGCCACGAGCTCAAGACCGGATGGGAGCCATCGCTCCGCATCGTGTTCGACGGCATCTGCGCCGCCGACCCGATCCTGCAGGTCGTGGCGGCGCTCGTTCGCGAAGGTGCGCCCACGCGCGTCGACGTCGAGGTCGAGTTCTTGACCGGCGTCGAGCGCGCGTTCGTCGAGCAAGACGCGGACGTGATGATCGGCGTGCTCGCGCCCACACTTCGTGGCCTCCGCTCCTCCGAGCTCCCGCCCATTCGCGCGCGGCTCGTGGCTCACCGCGATCACCCGCTCGCCAAGCGCGGCGCGCGTCCCACGCCCGCCGAGCTCGCGTCGCACGTGCTCGTCACCGTGCGCGGCTCCGATCCTCGCCTCGCGCTCCCCACCGCCGGCCTCGAGCAGCGGACGCGCGTTCGCCTCAGTGACTTCTCGGCCAAGAAGGCGGCGCTGATGAGCGGCGTCGGCTTCGGTTGGATGCCCGAGCACCTCGTCAGGACCGAGCTTCGCCGCGGCCTCCTCCGCGAGATCCGCACCCCGGAGAGTGTTCATGTGTTCCGTCCGCGCCTCTATGTGCGCGAAGGGAGGAAGCTCGGACGGGCTGGTACGCGACTCGCGGCGGCCCTCCGAGCGCCGCGGTCCTCGGACTGACCACCTGCCGAAGTGTGGATCCACAACGAGGATTCGGCGCGCTTTGGGAGGTCGCGCTACGCTAGCTCCGATGCTCGAGGCGCGCGTCTCGCCTCAGCGGTTCGGCCGCTACACACTCCTCACGAAGCTCGCTTCGGGAGGCATGGCGAGCGTGTTTCTCGCGAAGGCGCGCGGCGAGCACGGGTTCGCGCGTCTCTTCGCGATCAAGATCATCCATCCGCACCTCCTCGACCAGCCCGAGTTCCTCGCGCGGTTCCTCCACGAGGGTCGCCTCGCCTCCCAGATTCGTCACCCGCACGTGGTGTCGGTCTTCGACGTCGGCGAAGCCGAAGGCACTCCCTACTTGGTGCTCGACTACGTGCGGGGCGCGTCGCTCGCCGAGCTCGTGCACGAGGCGTTCGAGAACAGGGAGCCGCCGAGCCTCGCCGTCGCGTGCGGCATCGTGGCCGAGGCCCTCGACGGGCTCCACGCCGTGCACTCCGCGCTCGACGAGAAGGGCCAGTCGCTCGGCCTCATTCACCGCGACGTCTCTCCGCACAACATTCTCGTGAGCGGGAGCGGCGTCGCTTACGTGACCGACCTCGGCATCGCGCGCGCGCGCGGCGTCGCGCTCACGCAAGGCACCGGGCTCCTCGGCAAAGCCGGCTACATCTCCCCCGAGCAGCTCGCCAAGGAGCCGCTCACCAGCAAGGTCGATCTCTTCGCGATGGGCGTCGTGCTGTGGGAGCTCCTCACGCTGCAGCGCCTCTTCGAAGATCTCGAGGCCGAGGTCGCGATGCTCACCGGCGCGTTCAAGCTCGTCCCGCCGAGCCAACTGAACCCGGCCGTGCCACCGGAGCTCGATCGCTTCGTCGCTTCGCTCCTCGCGCGCAGCCCCGACGCGCGCCCGCGCTCGGCGGGTGAGGCCGCGCACGAGCTCGGACGGATCGTGCCGCGCGCGTCGCGCGAAGACATCGCCGAGTGGGTGCAGGCGATGGCGGGTCCGCGCCTCGACCGACTCGATGCGCTCCTTCGCCAAGTCGCCGACGTCGACGCAAGCGAAGCGCCCGCGGTGACGACAGGCACGCCCGGCGCATTCCGCAAGGCATCGTGGCCGCTCTCTGCGTCCGGGCCCGCTCCCGTCGGCACCGCGGAGGCGACGAGCAGGGCGAGCATGCCGATGCCGATGCCGGAGATCCCGAAGGCAGCGCCGCTCCCTGCAGACATGGTCGCGAGCCTCGTCGAATCGGGCGCCGTGCCGCGCGAGCTCGCGAAGAAGAGCACCGCCGCCGCCGTCCCCGGACCGGAGCCCGCTCGCGTGCGCGGTCGCACCAAGCTCGCGATCGCGGGCGCGCTCGTGATCGCCGTCGGCGCCGCCGCCGGTTTCGGGCTCTCGAAGCGCGAAGGGCCGCGCGTCATCGATGCCGCGCCCACGACGACGATCGCCACGAGCGCGCCGCCCGTGGAGTCCGTGGCGATCACGCCCCCGGTACCGTCGTCGCCGCCGAGCCCCGTCGCGAGCGCATCGTCGCTCGAGGCCGCGCCGTCCGTGTCGTCGTCGCCGCCGCTTCGCGTGAACGGATCCGCCGCCGCGAAGCCCGGCGGACGCAAGGGCAAGCCCGCGCCCGCGCCCGTCGTATCTGCGTCCACGTCGCCGCCGGCCGCCCCTCCGCCGAGCGCCACCGTGAAGCCGCCGCCCGCGCCGCTTCCAGAGGGCGAGCGCATCTGACGTATGATGCGGTTCGTGAGCCTCCGCCGCGCGTTCATCGTGTCTTGTGCGCTCGCTGCGCTGCTCGTGCCGTGGACCTCCGCGCGTGCCGACGAGCCGAGTGGCGCGTCGGGTGAAGCCGGCCGACCGTCGGCGGTCCCGCTCGCCGAAAGCTTGTTCCAAGAAGGACGCGCCCTCGTCGAGAAGAACGATTTCGAAGGCGCGTGCCCCAAGTTCGAGGCCTCGCTCAAGCTCGATCCCGCCGCGGTGGGGACGATGCTGAATATTGCAATCTGCAAGGAAAAGACCGGCAAGCTCGCGACCGCCTGGGGCCTCTATCGTGAGGTCGCGATGCGCTCGCGTGGCAGTCGCCCCGATCGCTACGAGCGCGCCAACACGAGCCAGAACGAGATCGCGCCGCGACTCTCTACGCTCACCGTGTCCGCGCCGAGCGAGCGTCCTCCCGGGTTCGTCCTCAAGATCGATGGCCTCTCCCTCGACGCGGCCGCGTGGTCGACGCCGCTCCCGGTCGACGGCGGCGAGCACACCATCGAGGCGTCGGCCCCGGGCTTCGTGCCGTTTCGCGCCACCGCGCGCGTCGAGCCGGAGCGAGACAAGGCGTCGCTCGTGGTTCCTCCGCTCGAGCCCGCGAAGGTCGCGCCGCCTCCCGACGAGCCGGCGCGTGGATCGAGCAGCACGCGCACCGTCGGCATGGTGATGGCCGGCGCGGGCGTCGTGGCGCTCGGCGTCGGAGGCGTCTTCGGCATCGACGTCCTCACGCGATCCGACGCGCCCGCTGCGGCGTGTCCGTCGCCTTGCATTCGTGGCACCGACGCGGCGAACGAGAGCGATCGTCGGTACGACGTCCTCAAGCGCGAGGCGATCCTCGCGGACGTCCTCCTTCCGGTGGGCGCCGTGGCGACGCTCGCCGGAGCGTACCTTTGGCTCGTGTCGGGTGACCGCGGCGGTGGCGCCAAGTCGTCGGGGCGCCTCGCGCCCTACGTCGGGCCGAGCGCGGCCGGCGTTCACGGTTCGTTCTGATCGCGCCCACGGCTTCGCGCAGGAGTCACAGCGCTTCGCTGCACGACGGCGGCCAGCTCGCGTCGGCCGGGCAGTGCGAGGGCAAAGAAGCGTCGATCGTCTGATCCGAGCGGCGCGCGGATCGCTGCGCGATCTCCGCGTAGAAGCCCGATGCGTACGAGAACGCATCGCAGGGCTTGGTCGGATCCACCATGCCGGGCGTCTTGGAGAGGTCGGCGATGCCGCACACGGCGAGCGTGATCGGCTGCCGGTTCGGCGGCTCGCAGAAGGGCACACCGTTCGAGAGGCGGCCGCCGAGATAGGCGAACGCGCTGTCGATCGCGACCCGCGCGGCGATTCGACCGTAATCGAGTCGGCGCGGCAGAGGAGGGGAGCCGTCGCGGACGACGCGCGCCGTGAAGATGATCTCCTCGGCGCTGACGCGCGTCGTGCCGCCGAGCGGGATCGGGGTCTTGCGGAACCGTGCGACCAAGAGGCCACCCGACACGAAGGCGCTGTCGGCGACGTACGTCGGCAGGTCGTCGTTCACGAACGAGTTGCGCTCGGGGATCCAAGTGTCGGTGCCGTCCCACTTCGGCGTGCCGCCCGGCTTCCCCGTTCCGTCGTCCACGCCGATGGCGAAGATGGCCGCGACCCTCACGTCTCCGTCGTCGTCGAGCCCGTTGTAGCCACTGAGCTCGATGAGGATGCCCGCGGTTCCGTCGCGAAACCCAGCGTTCGGATCGTTGCGCGACGAAGGCGTGTCTCCGAGGAGGAGGCGCACCATGTTGCCGCCGACGTTGTCGCCGCCACCCGCGGTGTCGCAGGCGGGGGTGCTGGTGAGGCTCAGACACGAGGGCCCGACGCGGCCGCCGTCGGGCAGCTTCGCGCACGTCTCGAGGCCGTCGAGATCGATGTCGGCGCGCGGACAAAGGCGCGTGCGATCGCCCTCGACGAGCCCGGCGTCCTTCGGGGTCGTGGTCGTGCCCTCGCCGACGAAGTGAACGGCGAAGCTGAGTCGCCCGAGGTCGGAGCCGACCTGACTCACCGGAACTTCGGGGAGGCGCGGCGTGCAGGCGAGGCCGAGGCCGCCATCCTCCGGACCGGCCTCGGTGATCGGCGTCGTCGCGCCGTCGCCGTCGACCTGGGTCGTTCGCGAGAGCCCCGAGATCATCTCGCACGCGGCCAATACGACGCCGCTCGACGCGACCGTCGCCAGGGCCAAGCTGGGCAAGATTCGAGGGGAACGGAGCAAGGACGACACCGCTCGCGCCGGTCGCGAGCCAAGCCTCATCGTAGCTCGCTCCTCGCGCCGCAGCTCTCCGAATTGGGAAGGTGCGCCGGGCGCATGCTAACTAGAGCGTGGTCGATGGGAGTCGCCGCGCGCACCGCCGTCCTCTCGCTCGCGCTCGCTGCGTGCACGCGCGGCGGCGGAACCCAGTCGAGCGTCGGCGACGCCGCCCCGGCGAACGCGTCGCCGTCCGCGTCCGCGACGCCGACGATCGACGCCGGCGTCGACGCGGGCCTGACCGACGCCGGGCTCGTCGACTCGGGTGAGGTCGACGCCGCGCGAGCCGACGGCCTCGCCGTCCTTCACACGTATCGCCGCGTCCTCCACATCGGCGACTCGATGGTCGGATTCAAGTTCGGCCTGACGCGCGCGCTCGGCGCGCGATTCGAGGGCGACGGCGCCAAGTTCTTCTCCATCCCGATCACGAGCGCCGGCATCCAGAGCTTCGAGAAGGGCACCGATCTCGACGACGCGATCAAAAAGACGCACCCCGACTTGGTCCTCATCACGCTCGGCGCCAACAACGCGACGAGCCCTTCGCCCGAGTATTTGATCCCGGCGATCAAGCGAGTGGTGAAGAAGATCGGCGTCGGTGCGAACCCACGTCGGAAGTGCGTTTGGATTGGGCCGCCGCTCTGGAAGCCGGACAAGGTCGGCTTCATCGACGTGCTCCAGAAGAGCACCGAGCCGTGCCGTTTCTTCGACTCGAGCCACCTCGCGCTCGACCGCATGACCGACGGCATTCATCCGACGAACAAAGGCGGCGAGGTGTGGGGTGACGCCGTCTACCGATACTTGATCGAAGAGATGGCCCACGACGGCTGAGTCGCGCGAACTACGACCTGGGTTCGATGCGCCCGGGAGCGTTCTTTTGGTAGCTTCCGAAAGCTCGTGAACGTCCCGGCGACCCTCTCCGTCACCAACGTCGTGGTCGCGCTCTTGGCCGCGATCCTCACCGGTCGCATCTCGACCGGGCCGGGGTGGCGCGAGCTTCGCTACTTCGCCCTCGCCGCGCTCGCGGCGGCGCTTTTCTCGGCGCACACCATGTGGCTCGTCTTGCCGGTGAGCGATGGCGTGAAGACGTGGTGCGGGCGAATGAACCTGGGCTTCGCCGGCCTGCACGGCTGCGCGTGGATCCTCTACTACGCCGGGCAGGCGCGGCGTTCGCTCTTGCCGATCGAGCGTGGCGTCCTCGGCTTCGGGCTCGTCCTCGCGCTCCTCGCCTTCGTCCCCGGCGTGATGTCGACACGCCGGCTCTTCGACCGTCACGTCGACTGGCTATCGGTCACGTATCGGGATCTCGTACCGACTCAAGCCGGCGAGCTGATGATGGTCTTCGCCTGCGCCGTGCTGGTGTGGCTCGCCGCGCTGTACATCCGGCGTTGGCGACAAGGTGAGCCGGCCGCGGGCGCGCACGCCATCGCCCTCGTCGTGCTCACGGCGTGCGGTGTCAACGACGCGGTCGCGTCGTCGGGGCTCAGCGCGATGCCGTACCTCACCGACGTCGGCTTCATGTTCGTGGTGCTCGCCGTCGGCACGTCGGTGACGGCGCGCTTCGTCTCCAACGCGCGCGCCCTCGACGAGTCGACGATGCGCCTCGCCGAGACTCAGCGCGAGCTCGTCGTGCGCGAGCGATTGGCGGCGATCGGTGAGCTCTCTGCCGTCGTCGCGCACGAGGTCCGAAACCCGCTCGCGGTCGTCTTCAACGCCGTTGCGGGTCTCAAGCGCATGTCGCTCGACCGCGACGCGGGGGTGCTGCTCGAGATCGTCGAAGAAGAGGCGGAGCGCTTGAAGCGTCTCGTCGAGGAGCTCCTCGAGTTCGCTCGTCCGCGCGACGCGGCCTTCGAGCCGGTGGAGCTCGAGCCGCTTCTCCGTCGCAGCGTGGACGCCGCCGTTCAATCCACCAGCAAGAGCGAGGCGGTCGACGTCCGCGTCGAAGACGACGTCGGCACCGTGGTGTGCGATCCGCAGCTCCTCCGGCAAGCGATCATCAACCTGGTCACCAACGCGCTCCTCGCTCCGGGGCGCGAGAGCGCCGTCCGCCTCGTGGTCGGGACGGAGGGCGACCGCACGCTGCGCATCGCGGTGCTGGACGACGGCGACGGCATTCCCGACGAGATCGCCGAACGCATCTTCATGCCGTTCTTCACCACGCGGCCGACCGGCACCGGCCTCGGGCTCCCCATCGTGCGGCGCGCTGCCGACGCGCACGGTGGCACGGTCACCCACGAGCGATCACCCGGCGGCGGCGCCACCTTCGTCTTGCGATTGCCGATTCGAAGCGAGTCCTCTGCCGTGTGGCGGGCGGCCGCCCCACAAGAGGAGCGGCCGGGCACCTGATTCTTCGCGCCCGTACAAAACGATCCTGCGGCTCCTGCGTCTAACCCGGACGAGAACGCCGCGCGGGAGCGTTCTTCGAGCAAAGCGGAGGATTTGGCGATGAAACTCGGGGTCAAGGCGGCGGTGCTGGCGGGCGTGATGGGCGTGGCGCTCTTTGGCACGGCCGATGCGTCGGCGTGCTTGCGTGCGATGGAGGCCCCCGAGTCGCCGGATCGCCCCGACGCTGCGCACCTCGTCGCACAGGCCGAGCACGCGCTCGACGCCGGCAAGGGAGCGATCGCCACGGCGAGCATGGTCAAACTCTTCCCGAGCCTCCGCACTGCGCTCACCCAGAAGGCCGAGCTCGGTCATCTCGAGCACCGCGCCGCGCGCATCGTCGCGCTCGCGTCCGTCCGCAGCGACGGCGGCTTCGGCGTCGTCAACGGCAAGGTCAAAGACAAGAACAAGACGAACCTCGACTGGTCGGTGGGCATCCTCCGCAAGTTGAACGCCGGTCGGCCGGGTGATGCGTCGCTCCAGGCCGATCTCGGCGAGGCGCTCGCCAAGCAGCCCGAGACCCAGAAGGAAGCGCTCGAGGTCCTCTCCAAGCTCGCGAGTGACGATCTCATCGGCAGCCCGCACGCGTACGCGGCGCTCGCCAAGCTCGAGGCCGCGCGCGGCGAAGCGCAGAAGAGCGCGGACGCCGTTCGCCGCTGCGAGGGGATGACGTCGACGCCGAGCATCTGCAGCCCGGCCAAGCCCGCCGCCGTGCCGGCTGCGACGCCGAAGCCGGAGCCGGCGATCGATCTCAAGTCGCGCGCTTGAGCGACGCGGTCAGCGTACGATCGATCGCGGACCGCGCCTCTCATGCTCACCCTCCGTCATTCGGTCGGGGTCCTCGTCCTCGCGGGAGCCCTCGCCGCCACGTCGTCGTGCAAGAAGCCGGAGCTCCTTCGCGGGAGTGACGACAAGTTCACCGTCGGCAACCTCGATCGAGGCGCCGAGCTCGTCGAGCGCTTCGAGTGCGGCCGCTGCCACGCGGGACCCGAGCTCCACACCAAGAGCGAGAAGGCGTGCGTCACCTGCCACGAAGACATCGTGGCCGGCTCGTTCAAGGCCTCGCCGGAGGCGATCGCGAAGTGGCAGCCGATCGTGCGCGATCTCCGCTTCGCGCCCTCGCTCGAAGGCGCGGCGCGCTATCGTTCCGCGTTCCTCGTGTCGTTCTTGCAGAACCCGCACGACCTCCGGCCGAATCTCACGATGAGCATGCCGCGGCTCGCGATCTCCGAGGCCGACGCGCGCGACATCACCACTTACCTCCGGCACATGTCGCAGGCGCCGCCGGCGACGTCGCACGCGATCGGTGCCCCGGACCTCGAGAAGGGCGACGCACAAAACGGACGCGTGCTGCTTGGCCAGAAGGGCTGCACCCACTGTCACGTGATGACCGGGGGCCCGGCGATCCCCGCGCCGACGGCGCCTCCGACGTTGCCGGCCGTGACCGAGCGCGCGATGGCGCTCGCGCCCGACCTCCGCTACGCGCGCGACCGCTTCGAGCCCGCGATGCTCGCGGCGTGGATCGAGAAGCCGAGCGCAATGAAGGTCGGCAGCGACATGCCCGACCTCCCGATGACGCGAACGGAGGCGCGCGACATCGCGACGTTCCTCCTCACGGCGCCGCTCGCACCCCGCGCTGCCAAGGGATTCGCGCGGCTCCCGGTGCTCGAGCGCCCCGTGAAGTTCGACGAGGTCAACGCGAAGGTCTTTCATCGCACGTGCTGGCATTGCCATTCGGAGCCGGACTTCGCGATCGGCGACGGCGGTCCGGGCAACTCGGGTGGCTTCGGGTTCCCGGCGCGCGGCGTCGATCTCTCGAGCTTCCAAGGGGTGATGGCGGGCTTCTTCGACCGCGCGCCCGGGGCCGCTGCGGACGCCGGTCCGCCGCGTCGGAAGAGCCTCTTCGCGCCCGCCGCGGACGGGACGCCGCGGCTCCTCGCGTCGCTCCTCGCGCGTCATCGTGAAGAGGACGGCGCCGTCACCGGCGAAGTGCGTGGCATGCCGCTCGGCCTCCCGGCGCTCTCCGCCGCCGACATCCAGCTCGTAGAGACGTGGATCGCGCAGGGGCGTCCGCGATGACGCGAGCGCTCGTCGTTGCTCTCATGGTGCTTTCGGCGTGTGCGCGCGAGCCGCGTCCCGACGCACCTGCGCGAACGACGACGGCGACGCCGTCCGGGTCCGTGGAGACCGCGCCGTCGTCGGCGTCGGTTTATGTGCATGATGCACGCGATGCGGGCGCCGAGCCTCGCCCGCACGGAGCCCTGCGCGTGGTGGCGGGGGAAGGCGTGGAGGTCGCCTCGTTCATCCGCGCAGCCCGCGCGCGCGCGCTCCGCGAAGGTCGCAAGGTGGTGGTGGAGGTCGGCGCCTCGTGGTGCAAGCCGTGCCGCACGCTCGCCGCGGCCGTCGATCGTGGCGAGCTCGACGAGGTCCTCGCCGACGTGACGATCCTCGCCTTCGACGCGGACGCGCACGGCGCGCGCCTCGACTCGCTCGGCTACCGCTCGAAGTTCGTCCCCTTCTTCGCCGTCCCCAACCCCGACGGCAGCGCCAGCGACCGCCGCGCCGACGTGAAGGTCGCCCCCACGGCTCAACCACACGAAATCGCCGCCCCCCTCGCCCCTCTCCTCCACTGACGATTGCCCGGTCGCCTGTTCCCCAATTCTCTCCTTCTTCCCCGAGCCGTCCGTTCAGCGAATTCGTGATGCCCTGAGCTCGCTGCTACGCTCCACGGGTGCGTCGCCGCTCGCTCTTCGTCACTCGCCTCCTGCCGTCCCTCATCGTGCTCGCCGCGTGCGGCTCCGATGCCGGCACGTCACCCCCCGACGCGATCGACGCGGGCTCGCCCGTTGCCGACTCGGGGCCGCCGATCGTCGTTCCGCCCAACGACGCCGGCAGCATCGTGCGTGACGACGCCGGTCCCGACATCACGAAGGACACCGACCAAGACGGCGTCCCCGATCTGATCGAGGGCACCGGCGACGACGACGGTGACGGCAAGCCGAACTACGACGATCCGATCAACGACGGCGACCCTGGCGCGATCAAGCTCGTCCCGATCAGCACCAACTTCAACTCGCCGATCGGCATCGACTACCACGAGCCCACCAACTCGGTGGTCCTCTCGGTGAACTACACGACGGGCACGCCCGTCGGCTTCGAGCGCATCGAATTCGACGGCAAGCACTACGCGTTCTCGACGCTGAGCGGCCTCACCGACGAGGTGAAGATCGCGACCGCGCGCACCGGCAATCCGGCCGGCTTCCCGGTGGGCACCCTCTTCGTGGGCAACGGCGTCGACGGGCAAATCGTCCGCATCAGCCCCGACGGGGCCACCGTCCAAAACCCGTGGGTCGATCTCCCCGGCGACAACAACGGCCTCATGCGCGGGTCGCTCTACGTCGATCGCACCGGCGTCTTCGGAGGCGATCTCATGGTCGTCACCACCGTGGGCGAGATCTGGCGCGTCACCGCCGCGGGCGCGCCGACCAAGCTCGCCACGATCGCGGGCGTCCACCTCGAAGGCGCGGTGGTCGTGCCGAACAAGCCCGCGCGCTTCGGCCCCCTCGCCGGCAAGCTCATCATCGGCGCAGAGGAGCAACACCTCCTCTACGCGGTCGGCACCGACGGCGTCGTCACCAACTACTCACTCGGCGTCGACGTCGAGGACATCGATCTCAACACCGGAAAAGAAAACTTCTTCGGCGTCGACTTCGGGGCCTCGCGCCTGCTCGGCGCGGACCCCGCGCAGTGGGCCAAGATGGTCGGCGACGTCATCCTCACGCAGGAGAGCGTCGCGGCGGGGACCTCGGGCCTCTTCCGCCTCAAGTGGGACGGCGCCAACGTGGTGGCGCAGCCGATTCCCCTCACCGCCGATTCGGCCTCGGTCGGCCATTGGGAGCACGTGACCTTCGCCGCAGCTGGCATCGCGGAGCTCCCGCCGGTGCCGGTCGTGCACTGACGCGGGCGCCGCGGGCTCAGCGTCCGTCGCGCCGTCGATCGAGGCTGGCGTTGCGCGGCGGTCGTCCGGTCGACTTGATGGGCGGCGGCACGAGGCTCGTCTCCTTGATCGTGCGGAGCGTCGTCTCGAGCTCGCGTGTCGCGCTGTCGCGGCACTGCGCGTCGGCGATGCGCGTCACGAGGGCGTGGCCGAAGGCGAGTGCGGAGACCAGATCGGTGGGCTCGCCGCGCTCACGCAGCTCTTCGTCGATCCACGCCGCGCCGGCCGGTCCCGCATACGACTCGATGAGCGGCCCGAACGAGCCGAGCACGCGCTCGCCGAACGACACGTAGCTCGAAATCCGCGCGCGCCGCAGCGTGGGGCGCTCGTCGTCGTCGACGTCGTCGTTCGGCGGCGGGGGCGCCACTGGCGGCCCCATGCCGGCCCAAGGAGAGATCACGTCCCGGATGGTCCCGACGTCCGCCCTCATCGCCGCAGCGTCGGCCTTCGCTTTCGAGCTCGCCATGCTTTGGTCCTTGATACGAGAGTCGCAGCCCCACGACCGCGTGTCCACGGTCCGTCGTCTGGCCAGCGGAACGACCCTCCGCGCACCCCTTCGCACCTCCGCCAAGCGAACGAGGGAATGGTGTAAGGTCGGCGCCGACCATGGATTCGCTCGTGGAGCGGCTTCGCCAGCAATTTCCGAGGAGAGAGACGCTCTTCTACCTCGCCGTAGCCCTCGTCGCGTCCGCGCCGGCGTGGGTGGTGAAGTATCCGCCGATCCAGGACCTCCCGTTCCACCTCGCGACCATCCGCGTCATCCACGACATTCATAACCCGGCCTACGGGTTCGACGACATCGTCCTCACGCTCGGGCGCACGCAGTACGTCTTCTATTACTTGGTCGCGAGCGCGCTCTCGTACTTGGTCGGGATCGTTCCGGCCAACGTGATCCTGATGAGCGCGTACCTCGGCGGGACGCCGCTCGCGCTCCGTGAGCTCCTCCGCGCGCTCGGAAAAGATCCGCGCCTCTCGATCCTCTCGGTGCCGCTCCTCGTGAACGTCATGTTCATGTTCGGGCTCCTGCCGTTCCTCCTCGGCATTCCCTTGATGTTCTGGGGGCTCGCCACGGCCGTCCGCTGGTTCGAAGCGCCCACGCCCAAGGGAGGCATTCTCCTCGCGGCGATCGCGTTCGCGCTCTTCTACTCGCACGTCTTTCCGTTCGGCATCTTCGGCCTCGGCTTCGCCGCGATGTTCCCGTGGTCGCGACCGCGCCAGTGGATCCGCGCCGGGCTCCCCACCGTGCCCGCGCTCCTCGCGCTCGCGCGCTGGACGCTCTTCACCGACGCCGGAAAGCTCACCCGCGGCGCGCTCACGCCCGGCCCCGCCGAGGGCGCGGCCCCGCTCAATCAGGCGCTCCCCAACGTCTTTCAGTGGCTGAACGACGTCTTCCGCGACAACACCGACGAGACGGTGCTCGTCGCGACGTTCATGGTCGCCGTCTTCATCGTCGGCCTGGCGCAAGGAGACCGCGACGGCTCGACCGATCGTTCACGCGCGTACGTTCTCCTCCCGCTCGCGTGCGTCGTCCTCTACTTCACGATGGGCGAGGGCCACGACTACATCTGGCTCATCTCGCAGCGCTTCCCGATCCTCTTCTTGCTGACGGCGATCCCGCTGCTCCGCATGCCCAAGGGGTTCCGCGGTCACCTGGCGACGATGGTCCTCCTCGTCCTCGCCGGCGCGTCGACGGCCAACACGTGCAAGCACTTCATTCGCTTTCAGCTCGAAGAGGTCGGTGACATCGACGGCGCGCTCGCGGTGATGGAGCCCAAGAAGAAGGTCGCCGCGCTGATCTTCGACAAGGGCTCGAACGTCACCAATTGGGCGCCGTTCCTCCACTTCGGCTCGTATTACCAATTCCAAAAGGGCGGCATCATCCAGTTCTCGTACGCCGGTTACGCGCACTGGCCCTTCGACTACAAGCCGGGGCACTATCCGCCGCCGGGCGGCCCGGCGCGCAAGCGCTGGGAGTGGACCCCCGAGTCGGTGAACATTCGCGAGCTCTCGCCCTACTACGACTACGTGCTCACGCGCGGCGACGGCTTCCGCGCGCCGCCCGGCACGTTTCACCTCAAGTGGCGAGGCGACAAGTGGGCCGTTTGGGAGCGCGACTGACACTCCGCGCGGGTCGTGACACGCGCGGCCAGCCGTAGTACGTACCCAAGCGTCATGGCGCAGGCGAAAAACCGCACGAGCAGCGCGTCTTCCGAGGCGCGCGTGGGCAGCACGACCCGCATTCGCGGTCGTGTCAGCGGCGACGGGAACCTCGTCGTCGAAGGCCGCGTCGAGGGCAACGTCGCGATGCGCGGCGAGCTCCACGTCGCGAGCGGCGGCGTCGTCGAAGCCGACGTCATCGAAGCCGAGTCGCTGGTGGTGTCCGGCAGCGCGTCGGGCGAGCTCCGCGTGAGCGGCACCGTCCACGCCGTCGCCGGTGGCCGCGTGCGCGGCGACGTCATCGGCGGCACCGTCGCCATCGACGACGGCGCGCACTTCGACGGACGCATCGAGAACGATTTCAGCCTGCCGGCCGAGCTCGAAGGCGGCGCGGCGGAGCGCCCCCGTCGTCGCTGAGCCGACTCGGTCGCGCGCACAAGCAGGATCAAGGAGAACGACATGGCGAGCACGGTCATCGGGTCAGGCATCACCGTCGACGGCGAGATCACCACGGACGAAGACGTGGTCGTGCAGGGCACGGTTCGCGGCAAGCTCACGGCGCGCGATGGCGTGACCGTGGAGCACGGCGGCAGCGTCGAGGCCGACATCGCCGGCGGCATGATGTCGATCGCCGGCTCGGTCACCGGCAACGTGACGTCGACCGACCGCGTCGATCTCCAGCCGGGCTCCAAGGTCATCGGCAACGTCAAGGCCACGCGCATCACCATCGCCGACGGCGCCCAGTTCAAGGGCAACGTCGACATGGACGTCTGAGCGTTCTCCGAGCGACGCCGGCATCTCTTCCCGAACGAGAAGGAACCACGCGACATGGCAGACGTGACGGTCATCGGCCGCGGATCGAAGATCCGTGGGCGCATCACGGGCGACGGTAGCCTCGAGATCCTCGGCCACGTCGAGGGCGAGGTGCAGGTCTCGGGCGACGTCACCGTCGGCGAAGGCGGTCTCGTGGGCTCGAGCCTCGCGGCGCAGCGTCTCGTCGTCGACGGCGCGGTGAAGGGCGATCTGTCGGCCTCGGAGTCGATCGCGCTCGGCGCCAGCGCGCGCGTCGTCGGCGACATTCGCGCGCCGCGCGTGACGATCGCCGCCGGCGCGCTCGTGCGCGGCCACGTTCAGACCACCGAAGGCGGCGCCAGCGCTTCCGCGCGCAAGCCCGCCACCGCCGCGCGACCCGCCGCACCTGCGCGCGCCGCCGCGCCGGCGGCTGCTCCCGCGCGGCAGGCGCCTCCGCCGCCCAAGAGCTCGCGCGAGGTTGCGCGACCCGCCGCCAAGGCGCCGCCGCCCGCCGCGCCGCGCGTCGTCACGCGCAAGGCGCCTCCCGCGCCCGTCGTGCCCGTCCTCAAGAAGGGCGCCAAGGGCGCGATGAAGAAGCGCGCGGGCGGCTGACGTGGCGCGCGCGCGGCTGATCGAGCTCCTTCGCGCGCTCTCCTACCGCGAAGGCCGCGTCGTCCTCGCCTCCGGCAAGGAGAGCGATTTCTTCATCGACTGCAAGCAGACGGTGCTCACCGCCGAGGGCCACGCGCTCGTCGGTGAGACGATGCTCGATGCGCTGCTCGACGCGAGCGGCAAGCCCACCGTCGACGCGGTCGCCGGCGTCGAGCTCGGTGGCTGCCCGCTCGCGAGCGCAGTCGCGTTGACGAGCCACCTCCGCGGGCTCGCGCTCGACGCGATCTACGTGCGCAAAGAGGCCAAGGACCACGGGAGCCGTCGCCTCATCGAAGGCGGGACCCGTCTCGCTGCGGGCGCGCGCGTCGCGCTCCTCGAGGACGTGATCACCACCGGTGGCTCGACGCTCAAGGCGCTCACCAAGCTGCGCGAGGCAGGGTTCGTCGTCGATCAGGTCGTCGTGCTCGTCGATCGGCTGGAAGGCGGCCGCGAAGCGCTCGAGGGCGCGGGCCTCGAGGTCCACGCGATCACGACCCGCACCGACATCATGGGCCGTTGAAGCGCGAAGCGGGGGCGGACGCGCTCAGTACGGCGAGCGCAGTCGAACCGGCATCGAGCGAATCATGCGCGGGCCGCTCGGACGCGGCGCGGAGGCGTGGGGCGTCGTCTTCGGGCGCGCCGGCTCCGCGGGCGCAGCGACCGCGGGCGCAGCGACCGTGGCCACGGGCGCGACGCTGATCTCGGTCTCGATCGGGGCGGGCGCGGCCGGAGGTGCCGTGACCGTCGCGACCGCCACCTCGGCGGTGGCGGCCGGGATCGGCTCGTCGGCCGTCGCGAGATGAATCCGGGCGGCGAGCGTGGCGGCGAGGTCGGTCGTGGAGAACGCGAGGCCGAGAAGGACGATGACCGCACCCACGCCAAGCGACATCGCGGTGGATACGCGAACGCGCAGGCCGGCTCGCTCGACGCTGATCGTCGCTTCGCGGCGGCTCAAGAGATCGGTCCGCGTCTCGTTCGCGGGCGGCGTGATGTCGATCGCGCGAATCTCGTGGAGCGAGGCCATCCGCCCTTCGGGGGTCGGATCGGAGAGCATGTCCCGGAGGGAGACGGCGGGGATGATGAGCCGAGCTCCCGACGCGTCGGCGCTCGCGGCGGGCATGTCGTTCGGTGCGAGCGACGAGACCGGCGCAGAGCTCGAAGCCGGCGACGGGCCTTCAGCCGCCATTCGCTCGAGGCGCGCCTTCGGGACCACCGTGCGCACCGACTCCGGACCCACCTCGTCGGAGCTCGGCGCGCTCCCGAGATCACCCGACGGCCGGCTGAACGGAACCGTCGCCGTGTCGGTGCTGGTGATGGTCGAAGCGGCAATCATGGCGGAGGAGACACCTTGGGTGTCCACCTGCGTCACGCAGGTTGCGTGCCTCCATCGAACCGCCAAATCGCCGCGTTTCTCGGCCCCGTCGTGCGGGGCTGGATCGCCCGCGAACCAGCGTGGTCGATCCAGGCGCCGAGGTGGGTCGATCCCGTGAAAAATCCTCGGAGACCGCCCACGGCGGGCCGGTTACACTTTCCCCGCTGCCGAAGGTTCAGGCGGCGCGCGGGTGGGGGAGTCCGAGAGAGGTCAACGTGTCCGAGCTTCGTTGGATCGACGTGCTGAGCGACTCGACGGGCGAGACGGCCGAGAAGGTCGTCCGCGCCGCGATGCTGCAGTTCCCCCACTCGGGCGCGCAGCTGCGCCTCCACACGCGCGTGCGCACGCCGGACCAAGCGAAGCCCGTCCTCGAACGCGCCGCGCGTGATGGCGCCCTCGTCGTCTTCACCGTCGTGAGCCCCGAGCTCCGCGAGTTCGTCTACCTGACGAGCAAAGACCTCCGCATCGAGGCGCTCGACCTCATCGGCTCGCTCATCGGCAAGCTGGCCACGTTCCTCGACCGGCAACCGATCAACATGCCGAGCGGGATGATGCCGCTCTCCGACGAGTACTTCCGCCGCATCGAGGCCGTGGAGTTCACGGTCAAGAGCGACGACGGCAAGGAGCCGCGCAACTTCAAGAAGGCGGACCTGGTGCTCGTCGGCGTGAGCCGCACGTCGAAGACGCCGCTCTCGACGATCCTCGCGCAGCGTGGCCTCAAGGTCGCGAACCTGCCGATCGTGCTCGGCATCGCCACGCCGCCCGAGCTCGAAGAGACGCCGCAAAACCGCATCGTCGGCCTCACCATCGAGCTCGACAAGCTGGTCGAGATTCGCAAAGCGCGCCTGAAGCAGCTCGGAATGCCAGTGGACGCGAGCTACGGCCTACGCGATCAGGTGAAAGAAGAGCTCGACTACGCACGCGAGATCTTCCGCGCCCACCCGGAGTGGCCGGTGATCGACGTGACCGGTCGCGCGATCGAAGAGACCGCGGTCATCATCCTCGAAGCGCTCAAGAGCCACGACGAAGCGGCCAAGGCGACGCGAGCGTCGCTCGTCTGAGAAGGCTCGCGTGAGCGCCTCCGTCACCACGCGCGTCCAAGAGATCATCGAGCGCGGGGCCGGACGGAGCCTGGTCGACCTCGCGTGGGAGCACACGAGCGAGCCGCACCTCGTGCGCGAGCTCTACGCGGCGCTGAGACGCCGCGAGCCCAAGACCGCGCTCGAGTCGCTGCGCGTGCGTTTCCTCGAAGAAGAGCACTATCGGCGCGACGGCAAGGTCTTCCGCCGCGAGATGTACGAGACCATCGAGGCGTTGGGCGACACCGGCGTGCGGTGGCTTCCGTACTTCGTCGCGCACGCCGACCTCGCAGCGTTCTCGATGGTGCTCGGTCGGCTCGGCGACGCGCGCGCCATCCCCGCGCTCATGGACCGCCTCGCCGTCGCCAAAGGGCCGCTTCTCGCCGCGGTGGTCGATGCCCTCGGCTGGCTGCGCGCGGGCTCTGCGGTGGACGCGCTGATCGACATCGCGCACTCGGCATTGCCCGACGACGAGCGCGATCGCGTGGGCCATCGACGCGTCGTCGCCAACGCGTGCCTCGCGCTGGGGCGCATCGGTGATCCGCGCGCGATGGCGAGCCTCGTCGAGATCGTCGAGGATCCGCCGCCGGAGATGGAGAGCGTGGTGCCGCGCGCGATCGTCGCGCTCGGTTGGCTGGGAGAAGGCGTGGCGGCGCACGCGCTCTTGCCGCTGCTCGAAGGGCGCTACCGCAACGTCGCCATGTACGCGCTGACGCGCATCGCCGATCGCGCGAGCGCGTCGCACGTCGAGGCCGCCTTCGCGCGCGTCTCGGGGCCACCCGAGCAGGTGGTCTATCCGCGGCTGATGCTCGAGGCGCTCCGGTCGCGTCTCGGTCGCTCCGTCGACGTCACCGTCGCGCAATACGCGCTCAGCGTCATCATGGCCAATCGCTTCGAGGCCGCCGAGCTCCACGAGACCGCGCTCCGCATCCTCGCCGTGCACGGTCGCCCCGCGGAGCTCGTGCCGCTCGCGCGTCGCTTCCTCGACGCCGAGCACCCGCGCGTCCGCGCGGCCGCGGTGGGCGCGATCTCCAGCGCCGGCGTGGTCGCGTCACCGTCGTGGCTCGACCGCCCGCGCACACTCGAGGTTTATCGGCGCGAAGGCGTGCGCGGCCTCGCGGGCGCGCTCGCCGATCCCGACGCCGTTTTTCGCCACAACGTCGTGCGCAAGGCCGCCGAAGAGGGATGTGGCGCCGAGCTCGAAGGCCCCGCGCTCGCAGCCGTTCGCGGCATGGTCGCGTTCCCGCACTACTCCGAGCCGGCGGTCGTCGATCGGCCCGAGAGCACCTTCGACGCGCTGGAAGCGCTGGCGCGCTTCCATACGCTCGCGACCGATCAGTTCCTCTCGACCCTCCTCGATCATCCGAACGCCGTCGTTCGCGCGATGGTCACCGAGATCGCCAAGATCGACATCTATGGCGCTTCCGAGTACCTGCGACACGCCCTTCGCGCGCGCATCGAAGCGCGCGGCGCGCCGCGACCGACCTTGCCCGTCTCGCGGCTCGGCGGTGGGCCGTGGGTCTTCGGACCGCCCGTGCGCGCTCTGGCCGTCGAGCGCGCCGGAACACGCGTCGCCGCGTTGGGTGACGAGCGCATCGCGTTCTTCGACGCGGACGGCACGCTGGTGGCGATGCACGACGGCTTCGCGCAAGCGGTGACCGTGGTGTTCGACCGCCCCGGCGAACGCGCCGCCGTAGTGACCCGGGGCGGGCAGGCGGTCGTGTTCCAGGGCCGCTCCGGGGAGTTTTCGTCGATGGTCGCCGTGGAGGGGGCGGCGCAGGTGACGGCCGCGGTCGTCTCCAGCGACGGTCACGTCATCGTCGGCACCAAAGGCGGGCGGCTCGTGAAGGCTGCGTTCCCGATCGACAGCAAAGCGTCGCGGGCGCCGGTCGTCGTCGCGCACGCCTCGCACGCCGTCGCCTGGCAGCGCCGCGCTCCGGGGCCCGTGATCGCGATGGCGCTTCATCCGGAGCTGCCTCGCGTGCTCGTCGCGACCAAGGATCGCGTGACCGCGTTCGACGAGCGCGATGGAGCGGTGCACGGTCGCACGCCGACGTCGAAGTCGACCCTCGTGGACGTCGTGATCCACGGCTTCACCAACGCGGTCTCCGTGCTCAGCAAGACCGAGCTCCTCGTCCTCGACGCGACCACGCTCGCGCCGCGCGTCCGCGTGCCGGTTCGCGCGGGTGTGCGCGCGGCGTTTACGCGCGACGGCGACGCCGTGATCGTGGCGACGGGCGGGAAGCGCCCGGGGCTCGCGCGGGTCGTGCTCGCGACACGAAAGGCGACGCCGTTCGCGCGGGATCCGGGCGTGATTCACGCGCTGGTCGTCGATCCGGTGAGTGGATTCCTCATGACCGGTGGCGACGGCGTGCGCGTCGACCTATGGGATCTCGACGGTGGTCGGAGCTCCTTGCCCATCGCGCAGCACGAGGGGCCGGTCGTCGCCGTCGTGGCCGATCCGAGCCGCGATCGCGCCTTCTCGTGCGGTGCGGATGGCCTCGTGCTCCAGTGGGACATCGCCACCCGCGAGATCGTGGCCGGGTGGCGCTTGCCGCCGCGCACCATGCCGATCGGTGCGGCGCTCGGCGCGAGCGGCCGGTCGATGCTCGTCCTCACGTCACGCGCGCTCGCGGCGCTCGATCTCGTCACTGGCGCCGTGGTGTGGCGACGTCCAGTCACCGCGCCGACCTCGATCGTCGCCGACGGCGGCACCGCGCGCGTGCTCACCGGTCGCGGCACGTTGATTGTCGACGAAGACGCCCAGCGGCTGGAGCGGCTCGCGCCGAGTCTCAAAGCCGGGCTCCTCGCGACCGTCGACGACGATCGATCGGCGGTCGTTCATGCGGCGCGCGTCACCACGTTCGTGACGCGCTCGGGCGCCGTCGAGACGCGACTCACGCACAAGCGTGGTGACCCGGTGCTCGCTGCGGGCGGCGACGAAGTGGGGCTCGTCGTGGTCACGGATCGTCGCTGGCTCGCGCGCTTCGTGGGTCGCCCGCTCGAGGCGGCCGAGGCGGTTCGCCTCGACGCGAACGCCACTGCGCTCGCGGTGAGCCCGGCCACGGCGCGCGTGGCCGTCGCGATGGGGCGTGAGGTGATCGTCTTGGAGGCCGACCTTCGCGAGCGCGCGCGCGTGCGCCTCGAGCATCCCGTGTCGGCCATGGCCTTCGCCGACGGCCGCCTCCTCGTGTGCGGCGGCCAAGGCGGAGAGGTGTCGCTCGTCGAGACCGACCGCTGAGACCGCGCGCGCCGCTGTGCCGTCACTCGCTCTGCTTGTCTTTGTCGCGCGAGAGGATGTTTTGGAGCCGCTGGCGGCTGATGCCGAGGAGGCCTGCGGCCTGCGCCTTGTTGCCGTGTGTGCGGGCGAGCGCCTCGAACACCATCGATCGGCGCACCGCATCGAGCACGTCCGGCAGCGCCCAATCGCCCACGACGCGGCGGACGACGACGTCGATCTCGAGCGGGCTCGGCGCGCTCAACCCTTCGACGAGCTCCAAGAGCTCGGTGGGTGTGAACGGCTTCGCCAAGAACGCGGCCACGCCGGCCTTGCCGAGCTCGAGCCCATCGCTCGCCTCGGCGTAGCCGCTCACGGCGATGACGGGCGGCGCCGGACGGAGACCCGCGGCCGCGCGCGCCACCTCGACGCCGCTCTCACCGTCCGCGAGGCTGACGTCGGTGATCACGAGGTCGACACCGCCGTCGGTGAGCGCGCGCCGCGCCTCGGCGACGGTGCCCACCGCGATGATCTCCACCTGGAGGCTGGCGAGCATTCGGCCCAGCGACGCGCGCATCAGCGGCTCGTCTTCGACCACCAGAATCTTGCGAAAGGCCACGCCGTTACCTCGCCGTGCGTTGGAGCCGCCCGCGGACCATTTTATTGCCGGACTTCGCCGCCATCGTCGACGCAACAATTTTTGCGCCTCGGCGGGGCAGCCCGCCATTTAGTCCGCGAGTTCCAGGGGGCCGAGTGGCCCGACCGGTGGGGCTGCCGTCAGCAGCCGCACATGGCGATGCAGCCCGGAGCCCCGGCGCACTCCGACGCACACTGCTTGTCACAGTTCGGATGCGTGGCCGTGCTCGCGGTCGCGGGCGCGCCGCCGCCGGTGCAACGTCCTTCGCCGATCTGGGTGCACACCGTCGTCTCGTTCTGCGCCGCGAGGAGCTTCTTAACGTCGTCGCACGTCTTGGCGACGCCGAGCGGGCAGAGCGAGGTTTGGCACGCGCACTCGAGGTCGAGGACCGTCCCGCCGGGCCGAAAACCGCAGTTCGGAAAGACGTCGTGGTCGACCGCCAAGCCCGGACACGTGGAAATCCCCGTGCACAGCGTGGCGCCGGTCTGTCCCTCGGTGATGCAGTCGACGCCCTTCGCGCCCGCGTCTGCGCCGCCTGCCGTCGACGCGCTCGACGAGGAGCCCGACGACCCCGTGCCGCCGTCGGTCCCGGTGCCGCCGAGCGACGGAAACGATCCGCACCCGAAGAGCACCACGAGCCCGGCGAGGTACGCCGCGGCACGGGCACCGAGCGTGAGGTGACGGGACGAGGGCGGGGCGTTCGGGCAGGGGACCACGCTCTCACCCTGGCCAAGGCGGCCGGCGACGGCCAACTTCTCGGCGTGCCACAGAGCGGCTACGGTTCCCGCATCATGGAAAGCTCGGCGAGCGGCCTCACGATTGGATTCATGGGCGGCGGCAACATGGCTGCGGCGCTCATCAAGGGCATGCTCCACGCGAAGGTGGTCGCGCCCGAGAACGTCATCGTGAGCGACGTGAAGAAGGAGCGCCTCGAGCAGCTCCACCGCGCGCACGGCGTTCGTGTCACCACCGACAACCACGCGCTCGTACGCGATCTCGACGTGCTCGTCGTGTCGGTGAAGCCGCAGGTCGTCGACAAGGCACTCGGGGCGATCGGAAAAGAAGTCGCGCCGAAGACGCTCGTCGTGTCGGTGGCCGCGGGCGTGCCCATCGAGGCGCTCGAGTCGCGCCTCCCGAGCGGCGCGCGCGTCATCCGGACGATGCCGAACACTCCGGCGACGGTGCTTGCGGGCGCGACCGCAGTCTCGGCCGGCGCACACGCCACCGAGGCCGACGTCGCGCTCGCGACGCGGCTCTTCGACGCGGTGGGCAAGACCGTCGTCCTCGACGAAAACCTCCTCGACGCCGTGACCGGGCTCTCGGGCTCGGGGCCGGCCTACGTGATGCTCATCATCGAGGCGCTCGCCGACGGCGGGGTGAAGATGGGCCTGCACCGCGACACCGCGCTCACGTTGGCCGCGCAGACGGTGTTCGGCTCGGCCAAACTCCTCCTCGAGACTGGCGAGCATCCCGGACGATTGAAAGACATGGTGACGAGCCCGGGCGGGACGGCGATCGCCGGGCTTCACACACTCGAGTCGGGGGCGCTTCGCAAGACGCTCATCGACGCGGTCGAGAGCGCGAGCACGCGCGCGGCCGAGCTCGGCGCGCAAATGGCAGAGAAGATGCGCGCCCGTTGACTTACGAAGCTCGCGCCAAGGCGCGAGCGGGGAAGGGAAGAAGCACGATGGAAAAGAAGACCGTGATGCAGGTGTTCGAGGCGTGTGCGCGAGCGCACGGCGCGCGTCCGGCGCTCGCCGAGAAGCGTGGCGGGAGCTACCGGACGATTTCGTGGCGCGAGTACCACGAGACCGTTCGTCTCTGCGCGCGCGGCTTCATGAAGCTCGGGCTCGATGCCAAGCAAGGCGTCTCGATCATCGGCTTCAACTGCAAGGAGTGGGTCATCGCCGACCTCGCGGCCATCTTCGCGGGCGGCTTCCCGGCCGGCATCTACACGACGAGCAGCGCCGACCAGTGTCAGTACATCGCCGACCACTCGGATTCGAGCGTCGTCGTCGTGGAGGACGAGGCGCAGCTCAAGAAGTTCTTGTCGGTTCGGGACCGGCTGCCCAAGGCGAAGGCGTTCGTCCTCATGCACGGCGCGGTGCCCAAGGACGCCGGGCCCGGCGTTCATTCGTGGGACGAGGTGCTCGAGCTCGGGAAGGGCGTTCCCGAGGCCGATCTCGACGCCCGCATCGCCGCGCAGAAGCCCGACGACGTGTGCACGCTCATCTACACGTCGGGCACGACGGGCGATCCCAAGGCCGTCATGATCAGCCACGACAACATCGTGTTCGTGTCCGAGACGGTGAGGTCGCTCGTCGACTTCACGCACGAGCGCTTCCTGAGCTATCTGCCGCTCAGTCACATTGCGGAGCAGGTGGTGTGCGTCCACGGCCCGCTCGCGTGTGCAGGATGCACGTATTTCGCGGAGAGCATGGAGAAGCTTCCGGAGAACCTCCGCGAAGTGCGCCCCACCATCTTCCTCGGCGTCCCGCGCGTCTGGGAGAAGATCCAGGCCAAGATGGTGGAGGCGGGGCAGAAGAACCCGCCGCTCCGAAAGAAGATCGCCGCTTGGGCGCGTGCCCAAGGCCTTGCCGGCGGCTACGCCGATCAGCGCAAGGAGTCGCGCCCGCTCCTTTATCCGATCGCCGACAAGATCGTCTTCCAGAAGGTGCGCGCGGCGCTCGGCCTCGATCAGTGCCGGTTCGCGGTGACTTCGGCGGCGCCCATCTCCAAGGCGACGCTCGAGTTCTTCTTGAGCCTGGGCATCCCGATCATGGAGGTCTATGGCATGAGCGAGTGCACGGGCCCGGCCACGCTGTCGCTCCCGGACCGCTACAAGACCGGCTCGGTGGGCTTCATCTTGCCGGAGGCCGAGCTCAAAGTGGCCGAGGACGGCGAGATCTGCATGCGCGGCCGTCACGTCTTCAAGGGCTACTACAAGAACCCGGACGCGACGGCCGAGGCGCTCGACAAAGACGGCTGGCTCCACTCCGGCGACATCGGCGAGATCGACTCGGCGGGCTTCGTGCGCATCACCGATCGCAAGAAGGACCTCCTCATCACCGCCGGCGGCGAGAACATCGCGCCGCAAGTGATCGAAGGGAAGCTGCGCGACATCTCGGTGGTCGCGCACGCGGTGGTGGTCGGCGATCGCGAGAAGCACCTCGCAGCGCTCCTCACCATCGACGCGACCAAGCTCGACGAGGCCAAGGCCGCCTCGGGCTCCACGGCCGCGTCGCTCGTCGAGGCGGCCGAGTGCAAGAAGCTCCACGACTGGCTGATGAAGGAGGTCGAGGCGATGAACCGCGATCTCGCGCGCGTGCAGACGATCAAGAAGATCAAGATCCTCCCCGGCGAGCTCACCATCGAGGGCGGCGAGCTCACGCCGACCATGAAGATCAAGCGGAAGGTCGTCTACAAGAAGTACGAGGCCGAGATTCGCGCGTTCTACGCGGGTGACTCCGGCGCCTGAAGATCACTGGCACGACGACAAGAACATCAGATCGACGGTCCGTGTCGCGGTGGCGAGGACCGACAGCGTCCCGCGGCAGCCGCTGACCGTGAACGGCGCCGTGTCCTGCGCGCTCGCCCAGGGCACGACGCCGTCGTAGACGGTGGCTCCATTGTCGGTCACCGACAGCGTGAGACCGACCTGATCGCTGTGCTTGATGGTGACCCGACGCTCCGTGCCGGCGACCTTGCCCGTGACGGGATACGTGCCCGTGTAGAGATCCGAGCGGAACGACAACATCGCGTCGACGTCCACCCGCGGCGCACCGTAGATCATCGACGAGGCCTTGCCGGTAACGTGAAACGCGTGCGGCCCCACGCGCTCGAGCTTCAGCTCGGTCTGCACGCGCGGGTCCTCCACGGCCAGCAGCGAGCCACCCATGAGGCCGGCCTTCTTCGCGACGCCTTCGCCGTGCATGGCCTGCAGCGCGAAGCTGATGGTGACTTTGCCGCCGTCCTTCTTCACGAACATGAGGAGGTCGTGCGCGGCCGTGTCGTAATGACCGGGCTCGATCGTCGAGAGGAGGTCTTCTCCGCCGCCGAGCGCGAGCGCGCCCTCGTCACCGCCTCCGGGATCGTCGTCGCTCGTCCCAGGTTGCCCCGAGCATGCGATTGTCGAGGTGAGGAAGAAGAGCGACAGGAGAGCGACCGCACGCGTCATGGTGGCGGGCGCTGCACGGACCTTGCCACGCGCGGCTGGGGGCACGGCACCGTCGAATTGATCCGGACCGCGTCGGTTCAGGCCCCGTTCACTTGCTCTCGGGGTCGCCCGTCTCCCAATCGCCGTGGCGGCGCCAGAGCTCCCAGTCGCCTTCCTTGCGGATGCGGCGCCCGTGCTTCTTGGCCTCTTCGAGCTGCGCGGGCGTCGGCACCCAGCCGTGCACGAGGACGAGCTCGTTCCACTCCCAGACGTTGGCCCAGCTCGCCCAGTCGGGACCGTGCGCCGTGATCCGGTGCGGATCGATCCCTTTTTTGTAGCGAATGGAGCTCGTCGACACGATGGCCGGGTTGTCGGCGACCTGACCGAGCTTGTCGGCCATGTAGTACTTCTCGACGTGCCAGTTGGGACGCCACGTGAAGATCGTCGAGTAGTCGTTCATGATCTTCACGAGGTGGAGGTGTTGGCGCTTCGGCGCCGCGTCGAGCACCCACTCGAGGCCGGCCGCCTCGGTGCGCTCGAACTTCACGAGGTGCTGCACCCACGCCACGAAGAACTGACGGACGAAGACGAGCGTCCCCAAGATCACGATCCAGCGCGCGAGGCGCGACACCTTGGCGGGGAGCGGCACCACGACGGCCGGCAAGAGCCAGAGCGCGATGCCCATCTGACGCGAGCCCACGACGGGGTTCGAGTCGATGGCCTCGGGCAATACGAAGTACGAGCCAACGGTGAGCGCGAACGCGATCTCCATCACCGGCGGCTTCTTCCACGTGGCGAAGCGCGCGAACGCGAGCGCGACGGCCACGAGGAGCCCGAGCTTCCACATCAAGTTCAGGTCTTCGTCGGTGATGTAGAGCTTGAGCGCGTACATCCCGAGGTCGTGCCAGAGCCCTTGCGGCGGCTTGAAGTACGCGCCGAAGCCCTGGTCGAGGCCGCTCGTGACGGTCTGCACCGCGCCCTCGGTCTTGCCCGAGCCGAACGCCCAGTCGTACCAGCGCGCGAACAAGAGGAGCGACGGCGTGACGGTGAGGGCGGACACGCCGGCGGCCTTCCACGCGCCCTTGATGCGCTCGAGCCAAGTGCGATCGCGCTCGAAGAGTCGATAGAAGTACGTGGCGAGCGTGAGGGTCGCGCCGAGCGCGCCCGCCCACAAAAAGACATGCGCGTGTGACAAGAACACGCACACGTAAACGAACGCCGCCGCCGCGAAGCGCTTCCACGTGAAGCGATCGAGCACGCGATACAAGAGCGGAAGCGAGAGCACGAAGAACGGTGCCGCGAAGAGCAGGTTCGCGAAGCCGGCCACGTAGTTCATGTTGTACGCGAGCGGCACCGCCAAGACGGCGGGCCACGCCGAGCGTCCGAACACGCGGAGCGCGTACAGGTTCGCGAGCGGCACGCCCGCGAGGTAGACGCTCATGCCCAGCCGGAACGCGAACGTGATCGGGATGAGCTTTCCGAGGTAGCCCGCGAACGTGTAGAGGAGCGCGTTCGCGTTGAGCGGGTTCGGCCAGTCGTAGAGCTCGGTGTACATCGAGCCCGGCCGACCCCAGTCCGCGACCACGGCCGAGAGGCCGACGTGGTGACCGACGTCCTGCATCGGCTGAAACTTGAAGCGCCAGTAGAGCGAGAGGCTGTAGACGATGGCCCACGTGAGCGCGATGAGCGGCAAGAGCCCGAGCGGCTCCGCATCGGGGTCTTCACACGGATCGATTTTGGCGAGCCCACGCGCGACGAAATCGCGTACCGGCTGCGTGCGACGTCGCGCTTCTGCAACGAGACGCGCGAGGCCGGACATCGCGCTGGAGGTGCCTTCGGCCGACATGCGCGCGACTTGTTACCACGAGGCGCGTACAAAATGGCGAGTCCCGCGCCTCCAGCTCGGGAGGGCGCGGGACTCGTTGCGCGATGGGACCGCGCTCGGATGCGTTACTTGATCGGCACGTAGTGGTTCACGCCGCCGTACGGATCGCTGCCGAAGCCCGAACCGCCATTCGCACCATCGCCGCTGCCCGGACCGTATCCGTCGCCGCCGCCGCCGCCGGGCAAGCCAGGCGAAGCGGAGGATCCGCTGTGCATGCTGCCGAGGAAGCCGCTGTGGCCGAGAATGCCGCTGCCGAAGCCGCCGCCGTTCGAGCCTAGGCCGCCGCTCGCAGAGGAGCCGCCGCTGCCGAAGCCGCCGCCAGACCCGTCGGGACCGTAGCCAGAGCCGAAGCCGCCGCCCGGAACGCCCGGAGCTCCCGGACCATAGCCGTAGCCGCCGGATCCGAAGCCACCACCGTGGCCATCGGGACCGAAGCCACCGCCCGCACCGCCGGGGCCGCCCGGACCGAAGCCGCCGCCCGCACCGCCCGGACCGAAGCCGGAGCCGTCCGCGCCGCCGCCGCCCGGCATGCCCGGCGAGTACGAGCCGCCGTCGTGCACGCTTCCGAGGAAGCCTGCATGGCCGAGGATGCCGTGACCGAAGCCACCGCCTGCGCCGCCCATGCCGTCGCCGTGGCCAGCGCCACCGCCGTTGTGATCGCCGGGGCCCATGCCGAGGCCGCCGCCCATTCCGTCGCCCGGACCATGGCCGCCCATTCCAGGCGCGCCCGGAGCGCCGGGCACTCCGCCCGCGCTGACGAAGCCGTCGTGCATGCCGCCCATGCCGCCGGGGCCGAAGCCACCGGGGCCGAAGCCGCCGCCCGCGCCGCCGGGCATGCCCGGACCGCCGAAGCCGCCGCCGTGACCGTCGGGACCAAAGCCGCCGGGACCGCCGAACGGTCCACCGTGACCGTCGGGGCCAAAGCCGCCGCCGGGACCGAAGCCACCCGGCCCGAAGCCGTGACCGTCGGGACCGAAGCCACCGCCGGCGCCGTTCGGGCTGCCGAGGAAGTGACCGTAGTCGTTCCAATCGTGACCGCCGCCCATGCCGCCGGGGCCGAAGCCGCCCGGACCGCCGTTGGGCGAGCCGAAGAGCGGACCGCCGGGACCGGCTCCCGCCGGAACGGCGCCGCCGGGGAGACCACCACCGGGGGTCGCGCCACCGAGACCTCCAGGCCCACCGAACAGATCGGCGCCGGGCAGGTGGAGGTCACCGCCTCCGTCGTACAGCTCGCCGCCGCTCGACGACGACGAGTCGTATGCCTGCTCGTGGTGGCAACCGCCCTGCACTTCCGCGAGCTCATCGAGATCCAGATCGAACCCCATCTGCTTCCTCCATCTGCTCGAATGCTGTTGTCCGAGCGAAGGTCGACGGTTTTGGAGTTCGGCTCCTCGCGAAACCCAACCCGGCTCGACCAGCGAATGGGACTCGAGCAGGAAAGGTTCCATCGGAGCGGCACCCCGTGGTGGATCAAGGAATCACGCGAACCCTGCGGTTTCCATGGGCTCGCCCACATCTCCGACCCCTTCGCACTGGATCCCGATTGCTTGCATCGACGCCGCCCGGATACGCCGTGAGCCTCGAAAAAACGGCCAGATCGGGCGTCGCGCGGCGGCTACGCCTGGCATGCCGCGTGAACTGTCTGAATCTCGATGATCCCGGCCTCGATCGCGCGCGTGGACACCAAGAAGGACGCCTCCCCCGCCTCTCGTCGGGCGGCCGCCCTCCACCTGGTGACGGCGCCCGCCGAGGCGGTGCCGGCTCGGCCCGTCTGGTTCGGTGACGAGGGAGCCGCGCTCTTCGGTTGGTTCCACCCCGCGGCGGGGGATACGCCGGCCGACGCCGTCGTCGTGATGTGCAGCCCATTCGGGTACGACGCGCTCAGCACCTACTTCGCGCACAAGAAGCTCGCCGAGCACATCGCGCTCGGCGGGGTCGCGACGTTCCGCTTCGACTACTACGGGACGGGCGACTCGGCGGGCGACGACGAAGGTCCGAATCGCGTCGAGACCTGGCTCGGCGACATCGGTCGCGCCGTCGAGGAAGCGAAGCGAGTGAGCGGCGCGTCCAAGGTCTTTCTCTTCGGCGTTCGGCTCGGCGCGGTCCTCGCGACGACGTACGCGCAGCGCGCACCCGTCGAAGGCCTCATCGCGCTCGGTCCGTCGCGTTCGGGCGCGGTCTTCGTCCGCGAGATGCTCGCGCTGAACAAAATGCGCGCGGCGATGCCCAACGACGGGGCCTCGCCGGACATCGTCTTCTCGGACGACGAAGTGCTCGGGTTCCCGTTCTCGGCAGCGCTGCGCGCGGAGATCAGCGCGCTCGATCCGCGAAAGAGCTCGGAGCGGCCCGCCGCGCGCGCGCTCGTGATCGCGCGCGACGATCTTCCCGGGCCGGAGAAGCTGATCATCGAGCACCTTCGCTCGACGGGAGTCGTGGTCGCGCACTCGACCTCGCGCGGGTACTCCACGCTCTTCGCCGACTCGCTGCCGCTACCGACGACGACCGCGGACGAGATCGTCACTTGGATCCAATCGTCGCCCCTCGGTCGGCTGCCCGCCGCAGTCGCCGCCAAGGCGCGCACCGGCGAGTCGACGCGCACGGCTGCGGTCGATGGGGTCCACGAAGAGTCGGTGTTCATGGGCGGTCTCTTCGGCGTGTGGACCGAGCCGCCGACCGACGTCGCGCGTCGCGACACCGCCATCTTGCTCCTCGGCGCAGGATCGAATCACCGCGTCGGCATCAACCGCATGCACACGCCGTTCGCGCGGCGCTTGGCGAAGCGCGGGTTCCCGGTCTTGCGCTTCGATCTCTCCGGCGTCGGCGATAGCCCGACCCTTCCCGGTGAGCGCGACCGATGCATCTACATGCCGCAAGCCGTCCCCGAGACGCGTGCCGCCATCGACTACGCGATGACGCGGGGCGTGAAGCAAGTCGCGATGGCGGGGCTCTGCTCCGGTGGCTACACGTCGTTCCACACGGCGGCCATCGACGCGCGCGTGGTCGCGATCGCGCCCATCAACGTGCCCGTCTATCACTTCAACAAGGGCGACTCGCTCGTTCTCGCGCGGCATCGTCCCGCGGTTCCGTGGCGCGGCGCGCCGATTCGCGTGCCGGTGAGCTACGCGTGGCGGCGCGCGGGCGTGCCGTTCACTGGGCCCTCGCTCTTCCTCTCGCCGAGCACCGTGAAGCCATCGGTTTTGCCGCGCTCGGGCGCGCTGGCCGAGGATCTCGACGACGTGGCGCGCGCGTTCGGCGGCATCGCCGCGCGCGGCGGCAAGGTGCTCATCGTCTACGGCTCCGGCGATTCGGGTCGCGCGGACCTCGAGAAGTACCTGGGGAAGGACCTGGAGAAGGCGCGTCGCGAGCCCGCCATCCGCGTGGCCATCATCGACGGCGCCGACCACACGCTCACGCCGCGCATCTCGCAGCGCCGCGCGCACGACGCGATCGCGGAGTTCTTCGAGCCGCTCCCCTGAGCTCGCGCTGCCCACGGTTCAAGGACTGAATGGCGCCACGCCCGCCTCGATCAACTGGAGCGTTCGTGGCGCATCGCAGTAACTGCTCCGGTCCGCTGCGGCCAGGTAGGGTTCGAGACTCTCGGCAATCGCGCAACACTGGAAGTAGACCGTGTTCGTTCGCGAGTGCAGGCATCGATGGGGCGGGTTGCAGACCACCTCGCAGCTCGCATCGCCGGCGCATCGGGTTGGAATCGGAGCGAACGGTACCTCGGGATCAATCGTGCAAGTGATGGACGCCGGGGCGTTGCCATCACCCGCGTCCGCGTAGTACGGCGGCACTGAGCTCGCAGGCGCAGGGCCGACTTCGCCGCATCCGATGGCAAGTAGCGCCATTACGAGGAGCGCTTGCCTACGTCCCAGTTCTCGAGAACCCATTTCATTGATCCGAGAAACGCGCGAGCCCCGCGTCTAAAAATTGAAGCGTACGCGCTACGTCGCAAAAACCGGTGCGGTCACGTGCCGGCACCCGCGATTCCTCGTCCGCGCTGATCGCACAGCAGCGAAACACGTTGTCGTGTGAATGAAGGCATCGGTAGGGCGGACTGCATATTACGGTGCACCCAGCATCGTGTTCGCAGCCCGCGGGGCCAGGGCCAAATAACGCGTCCTGGTCCGGCGCACACGACATCGGCGACGCTCCGTCAGGCAAGGCTGTGCCACCGGTAGCCGCCTGGCTGGCGTCGAGCTGCGGCTGCGGCTCTACTGCGCCGCAGCCGCCCAGGAAGGCAACTGAACTACAAGCTAGGATAAAAACGTGGATATCCTGCATCGACGAGATCCAATGTTCTTTGGTGATCGCACCAATCGTTCGGGCCAGGCACTACGCCACTGACCTCTTGCTTCTCCAACTGAGCGCAACACCTGCTAATAGATTGAGTCCAGTGTAAACAATAGAAACCCTGCGCGCACTCGACAGTGCATCTGGCGTCTGGGGGGGCACCTGAACAGCTCGATTCGGTCGCCTCGGTGGGCTCAAGACCCGGCGGATCAACGGAGCAATAGCGACCAGACGGCACCGCGCGATGCCGCTCCCGAGCCGGAGACGCGTCCCCGAGCGACGCGTCCGTTGGCTTGCCCGCTGCCGCGTCGGACCCCGAATCACACGCGAGCCCGTCGACCGCGAGCCAGGCGGATAGGAAGGTGAACACGAATGTCTGCTTCATGGCCAAGCTCGTCATGGTCCAAATGAGGACGCAGTCACACGTACGTCGGAGGTGTTGCTCTTGTCTGCGTATGCCAGCAAGAAGCTGTTCGAGTTGGGTGCGGCTCCCATGGAACGCACGATTCGCCCTCATTTCACGCGGCGGAGCGGCGGCTTGAGGCTCGGAATGGGTGAGGGCGGCGCGTTGGCGGCGTAGCGCGCGCGATGGTGCCGCGCATGTTCGCGTTCGACATG